>CAVRLZ010000030.1:0-607903 GCA_963721895.1 uncultured Chloroflexia bacterium | reverse complement strand
ACATCGTCTATACTTTGCCACCTCGCTGGGCCCCTGGCTCGTCACGCCAGACGAGCTAGCGGACCGCCGCGCAGGCAAGGGCTATGCACTGACGATGATGGCGCGGCGCAATGGGATCGAGCTATCGCGGGGAAACTGGCAGACGATCTACTTTAGCTTCGGCGAGATGATCGCCCGCGCCAGCCAGGACGTAACGCTTTTTCCCGGCGATGTGATCGGCTCCGGCACTGTCGGGACGGGGTGCCTCCTTGAGCTAGGGGCGGAGGCGGATGGCGGCTGGCTCCAGCCCGGGGATCTTGTAGAGTTGGAAATCGAGCGCCTCGGCACCCTGCGCAACCGCATCGTGTGAAGTGCCTCATCCCTCGATGCTGGACGCGTAGGATTACGGGTGCGCGCCGTTGCCTTCGCACGCCATCCACCACCAACAGCAAGCCCACCAGAAAGATGCCTGCGCCTACCAGATAGACGGCGGGGCGCGGGGTGGAAAGCGTGGGGGCCGATTCGGCAACGGGGGTCGGCACGATCAGTACGGGCACATCGCTGTCGCGCACCCACTCGATGCTTTGCGTGGCGGCGCTGTTGGCCAGGAGCGGCCCAGCGCTGCGCTCATAGACGAGCAAGCCAAGGTGGCTCTCGCCGCTGAGGGTCATGGTCGGGGCGCTGCGGATGTCGCTCGCGTCGGGCGGAAACTCGGCGCGCCAGCGCAGCATGCCGATGGGGGCTGGCTGGGCGGGCAGCGTAAAATCCACGAAGCGCTCCGGCCCCGGCGGAATCACATCCTGGTACAACTCCAGGCGTGCCTCGCTGGTGGGCGAGGTAAAGCGCAGCAGTCGCCCCTCACTCGTCGTTTCCCAACGTGCCTCGACGTTTTTCAGCGTGCCATCCGCATCTCGGTAAGCTGCGGCATGCAACTCCACCCCTGGCGGCACCCCCAACGCCACCTCCCCCGGCGACTCCAGCACCGCCTCGTAAAAGATGAGCAAGCGAGGGTCATCGTAGTGAGGCAACAGCGAGAGGGTCAACGTCTCGATGGGGGCCAGGGTGCCCTGTGCCGCAGCAGGCACTGCGCTGGCTATCATCAGGAGGATGGCTATCAGCCACCCACTACGCTTCATTCCCTTCGCTCTTGCAATCATGGGTCGCTGATCAGTTGAAATTTAGCATGGGGTGATCTGTGCGCCGTTCCACCGTCGCAAAAGTGCTGATTCCGATATGGAAACGACGCAAGGGGCGTCCCGTTCGCGGCCCTCGTCAAGGGACTCAAGGGAGGCCCCGAGTCGCCATTTTGCTGATCGAGCTCAATTCTAACAATACAGGTCCACATGTCGTCAGGGGGCTTGTATAGCAGCTAAATAGTCATTATCTCATGTTACGCAGCGGGGTTGGCAAGGCGTACCGGTTCGAGGTCACGAAGGGTGTGAAAGGCTTGCTGGAGCGCCGAGAGATACAAGTGGGTCTTCAGGGCATAATGATTCTTCTTGGTACGGGACTTTAACAACTCGAGTTTGGTAAAGGCCCACAGGGCGGCGACGAAGTGATTGGTCTGTGTGGTGGGGGTGCGGGTTGGCGATTTGCAAGCCGCAACATTCTGTTTGAGCGAACGATGATACTCTTCAATGGCATAATCACAAATGACAAATTCTGCCTAACCCGACGTGCAGAACTAGCGTTGAGTTGGTGGTGCCGACCGTTGCGCTTGCGTAACGATGAGGGTAGGGATGAGGCAAACTCCTGGGCGTGCGACGAGCTACTCAGGAGTCAAGATGACCCAGGTATGGAAAGTCAGTCGTAGCCTCATGGCTCGTCCAGACGGTCAACGCCGCTGGACGAGTGCCTATCAACTCATTGTGGGCTGGATGCCAGCGCTGCCAACGCAACCCGCGCTCGATCCAGCCCCGCACACGGAGGAAGCAGATGAAAGTTGCCTTATATGTGCGTGTCTCAACCAGCCGTCAACAGCAGAGCCACACGATCGAGCAGCAAATTGAACGGCTGAAAACTCACTTGGCGGACCAACCCGACTGGCACTGGAGGGAGGAACACACCTATCGTGACGATGGGTATAGTGGTGCGTAGCTCATCGGCCAATTTTGGAACGTCTGCGCGACGCCCCCCGCATGGCGGCCTTTGACTGCGTGCTGATTACGGCCCCGGATCGGCTGGCGCGTAAGTATGTTCATCAGGTGTTACTCCTGGACGAATTGCACAACCTCGGCTGTCAGGTCGAGTTTCTGGAGCGCGCCATGAGTGATGACCCACATGATCAACTGCTGCTCCAAATTCGTGGTGCCGTGGCCGAGTACGAACGCAACCTCATCGCCGAACGGATGCGGCGTGGACGGCAAGCCAAATTACGGAGTGGCACGATGCTACCCTGGACCAAAGCACCCTATGGCTACCTGCTGGACCCGGAACGCCCGCGCGATGCCAACCGTGTGCAGCTAGATCTAGTGAAAGCCGAAGCTGTCAAGCAGATGTTCGCCTGGCATACCGACCCGCAGCAGCCCGTCTCGCTCTACTGGGTCGCCAAGCAACTCAGCGACCAGCATATTCCCACCCCGACGGGGGGCGTCCGGTGGAATGTTGCCTCGGTGCGCGGCATACTCCAGTCCAGCGCTTATGCGGGCACCGCCTACAGTGGTCGCACGCATCCGGCCCCCGCCCGCCAGCGCAAAAGTGCTTTAAAGCTCATTGGCGCGGGCGATAGTCATCAACCCGCGCCCGAAGAAGAATGGATTGCCATCATCGTCCCCCGCGATTATTAGTCAGGAAACCTTTGAGGCGGCCCAACTCCGTCTGGCGCAGAACAAACAAATGGCGCGCCGCAACAATCACACTTATGACTACTTGCTGCGCGGCTTGGTTAGCCGCGCCCAGTGCCAATTAGCCTGCACGGGGCGCACCCTCCATGAGAACTATACCTATTATGTATGCCGCGGGCGAACCGACACCTTACGGGCGGCCCACGGTCAACGCTGTCGGGCGCGCTATGTTCCAGCCACCCAGCTCGATCAGGTCGTCTGGCACTACCTGTGCCGAAGTTCTGACGGAGCCAACTCTCATTACGCATGAATTGGAACGGGCGCAAGCTGGCGAATGGTTGCCCCAAGCGCTCCAAGCGCGCCGCAAAACTCTTCAGGCGGCGCTGGCTCACCTCGACCGGCAGCAAGCCCGGCTGTTGGAAGTCTTTCTGGCCGAGGTCATTGGCCGCCCAGAGTTTGAGCGCAAACGGCAGGAACTGGCTCAGACCCAGACGGGCTTGGCGCACCAACTGCGCCAACTGGAGGTCCAGGTGCAAAAACAGCTTGATGTGGCCCAATTGGCCATCGGTATTCAGGATTTTTGCCAACGCACACATACCACGCTGCACCAACTCACCTTTACGCAGCGCCGTCAATTGGTCGAACTCCTGATTGATGCTGTCATTGTTGATGATGGCCAGGTTGAAGTTCGTTACGTTATCCCTACCAGCCTCAAAGGCGAGGAGACGCGCTTTTGTCATTTGCGTAAAGACTATTTCCACTTTCCACCGTTTCTGGTAGATCGTGAGAAGTTGGTCGGCATGCAGGGTCAAGTCACTCGTCACCAGATAGCGTACCCCCGTCGAGCCGTCTGCGTTTGTGAAGACCTGGCGCAGCAGGTGTAAGGCAAAGGGCACCTGCGCAAGATAAATCTCAGTTGGGGTAGCTTCGGGCAGATCGAGTTGGTCGAGCCGCTGATAATGACCATTGTGTTTGTCGGCTAACGAGAGCGCCACGTTACGGTTGGCTTTGAGCGCCATAATGAACTCTTTGCCCAAGTCGAGTTTGACGTAGCGCATATTCTCGGCTGAGGCGAACCACAGGTCATTGAGGACATAGCGGAAGGGAATCTGATTCTGGAACGCTTGCGCCAGCATGGCGCGGTAGTGGTCATTCTTACTGACAGGACTGCGCCGTTTCGCTTTGTTGTCCTTGTCTGTGTACGATTCAGTCTTGCTGACCAGGCGAAAGCTTACTGGTATAATCTCGCCACGGTGTATAACGCCGTCACAAAGTTGATGCCTTTGACCGTGCGTCCTTTCGAATGGTCGTAATGCCAACACACCAGTTCGTTTTCGTCGGTATACGGTTTCTCAAGGATGCTATCGTCGATCGTGATCACCCCCGTTTCGTCTTGCATGGCGCGGACATGCGGTTTGACCATCAACCACCATGCTTTGCTATCGAGTCGCTCACTGTTGAGCATGCGACTGACTTGGTCATGGCTCAAGCTACCGTCCATCAGCCTCGCAAAGCCTGTGGCGGTCGTCGCGGAGAAGGAACTCAGTAAGTAATCGGAGTATAGGTCTAAGAGCGGACTGTTCAGCGGCGCCTCCTGTCCTATATTTTACTCCTTGTCCCACCTACTGCGTAACATGAGTTATTATTATAAAATAGACAATCTGGCATATTGCGAGTCGGATTAATAGCTGTCCCATCTACTCAAGATCGGTGCGATACATAGTGCCCCTCTCCTGAGAAGACGTACGAAAGGAAGATAACATGCGGCCCATCCTGCAGCCACCATTTCTTCTCTAGGCATAGCACTGATCGCATGGCTACTGTTTCAGTCGGTGGCGGGGCATCCCCTTCAGCAAACATTGCGCCCCCAGCAGAACGGTACTGCAAGCGCCCCCACGGAGATGATGGCTTCAGCGGGTAGCGCGTTCACCTACCAGGGCTGATCTGGAGGCGGCAGATGAGCCTGCTGAAGGAAGCTCATGACCTACAGTTCACGCTGTATGATGCGGCGATGGCTGGCGCGATGGTAGGGACCCCCGAGCACTGTGACCCTGGAAGCGACGAGTGTAGTGAATGGCTTGTTCACCGTACAGTTGGATTTTGGCGAGGCTGCCTTTAATGGAGAGGCTCGCTGGCTGGAAATCGAAGCACGCCCCGGCCAGCGTTGGTGGCTATACCACCTTGACCCCACGCCAACCCCTGACGCCAACCCCCTACGCTCTGGACGCCCCGCTCTCCAGCAGGTAGTGGAAGTTGCGCAAAGCGGCGGGGACTTCGCGAGCGTGCAGGCAGCGTTGGACAGCATCACGGATGCCAGTGCTACGTAACCCTATCTGGTACGAATCGCGCCCGGCGTGTACGTGGAGCAGGTGACGCTCAAGCCATGGGTGGCCCTGGAGGGGGGCGGGTGAATCCATAACCATCCTACGCTGGACGGGTGGCAGCCAACTGGCGACAGAGGGAAGCGGTAGCGCAAACGCTCATCGGGGCGAACGATGCAGCGGTACGCCATCTGACGGTGGAAAGCGATGGGACAGGCAAGGTAGCCGCCATTGCTGTTTACAACAGTGGCGCTTCCTCATACTCTGTCCTCCATATGACAGCTACAGCCTATGATGGCTCGTTCAACTACGGCGTGGCGAACGTGAATGCCTTATCGCCCCTGATGACCAATATGACAGCAACGGCCAGTGGCGGAACATTCACCTACGGGGTGTTCAATAATAAGGGGTCTACCCCAACCCTGGACAGTGCAACGGTATCCGCTCATGGGTGGAACCTCCAGCATCGGCGTAACCGACGCAAACTCTTCACGGGTGCGGCTTCCACGATCCGCGACTGCGTCTTGATGGGCCGAGGACGTCAGTGTATCTGGATTTTCGAGCACCAAGGTAGCCAATACCCAGTTGATTGGTCCAGGTTATAGCGCCACCTGTTTCTGACACCTATGACCAGAACCTGGCCCCCGTCACGTGCGGCCCGGCCCCAGAAAGGTCGTCGCGATGAGACGCTACTCTGTCGGGGGTATTCTGGCGGCACTCGCACTACTGCTGGCCGTGTCTGCTGCGTGGGCAGGGTGGGCTTCTGACGTTGGTGCCGGGGGCGCGCGAGCGGCGGGGGCGGGACCAGTAGCGGGGGTGGCCTGCTCCTGTACGGGGTGATTGGGCAGGCGGAGACGGGTCCGACACAGGCAGGCGGCGGGGCTGACCCTGCGCGGCGGCATGCTGGCGCCTGGGGTTGGGGCACCCCTGGCAGTGACGCTTGCCCGCCAGCTTCGAAGCGCAGCAGGAGGGCACCGCCATCCGCGTGACATGGGAGACGGTGAGCGAGATAGACAACCTGGGCTTCAACCTGCGGCGCGCCACCACGATGGATGTGGGGGGACGCTAGCCTGCTGAACGAGGAGTTGATCCCCTCGCATGCGCCTGGCAGCGGGCTGGGCGCGAGCTCACGAGTGGTTGGACGAGGCGGTCGAGACGGGCACTACGTATTATTACTGGTTGGAAAGTGTCAGTTTCAGTGGTGACACGATGCTGTACGGTCCGGTGAGTGCGGCTGTGGAACCCCCTCAACAGCACTGGCGGTCGGTACAATCGCCGCCCAACAAGAGGCTATCGGCGCGGTCCTCCTGTTAGGCCTCCTGGTTGCTGTGCTGGGGCTAGTGGGGTGGCGGCGCTTCGGTAGCGCCGCCGTGCGCGGTAAGTAGGCAGGTTATTGGGTGCGCATCTCGCGCCGCAACAACTCCAGCGCCCGTGCCAGAAGCCACTCGCGCGACAGATCGTCCTTCCCTACCTGGGAGTAGGGTTGGACGACTGCATCGCTTTTGCCCGCGACGACGAGCAGGCTCTGGCCGGGGCTGTCGCTGTAGGCGCTCTCTCCCTCGGTCGAGAAGATGGCGATGCCCCATGCCGCGCAGTGCTCCGCGGCGAAGAGCAGGGCGCGCGCCTTCGCTGTCTCTTCGTCGGGCAGGGCACTGGCTGTGCCCACCTCGCTCGCCACGACGGGCGCGCCGGCAGCACGCAGTGCCTCGGCTATGGCGCCCGCCGTCTGTGTCTCGAAGACAGCTACTGTCTCCTGGCGCTCGTCGAGCAGGCGGGCCACCACCCCCTCCAGGGTGTCCGCATCCTCGCCAAAGATGGTGTCGCCCAGGCGGCGGCGCACCTTCTGCGCGACTGACTCGATCAGCACGTCGGCCTCCTGCGCGGTGGCGGCGCGGGCACTGATGCGGATGTCCACGCGCCCCGTATGCGCCGCCAGCCCAACCGTCGGATTTTCAAGCAGTTCCAAATCAGCTATCCGCTCGTCCACCAGGCTCTCGCCCATCCCTGCCGTGCGAAGCACCTTGATGCGAATCGTTGCGCCCGTGCCGCGCGCGCGCAGGAAAGGGATCACCTGCTCCGTCATCATCTGCTTCATCTCGCGCGGTACGCCCGGCATAGCAAGGATCGCCTTGCCCTCCGGTAGCTCGACCAGGAGCCCCGGCGCGGTGCCCACAGGGTTCGGGATGGCCCGCGCCCCCTGTGGCAGGTCAGCCTGCCGGAGGTTGTTCGCTCCCGCCGGGCGACCCCAGCGCGCAAAGATAGCCTCGACGCGTGCTACCAACTCCGGATCCCGCACGAGGGGGCGCCCCACCGCGTCGGCGATGGCCTCGCGCGTGATGTCATCCACCGTCGGCCCAAGGCCGCCCGTCGTCAGCACGACATCCACCCGCTCCAGGGCCTCGCGGATCGTATTGGCCGCCCGCTCCCGGTTGTCCCCCACCGTCTGCTTTCGGAACAGGTTGACCCCCTCCACCGCCAGTTGCTGCGCGATCCACGCAGCATTGGTGTCCACGATCTGCCCCAGCAACAGTTCTGTCCCGATGCTAACAATTTCTGCATTCATAGTCTATATCCGTGGTGACCCCTTGACGGTTGACTCGCTTGATGAGTGGTGAGTCGGTTGAGTGTAGTGGCCCTGAGCCGACGGGCAAAGCTGCCAGAAGCCACCCTTTGCGGACGCAAGTTCCCTAACGGAGCCAAACGCTTGTTTCGCCAACAACCTTGCCGTTGACAAAAAATTCGACTACCCAGACGCCTGGCTTTTTGGGTAGCTCGTGGTCCGCCATCAGGTTGACGAGTTGCTCGCCCGAAGCGGGGCCATCCCAGCGCTGTGGGGGGCTTTGAAAGCGTTCGCTCTCCATCACCAGCACCCGTTGGAGCTCATCGCCCTCCCTCAGACCCTGAAAGCTCCAGCGAAGCCAGAGGGCCTCCGTCGCGAGCGGTAGCTCCCGACCGCACAGGAAGCCAGGCCCTGCCGCGTCGCCGGTGCAAAAGACAAAGTGATCGAAGCTGATCGCTGGCGCCATCTCGATGGTCAGCCCCTCGGTTGGCAGCCAACCGCGCCCCTTTCCCCCTTCCACTTCTACCAGAAACCATTGCGTCTCACCAACCATGCGCACCTCTACGATGCGCACCAGGGTGCCATGGTCCAGCGAGCCAATGACTTGACCGCCCGGCCCACCGAACAGGTCCAGCCGCCCCTCCGGGGCAACTAGGAGCAAGGGAACCCCCTTCAGAAAATCAGCCCCGCCCGTACCGACTGCCTCTGCCGTCGGTGACGGCGCAACATCGGCTCCGGCGCTAGGCTCAAGATACATCTCCGTTACAACGATGCTTACTGAGGTCAGGACCCCGGTCACGCTCACGACGACGACGCCATATTTAAACCAATTTTTCTTCATACCTGTGTCATCCGAGCGCGGGGATGTTGTTTCCCTTGGCACGGGCCGTTGTCATGGGTCAACCTCGATGCGATTATGGCCAGGGTTGAGAGATAGGGCAAGCAGTTAAGGAAAGGACGAGGCATTCCAGCCGCGCGGCAAGGCAAACAAAAAGGGGCCGCGCGTGGCGCGGCCCCTTTTCGTTCGTTCCCCAGTCCGGCTAGCGCACCGTCGCACTGGCCTGCCCCACATATTCGCCGTTGACAAAAAACCAGAGCATCCACTCCCCTGCCTCGGAGCGCGGCTGCAACGTCAGCACGTTGAGCAGGTGATGGCCCGACGCCGGGCCGGACCAGGCGCGGGGCGCACTGCTGTAGCGCTCGCCATTTACCAGCAGCACGACCTCCACCATATCGCCCACCCGTAGCCCCGTGTAATCCCAGAGAATCCAGAGGCCACCGTCGCGGTAGGAAAGCGGCGCACCGTTGGCGAGCGGGCGGGCAACCGTCCCAGCACTCCAGCGGAAACTACCAAACGTTGGGCCACCGCTCGTCGGGTCAACCAGGGCCGAGGCCGGCACCCACCCCTCGCCATTGCCCTCCACCAGCACGGCACGGTACCAAGTGACGCCGCATGCCTCCACCCGCTCCACCACGCGGACCTGCGTCCCCGCATTTCCGGTGAAGCGCACGACGCTCCCACAAGGAACATCGCGGAAATCTACCTTGCCCTCCGGAGCAACCAACTGCATGACCTGCGGCACAACGGTCGGCAGGGCGACGGGGGTGGGCAGGAGCGGGCGCTCCTCACCGTGTGCCTCGACCTGGCTGCACGCCAGCAGCGACAGTCCAACGAGAAATACCCAAAGCAACCCGACGACCTTCCCTGCCCGGCTGATCAAATCGTTCATCCCGCACCTCAATCCGTAAGGGTGGTTCGCTGGAAAGCGAACGGATCAGGTTTTGTGGGTCTGGGCCATCTCTTCCAGACTCGTTGTATTTTAGCGTACCGCCGCGACAGCATTTGTCGCAGTCAGGGATGTTGTATCAGGATGAGGGGTTGTAGGGAAAGACGTTACGGGATGAAAAATCGTTCCAAATTGGTCTACGTTCACCAAGGTGCCTGGGTTGCCTGTTGGTTCCTCCTGCATAGGGTAGGCTTTGGAGCGGTTAGCTCGCTTTCCGCCGTAGTGTAACATGCTTACTTGACAAATGCAACCCAGTTGTTGATTAAATGTATAATTCGTGCAGTTCTATTGACTAACCAAGCTCATGGTCGGTGGCAATCGTTGCAACGGCCTGGGAAACGGTTGTACCTACTGTATCATCAGACTAGGATGAGAAAGGTGAGAGAAAGATGTGCGCTTGACAAGAAATTAATGAGACTTTTATGGGAAACAGGGATAAGGCATGCAGACGCAGAATCTCGACGGTAAAACAACCAGCCGGAGCGTGTTCTCGCACGCTTCCGGCTGGAGGCTTGAACGACCCTGAGACCCTGACCGATTGCTACTCGCGGAACTGGACCTGCTCGTATTCTGCAAAGAGGGGAGCCAGTTTGAGGCGTTGGTATTTACCCGTGCTTGTGACGGGGATATGCTCGCCAATCACTACCACTTTAGGGCTTTTGCTGAAGGGCAGTTTTTGGCGCGCCAGGCGCAGGATACTGTCCGCGTCGAGCTCGCTCCCCTCGTCCAGCACGACGTAGGCGCCCACCTCCTCGCCATAGTACGTGTTGGGAAAGCCGACAGCCAGCCCGACCTTCACGCCGGGCAACGAAGTAAGGGCCTCATCAATCTCGAAGGGAGAATAATTCACCCCTCCCCGGATGATCAACTCTTTCAAGCGACCCGTGATAAAGAAGAAGGGCCGCCCGCGTTCGTCCTCCACAAAGAATCCCTCGTCGCCGGAGCGGAACCACCCATGCTCGAAGGTGCTCTGGTTGGCATCGCGGGCGGCGAAAATAGCCCTGCATCACGTTGTGGCCGCGCACGACGATCTCCCCCTTGTGCTCCGGGCCAGCGGGCAAAGGGTGGCCCTCGGCATCGTGAATCGCCATCTCGTTGGGTTCGATGGGCACGCCGATGGACGGATAGCCGAAGTCGCGCATCCAGTGCGCGTGCTCGGATTCGCTCAGATCAATTGGAAGGAAGCAGGAATAGCAGGTGGTCTCCGAGAGGCCGTAGCCATGCATGATGCGCAGGTGGAAGGTCTCCTCGAAGGCCTGGCCCAACTGTACGGTGAGCGGGCCTGCCCCGCAGATAAAATGGCGGAAGCGTGACAGATCGTACGACTTGAAATCGTTGTGCTGCTGCTCCCACGCCAGCAGGAAGGCGAGCAATGTGGGCACCACGCTGATCACCTGCACCCCCTCCTCCTGCACGCGCCCCCAGAACCAACGTGGGCTAAACGCGCGATTCAACACCGTGGACCCGCCTATGAGCATCGGCATGATCAGCGTCACCAGGGTGCCGTTGACGTGGTGGATGGGCAGCACGCACATCAGCCGCTGCGAGGCATCCAGGCCATGCCAGGATGCGATGCCCTGCGCGTCCACCAGCAGGTTGTAATGGCTCAGCAGCACCCCCTTCGGGGCACCCGTTGTGCCAGAGGTGTAGACGATCAAGGCTTCCTGACTCGGGGGAAACGGGCTCCGGCGGCACGAACGGTCCCTCATAGCGCGCGCCCTCGCTGGCAAAGTGACGATCTGCCCCCTCCTGGGCTTCCCCGTCCACCTGAACAACCCAGCGCAGCAGGGGTGCCTGATCGCGGAGCGCCGCCACGCGTGCCACGTATTCTGCGCGTACAAACGCTGCCCGGCACTCGGCATTGTCAAGGATGAAGCACACGCGCGCCTCCTCCTCCCCCACGTTCACGGGCACCACCGTCAGCCCCAGCAGCCACGCTGCAAAGTAGAGCACGACAGTGTCCGCGTGGTTATGGGCCACGTTCGCGATGCGGTCGCCGCGCCGCAGCCCCAACGCCTCCGCCATGAAGCGCGCCGCGCGATGCACCTCGCTGCGAAAGGCAGTGTAGGTGTAGCGCGTGGCGCGGTCGCTCTCATCGTAGAAGATCAAAAACTCTTTGTCGGGCAGGGCGGCGGTGCGCTCCTCGAGCAGGTCGCCCAGCGTGCCACGATAACCAAGCGGCACTTCCGGCGGCTGCCCGCGATAATGCTGCGCCTGGTGGACCTTTGCCGCCGTCGCCGCATCCATGTGCTCATCCATGCTACACTCCTCGCTGCTGAGTCGTCCCGTACGGTTTCACCCATGTCGGATAGTGGCGTTGGGGATAAAATACCCCTCCCACAACCCATAGCGCGTAGCGTAGCGAGGAGAAGCAAAAATGGCAAGACTTTCAGAGGCGGGCAGGGGCGAGGTGCGGCTGAAGCCGGGGCGCGAGCGCGTCGTGCACAATCGTCATCCGTGGCTCTTTTCCAACGCGATTGCGGAAGCGACGGGAAAGCCAGGGGAGGTGGTGGCGGTGCGGGCTGCGAGCGGGGAGCTAGTGGCCTGGGGCTACTTCAACCCCGCCTCGCAGATTCGGGTGAGGCTGCTACGCTGGGGACAGGAACCGCCGGACGACGCGTGGTGGCAGGCACAGATCGAGCGCTCCGTGGGGCTGCGGGCCCCGCTCCTCGAGCGTGGCTATACGAACGCGGTGCGGCTGATCAACGCAGAAAGCGATGGGCTACCCGGGCTGGTGGTGGATCGCTACGACGAGTGGCTGGTGCTCCAGGCGCTGACGCGGGGCATCGAGGAGCGAAAGGAGGAACTGGCGGCCATGCTGCTCGACGCGACTGGCGCGCGGGGCATCTGGGAGCGCTCGGACGAGCCGGTGCGGAAATTGGAGGGGCTGGCGCAGCACGCGGGCTTGCTGGCAGGGGAGCCACCGCCAGACACTATCGAAATTGTCGAAAACACCGTGCGCTTTGAGGTAGAGGTAAAAACGGGGCACAAGACGGGCTTCTACCTGGACCAACGCGACAATCGGGCGCTGGTGGGGGCATACGCGGCGGGGAAGCGGGTGCTAAACTGCTTTGCCTACACAGGAGGCTTCTCGCTCTACTCGATATTTGGCGGGGCAACCCACGTCACCAGCGTGGACAGCAGCCTGCCTGCGTTAGAGCTAGCCGAGCGCAACTTTCGCCTGAATGGTCTGGATCCCGATGCACACGAATGGATCGCGGGGGATGTGTTCGACCTGCTGCGCCACTTCGAGCGCGAGGGGCAAACCTTTGATCTGATCGTGCTGGACCCGCCCAAGTTCGCCCACAGCCAGCGTGACGTTGATTCGGCGTGTCGCGGCTACAAAGATATCAACCTGCACGCCTTCCGCCTGTTGAGCCCGGGGGGGCTCTTGTTCACCTTCTCCTGCTCCGGACTGGTGAGCCCTGACCTTTTTCAAAAGGTGCTCTTTGGGGCGGCCCTGGATGCGGGGGTGGAGGCGCAAATTCTCCGTCCGCTCTGGCAGGCAGAGGACCACCCCGTACGACTCGCTTTTCCCGAAGGCGCGTACCTGAAGGGGCTGATGGTGCGCCGCTAGGAGCGGCCCACCGCAGGGGCTCTCAATAGGCGCGGTAACGCTTCTGCTCTGTGATAGGGCTTTCAACCTGCACGCTGTGCGTCCACACGCGAAAGCGCGTGGGCTGGCCGCCTGACAGGAGGATGGCGAAAGGCTGGCTGGGCAGTTCCGCATCGAGGCGATCAATATGCATCCCGGCGACATCGGTGGTGGTGGTGAAGGCGCGCTCCAAAAAGAGGCCCAGGGGCCGCGCCAGCCCGCGCGCCGCGAAAAGCGCGGCCAACAGCGCCAGGATCACGCCGCCGGCTGTCACCTTCATGAAGAGCAGAACGACTATGAAGGTTACCACGGCAATGGCCTGCCCGCTGACGATCACGGTCGCGCAGCGAGGATGCAGCGCCAGCCGCCGCTCGCCTGCCTGGAGGCGCTCCAACCCTTCGCGCGCGGCAGCCAGCACCACCTCCGGATTGGCTGGACCGGTCAGGACGAAGCTATCCGACTCGGCAAAACCGCTCAGGGGGATGCGTGCCCCAAAGCGCTGCTCCAGCACATTCACCGTCGCGTGCTCCAGGGCGTGGTTGCGGCGGCGGCGCGGGTCCAACGCCACAGCCAGCAGGTGGCCCGGCAACGAGAGCAGGCTACCCATCTGGGTCAGCGCAAAGCTAACTGGCACGACGGCCAGCAGGGTTAGCGGCAAAAGTATGACGATGGCAAGCAGCAGCAGAATAGCCATCAGTCCCCCATCAGAAATTTTGTGTCACAAACTAATTATAGGCTGAGCCCTGCCAGGCTCCAAACCCTGGCAAAAAGAAAAGAGGGCACAAGGCCCTCTTTCTGGTAGTTATGGCGGGGGTGCCCCAACCGCGCGCAGTCGGGGCGGCCCAGGGTATCTGTGTTAGTTGGCTACGGCGTCAGGTGACGGGGCGAAGCGGTTGCGCTTCTCCCGCAGCAGGAAGGCAGTAATCTGGCGTCCCTCGTCATAGGTGGCATTGTCCACGTTGTACCCCACCTCGCGCTGGAACAGGGCATCCACGCCGGATGCCGGCTCCTCATCGGGGTAGAGCTCGCCAAAGAGCTCCTCGATCTTTTGGCGCTGGAAGGCGCTCACCCCACGCTGGCCGCGGCGCGGCGACGGGGTGGCCGATGTCGGGGCAAAGCCACGGCGCGGCGTCTCGGCTGGCGCAGCAGGGGCGCGCTCAGCATCGCGGGCGCGGCTCACATCGTCGGCGCTGGCCAGGCCGCTGCCCGGCAGCACGCCGTATCCCATCGTCGAGAGGGCGCGGCCAATGGCGCTGGTTTCCGCGATTTCCCAGGGGTGCGCAGCCTCATAGGGGCTGCCGCCCGTCTTCCGCGACGTGGCGATCCCGTGGCGCCGACCGTACACCTCCGAGACGATGGTGACCATGAGGGTCAGCTGCTGCTCGTCCTCGACCAGGACCACCGGGTCCTCGAAGTTGAGCTGCTTGCCCTGGCGGCGATGGTCCTCGTTCGCCATGGCCACCTTGCCATCCACGTTCATGTATGCAGTCTCCGACTTTTCCCACTGACCGTTCACGCGTCGAACCTGGTCCAACACCGTGATGTAGTCCACAAATTCCTCATGCGTCACAGCCCCCAGCTTGGGCGCCTGCTTGCACAGTCCAATCAGATCATCGCGGTTCATCGCACACTCTCCTCTAGTTTCCACTCGGCTCTCTGTTTCAAACTAATCATACCAGCCAGCTGCGACAGAATTTGCAATTGTAAGGGGCCATTTCGGCACTGGGCTATTTGATAGACAGAGAAGCATGGCTGCGCTATAATCTCGCTGCGCCGTGGCCCGCCCTGCGATCGTTCACGGACCCCTATCTATCCTTCATCTGCCTTCGACCTGCTACCGCGTGCGCGGTGACCCTTTATGAAACTTACCTATCAGGCCCCAAAGGGCATGCAAGACTGGACCCCAGAGCAGCAGCCCGCCTATCGCTGGATTGACGCCACGGTGCGCGAGATCGCGGCACGCTATGGCTTTTTGCCCATTGATACACCCATCGTTGAGGCGACCGAGGTGTTCGCCCGCGGCGTCGGCAGCGGCACCGACATCGTTGAAAAAGAAATGTACTCCTTCACGACGGTGGGTGAGGAGCATCTGACCATCCGTCCGGAGTTCACGGCGGGAATCGTGCGTGCCTACGTGGAAAATGGGATGCACAACCTGCCCCAGCCTGTGAAGCTCTTCGCTATCGGGCCACTGTTGCGCTACGAGCGGCCTGGCATGGGGCGCTATCGGCAGCACACCCAAATCTCGCTCGAGGCCATCGGGGAGAGCGATCCGGCGATTGACCTGGAAGTGATGAGCGTCGCCGCTAAAATCTTCGAGACCCTTGGCGTGGACGAGCTTCGCTTCGAGATCAACTCGATAGGCTGCCCGCTTTGTCGGCCCCCCTACATTCGCGAGGTGCTGGTACCCTGGCTGGAGGCACGCCGCGAGCATTTGGGCGAGACCGATAGGATGCGCCTGGAAAAAAATCCGCTGCGGGTGCTCGACACCAAAGACCCGGCGGTGCGCGTGCTGCTGGCGGATGTTCCCCTGCTGGCGGATCATCTGTGTGACGAGTGCCGCTCGCACTTCGCCACCCTGCAGGGCTACCTGGACATGCTAGGCCGGCGCTACCGCGTGAACCCGCTCCTGGTTCGCGGCTTCGACTACTACACCAAGACAGTCTTCGAGGTGCAGAGCGGCGCCCTGGACACGGCCAACAATGCCCTGTGCGGGGGGGGGCGCTACGATGGCCTGATCGAGCTGCTGGGGGGCGAGCCAACGCCTGGGATTGGGCTTGGCCTCGGATTCGAGCGGGCACGGCTCGTGCTGCAGGAATTGGGCATCCAGCCGCCGCCGCTTCGCACGGTGCAGGTCTTTGCTGTGTGGTTCGATGAGCACACGAAGCGGGCAGCCATCCGTACACTGGACGACCTGCGCGCGGCTGGCATCCCCGCCGAGATGGCCTACGCACAGGGCAAGCGCTCGTTCAAGTCCCAGATGCGCGCCGCCGACAAATCGCCGGCACGCTTTACATTGATCTTTGGCGAGCAGGAGCTTGCCCAGGCCTCCCTCTCGATCAAGGAGATGACAAGCGGGGAACAGCACCGCGTGGCCCTGGATGAGTTGGTCGCCTGGCTCAAGGCGCGACAGGCATAACCATGACCCTCTTTTTAATTCCATGAGCGCGCTCTTTACCCTCACCCGCCGATCCGGAGGTTGGCAATGATCCGGCGCGTCGGCCTGTTATATCATCCACTGGTGGCTGCCTCGCAGGAGATGGCTGAGGCACTCGTGCAAATCGTAAGAGCCTGCGAGTGCGAGGCGTGGGTCGAGTCGGCATGGGCGCGCGAGGAGATCGTCGAGCAGGCTGACTTTTGCGGCCTGCTGGTGACCCTGGGAGGCGATGGCACCATCCTCCGCGTGGCCCGCGCCTCGCTGGGTGCCTGCGGGGATGGGGGCCGTGCCACACCGCCCCTGCTCACTGTGGATTACGGTGCCCTGGGGTTTCTGGCAGAGCTTAAGCCGGAGCAGGCGCAGGAAGGACTGCGCCAGGTGCTGATACACGAGTCCTACTGGATGGAGGAGCGGAAACTGCTGCGCGCGCGGCTGGTGCGCAACGGGGAAGTTGTCGCCGAGCGGGATGCGCTGAACGATATCGTCCTGGCGCGCGGCGATGGTCCCCACGCCATCCGCCTTGCGCTATCCATAGACGGGGCCGAGGTGGCCCGCTACGTGGCCGATGCCATGATCCTCGCCTCGCCCACGGGCTCGACCGCCTACGCGCAGGGCGCAGGGGGACCCATCCTGAGCCCGGATGTCGAGGGGATCGTAGCGATTCCCGTCGCCCCCCATTTCGCAATCACCCGCAGCTTTGTCATTGCCAGCAGCAGCCACGTGACCCTGCGCGCCTCGGCGCGGAAGAGCACGGTGGTCACGGTGGACGGGCAGATCAACCTGCCTTACGAGGCTGGCGATGAGCTCCACGTCACGCAGAGCGACGCCGTGGCGCGCTTTGTGCGCCTGGGGGCACGCAACTATTTTTATGCTACCTTGCAAGCCAGGTTGCAACGATCTATCGCCGTCTCCGATTATCGCGAGTTGTGATACATGAGCTCCCATTCTACTGCTTCCCAACTTTTGATTGAAGGCATAGCCGCCGCCCGTGCCGGCGAGACGGCCGAAGCACAGCGCCTGCTGCGGCGCGTCACCGAGATAGAGCCTGGGAACCCTGAGGCGTGGATCTGGCGCGCCGATGTAGCCGAGACGAGCGCTGACAAAAAAGCGTTTCTGGAAGAGGCGCTGACCCTCGATCCGGGCAATCGCGAGGCTACCGCTGCGCTGGAGCGCATCGCTAAGTTAGAAGGCGATCTTGCAGCACGCGCCGAGGACGAGCCCCTCTTCTGCACCGTCCACCCGGAGCGCGAGACGATGCTGCGCTGCAACCGCTGTGGCCGCCCGATGTGCACCGAATGTGCCGTGCGCCACCCGGTAGGGCTGCGCTGCCGCGAGTGCGTCCGGCAGACGCGCTCCCCCATCTATCAGGTGGGTAGCGGCACGACAGGGGTGGCCCTGCTGGCGGCTACGGCGATCTCGACTGTGATCGGGCTGCTGGTGCTACTGTTTGGCGGGGTTGTCTGGTGGTTCTTCTGGATCCCTATCGGGGGGGCGCTGGGCGGCGCCATCAGCGGCGTCGTGCAACGCGTTGTCCCGCGCAAACGGGGCCGCCCCATCCAGATAGCGACGGGCGCAGGCGTGCTGCTGGGCCTGCTGCTGGCGGCGGCGGGGCTGAGCTTCTTTGCAACCGGCGGGCCAGCGGGCATCCTTCGCTTCGGGCTGCAATTTCACGTGCTGCTCTATCTCGGCACGGCCATCGCCGGTGCCATTGCCGCCCTGCGGTAATCTCCCAATTGCAATGAACCCGGCACAACCCGCTGTTCCGGTGACCCCATAGAAGACCCTATGCTGCTCGAACTTCGCATCCAAGATTTTGCCATCATAGATAACGTTCACCTTGTCCTGGAGCCCGGCTTCAACGTGATGACGGGGGAAACGGGGGCGGGCAAGTCCATCATCATTGACGCCGTGGGGCTACTGCTCGGCGGGCGCGCGCAAAGCGAGTTTGTACGCCACGGTGTCAGCCGCGCACTGGTGGAGGGAATCTTCGCGCTGAGCGAAGAGCGCGCGGCGCAGGTGCTCCAACCGTTGCGCGAGCAGGGTCTCCTGGAGGAGAGAGAGGCGGGCGAGCCTCTGATTATCACCCGCGAGATCAATGCCAGCGGGCGCAACCTGTGCCGCATCAACGGGCACGCGGTCCCTGTTTCCCTGCTACGCACCGTGGCCGCGCCGCTCGTGGACATCCACGGCCAAAGCGAGCACCTCTCGCTCATGAACCCGCGCCGCCACGTAGACATGCTCGACCGCTTTGCAGGCACGCTCCCGCAACGTTCCCACTTTGCCGAGCGAGTCGGGATGTTGCGCCGCGTGCGCGAGGCGATTCGCCGCCTGGCGGGCAGCGAGCGGGAACTGGCCCTTCGGCTGGATCGGCTCCAGTACATTGTAGACGAGATTAACGCGGCACAGCTTGAACCTGACGAGGAGGAGGAGCTTAACCGCGAGCGCCGCCTGCTCAGCAACTCGGAAAAACTCTCCCAGTTGGCCGAGGAGGCGTATAACCTTCTGGCCGAGGGGGACGGGGATGAGGTGCCACCGCTGGTGGTGCAGGCGTCCCAGGTGGTGCGCGCTGTGAGCGGCCTGGCCAGGCTGGATGAGGGAATGGCCGATGTCCAGCAGGTGGCGGAGCAGGCGCATGCCCTGCTGGATGATCTGGCGCGCACGCTGGACCGCTACCGCGATTCGGTCGAGTATGACCCCAACCGCCTGGAGGAGATCGAGCGGCGCCTGACGCTTATCTTCAATTTGAAGCGTAAGTACGGGGACAACGTCGCCGCCATCCTGGACGAACGCGACCGCGCGCAGGCGGAGCTACAAGAGATCGCCGGCGCGGAGGAGCGGCTCGCCACGCTGCGCGAGCAGGAAAATCGGCTGCTGGAACAGATAGGGCGCCAGGGGCGGGAGCTTTCCGCCGCGCGGCGGGCGGCGGCGGGCCGGATGGCGGCCACCGTCGAGCAGGAGTTGGGCGACCTGCGGATGGAGCGCGCGCGCTTCCAGGTGGACATCCAGTGGGAGCCGCATGCCGACGGCGCGCCGGTGGATACTCCCCCTGGGGACGAGGAGGGCGGACGCTTCCTTTTCGACAGCACGGGGCTCGATCAGATCGAGTTCTTGCTAGCGCCCAACCCGGGGGAGGGGCTGAAACCGCTGGCGCGGATTGCCTCGGGGGGGAGGCATCGCGCATCATGCTCGCCATCAAGACGGCCCTGGGCCACGCCGATGACACGCCCACGCTGATCTTCGACGAGATTGACACGGGGGTAGGCGGGCGCGTGGGGCACATCGTCGGGTCGAAGCTACACGGGCTGGCGAGTAACCGGCAGGTGCTCTGTATCACGCACCTCCCACAACTTGCTGCCTTCGGCGATCGTCACTTCCACATCCGCAAGGAAGTGACGGGCGATCGCACGCGCACTCACGTCACGTTGATGGATGAGGCGGGGCGTATCTCTGAGTTGGCGCAGATGATCGGCGGCGGCGAGGCGGCGTGGTCGGCAGCCGCCGCCCTGCGCGAGCGTATCCGCCCGGATGGCGAGGGACCTGAGGGCTAACACTGGTTAGCCTACGGCGTTGTCGCTGCCTCTGCCTGCCTTATCACATAGATGGGCGAGAAACCCACTGTCACCTGCAAGGAAGAGGAGCCGACGGGGACATGGCTGATGGGCGCGCCAACACGGTCCACGGCCCGCAAAAAGCCAGCGGCAGGCAAGGTAAGGGTCACACTCTCGTTGGCACGTGCCCAGATGACCTGGACCTGCTCCCCCCTGCGATTGAACGCGTAGGCCTCCACCCGCTCGTCGTAGTCCAAGGGGTGCGAGTAGGTGGTATAGCGTAGCTGATCGTTGAGGGTTTGGTAGGCGTAAAAGACAGGCTTGCGCTCCGTTCGGTTCAAGAGGCTGGTATAGCGCCAGGCAGGGCCGTCAACCGTGAACCAGGTGTAGCCCATTATCCCCTCGCTCAGCCCTCGCACCAGAGCGCGGACTGCGTGATTGGCCTGCGCCTCGAAGAATAAGGAGCTGGGCGGCGTGCAGAGGCTCACCGACTCGGAACACATCAGGGCCACTTCATTCACAAATAAGGGCTTGTCCACCCCGTACTCCGCCATCATCGCGCGCAGGTAGCGTGCCTTCCCCACAATGAACCCCCCCAACGTTTCCCAGATACCGACCACCTCGTGGTCAATCACCTCGTCGGTGTAGTAGGGCGCGTAAGCGTGGTAAGCCAACACATCGAAGTAGGGCGCAGCGCCTGACTCCAAAACCCCTTTCAAAAACATTTCTGGCTTGCCGGGGTCATTCGTCCAGTGGGTGTCAAAGGTGTACAGGAGGAGCCCCCCAAGCCACACCTTTGCTGTCGGGTCCTCAGCCTTGATCGCTGGCCCAACCACCTTCAACATCTCTCCGTAATGGCGTCCCCCATAAAAAGGGTCTTGCGCGTCCCCCCAGCAGCCGAAGAACATGTCAGGGCGCACGAGTGCTGGGTCTATATCTGGCTCGTTCCACAGTTCCCAATGATGGACGTTAAACTCGGGAGCCTTGTAGCGAGCCACCAGGGCGCGCACAAACTGTGCCAGGTCATCGAGCTTATCGGTGCGGACAGCGCCACATGCTGTGGGAAAGGGCACATTGATGGTTGCCCAGGTGGGCGAATCATAGATGATGGGCAGTGGGGTCGCCCCTATCCGCTGGAGCGCACGCAATTCCTCCTCGAAGGCCGCCACGCGCTCCCACTGGATCGGCCCTCCCTCGACAGGTTGCAAGGTGCGCCACGATACCCGCGTATTCATCCGCACCCAACTCGTGCCAAGCGCGTCCATCTCGGAAAGCGTGATGCCAGAGGTGAGGGGAGTAGAGGAGACGTATTCCACCCCGAAAGGCGACTGCCAGCGCGCGGTACGGACAAAGGGCAGATGAAAGGCGCGAGCCGTAGCCGAGCGCACCGGGGCAAGCGATTCGGGCGGCTGCGCGCGGCTTGCGCCCGCAAGCGCCGCACTGCTGAGCAGGAGCACGGCCATCCATCCAAGGAGCAAAAGAAAGCGGGTACTACCCATACGAGTCGGCCTCATCAATACGCTCCCTTGCCGCGCACGACCACCCACACGGTTTTCCATAAAATTTCTACATCCAGGAAAAGCGAGAAGTTGCCGATATAGTACAGGTCGTCCTCGGTATGATAGAGCATCGGCTTGTCGCTGCGCCCATTGATCTGCCACCAGCCTGTCATGCCCTGTGGGACGAGCAGCCGCCGTCGCTGCCACGGCTCGTACCGTTCAACGAGGTAGGGCAATTCGGGACGCGGGCCAACGATGCTCATATCGCCGCGCAGCACGTTCCACAATTGCGGCAATTCATCCAGGCTAAAGCGGCGCAGCCAGGCACCAAAGGGCGTGATGCGCGGATCGTTTGAGCGCTTGATGAGCAGACTCTCGTCGTGCTCGGCCTGCTGCAGCAACAACTGCTCCGCATCTTTCACCATCGTGCGGAACTTGTACATTCGGAAGATTTTGCCCCCCTCCCCCACGCGATCATGGCTAAAGATGATGGGGCCCGGGGAGGTGACGCGGATGGCAACGGCAACAAACATCATGAAAGGCAAGCACAGTAGCAGCCCTACCATCGAGATGACGACGTCCATCGAGCGCTTTACCGCTGCGGGCCAGGGCGAGATGATGGGCTCGGAAAGGCCAATCAAGGGCATGCCGCCGAACATTTCCAGGCGGCTGTACAGGTAGGCAAAAGGATAAAGATCGGGAAGAAGTTTGACCTGGACAGGCAGATCGTGGATGCGCTCCAGCAGCCGAGCCAGTTGGCCGTGCTCCTCCAACGGCAAGGTCACGATCACCACGTCCACCCGCTCGCGCAGGCAGAGCTTTTCCATTTCAGCCAGGGCCCCCAACGTGAGTCCTTCTTTGGGGCAATCATCCACATACCCAACGAGTTCCAGGCCAAGCCAGGAGCGCCCGCGCAGTTGGGCCCCTACCTCCCGCCCCAGCGTTCCAGCCCCGACGATCAGGACGCGTGCGGTGGGGACGCGCGGTGCCCGCCGCCACTTGAACAGTTGTCGCCACAGCACGCGCAGCAGCAGCGCAAACATCGGTGTCAAGAGCGCTGCATAAAAGACCATCAAGCGGGAAACGCCCTGGTCGGTGAAGAAGAGGAAACCAGCGAACAACCCTAATCCGACCAAACTTCCCAATAACAAGATGGCCACTTCTTCGGCCACGCGGAAGATGCGATGAAGCTGATAGCCGCGCATGCTCCAGATTCCCAGGACCATCGCGATACAGGCAAAGATAGGGGTAGTCAGTGCGACCGTCTCACTTCCCTGAGCCGCAGGTGAATCTTGAACCAGCCAAAGGGAGCCTTGCAGGGCTGCAAGGGCAGCAAGTAGGTCGGAAAAAAAGACAAGCGCGCGGTACTGACGAATTGGATGGTCGTTCACAAACACTCCTGGCATGGGGGGCCTACGCCATCATTCTATAAGAAGTTTCCACAGTGTCAATGAAACCGCTAGTATGGAACAGGATGCGGCCAAACAAAAACGGGCAAATGGAATGCCGCCTTTGCCTGGTTGATGCGTTGATGCAAGAAAAATTGACCCGAATTGCCAATCCGCTATAATAATACTCTTGCAATAGGGAGAGGTGCCGGAGTGGCCGAACGGGCGCGACTGGAAATCGCGTGTCGGGTAACCCCCGACCGAGGGTTCGAATCCCTCCCTCTCCGCTCGTGTGATGCCTCGCGCGGTTGCGCCGGCAGAGAGGCTGCTTCAGCAAGAGCGATTGGGTCCTGAGCGGCGGAAGACTGCGAACGAGTCAGGTCCGAGAGGAAGCAGCTATAAGTGGACTCTTTCGGGTGCCTCAGGAGTGCCTGGTCGAGGTCGGCTGGAGCAGTCTCTCAGCGGGCGACAACCGTGGGCAGGATTGAATAGAAAGGGGAACCCTGGGTTGCAGGGTTCCCCTTTCTGTTAATCGGCTACCGCTTTCCAACCGATGCAGGGGAAATCCTGATGACACTCTCCGAGATGAAGGCGCTCCTGAGGCAGTATGGGTTACGACCCAACCCACAGCTTGGGCAAAACTTCCTGGTGGACGCCACCCATCTACAGCGCATCGTCGCCGCCGCCGAGCTCCGCTCGGATGACGTCGTGCTGGAAATCGGCCCTGGCCTGGGGCCACTCACCGAGCAGCTTTTAGCGGTGGTGCGCCAGGTGATCTCGGTAGAATTGGACCGAGGCTTCATCGGCGTGTTGCAGGACCGCTTCGGCCACCACCCCCACTTTCGCCTGCTCCACCAGGACATCCTTCAAACTGACATTTCCGCCTTGCTCGCAGCGGCTGGCACCGCAAGCTATAAATGCGTGGCAAATATCCCCTATTACATCACCTCTGCCGTGATGCGCCACCTGCTGGAAAGCGATGGGCATCCAGAGTTAATCGTGCTTCTGGTGCAGCGCGAGGTGGCGCAACGCATCACGGCAAAGCCGGGCGACCTGAGCTTGCTGGCCATCAGCGTGCAATTTTTTGGCGAGCCGGAGATCGTGGCCACGGTGCCGGCGGAGGCATTCTTCCCCGCGCCCAAGGTAGACAGCGCTATCCTGCGGGTGCGCCCCTACGCTGAGCCTCGCTATCGGGTGGCGGAGCCCGCGCGCTTCTGGGCGACCATCAAGGCAGGCTTTGGCCAGAAGCGCAAGCAACTCAAAAATTCGCTGGACGCCGGGCTCCCGCGCTATTCGTCAGAGCAGATCAACGAGGCACTGGGCGCAGCAGCCATTGATCCGACGCGCCGTGCGCAGTCGCTCACGATTGCCGAGTGGGTAGCGCTCGATGCGGCGCTGGGCGAGACTGGGGCCACTGCGGGAGTGGGTTGAGGTGGGGTTTGATATTTGCAAACGGTTGCTTGTATAATCAAGCGGTCGTCTACCCAGAGTAAGGAGTTAGCGCGTGGCACATTCTACTCAATCGGTACGCTTTCGCTCTGCGGCCCCGCCCCGCAGGGAAGAAAGGCGCTGGGTTGCCTGGCTGCTAAGCTGGCTTCTGGGGCTCGTGATCCTGGCGGGCGCCGTCGGGTGGCGCTATGACACAGCGTATACAGGACGCATCTTCGAGGGCGTGCATGCCAATGGACTGGCCCTGGGTGGCATGACCCCTGCGGAAGCACTGGACGCACTGAGCAATCGCCTGCCCGTCACCGATGACGAGCGGTTAATCGTCCGAGCAGCAGGCGAGCACTGGGCCGCCGACCCGCAGGCGCTAGGCATCCACCTGGACAGCACCGCAACCGTTCAGGAGGCTTTCCGGCTGGGACGAAGCGGCAGCCTGGCACAGCGATGGCTGGCGCGCTTTGCCCTGTGGCGGGGGAGCGGCGACGGGAGCGTGCAACCTCTTTACACCCGCGACCCGGTGGCCGTTCAGGCCCTGCTGACGCGCATCGCCAACGAGGTGGCGCAGGACCCGCAGGATTCGGTCCTGCACATCCAGGGCTTGTCCGTGAGCGCAACCCCGGCCCTCCCTGGTCGCCAACTTGATTTTGACGCGAGCCTTGCCCGCATGGAAGCGGCCCTGGCCTCCGGTGAGCGCACGGTCGAGTTGGTTGTGGTAGATCGAGCCCCCTACATCGTTGGGGCAGAGGAAACCGCAGCCAAAGCGCAGGCACTCCTCGCTGCGCCGCTTCTCTTCTTTGTAGAGCTACCGGAGGTGGCAGGCGAGGGCTACGCGCCTGTCATGGCGCGCCGCCAGTGGGTGATTGATCGCGTACGGCTGGCCGGGATGCTATTCCCCTTTAGCCGCCCGCTGGAAAACGGGCAGGTGGCGTGGGACGTGCGCCTCAAGCCGGAAGGGCTGCGTGCCGAGATCGAGGCCATCGCCGCCGCTATCACCCGCGAGCCGCGCGATGCGCGCTTTGACTTTGACCCTGCCACCGGCACCCTGACGCCAACCGTCATAAGCCAGGAGGGGGTGCGCCTGGATGTGCCGGCGGCTGTCGCCCTTATCGAGCAGGCCATTAGCGAGGGTACGCACGAGATCCGCCTTCAGCCGACGACTATCCCCCCGCGCGTGGCAACGGCCGATGCCGCGAAGTTCAACCTTACAGGGGTAGCCGCGCGTGGCTTCAGCGACTATACCGGCTCAGCGTATGAGCGCGTGGTCAATGTGGGGGTGGCCGCAAGCCAGTATAACGGCGTGGTGATCCCGCCGGGTGGCGAGTTCAGCTTCAACGATCATCTGGGCTGGGTGGTGGATGCCACGGGGTATGAGGAAGGCTACATTATTTCCGGCAACAAGACCGAGGTAGACGTGGGCGGCGGCGTCTGCCAGGTTTCCACTACGGTGTTCCGCGCCGCTATGGAAGCCGGATTCGAGATTATCGAGCGCCATGCTCATGCGTACCGGGTGCCCTATTACGAGAACGGGTCAGCCCTGGGCTACGATGCGACGGTGTTCTCGCCGTGGGTTGATTTTCGCTTCCGAAACAATACCGACCATTATTACCTGATGGAAGTGGAAAACGACCCGGCCGCTCTCACCCTCGCCATCAACTTGTACGGGCCGCCGACGGGCCGCACGGTGGAAATTGTTTCGACAGTCGTTGAAGAAACAGCGCACGGCCCAGACCTGTATGAGACGGATCCGGCGCTTGCGCCGGGCGTCGTCAAGCAGGTAGACTGGGCACATTCTGGCGCGATCATCAAACTGGAGCGGATCGTTCGCGATGCCAACGGCAGCGAGATCGGGCGAGATGAGTTCTGGAGTGAGTACAAACCCTGGCAGGCCCGTTTTCTGGTAGGGCCGGGCGCAGGGGGCAACTGATGGATCACAGCAGGAGGATTGGTTTGAGATACGCAATAGTCGTGCTGCTCGTAGCGCTGGGCGCAACGTTGGTCGCCTGTGGCGGGGGTTCCACTCCGACCAGCACACCTGTCCCGCTTCCTACGGCCACGGGGCTAGCGCCCGCTCCCGACTCTATCGAGAGCGACCCTTCGCCCGTGCCACCCACCGTTCCCGCCGACACGGCACCGGCCCCAACCCCTGAGACGCAGGAAGGCTACCCCGCGCCAGAGAGTCTCCCTTCGCCAGAAGGCTACCCCGCGCCGGAGCCCACGCCCGACCCCTACGCATCCCCGGATACCTAAGGCCGTGGCTGCGCCAGGCGCATAACAAACACCAAGCAAAAAGCGCCCCGCTCGTTCTGAGCGGGGCGCTGTGTTTGGAGCGGCTGGCAATGCTTACGCCTGCGCGTGACCGTTTGATCCCCGCAGGGCATCCTCCCCCGCCTCCCCGCTAAAGGGGGTATGCGATGGTGCCCCACCATTGACCTGCACTTCCCCCGCGCCCGGCTCGGTGGCGTGAGAAGTGTAACGGAGCGTCATCTCATCCATGAGCGCCATGCTCACGATGCGATCGTTGCCTTTCAGGTTCATCACGCGCACGCCCCGGGTGGAGCGGCCATACTGGGCGATGCTCTCGACGGAGGTGCGCATGACCATCCCCTCTGCGCTGATAAGGGTGATCTCATCGCCGATCTGCACGATGCGGGCCTCGACAATCTGCCCCGTCACGGTCACATCGCGCGAGAAGGTACGGACGCCCTTGCCATAGCGATTTTGGCGCGTGTATTCTTCCACGGGGGTACGCTTGCCGTAGCCATTGGAGGTGATCACGAGCAGGTCGCAGCCATTCCGGCACACATCCATCGCCGCCACCCGATCCTCATCCTCCAGGCGGATGGCCATCACCCCTGCGGCGGTGCGCCCCATGGGGCGCACATCATCCTCGCCGAAGCGGATCGCCTGCCCCAACTCCGTGACGATCAACACATCGTTGTCGCCATGGGTCATCTTTACCCAGCGCAGGTGATCGCCCTCATCCAGGTTGATGGCAATCAGCCCGGAGGTGCGGACATTTTGAAATTGATCGAGCGCCACGCGCTTGATGCGCCCCTGCTCGGTGAGCATGACAAAGTAGTCTGCCTTTTCCCAGTCGCGCACGGGGATGATTGTCGTGACCCGCTCATCGGGATTAATCTGGATGATGTTGATGAGCGGAACCCCCTTCGCCACGCGGCTGGCATCGGGAATCTCGAAGGCACGCTGTTGGTAGACCTTCCCCTTGTTTGTGAAAAAGAGCAGATCATCATGCGCCAGGCAGGTGAACGCATGCATCACCGAGTCTTCATCGCGGGTCTTGATGCCCGTCACCCCCTTGCCCCCGCGCCCCTGGGCCCGATAGGTGGCGGCAGGCAGGCGCTTGGCATAGCCACGCTCCGTAACGGTAACGAAGAGCGGGATGTTGGCAATCAAATCTTCTTCGTTCAGCGAGCCGTCGCTGTCCGGCAAAATCTCGGTTCGCCGTTTGTCCCCAAAGCGCTGGCTGACATCCAACAGATCGCTACGGATCAAGAGGTGAATTTTGGCGGGATGGGCCAGCAAATCTTCCAGATATTGGATATGGCCCCGCCACCTCGGCGAATTCGTCCAGGATCTTTTGTCGCTCCAGCGCAGCCAGGCGGCGCAGCTGCATGTCCAGAATGGCGCGCGACTGCACCTCGGACAGCGCAAATCGTTCCATCAGGCGGGTGAGGGCCGCATCGGCGCTGGGGGACTGACGAATCGTCTCGATCACTGCATCCAAATGATCGAGCGCCTTGAGCAACCCTTCCAAGATGTGGGCACGGGCGAGCGCCTTCTTCAGCTCGTAGGCCGAGCGACGACGAATCACTTCATGCCGATGCTCGATGTAGTAGCGAAGCACCTGCTTGAGGGGCAACAGGCGCGGGCTGTTGTCCACCAGGGCCAACATGTTCACGCCAAAGGTCGCCTGGAGCTGGGTGAACTTGAAAAGCTGGTTCCGCACCTTTGCCGGATGGGCATTGCGCTTCAGCTCGACGACCACGCGTAGCCCGTCGCGGTCCGATTCGTCGCGCAGGTCGCTGATGCCTTCCAGGCGACCCTCGTGGACCAACTCGGCGATTTTTTCGATCAAACTTGCCTTGTTGACCTGGTAGGGAATCTCGGAAATGACGATACGGAAGCGATCCCCCTTGGGCATCTCCTCGATCACGCTGCGGGCGCGCATGATCACGCGCCCGCGACCGGTGGCAAAGGCGCTTTTGATCCCCTCCATGCCGAGGATGTAGCCGCCCGTAGGGAAGTCCGGACCCTTCATGTACTCCATCAAATCGTCAACTGTAATCTCGTCCAGCCTATCCCAATTGTCAATCATGAAAGCGGCTGCCTCACACACCTCGCCCAGGTTGTGGGGCGCGATGTTGGTTGCCATGCCAACGGCGATGCCGCCACCGCCGTTGATCAGCAGGTTGGGCAGGCGGGCGGGCAGCACTTCGGGCTCCTGCATCGAGCCGTCAAAGTTATCTTTGAAGTCAACCGTCTCTTTGTCAATATCAATCAACAATTCCATAGCGTCATGGGTAAGGCGCGCCTCGGTATAGCGCATCGCAGCGGCGCTGTCCCCATCCACCGAGCCGAAGTTGCCCTGCCCGTCCACCAGCTCGTAACGCATGGAGAACGCTTGCGCCATACGAACCATCGCATCGTACACGGCAGTATCCCCATGGGGGTGATATTTGCCCAGCACCTCGCCCACGATGCGCGCGCTCTTCTTGAAGGGACGATCCGCCCGGAGCCCCATGTCGTACATGGCGTACAAGATGCGCCGATGGACCGGTTTCAGCCCATCGCGCACGTCGGGGAGGGCACGGCTCACGATCACGCTCATCGCGTAATCCAGATAAGCCTCACGCATCTCCTCGTTGATGCTGATGCGTTGCACCGCGCCATAGGGGTTTATAGTATCGGGGGTATCCATCCGCAGCGTCCTTCTGATTCCGGGTAAAATCGAGCTATTGTCTTCACTCGTTCTAATGAAGCAAGATAGGCTAAGTATACCATAAGGGAGCGTCTTTACCTATTCACCGGCGGGCGGAAAAGAGGGCGTTGGGGCATCCGCCGCCTGGACGGGCAGGCGCCTTGCGGGCTAAATCCAGTTCGTTCGAAGCTATTGAAATTCCAGCCAAGGTGAGGTACCTTTACTGTAACCCGTAACGCAAAGGAGGTGTTTTATGGCACATAGTCGAGATCGAGCAAAGAAGGAAAAGCGGAAATCACCCAAGGAGGAGAAGAAAAACAAAGGGATTCCGCCCCACCTTCAAAGGCAACGCGAGGACAACGGCTCGTTACAGGAAATCCGCCGTCATATAACCGACCTGGAAGATCGCCAAAAGTAGCCCCTTGTGAGAAACCTACAACTTCATAAGGGCTGTCACAAGGGCTACCCAACCCAAACGGGGCCCTCGTCCAGGGGATGGGCGAGGGCCCCGCTGTTTGGCGCTGTGCGAGAGGGGGTGGGTCGGTGTAGAGATCGGAGCCAGACAACGAAAAAGGCCATCTCGTAACGAGATGGCCTTTCACAAAAGGTGGATGACTTGTGACGAACTCCTGCTCGGTGAGCATCTCAGGTGGTCGCGGGCCTGAGAGTGCCGGGCCGGAGTTGTGAAGAAAACGATTTGGTAGAGAGCAGCCCCCCTTAAAGCATACTGCCTACCCCAACGTTTTCCTGTCACTCAAAGCAGCACGATCAACCACTCACGCCCTTAGAATAGCGTCTCCGTGCCCCTCTGTCACTGTTGCTATCCCACAACGTTTGGTGAGGCACGCTATAGAATTTCCCTATTGTAGCGGGTGAGGGTCTGTTGCTACGGGAGAAAGCCGCGCCGATTGGCTGTCAGCGTCCCACAATGATGCAACGCTCCATTCGGGCACTGGCGCTTAGGGGGTCGCTGGGCGGTCGCCCTGTTAGGGTGCACGAGTCAAACCATGAAAGAGCAGCGAGACGAACTCGTCCGCAATCTGCGCCGCCTCTTCCCCTCTATTGGGACGATACCAGGCGTAAAGCCAGATCAACATTTTCAACGGTGTGAACCCTGCAAGGGTTGGATGAACGGCGCGAATATTTGGGTTGGCAGTTACGAGCATTATAGTGAGCCACCAGCCTGAAGGCCGTCAAGGAGCGCTTTTGGGGAAAACATAGGCTTTGCCCTATGATTGCGGCCATGCTCTCATCGCTGCCCCAGGAGCTATCCCATGCCTGCCCCCCACACTACCCTGCCGCTCCGCGTCCGAAGCTATGAGATTCGCCCCGACGGGCGCGCGGGCACTGCCTCTTTTCTTAACTGGTTTCAAGAGGCTGCCTTCGCCAACTCAGCCGAGTTGGGCTATGGCCTCGTACGCTACCAGGAGATCGGGGTCACCTGGGTTCTGCGCCAGATTGATGTGGCGATCCTGGCCCGCCCCCGCTTTGACGAGCACGTGCTGGTCACCACCTGGCCTGCCTCGATGGAGCGCGCCCGCGCCTACCGCGACTACGAGGCGCGGAGCGCCGATGGCACGTTGCTCGCTCGTTCCACAGCCCAGTGGGTGATGCTGAGCCTCGTTACCCAGCGACCCACGCGCATCCCGGATGAGGTGCGCGCCGCCTTCCACCCGCCCACGGCGCTTCTGCTGCCTGCGCGCGAGTGGCCTCAGGCCGACCTGCTCCACCAGAGCCCCTATACCGTATCCTTCTTCGAGGAGGACGAACAGGGGCACGTGAACAACGCAAATTATGTAAACTGGATAGAGGAAAGCGCACGGCGCACCATGCAGGCGCAGGGACTTCCCCTGCCTACCTTCCACCGACACTTTCTAGACTATCGGATGGCTGCCTTCAAGGACAACGTTCTCAGCCTGCGCAGCGGTCATGCCCCCCACGAGGGCGGTCTGGCCTGGCGTCACGAGATATGGCGCGACGAGGTGCTCCTGCTGCAGGCCCACAGCCTCTCCAACCTTCCGCGTGCGTGAGCGTCCGCGGGTTGGAACAAAAGGAACCTCATCATGGTAACTGTTCTGTTTATCTGCCTCGGCAACATTTGCCGCTCGCCCATGGCCGAAGCCATCTTTCGCCAGAAGGTTGCCCAGGCACAGCTCAGCGAGAAAATTCGCGTGGATTCCGCCGGTACGGGCGACTGGCATGCTGGGTCTCGTCCGCACCGCGGGACGGCGCGCGTGCTTCAGCGGCGCAACATTCCTTTTGAGGGGATCGTCGCACGCCAGTTAGACGAGAACGACATCGAGAACGCCGATTACCTGATCGTGATGGATGTCGAGAATTACAACGACGTGCGCCGCATGGCGCAGCAGTGGGGGTTCGAGGATGTGGAGGACGTTCGGCTGATGCTGGAGTTTGCCAGCAACACGCAGGATGAGAGCAGCCTGGACGTGCCTGACCCCTACTACAGCGGCAACTTTGATGAGGTGTATGCGATGCTGGACGACGCATGCACGGGCCTGCTTCAAACCATCCGGCGGCAAGAAAAGCTCTGACGCGCTCCTTTGCCTTTGCATACAGCCTGTGCCCTCTGCACATTGGCAGGGCAAGCCACGCCATCTATAATCTTGTTAGTCAAATCAACTTCAGCGGGCGAGGCGCTATGGGTTTGCCCTTTGCCCCATAGCCGCCCTTGCCCGTATGCGACCCAGAATAGAGTTGGACCCTCTTCATGCGTGACTTGTACGAAAAGTTGGTGAAGGTGATACGGCTCGAGCAGAGCCGCGATTTTGACGATTCGGCGGTCATCGGTGGCTTGGAGGGCTTTCTTGCCTTCTGGCTGGCTGAGGCGCGTGCCAAGGCCTCCGCCCCCGCCGAGCGCCGCCGCGTGGAGGAGGTAACCGAGAGGTTACAAGGCTACAGCAGCCTCTCGGCGGACGAGCGCCGAGAGAAGAGCCGCTTTGTGATCGAGCGTCTCGGCTTCGGGGAAAGCCCCACCCCGCCCCCTGTAGCGCCTGCCACCCCCCCGCCCTCGCGAGACAGTGCGCCTGCCACCCCCCCGCCCTCGCGAGACAGCGCGCCTGCCACGCAACGCGCCCCCGCCGAGCCGAACCGTGCCCCTGCCCCCTCCAAATCGCGAGGCGACAAGCCGGTCACCCCCCAGGCCGCAGAAGAAGCCGTGCGCCTGGACCGCGCCCTGGACCGCCCCGTTACAGAGATACCGGGCATCGGTAGCGTGAAGGCTAGCAAGTTGGAACGGCTAGGCATCCACAGGGTGCGCGACCTGCTCTACCATGCGCCAGTCCGCTATGAAGATTACACCACCATGAAAGGCATAGCCGACGTGGCGGCTGGGGACGAGGTCACCCTGGCGGGGGTGGTGCAGGAGATCAATGCATACAAGTCTCAGCGCGGCACCATCGTTGTCACGGCGACGATCGGTGATGGGTTGGGGAGCATCCAGGCGCGTTGGTTTGGCAATCGCTTCCTCGTCAATCAGCTTCGTCCGGGCACCATGATCCGCTTGAGCGGAAAGGTCGAGCTGTACCTGGGTCATCTCCAGTTGAACAGCCCACGCCACGAGATTCTTGACGAGCAGGAGGTGACCAACGGTCGCCTGGTGCCCATCTATCCCCTGACCGAGGGGATCGGCGAGAAGGCGCTGGCGCGCGACATCGCCGCCGCGCTAGAGTGGGTGGCGGGCAAGGTGCCCGATCCGCTGCCCCCCGCCCTGCGCAAGCAGATGGATCTGGTTGACCTTGGGACGGCCCTGCGCTGGCTGCATCAGGCCACCACCCTGGAGCGGGCGCAGGCTGCCAAACGTCGCCTTGCCTTCGATGAACTGCTGACCCTGCAGGTGGGCATGCTTCAGCAGCGTGAGGAGTGGCGTGCCCAGCCGGGCCACCGCATCCCGTTCGACGCTGACGCCATCGAGCGCTTTTTGTCCACGCTCCCCTTCGCGCTGACGGCGGCGCAGCGGCGCGCCCTGGACGAGATTTTGACGGACCTGGGGGGCGAGCGCGCCATGAGCCGCCTGCTGCAGGGGGATGTGGGCTCGGGCAAAACGGTGGTGGCCGCCGCCGCCCTGCTCGCCGCCGTCTCGGCGGGGTATCAGGGGTCGCTGATGGCCCCTACAGAAATTCTGGCCGAGCAGCACTTTCACGGGCTGTCCCGCTTCTTGAACCCGGAGGGTGCCCCGCTCCTCGACGGGCGCGACATTCGGGTGGCCCTGCTCACCGGCTCGCTTGGGGCAAGCCAGAAGCAGGCGGTCCGAGAGGCCATCGAGGCGGGTGAGGTAGATGTGGTGGTGGGCACGCACGCTCTTATCCAGGAAAGTGTTGAGTTTGCCAACCTGGGGCTGATGATCGTGGACGAGCAGCATCGCTTTGGCGTCAAGCAGCGCGGCGCCCTCCGCTCGCGCACGCCGAACGGGACGCCCGACCTGCTGGTGATGAGCGCCACCCCCATCCCCCGCTCGCTGGCCCTCACCCTCTACGGCGATCTTGAATTGAGCGTGATCGACGAGCTCCCCCCGGGCCGCCAGCCCATCGTCACCCGCGCCATCACGCCGCAGCAGCGCGAGCGGGCCTACACCTACATTCGTCGCCAGGTGCTGGAAGGGCGACAGGTCTTTGTCATCTGCCCGCTGGTGGAAGAAAGCGAAAAGCTGGAGGCGCGCGCCGCCCTGGAAGAGCATCGCTTTTTGCAGCAGGAGGTGTTCCCGGAATTTCAGGTGGGGCTCCTGCACGGGCGGCTGCGCCCGGACGAAAAAGAGCGCGAGATGGCGCGCTTTTATCGCAACGAGACGCAGATCCTGGTCTCGACGGCGGTGGTGGAGGTAGGGATTGATGTCCCCAACGCCACCGTGATGCTGATCGAGGGAGCGAACCGCTTTGGGCTGGCACAGCTTCACCAGTTTCGGGGGCGGATCGGGCGCGGGGCCTGGCGCTCGCTCTGCCTGCTCATGGCCGAGGAGCCGCTGTCTGCCGATGGCGAGCAGCGTTTGAATGCACTGGTCGAGAACAGCGACGGCTTCGCCCTGGCCGAGCAGGACCTGCGCATGCGGGGCCCTGGCGACTTTTTCGGCACGCGGCAGAGCGGCCTGCCGATGCTGAAGATGGCACGCCTGGGCGACACTGCTATCCTTGCCCGCGCCCGTGAGGCAGCCAAGCAGATCATCGCGCAGGACGCACAGTTGGAGCAGCCGCAGCATCGCTTGCTGCGGGAGCACACGCGGCGCTACTGGGCGCATCAACGGGGCGATCTGTCTTAGGGCTGAGGGCTGACGCGCCACACGGGGTTGCACCAACGTGGCGGCGGTGCTAGGATGTGCGGGGGCAAGTCCCCCTTGATACTCTCTCTCTTCTTCTACATACTCATGTTACGCATCATTTCCGGCTCCCACGGGGGGCGGCTCATTCAATCGCCGCCCGGCCAGGACCTGCGCCCCATGATGGACAAGGTGCGCGCGGCCCTGTTCGACATGCTCTGGCACTTCAATGCGCTTCACGGCCGCACGCTTGACCTGTACGCAGGCTCAGGCGCTGTGGGGTTGGAGGCGCTCAGCCGCGGGGCAGACTTTGCCGACTTTGTCGAGTTGAACCCCGTCAGCGCACGCACCATCCAGGCCAACCTGGAATCGTTGGGTCTGGAGGCGCGGGGACGCGTCCATCGTCGCAAAGCCGAGGAGGTGATCGCCCGCCCCTCGCTGCTGGGCCACGTGGGGGCCTACGACTTGATCAGCGTGACCCCCCCCTACGATGCTGTAAATTTTGAGCGGCTCGCGCGGGCCGTGGCAAACAGCAGCCTGGTGGGCCCCGGCACCGTCGTCGTCTTCGAGCACCCGCGACCCGCCGTGCTGGACGAGCGCATTGGGCCACTTGTTCGCCTTCGCGATCGCCAGTATGGCCGCACCAACGTTTCCATCTATGAGTTTGACGCAGCGCCGGACGACGAGTAGCAGGCTGCGTCCCGCCCCACCCTATACTCCTCCAACGGCCCGGAGCTTTCTGTGACCAAAGCCATCTACCCTGGCACCTTCGATCCCGTCACCTTTGGGCAGATTGACATCGCCCTCCGCGCCGCGCGTTTGTTCGACGAGTTGGTGGTGGCCGTGTACGCGCGGCCAGCGAAGAACGAGATGTTCAATGTTATCGAGCGTCAGGAATTGGTGCGGCGCTCCTTGCTAGAGCAGCCAAACATCAGCGTGGCAGAATACGATGGGTTGACCGTCGAGTTCGCACGTCGGGTAGGCGCGGGGGTGATCGTACGCGGGCTACGGGTTGTCAGCGACTTTGAGCACGAGTTCCAGATGGCCCTGATGAACCGGCGTCTGGCGCCCGATGTGGACTTTGTTTGTCTGATGACATCGGTGGAGCACACCTACCTGAGCAGCAGCATCGTCAAAGAAGTGGCGCTGTTGGGCGGCGATGTGAGCGGCTTTGTCCCGCCGCACGTCAAGGAAGCCTTATCGGAGCGCCTGTCTGACCTGGGTCAGAGCGGGCGCGCCCGGGTGGACCTGGTCTCGCTGAAGAATGGCTAGCCCCACCCGCGGCGCTTGACCAAAGTTGTAACCTGCTCTACCTTTTAGACATAACTAGACTACTCGCATGGAGGGTCGAATGGCCGACATTTTGTACCTTGTGGAGCGGTTGGAGCAAGTGCTCGCTCAGGGATGGCGCGTGCCGTTCACTACCAATGCGGTAATTGACGAGGATGCGTTTATTGACATCGTTGAGCAGATGCATATTGCCATCCCCAACGAGATTCGGCAGGCGCAGCAGATCGTCCAGCAGAAGGATCGCATCGTGGCGCAGGCCCGCGAGGAGGCAGAGCGCATGGTGGCGCAGGCCCGCGAGCGCGCCGAGCAGATGGTGGAGCAGACCGACCTAGTGAGCCGTGCGCGCTCGCGGGCCCAGCAGATCATTGAGGAAGCAGAGCAGGAAGCGGAAAGTGTCCGTCAGGGGGCCGACGAGTACGCCGCCGACGTGCTGGGCCGCATCCGCGACGAGTTGGAGGTCTACCTGCGCCAAGTGGACAATGGGCTAACGCGCCTTCAGCCGCCCGAGCCCGCCGCCCCCCAGCGAATGATGCTGGAGGAAGAGGACGAGGAGCCCGACGAGCTGTCAGACGAAGAAGAGGAGGGGGACGAGCACGATCCGGTAGCCGTGCGCTCGTCTTCCGACCACTAGGGCGCTCCAATTTTGACAGCCACGGCTGGACCCGTATAATCCTTATGGTTCTGAGAGCCGCCCCCACCCACGGGGCGGCCTCTGTCTGTCAGTCGGTTGCAGCGTTGCGTCTGCGTTCACGAAAGACCTTTTCTAATGCAGTTCAATGTAGCCCAGCTGCTCAAAGAGCCAACGGGCGGCACGCGCAAGTACACAATCTCCGAGCAAGTCGAAGACTTGGACCCGGAGTTGGTCATCCAGGAGCCCATTTCTGGCCAGATAAAGTTCACCAAGATTCCGCATGGGATCCTGGTGACGGGCCAGCTTGACACGGTGCTCGAGGTCAGCTGCAACCGATGCCTGGAGCCTTTCGACCTGCCACTCTCTTTCGAGTTGGAGGAAGAGTTCCACCCGACGACGGACCTGGTAACGGGGGCCCATCTGCCTGTGGCGGATGAGGCGGACGAGGCGACGCTGATTGACGAGAAGCACATCATTGACTTGAGCGAGGTGACGCGGCAGGCGCTCTTGCTTGCGCTTCCCACCATTCCAGCGTGCCGCGAGGGGTGCAAGGGCATTTGCCCCCAGTGTGGCCAAAACTGGAATGAAGGCCCATGCGATTGCCCCACCGAGGTGATAGATCCACGGTGGAATGCGCTGCGTGCCCTGCTCGATTCATCTGACGAAACAATTTCTGAGTAGGACTAAAAGGAGTTTTCCATGGCATTACCGAAGAAAAAGATGAGCCGTTCCCGGCGGGATCGCCGTCGCGCGCATCAGGCGCTGGAAAAGTTGAACCTGGTGTCCTGCCCGCAATGTCACGAGCCGAAGCTCTCCCACATCGTTTGCCCGAGCTGCGGCACCTTCCGCGGCGTGGCATATCTTAACGTGGAAGATGCCAAGAGCAGCAAGTAACTGGGGCGTAACCACCTGAAACCGGAAGTGTTTTCTCTTCCGGTTTTTTGTTGCCCTGTCGTCGGCAGGTAGCGCCGGGGCAAAGTTCCCTCACACCAACAAGGGCGGAGGACTGATGGCGCACGAGGTTGCCTGGCTCTTTCCAGGACAAGGATCGCAAGAAGTCGGCATGGGGCGCGACCTGTGGGACGGCCCCGCCGCCGCGCGGCAAACGCTGGAGGAGGCGGATGACCTGCTCGGCTTTGCGCTGTCGCGGCTGATGGCTGAGGGACCGAAGGAGGCGCTTGACGCGACGGTCAACACGCAGCCTGCTTTGTACGTGCACAGCGTGGCCCTGGCGCGCGCGGCCCTGGCCGATGGAGGGCTGGAGCCGCCCGGGTGGGCAGCAGGGCATAGCCTGGGCGAGTACAGCGCCCTCACCGCGGCTGGGGCGCTTCCCTTTGACGCAGGGCTGCGGCTGGTCCGCGAGCGCGGGCGCCTGATGAAGGAAGCGGGCGAGCGCTCGCCCGGCGGCATGGCTGCCCTCATCGCACTGGAAGATGCCACCGTGGCCGAGCTTTGCGCGGGGGCGAGCCGCGAGGGGGAGCCGGTGCAGGTAGCGAATTTCAACTGCCCGGGGCAGGTCGTTATTTCCGGCGCCGAGGCGGCGGTAGAGCGTGCCAGCCGAGCCGCGCAGGCGGCGGGAGCGCGCAAGGTCGTCCGGCTCGACGTGAGCATCGCGGCGCACAGCCCGCTCATGGCCAGCGCACAGCAGGAATTCGCCGCCCTGGTGGCCGCCACCCCCCTGCTCAACCCGCAATTTGCCGTGATTGGCAACGTCAACGCCCAACCGCTTCGGACGGCAGAGGCGATCCGGGAAGAGCTCATCCTTCAGTTGACTGGCTCCGTGCGCTGGACCGACTCGATTCGCTTTCTGGTTGGTGAGGGGGTGAGCACCTTTGTCGAGATCGGCGCCGGCACGGTGCTCACGGGTCTGGTGAAGCGCATTGAACGTAATACCACGCGGCGAAACATTGCCACCTGGCAGGAGATAGGGAGCAACCATGATTGATTTGAGCGGCAAGGTGGCATTGGTCACGGGCGGATCACGCGGGATCGGGCGCGCCATCGCGCTGCAGTTGGCGACGCTGGGCGCGGATGTGGCGGTGAATTATCAGGGCAATGTGGCGGCGGCGCAGGCAGTGAGCGAGGCCATTGAGGGGATGGGGCGCAAGAGTATCGCCGTCCAGGCAGACGTACGCGACGCCGCTGCGGTCGAGGCCATGATCAAAGAGGTGACGCAGCAGTTGGGCGGCCTACACATCCTGGTAAACAACGCGGGCATCACGCGGGACAACCTGATGATGCGCATGAAGGATGAGGATTGGACGCTGGTGATTGACACCAACCTCAAGGGGGCGTTCAACGTCATCAAGGCATCGCAGCGTGCCATGATGAAGGCGCGCTACGGGCGCATCATCAATATCACGAGCGTGGCGGGGGTGAGCGGGAATGCAGGTCAGGCCAACTACGCCAGCGCCAAGGCGGGGCTCATCGGCCTGACAAAAAGCGTGGCAAAAGAGCTAGGCTCGCGAGGCATCACCTGCAACGCCGTAGCCCCCGGTTTCATCCCCACTGATTTGACGGCAGAGCTCCCGGAAGCGCTCATCGCGCAGGCGGTACAGCTCACGCCCCTGGGTCGGCTTGGCACCGTGGAGGACGTTGCCAAGGCTGTGGCTTTCCTCGCCAGCGACGGAGCCGAGTTTATTACGGGGCAGGTGCTGAACGTGGACGGGGGCATGATCTTCTAGCCTGCGACCCAAAGTCAGCTTTCTGGCACGAAAGTTGCGACCAGTCGTGTACCTTATGAAGAATCGAGAAGTTCGCTGTGGCTAAATCCGACAAAGCGGCGCGCCGTGCAGCCCGCTCGCTCGCCCTGCAAGCCTTATACGAGATTGATGTGGCCCACCACGAAGCCGCTGTGGTGCTGCATACCCATCTGGAAGAGGCGGAGGCCGACGAGGCGAGCGAGGTATTCGTGCGGGCGATGGTGCTCGGCGTGCAGGCGCAGCGGGACGTGCTGGATGCGCACATCCAAAGGGTCGCATCGGAGTGGCCGGTGGATCAGATGGCACCGATAGATCGCAACATCCTGCGCATGGCCATCTATGAACTGCTCTTTCAGCCCGACACGCCGCTGCGCGTGGCCATCAACGAGGCAGTGGAACTGGCGCGGCTGTTCGGCAGCGATAGCTCGCGCCGCTTCGTGAACGGGGCGCTTGGCACCTTTGCCAAGGGATTCCTGAGTGACACGCAGGAGTGAGGGGCTGGCAGCACGCGATGGCCCTTCTGTGATTGCCAAAGCGACCCGATGGGGTCGCTTTTTTGTGCCAATCGCTTTGTGAAACATAATGGACGGGGAACAGCAAACGATGCTGTGGCTGCTCCATACATCTGGGGGCGTGCCGGAACCGTCAAACTTCAGACAGGGGGCGGGCCAGACAGCCCCTGACCGATCGCGCGCCGCCTGCAACGGGCAGGCACGCTGCAGCAATGGGACGCACATAGGCGGACACTATGGAATTTTTCAACATCGGGTTGGGCGAGATGCTCATGATCTTCATCATCGCCCTTCTTGTTTTCGGGCCCGAGCGACTGCCGGAGATGGCGCGCCAGGCGGGTCGCGTGATTGCCCAGGTGCGCGGCGTGGCCGACGAGGTGCAGCGGACGCTGATGAGCGAGAGCCAGCCACTCCGCAATACGGTGAATGAGGCGCGCCGCGAATTGGACGACAGCACGCGCCCGCTCCGCGATGTGTCGCAGGAGCTCAAGTCGGTGGGCGATCCGCTGCGGCAGGCGCGCCAGGAACTGGGGGCCAACCTGGAGGCTGTGAAGCAGCCCTTCAAGCCGGTCTCGCGCGCCCTGGCGGCCCAGGAGCGGGTGACGGGCGACGACTCCGTGCCACCGTCCGTCGAAACGGCGGTCCAGGCAGCCGTGGAGGCATCCGCCAGCCTGTCCCCCGCCTCAGACAGTGAGGCACCGCATGACAATGCCTGATAATCCCTACGAAGGAGCTGCCCTACCACTCGTCGAGCACCTGCGGGAACTGCGAAATCGGCTGGTTTGGGCATCCCTGTCCGTCGTGGTGGGCATGGCCATCTCGATGCCCTTCGCGGATCGCGCGCTCCAGTATCTCGTCTCGCCGCTAAAGCTAAAGCCGCTGGCCCTGAGCCCGACCGACACCATTATTCAGTGGATCCGCGTGGCCTTCGTGGGCGGCATCACCATAGCGATGCCGATGATCCTGTACCAGCTCATCGCCTTTCTGCTACCCGCCCTGACCCGCCGCGAGAAGCGCTATCTGTTCTTTTTCCTGCCGGGCGGCACCCTCTTCTTTATCCTTGGGGTCGGGTTCGCCTATTTTGTAGCCCTGCGCGCCTCGCTCGGCTTCTTGCAGGATTTTGGCGACTCCTTCGCGCAGAATCAGTACCGCCTGGGCGAGTACATCTCCTTCGTGACGACCCTCCTGCTCTCGCTGGGGATTGGCTTTCAAACCCCGCTGGTGATCTTTTTCCTCGCCAAGCTCGGCATCGTGAACTATGGGATGCTGATCAAGAACATCCGCTGGGCCTTTCTTATTACGGCTATTCTGGCTGCCGTGCTCACGCCAACCCCGGACCCCTGGAACATGTTCGTGGTGATGGCGCCCCTCTTCATCCTCTACCTACTGGGGGTGTTCCTGGCCCGCTTCGCCTGACGTCCCGCCGCGCTCCTGCTGGAACGCCCTCAGCAGGGCGCCCAGGTCGTCGCAGACACGATCGGGGCGGATCGGGGAGGCGGCCAGGTCGGCCTCGGAGGTGACGCCCCCGCGCAGCAGCACGGTGACCATGCCCACCCGTTGCCCGCCGAGGATGTCGGTGTCCAGGCGGTCCCCGACCATCGCCACCTCTGCGGCGGGCAGGCCCAGATGCTCCAGCGCAATGTGCATCATCGGTTGGGACGGTTTGCCGATGATCGTCGGCTCGACCCCCGTCGCCGCACGCAGATAGGCAAGGGTGGCGCCATTCCCCGGCACCAGTCCCTCTTCGCTGGGGAAGGTAGTGTCCGGGTTGGTGCCCACAAAGCGGGCATGTTGGCGGATCGCCAGGGCAGCCTGCTTGAGCCGCTCGTAGGTCAGCCCAAAGTCTATCCCCGCGACCACCCAATCCGCAGGCGCCTGATCCACCAGCACGAAGCCGCGCCGCTCCAACTCTTCCCGCAGGCCGGCCTCGCCGATGGGCAGCACGCGCGCCCCGGGGGATGCCTGCTCCGCCAGCCACTCCGCTGCGGCCTGCGCCGCGCCCAACACGTGGGTTGCGTCAATGGGGATGCCCAACTGATCCAAGCTTTGCCTGGTACATCTCGCTCGTGCGCGAGGCATTGTTGGTCAGGCAGACGTAGGGGATACCCTGCTCGTTCAAGAAGGTGATGAAGGGCAGCGTGCCCTCGCGCACGGTGCTGCCGCGATACAGCACCCCATCCATATCCAGCACAAAGCCGCGCACGCGGCCAAGGACGGTGCTGGCTGCCGGGCGGGCGCGGACTGGGGTGGCGTTAGGGGCGGGCGGGGATGCCGTCCGCGCCGCCATCTGCTCGGGGTGGATGGCGGCTGCGCTTGTCACCAGGCGCGCCCCCGCCAGCAGGGCCATCACCGCCAGCCACCAGCGTTCGCCTGTCAGCAGGGCGCCTAGCGCGCCATACAGCGCAGGAAACAGCACGTACCCGAAGTGGAGGGCGTTTAACGTGGGCCCCGCCACCCCCTGCCGCGCGAGCCGCACCAGCACCCAGAGCACGAGGGGAAGCTCCATCACAGCGAGCAGCCCCAGAGCGAGCAGGAAGAGCAGAGCGCCCCAGGGCGTCCCTAGGCGCTCCTCCCCAAGCAGGGCCAGGCCGCGCAGGTAGGCAGCGACTACAAACACGGCGACGGAAAGCAGCAGGGCGGCCACCAACCCCACCGCCCCCGCCTGCAAAAAGCCGCGGCGCGGGGCCCCGCTATTCAAGGGGAGCGCCATCCCGCTCGTCAAGGTCTTCTTCTACGTCGAGGATGGCTGTCGCCACGGCCCAGGCAATCAACCCCCAGGTGAGGCCAGAAATCGTCGTGGCAATCAAAATCGTCTGCACGGTGGCCGGGGTATCGGGGTTGCGCACGATTCCAACGACGGAAAGGAGCACGGCTACCAGAAAAAAGGTCAGCCCTACCTTCACGGGGCCGCTCAGGCGCGCCCAAACTGTGCGATTCATGATTCTTTCCTCCATGGGGCCATTATACAGAGAGACAGGGCGACAAGCCAAAATGCTTGCCCCATCCCCCTGCCTCAGCTACAATCGCTCTCTTCATTCGCCCTCCCTACCAAAGGATCCCTATGAGTTCGATTCGCATCGGCATCATCGGCGGCAGCGGGCTGTACGAGATGGAGGGGCTGAGCGACATCGAGGAAATGGATGTCGAGACCCCTTTCGGCAAACCCAGCGACACGATCATGGTCGGCACGCTGGAAGGCGAGCGCGTGGCATTTTTGCCCCGCCATGGCCGCGGCCATCGCATCCTGCCGGGGGAACTGCCCACCCGGGCCAACATCTACGCGCTCAAGGCGATTGGCTGCCAGTGGGTGATCGGCGTCTGCGCCTGCGGTAGCCTGCAGGAGCAGTACGCGCCAGGGCACATCGTGATTCCGGATGGCCTCTTCGACAGGACCGTGGGGCGCCCCCTGACGTTTTTCGGGGATGGCATCGTGGCGCACCTGTCCATCGCCGACCCGTTTTGCCCCGTGCTTTCCGAGGCGCTCTTCGAGGCGGTGCACGAGACGGAGGCGACCGCGCATCGGGGCGGCGACTTTATCATCATCGAGGGGCCGCGCTTTTCCACCAAGACCGAGTCCAAGGTGTTCCGTAGCTGGGGCATGGACCTGATCGGGATGACGGCGGTGCCCGAAGCGCAGCTAGCCCGCGAGGCCGAACTGAGCTATGCGGTGATGGCGCATGTCACCGACTACGATGTGTGGCATGAGACGGAGGAGCCTGTCACCGCCGATAAGGTGATTCGTACCCTCTTTCAGAACGTGGGTCATGCCAAACAAGCAATCCGCAACGTGGTGCCCAAGCTTGCGGGGAAGCACAGCCCCTGCTGGAGCAGCCTGCAAGACGCCATCATGACCGACCCCGCACGCTTCCCGCCGGAAACACGCGCGCGGCTCGGCATCTTGCTAGACCCGTATTTTCCCCGCTGACGCAGGCGCCGCGCAACTATGACGACCCACCAACTCAATTCCCGTTCGTTCACCTGGCGCTGGCGAGAATTTTTGCTGCTCCTCCTGCCGCTTGCCTTTACCGGCGTCGGCTTCTACGTGCTCCAATTGCTAAGCGAGGGGCTGCTGGTGGAGCGCTACTGGCCCGCTGTGGTGCTGGCGGCTGGCGCCCTGCTGATGCATCTGGTCTTTTCCTGGCGCGCCCCCCAGGCGGACCAGACCCTGCTGCCAATTGTCACGATGATGAACGGCATCGGGCTGGTCTTTATCGAGCGGCTGGCAAGCAACTTTACGGTGCGCCAGACGGTTTCGATGGGCATCGGGATGCTTGTCTGCACCGCACTGGTGCTCTGGAACGAGGGCCCGCGCTATGCCGAGCGCTACCGGTACACCCTGATTCTGCCGGGGGTCCTGCTGCTGACCTTCGGGGTGGTGCTCTCGTTCGGCGGTGACAGCCCGGGGGTGGCGCAGCTGAACTTGACCGAGCGCTTCGGGGTCCAGCCCTCGGAGCCGCTGAAGCTGCTGCTGGTTCTCTTTCTGGCTGGCTTTCTGGACTTTCACCGCGAAAAGTTTCGCACCGTGCGCCTGACGCGGCCCTTCCAGGATCGGCGTTGGCTGTGGGTGTTCATCCCGCTGGTGGGCATGTGGGGCATCGCCATGATGCTGCTGGTGCTCCAGCGTGACCTGGGCGCGGCACTGCTGTTCTTTGCTATCTTCCTCGTGCTTGCCTACCTGGCCACGCAGCGGCTGGACTACGTGATGCTCAGCCTTGCTTTTTTTGCGGTGGGTGCCTTCGCCGCGTACAACCTGTTTAGCTATGTCGGCGTTCGCTTTTCTACCTGGCTTGATCCGTGGTCGCACACCGACACGGGTGGCTTCCAGATCATCCAGGCACTGCTGGCGGTGGGGCATGGGGGGGTGATCGGACAGGGGCTGGGGATGGGCTTTCCCGATTTTGTGCCGGTCGTCCATTCAGATTTTATCCTGGTAGCCATTGCAGAAGAGTGGGGGCTGGCGGGCGTGCTGGGGGTGATCGGCCTGTACCTGCTCTTTTTGCTGCGCGGCTTCCTGATCGCGCTGCGCGCCCCGGACAGCTTCGAGCAGTTGGTGGCCGGCGGGCTGACGGCCCTGCTCTGCCTTCAGGCGTTGATCATCATGGCGGGCTCGCTCAAGCTGATGCCGCTGACCGGGATCACGCTCCCCTTTATTGCCTACGGCGGCACGAGCCTGATGACAAGCTATGCCCTGCTCGGCATGCTGCTGCGCATCAGCCGTGAGCGCCTGGAAGGATAGGGACGTCCATGCGTTACAAGATTCCTGCGGCACCTTTTGTTCGGCTTGCTGGCTTCATCATGCTCTGCTTCATCCTGGTGAGCGCGGGGGCAGGCTACTGGGGGGTGGTCCGAGCAGGCGGGCTGTACGAGGAGCTAGACATTCGCCGCCAGATGCAGCGCGAGTTGTCCGTGGATCGAGGGCGCATCCTGGCCGCCGACGGCAGCCCGATGGCCGAAACCCGCTTTGACGATCAGGGGGAGGCCCTGCGCTATTACCCTTATCCCCCGCTCGCCCCCGTGACCGGGCACTGGACGCTGTTGTATGGCAAGAGCGGGCTGGAGCGCGCCTACGATGATTTGTTGGCAGGCCGGCGCGGGCAGCAGGGGCTGCACGTTTTTGATGAACTACGTCACGAGCCCATCGTGGGCGCCGATGTGGTGACGACGATCCAGCCACGCGTGCAGGTGAGCGCCGACGAGCAGTTGGGGAATCGAACCGGCGCGATCATCGTAATAGAGGTGAAGACGGGCGCGGTGCTGGCGCTCGCCTCCCGCCCCACCTTCGACCCCAACACCTACACTGAAAATGCCGAGGCGATCGTCAACGATCCCGCCCAACCCCTGCTGAATCGCGTCACCCAGGGCGTGTATACCCCCGGCTCGGTCTTCAAGGTGGTGACGCTGGCGGGCGCGCTGGCGCAGAACAAAACCACGATGGACGATCTTTTTCCCAAACCGCCGGTGGAAGGCGGGGTCTTCATCGTGGAGGGCTTTCCCATCCGTGAGGGCAGCAACCTGCCGCTGCAAAACGCGCCATTCGATCTGTCCCATGCGCTTGCGTATTCCAGCAATGTAGCCTTCGCGCAGTTGGCGCTGGCGCTGGGGCCGGATGGGCATGCGCGAGACGGTAGCCGCCTTCGGCTTCGGGGAGGAGCCGCCCTTTGACCTGCCGACTGCCGCCAGCACGGCGGGCCGCGACGCCTTCCTGCTGGATCGCGTCGGCCTCGCCAACACGGGCTACGGGCAAGGCGAGCTCCTGGTGACGCCGCTGCAGATGGGGCTGGTGGCGGCAGCGGTGGCAAACGATGGGGTAGCCATGAGCCCGCGGCTGGTGGATTCGATCCGTAGCCGCATGGGCGACACGCTGGTCAGCTACACGCCCCGCCCCTGGAAGCAGGTGCTGAGCACGGGCGTGGCCGAGCAGGTCCAGCAGACGATGATTGTCGCGGCGACCGATGGCTTCGCACGCGCAGGGGCGCCGGAGGGCATTGCTATAGGTGGCAAGACCGGCACCGCGCAGTTGGGCGGGCTGGCCGAGCCGCACGCCTGGTTTATAGCCTTCGCGCCCGCTACGGACCCGCAGATCGCCGTGGCTGTCATCGTTGAAAACTCTGGCCAGGGAGGCGATGTGGCCGCTCCCATCGCGCGCGAGCTCATCCGCGTGGCGCTTTCCCCGCAACCGTAAATCCCCTTAGAAGGAAACAGGATGGCTAACCCTAAAGCGCTGGCTACCCATGCCGCGTATGGAGTCCGTCGTATGCTGTGGCGCGCCGGCAACTGGCGCCGCCGCCGCCGCGAGGCCCCCGACTATGTTCTTTTCCTGCTGGAAGGAGCGTATCCGGAGCTACCCCCCGCCCGCACCCGCTGGTGGCAACAGTTTCTCCCCGGCGACGACAGCAACCTTCGCCACCTCTCGCGTCATTTCAAGACCATCGCCAGCGACCCCCGCGTCCATGGCGTGGTGCTGCACCTGCGCCCCCTCTTTTTGCCACTCTCCTCCCTGCAAACCTTGCGAGAGCAGTTGCTCGCGTTGCGCGCAGCGGGCAAGCGTGTGGTGGTCTGGTCCCACGGCTACGATATGGGCAGCTACTACCTGGCGAGCGCGGCGGATCAGATCCTCCTGCTGCCCGGCGGCACCGTTGCGCCTACAGGGCTGGCCCGGGAACTGGTATTCCTGAAGGAGACGCTGGAGGAAGCCGGGGTGGCGGTGGATGCTGTGCAAATCGCCCCCTACAAGTCCGCGCCCAACACCTTCACGCAGTCGAGCAGCACGCCGGAAATGCGTGAGATGATGACCTGGCTGCTCGATGACACCTTCGAGGACTTGCTGGAAGGGATTGCGGCGGGGCGGGGCCTCAGCATGGACGAAGCAAGGGCCCTGGTAGACCGCGCGCCCTATACCGATGTGGAGGCGCTGGCAGCAGGGGTAGTGGACGGCGTGCTGAGCGAGGAGGCCCTGCCCGAGTTCCTGGGCACGGGCGCAAAGCCGGCCCGGCTGGCGATGTGGGAACAGGCGGAAAAGTCGCTGCTGCGCCGCCCGCCTGCGCCACCGGGGCGCTATGTGGCTGTCCTGCGCATCGAGGGGGCTATCATGCCCGGTCAAAGTCGTCGCCCCCCCTTCCGGATACCGCTCCCGATCCCCTTCTTCATGGAGGAGCAGGCGGGGGACCTGAGCGTGGTGCAGGCCGCGCGCGCCCTGCTGGACGACGAGCAGGCGGCCGCCGTGGTGCTCTTCATTGACTCACCGGGCGGCTCTGCGGCGGCCTCGGAGGCGATGGCCGCTGCCCTGGAACGACTGGCCGCGCGCAAACCGTTGGTGGCCGTCATGGGCGCGGTCGCCGCGTCCGGCGGCTACTATGTAGCCACCCCCGCGCAGTGGATCGTTGCCCAACCGGGAACCATCACCGGCTCCATCGGCGTCTTCAGCCTCAAGCCCGTGGTGGGCGGGCTGCTGGACAAGCTGAAGCTTGGCCGGGAAACGCTGAGCCGCGGTCAGCACGCGACGCTCTACGACCTGGAGCGCCCCTTCACCGAAGAGGAACGCGCCCTGATCTGGCGCGGCATCGAGCGCACCTACGACCTCTTCCTGGCCCGCGTCGCCGCCAGCCGCCGCATGACGCGCGAGGAAGCCGACGCCGTAGGCGGTGGTCGCGTCTGGACCGGCCGCCAGGCCCTCGCGCGTGGCCTCGTGGACGAGCTCGGCGGCCTGGAGGAGGGCATCGCCAGGGCGCGCAGCCTGGCCAACCTCCCGCCCGATAGCCCGGTCCGCCAGGCGGCCGCTCCCAGACATGCCCTACCGCCAGCTGCTAGACCCCCGCAGGCATAGTCGCTCAACCCTTGTGGATGTACTTGCACGCCGGGAAGCCGGGGCACGCGACGAAGGGCCCATAGCGCCCCTCTTTAACGATCATCGCCTTGCCGCACTTGGGGCAGGGGTCGCCCGCGCCAGAGGGGGTGAGGTCGGGTCGGCGGCTTTAGTCGAGGCTTTGGGGGGCGATTTGCTCCTTCCCTTTCCGCGCCCCTTGTCGGCGCCCGGTGCCGGCTCGGTATAGGTGCAGGTGGGGTAGGCAGCACAGCCGAGAAAGGGGCCATGCTTGCTGCGCCGCGCGAGTAGCTCCGCGCCACATTGGGGGCACGCCTTGCCCACGGGTTTGGCCGCGCCGGGTCGGTGGCCGCAGGCGGGGCAAATCAGATATTTGCCCTTCGCGTGGTGGCGCTCCTCCATCGGCGCGCCGCATTCCGGGCAACGCTCCGCCAGGCTTGGCCCAGCGGGGGCGCGGCGGGCCACGGCGATGCGCTCTTCCAGGGGCGCGTAAAAGCCACCGAGCAGCGTGGTCCACTCGACCTGCCCTTCGGCCACACGGTCCAGGTCCTCTTCCATCTGGCGGGTAAAGCCGATATCCAGCAGGTCGGGAAATTGGGCAGTCAGGAAGGTGGTCACATGGCGCCCCACCTCCGTCGGGATCAGGCTCTTGCCCTTGAGGGCTACATAGCCACGCTGCTGGATCGTATCCATGATCGAGGCGTAGGTGCTGGGGCGGCCCACTCCCTCTTTTTCAAGTTGCTTGATCAGGGAAGGCTCGGTGAAGCGGGGGGGCGGCTCGGTCCAGTGCTCGGCCGGCTTCAACTCGCGGAGATCCACAGCTTCCTGCGCCTGGAGCGGCGGCAGTTGCTGGTTGGGAGTGTCGTCGTCCTCTTCTTCGGGCGCCTCCCCCGCCTGGAATCCGTAGACAGCCAGCCACCCCGACTCCCGTAGCACGCGCCCGCGTGCATGAAAGTGGTAGGGCAGGGGCGCGCCCGCCTCCGAGGGTTCGATGGTGGCCACTGTCACGTCGTACAGGGCGGGCACCATCTGGCTGGCGATGAAGCGCATCCAGATCAGGCGATACAGCGCGGCCTCTTCCCCTGTGAGCTTGCTGCCCTTGGGGAGCAGGCGCGGCTCGGTGGGGCGGATGCACTCGTGGGCCTCCTGCGCGTTGCCCTTGGAGCGGTAAAAGGGAGGCTTCGACGGAACACTGGGGGGCCCAAAGATGCCTGCGATCACCTCGCGCGCGGCCTGCTGCGCTTCCGCTGCCACGGCAGGCGAGTCCGTGCGCATGTAGGTAATCAGCCCCTTCTCGTACAGCCCCTGGGCTACCTGCATGGCCCGTTTGGGCGACAGCTTGAGCGAGCTGCTCGCCTTCTGCTGGAGGGTGCTGGTGATAAAGGGGGGCGCGGGCGCGCGGCGCTGCTCTTTCTGCTCCACGGCCAGCACGCGCCACTGGATGGGGGGGCGGAGTAGCTCCGCGGCGATGGCGTGAACCCGCTCGGTGGGAAGGCGCTTGGGGTCTAGCTCTTTGTCAGCCGCGGCAAGCAGCACGGCAAGCTGCGCTCCAAACCGTTCGCGGGGGGGTGCCTGCCGCGCAAACAGGGCGTCCAGGGTCCAGAACTGCTCCGCGACGAATTGTTCGATCTCCGCCTCCCGCTCGGCCACCAGGCGCACCGCCACCGACTGCACGCGCCCCGCCGAGAGGGAGCGCCCGAACGCGCCGCGCAGGACGGGCGAAACCTTCCACCCCACCAGGCGATCCAGCACGCGCCGCGCCTGCTGCGAGTCAATCAGGGCGCGGTCCAGCGCACGCGGCTGCTGGAAGGCTGCCTGAATCGCCTTCTTGGTGATCTCGTGGAAGACCACGCGGAACACAGTCTTGCCCCGCGCGGCCCCGCCGATGGCCTCCAGCACGTGCCAGGCGATGGCTTCCCCTTCTCGGTCCGGGTCGGTGGCGAGGTAGATAGCCTGTGCTGCTTTGGCTGCCACGCGAATGTTGGCAATCACCTTCCCCTTGCCGCGCAGCACCTCGTAAGTGGGCGCGAAGGCCGCTTCCACATCCACGCCAAGCGCCTTGGGCGGCAAATCACGGACATGGCCCATGCTCGCCAGCACGGTCCACTCCGCGCCCAGGTACCCCTGAATCTTCTTCGCCTTGCTCGGACTCTCGACAATCACCAGTTTGCTCATCGGAACGACCCCCAGCCCAGTGTAAAGGGGGAACGAGGCAACCCCCATCGTCCCCACAGCCACGCACGGTGCGAATGATAGCACGCTCGGACGACAGGGGTGAGCCCCCCGAATGCTGCCGTCGCTTTTCCAGGACGCTCAGGGAGGCTAGAATGCAGGGCATCGCCGACGGCCTGCCGAGGCAGGGCGCGGCGTCTTTCAAGGGGTCTGCCGTGCTGGTCATCGCGCCTGGCGGGGATGACCCCTACGCTGGCGTTGCGGATCCCCTCTCTTCAAGGAGCCCCCTGTGTCCACTTACCACATCGAATCGTTGCTAGCGGCTCGCCTGTTCCTGGCGCCCAAGCTGGCGGGCGAGCGACTGTTTTTTATCAGCGATCTGTCCGGACGACTGAGCCTGTATGCCATGGCCTGCGGGGGAAGCGTGCCGGAGCCGTTGATTCCGCCGAGCATCGCGCTCCAGCACCCCAGCCATGTCGGCGGCGAGCCCTTCTGCGTGCTGCCGGCGTTGGGCAAGATCATGGTGATGATTGACCGTGACGGGGACGAGAATTACCAGCCGCACTGGATTCCCATGGAGGGCGGTTGGCCGGAGCCGCTCTTCGAGGGGCGCTATGCGGGCCAGCAGGTGGTGTGCAGCAAGTGCGACGAGGAGCGCCGCCTGGGAATCTTCACCGTGGACCCGCGCAACGACCCAACCTACGAGACGTTTCTGGCCGATCTAGAAACGGGCGAGAGAACCAGCCTGGGCACGAGCTTGTACGGCAATTTTTTTGTGGGGGCTGACGAGCGCTATGACCTCGTGGTGCTGGGGGATCAGTATAGCTTCGGGGATGAGGTGCTCTTCGTGTGGCGGCGCGAGACGGGCGAGCGAACCCTGCTGTACGGGAAACCGCTGGCCGAGCGCGAGCCGACCGAGCGGGTGCCCCTCCTCGGCCTGCGCGAGGGCTCGCTGACGGCGGGCGCACGCGGGCTGCTGCTGGTGACTAGCCTATTCGAGGACACCTACGGGCTGGGCTACCTGCCCATGGACGACCCAGCGACGATCCGTCCCGTGTCGGTCGAGGGGATCAGCCATGAGGGGGTGGGGGAAATGACGGGGTTGACCCACCTGGAGGGCAACCGCTTCCTGCTCACGTACAACATTGATGGGGTCTCGTATGCCTACGAGGGAAGCTTCGACGAGGAGGCGCTTACGTTCGAGGTGCTGCACGCCCTGGTGGGGTCGGGCACGCTGAGCGAGGGAGTGCTGGAGGCCATCGAGTATGACGAGCGGAGCGGCAACTTCGCGCTCTCGTTTTCCACAGCGACAAAGCCTTCCCAGCTTTACACGATCGAGGGGGAAACGAAGACGCTGAGGCGACACACCGCCGAGCGCATCATGGGAATCCCCGAAAGCCTGCTGGCCCCCGGCGAGGATGCCTCCTTCGAGAGCCACGATGGGCTGCGCATCTCCGCCCGCCTGTACCGCCCCGCGCCCGCGCTTGGCTTTGAGGGGCCGCGCCCGATGATTTATTATGTCCACGGCGGGCCGCAAAGCCAGGAGCGCCCCGACTTTACCTGGTTCTCGATGCCGCTGATCCAATTCTTCACCCTGAACGGCTTTGCTGTCTTTGTGCCCAACGTGCGCGGCAGCCAGGGGTATGGGATCAGCTACATGAAGCAGGTGGACCGTGATTGGGGCGGGCAGGATCGGTTGGATCACCTTGCTGCGCTGGACAGGCTGCGCGACGACCCGGGGCTGGACCTGGGGCGCGTGGGCGTGATGGGGCGCTCGTACGGCGGCTACATGACGCTGACGCTGGCGGGGCGCCACCCCGAGCAGTGGGGGGCAGCCGTGGATATGTTCGGCCCGTACAACCTGTTTACCTTCATGGAGCGGCTGCCTGCCACCTGGCAAACCTACTTCCACCTGGCTCTGGGCCACCCGGAGCGTGACCACGACTTTCTGGTTGAGCGCTCCCCCAACAGCTACCTCCATCAACTCCGTTGCCCGCTTCTGGTCATCCAGGGGGCGAACGACCCGCGGGTGGTGGAGCGCGAGTCGCGCGATGTGGTGGAGCAGCTACGGGAGCAGAGCAAGGAGGTGGAGTACCTAGTGTTCGACAACGAGGGGCACGATGTGCTCAAGTTCGAAAACAAGGTGCGCTGCTATTCAACCATCACCCGCTTCTTTCAAAAACATCTGATGGAGGAGCCGGACGGTTCGTAACCGCTGCTACTCTTTGGTGCTCTCCTCCTGGAGCTCGGCGTCCTCGCGCTGCACCCGCTTGATGGCCTCCGGCTCTAGCTCCTCGGCGCTCCGGTTCAAACGGATAAAGATTCCCCACGCGGCCAGCAGCGCCGCCGTTGCCAGGCCGACCCAGGAAGCCTGGGGCAGATTCGCCGGGTCGTCGTGGATCAGCTGAAAGGTCGCCACCAGAAACTCGATAGAAAGCGAGACGATGACGACGATCATGAAGCGCGACAGAAAGCGGCGCACGCGCGTGGGCACGCTGATCTGCGTGCTCCGCTGAACCTCCTCCTCCAGAATCGTCTGCCCCAGTTCCAGAGAGGCCACCGAGATGGTCAGCAGGCCTATGCTTTCCAGCACCGAGTTGAAGCGGCTCCGCATGTCCTCACTCGTGGCGGGGTTCACCGCGTCCCACAGCTCGATTCCCGCGAAGACCAGCAGGATCGCCGCGCAGATCATAAACATGATGGTGATGATTCCGTGCGCGGTCACAAACATCCAGTGCAGAGCTTTTGTCATGATCGAAGACTCATCTCAGTGGTATAAGTTGCTCGAAGCTACGTAGCACGATGCGCGGGCCGCCCCCCACGCCCCGCTCCAGGCGACCCGTGGCGACGAGGCAGCGGTTCAGGTAGCGCCCCATCAGGTCGTCCTGCGCGGTAGAGGCCAGCCCCGCCGGGATGACCACGCCGAACCCCCCTGCCTCCACGCCGGCCAGCAGGGTCACCGCCCCGTTGCTCGTTTCGGCGCGGGGCGGCAAAAAGACCACGTTCCATACCTCGCCGATGTGGGTGGCGGTGTCCTGGGGGTTCAGGGTTTGCCCGGGCACCAGGGTGGCGTCGCATAGCACCGAATCGGTGCTGGGGGGCACTGTGCCAACGGGAGCGCCGCGCCACACACCCAGGTCCGCCTCGCGCGCCTGCTGCTCGGCCTCGGCCAACGGGGCCGCCAATGCTTCCGGCACGGTGGCCGCTTCCAGGCGCGCATAGCCGCCCGACAGCAGCAGGGTCTGGAGCAACGTGCCGTCGGGCAGGTACACCGCCACCTGCCCCTCCCCCACCAGGCGAACGTCCCGCCCCTCCACCAGGGCCCGCGCGGCCTGCTTGCCCTCCTCCGCAAACGGATCGCCCGGCGCGGGCACCTTCAGCCCCGCCAGCCGCACCTCCTCGCCCGCTTCCAGTTGGAGGCGGTCGGTCGCCAGGACGGCTGCCACGCGGGCGGTGCGCCCCTCTGCGGGAAGGGATGCAGCAGGGGGGGCCGTCCCCCCGCCGCGCCAAAGCATCCATGCCACCAGGGTCAGCGCCCAGATGGTGAGCGCCACAAGGGCCACACCACTCACCTGCAAGAAAAAGCGTAACATGGGCGCCGGTCAGACCGTGGCCGGCGCGTCAAAGACAAAGCCCAGCGATCGGCCAAGCGTGCGAAGCGTGAGCCCCGCCTCGGCCCCGTTGCCCCCCGCACGCGCCGCCTCCTCGCTCTGTTGGGCCAGGGTGTCCAGCAGGAAGAGCGCCGCCGGGGTGTTGAAATCCTCGTCAAGGACGGCGTGAAATGCCTCGGCGAAGGGGGAGGGGTCCAACGCACGTCCATCAGCGGGGGCATCGTGCTCCGTCAGGGCAGCGTTCCAGCGGGCCACGCGCCTTGCCGCATCTTCCATCTCTGCCTCGTCCCATTCAAAGGCCGTGCGATAATGGTGGGCGAGCAGGTAGGCGCGGATGGCATCGGCTGAGTAGCGTTGCAGCAGGTCGCGCACGAAGACCATGTTGCCCAGGCTCTTCGACATCTTTTCGCCGTCCATGCGCACCATGGCGGTATGCATCCAGATTTGAACAAAAGGGACCCGCTCCGTGAAATTCTCGCTCTGGGCGATCTCGCACTCGTGGTGGGGAAAAAGCAGGTCGGCGCCGCCACCGTGGATGTCAACCTGCTCGCCCAGGTAGCGCATGCTCATGGCCGAGCACTCGATGTGCCAGCCGGGTCGCCCCTCCCCCCACGGGCTTGGCCAGGTCGGCTCGCCGGGCTGCGCGGCCTGCCAGAGCACGAAATCCAGCGGGTCCTCTTTGTTGGGGTCATCCGGAAAATTGCCGCGCTCGTTGGCCGTGGCCAGCATGGTCTGGTAATCGTAGCCACTCAGCTTACCGAAGGACGGGTCCTTGCGGGTGCGAAAGTAGACGCTGCCGTTCCGCTCGTAGGCCAGCCCCTTCCCCATCAGCCCCTCACTGATGCGGATCATGAACTCCGTTTCCTGCGTGGCGCGGGGGTAGACGTTGGGCGGGCGCACGTGGAGCGATGCCATATCCTGGAGGAAACGCTGCGTCTCGCGCTCGCCCAGTTCCTGCCAGCCGATGCCTTCCTGCGCGGCGCGGCGCAAGATGTCATCGTCAATATCCGTCACGTTCTGTACATACCGCACCACATGGCCCCTGCTCTGCAGGTAGCGAATCAGCGCATCAAAGGTTAGGTAGGTGAAGGCATGGCCGAGGTGGGTCGTGTCATAGGGGGTCACGCCGCACACATAGAGGGTCACGACATCCCCCAACGGCTTAAACGGCTCGACCTGCTGGCTCAACGAGTTAAATAACTTCATAGCTCAAGTGCTCTCGATCCGGGTCCCACAGGGAAAAGGTAGAGACTGCCATTCTAGCAGGGGGCGGGCCAGGGGCAAGGGTAGGGACGACAGTCGTCGCGAGCCGCGTTCCCCTGGTAAGGGGCGTCTGGCCTGCTTCGATTTTTCGGGGGCGCTCTGCTATAATCCTGCGTCTGACTTTCGCCCGCGCTTGTACGGGCGTCAGGGTACCTATTACACAAAGGACAAGGCAGAAGCATGAGTTATTTTGTCCGAGGGTGTGTGGCAGCGGCCACAACGGTGCTGCTCGTCGTCCTGTGCTTTGGAGCAGGCTTTATGGCCAACGGCTGGCGCTCTGGCATGTTTGCGCCAGCGGCCAGCGCCACGCTGCCTGAGGCACCCGAGACGACAAAGCCGCTCGCAGAGCCACCCTCTAACTTCACTACCTTCTATGAAGCGTTGGGCATGCTGCGGGACGAGTTTTATGGCGAGCTACCCGAAGGCACAGAGGTTCCCTACGCGGCCATCCGCGGGGTGCTGGGGCGGCTGAGCGACCCCAACACCATCCTGGTGGAGCCGGAAGCGCACCAGCGGGAGCAGGAGCAGTTCCAGGGCGAGTTTGGCGGCATCGGCGCGCAGGTGACGATGAACGAGGAGGGGCAGGTGGTGATCGTGGCCCCCATCGTGGACACGCCCGCCGCCCGTGGCGGGCTGCGCCCGAACGATATTATTTTGGAAGCGAACGGTACGATTTTGACGGGGATGACGGTGGAGGAGGCGATCGAGTTGATCCGTGGCCCGGTGGGGAGCGAGGTGACGCTGTTGATTCAGCGCCCCGGCGAGGCGGATTCTTTCACGATCACCCTGGTGCGCGAAAAGATTCCGGACCCGACGGTGGACTCGCGCCTGATCGAGGGGACGACCATCGGCTACATCGGGATGCACTTCTTCAGCGCCCGCTCGACGGACGAGCTCCGCACTGCGCTGGAAACGCTGAAAGGACAGGGCGCGCAATCCTTCGTGTTGGACCTGCGCAACAACCCCGGTGGCCTGCTCGATACCGCCATCGGTACCTCGTCGCTCTTTATAGGGGATGGGGTCATCGCCTACCAGCAACGGAACGATGGCTCGCGCGAGCCGCTGGAAGCACAGGGCAACCCGCTTGCGCCGAGCGAGCCCCTGGTGGTGCTGGTCAACGAGGGCACTGCCAGCGCCAGCGAGATTCTTGCGGGTGCGCTCCAATCTTACGACCGCGCCACCATCGTGGGCGTGACCACCTATGGCAAGGGCACCGTGCAGATCCCTTACACGCTGAGCGACGGCTCCAGCCTGCACGTGACCGTGGCCCATTGGCTGACCCCAGACGGCACGGACCTGAGCAGCGAGGGGCTGACGCCGGACGTGGTGATGGAAACCACTGAGGAGCAGCGCCAGGCTGGCGTTGATCCCGTGCTCGACAAGGCAATCGAACTGCTAAGCGCCCCCAATTGAACCCGTTGCAGGGTGCAGGCTCTCCCTGACCCCCAATTTACGCAGAGGCACGATGAAATCAAGACGAAACGTTGTACTGCTGTCCGGCACCGCCTTCCTGTTCCTGCTGCTGGCAGCATTCGGGGGCGGCTGGGGCGCATTCTGGGTGGCGGAACGGCTGCCCTTTGATTTACCTTTTGTGGGGGTTCGGCCCGGCCTCTCGCCTGCCACTGCCGCAGCGGAGGGCGAGGCAGCGGCGGCGGACGAGATGGCGGTGTTCTGGGAGGCGATGCAACTCCTCGATGAACATTTTTACAGCCAGGAGGAGCTACCGCAAAACGATCAGGTCACCTATGCGGCCATCGAAGGGGTGATCGCGGCGACGGGCGACCCGCACACCGGCTTTATGGACCCGGAGCGCGCGCGGATCGTCGAGTCCAGCCTGGAAGGTGAGTTCGAGGGCATCGGTGCCACCGTCGAGATGAGCGACGAGGGGCTGGTCATCGTCTCGCCCTTTCCAGAAACGCCCGCGGAGCAGGCCGGCCTGCTGCCGGGCGACCTGGTGATCGAGGTGGATGGGAATCCTACAATCGGGCTGGACATCATGGAGGCGGTGGCGATGGTGCGCGGGCCGGAAGGCTCGGTGGTGCGCCTGACGGTGCGCCGCGAAGGCACGCCGGAGCTCCTCCAGTTCGAGGTCACGCGCGGCACGATTGTGGTACCCATCGTCGAGACGCGCCTGCTCACGCTCGAGGGGGCTGCGCCGATCGGCTACCTGCGATTGAATGACTTTGGCGGCAACTCGGTGCCGCAATTCCGCGAGGGCCTGCAGTCGTTGCTGGATCAGGGGGCGCAGCGGATGATCGTGGACCTGCGCTTTAACCCTGGCGGTTACTTGCAGGCATCGGTGGAAATCACCAGCGAGTTTATCGCTGACGGGGTAATCCTGAGCGAGAAGGGCTCCAACGGGCGGGACACCGTGCACGAGGCGACGGCCGGCGGCATCGCGACGGAGATCCCGCTGGTGGTGCTGATCAACGAGGGCTCGGCCAGTGCCAGCGAGATTTTTGCAGGCGCTATCCGCGACACGGGGCGCGGGACGCTGATCGGCACGACCACCTTTGGCAAGGGCAGCGTGCAGATCACGCGCGACCTGTCGGACCGCTCGAGCATGCGCATCACCGTGGCGCGTTGGTTCACCCCAAGCGGGAGCGCCATCCACGAGGTAGGCATCGAGCCGGACATCGTTGTGGAGTGGGACCCGACCACGCGCCTCTTCCTGGAGGATATCGCGGTGGCGGCGGACGTTACGCCCGAGGGGCTGACGGTGATGCCGCTCTACCCGAGCTCGCCAGCGGTGGCGGCGGGCCTCCAGGCAGGCGACGTGATCGTCGCGGTGGATGGGATTGACACCCGCACCGCTGTCGGACCGGATCTGGTGCAGCTAGGCCGCGGCCCGCAAGGCAGCAACGCGACACTGACCGTGCAGCGCCCAGGGGGTGCGGAGCCGCTGACCCTCGTCGTCCCGCGAAGCTACGTGGACACGCTGAGCAACGGCGACCCGCAGCTTCAAGCGGCCATTGACTTTTTCCTGAGCCAGTAGTCCGCCCTCGCGGGGGAAAGAGCCGCTCATGGCAAAAACAAGCGATCCGAACGCCACGCTCGCGCTGAACCGCAAGGCACGGCACGACTACTTCATCGAGGAGAGCATCGAGGCGGGGCTGGTGCTCAAGGGCGTGGAAGTCAAGAGCATGCGCGACGGGAAGGTCAACCTGCGCGACAGCTTCGTGGTGATCCGCAATGGGGAGGCGTGGGTGCGCAACATGCACGTCACCCCCTTCGCGCGGGCAAGCACGCATGAGGAGGTGGACCCCCTGCGCCCCCGCAAGCTCTTGCTGCACCGCAGGCAAATCCAGAAGCTGGAAGCCACCATCGCGCAGAAGGGGATGACCCTGGTGCCGCTGCGCTTGTACCTCGTGAACAATCGGGCCAAACTGGAAATCGGCCTGGCCAAGGGGAAGAAGCTGTACGACAAGCGCGACACGATAGCCGAGCGCGATTCCAGGCGCGACATCGAGCGCGCGCTGCGCGAGCGACAGCGCGAGTAGTCCCCGCCGCCAGGGGGCGGCAGGCCGAGGAATTGACAGACGCCGCCCTTTTCGTACACTTTGCGCGATGCAGGCACAGACCCTCGCCACCGCGTGGAGACGGGAGAGCCCCAGGCTCTCCCGCCTTTTTATGTGGTTGCTCCTGCTGGCGCTGGCGTGGGCCCTGGCAACGCTCCCCCTGCTCTGGGCGGCCCTGCTGCTCGGCGGCGCGGCGGGTGTCACGCTCGTGCTGGTGCAGCCGCGCTGGGCCCTGTACGCCCTGCCCTTTGCTGTGCCCTTCGGCTCGCTGCGCGAGGTGGCCATCGGGCCAGCCACGGTGGGCGGGACGGAGGTGCTGCTGGGGCTCTTCCTGGTGACGTGGGTAGCACGCGGCATCGCCCGCCGCGACCTGACCCTGCGCCGCCCGCCGCTCTGGTGGGCCATCGGGCTCTGGATGGGGGCGATGCTGCTGTCCACGCTCCACAGCACCTCGCTGGCAGCCAGTGTGAAGGAGTTGGTGAAGTGGGGCGAGACCTTCGCGCTCTATGCCATCGCCGCCCACACGCTGCGGCGCCAGGACATCGGCATCCTCCTCGCCAGCACGCTGGCGGCGGGCACGCTGGCCGCCGCCGAGGGAATCTACCAATCGCTGTTCCAGGTGGGGCCTGCCGGTTTTTTGTTTCCGCTGGGGGGGCGGCTCTGGCTGCGCGCCTACGGTCGCTTTATCCAACCCAATCCGTTTGCGGGCTACCTGGGGCTGCTCCTCCCGCTCGCCTATGGGGTTGTCGCAGCAGGCATCGGGCTGAGGCGCGGGCGGGCGGCGTCGGATCGCGTGGTGATGCTGGCGGCGGCGAGCGCGGGCGTGATGGGGCTGGCGCTCTTCCTCACGTTGTCGCGCGGGGGCTGGATCGGAGCCGTGCTGGCAGCGGTGGCAGTGGGGGTGAGTTTGAGCCGCCGCGCGGCCATCCTCTCCCTCGTAAGCGCGGGGGTGCTGGCGCTAGCGATTGCGCTGGGCGGGGCACAACTCTTGCCTGAAGCGCTGGCTAACCGACTAACAGATTTCGCGCCCTACATCAATGTATTCGATGTCAACGTGCGCGGCATGAGGCTCACCGAGCAGAACTTTGCAGTGATCGAGCGACTGGCGCACTGGCAAGCGGCGTACGAGATGTGGGCAGATTCCCCGTGGCTGGGGCAAGGGATCGGCAACTATGCAACGGCGTACCCTGACTACCGCATCCCGCCCTGGGACGACCCCCTCGGGCACGCGCACAATTTGTTTTTGAACACCCTGGCCGAGACGGGATTGGTGGGGCTGGCGGGCTACCTCGTGTTCTGGGCAAGTGCGCTAGGCCTGACGGTGCAGGCGGTCCGCCGCAGCGAGAAGCTGTGGCGCGGGGTAGCTGTAGGGGCGCTCGGGGCGATGGTGCACCTGCACGCCCACAACTTTTTTGATAACTTGTACGTTCACGGCATGTATCTTCATGTGGCTCTGCTGCTCGCCATCGCTGCGACGCTGAGCCGCATCCCAGACGAGAGCACGGGAGCAGGATGATTCTCGAGGACTTTTCGGGTAAGGTCTCCTCAATCGCACGAAACCGCAAGGAGCAAAAGCGCTTCGTCAAGTTCGCCATTGTGGGGGGGATTGGGGCCCTGGTGGACCTGACCGTGCTGAACCTGCTGGTGCAACTGGCGGGCTTTGCGCCCCTGTGGGCTAACCCTTTCTCCGTCGGCGCGGCGATCATCTCGAACTTCACCTGGAACCGTCTCTGGTCCTTCCCCGAAAGCCGCCAACGCGCGCTTTGGCCTCAATTTGGCAAGTTCGCTGCTATCAACATGGCCGGTCTGTTGATCAACCAGGTCATCATGGGGCTCGTGCTGCACGCAGTCACCCCGCGCCTGGGGCTCACCGCCCCGCTGGACTATAACGTCGCCAAAGCCGCTGCCATCGGCATCGTCCTCTTTTGGAACTTCACGATCAATCGGGTTACTACCTATCGCGGGCTGTGACGGTGGGGAGCAACAGCCGGGTCAAAGGCGGTACTCAAAAAAGACGGCTATGTCCCCGTTGGTGTAGTAGCGGTCGTTAAAGCCACAGAACTCCGCCCCCAGATCGTGAAAAAAGCGGATAGCTGCCCCGTTCTTGGTGGGCGATTCCAGGATCAGGCGCCGCAGCGACTCGTCCTGCGCCCAGGCAGCGGCGGCCCGCAGCAGGGCCCGCCCGATGCCGCATCGGCGGAAGGGTAGGTCCACCACCAGATTCTGCACCCAGCCCGCCCGCTGCCAGCGCTGCTCGTGCAGGTCAATGTATCCCACGAGGCGGCTTGCTTCCGCTTCGGCCCCCTCCTCCATTTCCTCCACCTGCTCGGCCACAAGGAAACAATCCTGCTGCTGCCAATTGCCGCGTAGCTCCTCATGGCTACGCGGATACTGGGCTGTCATGGGGCGGGGCAGGCGCGTGGCCCGGAAGCTGGTCGCGACACCCTGCGGGCCGGCGCCTGGCTCGATATACATTTGCCAGACCCCCTCGCTGACATAGGAATCATCCAGCGCCAGGCAGCGCTCCAAATCTTCAAAGGCGGCGGGGCGGATACGGACGGGCGGGGTTTTTGCGACCATGGTGCTTCTCCAAGCTGTAAAGCGGGAGGCGCAGTGTATCGGAGGCAGGCGGGGTTGTCAATGGCGCGCCACCCCATCAAGCGCGGGCGTGGGTCAGGGCACTACCCAATCGCCCGGCTCCTGGGTTGGCTTGGTGCACGAGGCAAAGCTGAAGGCGTACACCCGCAGGTCGGGTGCAGCGGGGGCGAGGGTGATCTCGTGCAGGGCAAAGTCTAGGTTGATCACGAGGTTGTACAGGCGCGGGCCGCGAACCGTCACGTAGGAGCCTAGCTCGCCATCCACCACCACATCCTCCCCCATCTCGTCCAGGCGCAGCGACTGCCCGTCGTGCAGCAGATACACCCGAAGCGGCTCGCCGCTGGCGCTGGCAAGCACCGCGTTGAACTCAGCGGCGCGGTAGGGGACGTGCAGGCGGCTCTCCTGCCCTGCGGCTTCCGCCCACTCCGGCTCCACCCGCCACGCCCCTTCCAGGTAGAGTAGCCCCTCCGCCCGCTCGGCCTGGGAAGGGAAAGCCTGGGGGGTGGACAGGGCTTGAGGCTCGTCCCCGCCGAATCGTCCTTGAGCGTAGCCTGCGTACAGCTCGGGCGTGGTCCGATAACAAACCGCGCCGGGCACATCGGTGGGGCGCAGCGGCTCCAGCGGCGGCGGCAGGGGCAGTGCCTCGCCATGCGCCTCGCGCAGGAGCGTCTGGATGGCGCTCTCCGTTTCCCCATATCGCCCCTCGCCCCGCGCCATGAAGCGGATGATGCGCTGCGAATCAATCAGATACTTGGTGGGCCAGGCGCGGTTGGCGAAGGCATCCCAGTTTCGGTGCGCCGGGTCCATGAGGACCGGGTAGGGCAGGGCAAAGCGGTGGATGGCCGCTGCCACCGTCTCGCGCTCGCGGCCAAAGGCAAACTCCGGCGAGTGGATGCCCACAATCGTCAGCCCCCACGGGGCGTAGCGCTCGTGCCACGCCACCAGATAGGGCAGCGTGCGGATGCAGTTGACGCAACTGCTTTCCCAAAAATCTACCAGGACGGGGCCACCGGCCACCAACTCATCCATGGTGAGCGGCTGCGCCACGTTGAGCCAGTCGTCCCCAACCAGATGGGGCGCGCGGATGCGATTCGCCTGCCATCCCCCTTCGTGCGCCATCGCCTGCCCCTCTCTTGTATAGCCTATCGCACGCTGGCAGGACGACCCAGCGCGTCGGGGATGGCATCCCCGTTGCGCACGATGTAGGTAGGCACGCCCTGGATTGCCAGGGCCGCGCGCACTTCCTCATGGCGCATGACGGTTGGGTCGAAGGAGGCAGCATCTACCAGCACCGCCACGACACGCACCCCGCGCCGCCGCAGCACCCGCAGCGCATCCACCCATTTGAGGCTCGCGCTGCTGGTCACCAGCACAACGGTTGTGCCGCGGGTAAAGAAGGCCACCTCCAGCGCCATCACCTCGTGAAGCCGACGCCGCCCGACCGCCTGGAGAACGGCCAGATATTCGAGTGCATGCGTCAGGGGGCGAAGGCCACGATCCGGCTGCAAGATCTCGCGGGCCGCCGCGTGGGCGATCATGCCCACCGCGCGGTTTTCTTCCAGAAAGTGCTTCATGATCGAGGCTGCCACCGTCACAGCCGTTTCGGTAGTGCTGGGCGGCACCTCGGCCTGCGCGTTGACCAACCATGCCAGGGAGCCGGGTGCAGCAAGCTCGACGACAGCCGGCGGTGCTTGAACAAAGGTATCCTGGTGCATATCCAGCACGATCCAGATGTCAGAGGTGGGGTCCTCCTCGAACTCTTTCACGATCAATCGCCCCGTGCGGGCGGTGGAGGGCCAGTGAATCCGGTTAAAGGCATCCCCCGACATGTACTCGCGCACGCCCGCAAAGTTGGGCGTGATGTTGTGGGTGCGGCGGCGCAGGCTCTCGCCCCCCAACTGGCGCCCAACCGGCGGGGCGAAGCCAGGCAGATCATGGGTGGCAGGATAGATGGTGATGTAGGAGGTCTGCGGCAGATCCCGCTTGAACAGGAAGAGGCCGAGCGGATCGCCAGAGCTTAGCTGGATGGGCCCCAGGCGGAAGCGGCCCCGCCGCCGCGCGTTGGTCTTGATGTTCCAGCCTCGCGAGCGTCTGGGGCCCAGGCCATGCACCACGCGACTCACGCGGTGGTCCGGCAACTCGGAGCCATCGCGCACCTCCAGCCAGAGCTTGGGCAGATAGCTCTTGTTGCGCAGGATGAGTCGCTCTTCCACAGGCCTGCCCACTTGAGCACGCAGGGTTTGCGTGACGCGGCTCAACGACAGCCAGCGCAGGTTCGCCCAGGCCCACAGCAGCGAGAGCACGATGGTAGCGCCCAGCAAGTAGGACAAGCTCAAGAAGAGCCGCCGCCCCGTCTGCCCCGCGATGACGGAGACCAGCACGAACAAGAAGAGGAAGACCAACGCGCGTTTTTGCATGAGCGCTAGCGGACCGGCACGGCGCCGGGCACGCGAATGCCGCCCATCACTTCCTTGACCACTGCATCCGCCTCCACGTTCTTGATGCGCGCGGCGGGGCTGATGATCAAGCGATGGCCGAGCGTCGGCTGTACCAGCGCCTTCACATCGTCGGGGATCACGTAGTCGCGGCCAGAGGCGGCGGCACTGGCCTGCGCCGTGTGGTAAAGCGCGAGCGAGCCGCGGGGAGAGGCGCCCAGGTAGACATCGGGGTGCGAGCGCGTGGCTCGCACGAGATCAACTATGTATTCCTTGATCTTGTCGTCCACATAGACCTGCCGCACGGCCTGCTGCGCCTCTACGATCTGCGCCGCATCCACCACCTGGCTCGTATGCTCGATGGGGTGAGTCGTCTGCTGGTCGGTGAGGATGTTCATCTCCGAGCGGGCGTCCGGATAGCCAAGATGGATGCGCAGCAGAAAGCGATCCAACTGCGCCTCGGGCAGCGGGAAGGTGCCCTCGTACTCGATGGGGTTCTGGGTCGCGAGCACCACAAAGGGGCGCGGCTCCGGGTAGGTCACCCCATCCACCGTCACCTGACGCTCCTCCATCGCTTCCAGCAGGGCGGACTGCGTCTTGGGGGTGGCTCGGTTGATCTCGTCGGCCAGCACCACGTTGGCGAAGATGGGACCGGGGCGGAACTCAAACTGCGAGGATTTTTGATTGAACATCGAAACGCCCGTCACGTCGGTGGGTAACAAATCGGGCGTAAACTGGATGCGCTTGAACGAGAAGCCCACGCTCTTGGCAAGTGCCTTGGCCAACATGGTCTTGCCTACCCCCGGCACATCCTCGATAAGCACGTGCCCCTCGCAAAGCAGGGCGATGAGGCAAAGGCGAACCTCTTGATGCTTCCCCAAAATAACCTTTTCAACACTTTCAGCGACGCGCTGCACCAATTCCTGGACTAAGGCCATCTCTCCTCCGCAAGGCTGCGACTTGGTTTCACCTGTCCTGTTGCTCCCAGACCACGCTGCGGGGGCGCGGGAAGCACCGCCGGCTGTCCACAGGAGTACCCATTTTCCACCTATTCGGTTCGACCTGAAAAGGAGCGAGACAAAAAAGGTCGGGGGTAGCGCAGGATTGTAGCCCGGCGCTCCGCATCCGCCAATCAGTCCGACCGCTGGCGTCGTCTGCCCCATAGGCCAGACAGAGCAGGCATGGCCTACTTCCTGCTCAGGGCCAGCAACCCCTTTTTTTACCCATCTTGCGACGGGGCGGAAATAATTCCTGGCTAGACAAAGCGCACAAAACCTTGTAAAGTTGTGCAAGTTGGTGCCTCCCATCAGCGGGCATAGAAGCTATTCAGCCGCTTGCGCTTCGCCGTTGCAGGCCTGCGTAAGGAGACTCGGACAGAAGATGGACGGTCGGGGCAGCGATTGACCATGATTTGCGCCAATGGACAATCCCCCATAAAGTAGCGCACGCCATCAAGATACGCTAGGGTACGCTTCGGTAGCCTCTCCCACGCCGGGCACCCCTCAGGAGCCTCGCGCCGTCTGCGCTGCGAGCGTCCTGCTTAGCGCAAAAGGCGATCCTGGCGCATAGTGCATCTGTACCTTACGTCGTTGCATCTGCCACGTGACCTTCGGCGCCGACTCGATCAGGCGCTAGCCTCCAAACGGGTAGGATCAAGATGCCTCAGATTTTCCACCGCAGTACGAACACCATCTCTCGCGTTACAATCTTTGGTGCCGTTTTTTTCCTCGCCGGCCTCCTCACCATCCTCTACATGCTTTTCCGCTCCCCCTATGTCACCGCTGAGGGGGTGGCCCGGGTGCAGCCCGTGCAGTTCAGCCACGAGCACCATGTCAACGATGATGGGATTGACTGTCGCTACTGCCACACCTCGGTCGAGGTTTCCAGTTCCGCGGGGATGCCCCCCACCGAGACCTGCATGAACTGTCACTCCCAGATCTGGTCGGACAGCCCTCAGCTGGCACCCGTGCTCGAAAGCTGGGAAACAGGCGAACCCATCGAGTGGGTACGCGTGCATGATCTTGCCGACTATGTGTACTTTAACCACAGCATCCACGTGCAAAACGGGATCGGGTGTGAGTCCTGCCACGGGCGCGTGGATCAGATGCCGCTTATGATGAAGAGCGAGCCCATGACCATGCAGTGGTGTCTGGACTGCCACACCAATCCGGCTGAATATGTGCGCCCGCGCGAGGAAGTGTTCACAATGGGTTGGCATCCGCCCGTGGAGCAGAGCGAGCTAGGGCCGCAACTGGTCGAAGAGTATCAGATTGAAAGCAAGATTGATTGCTACTACTGTCACCGATAAGCCGCGTGGCAGTGTTATCCGCTCCGTACCTGGTCCGGATGTTCTTGTTTGTCCCCTGCCACCTGACATCTGAGCGACGATGATTCCTAAACAATCTCTTGAACTGTCTGCGGTACGCGCGCATCTCAACGGCGTGAAGGGCAAGGCGTATTGGCGCTCGCTGGACGAGTTGTCCGAGACTGACGAATTCGAGGCACTCCTCTTCAACGAGTTCCCCCGCCAGGCTGCCGCCCTGCCCGACAAAGTGACGCGCCGCACCTTCGTCAAACTGATGGGTGCCTCGCTGGCCATGGCCGGGCTGAGCGGGTGTGGCGCGTGGCGGCAGCCCCAGGAGACGATTGTCCCCTATGTCGAGTCGCCCGAGTTCATCGTGCCGGGCAAGCCCCTCTTCTTCGCCACGGCGATGGAACTGGGCGGGGTGGCGATGGGCCTCCTGGTGGAAAACCATATGGGCCGCCCCACCAAGGTGGAGGGCAACCCGGACCATCCAGCCAGCCTCGGTGCCACGGACGTCTTTACCCAGGCTTCCGTGCTCGGCCTTTACGATCCGGACCGCTCCCAGGCGGTCATGAATCAGGGGCGCATTCGCACCTACGCCGATTTTCTCACTGATTTTCGCGCGGCAGTGGGGACCCTGGGGACCGGTGCAAGGCTTCGCATCCTGACGGAGACGATCAGCTCCCCCACCCTGGCGCGCCAACTGGCAGACCTGCTGCAAACCTTCCCGGACGCACGCTGGCATCAGTTCGAGCCCGTGTCGCGCGACAACACGCGCGCGGGGGCGCGGCTCGCCTTTGGCGAGGATGCGAACACCGTGTATCGCTTCGATCAGGCCAACGTCGTGCTGGCGCTCGACGCCGACTTTATGAGCTGCCACGGCGCTGCCCTGCGCTACGCCCGCGATTTTGCAGATCGCCGTCGCCTCTGGCAGAGCAACGCAAACGCCGCCGCGATGAATCGGCTGTACGTGGTGGAAAGCGGCTACAGCACTACCGGCTCCAAGGCCGACCATCGCCTGCCCCTGCGTGCCATGGACATCGAGGCGGTGGCGCGCGCCCTGGCGGCGGAATTGGGGGTTGACGGGGTAACCGCTCCCTCGCTGCCGGCCAACGTGCCGAGCGGCTGGATCGCTGCCCTGGCGCGAGACCTGCAGGCCAACGGTGGCGCAAGCATCGTCATCGTTGGCGAGGAGCAACCCCCCATCGTGCATGCGCTGGCCCACGCGATAAACGACGCCCTGGGCAACATCGGGCAGACCGTCGTGTACACGGAGCCGATCGAGGCCAACACCGAGGATGGGAATGCCTCGCTGCGCGAGTTGGCTGACGCCATGGACGCAGGCACCGTGGACGTGCTGATGATCCTCGGCGGCAACCCGGCCTATACCGCACCGGTGGACCTGCGCTTCGCCGAGCGCATGCAGCAGGTACCGCTCAGCGTGCATCACAGCTTGTACGAGGATGAGACCTCGGCCCTGGCAACCTGGCACGTGCCGATGGCGCATTACCTGGAAACGTGGAGCGACAGTCGCGCCTTTGACGGCACGGTTACCATCATCCAGCCCCTGGTCGAGCCTTTGTACGGGGGGCGCTCCACCCACGAAATGTTGGCCGCCTTTGGGGACAACCCGCTGGAGTCCGGGTACACGCTCGTCCGGGAAACCTGGGAACGCCTTCAACTGCAAGCGACCGGCTCGCCCGGCGGCGACTTTGAAGCGTTCTGGCGGCGCTCCCTCCATGACGGGCTGGTCGAGGGCACGACGCTGCCCCTCAAAGCGGTCACCCTGCAAAGCGATTTTGCCAGCGAGGCGGGGTCAGCCAGTGACGCGGGGGGGCTCGAGATTCGTTTCTGTGCCGACCCGACGATCTACGATGGGCGCTTCGCCAACAATGGCTGGCTTCAGGAGCTTCCGAAGCCCATCATCAAGCTGACGTGGGACAACGCCGCCCTGATTAGCCCTGCCACCGCTGCCGAGCTTGGGGTGAGCAACGAGGAGTTGGTGGAGCTACGCTATAGGGGCCAGACGGTGCGCGCGCCGATCTGGATCGCCCCCGGGCACGCCGATCGCTCGGTGACCGTTCTGCTTGGCTACGGGCGCGAGCGGGTGGGGCGCGTGGGCGAGGGGTTGGGCTACAACGCCTACCGCCTGCGCACCTCCGACGCCCCATGGATCGGTAGCGGCCTGGAAATCGCCACCACGGGCGAGAGCTACACCCTCGCCGCCACCCAGGAGCACCATCGCCTGATGGGGCGCCCCCTGGTACGCGCTGCCACGCTCGATGAGTACCGCGAGGATCCAGGGTTTGCCGAGATTCATATACCCGGCATGGAAACAGGGGCGGGCGAGGCAGAACATGGCGAGGAGGAAGAAGGGCACGCCGAGGAAGGCGCCGAGGGCGAGGCAGGGCACGCCGAACAAGGCACCGACGGGCTGGAGGCGGGCCACGGCGCCCCCCCCTCGCTGTACCCGGAGTACGAGTACAACGGCTACAAGTGGGGCATGTCTATTGACCTGACTACCTGCGTGGGCTGCAATGCGTGCGTGATGGCCTGCAATGCCGAGAACAACATCCCCATCGTTGGCAAGACGGAGATCGCCCGTAGCCGCGAGATGCACTGGTTGCGCGTGGACACCTACTACGAGGGCGATCCCTCGAATCCCATTGCCTACCACATGCCGATGCCCTGCATGCACTGCGAGAAGGCCCCCTGCGAGCCAGTCTGCCCCGTCGCGGCGACCGTCCACGACGGCGAGGGGCTAAACAACATGATATACAACCGCTGCGTGGGCACGCGCTATTGCTCGAACAACTGCCCCTACAAGGTCCGACGGTTCAACTTCCTGGAGTATGTGACCGACGATTCCCCCGTGCTGAGCCTGCTGCGCAACCCGGACGTGACGGTACGTAGCCGGGGCGTGATGGAAAAGTGCACCTACTGTATCCAGCGCATCAGTTCGGCGCGCATCGAGGCGCAAAAAGAGGGGCGCTCGATCCGCGATGGCGAGGTGCTGACCGCCTGCCAGGCAGCCTGCGCCACGAATGCTATCAGTTTTGGCGATCTGAATGACGAGTCCGCCCAGGTCACGGCGAGGAAGGCTCACCCGCTGAACTATGCCATGCTAGGCGACCTGGGCACGCAGCCGCGCACCACCTATCTGGCCGCTGTGCGAAACCCCAACCCAGAACTGGCGGGTGAGAGTTAGTCGAAGCGTTCGCTGTCCCGGACGTCCTTGATTGTCCCAACGCTCAATGGAAATTTCGCCATGCTGAAAGAAGCCCCCCAACACTCGGTGCCTGTCCAAGCGGACGCGGCCCCGGTCCTGGCGCCGGGCCACACCTACGGCACGATCACTGACAAGATCAGTTCCATCGTGCTGAACCGACCGGTCGGTCGGGGATGGCTCATCGGCGTCTTTATCAGCTTCATGCTCACGATGCAGTTATTTAGCTCCATCGCCTGGCTGCTGATTAAGGGCATCGGCATCTGGGGCAACAACTTTCCGGCGATGTGGGCCTTCGACATCATCAACTTCGTCTGGTGGATCGGCATCGGCCACGCGGGGACGCTGATCTCCGCCATCCTGCTGCTCCTGCGCCAGCAGTGGCGTACGTCCATCAACCGCTTCGCCGAGGCGGTGACGCTCTTCGCCGTGGCCAATGCGGGGCTCTACCCTCTGCTGCACACCGGTCGCCCCTGGCTCGATTACTGGATGTTCCCCTACCCCAACACGATGGGGCTGTGGCCCCAGTTCCGCAGCCCCCTGATCTGGGACGTGTTCGCCATCTCGACCTACGCGACAGTCTCGCTCCTCTTCTGGTACATCGGTCTGATCCCTGACCTGGCGACGCTGCGCGACCGCTCGACCAGCCGGGTGGGGCGCGTGATGTATGGCCTCTTCGCGCTAGGCTGGCGCGGCGCGGCCAAGCACTGGCGCCGCTACGAGCAGACCTACTTCCTGCTCGCTGCCCTGTCCACACCGCTGGTCATCTCGGTGCATACCATCGTCAGCTTCGACTTCGCTTTCTCGGTGCTGCCCGGCTGGCACTCCACAGTCTTCCCGCCCTACTTTGTGGCAGGCGCGCTGTTCGCGGGCTTTGCCATGGTCCTGCTCATCGCGATCCCGCTGCGTCGCCTCTTTAACCTGGAAGACTTTATCACCGCACGCCACATTCGGAACATGGCGATCATCATGCTCGTCAGCGGCCTGGGGGTGAGCTACGGCTACCTGACCGAGGGCTTCACTGCCTGGTACAGCGGGAACATCTACGAGATCCAACTGTTCCGCGAGCGCTTCCTGACCGGCCCCTACGTCTGGGCGGCGTGGACCATGCTTTTCTGCAACATCGTCGCGCCCCAGGTGATCTGGTTCCGCCGCTTCCGCAACAACAATGTGGCAGTCTGGATTGTGGCGGTGCTGGTCAGCATCGGCATGTGGTTCGAGCGCTTCATCATCATCGTACAAAGCCTCCATCGAAACCCGGTTGTCTCGTCCTGGGATATGTACACCCCGACCTTCTGGGACTTCTCGATGTTCACGGGCACGATGGGCTTCTTCACCCTGCTGCTGCTCCTCTTCATCCGCTTCCTGCCGGTCATCTCGATCTTCGAGATGCGCGAGTTGCTATCCAAAACTGACGCGACCGATGCCGGGCACGACCGCGCCGATGCTTCCGGGCACGGCGCCGCGCGGGAGACACACGTATGAGCGAACCACACAAGTTTCAAATTGATGGGCCAGAGGAGAATCCGGGCAATCCCGCCATCCAGCGACCGCCGCCGGGGCGCGTTTCCCTGCCGCACGAGCACGACGAGAGCGTGCCCTTCGAGGAGTCGGGTAACATAGGCCCTGTGCCGGGGGCCCTGTTCGGGCTGATTGCCGAGTACGAGACTGCCGATGCGCTGATAGATGCGATCCATCGCGTGAAGGAGGGCGGGTATCGAAAGATGGAGGCGTACACGCCCTTCCCCGTACACGAGGTGACCGAGGCGCTGGATTTTCATCAGACATGGGTGCCCTGGCTCGTCCTGGGGGGCGGGATCATCGGCATGATCACTGGCTATGGCCTTCAATACTGGACCCAGGTGATCGCTTACCCGCTGAATGTGGGCGGGCGCCCGTTCCACAGTTGGCCCCTCTTCTTTCCCGTTACCTTCGAGATGACTATCCTGTTCGCCGCGTTTGCTGGGGTCTTCGGCATGCTCGCGATGAATGGCCTGCCCATGCCCTACCATCCCGTCTTCAACGTTGAGCGCTTCACCCAGGTGTCGCGGGACAGCTTCTTCCTGCTGCTGCCCGCCTACGATCCCCAATTCAGTTACGCCAGCGCCCGCTCGCTGCTGGCCAGTACGCAGGCGCGCGAGGTATTCGATGTCCCGCACTGATCCCCCCAGACTCCTCTTGGCCTGCCTGCTCCTGCTGCTGACGGGGTGCGGCGGGCAGATGGCCAACCAGCCCCGCTACGAGCCGTACGAGGCTAGTAACTTTTTTGCAGACGGGCAGGCCTCGCGGCAGGTAGTGGAAGGCGCGGTGCCGCGTGGCTACGTGCAGGCCGATACGCTGCTTTACACAGGGCGCGATGTCGCAGGCACTGAGGGGGGTGAGGAGGGTGCCGAGGGCGATACAGGGAACACGGGCGACACGAGCGGGGCGGGCGAGCAGGCGACAACCGATGAGGCTGGCGGCGAGGAAAGCGGCAGCGAGGCGGGCGACAATGCCGCTCAGCAGGCGCGGGACGATCTGGCGACGGTGTACCCTTTCCCCATCACCCGCGAGGTGCTGGAGCGAGGCCAGGAGCGTTACAATATTTCCTGCACCCCTTGCCACGGTCGGCTCGGCAACGGCGACGGGATGATCATCCGGCGTGGCTACCCCGCGCCCCCGTCGCTCCACATCGAGCGACTGCGCGAGGCCCCGCCCGGCCACTTCTTTGATGTAATCACGAACGGCTGGGGCGTGATGCCGCCCTATGAGGGACAAATTGCTGTGATAGATCGGTGGGCCATCACTGCCTACATCGAGGCCCTGCAACGAAGCCAGAACGCTACACTTGACGATGTGCCAGCGGACGAGCGCGGCGCGCTGGAAAACGGAGGTCAATAGCTATGAGTGATGGCGCAATGGCAGCGCACACCGATTTTGACGGCCTGCAGCGGCGCGCCCTTATCGTGGGGGTCGTCGGGCTGGCCCTCACGGTGGTAGGGATGTTCCTGGGCAGCGAGCAGTTTTTCCGATCCTACCTGGTAGGCTATCTTTTCTGGGTTAGCCTCGGGATTGGCTCCCTGGCGCTCACCGTGCTGCACCAGATGACGGGCGGCACGTGGGGCCTGCTCATCCGGCGCATCCTGGAAGCGGGCGCGCGGACGCTGCCCGTGATGGGGCTCCTCTTCCTTCCCATAGCGTTTGGGCTTCCCGCGCTTTACGAGTGGACCCACGCGGATGTGGTCGCGGCGGACCCCCTCCTCCAGCACAAGCAGCCCTATCTGAACATTCCATTCTTCCTGATTCGGACCGTGTTCTACTTCGTCGTCTGGACGGGGATCGCCTACCGTATAAGCAGTTGGGCCGCCGAGTACGACCGCACGCGTGACCCCGCGATGGAGCCACGGCTCCGTACGGCGGGTGGCATCAGCATGCTGCTCCTCTTCTTGACCATTACCTTTGCATCCTACGACTGGATCATGACACTGGAACCGCACTGGTTCTCTTCGATCTTCGGGGCAGCGGTGGCGGCGGGCATGGCGTTGATCACCTTTGCCTTCTCGGTGATCGTCGTCACGCGCCTGGCACGCTATTCGCCGATGGCAGAGGTCTTCTCGCCCGCCGTCCTTGCGGATGTGGGAAGCTTGATGCTGGCCTTCACGCTGATCTGGGCCTACCTGAACTTTTCACAGTTCATCATCATTTATGCCGCCAACCTGCCCGAAGAGGTAACCTGGTACCTGCGCCGCTCGACGGGTGGCTGGCAGTGGGTGGCCTATGCGCTGATGGGGCTTCACTTTGCCCTGCCCTTCGTGCTGCTGATGTCCAACAATAACCGCCGTAACCCCCGCCGCCTGACCCAGGTGGCAGCGTTCATCATGGTCATGAACTTTGTGTATCTGCTCTGGCTCGTCAAGCCGGCGTTTACGCACGGCAACGTGGGGCACTTTAGCATCCACTGGATGGATCTGACAGCGTTGGTAGGGTTGGGTGGCATCTGGATTGCCCTGTTCCTGTGGCAGTTAAAGAAGCGACCCCTGTTGAGTACCATGGCCGTTCCTCTGCTTCAAGAGCGCGCGCACGCGCACTAGCCTTGATGGGAAACTAGACGGCTGTGAGCAACAAGAGCAAGAAGGCAAATGAGCGCCGTGGGGGTATCCTCGGCTGGCTGTCCTGGGCCATCGTTGGCCTGTTCACCCTGCTGAGCCTCCGGCAACTCTTGTCCGATGGGAGGAGCAAGTTGGATACACCGCGCACGCGGCAGGCGCCACCGGAGCCCGCCGAATACGAAGAAGATGTAGTGGGCCGCCCGGTCCAGTTACCGGACCCCGAAGACATTGCCGCCGGAATCGAGCTGGAAGACGCGAATCTGGGGGGAATCGTCCGCGCGGGCGTGTGGATGCTGGTGCTGGGGGTGGTCGTCCTGGTAATCGCCACCGGGCTGCAGTGGGCGCTGACCGGGCAACTTGATGATCTTTCCCCGCCCGAGGGAGCGGTGGCCGATCCCCCGTCGTCGGAGGTGCCCTACTTGATTGAGACGCGGGCGCTGACCGGCGTGGAGTATGAGGCCTATCGCGAGGAAGAGGATGCGCAGTTGAGTGGCTATGGGTGGGTAGACGAGGGCGCCAGCACCGTTCACATCCCGATTGACCGCGCCATGGAGCTATTGCTGGAAGAAGGGTTCCCCGCGCGCGCTGAATCGGATATGGACATGCTGGGTGAGACGGGGTTGGAGCAGCCCTCAGATTCAAGCTCTGGCCGGATGATGGAACGGACAAGGGAATGGCTAAACGCGGAAAGCCCGAAATGATACGGGGTGGCGGAAGGGTGCATCGACGGTGGGCGCCTCTCGCTACAGTCCTGGCGCTGATCCTTCTGATCGGTGCCTGGGCTGGATCCGCCCAGGCGCAGGGGCCGGAAGGGGAGGACGAGAATAGTGCCCTGCCGGAAATTCTTCAGCAGGCAACGTTTGATCAGCACCCCGGCGACAAGATCCCGGTTGACGCACGCTTTCGGGATGATACGGGGCGCGAGGTTCAACTTGGCGAGTACTTCCGCAATGGGAAGCCTACGCTGCTGACGATGAACTACTACGAGTGCGACTCGCTCTGCCCGCTCGTGCTGGATGGGCTGGTGCGCGGGTTGAACGGCGTGTCGTTCACGCTCGGTGATGACTTTAACGTTGTGACGGTGAGCATTGATCCGGACGAGACGCCCGAACTGGCGGACGAGACCAAGCGGCACCTGATCAATCGCTACGGGCGCTCGGATGCTGCACGGCGCTGGGCCTTCTTGACCGGGGAGCGCGAGGAGATTGATCGGCTGGCGCAGGCAGTGGGTGTGAACTATGCCTATGATGAGGAAAGCAAGCAGTACGCGCACCCCAGTGGGGCGGTCGTGCTGACGGCAGATGGCACGATCTCGCGCTACATCTACGGCATGGAATTTTCGCCCCGTGACCTGCGCCTGGCCCTGGTCGAGGCGGCAGACGGCAAGATTGGCGGTGTGGTGGACCAGGTTCTTCTCTTCTGCTACCGCTACGACCCGACGGCTGGGGAGTACACCCCCGTCGTCTTGAACCTGATGAAGCTAGGCGGCGCGGTGACTGTGCTGGTGCTGGGGATGTTCCTCGGCTCCTTGTTCATGCGGGACATCCGCCACAAACAGCTATCGGCAGAGGGCTAGACCTCGGCCATCACCTGCCACGGGGGCAACAGCGACCTATGGGCGGAATACCTTTTTTTCCTGATCAGGCATCCACACAGGCGGGGCGCGTGGACCTGCTCTTCTTCTTCTTGCTCGCTCTCACCATCTTTTTCACGCTTTTGGTGGCGGGCGGCCTGATCTACTTTGGTGTCAAGTATCGCCGCCGTCACCCGGATGAGATACCCGTCCAGACGACGGGCAACTCGCGCATCGAGATAGGGGGCATGACAGTGCTCCTGGGGCTCTCGATGATTGCCTTCTTTTGGGGTGCCTGGCTGTACGTAGACCTGGCACGGCCCCCCACCGAGTCGCTAGAGGTGTTCGTCATCGGCAAAAAGTGGATGTGGAAGTACGAGTACGCCGACGGACAGCAAACGATCAACGATCTGTACGTGCCGGTTGGCCAGCCCATCAAGCTGACCATGACTTCCCAGGATGTGATCCATTCCTACTTCGTGCCCGCCTTTCGCGTGAAACAGGACGTGGTGCCGGGTCGCTATACCACGCTCTGGTTCGAGCCTACCAAAACGGGCACCTTTCACATGTTCTGTACCGAGTACTGCGGCACGAACCATTCGCGCATGGTCGGCTCCGTTATCGTGATGGAGCCGTCTGAGTACGAGGCGTGGCTGGCCGGCGGGGCTACGGAAGGATCGTCGGTGGATGTGGGCGAGCAGTTGTTTGGCACGTTGGGCTGCGCGGGCTGCCACCGTATGGATGGCCAGGGGCCGGGGCCCTCGCTGGTAGGGATATTCGGCGAGCAGGTGGAGCTTGACAATGGGCAGGTCGTCACCGCCGATGCCACCTACATCCGCACCTCGATCCTTGACCCTACTGCACAGCTTGTTGCGGGCTACCAAGCGATCATGCCCACCTACGAGGGGCAGGTCAGCGAGGAGCAGTTGCTTCAGTTGGTTACCTATATCCAATCGCTGGGCACGGACGATGCAGCAGGCGAGATGGAGGGGAACAATGTTGAAGCGGGAGAGGGAGACGAGGAGCAAACAGGCAGCGAGCCAATGCCGCAGGCCACCCCTGGCAACGATTCTCCCTGACGGTACTTAGCTTTCACATGAGTTAAATGGAGCCTCTGACATGACCGTGCCATCCATCGCCCTCAACCTGCACGACAAGCACTATCTGAATATCAGCTATGGCGTCAGGTCCTGGCTGCTGACGGTAGATCACAAGCGCATCGCGGTGCTCTACCTGATTTCTGTCACGCTGATGTTCGTGATCGGCGGCGTGGCAGCCACCCTGATGCGGCTGGACCTGATGACCCCGCAGGCCGACCTGGTGCAGTCGGAGACCTACAACCGACTGTTTTCCGCGCACGGCATCATCATGGTCTTCTTCTTCCTGGTGGTCGCCATCCCCGGCGTGCTCGGCAACTTTTTGGTGCCCCTGATGATCGGCGCGCGGGATATGGCCTTTCCGCGCCTGAACCTGCTCAGCTGGTACGTGTACATGATCGGCTCGGCCTTCGCGCTGTACGCGCTGCTCACGGGCGGGATTGACACCGGCTGGACCTTCTACACCCCCTACAGCACCGAATCGAGCACGACGCAGGTCTTACCCATCGGGACGGCTATCTTTATAGTTGGCTTCTCGTCCATCATGACGGCTGTCAACATCATCGTTACCGTCCACAAGATGCGGGCACCGGGCTTGACGTGGTTCCGGCTCCCGCTCTTCATCTGGTCCATGTACGCGACGAGCGTCATCATCATCCTGGCGACGCCGGTCCTGGCCATCACGATGCTGCTCGTCGCGGCGGAGCGCGTGTTCCGGGTGGGCATCTTCGATCCCTCTATCGGTGGGGACCCGTTGCTCTTCCAGCACCTCTTCTGGTTCTACTCCCACCCTGCCGTGTACATTATGATCCTGCCCGCCTTCGGGGTCATCAGTGAGCTGATAGCGAACTTTTCGCGCAAGCGCATCTTTGGCTACCGCTGGGTGGCCCTGGCGAGCGTCGCCATCGCGGTGTGGGGCTTCCTGGTATGGGGGCATCACATGTTCACATCGGGCCAGTCGGTCCATGCGGCCCTGGTGTTCTCGCTGCTGAGCTACCTCGTCTCCATCCCCTCGGCGGTCAAGGTGCTCAACTGGACGGCGACGTTGTACAAGGGCTCCATCAGCTACAGCACGCCTATGCTTTATGCGCTGGGCTTTATCGGGCTGTTCACCGTCGGGGGGTTGACGGGGCTATTCCTGGCGGCACTCGCGGTGGACGTGCACGTGCACGACACCTACTTCGTCGTCGCCCACTTCCACTACATCATGGTCGGTGGCACCTCGCTCGCCTATCTGGGGGGGATTCACTACTGGTGGCCAAAGATTACCGGGCGCATGTACTCGGAGGCATGGGGCAAGTTCGCCGCCATCACCATCTTTGTTGGCTTTAATCTGACCTTCTTCCCACAGTTCGTGCTGGGCTACCTCGGGATGCCCCGCCGGTACCACGTCTATGCGCCGGAGTTCCAGGTGCTGAATGTCTTTTCTACGGCGGGTGCCTCCATCATGTTTATAGGGTTCATCCTGCCCCTGCTTTACCTGATCCCCTCCCTGTGGAACGGCAAGCCCGCGGGCGACAACCCCTGGGGTGCTGCCGGGCTGGAGTGGGAAACCTCCTCGCCGCCGCCGCCGCACAACTTCGACGAGACGCCGATCGTGACAGTCGGCGCGTACAACTTCGGTCCTGTGGAGGAGAAAATTGGCTAACACCTACACCGAGGCTCACTCGCAGGCCCACGCCGGGCACTCGTCCGCGCTGGCGCATCACTTCGAGAATCTGGAGCAGCAGCACGAGGCGAACATCCTCGGCATGTGGACCTTCCTGATCACGGAACTGATGCTCTTTGGTGGGTTGTTCCTGGCCTATATCCTCTTTCGCCTGCTGTACCCGGAGGTGTTCACGGCGGGCAGCATCCATCAGAGCATCCCGCTGGGAACCTTGAATACCGCCGTGCTGATCACCAGCAGCTTGACGATGGCCCTGGCTGTCCACGCAGCCCAGATTGGCAACCAACGCCGCCTTCAGTTCTTTTTGCTGGCTACCGCGATTCTGGGGATGGTCTTCCTCGGCATCAAGGGCTATGAGTATTACAACCACTGGGAGGAGGGTCTCTTCCCTGGGCTCAACTTCACCAACCATGAGGTGCTGGAAGCGGCGGGGGCCCGCGGGGCGCTTTTCTTCTTCCTCTACTTTATGATGACCGGTATTCACGCCAGCCACATGATCGTGGGCATCGGCATCGTATTTGCCCTGCTCGTGCGCTCGCGCACGGGGCGCTACCTGGGTGCCTCCTATACCCCCATCGAACTGATGGGAATGTACTGGCACTTTGTGGACGTGGTATGGGTGTTCCTCTTCCCGCTGCTCTACCTGATTGGACGCCAGTGAGGCGCCAGAAAGTTTGACCATGGTTGATCATCACGACGAACACGACGTACATATTACGCCAGTTCGAACCTACCTCCTGGCAGGGCTTGCCCTGCTGGTGCTGACACTGGTCACCGTGGGGGTTGCCTTTGTGGACCTCGGCCCTCTCAACGAGATCGTGGCCCTGTCCGTCGCGACAGCCAAGGCGCTTGTTATCGTTCTGATCTTCATGCACGGGCGGTACGCCACTGGGGTCTCGCGCCTCGCGATCGTGGCGGGTCTTATCTGGTTTGCCATCCTGGTGGTGGGCATCCTGGACGACTACCTCACACGCGATTGGATCATGATCCCGGGCAAATAGACCTGCTCGCGCTACGGGCGCGGCAGTAAGGGTCCACTCAAAAGGAGCGAGGCGACGGGTCTGCCTCGCTCCTTTTCTTGTCAGTGGCCACCCCATCCCCCCTTCCCTGTCGTCCCAGGAGTGCCTCATGGCTGACGAAAGCAATCCAACCTATGACGAACTGCGCGATCTGGCGGATCGAATCCAGCAGGGTGAGACGGACCCCGCCCTGACAACCCGCCTGGCAACGATGCACCCAGCCGACCGCGCAGACATCGTCGAGGAGCTTTCACCGGAGGACAGCCTGGCTATGCTGCGCTCGCTCACGGTGGAGGAGGCAGCGGAGGTCATCGAGTATCTGGAGGATGAGGAGACTACTGCGATTGCGGAGCAGATGCCCATCGCGGAGCTAGCCGCCATCCTGGATGAGATGGCCCCGGATGACGCCGCCGACCTGCTGGGCGATCTGGAGCCGGCACGGGCGCAGGCGGTGTTGGCCGAGATGGACGAGGGGGATGCCGTCCGTTCCCTGATGGCCTTCCCCGATGACACGGCGGGCGGCCTGATGATCCCCATCGCCTTTCATCTGCGAGAAAGCATGACGGTATCCGAGACGCTCCAGGTGCTGCGCGCCACCTCGCCCGACCCCGAGTTAATCTATTACCTGTTCGTGGAAGATATGGGGGGGCGGCTTGTGGGCGTGGCAAGCCTGCGCCGCCTGGTCGTCGCCGCGCCAGACACACTCGTGGGCGACATCATGGATGGTGAGGTGCGCTCCGTCCACGCCCTGACGGACCAGGAGGCCTGCGGGCGCCTTATTCAGCGCTACGGACTGCTGGCCCTGCCTGTCGTGGACGATGCTCAGCGTCTGCTGGGAGTCATCACAGCGGACGACCTGGTGGAGGTGGTGGCGGAGGAAGCGGAGGAGGATACCCTGCTGCTGGGTGGGCTGTCCGGCGAATCGGAGGCGTTCGATAGCACGCGTGCAGCGATCCGCAAGCGCCTTCCCTGGCTTTATGTCAATACGCTGACTGCCTTTTTAGCTGCCTCGGTGGTCAACCTGTTCCAGGGCACGATCGAGCAGTTCGCCGTGCTCGCCACCTTTCAGGGCATCGTTGCAGGGCAGGGCGGCAACGCAGGCACGCAGACGCTGACCCTGATCGTCCGCGGCCTCGCCACGCAAAACCTTGGCCTGCGCGACGCCTGGGACCTGATGCGGCGCGAGGCCCTGCTCGGCGTGATTCAGGGGGCCGCCATCGGCCTGGGCGTGGCCCTCATTGCCCTGCTTTGGAAGGGGGACCCGACGCTCTCGCTGATCTTGTGGCTCGCTCTGACGGGCAACATGCTGATGGCGAACGTGGCGGGGGTGCTCATCCCGCTCCTGCTGGAGCGGGTCGGGGTGGACCCCGCCGTGGCATCGGGCGTGTTCGTCACCACTGTCACCGACATCTGCGGCTTCTTTCTCTTTCTGGGCCTCGCCACGCTCCTGCTCGGCTAGGGCAGGCTGTGCCCTACACCCGCTCGCGATCTTCCTCGAAGAGCAGCGTGTCCAGCCGCGACGAGCCATCGTCGAGCGCCCCGTGCTGCCGTCCCCCCAGCGCGGCTGTGCCACGCCGCGCCCTGCGCGAGCGGGTGAGCAGGTAGATCACCCCTCCCAAAGCCAGCAGGGGCATCAGCAGCCAGGCGAGCATCCCCGCCACCCAGCCGCCCAGCCCCACGATCACCTCGAAGAAGAGCGCGCCCACAAGGAAGATGCCCACGCCCACCTTCGCCATCTCCTCGCCAACCTGCTCGGTGCCGCGCTTGCGGTTCAGCTGACCGTGCACGGCCAACCCCATCCCAAATGCCCCCGGAAAGAGCAGGGGCCAGCTGTAAAGCCAACTGCCCCAGGGGGTCAGCCCCTGTACCATCAGGATCAGGCCGAGCACCGTCGCCATCGTCGCGGGAATGGTGAGCCCGCTAACCTCCCGCCCCCCGCGCTTCACGACCGCGAAAAGCGCCACCCCCGCCAGCAGCGGCATCAGACCATTGATTCCAATGCCAAACACCAGCATGGCGATCCCTGCCAGGAGCACTGCCAGCAGCCCCCACGCCATCCCCTTGCGTCGGCGCGCGCGCCGCCCAGACACTTTGTAGCTCATCATGATTCACTCCTCGCAAGATTGCTGTCTGCTGGATGATCGGAGCAGATGGACGATTCCAGCCCGATCGTCCGGCCATCCCACACCTTGATGCAATACGGATGATAAGCGATATGGGTTGCGCAGGGTGGCGATAGCTGCCTGCCGCAAAGGAAATCGTGTATAATTCAACGGTATAGCGCTGTCCATCTATCCCTCCCTTGACCCTATAGGCCCACCTATGTCTCGACTCGACCTGTACCAGAACGATCCTTCTATTTCTATAGTGGGTGGCGTGTGCCCACACGACTGCCCTGACACCTGTAGCTGGCAGGTGGCGGTGGAGCAAAAAAGCGGACGTGCGATTGACATCTGGGGGGACGCCAGCCAACCCGTGACGCAGGGACGGCTGTGCGGCAAGGTAGATCGCTACCTGGAGCGCACCTACCATGCGGGCCGCCTCACCACGCCCCTACGACGCGTCGGGCCCAAGGGAGCGGGCACCTTCGAGCCCATCTCGTGGGAGGAGGCGATGCGCGAGATCGCAGAGCGTCTCCACTCCATCATCGCGGAGCATGGAGCCGAGGCGGTGCAGCCCTACTCTTATGCCGGGACGATGGGGCTGCTGCAGGGCGAGGGCATGGCGAGCCGCCTCTTTCATCGCCTGGGTGCAGGCGATCTGGCGCGCACCATCTGTTCGGAGGCGGGCTTCGAGGGCTACCAGTACACGATCGGGAAGGCCATCGGGTTCGACACGCCAGATGTGGCCCATGCGCGGCTGATCCTGATATGGGGCAGCAACACGCTGACGAGCAACCAGCATCTCTGGCCCTTCGTGCAGGCGGCCCGCAAGCAGGGGGCGCGGGTGATCGTGATTGACCCCGCCCGAACGCGCACGGCCCGCGCCGCCGACGAGTGGCTACCGATCCGTCCGGGCACCGATGGGGCGCTTGCCCTGGCGATGATGCACGTCATCATCGGCGAGGGCCTGTACGACAGCGACTATGTTGAGCGCTACACCTTTGGCTTCGAGCAACTCCGCGAGCGCGTCCTTGCCTACCCCCCTGAATGGGCCGAGACTGTGACGGGGATTCCTGCCGCGCGCATCCGCACGCTCGCGCGGGACTATGCCACCACGCGCCCCGCCGCGATCCGGATCAACTACGGGATGCAGCGCCACGCGGGGGGCGGCATGGCAACCCGTGCCATCTGCTGCCTGCCCGCCCTGGTCGGGGCATGGCGCGAGCAGGGGGGCGGCATCCAACTCAGCACGAGCGGGAGTTTTCCCTTTGACCGCAGCGACCTCTACCGACCGGACCTGCGCCGTGCGCCCGTTCGCTGCTTCAACATGAACCGCCTGGGGGACATGCTGAGCCACGACCCGGCCCGCCGCGCCCGCGCCCATTACCACCCGCGTCCGGTGGACCCCATCCCTGCGCCAGAGGAGGCAGGGCCGCCCATCCACGCGCTGATCGTTTACAACTGCAACCCTGCCGCTGTTGCGCCCGACCAGGCAGCAGTGCTGGAAGGATTGCGCCGGACAGACCTGTTCACCGTGGTGCTGGAGCACTTTCAAACCGATACGGCTGACTATGCCGATATCGTCCTCCCCGCCACCACGCAGTTGGAGCACTGGGACCTTCTTAAGCCGTACGGCCACCTGTTCGTGGCGCTGAACCGCCCCGCCATCGCCCCGCTGGGTCAGGCCCTGCCCAACAGCGAGATTTTCCGTCGCCTGGCCGCGGCCCTGGGCTACGACGAGCCCTGCTTCCGCGAAAGCGATGAGGCGATTTTGGAGACCTTCGTGAAGGCGCAGACGCACCCCGTCCTGGCGAGCGTCACGTGGGACACCCTGCTCGAGCAGGGCTTTGCGCGCTTGCACGTGCCGGAGCCCTTTCTTCCCTTTGCCGAGGGCAACTTTCCCACCGAGACGGGACGCTGCGAGCTGTACAGCCCGCGCATGGCGCGGGACGGCTACGACCCGCTACCCGCCTGGGTGCCCCCGCTGTCTGCCAGCACGGAAAGCCAACCATCGGCGGACGCGCCGTTGGCCTGCATCTCTCCGCCCGCGCACTCCTTCCTGAACAGCACCTTCGTCAATGTGCCCCGCCTCCAGGGGCGCGAGAAGGAGCCCCTGCTGTGGATGCACCCGACGGATGCTGCCGCGCGGCAACTGCACAGCGGCGCGCCCGTGCGGGTGTGGAACGAGAGGGGGGAGGTCTGCCTTACCGTGCACGTCACGGAGGACATCATGCAGGGCACGGTGCTGGCACCCGGCATCTGGTGGTCCAAGTTCAGCCCGGACGGGCGCAACATTAACCAAACCACGCCGCAGGACGAGGCCGACATGGGCGCGGGCGCGTTGTTCTATGATGTGCTCGTCCACGCGAGCCGCGTGGAGGAACCCAGCATGAGCCCGGAAGGCAGCACGCACCAGCATCTCCCTCAGCTTGAGGCGCTATGAACGCCACCCACGGACTCAATCAGCTAGGTCAGCCCGTCGGCCTGCCGGTGCCAGGATGGGCACCCCCCGCGCCCCCCTCTCGCGAGGTGATGGTCGGAACTTTTTGCCGCGTGGAACCGCTCGACGTTGCACGCCACGCTGCCGAATTGTACGCAGCAAACTCGCTGGATCAGGAGGGGCGGCTGTGGACCTATCTGTTTTCGGGGCCCTTCGACACCCTGGAAGCGTATACGGATTGGTTGCGTGGTGCTGCGGACAGCGACGACCCGCTCTTCTTTACCATTGTGGAGAATAGCTCATCGGAGGCTGTCGGCGTGGCGGCTTATCTGCGCATCAAGCCCGCCCAGGGCGCCATCGAGGTGGGCCATATCAACTTTTCGCCCCGCCTACAGCGAACGCCTGCGGCCACAGAAGCTATGTATCTGATGATGAAGCATGCCTTTGAGCTTGGCTATCGGCGCTATGAGTGGAAATGCGATGCCTTGAACGCCAAATCGCGAGCCGCCGCCCAACGTTTGGGTCTCTCCTTCGAGGGGATATTCCGCCAGGCCCTGGTGTACAAGGGTAGGAATCGCGATACCGCCTGGTACGCAGCCATTGACCAGGAGTGGCCAGCCCTGGAAGAGGCGTTCCTGCGCTGGCTGGACCCTGCCAACTTTGGCGAGGATGGCCAGCAACAAATCAGCCTGTCGGAGCTAACGGCCCCCCTGCTCAAGCAGCGAGGCTAGCCGGAAAACCACTCCATTGATTGACCGTGAGGGGCGGTGAGCGCCAGGGGTTCCCCATCCATCGAGAGCAGAAACCGATCATGCGGCAGGGCCTCGCCGCGCTTCGCCGCGCTCTGGGGAAGGATGGTGATTCCCTCATTGCTGATCCACACGGCGTTCAGCCCGGTGACGGTGTCAACGAATCGCCTGCGATCTTCTGGCGAGACATAGGCCAACACGGCGGAGTGAAAGATCACGAGCGTTGAAGCGCGGGGCGCCGCGCTCGCGACAGCGCGGAGGTCGGTGACAAGGTCGCCCTTGACGACGGGGGGCGGGTGGGCCTGCGCCACGCGAATCGCGGCCCGCAGGCGCGCGGCGCGCTCCTCCTGCCCGGGCCACACCAGGGTCTCGAGCCAGGCGACTTCTTCGGCATCCCGCAGGTCAACGGGGTTGAGGTCCATGCCGATTCGCCATGTAACCTCGGGCGCCTGCGACGGAAGCGGGGTCGCGTCATTGACCGAGCAGGGAAAGCATGGCGCCTCATCGGCGCCCGCCACGCGCGGGGCAAGGCAGGCCCGCCCATAGTCATAGGCCCAGTGGTCAGGCAGAAGGCACAGGCCGGCAGAGGCGCCCACCTCTAGCAGGGCTATGGGTTGCGGAAGCAGGGCCAGAACTGGGAGCAGGGTGGCACATCGGCCCGGCTCGTTGGTCTGCGTGCGCCGCGCGAGGATCAGTTGCCGAATCTGATCGGGGTAGCGCAGCAGCAACCGGGTAAATTCTTTCTCGTCCCCGGGGGTGCCAAACAGGTGCCGCACTGCCGCGAAGACAAGGTTAGGCTGCTGCTTGGCGGGGGGCAGGGCGGCAACAAAGCGCAACAAGGGCTCCGATTGCGCGACGGCCAGGGCCAGGGCCTCATACAGGGGAGAGACGCCCCGCGCCTCGCTGGTTGCGAAGTGAAGGTAGCGCCGTCGCAATGTCTCGAGCGTTCGAGATTCCTCTGTCCACTCCTGCACGGGCTGCCCCTCCCTCATGCACCCCTCAGGCTCGCTGGCCCTGCCCGGGCCACGCGCCGCGCCCCCTAGCTCGACTCCATAGCCTGCGGCTCAAACTCGACCAGGGCCACCGTCTCGGAACGCTGGCCCGTGCCGTTGCGCAGCCGAATGACGGCTGTCCGGCCATCGGGGCCCAGCGACCAATCCCCAATCCCGACGCTGCCGCCCGCGTTCAAGAACTCTGGGGCCTGGGGGTCGTTAAAGTGGGTCAGGCGCCGCTTGCGCCCCCCGTCCCGCCCCATGATCCACAAATCAAGCGGGGGCGGGTTCTGGAGCGTGTCGCGCGGGGTGCTGCCTTTGACTGCCTCGTTCCCCTCGCTGCTGGACCAGAGGATGGCGCGCCCATCCTTTGAAAAGTGAGCATGCTCGTCCCACTCGTCGTTGTCGGTTAGCTGGTTGAGGCGCTGCGTGGCCAGCTCCCACGTGTAAATTTCCATGTCCCAGTAGTAGCCCCCGCGCGGGATGCCGGAAAAGAGCAGCGATTGCCCATCCGGCGAAAAGCCGTGCGTCTCGTACAGTTGGAGCCCGCCGGGCTGGAGCGACTGGACCTGCCCCAGGCGCACCTCGCCCCCTGAGAAAGAGATGTCAGCCATCTGGATGGCCCACTGGCCCAGGGGGTCCCGCTGGCGCCGCTCGATCAACTGGCTCCACACCACGCGCGCGCCATCCTCCGAAAAATGGGGGTGGAGCGCACCCTGCCCCTCCCCCACCTGCGTAAGCTGCCAGAAGCGCGACCCATCGGCGCGCATGACCCAGACATTGTTGTTCAACCCCACACCAGGGCTCGTCAGGTAGCGGGCCATGGGGCCACGCGGCACGCGCAGGTTGCTGTCCTCCGCCTGGAAGACAAGGTACTCGCCACTGGGATGCCAGGCAGGGTTACCATTGTTGGCCTGCGGCAGCCCGCGCGCCTCACAGGTCAGACAGCGCAGGTCGGAGCCGTCGGGACGCATCGTATACACATCGGCGTAGCCATCCTCGCCCGCCTTGTCCAGAGCGATGGCCTGGCCATCGGCACGCCAGCCCACGCGTCCACCCGATGCCTGTAGCACGCGAAAGGAGCGGATGGCCACCGATGCCTGCGCCCGTGTTTCCAGGTTCCCTACGTCCTCGGCGCCCGCTGGCTGCTCGTAGGGGCGGCGCCCCGGAAAACCCCCGACCGGCCCCTGCTGCCCCATGCCGCCGCCCGCTCGCCCCATACCGCCGCCCATCCGCCCCATGCGCCGCCGCCGCCACGCGCCAAACAGTCCACCGCCCAACCCTCTTCTCATGGTGCTCCCCCCTGTTACAAGTGGAATGGCTCTATCCGTTGCCCCCAAGCAACTCATGTGCCGGGTGCCAGCCAAACAAAAAGGCCCTCGCGTGGGCGAGGGCCTTGTATCGTAAGCCGGGCAGCTTAGCGCCAGTCGAAGACGCGATCCTGGCTAAAGTTGTAGCTGAAGGTCAGCGCATCGAAGACAGTCGGCAGGTAGGGGCGCTGGTTCGAGCCATCTGCTGCCATGATGTACGGTCGCCAGCGACCCCCATCGCGGTTCGACAGGAAGAGAATCTGGGAGCAATCGGGGCTCCAGGAAGGCGAGACGTTCTGCGCGGGGGGCGTGGGGTTAAGCAGGTTCAGCGTCGTCAGGCGACGCAGCCCGGCACCGTTTGCGTTGAGGGTGTAAACCTCCCAATGGTCATGCTGGAAATAAGTCAGCGCCATCGCCCCGGTCGCGCGGCAAATGCGCGGGTCGTGCAGGCGAACATCGCGGTTGAACGTGATGGGCGTGTCGGAGCGATCGGTATAAACCGTCTTCAACCCCGGCTCGCCATCGAATAGCACCTGATTGTTCGATAGCCACACGGGGCTGATGGAGTGGTAGTCATCCGGCAGGCCGCTGGCGCTGCGGGTGCTCATGTTCACCATGCCCAGCCGCCAGTGCGGGTCTGCCGAGGTGGTAAAACAGTAGCTGAACCAGCACTCCTCCTCGTCGGTCAGCTGTCCGCCGTTCTGCCCGGCGAAGGCGATGTGCTTCCCATCGGGCGACCAGGAGGGCGCTTTTAGCTGCTGCCCGCCCACGAGGCGCTCGCGCCCGGTGCCGTCAGCCTGCATCAGGTACAACCCGGGTGCCTCCCCGACCCACGTAGTGTAGGCGATGCGGTCGCCCGTGGGGCTCCATGCCGGATCCTGGCCTACCCCCAACTGGCGCAGGCCGCTGCCGTCCGCATTGACCGTATAGAGGGCCCCGTCAGGCTGGAGGGCAAAGACGATTTTGCCAGCTACGGCGGGGGCTACCGCACCGCTGGCAGCCGTGCCCGTGGTCGGCGCGGCTGCTGTCGCAGCGGTAAGCCTCACATAGCGTGCCGAGACCCACGCGCTCCCGCTGCGATATTGAATCTGATACCACCCCTTGTCGGCGCTGGTCGCCAGGATTTGGACCGGCGCGCCATAGGCCAGCGAGCCGAGCACCGCGTACCCCGTCCCCGCACCGGCGCGCACGTTCAGCGCACTGGCAGTCACCACCCCTCCCTGTTGCCCCTGCGCCTGCACGGAAGCAAGCGGCGAGCCGAGCACCGTCAGGAGTAGCATCATTCCAACCACCCACATCAACCGTCGCATGATACGTCGCCCTCTTTCTGGAAACATGACAAGAAGGGCTTACCGTGAAGCAAGCCGATGCCAAGTATAGACCAGCCATCGCTCTGCTCCAAAAGCTGGAGCCAGGGTTGGCCCGTGGCCCCCTAGCCTCACTCTTCCCGCGAGAGAAAATCCCAGAGCATCGCCCCCAACTGATCCTGCTCGGCCACCTCCCGCTGTCGGGTGGTGTGCAGCGACTCATAATCCAGCAGCAGGGCGCGCAGCAGGTAGGTAAATTCCCGCGCCGATAGCGGGGCGACATGCTCCTCGTGGCGGGGGGCGGTGTCAAAGAGGCGCCCGAGCAGCGAGGTGCGCTGGCTGAGGACAAGCAACTCGTTCAAACCGCTCAGGCTGGCACCGGGCACGCGACTGAGGGGCAAGAAGCAGACATCTTTCTGGCTAAGCGTGCCCCACGCAAAGAGGCCAAAGCGCTCATCATCGTGGGCGGGCCCCCGCAACCAGCGCGGCTGCCACTCGCGGTATTCCGTTAAAAAGACCCTCGCGCCCGGCGTCCAGTGGCGCGCCATGCCTATCCGCTCCATCGCCTGCGTGAGGCGGGGCAAGGCCACAAAGCGGCGCGGCGCCACGCACGCCGGAAAACTGGCGTGCCTACGAAAATCAAACGTTGGCCCGTCCACCAACCCTGCCTCGGGAACGAACAGGCCCAGCACCTGGAGGGAGGCGCCGATGTTGTGGACTATGTGATCCAGCACGGGCCGATACTCGATCTCGCGCTGCCCCATCAGCAGCGATTCCAGCCCAGCCAGTGCCTCCCGGAAGCGGCGCGCGCGGACCTTCTTCGCCGCGTCGGCATCGCCTCGCTGGAGCATCGTCCCCAGGGTGTCATCGGACGAGGTGCCCACGCGGCGCGCGGTTTCCCGCTCCTGCTGGATCGTTTCTACCAGCCAATCCTTCAGGATGACCGCTAGTTCTTTAACTGTAATAGAGGTGTTGTCGGCCATAGCTTCCCTTCTGTCCCGCTGCACACCCTTACGCGCCCTGCCTCCGTGCGGTTGCAGGGTTCAGCCTATGCTGTCTGTTTCACAGCTTCGCGGAAGATGGTCAGCGCATCCACAATCTGCGCCTCGCTCACGATCAGCGGCGGAATCCAGCGAATCACGTTCCCCTCCGTGCCGCAGGTCAGCAGCAGCAGGTTCTCGTCGAGCGCCGCCGCGACGACGCGCTTCACGATGTCGGGGGCAGGGCTCCCATCCTGGTGGGTGAACTCCACGCCGATCATGAGCCCCAGGCCACGAACATCCCCCATGATGGGAAAGTCATCTTGAATGGCGTGCAGGCCGCTTATGAGCAGCTCCCCCATCGCTACTGCATTGTCAATGAGCCCCTCGCGCAGCACCTCCACGGTTGCGACAGCGGCGGCGCAGGCCACGGCGTTCCCGCCATAGGTACCCCCGTGCGAGCCGGGGAGCCATCGGTCCATCAGCTCCCGCCGTGCAACAATCCCGCTGAGCGGAAAGCCGCTTGCCAGCCCCTTGGCCATCACCAGGATATCCGGCGTCACATTCCAATGCTCCAGCGCAAAAAAGCGCCCCGTGCGACCGAAGCCGCTCTGCACCTCATCCAGAATCAGCAGCATCCCATGACGGTCGCATAGCTCGCGCAGGCGCGGCAAAAAGTCAGGGGTCGGCAGGATGTACCCCCCCTCGCCCAGGACGGTCTCGACCAGGATGGCGGCTGTCTCGTCCGGCGCCGTCTGCGCGTGCAGCAGGTACTCGATCTGCTCAAAGACAAAATCGCTCACGGGCTGCATCTGGTCAAACCCTTTGAGCGCCCAACGATACTCGTAGGGGAAGGGCGCAAAGAAAACCCCCGGCATGAGCGGCTGATAGCGCGTGCGATAGATAGTCTTGGAAGCGGTCAGGCTCATCGCGCCGATGGTGCGGCCATGAAAGCCGCGCTCAAACGCCAGGATATTGGGGCGCCCTGTTGCCTGACGCGCCAGTTTGATGCTTGCCTCGATCGCCTCCGCTCCACTGTTCGAGAAAAAGAAGGAGTCGAGGCCAGGGGGCGTCACCTCGCGCAGGCGCTCCGCCAGATCGAACATGGGCTCGTGCCACACAATGTTGGCCTGCCCATGGATCAGCTTTGCCACCTGCGCCTGCGCGGCAGCCACCACGTGCGGATGGCAGTGGCCGGTGTTGGTCACCCCGATGCCGCTCGTGAAGTCCAAAAATTGTCTGCCCGCTGTGTCCCACAGGTACGCCCCCTCGCCGCGCTCCGCCACGATGGGCGTGATGCGGCTCCACACGGGCGACAGATGCTCTGCACGCGGGTCCATGGCAGGGGTAGTCATGGCTATCAGGGTCCTATCTGGATGTATATCGGATCGCGGCCAACGGTGAGCGAGGCGGAAAGCGGAACAGGCTGTCCCATGTGGGTATAGGCAGCACGCGCCCCGGCGGGCAGGGCCACGGTGCGCGTGGCGCCGTTGCTCCAGTAAAGATGATAGGTGGTCGCCCCATTGCGGAACGCATACCCCTCCAGATCGCCGCTCGACAGGGTGCTGCCAAAGGAAGCGCCCGCCAGCAGCGAGCCCATGAAATCCAGCGCGGTGTAGGCAGGGCGCGCGTTCCCGTTGCGATCGAGCAGTCCCCCCTGCCGCCAGCCCGGCCCGTCCAGCGTAAACCAGAAGGCGCCGACCAGGTTGTTCGCCCAGGCGCGCGCGTACAGGCGCGGCAGATAGCTAGCCTGCGCCTGGAAAAAATCGTCGCTGGGGCAGGCGGAATTGTTCTCGTGGCACAGGAGGCCCCCCTCATTCATCATGAGGGGCTTGCTGGCCCCAAATCGGGCCAGTGTCTCACGAATAAAGGCTGCTTTGCCCACAACCACGCCACCGCGATGGCTCCACTGGGTGTCCAGGCGATCGGCATCCACCACCCCAGGGTTCCACAGGCCATAGGCATGGTAGGCAGCAATGTCGAACGCTGCGGCGCCGCCATTACGAAGGATGCCTTCCAGGAAAAGGCCCGGCTTGCAATCTTTGCCTGCAGGCGGGCGCCCCGGGTCGCAATCGAGCAGCAAGCCGCCGAGCACCACCTGAGCAGCGGGGTCCGCCGCCTTGATGGCCGGGTACACCTGCTTGAGCATCTGCGCGAAGTAGCCGCCGCCGTAGTAGGGGTCTGCGGCGTTCCCCCAGCAGCCGAAGGGCATCGTCGGGGCAATAAGAGCAGGGTCCACGTCCGGCTCGTTGCCAAGCTCCCAATACTTGACATTGTAGGGGGGGGCGCTGTACCGCGAGACAAGGTCGCGCATGAAGCTTGCGAAGTTGTCCAGGGCATCCTCGCGGATGGGGCCGCAGAGGGCACCGGGCACCTTCTGCGCCCAGGCCGGTGCGCCCCGTATGATCAGCACTGGCTGAAGCCCCTGGGCGCTTAGGGCCTGCAGGTCCCTCTCGACGCTACCCAACGCCGCCCAGTTCCGGCTGCCCTGGCTTGCCTCCACCTCGTGCCAGAGAACGCCATTGTAGCGCACCCAGTTTACATCGGTTGCGCCGCCCTGGGGGGCCACACGGCTTCCAGTGCCTGGATTGACCTCGATGCCGAGCACGGCGGCTTTGCCGCCCGCCGGGGCGGGGGAGGGAGGCGGCGCGGGCGGCGGGTTGCCGACGATGGGGGCACCCCCGCTCATGCTCTTGAATGCGTCGCCCAGGAGGATGCCGCGCGTGACGCCGGTGGTCGCGTCATAGTGCATGATGCCGCGCTGAAAGCGCTGGTAAATAAAGTTGTTGTTGGAGGGGTCGCGCGCGGGCTGGCTGGTTGGAAAGCCCCACACCTCCAGGGCCAGCAGCGTGCGGAGGGAGCCGGCATTGGCGGGCGCGGCGCTCAGGTAGTAGCGCATAAATCCTACCGATTGCCCCTGCCAGGTGTTGGGCACCTGCGCGTCCAAAAATCGCTGGACGGCACCGCCATAGTCCGGCGCGGAGGGGGGCGGCGCGCCACTGGCAATCGCCGCACTGTAGCCAGGGAAGGTGGAGCCATTCAACTGGGTGATTGGCATGATGTCCGGGTCCAGCAAGTTCAGGGGGCGCGCACTCTGCCCGGCCACCTGAAGCACATGGCGCTGGAAGATTTGCACGGGGAAGCCCTGGTAGGTCATCAACGTACTGACCGGATAGCCAAAGGTGTCCACCCCGCCGCGTGCCTGGAAGTAATTCCACACCACGTCGTTGTCCACCCGAAAGCCTGTCTGAGGAAAGGCACGTGCATCCTGCGCGTGCGATGGCTGATGACTCGCCAGCGCCAGCAAAACACTCGCCAGCAGCAGGAATAGCCAGCGCCTGGCAAGAGAAGGTCGGTTTGGGAAAGGTCGAGAGGGCATAGACTTGATCCAATTCTAGCGGCGAACAGAAATCCGATAAGGGGCGGCGGAGGGCGCTGTCCGCAGCGCGCCGCCAAGTCGGTGGCCAGGATTGTAACCCAGGATGAGGGGTTGTGGGAATTGCACTCTTGCCCGTGGGCGCCCCTCCCTCGCGCCCCTGTGCCTTCGCCCATTTGTGGGGGCCGTGCTATGCTTCCCATCGTTTTGGCTAGAGGAAGAGAGAACGATGCGGGTACTCATCACGGGCGCGGGCGGGCAGCTTGGGCGGGCGCTCCGAGCGCGCTTTGGCGATATGGATGTGCGGGCATTGGATCATGCGACGCTCGACGTGGGCGACCGCGCCGCTGTGCTCGCACTGGCAACCGAGCAGCCGGCGCTCATCCTGCACGCTGCGGCGATGACGAATGTGGACGGCTGCGAGCAGGACCCCGAGGCGGCGTATCGCGCGAACGCGTTGGGGACGCAGAACGTGGCGCTTCTGGCCCAGCAGTGCGGCGCGGTGATGCTCTACGTGAGCACGGATTATGTGTATGATGGACAGAAGGAGGGGGCCTACTGGGAGTGGGACGAAACCCATCCCCTGAGCGTGTACGCCCGTTCCAAGTTGGCTGGGGAATGGTTCGTGCGCCACCTGCTCACGCGCTTCTATATAGCCCGCACGGCATGGGTGTATGGGCCAGGGGGCAACAATTTTCCCCGTAAGATCCTGGCCCTGAGCGAGAGCCGCCCCACGCTCTCGGTGGTCACAACGGAGGCGGGGCACCCCACCTACGCCCCCCATCTGGCCGACGCGATATTCCGCCTGGTTCAGTCCGGCGCCTTCGGGCTCTACCATCTGGTCAACGAGGGCTGTGTCAGTCGCTACGATTTTGCGCGCGCGCTCCTTGCTGGGGCGGGCAAGGGCGAGTTTCCCGTCGAGCCAGTGGCGCATTTTGCACGCGCGGCCACCCCGCCGGCCCGGGTGGAGCTTTCCACCTTTTCAGCGCGTCAGGTCGGGGCGGGGTTGCCCCCCTGGCAGGAGGGCATGGAGGCATGGCTGCGCGCGGAGGGCCACGCCCGATGAGCGACCCGCTCCGCTTCGACAGCCCCGCCCCCGACGCGCCCAACATGCCGCTGGTATCGGTCATCATCCCCTCATGGAATGGCAAGCATCATCTGGAAACGTGCCTCCCGTCGCTTGCCGCGCAACGCTACCGTCCATTCGAGATCATCGTGGTGGACAATGGCTCCGTGGATGGCACGCTTGCCTGGCTGTCGGAGCAGTGGCCGCAGGTGCGAGTGGTGGCGCTGCCAGAAAATCGCGGCTTCACGCGCGGCATCAACGCGGGGCTCGCGGTGGCGCACGGTCACCTGCTGGCGCTACTCAACAACGACACCGAGGCGGAACCTGACTGGCTCGAGGCGTTGGTCAGCGTGGCACGCCGCCATCCCGAAGCGGGGATGATCGCCAGCAAGTTGCGCCTGTGGGACGAGCGCACGCGCCTCCATTCGGCAGGCGATTTTTACACGGTGGGGGGCCGGCCTGGCAATCGGGGGGTATGGACGGAGGACCTTGGGCAGTGGGATCACGAGGAGCGGATCTTCGCCCCGTGCGCCGGTGCCGCGCTCTACCGACGCGAGCTATTCGACACCATCGGCACCTTCGACGAGCGCTTCGGCAGCTATCTGGAAGATGTAGACCTGGCATGGCGCGCGAATCTGGCGGGCTTCCACTGTCGCTTCGCGCCGCAGGCGGTGGTCTACCACCGGGTGAGCGCGACCGGCGGCGGGCCGCTCGCTTCCTACTTCAACGGGCGCAACTGGCTGTACGTGCTCGTCAAGGACGTGCCCACCCCCCTGCTACGGCGCCACTGGCGCACCATCCTGCGGGTGCAGGGACGCATCACCCTCGATGCCCTGCGGGCATGGCGGGGCGCCGCCGCGCGCGCGCGCCTGCGCGGCCAAGTGGCGGGGCTGCTGATGGTGCCGCGGCTGCTCCGCTGGCGGCAGGTCGCGCAGGCGCAACGCTCGCCCCACGTGAGCGACGAGGCCCTGCTGGCCCTGCTGACTGATGAATAGGCCCTCTCGGAAACCACCTGAATTGACCCCTAGGGCAATGTGATTATAGTTACCGCCGCGCCCCCGAAGGGGCGTCACTTTGCTATAGGGCTCCAAACTGATAGCGATTGTTGAACGAAGGACAAATGACGCAGATCGTTTTGTGCCGCTCATTTTGTCCTTCGTACCTTGTTTCAGCAGTTTTCACAAAAGATTTCGCCAGAAGAAAGACCCGAACCGCTATGCAGCAGCGTCCCTTCCTCTCGGTGGTAGTCCCTGCCTACAACGAGGCACGACGGCTGCCGGGCAATCTGGAAAAGATCCTCGCGTTCCTGCAGGCTCAACCGTATCCGTTCGAGGTGATCGTCGTGGACGATGGCTCGGTGGACGACACGGTGGAGCAGACCAAGCGCGTGGCGGCGGGCGAGCCGCGGGTACAAATTATCGAGAATCCTCATTACGGCAAGGGCTATACGGTTCGCACGGGGATGCTCGCTGCCATAGGGGAAATCGTGCTTTTTACCGATGCGGATCTGTCAGTCCCCATCGAGGATGTGGATCAACTTCTCCCGTGGTTCGAGCAGGGGTACGATGTGGTGTTTGGCTCGCGGGAAGGGGGAGGAACGGGGCAACGCGTCGGCGAGCCTATCTATCGCCACCTGATGGGGCGCGTCTTCAACGGTCTGGTGCGCTGGATGGCCGTGCGCGGCGTGCAGGACACGCAATGTGGCTTCAAGGCCATGCGCTTTGAGGTGGCGCAAAGCTTGTTTCCGCGCCTGCTGATTCACAACGGTAGCCGCGGCCCCATCAATCATCCGATGGTGACTGCCTTTGACGTGGAATTGCTCTTTTTGGCCAGCAAGGCAGGGTACAAGCTAAAAGAGGTGCCAGTTCGCTGGTATTATGGCACCGAGTCGAAGGTCAACGCCCTGCAGGACTCGTGGCGCAACTTCAAGGATGTGGCAAGGGTACGCTGGAACGATCTGCGCGGCCGCTATTCAGAAAGTCACCACGCGGGCGCGAATCGTGACGCCCCAGACGAACAGCGCCAGGAGCGCCCACATCAACATTTCTAAGCGCGTGTCCCTGCCGCGCGTGTAAGCGAAAAAGGCAGGGAACGCGATCACTGCTGTGATGCCGTACAAGATGTGAATCCCCACGCGCTCCGGGCGCGCCCCCATCGCGTAGAGCAACCCGCCTATTCCCCCCTCGACCAGCATGAGCCCCTCTGCGATGAGCACGGCGCCCAGAAAGCTTCCGTCCACGCCTTGCCCCCGCGCATAGCGCACAAAGCCCCACAGCGCCAGGATCAGCGAGAAGAGCATGGCTGCATTGCCCAGGCGATCGTGCAGCATGAATAGCATGGCGTTTGGCCTCCCTAGACCACCATCGAGTCGTAGAGCAATTCCAGCGATAAATCGCCGCGCACGGTGTCCTGCGTCGTAATCGTCAACGCCGCAGCGGTGATGGCAAGGCGCACCGCCTCGTCCACCGGGAAGCCGTTGACGAGCGCGAAGACGACCGTGGCCGTCACGGCATCGCCCGCGCCGGTCAGGTCTGCCACATTTACGTCCGGCGCCCGCACGTGGCCGCTTTCGTTGGCTGTGGCGTAGACGATGCCCATGTCGCCCATCGTAATCAGCGCCATGCGCACCCCCAGGCGCACCAACTGTTGGGCGGCCCGAATGGCATCATCCAGCCCGTTGATCTCGCAGTCGCAGAGGATGGCAGCCTCACGCTGGTTGGGGGTGAGAAGGTTGAAATAGGGCAGGAAGGGGATGAGGCGCGGGGCGAGGTAGCTGGAGGTGGGGTCCGCACAGATGGAGATGTTATTTTCCCGACAGAGCGCCACAACCGCTTCCAGGGTGTCCAGGGGCAGATTGTTGTCCAGCACGACGGTGCGTGCGCCCAGCAGCAGGGTGCGCTCCGCCAGCACGCGCGCGGGCGTCAGGTGGCTCAGAGCGGTCATGTCATCCACTGCCCAGGTCCGGTTCCCATCCGGCTCCACCATGGCAAAGAATGCACCGCTGCGCGCGTCAGGGACGCGCAGCGTGGGGGAGACATCCACGCCGGAACGCGCCGTGAGCGAGAGAATCATCTCGCCCAGCGGATCATCGCCCACCACGGAAAAGAGCACGGTCGGCACCTCGAAGCGCGCCAGGCACTCGGCTATGTTGCGCGCCACGCCCCCCACGCTCAGTCGTATCTGGCCGGGCGTGCTCCCCCCACGCGGCAGTTCCCCCCGTGCGTAGACTTTGGCATCCAGGGCTGCCGTACCGATCACTACCACCGGCTGCTCCGCAAGGGATGCGTCGCTCATCGGCCCTCCGCACGTTGGCGATTTTAAACTGATCGTATGGTATAGCGCATCCCCCCTGCGCGCAACCCCTACCGACCGAGCCAGCGCAAGCGGCGGCGGACCGGTTGGCGGCTCGCACGGTTGCGGGGCGCAGCCTGCCAGAGCGTCATGGCCGCCACCCAGCCAAACGCAAGCGCGTACAGCAGCAGATAGGGCAACGCGAACCACTGCGCCTGCTCGATGGCCATCAGGCAACCCAGCAGGGCATAAAGCGCCAGCCCCACCTCGCCCAGGGCGGCCCAGTCCACGCCCATCGAATAGTCGCGCCCCTGCCAGGCCCCGCTCTGATCTTCCAACCGGAACTTGGGGGTACGGCGAAATTCCCCGCCCTGCTTTCCGAACAACCCTTCCAGCACCGCCCGACTGTTGCTCAACGCCACCCCGATGCCGAGCAGCAGCAGGAGCGGCATCCACCTGTAGCGTTGCCAGCCCTGCCGCCCGTACAAGGCCCCCTGCGCCACGGCATACAACAGGGGTGCCCCCAGCCCCACGAGGCTGGCCCACCCCAGAACTGCTTGATGGGTGGCGAGGCCCGCGGGCCACCCCCACGCCATCAACGGCGGCGTGAGCCCCAGCAACAGCAGCATCAAGGGATGAACCATGTAGGCGCTCAGATGAAGAAACGCCTGCGCTTTCTGGAAGGGGCTTAGCGGCGATTGGAGCACGCGCCCCCCCAGGCGGCGTGCCACCTGGATCGAGCCCTTCGCCCAGCGAAACTGCTGGCGCTTGAAGCCCACCATCTGCGCGGGGATTTCAGCGGGTGCCGCGATCCGGCTCTCATAGTGCAGGGTCCAGCCCGCCAACTGCGCGCGATAGGAAAGGTCCAGATCTTCGCTCAGCGTCTCGCCCGACCATCCGCCAGCCTGCTCGATGCAGGCGCGCCGCCACAGCCCCGCTGTGCCATTGAAATTCAGCAGCAGGCCGCTGCGCGCCCGTGCGGCCTGCTCCACCACGAAGTGCCCATCGAGCGCCAGGGCCTGTGCCTGCGTCAGGGGCGAATAGCGCGCATTGAGGTGGCTCCAGCGCGTCTGCACCAGCCCCACTCGCTCGCTGTGCGGCTGGCAGAAGGGCACCACCGCCTGCCGGAGCCAGTCCGGCTCCGGCACAAAATCAGCGTCGAAGATGGCGACTAGCTCGCCAGTCGCCTCGGCCAACCCGTTTTGCAACGCCCCCGCCTTGAACCCCTCGCGGGTGGGGCGGCGCACCTGCTCGATTCGCACCCCCCGCCGCTGCCAGTGGCGGACACGGCGCGCCACCAATTTGAGCGTCTCGTCGGTGGAATCATCCAGCACCTGAATCTGCAACTGGTCGCGTGGGTAATCAAGCGCGCAGACAGCGTCAATCAGGCGGGTGGCTACGTATTTTTCATTGTAGATCGGCAATTGAACGGTGACAGATGGAAGGGTGACACCTTCAGCCACAGGGGCACGCGGCGCCTCCCCCTTGTGACGATGGCGCAAAAAAAGCGCTGTGAGAAGCAGCGCATTTGCTCCATATAGTGCCATCCACCCTGCCACCACGCTGTACAGCAGCGCGATGAGCGTCATTCTAGCTTCCTGCAAGATTGTCTAGGATAGGTGGCAATTGAGGTGCCACCGGGGTGCGATTCTAGCATATCGAATGCCATTGTCTCAAAGAGGGTTCGACGGGAGCCGCTCAGCCCTGGCAGACACAGAGGGTTGGAGGGGAGCAGGCAAAAGTCATTGGTCTGTCAGCGGAGAAAGGTGGCGATAGTAGATCACTGTCGCCAGCATAGTGTCGTCTGGCCCGGCCACATAATCAGGTATCTCGCCCACCCGCTGAAACCCGCATGCTGCGTAAAGGGTCTCTGCCGGGCTATCCTTCTCGGTGTCCAGCACGAGTAGGGTGCGTCCGGCCTGGCGCGCCTCCGCTTCCAGCACCCCCATTAACTGGCTCGCGATCCCCTGCCGCCGAAAGGCGGAATGCACGAGTAGCTTCTGCACCTCCGCACGGTGCAGCGAGTTGGGCCTGCTCGCCAGCCCCAGTTGCACCGACCCCACCACGCGGCCAGACACGGTGGCAACCAGCAAGAGGCGAGCGCCCTCCGCCACCTCACCGATGATGGATAGCCAGAAGCGGCTGGCTATCGCCTCCTCCAGCGGCGGCAGAAAGCCAACCGAGGCGCCGCCATCCACCGAATCCCGCAAAAGGTCTATAAGTTGGGGCAGGGCTGCCGTGGCCTGCTCAGCGCTCCAGCACTCGATCTTGATCACGGCTCTCGCTTTCTGCCGGGCGGGCCAGCCCCTGCCTGCCCCTGGCACAGAAAACCCGTCTGATCCGGATGCGCTTGTTCTGGCACCCACGACCAGACGGGTCACATATTCCACTTCCGTCGCTGCACCCTATAGGCCGACGGCTACATCTGCGCTTCCAACGCTGCGGCAGAAAACTCCACGTTGCTATAGGTGGCCTGCACGTCGTCTAGCTCTTCCAGCCGCTCGATCAGGCTCATCACCTGGATCTGATCGTCGAGGGAAAGGTCCACCATGTGCTGCGGGATCATCGCGAGCTCCACGCTGTCCGCTGCGACGCCACTCGCCTTTAACTGCTCGGCCACGTGCTGAAGGTCTGCCCGGAGCGTGACAATCTCGATCACATCGTCCTCAACGGTCACATCTTCCGCGCCCGCGTCAATCGCCAGAAGCATGATCTCATCCGGATCGTTGCCTTCCAGCGGCACGGTGATGACTCCCTTATTTTCAAACTGCCATGCTACGGCTCCCCCTTCTGCCAGGGTGCCGCCCGCCTTGCGCAGGGTCGAGCGAATCTCGCCCACCGTGCGGTTGCGGTTGTCAGTCAGGCACTTGAGCATGATGGCGGTACCATTGGGGCCATACCCCTCATAGTACACCTCCTCCAGCGCATCGCCCTGCAGTTCGCCGGTCCCGCGCTTGATCGCACGGTCCACGTTGTCGTTCGGCATATTCACCGATTTCGCCTTGTCAATGGCAAGGCGAAGGGTGTAGTTGGTCTCAGGGTCGCCGCCCCCCTGGCGCGCCGCCGATTCCAATTCCCGCGCCACCTTTGTGTAGGTCTTTCCTTTTTTCGCGTCGGCTGCCGCCTTGCGATACTTGATATTGGCCCATTTGCTATGCCCGGCCATGCCCCGTCTCCTGTTCTCGCGGTTGTGCCATTGCCTATAAAAGCCGAGAGCGGCCTACGCCCTCGTTTGGCTCAGTATAGCACAAACAGGCACATAGTTCGAGTGTGTGGCTAACCTTCTAAGCTTAGCCTGAGTGTACGCACGAATTGTCAGGAGAAAGAATAACCTCCAACCTAGAAGAGGAGTACAGCGCACTCGCTTTTGGTGGTTTGACCTCACCCTTCCACGTCACCCGCTATTAGCATAGCAACCGAAACGTTATTCAACTGGTGGATGCGGACGACGGCTTTCCGGTTGCGACGGCCTCAGTCAATCTGCCAGATGAGCCGATGACCGCGGACGAGGTTGCGATCAAACCGTGATCGGAGAACTAGGGCATGTTGGAAGCGTTGATTGATGCCGGAATCGTTGCCACGCCTCATCGCATTGTGGCTGCGGGTCAGGTTGCTCGCGTTCCAATCTGCCTTCTACTTCTTCTACAAACCGACTCTCCCAGTAGCCAGATTCCTTACCCTGATCGAACTATAGAGCACTGCTCGCACGCCTCATTCCCTTCTTGCACGCTTTCCTGGTGTCTGTGTTTTACCACAGTACCTCGCAGCCGCACGGTCTCTTCCCCGCTCGTGCAGCCGCACCGCTTCGTTCCTACGCCACTTCACGCCGAGACGTCACGTTATGACAACTCTCGCTACCTGAATTCCCCCTGCCTAATGGTGAGGCTGCCATGGAAGATCGCTCGGTACCGACTTGGCGGCCGCGTGACCTCACCACTTTCCGCATTATCCTCCGCACGTTACAGCGTATAGAAGACGAATTGAACATGCATCTCCTCGAGCGGCGCGAGATGGTTCAGGCGGCGCTCGTCGCTTTGCTTACGCACGAGCACCTAGTGGTACTGGCTCGTCGGATACTTCCAGGAGCATGTTGGTAAACGAGCTCGCGCGGCGTGTGACGGATCCGCAGAAAAACTCGCTGCACACGTTCATTGCACTCTTCACCCGTTTCTCCACGACCGGAGGAGTTGTTCGGACCTATCAGCGTGCAGGGACTCAAAACAGGATGTCTATCGCCGTATTACGCAGGGAGTGCTCCCTGAGGCGCACCTGACCTTCCTGGACAAGAACTTTAAACGTCTCGCAGGTGACACCCTGATCACGCTCCTTGACAAGCGACTCTTTGACGATGGCGGACAGTGGCTCAGCGCAACGGGCGAAGTGGCACGTGAAACAGCGGACAACAATCCGATGCATCCTGCCCAGATCCAGGGCTTCGAAGTAGCGGGAGGTTATCCTGTTACCGTCCTGTATTCCTCCATCTTTTCCTGGAGGACACTCAACCTCTCATTAGCGACCGACGGTAGGACGTTAAGCGCGTGGAGGGGTCCGAAATCTTCAATAACGAAAGAGGCGGATACGGCTCCATACAGGGCTGCCTGTACCGCGTCGCCCGTGCGTACCATACCCACCAAAAACCCCCCGCAGAACGCGTCGCCCGCACCCGTGGGGTCAATGACTCTGGTGGCGAAAACGGGGACACTCATCCACTTGCTCTCAGGGCCAGGCAGCACGCGACTGCCCCGCGTCCCAAGCTTCACCACAGCAAAGTGGGGAGGTCCGTCGAGCAGGGAGCGAACCGCGTCGAACGGGTCGAGCCCCACCGCGTCGGCATACACGCTCGCCTCTGCCACGCTGGGAAGCAGATAGTCTACGTTCTGCAACAGGGCTCGGTTCGCCTGCCCTTCCTGGTCCCAATCCCACCACGGCCAATCCAGCGAGACCGCGACGCGACCACCACTGCGCCCTTTGATGGCACTGGCAAGCGAGCGATTGTTTGGAAGGGCGCCGGGAGCGAGATGGGCGCCAGCGACATCCGACAGATCGGTGGGCAACTGATCCGGCAGGGGCGTAAAGAGTGGCCACAACCTGCGGTGCATGGGGCTCCCGGTGGAAGGATACTCGCTGACGAGGTCCAGGAGGTCCGCCGCGTTGGGTGGAAGAATGGAGGTGGCCTCCTCGACAAGGTCCGTGCGTTCTCCCGTCGGAAAGTAAAACACGCGCGACTGCAAGCGGTGAGGTTGCGCCAGTGTCTTCACGGAAGAGACGTTGATTCCCCCTTCCGCAAGACGGGCAAGATACCGTTCGGGAAAGTCATTGCCCACAACGCTAACGAGGGAAACCGCTTCCCCCCACACACGCATTCCCACCGCGGCGTAAACCCCGTTTCCTCCCACCTGCCGGGGTGCCACGGTACCCTCCGGGGTAATAACATCATCGAGGGTGCAATTTCCAAGGGCGAGGAAACGTCGCATCATCGGCTCTCCTGTTGGCTGTGGACGGCGAAGCGCACCTTGTCGCCACGGTAAAGTGCCTTGCTGTACTCGACAATGCTTTCCTGCTCGTTGTAGACAAGACCCCGCAGCAACAGCAACGGCTGGCTCGGCTCGATTTCCAGCAGGGCGGACTCCTGGTGGCTCGCGACTGTGGGTTCCAGGGTAACGTAGGAGCGCACGAGCGAGAGGCCGCAGCGGTCCTGCAAAAGGGCATACAGCGAGACGGATTCAAATTCTTCAAGATCCAGCGTACCGACCAGAGCGTTGGGGATGTAGCTCGTGATCAGGGCGATCGGCAACGAGTCCACCGTTCGCACCCGCACAAGCTCGATGATCGTCGTGCCCAGCGGTATATTCAACTGCCGGCAGACGTGCGCGCCCCCGTTGCGCCGTTCTACGCTGTGGACGTACGTACCGGGCAACCGCCCTTCCTGCAGCATCGCTTCGGTGAAACTTCGCACCACGAGGAGGGGTTGCGTGAGTTTGGGGGGGCTGACAAAGGTGCCCTTGCCATGCTGGCGGAACAACACCCCCTCCTGAACGAGCTCGTCAATAGCCTTGCGCACAGTCAGGCGGTTCACCGCAAAACGCTCACTCAACTCACGCTCCGACGGGATCTTCTCATTCGGGAGGAGCGGCGTTGTATCAATCAGGTCGCGGAGCGCATCAATGATCTGCTCGTAGAGGGGTTGTGGCTGAGTGCGGTCCAGCAGTGCTGGCTTCCACTGGTCGCTATAATCAGTGGAATCATCATTTATTGATTGCCCCATCGCGGACTCCGTTCTCGCCACCTTACTCGTCTGTGTGCGGGTCGAGGACATCAATCAGTCCCTCACCGAGAAAATTGAAAGCCAGAACAATAGCCACCAGCATCAAACCGGGAAACACGGTGTACCACGGCGCCACCGTCATATAACCGCGCCCATCACTGATAATAGAACCGAGACTGGGCGTGGGTGGCTGGATTCCGTACCCGAAGAAGCTCAGGCCCGCTTCGTACATGATGGCACCCGGGATACCCATCGAGAAGGCAACGATGATGGTACTGATGATGTTGGGTAGGATGTGGCGTAGTAGAATACGGGGGAAAAGAGGCGCCAATCGCCCGGGCGGCGAGCACATAATCCGACTCCCGCGCCGCCAGCACCTGCCCGTACACTAGGCGCGTCACATCCGGCCAGCCAACAAGAACCAGTGCGAGGGCCACCGTGGAGAGGCTGGGCCCGAGCACCGCTGTAATCGCCATCGCTACCAGTAGTGCCGGGAAGGACATCATCAGGTCGGCCAACCGCATAACGGCTGAGCCGGCCCAGCCCGGCAGGTATCCCGCCATCAACCCCGTCGCAATGCCAACGAGCATGGCCCCGCCCCTCACCAGAATGCCAATAAGAAGAGAGGTCCGCGTCGCGTAGAGGACGCGGCTGAAAATATCCCGACCCAGTTGATCGGTGCCGAAAAAATTTTTCGCACTCGGGGGAAAGGGCGGGTTGACCGTCTGGCCACCGACCTCACGGAACATCTCAATCTTGGTGGGGCTTCTGGGTGCGAGGACAGATGCGAAAAGAGAAACCACCGCAATCGCAATCAGGAAGGCCAAGCTCAGCGTGGCGGGCCCATGCCGAAAGAGTCTTGCGTACCAGCGTGCCCTCCCAGGCGGACTATCAGGAGCCGCGGCGGCTCGGGGTTGATCGAGAATGGGAGTGGTCATGAGGACACCCGCACTCGTGGGTCGAAGAGTGCGTAGAGGATATCTGCCCCGAGGTTGACCAGCAGGATGGAGAATGCCAAGACGTTCAGGGAGCCCTGCAGGGCGGGGAAGTCCCGCTGCGCGAGGGCATCAAATGCGAATTTGCCCAGCCCTGGCCACGCGAAGATGACCTCGATAATCAGGACCCCCCCCAGGAGTCGCGCAAGGTCCGCCCCGATCACCGAAATAATGGGCAGCATCGCATTGGGGAGCATGTGACGCATCACCACGGTGGAGCGCTTCAATCCCTTACTGTAGGCCGTCCGGATGTAGTCAGCGCTACGCAGGTCAATCATCGCCGCGCGTGTAATGCGCGCGAGGAAACCCGAGGAGGGAATTGCCAAGGTGAGGGCCGGAAGCACCATGTAGGAGGAAAAGAGCGAGCCGTACCCGGAAGGTGGCAGCAGTTTAAGCTGGATAGCAAAGAAGATCTGGAGGATCAGGGCTAGCCAGAAAAGGGGTAGCGACAGGCTCAACACCGACACCGTCATCAGGGCGCGGTCAAGCAGCCTATTGCGGTAGAGCGCCGCCAGAACACCGGATGTGATACCCATCACGATACTCAGCACTTCCGCAGTCAGCGCCAGTTGAATGGTCTTCGGGAACACCTGCCGGATATCGTCGAGGACCGATCGCCGTGACTGGAAAGAGCGCCCCCAGTCTCCGCGTACCGCTTTGCCGACGTAATCTATATACTGAACCGCTGCGGGCCTATCCAGCCCCATCTGAGCGCGAATGCGCTCCACCGTTTCGGGGGACGCATACTCCCCCGCCACGATGCGGGCAGGGTCGCCCGGTAGCACATACAGCAACCCGAACACGAGCATGGACAGGCCGATGAGCAGCACTGGCAGCATAAGCAGGCGGCGAAAAATGAGCGTGATCACGTGCAGGCTCCAGATCGGCCGGGGGAGAGGAAACCTGTGACTCCTCCCCGCCCCCGGCCAGGCGGTTACTCCTGTTCGTCGCTAACCCAGACGTTTTGGTACATATGCGTGTCCATCGGCGACGGCACGTACCCTTCGACCCATGGCTGGTGCACGTCTACATAGATGTTGTGTGTCAGCGGGATGTAAGGTAGATCCTCAGCGAACGCGGCGTCTACCTCAGCGTAAGAGGCTAGGCGATCCGCCTCTTCTATGCTCTGGCGGCCCTCGACCAGCAGTAGGTCCACATCTGGATTGCTGTAGCGCGCGACGTTACCGCCCCCGCCAATATTCTCCGAGTTCAGCAGCGGGTAGTAGAAGCTATCTGGGTCTGCATAATCGGCGACCCGGTACATCCAGGCCAGATCATACGAGCCATTATCTAGTGCCTCGGTGTAGGGACCGAATTCCAGGGGCCGGAGGTTGATCTGGATTCCGACCTCGGCGAGGTTCGCCTGATAGATCTCCATCAGCACTACGAGATTGTTCCACGGGGGCATCACGAGATCGAACGATTCGTCGATCCCATCGGGGTAGCCCGCCTCGGCCAGTAGCTCACGCGCGCGCTCCGGGTCGTAGGAGCAGAGCTCGGCTTCCGGGTCGAAGCCAAGCAGCCCAGGGGGCAGGATGCCCTGCGCGGCGGAGGCGCGTCCTTGCAGGCTGGCTACCGCGGCCTCGCGGTCAATCGCGTGGCAGATCGCCTGACGCACCAGTGGGTCGCTTCCGAGCGACCCCTGGTTGAGGGCGAGGAAATCGGTATGGAAGGTCTCGGCCCACCCCAGTTCATCTTTGAACACCTCATCGGTGGTGAAGCGCCCCCAGTGTGCAGGCGGCACCCATGTGACGTCTAGGTTGCCGGAGTCAAACTCCAGCACGCGAGTGTTCTCGTCCCCGATGATGCGAAAGAGCACTGAATCCAGGTAGGGTCGGCCATTCCAGTAGTCGTCAAAGGCGACGACCTCGATGTCCTGGTTGATGTTCCAGTTGCCGAGCATGAAGGGCCCGGCGCTCACAACGTTCTGTCCGAAGTCCTCGCCAAATTCCTCCACTGCCGCCTGGGACACCACCGCCAGAGCGGGGTTGGCAAGCATGGCATTGAAGAAGCCGAGCGGTTCAGCCAGGGTGATCTCGAGGGTCTGCTCGTCCACAACCACGATGCCGCTCACCTCGCTGGCGTCACCCGCCAGATATTCGACCGCACCGACTACACCTTCCAGCATCCATGCCTTAGGAGAGGCGATGTCCGGGTTGAGAACCCGCTCGAAGCTGTACTTGAAGTCCTGCGCCGCTATCGGGTCCCCATTGTGGAAGACCGCGTCTGGGCGAAGGGTGAAAGTCCACACGGTGCCGTCGTCACTGACCTCGTACGACTCCGCAATGCCGGGCTCGATGCTCTGTCCATCCGGTGAGAGGCGGAAGAGCCCCTCCACAATGTTCGGGGCGATGAGGGTCTGGTCGTAACTGCCGAATGCCGCCGGATCAAGTGTTCCCGGATCGGAAGAAGCGAAAGTGACGAGTTGTCCACCGCTGGCCGCTTCCCCTGTAGCACCTTCTCCGCTCTCCGCGCTTTCCGCTGTTGCTTCCCCGGTTGTTTCTTCGGTCGCTTCTGCAGCATCGGGCTCCTCCGCCGTCTCCTCAGTAGCGGTTTCGGTAGTTTCCTCGCTGTCCGACGGCTCCTCCACCTCTTCGGTGGTACCTTCCTCCTGTACATTCGTTGCCGGCGTGCTGGCGCCGCCAGTGCATGCCGCCAGGAACAGACCCAACAGTACGGTCAGAATCATGAGATAGTTGCGCATCACATTCCTCCTTTAGAACACTGGTCGAACAACACTCTGCCTGGCAATGGAACACCATGGATTGCTTGCTCACGCGCCTCCCCTGGTGGGTCGCGCGGTGCGTCACGACTCTGTGCGATAGAGAGCGCTTTCCTGGATCGTCTTCATGTTCATCACGTACTGTAGCTCGCTATCAAACTCGAAGGCGTCGCGGCCCTGGGCCGCAGCCAGGTAGGTGGCAAGCAGTTCACCTGGCACGCAGTACGGAAGCGCCATGAACTCTTCTCGCACCCGCCCTGCCACAGGCAGCACAAAGTCCGCGAGCTCCCGTGCGGCTCCCCCCTCTTCGTCCGTCACGACGATCGTTTGGGCGCCCATCGTTTTCGCGGTGTGCAAGAGTTCCATTGCGCGACTGTAGCTCCTGCCCGGGGGCGCGATGAAGAGGGTCGGGGTACCATCCCGCGTGATGAAGAACTGCTCGTGTGCCCACTCTTCAAGCTCCTGCGGGGTGCCGTTGATCCGCGCAAGCTCGTAGCACTTGGCCCCGTAGAAGAGCGTCATTGCGTAGGCAGGGCCACCCCCCATGATGGCGAGGCTGTCAATGTCTCCGGCAGCCTCAGCGTAGCGCTGAGCGTAGGGACTGCACAGCTCCACAGTCTCTTGGATGCGTTCAGCCATCTCCCGCACCTCTCCCTGAAGTTGCACGACTTCCTCCTGGCTCAGCACGCCGCGAACCAGACCGAAGTGGAAGGCGGTCATGTAGAGTGTCGTCAGGCTCGCGAGAAAGTTGGCAAGGCCGAAGGAGGAACGGGCACCGACCGCGTCCAGGTTGCTTGGCATAGTCAGGGAGCGACCATTGAGACGGACGCTCTGGTCCAGATAGGTCGCGGTCTCGCGCGCCAGCCACCCATTCGGGTTACCGGTGATCGCGACGGTATGCGCGCCGTGCTCGCGTCCCTGAATGGCGGCTTCCACGGTACGGGTCGCCTTCCCTGAGTTGGAAATCGCGAAGACGATGCTTTTCGACGGGATGAACTCCGCGATGTAGCGCCCGAATTCCAGCGCTTCCACCGGCTCCACGAGGATGCCACCAAATCGTTGGAAGGCGAGGCGTGCGGCAATACCTGCGAAGTAGGAATCGCCGCAGCCGGTGATGTAGACGTGAGAGGCGTCGCGGATAATCTGTGGGTCCCAGGCTTCCAGTTGATCGGACATCGTTTCGGCAACTTCAGTCACCGTGACAGATTGATTGGCAATCTCGTAGAGCATGTCTTCCACGGAGACACGGTTGGGTTCGCCATATTCGGCTTTGCGGATGGGTGACAGAGGCATATACCTTCCTTTGTGAGCAGCCACGGATAGAGTGCAACAGATCGGTAGTGGTATAGCTGTTAATAGACCACTCTAGACAACACTATACCAATTTGTTATGTGCAAGTCAACCATCTTCCAGAAACCGACCCACGGGAGGGCGTTCCACTTCTTCCTGCACGACTTGAAGGAAACAGGGCGACTAGACCATCAGGGTGACAATACTGTCTTTTACAATTACTTCATAGGTGCGCAGGCTGTAACCGTAGCCGATTGCCTCACCCGTCCTGACGTGGAACTCCATCGCATGTCCCGGGCAGACCAAAACCTCCCCTTCATATGCCCACTCGACTTCCCAGCCCGTATCGGCGTTACAGATAACGGTGCCCTGCAACTTGCCCTGGGCCAGGGGGGCGAACTGATGCGGGCAGATGCCGTAGATAGCGTGGAACTCCCCTTCAATATTGAACACGGCGATGACCGCGCGCCCCACCTGAACCTCGCGCCGGGTGCCCGGCGGGAAGTCATCAACGTGGGCGATAACAATGGGACGGCTGGCTCTTCTCGCGGGGCGTGTCATTTCATCCTTCATGGCGCCTCTGCTTCCGTGGCTCCAGCCCAAAGAAGGTCATTGCGTTGCCACCCAGAATCTTGCGGCGGAGTTCGGGGTCCATGTCGTACTGCATGAAACCGGCAAGAAGGTCACGGTCAAGATGTGGCCAGTCCGATGCCCACATCGTCGTGTTCTCTCCCTGGTAGATCTGGATGAAGCGCTCCAGATCACCCTTGCGTGGCAACGCCTCCAGTTCATGCGTTCCCACATACCACTCGCGAATGTACTCGCTTGGTTTACGGTCCAGAACGGGCACCTCCGTCCGGAACTGGCGATAGGCGGTATCGAGACGGTACATGATGAAAGGCATGAAGGTGATGCCCGATTCCAGGACGCAGAACTTAAGGGACGGGTAACGCATCGGCACGCCTTGCAGAACGACATCCATAACTTGCAGCATGGAGGTGAAGGGGAAGCCCATCGTGTGAACCTCCATCAACGATTGGAAATGCGCCACGCGCAGGGGGTAATTGTCATGGACGAGCGCCTCGATCCCGTGGAAGGTGATCGGCAGGCGATAGTGCTCGGCGGCTTCATAGATCGGCCAATACTTCTCCGCGCCGATCGGTGGGTTGATCCCCACATCGGGGATGCACACTGACACAACATCTTCGTGTCCCGCATGGCGCGCTATCTCTTCGACCGCGTGCTGCGGGTCCTGCGGCGCGATCAGGATGGCGATCTTGATGCCCGGAATGCCACCGAATTCATCCACCATATATTGATTGTAGGCGGTCACCAGGGCCTTTGCCCACCGAGGGTCTGGCAGGTATGCGACGGGGAGCAGTTCGCTGGGAAAGAGGATGCTGTAGTCAATGATGCCCTTGTTGGTACGCTCCAGCAGATCCTCTTTGGTCGCGAGTTGTGCCTGTGGGGGCTTGCCGTAGGTCGAGCCGAGCCAGTTGACATGCGCGATCATGTTGCGCAGCGAGTTTCCCGGCTCCCCCTTGAAATCGGCTGCCAGAACCGTTTCCAGCCGCTTCCGATAGTGCCCCTCTAGATAGCCCCGCATATTGGAAAGCGTGTCGTCCATGTGGACATCTACGTCCACGATCGTGATGTCTTTCAACTCCTCCTGGTAAAGGTCGAGGTCCTCATCCTGAATGGGGCCAACGGCGGGGTCAACCTTCCGGATCTTAACGTCTAGATTGTTCTCCAGCATTCACGAATCTCCTGACAGGTAGATGAAAATTGTGCTAGATGAAGACGGTGGAGCAGCTTCACCGTGGTCCATAGCATGGCGAAGAGCGCTCTAGGCATTCTCCAGAAGGCGCCCCTATCCCGAAATCGGGCTAGCGTAACCAGTCCGGCGCAGAGCGCACCAGAAAGTTGCCTGAGTACTCGAGATGACCGGCTCACCAAGCTCCTCTTCCAAGAGCCCGATTACTTCGATGGTGCGGAAGTCGGTACAACTGATCAGGATGGCGTCTGCTTCGCGACGGTCCACCTCGTGCGCTAGTTCCGCTCCCACATGCGGTTGCAGGCGACCCTGCGGCAGGCTCCCTACGATGCCGAGACCCTTCATGCTGACGACTTCGACCCCGGCGGCCTCGGCGAGGTAAGTCTTCTCATGCTCATTAACCTCATCGATGCAAGGGGTCGCAAGCGCGATGGTCGGCCGGAGCATGAAGCCATCCAGGTAATGTTACTGCCCACCGTTCCACCTAGGGACACGTTGTGCCCGAGTGACACGTGCGCGGTGCCGCTCAGCAGTTTGTCGTCCTTGTGGCAGGCGATCTCTCAATGCGACGCCCTCCCGATCCCGAATTCCGCGGTGTTGCGCCTCCCCTCCTCTGCGCCCTTCAACAAGACCCGCAGCCGATCCGCCTCTGCATCGCCGCTTAATCTGTCAACTCGTGCTTACACCCGCTAGCCTGTTGCGTCGACAGATGCACCTTCGGCAGGGCGATTTTTGAACAGGAGTTGCCAGTTCCCCTTCTGCGCGACGGCCCCATCCTGCTTCAGCACCTGCACATCAAAGCCGACGATGCCGCCATCCAGAGCGCGCGAGGCGCGCGTGCGCTCGACAGTCATCCTCACCTGCACGGTGTCCCCTATAAAGACGGGGGCACGAAACTTCAAGTCCAGCGCCAGAAAAGCCTTTACCTTGTCCCCCATGAACCCCAGCCCTGTCGCCAGCCCGGACGCGATGCTGAGCACCAGCAGCCCGTGCGCGATGCGTTGCCCAAACTCGGTGGTAGCGGCGTAGGCGGCATTGACGTGGATCGGGTTGAAGTCGCCCGACACCCCTGCAAAAGCGGAGATCTCCGCCTCCGTCACGGTCCGGCCCGCTGTGGTGAAGGTCATCCCCTCGGAAAAGTCCTCAAAATAGCCCTCGATGGCTCCCATCTGCTTTCCTTTCTTTCCTCGAATCTCTTGCGTGGTCTATCGTTGCTCGACCCCCATCGCCACCACGAAGGCCACTGCCTGCCCGTCCTCGTGCGACAGGCTGATGGCCCACTCATGGAGGTGCTTCGCCTCCGCCAGGCGCGCGGCACAGCCGTGCAATTGCAGCAACGGTGCCCCACGCGTGTCTGTCACAACTTCGATCTCCTGCCATGATACGTCACCAATGCCGCATCCGAGCGCCTTGGCGACCGCCTCCTTGGCCGCCCACCGCACCGCCAGGGAGGGCATCCGTGCGCCGCAGTGTGCCTGCTCGCCTGGCGTGAAAATGCGATTCAAAAAACGAGGGCCGAAGCGTGCCACGGCCTCCTCGATACGCTCGATCCGAACAAAATCAACGCCGCAAGCCAACATGGGCCTCCAGGGGCAACGGGAGTAAAGGGGGCTCGGGTGGGCTCAGGACGATGGGGGCCCCGCCACAGAAAGGATGGCGTGCTGCGGGTCGAAGTAGGTGCGGCTGACGCGGCACACCTCTTCCGCACTGGTGGCCTTGACCAGGTCGCCAAAGCGCTGAAGGTACTCCAGCCCCAGATCGTAGTACAGCATGTCTACCAGCGACTGCGAGACCCCCTCGTTGGTTTCCAACCGGAGCGGGAGCGAGCCGCTGAGGAGCGCCTTGCTGTCAGCCAGTTCGTCGTCAGGCACCTGTTCCATGCCCAGTCGCTGCCACTCGTCGCGAATGGAGCCGAGCGCCTGCTCTACCTTGTCCGGCGCCACCCCCGCCGAGGCGGTCCATGCGCTGGGCCCCAACGTGCCATCAAGGCTGCTGCGGGCGTAATAGGCCAGGCCCTGCGCGTCGCGCACGCTTTTGCCGATGCGCCCCATCATGCCGAACACGCCGAGCACGGTGTTGGCCAGGCGCAGCGCCAGATAATCCGGGTGATTGCGCGGGATGGTGGGCAACCCGTAAAGCAGATCGCTCTGCGTCTTGCCCGGCACCAGCGAGTGGCGCACCATCGCCTCGTCGGGCAAGGCGACGGAAGGGGCTGCCTGCTTGCCGCGCGCCGTCGGCAGGGGGTGCCAATCCCCGAGCACCGCCTCCAATTGGTCCAGTGCTTCCTCGCGCCGGATCGCGCCCACCACCACAAAGATGGCATCGGTGGGGCCGTAGCAATCGCTGTGGAAGCGCAGCAACTCGTCGCGCGTCAAGGCGGCGATGCTGTCCGGGGTGCCACTGGAGGAGGCGTGGTAGGGGTGGCCAGGGGGGTAGGCCATCTCGTAGAAAGCCAGTTCCGACACGGCGCGCGTGTTGTTCTGCTGCTCCCGCAGGGCGGTGATGCGCTGGGCGCGCACCCGCTCCAGGTGATCTTCGGGAAAGGTGGGATGGCGCAGAACCTCCACCAGCAGGGAAAGAATCGAAGGGAAATCCTCGGCGAGGCATTTGGCGGAGGCGGATGTGGTGTGGGTCCGTCCCCCCACCCCCACGCCCGCGCCGACGCTCTCGATGGCATCGTTCAGGGTGTCATAATCGCGGCGGGTGCTCCCGCGCATCAGCAGCGAGGCCACCATGCTCGCCAAGCCGCTCTGCTCCGCTGGCTCGTCCATGGCACCTACTTCTAGGAGCCCGCGCACGATAACCGCAGGGCTGACAAAGTTTTCCCGCGCCGCCAGCAGGATTCCGTTGTCGAGCCGCCTCAGGGCGACATCGTCAGGCCCTGGGAGGGAATGGCTGTCTGCGTTGTTCATCGGGATTTCCCTCTCCTTTATTCCGGCACGTACCAGCCCACGGTGCGCTGGTCGGTCAGAAGGTAGCGTTGGGCAACCGCCTGCACCTGCTGCGCCGTCACGGCCTCGATTTGCTCCATAAAACCGTCGAACCATTCCAGCGTAGCCACGACGCTGGCCAGGCCAAAGCCGCGGCCCTGGCTGGACATGCTTTCCATGCCCATCGCAATGCGCGCGCGGGTCTGCTTCCTGGCGCGCTCCAACTCTTCATCCGAGAGCGGCTCCTCGGTGAAGCGAGCCAACTCCTCGTCCAGCACGCTTTCCAGCACGGCCCGCTCCGTGCCTGGCAAGACCGTGACGCTGACCATGAACAAAAACGGGTCAATCGTAGCGAGCAGGCTAGAGCCTGCACCGAGGGCAAGCCCCCCATCCACCAGGCGGCGGTGCAGGCGACTGGTACGGCTGTTCCCGCTGCTGCCAAACATGGGCATCCCCTTTGCCCCCCCTAGCACGGTGTCCAGCAGGGTCAACGGCCAGAAGTCTGGGTCGGTGGCAGCCGGCGCCTTGAAGGCATAGATGAGCATCGGCGTCGGCTCCGGGCCATGCAGGGTGACGCGGCGCTCGCCGCGTTGCTTGGGCTCGGTGGCGCGGACCGCGGGCACCACCGGCCCGGAGGGGATTGTCCCATACAACGCGGCGATGCGCTCGATCATCGGCTCGCTTTGAAAGTCGCCGACGACGACGGCTACCGCATTGTTAGGGGTGTAGAAGGTGCGGTAGTGATGGAACAGATCGTCGCGCGTGAGGTTGAGCAGGTCGCTTTCCCATCCGATGGTGACGTGGTGGTAGGGGTGAAGCTGGAAGGCGGCAGCCTGCACCTCCTGCGCCAGACGAAAGCTCGGATAGTTCTCGTACATGTGAAGCTCGGAAAGGATCACCGTACGCTCCGCTTCCGTCTCGGCCGGATCGAAGGAGGAGTGGAGCATGCGGTCAGCCTCGATCCGCATGGCTATGTCAATGTGCTCGGCGGGGAGGGTGGCGTAGTAAGCAGTGAAATCGAGCCAGGTCATCGCGTTGAACGCGCCCCCTAGCCGCGAAATCTCGCGGTCAATCGAGCCCTTTGGGAACTGCTCGGTGCCCTTAAACATCATGTGCTCGACCCAGTGAGAGATGCCGGTGGTGCCCGGCCCCTCGTTGCGGCTGCCGACGCGATACCACAGCCAGAAGGTTGTCACGGGCGCGTGGTGCATCTCGCGCGTGAGGAGCGTCAGCCCATTATCGAGAACGGTGCGACGGAGCCCATTGTTTTGCTGCGTCATCCAGCCTCCCCCAGTGAAAGTTCCGCCAGGATTGTGGGGGGAAACAAGCGCTTTGACAAGCCTGCCCAATCAAAAGCCCCTTTGCCAGAACGCGGCAAAGGGGCTTTGACCGAAAGCGTGCCATCAGGGCGTGCAGCAAGGGCGGCTAGGCAAGCATATTGTCCGCCGCAAAGGCGGGAATGTCTTCTACGTGCAGGGGCTCCTGCTCCTGCAGGAGGCTACCGACCGCGAGGTAGATATAGCCCTGCGCCACAAGTGTCTCGTAGTCGGGGATCATCCGTCGCCCGTCAATGACCAGATAGGGCGGCTGGACCGTCTGGTTGATGAGGTGCGACAGACCACGGAATTCTTCCCAATCGGTCGAGATGAAGACAGCATCGCTGCCCTCAAGGGCCTCGCGCGCAGTCTCATGGTAGCTGATTCGGTCGAACAGATGATTCTTCGCGGGGTCGAACCAGTGCTTGGCCTCCTCGTTGGCAAGCGGGTCATAGGCGCGAATCGAGGTGACGCCGCGCGCCAGCAAGGCTTCCACCACCTTTAACGAGGAGGAATCGCGCATATCGTTGGTACGTTTCTTAAACGAGAGCCCAAGCAGGGCCACCGATTTCTGGTTAAAGTTAAAGTCTGCCTCGTGGATGGCACGCTCGATCAGGTAGGTCTTTTGGAATTCGTTGATGCGGTAGACCGACTGTAGCAGGTCGGTCGCGCGCCCGGCACGGCTCAACTGGTAGATGAGCGACTGGATGTCCTTGCCGAAGCAACTTCCGCCCGCGCCGTTGCTCACATAGGAGCCCCAGGTGCTGATGCGCGTGTCCGCCGTCACCCCTAGCTTTAGGTCTTCCATGCGCACGTTGTTGAATGTCTCGCCCAGGCGGGCACCCACACCGTTCCAGAAAGAGATGTAGGTCAGCAGAAGCGTGTTCGCCACATACTTGATGGCCTCGGCGGTTTCCGGGGTCGTTTCGAGGTAACGGATGCGCACATGGTCCACGAACTGCGGGTAGATGCGGCGCAGGATGGCAAAGTCCTCCTCCGCGTCCGCGCCGACCACCACGCGGTCCGGCTTGCGCGAGGCTTCAACGGCGTTGCCCTCCGGCAAAAATTCCGGGTTGGAGGCCACCCCAAAGTTTCGAACGCCCTGCTCCTGGAGCAACCCCTGCAACAACCGCGCCGTGCCGATGGGCACCGTGCTCTTGTTGACGACCACGACACGCTGCTGCTTGGGCCGCTTTACCAGTTCGGCAGCCAGATCGCGCACCGCACTCTTGTAGATCGAAAGATCGGTCGAGCCGTCGCGGTTCGGCGGGGTGGGCGGGCAAAGAAAGATGGCATCCACGTCTTCCAGCGCCTTTGCCAGATCGGTTGTGAAAGAACAGATAGCGCCCGAGGGTCTCCTCGAGCACCTCGACCAGCCCTGGCTCGTTCACGTAGCGCTCGATAGCGCGGCGATCGCCCGACATGTACGCGGCGATACGCTTTTCATCAATATCGTAGCCATACACCTCATGGCCCGATTCCGAGCAGACAGCGGCATGAGTCAATCCAACAAAACCGGTACCGACAACAACTATTTTCATTGGTCTTTCTCCTTATTGAATCAGACAACCCTGACGACACCGCCCTTGTAGCACGCCAGGGCACTCACGCGAGGGCGCGTTCGATTGCGCCCTCGGGCAGTCGCTCGTCCAGCAACGTTGCGGCGACGCGACGGCCCAACTCCACGGCGTAGTTGGTCCCACGATCCCAGGGGTAAACCTGGCTCATCGAGGCGAAATAGAGGCCGGGCAAAGGTGTCTTGATGGCGGGGATGCGCTCGGCATAGTGCAAGGTGGGCACGGGTTGCGCATAGGAGGTGCTGAACAACCACATATCGCGAACCCACGAACGGTCATAGGCCGGATTGAAGTGGCGGAGCACCGGTTCGTACACCTCGAACAGTTGCTCCGCTGTATACGACAGATACGGATGGTCGGCTGGCAGATAATCTCCCAGGTAGATCAGGTGATCGCCCCCGTAATGGCGCGGGTCCACCATGTTGGTGTGCTCCACCAGCGACAGCATCGGAAAGCGCTCTTTGTTCAGGTTGAGCCAGTAGCTCCCCTCGGTGAGCCGCTCCCGGAGGGCCACCGTCATGACCACGGCCCCCATGCTCCGCAGGTCACGCAGGGCCGACAGGTAGGACGGGGGCAACGCCGTTACCAATCGCGTCAGCAGGGTGGGCGACACCGTGGCAATCACCCGATCAAAGCGCTCTGCCCCCTGCGCGCGCTCGACGACCCAGCCGTCCCCCTCCTGCCGCACCTGCCGGACCGGCGTGTCCAGGTGGAGGGTCGCGCCTAGCCGCTCCGCCCCCGCAACCATCGCATCGGTGATGGTTTGAAAGCCCCCATCCGGGTAGATGAGCTTCGGGGTGCGCTTGAACAGGCGGGACCAAAACCACGTCATCGGCACATCGCGGTAGTTTGCCTCGCCGAACTTGCCGCGGAGCAAGGGCCCGAATTCCTTTCCGTAGCCACTGCCCATGGCACGCGACATCCACTCATCGGCGGTCACGGCATCGAAAGCGTGCCAGTTGCGCTGCACCTTCAAGTAGGCAACGGTCAGGCCGACGCGAAGCTTCTCGATATACGAGAGACCAGGGTAGGCCAACACAGCGCGGGGGCTGTCGAACGGGTAGGGCTTGCCTTCGAAAACCAGGTCAGTCGAAGGACGGTAGACCGTCAGCTTGTCGGCAATCCCCAGCTCCTCGCAGAAGCCGATGATTGCCTCGTCGTTGGTGAACAAGTGGTGGTAGAACTTTTCCAGCCGCCACGCCCAAGGCGGCGCGCGGAAGCCTGTGGCCAGCCCGCCCGCCTCTGGTAATGCCTCGTACAGCGAAACCTGATGGCCCGCCTTCCCCAGATCATACGCAGCGGCCAATCCCGTATAGCCTGCACCAATGATTGCAATTCTCATCATTTACGCCCTGACTCCTATTGCTCCAATGCCACTTCCTGCTGGACGTGCTCCACACGAAGTTGGGAGCGACCTAGATAGAAAAGCCCTAGTGCCGTGATGGGCAGCCAGAGCGCGGCATGCAGCACGAGGGTATAGCTCGTAGCGAGCGCCTGCTCCACCCCAAATGCCTGCAACACCTTGATCCCCGGCGTGTCAAAGGTGCCGATATGGCCAGGCGCGGCGGGCAGCGTGGTGGTGAGGTTAACGATACCGTTCATCAGCATCAGCACGACGAAGGGCACTTGAAAGGGAAAAGCATGCATGACAAACCAGTATTTCAACGTTTCCAACAACCAGATGAGGACGCTGGTAGCAAAGATCATCCCCACATCGCGCCCGCTCCGCAGGCTGCTCAGCCCTTCCAGAAAGCGAGCCACCAAATCGGTGGCCCTGTCGTGAAAACGTGAGGGGAGCAGAAGGGGGAGCAGAACATCAACCACCGCATGTGTCCAGCGTGGGCGAGCCGCCATGCCCAGAAATGCGACAAGCGCCCCCAGGAAGAGCGCACTGAACAGGAGGACAAAACGACGATAGTCCGCACCGATGTCTGTGAAGGGCAGTGCGACCACTACAAACGCAAGCATCACCAATCCATCAAAGAGCCGCTCGACCACCACTGTCGCTAGGTTTGCGCTGACCGGGATGCCATACTGCTGCTTCAGGATATAGGCGCGCAGTAGCTCGCCCGCGCGGGCAGGATAAATATTGTTGCCCGCGTACCCGATGCACACCACGGGGAAGAGACGGGCCAGGGGGATAGATTTAAGCGGACGCAGCATGTAGTGCCAGCGCCACGTACGCGCCCCCACCCCCACAAAGTAGACGGCCACGCCCGGAAGCAGCCAGGCATAGTTTGCCTGCTGAAGTTGCGACCAAAAGGCATCCAGTTTTAGGCCCTGTAGCGCCCAAAACAAAAAGGCCGCACTAATCAGCAGCCCAAGTACAAATCTGCCACGTTTCGCCATCTAGACTCGAATCACCTGGAAAGTAGAGTGGCTGATTATACAAGGGACAAGGGCTTTAATCAAAAGCCAGGGGGGGTACGCGCAGGCAACCCAGCAAAAAGGCCCTCGCCAGGAGGGCCTCGGTGTGGGTGAGAAGGGTGAAGCTAGGGCGATCAGGCGTAGGAAGGAGCGGGGAGCATGACGCCGAGGATGCGCTCCATGGCCATGGTGTGGCTGCACACCCCGTGGCCCTCAAAGTAGTGACAATCACAGGTCCAGTCCCCATCGCTGTACTCCACCTTGTGCCCCTCATTCATTCCATCGAACTGCACAGTGAAGGCATGGAACTGAATGCGATGGGGCTCGGCGGCGTATTCCTTGGCTTTCTGGATCTTGTTGATCATCCCGGAATCAATCATCGTTTCCCCCTTGGTGTGATGAATAAAAAAAACCCATGCAGGCGATGCATGGGCGTGTCAGGTGGAGTTTCGATCCTTGCGGAAAGCTGCCATCTTGTGTATTCGCATGGCACACAACCCCCTGTTCTTTGTGCCGATCTTGATAGACATAGTATAGGGTCAGCTGACCCGAAAGTCAACCGACGATAGCCCTACACATTGGGTCTCAGCCTGCCCTTGATGCTTTATCGCGTCACCAGAACATTGTCGAACTGTGCCTCGATGGGCAGGGTGTCTGCCTCGACAGCGAGGCCAATGTCGCCATTCAGGTAGGTAACGTCCGATGGGGTGTCGAGCACAGCCACCTGCATGCCGTTGATAAACAGGCTCAGGCGCTCCCCTTCTGCCGTGACAGTGGCAAGGTTGACGTTTCCAGCCGGCAGCACCTCGGGCACGCTGTCCCAGTCGAGCAGGGTCACCCAGGTGTCATCGTTGCGGGCGCGCAGGCGAAACTCCCCAAAGCTGTTCAACTCGAAATAGTAGAAGTGCTCGTCATCCTGAATACGGAAGACAAGCCCCGCACTGCCCTGATCGTCCACCGTCTCGTCAAACAGGAGGATCTCGGCCTCGTAAGAAAAATCGGAGAACAACCGCCCCGGCTGACTTTTCCAGAACAGGCCCGGCTCTATCACCTGCGCTGCAAAGACCCCATCCCCAATGGTCGCACTTTGGCCGGGGCTTTCCGGCACCACCCAGCCGAGCACATTGCCCTCCTCAAAATCGTCCTCTAGCAAAACCGTCGTGCCTGGGGCGGGCGGTGTCTCGGTTGGGGGCGGCACGAAGAGCGTAGCGGTTGGCGTTTCGACGGGTAGGGCAAGCGTTGGCTGGGGCAGCGGTGTTTCCGTAACGAGGAGCGCAGCAGTGGGTGCGGGCGGGATGACCTCTACAATCGGCGTTTCTATGGGTGCAATCAGCCCAGCCGCCGGGGGAGGGCCCGCGCTCACGATCACATCGACTGGCGTTCCGGGCAGCACGCCCAGGCCGCGCCGTGGGTTCTGCTCGATGATGCGCCCTGCCGGGATGAGCAGATCATAGCCCTCGCGGCGGCTCCCCAGGCGCAGGCTGCCCGCTTCCAGCGCCGCGCGCGCCTCCGGCTCCGGTTGCCCATACAAATCTGGCACGACCCGCAGCACGACAGGCTCTGGAAGGGAGGAGACTTCTACGAGGATCGTGTCCACGGAGGGGGGGAAGCCTACGGTGGGGCACTGGGCCACCTCACCGGGCAGCGAGCCAGGAAGCGGGCACTGCGTCACCACCACGCCGGAGGGCACATTCGGCCCTTCCACAAAACCGACGATGCTGATCACATATCCCTGGTTCCAGGCGAGCGCCACCGCTTCGTTGTAGCGCAGAAAGGGGGGCCCTACCAGATTGGGCACGGTGCGCGGCGTGGCGGTCGGCTGGACCCCCGCTGTGGCAGGATCGCGACGATTGGTCCAGACCAGGAGAAAGAGGAGAAAGCAGATCAGCAGGGCGGCCAGCAACGATAGCGCGGGGAGCCAGGCTGGCGGCCGCACGGTCACACGCTCCACGCGCTCCTCGACCAGGGGCGGGGGCGCCACGACGGTCTGTGGCTCTGGCTGCGCCAGAGCGTCGAGCAATGCCTGGGCCAGGGCGACGCCGTGCGGTTGGCGCGCCGCAGGGTCATGGCTCAGGGCGCGCAGCAGCACTCGCTCCACCGCAACGGGAATCGAGGGGTTAAAGCGGCGCGGCGCGGTGGGCTCTGCCAGGGCGCGGCCAGCCGCTTGGGCGGGCGGCAGCGAACCGGTAAGAAGCTCATACAGCACCACCCCTAGCGCGTACACATCGCTTGCGGGGGTGGCGGGAGGCGGGGGCAGGGTCATCTGCTCCGGCGCAAGGTAGCGCATGGAGCGATCCGGCAGGGCGTGTCCCGCGTTGCGGAGGGCAACCGCTATCTCCCCCGCTTCCCATCCGGTGACGAACCCGTCCAGGGTTACCCCATCGTCCTCGATGTACAAGCTCTCGGGCGTCAACCCACCGTGGGCAATCCCCTCGCGGTGCCCCACGCCCGCCGCGCGCGCCACCGCCGCCACCAGTGCCACCGCCGCCGCAACGTCCATCGGCGCGCGCGCCGCGCTGTAGCGCCGCAACGTCATCCCGACGGGCGGTTCCTCCACCTGAAACAGATCGCCAGCCGGGGTGCGCCCAAAATCGTAGATGCGCGGTAGGTGCCCATCATCAATCGCCTGGATGCTGAGCAACTGCGCGCGCCAGTTGGCAATAAAATCCAGCTCCTGGTCAAGGGGCGCCTCGAAGCGCTTGACCCAGACCGGTCGTCCTTCTACCAGGTCCAGCCCATCAAAAATTTCTGTAGCGCCCTGGCGTGCCAGTCGCTCGCTGACCTGAAACCGCTGGTTAAGAAGTGTGCCAATCATAAATCAGAGGTGGGGGTGGGGGGTGCCGGGGAGGCAGTGGGAAGGAAAGGAAAAGGATTACTCATTCAAGGAGGCAAGGCCAAGGCGCTCAAAGAAGCGTTGGCGCACCTGCGCGTTGTACACCTGCCACTTGAGGGTCCGGAAGGTCTCATCGTGGTTACCACTCAGGAAGCCAACAGGAATCTCAAAGCCGCCCGCCGCCTTCTTGCCGCCCCCAAAGTAGCGCCCCTCCTGACCTTTGCCAAAGGCGCTCTTGAGTAGCTCGTCCGGGTCAATCGTCACTTTGACCGTGCGAAGGGAGCCGATAACAGCCTCGGTTCCATCGTCCGCCGCCACGAGCCCAAAGACGACAGCCGTATGAACATTTTCCTCGGTCAGCAAAAAGTCGGCGGCCTGGGGGATAGCATCGCGATCCTCCGCGCGCAGGTAACCTATCCCGCTGATCGAGAAGCTTTGGCGAATCTGCCTGTTTTCCAACGCACGACGGATGATTTCCATCACCTGCTTGGAGCGGGACTGGCTCATGATTTCAGCCAGCAGGGAGGGGTCATAGTAGTGGCTCAACAGGGCCGCTGCCTGAAATTCCTCTTTGTGCGCACTGACAAAGCCATTCGTTTCGGTCTGGATGCCGTGCATCATCGCCGTCGCCAGACGGGCGTGCTCGGCACGATCGGGCTTCAATTCGAGCAACCCCTGACGAATGTACTCCGCGTAAATCGTCACACACGCCTCAACCCGGCGAATATCCTCAAACTCAGGCTGCAGCATCTCCTGGCGCGCATGATGGTCCACAACGATGAGCGGCGGTACCTTTGCCTCGATCAGGCGAGTGGTCAGCCCGCTGTTGGTTCCTTGCCCATCCACGAAAACGCTGCCATCAAACTTGGAAAGGTCCATCCCCTCGGTGAAACGGTGTAGCTCTACTTCCAGCAGGTTCACCATGGCAAGGTTCTGCTGATGGCTGATCCGTCCCCCATACAGGAGGGTTGATTGAATGTTGTAGCGGTTGGCTATTAACTGGTGCGCCCAGCCGCATGCAATGGCGTCAGGGTCAGGATAATCCTGAAGCACGATAAGGTGGCTCTCGCCGCGATGGCGCTCCAATACGTCCGCCAGAAGGGTTGCCGGCGATCTTTCTTCCAGGGCTTTGCCACCTTTATAGGTTTCCGCTGTATCTGTCATCACCGCTCTGCTTCTGTATTCAGGCTGCGGCGATTATAGGGGGGAAGCGCCAAAAGCGAAACGGGGTGCAGGGGCGCCCCGTTTGCCTCACTCTGCCTCGTCGGGTCGAGAGGCTTGGCTGGCCTCGCGTTGGGGAGACTCCATGGGCTGGGCGAAGCCTGCGCCATGCTCGCTCTGATCCCATTCCTGGCCGCCCTGTTCGCGCTCCTGGGGAGGGGCCTTCTGTTCGTGGCGGGCCTGGGCGCGTTCCTCGCTTTCGACTGGGGGCTGCCCGGCTTTCTGCTCCACAAAGGCTTCGCCTGCTTCGTCCGCGTAGCCATAGATACCATACTCTGAGGCTTTAGCCTGGGCAGGGTCTTTGTGTAAAGGATCGCGCTCCGGGTCGAAGCCGTACTCGTTGCTGGATTGCTCAGCTTCGGCGTTAGGAGATGGGGTAGCGGTGTCAGACATGGACGGCCTCCATAGGGTGCGGCTGGATCGTATCAGTCGGAAAGCAGCCCAGCACGCCTGGCGGCGCGGCTAAGGTCTGCCACAAAGTCTTGTTTTAGCTGGGCGCCGCTGTCCGGCGACATGCCCTGAACCCGCAGGATGTAGGAGGGATGATAGGTTGCCAGGGTGGGAATGCCCTGCGGTCCCTCGCGCCACTCCCCTCGCTCTTGGGTAATCTTGAACGCTTTGCCAATCAACGCCTTGGCGGCCGTGCCACCCAGGCACAAGATCACCTTCGGACCGATCAAGGCGACCTCGCGCTCGAAGAAGGGGTGGCTGGCCTTTTTCTCGGCGGCATTGGGCGGACGGGTTTTGAGGGAGCGCCCGGTGCGCGTGGTCGGCCACACTTTGACCGTATTGGAGATCCAGATGCGCTCCCGTTCCAACCCGATCTCGCGCAGGGCCTCGTTGAGGAACTGGCCGCTCCGCCCCACGAACGGCTCTCCCTCTCGATCTTCCTGGGGGCCCGGTGCCTCGCCTACCAGCATCAGCGGTGATGCGGGATCCCCCACTCCGAACACAACCTGTGTCTGGTCCTCGGTCAGGAGCGGGGTTAGCGTCGCGATGGTTTCGGCGCGCAGAACCTCGATGCTGTCAGGCTGAGTCAAGAATCACCCTCCACGCTTACAGGTTGCTAATTTATCCGCGCCGGAAGAACCGCTTCATGCGGGATGGGGTGCGCTCCTTGGCTTGGGCGACTGCGGCGTCGGCATGGGCCTGGGCGGCCCCTTGCGCATGTGACGCACCGTGCGTCACATGGAGGGCAGCTTCTTGCGCCCCGACCTTCCCCTTCTGCACTGCCTGTGCCCCTGCCTCGCCCGCCGCGGCTATCTGCTCGGTCAGATACTCACGGGCGTCAGCGGCACCCTGGGCTGCGCTATCCTTGCCGGCTGCCAGTTTATCCCCTGCGCTGTGCACCTGCTCGGCCAGGCTGTGGACGGCTGTCTCCTTTGCACTGGCCAGTTTGTCCTGTACCGCGTGTGCCTGCTCGGCCACAGCTGTGACAGCACTGCTCACGCCGCCTGCCGCGGCGGCGACGCCCCCTGCAACCGTCTCCTTGAGCGTCTGCGCGCTGCTGCCCGCGCGCGCGCTGGCTACCTGAGCCGCATCGGTCACCGTAGCGCCCGTGCTGTGAAGCAGGTCCGCCGCGCGCTCCTCCACCGTGTGCGCCTGCTTGCTCGCTTCCTCAGCCAGGTGGCCCGCCCCTTCCTGCAGGCCTTCTGCCACCTTTTTGCCTTCTTTTTCGACCATTGCCTGAAGCCACTTGAGCCCCTCGGTGGTGAGCAGGGCAATCAGCACGCGGCGCGCGTCCTCGGACAACAACCCTTCTTCCTCTGCCTGCTCGACCACGCGCGACACCTTGCGGCGGCGCGAGCCCTTGGGTGGCTGCGGCGGCTCGTCGTCCTCGCGACGGCGCACGAAGAGGGCAGCCAGCAGCAGGCCAAAGGCCAGTGCACCGCCCAACAGTGGCATGAGGCCCTCACCGAGGGCGCTCGGGTCAGCCCCTCGCTTGATCTTGCTCTGCAGGGCATCTATGTCCTGGTCTATGCGCGCGCGGGTGGCTGCAATATCGTCTCGGATTTCATCACTCGATGGGGACATAGGACTCTCCTTAGGAAATTGATGGCTTGCGGCAAGCCGCAGCGATCAAGCGCTTTCGGTGGTATCGGCGCTATCGGCGGGGGCGGGGGCAAGAATATTTTTGCCCAGTAGCGCGAGCAGGCCCGCCAGGGCAAAGTAAAGCAGGGTCACGATCAGCGCCGCCAGCCAGCCACTGAGGCCAAACCATTCACGCAGGCCAAAGATTAACATGACGCCCAAAAAGGCAAGCCCCAGCAGGGCGAAGATGCCGCCGCCTGCCAGAAGGGCAACGCCCTTGCCCTTGGTCTGTACCTGTTCAGAAATTTTCTCGGTGGCCTCGGTTCGGGCGAGGGCCACTTCCTGGCGAACCAGCGTGCGGCTGCTGTCCAACAGATCCCCCAGAATCGTTCCAAGCGGATCGCTGGCAGTGGGTGTTCGAGGCACAGGGGGCAAGTGGGGGACTTCTACCTTGTCAGCCATGGCCTAGCCTCGCTTGATCAGGTAGCCGATCAGGAAGCCGACCGTCATCGCTATAAGCAAGGCGACGAGCGGCTCATTCTGAACCCCATGCTCCAGATCCTGTTTCATCTCAGCGTAGTCGCGCTCGCGCACGTAGTCGGCAGCCCCATCAATCTTGTCTGCTACACGATCAATGCTCTTGGCCTGGGGCAAGGTGGGGTGCTGTCGTACAGCATCCGCCACCCCGTGAATTTTGTCGGCGGCTGTCTGCTTGGCAAGATGGGCGCGCAGCGTGGCCTGATCGGTCACTTGCTCCCCCTTCGCCTTGGCCTCGTCTACGACGGAGCTTGCAACGTCAGAGGCCGCTGCCAGGGCACTGGCTTTCAAATCGTCAGCAAGGTTCGCCACCTCCTGCTTCACCGCCTCCGACGTATCAGCGAGACTGGATTTGGCCTGTTCCTTCGCTTCCCCAAGGGCACGGCTTACGATGCCTTCGCCCTCTGTTGGGTCGCTGCTCGCCTGTGCGGCGGGTTCATCGGCAGGGATTTCTGGTGTGCTAGCCCCTGTATGTTTTCGTTTGGCCATACCTACTCCTTATTATGGGTAAAGAAAGGCGCTCCTGTGGCAAGGGTGCTATTAACGCTGTGTATCGAGCGTTCCAGCAGGTGCCCTTCTCCTTTACATCAGGTGATGTGGAGCAAGAGATATGCCGCTATAGAGTATTCCCGTCCCTGCGCGCGCTCCTGCCCGATAGCTTCGACCTTTGGCCATTCGGTATTTATCGCCTCCCCAAGATTGCCATATAATCGGGTCAGGATACAAGCTTGGAGAGCAACGATACTTATGAAGATTGTGCGTTACCAAGACAGCGATGGCGGGCCAGCATGGGGGATGGTGGAGGGGGATACCGTGTTCGGCTTGATCGGCTCCCCCTTTGGCGATTACGGGAAAGGGGCGGCAGTGGGGAGGTTAGAGCAGGTGCCGCTGCTCGCGCCCGTCGCGCCGAGCAAGGTAGTATGCATAGGTCGAAACTATGCAGCCCATGCAGCGGAACTGGGGAACGAGGTGCCACCCGAGCCCCTAATATTCTTGAAGCCGCCCAGTGCCATCATCGGCCCCGATGCAACCATTGAACTGCCGACACTGAGCGAGCAGGTGGAGCACGAGGCGGAGTTGGTACTTGTGATAGGGAAGCGTTGCCGTCATCTCAGCGAAGCGGAGGCACTGGAGGCAGTGCTGGGCTTTACGTGTGGGAACGACGTGACAGCGCGCGACCTACAGGGCCGCGACGGCCAATGGTCGCGGGCAAAGGGCTTCGACACCTTTTGCCCCCTTGGTCCATGGATTGTCACGCCAGACGAGCTCGACCCATCGCGGGCGATGGTACGCTGTCGGGTCAACGGGGAGGTACGGCAAGAAGGCAGCACCGAGCAACTGATCTTCTCGCTGCGCCGCCTGCTCCGAGACATTAGCGCCGTCATGACGCTGGAAGCGGGGGATGTGATTATGACGGGCACCCCGGCGGGCGTGGGGCCCCTGCGTGCGGGCGATACAGTCGAGGTGGAGGTAGAGGGGATCGGCGTGCTGCGCAACCCTGTCGCAGCGTTCGGCGCCTAGGCGAGAAAGTCACGAAGGCGCTGAACGCTCTGAGGGTGGCGCAGTTTGTCCAGCGCCTTTGCCTCAATCTGGCGGATGCGCTCCCGCGTGACCCCGAACTTGCGCCCGACCTCCTCCAGGGTGTGCGTCTGGCCGCTGTGCAGCCCGAAGCGCAGCTGCAGGATGCGCCCCTCGCGCGAGGAAAGGGTAGCCAGCATCTCTTCCATCTCCTCGCATAAGATTTTTCGGGCCGCCGCTTCCACAGGCGAGAGCGAGTACTCGTCCTCGATAAAATCGCTGAGATACGTCTCTTCCCCCTCGCTCACCGGCGCGTCCAATGAGAGGGGGCGCTGCGAGACCTCGATGATCTGCTCGATTCGCTCTACGGGCAGGGCGAGCGCAGTCGCCAATTCTTCAAGGGTGGGCTCGCGCCCTAGCTCTTGCAGCAAGGCCCGAGTGGCATAAGCCAGTCGGTTGATGCGCTCGCCCATGTGCACAGGGACACGAATCGTGCGCCCCTGGTCCGCAATGGCGCGCGTGATGGCCTGGCGAATCCACCAAGTGGCATATGTGCTAAATTTATTGCCCCGTGTATAATCAAATTTTTCCACCGCACGCATCAAGCCAATGTTTCCCTCCTGGATCAGGTCCAGCAATCCGACCCCGCGCCCTACATATTTTTTGGCGATGGATACGACGAGGCGCGAGTTGGCCTGGATGAGATGCTGGCGGGCGGCGCCGCCCTCTAGTACAACGCGCTGGAGGGTGTACCACTGTTCCGCCCCCAACGAGGCGGGAGACTGGTCTCTAACTTGCTCCTCCGCTGCACGGCCGCGCTCGATCGCTGTGGCAAGTTCCACTTCCTCCTCCATGGTGAGAAGCGGCGTGGCCGAGACCTCTTTCAGGTAGAGATTGACAATATTGCTCACCCTGACGTGGTCTAACTCGTATAGGGGGCGCGACCGCTCATGCACGGGGGGCCGCAGGGGAATTCCTTCTTGCTGGAGCTGCTGCCTCAGGCTATCGTGCAGAAGAGGATCGGTCGCTCCAGCGGGGTATACATCAACCAGATCAAGGTATGAAACAAACCCGCGCTTCTCGCCCCGCTCGGCCAATTGCTGGACAATGTCGGCTGATAGCGGCGGCTCCATGACCGGTTCTCCTCTGAACTATTAGGTAGACATCCATTCGCCACAATAAGGTGAAAGCGAAAACTTCCTCTAGAACAAACACCCGCCCCTACGCAAAGCCATGCGAGAAAGCGACGCTTAGAGCGCCGCTCGGGCCTGGAATCAAAAATTCGCATACTGCCCTGTCAACCATTGAGCAGGGCGACATAAAACAGTTAGCTGTAGCACGAGTATAACAGTTTTTCGGCGGAAGTTCAAGAGGATTTTGGTGCAAACGTTATAGCGCGACGGCACGGGACATGGGATGACTACCCCACCCCCTCCCCCACCAGCCACTTCCCGTCGTCAATCAATCATGCAATCGTCCAAGAGGTTGCGTTATGCAACCTGGGGAAAGCCTGGCCTGTTAGGAGAGCCTTGTGACCGACATCAAAGTAGATCAAGAGGATGTGTTGGAATCGAATGAAGCGGAGCAGGAAGAGGGCGCTGTGGAGCAGATGCATACCCAGACAGAGGAGCCTGACCAAGCAGCGGAGGAAGCGCCCCAAGAGGAGGGGGAGGCAGGGCCTGTTATTCCTTCCATGCTACCCATCCTCCCGCTTCGCAACACAGTCGTGTATCCCCAGACCGTGCTCCCCCTCAGCGCGGATCAACCCCGCTCTATTCGTCTGGTAGATGCAGCCGTGGCGGGGGATCGTCTTATTGGGCTGGTGACAATGACCGACCCGTCGGTAGACATTCCCGGGCCGGAGGATGTCTATTTGACGGGCACGGTTGCGATGGTGCATCGGCTGCTGCGTGCGCCCGATGGCAGCGTGCGACTCATCATTCAGGGGTTGCGGCGCTTTCGCCTTGTTGAATGGGTTGCCGAGGAGCCTTACCTTCAAGCACGGATCGAATTGCATCCGGAGCAACTTGTGGCCTCAGTCGAAATTGAGGCGCTAAGTCGTAACCTGCTTGAACTGTTTGGGCGTTATGTCAATCTAACTCCCCATCTGCCTGACGAATTGATGATGGCCGCCCACAACGCTGATGATCCGCTCCAATTGGCCTACCTGATCGCCACTTCCACTCGGATGGAGATTGCGGAGGCGCAGCAATTGTTGGAGGCGGACGACACGGCGGACAAATTGCGTGCCCTGACGCGCATCCTGAACCGCGAACTGGAAGTGCTGGAGCTGGGCAAAAAAATCCAGACCGAGGCACAGGGCGAGATGGAGCGCATGCAGCGGGAATTCTTTCTGCGCGAGCAGATGAAGGCCATCCAGAAAGAGTTGGGCGACACCGACGAACTGGCCGTGGTGGAGGACCTCCGCCAGCGCGTGCGGGCTCGGGGTATGAGTGACGAGGCCGAGGGGCAGGCCCTGCGCGAGTTGGAGCGCATGGAAAAGATGCCGCCGCAGGCTGCCGAGTATTCAGTCATCAAAAGCTACGTGGACTGGTTGCTTGAAATTCCGTGGACGGAAACCACTGACGACAACCTGGACATCCAGCATGCGCGGGAGGTGCTGGACACGGACCATTATGATTTGGAAGATGTGAAGGATCGCATTATCGAGTATCTGGCGGTGCGCAAGCTGGCGCGCGAGCGCTTCCCGCAGGACCCCCCGGGCAAGGTTGGGGCTATGGCGCTGGAGGAATCCGGCCACGAGGCACGTGATGGGTCGCCTGGCACGGAGGAGACGGGTGCCGTCCCGCCGCCCACCCAGCAGGTGGTGGCTGTGCCCACCCCCGGCACGGGCGCCATTCTCTGCCTGGTGGGTCCGCCGGGCGTAGGCAAGACTAGCCTGGGACGCTCCATCGCGCGGGCATTGGGGCGCAAATTCACGCGGATGAGCTTGGGCGGCATGCGGGACGAGGCAGAGCTCCGTGGCCATCGGCGCACCTATATCGGCGCCATGCCGGGGCGCATCATGCAGGCGCTGAAACGGGAAGGAACGCGCAATCCTGTCTTTATGTTGGACGAGATTGACAAGCTGGGCCGCGATTTTCGCGGCGATCCCACATCGGCCCTGCTAGAGGTGCTGGACCCCCAGCAAAACAACACCTTCCGCGACCACTACCTGGACGTAGACTTTGACCTGTCGAATGTAATGTTCGTTGCCACAGCGAACGAGCTAGAGCCGATTCCAGACCCGCTGCGCGACCGGATGGAGATTATCCGCCTGGATGGCTACACCGACCGGGAAAAGCTGTTTATTGCGCGCGGCTACTTGATCCCCCGCCAGCTTGAAGCGAATGCGTTGCGGGACGAGGAGGTGGTGCTGCCGGACGAGGCGATCCTGCGCGTCATTCACGATTACACGCGCGAGGCGGGCGTGCGCAACCTGGAGCGCGAGATTGGTGCGATCATGCGCAAGGTTGCTACGCGGGCGGCGCGGGGCGAACTGGAGGGCGCGGTTGATGTCACGCCAGAAGAGGTGCCACAGTTTTTGGGCCGACAGCGCTACTTTGCAGAGGTGCGCGAGCGCACCGAGGTTCCGGGCGTTGCCACCGCGCTGGCAGCCACCGCTACAGGGGGGGATATTCTCTTCATCGAGGCTACGCGCATGAGTGGCGGCAAGGGGCTGACTTTGACCGGTCAGTTAGGCGATGTGATGAAGGAGTCAGCGCGCATCGCTTTGTCCTACGTACGGTCGAAAGCCGCGCTGTTGGGTATCGAGAGCGACTTTTTCGACAAGCACGACATTCATGTTCACGTGCCAGCGGGCGCCACACCGAAAGACGGACCCAGTGCAGGGGTCACGATGGTGACAGCGATCGTCTCGCTGCTGACCCATCGCCCGGTGCATTCGAGTGTCGGGATGACGGGCGAGGTGACGCTGCGCGGGCGCGTCTTGCCGGTGGGCGGCATCAAGCAGAAGGTGCTGGCCGCCCATCGTGCCGGTTTGGAAACCATCATCCTGCCGAAGCACAACGAGGCCGATCTGGATGAACTACCGCCTGAGGTACGCGAGGCTATCCGCTTCGTCCTCGCGCAGGAGATTGCCGACGTGCTGGAGGCGGCCCTGGGAGCACCGGTTGACCCGGCGAGCTACAACGCCCCCCTGGCTGACACCTTCTTCCACTTCAACGAGGATGATGAGGCAATCAGGGAAAGCGGGGATGCAGCCGACGACGAGGCAACAGTATGAGCGCCGTAAAATAGTAGGGTAAGCGGTGCGTAGCGCTTCACGTTCTGGCATGCTGTATGCTTTCCCTCGCTGCCAGAGCGCAATGGCGCGCTCCGGCAGCGATGCCGCCTTACGTCAACTGCTTTATGAAAGGGGCAGCTTTGATGACGCACCATACCAGTGACGCAGACCATGAAAGCACTTCCCGCGGCGGTGAGGAGATGAACGCCGGTACGTCCGGCGGGATGACCGGTGGCGACATGGGCGATGGGGAATCTATGGGTGACACGGGCGACATGGACGATGGTGGATCCATGGTTGGCACGGACGACACCGGCACCACGGGCGGCATGGGTGATGGTGGATCCATGGGCGATACCGGCACCACGGGCGGCATGGGTGATGGCGGATCCATGGGCGATACCGGCACCATCGGGCGACATGGGTGATGGCGGATCCATGGGCGATACCGGCACCACGGACGGTATGGGTGATGGCGGATCCATGAGCGACACCGGCACCACGGGCGACATGGGTGATGGCGGACCCATGGGCGACACCGACACCACGGACGGTATGGGTCAGATGAGCGGTGACGACGCCACGGAAAGCAGCGACGACAGCTAGCCTACGCTTGTGTTGGAAAGGAAAACGAAACGGGCCTGCTTTGAGTAGCAGGCCCGTTTTTTGTAGCTCTATTCCGCTGGTCTATACCCCTTCCTCCGGCTTTCGCGCGTGGAAGAAAATATAGGCACCAGGGGTGGGGGGCGCTTGTCGGTAATAGGGACGAAGCAGGGCGTCGAAGAGGGTCTGGCTGAGCGGATTCTCGAATGCCGTCCAGCGCCCCGTGAGCTTGCGGCTGAGCAGGCGCGGGAGGCTGGCGTAGTGGAGCAGATCGAAAATCTGGTGCGCCCGCTCGGAGATGTAATACTCATGGTGCTCCACACGGAGGCCGTGCCGCTGCAGTCGGTCAAACCAGACCGAGGGGGAGTCGGTGTGAAAGTGCTGCGAGTGCGCGTTGAACCAGTCCCCATACGCCTGCCCTATGCTGTCCAAGCCTAGCTCACGTAGCAGCGAGACGCCGAGCAGCATCTCCGCAAAGTGCTGGCTGGGCACGCCAAAGACAAAACGACCGCCAGGGCGCAGCACGCGCGCCGTCTCACTCATCACGGCTTCCACATCCGGAATGTGCTCGATCACGCAGTTGGCAATGACCGATCCGAAAAAGTTGTCGGGAAAGGGAATCTCGGTGGCACTGGCGACCATGGGCCAGCGATAAGACCCCCGTGCGCGTGCCTCGCGCACCATCTGCTCATCGGGGTCCAACCCCGCAAAGAGCGGGCGCGCGAAGGCCACACTGGCATAGTGCCCGTCGCCGCAACCCAGGTCCAACACCGGAGCGGGCAACGGGCCCGCCTCCTCAAAGAGACGACACTCCACCGCGCGCAGCAGGGCGCGAAAGGTGGGAACCGAGCGGATATGCTCTGCCAGGTAATCCTGGCGGGACGCCTCAATCGCTGGAAAGGGGTAGGTGGGGGCCATGGTTATGAATCGCGTTTGTTGAGGCCCGGCAGCAGGGCCAGCAGAAGAACTGTGAGGATAGAGAGCAAAAGTGCTGTCCGACGCTGATCGGAGCGCTTCTGCTCGATTAATGTGTGGAAGAGTCGCTCGTATTCATCAACCGAGCGACGAATCGAGAACTCTGCTTCCACCTCTGAACGGGTTGCGCTGAACTCGTTAGGCTGACGCAACACCGTGGCGATGTGGTGTGCCAGGGCCTCGGTATCCCCAATGGGTGTGATAAGGCCCATGCCCGTTGTTTGGACGGGCACTCGCACCCCTGGCAGATTGGAAGCAATCACTGGCGTGCCATTGAGCATGGACTCGATCTGCACGAAGCCAAAGCTTTCGGTGCGATTCAGGCTGGGCAACACTGTCACGTCACATGCAGCAAAGAAGGCAGCGAGTTCCTCCCCCCCCAGCACCCCCAGGGGAATCCACTGCTCGCGGTAGCGCTCCAACATCGGGCGCAACCGCTCGCGGTAGGCTTGCTCGCCAATCACGTTTTCGAACTCGCCCGCGTGCAGGATGCGCAGGTCGGGAAACTCTTCCAGCAGCAGAGGAATCGCGCCGATCAGGTGCTCGAATCCTTTTTCCGTGGCGAAGCGCGCGCAGATGCCGACCACCTTCTTGCCCGTCAGCCCATGCATCGCCCGAAAGCCCTCCACGACCGCAGGGGGAGGGGGCTCCATCTCCACCGGCGGCGGGATCACCTCGACCTTGCCCATAAAGCGGCTTAGCAGCGGGCTGTGCTGGGCATAATCACGCGTGTACGCGATGATCCGGTCCACCAGCAGGGCCGAGGCGAAGTTGCCGGCCAGAACGACGCGATCCACCACCTGGTTGAACTTACTCTGGGGTAGTTGTACGTCACAATGGTAGGTCATCGTCGTAGGCACGCCCTGAAGCAGTGCCAACAGCGCCACAGAGGGCGCTTCGAACTGGGGCACCTGGATGGCCACGATATCGCTCTGCGCGATGGTGCGCGCCGCCCATCCGATAAACGTCGGCATGATGACGCCCTTGGAGATGCGGAAAAGCACAGGCACCCGCCACACCTGAATGCCCTCCAAGACCTCGTCCCGCGGGAGGCCGGGGTCGTAATGGGAGGTCAGGATCGCCACATCATGCCCGCGCCGCATCAACTCGCGCGCGAGATTTTCGACATAGATGATTGGACCGCTCACATAGGGGCGGTAGTAGGTCATCGCAAATAGAATCTTCATAAGAGGAGAAGCTTGGGAGCAACGCTTACAGGTGGGCGAACAAATGCTGATGCGCTCGCGTCCACTCGATCAGGCGTGTCACGCCCTCGCGGACGCCGATGCGCGGCGACCAGCCGAGCTCGTGTTCGATTTTGTCAATGTTGGAGATGTACACCGGCTGGTCCCCCGGGCGCCACTCGCCATAGGAAACAGGGAGCGGGTGGCCGAGGAGCGATTCGAGCAGGGGACCAAACTCGCGCCAGATCGAGATGTTGTGTGCCGGGCCGCCGCCGACATTGAAGATTTGCCCCGCCGAGCGCTCAATGTTTTGCACGGCGGCCTCGTACGCATCCAGCAGATCGTCAATGAACAGTACGTCGCGCACCTGCTTGCCGTCGCCATAGATGGTGATGGGCCGCCCCTTCAGGGCCGCGATGATGAACCAGGCCACCCAGCCCTGATCTTCAATCCCAAACTGGCGGTAGCCGTAGATGGCCGACTGGCGCATGACTATAGAGCGGAGCCCGTAAATCCGATGATAGTCACGGGTGTACTGATCGCCCGCCCCTTTGGAATTGCCGTAGGGCGAATAAAAGTCGAGCGGCGCCGTTTCCGGGATGCCGCGCGGAAAATCCGCGTAGGCGTATCGGCTCTCCTGCTCCACTAAGCCGATGTGCTCCATGCCCCCATAGACCTTGTTGGTGCTGGAGTAGAGGAAAATCGGGTCATCGCCGGCTAGCCGCGCCGCTTCCAGGGCGTTGAAGGTGCCCAGGGCATTGTCCTCGAAGTCAGAGCGCGGGTCGCGCACCGAGGTGGTCACCGCCACCTGCCCGGCGAGGTGGTAGACGCGTTGGGCGCCTTCAATCGCCTGGCGCAAGACATCAAAGTCGCGCAGGTCGCCCCGAACGAGGCGAAAGCTCGATTCGCCAAACTGCTCGCGCAGCCAGGCTATGTTGCTGCTGCCCCCGGAACGCGACAGGTTGTCAAAGATCGTCACCTCGTGGCCCTGTCGCAACAAGCGATGTGCCAGGTTGGAGCCGATGAACCCTGCCCCTCCGGTAATAGTTATTCGTGCCATCTCTGTTCCCCGTCCATCTTCTTCGTCAGCCGTCGGACGCACTGGCGCTGGCCTCGGCCCGCTGCGCGAGGGTGCCCAATGTGATGCCTCGCCGCGCCATCGTCCACAGCCCTAGGGCCGTCACCGCAAGAAAGTTGATTGCATGGAGCACGACGGCCACGCCGCCCGCCAACCCAGGCGCCACCCCCAGGATAATCAGCGCCCCAGCCGCGGCGGCGTCAAAGGTACCAGCCGAGGCCGGACCGCTGGGGGCTGCCATGCCGAGCGCGGCCAGGCTGATGGTGAAGGCAGCACTCATCGGCCCCAGTTCCGGCAAATCAAAGGCACGCAGCGTTACCCAGTACGAACCAATCGCCGAGGCCCACACCATAGCAGAGCTGAACAGCACCCGCACGAAGCGGCCAGGCTGCCGCAGCAGTGCGAAGCCATCCAGCAACGATACCAGCCGCGCCCCCCACAGCGTCTCGTCCAGGGGCAACGGGCGCAGCACTGCCTGAACCAATCGCTCGCTCCGCTCCCGCTGCCACGCCGCCACCCCCAGCACCCCCACGCCCACCAGCACCAGCAGCCCCAGCACGATGCCGCTGCGCGCGGCAACAGGGGGGACGGGGAGGAAGGGAAGCATGCCGAAGAGCATCAAGATCACGATGATCGTGTCCAGCAGCCGCTCGACCACGGTGGTGGAAAGCGCAAAAGCCAGAGAAACCTGCGTCCACTCCCCTGCCAGGTAGGCACGCAGGATATCGCCCAGGCGGGCGGGCAGGATATTGTTGGCAAAATAGCCGAGATTGACGATGTCGAACAGGGTGCCATAGGAGAGCGTTGGATCTTCGGGCTCCAGCATGATCCCCCACCGCCACGCACGAAACGCCACCCCTAGGCAGACCAAGCCGAACGCGGCCAGCAACAGAAGCGGATTCGCATCGCGCAGGCGGGCTGCGATCTCGTTCCAATCTGTGTGTACCAGAACCCACCCGAGCAGCGCAATGCTGACGAGGGCACCAACAAGTAGGCGAGTGCGCGAAGAGTTCATCCGGGGCTGTCAATGCTCACGTATAACCTGGAAAATCGCCGAGCACCACCGTCTGGGCAGTACGTCCCCGGCCAAAGCGTCGTACTATAGCACGTGGCGGGGGCAACAGCAAGCATTTTGCCCCTTGCGGTGCTCGTGGGCGATTCAATGCCCCCTCCGTCACCCACCTGCGCGCGGTCAGGCCCCCCCTGCGGAAAGCGCCCATCCGTCCGCTTCTTCGCGCGCCCGTCCCTCGCGCTTCAGTTTCAAAAGATGGGCGAGGAGCGAGCGCGCGGCCAGGGGGTAAAGACTCGGGGAGGTGTCAGCGTAGACCACGGGCAGCAGCACGTCCAGCGGCGCGGCCCTGTCGCTCAGGGCGGCCAGCACGCGCCGCTCGCGCGCCAGACGGTGCTCGATAAAGTAGGAGAGGAGGAGAGGCGGGTCGTCCACCAGTGGCCCATGCCCCGGTGCAAGCAGGGCAGGTCGCACCTCGTCGCGCAGAAAGCGGAGCGACCCCAGATAGTCCAACAAGTCTCCGTCAGGCGGATCAATGACCACGGTGCCGAAGCCAGCCACCAGATCGCCCACAATCGCACAGCCGCTTTCCGGGGAAAAGAAGGTAAGGCTGTCCTCACGATGGCCGGGCGTATGGAGCACCTGCCACCCCTCTAGCTCGGCTCCGTGCGGGAGGGGCTGGAACAGAAACCCGCCGGGCAGAAAGGGCAAAGCGCGTGGGTGCGCGAAGATGCCTGCGCCGGTACGCTGGGCCAGGGCGGCCACGCCCCCTATATGGTCCGGGTGCGTGTGGGTCACCAGGATCGCCACGATCGCGCCGCGCGCCGCCGCCTGGATGGCATCCAGCGCTGCCGGGCGTGCGGAGGGCGGGTCCACCACGAGCGTGCCGCGCGAAGTGAAGATCAGGAAGCAGTTGGTGGCGAGGCCGGGCAGCAGGGGTTGATCCGCCTCCAATGGCAGGCAGGCTACCGAGTCCGGCAGGCGCGCGCGGGGGGACGTGCCAGGGTTGGGGCGCAAGGACATGGGTTACGCCCTTCCTCGATTCACTCAAAGGTCACGCAGGGCGGGCACGCCGTGGAGCGACTCGGCGGCGCGGACCGCTCTCAGGATAGCCTCGCTGAGCAGCTCGGCGGCAACGCTAGCAAGGGCAGCCAGGTTGCCCCCTCCGTGGTTGCCGGTCGAAAGCGCATAAACCGTGTCGCCATCCAGCAGGGTGTGCACCGGGTTGATGGCACGGGCCATCCCGTCATGCGCGGCGCTTGCCAGCATGGTCAATTGGGCACGGTCGAGCGGGGCGTCGGTGGCGACGACAGCCAACGTGGTGTGGGTAAAAGGGGCAAGGGCGCTCTGGTCCAGGTTGTAGCGCATGGCGCGTGCGGTATGGAGGAAGCCGCCCACCTGCGGGCGCCTCGTCCCAGCAATAATCTCGCCGGATGAGGGGTCAATAATGTCCCCGAAGGCATTCACCACTGCCAGGGCACCCACCGTCACATTGCCGCCGATGCGTAGCGAGACGGAGCCCAGCCCACCCTTGACCATCTGGGTGGGTCCGAGTAGCTTCCCCACCGTGGCGCCCGTACCCGCCCCCACGTTCCCCTCCGCCACCTCCTCGCGCGAGGCAACCTGGCAGGCGCTGTAGCCCTCAGCCGGGCCAGGGCGCACGGGCTCCCCCAGGGCCAGATCAAAGATAACCGACGCAGGCACGATGGGCACCACCCCCACCCCGACAGGCAGCCCATGCCCGCGCTCTTCCAGCCAGCGCATCACCCCATCCGCCGCCGCCAACCCGAAGGCGGAGCCGCCCGTTAGCAGGATGCCGTGCACGCGCTCAACCAAGCGCCCCGGGGCCAGCAAGGCATGCTCGCGCGAGCCGGGCGCCTGCCCCCGCACATCCACGCCGCAGCCCATCCCTGCCGCGTCCTCTGCCAGGATCACCGTGCAACCGGTGGCGGCATCCAGGTTGGTGTAGTGGCCCACCCGCAGGCCAGGCACGGCGGTGAGGGTATCGTTCATCGCAATCCGGCTCGCTCCTCTTTACTGGGCCTCAGGTGCCGCGCGAAAGGCCAGCATGGTTGCCTGGGGGTGGAAGCCCAACCGTTCGTAAACCCGCCCCGCTCGCTCATCCTCGGCGGTGAGACAGGCCACCTCTACCTGACGGTCAAAGCTGGCACGCAGGGCATGGTCCGTCAGGGCAGTGGCTACCCCTCGGCGGCGATAGGGCACACGCGTGGCTACACCCACTAGCTCCGTCACGCCATCGAGCGGCGCAGTGGCCATGGCGGCGCCTGCCGCCTCCCCTTCCACGCGCGCCAAGAAGGCGAGACCGTGGCGCAGCATGGGTCGGAAGCGCTCCGCCTCCTCCTGGCTTGCCGGTGGGCTATCTGGCGAGCCAAACCCCTGCCGCTGCACGGTGATAAAGGCTTGCACCTCTTCGGATCGTGCCCCCTCGTCCAGGCTGATTATGGTAAGATGGGGCACCGGTGGGGCGGGGCGGTAGCTCTGCGGGGTGCAGACCATGAGCGGTTGGCTCGACTCCTCCTCAAAGCCTGCCACAAGCAAGGCGGGGGCGAGGGTGGGGGCCACAGCCTCAACAAACTCGAAGCGCGGCAGGCGCCCCCGCTCTAAAAATGCGGCCCGCACTACCGCGAGGGGTTCAGCCAGGGCGCCTCCCAGGCTGTCATCCGGGATGGCATAGTTGTAGCTGTCGCTGGGGTCGGTCGGGTGAAAAAAGAGCGTGAAGGGGGGCACGCGCACTGCCTCGTACCGCTGCCGCGCGCTGGCCCGCAGATAAGCCTGTATCCGACCGACCAGGGGATCCATCGAACGCCCTACCCCACCTTGATCTCGACCTTACCGATGGCGATGACGTCGCCCGGGTCGAGAGCGGCGGGCGCGTTGGGGCGAACCGACTGGCCATTGAGCAGGGTCCCATTGCTGCTCCCCACGTCAATCAACCAGAAACGCCCATTGTCCCGCCGCTCGATACGCGCATGGCGAGACGACGCATAGCCATCGGCAATCACTATATCGTTGCTTAAATCACGGCCCAGCGTCGTGACCGCTTGAAGCGGGAACTGCTGCCCTTCGGCGTAACCGCTGTCCCCCGATGCCACAACCGTCAGCCGCGCGCCGCGCGGTGCCGCGGATGCACTGGGCGTGGCGGCACTGGCCTGCTTCAGCTCGCGCCAGATCAGCCACGCCATCAGGGCGAGAAAGGCATACAACAACACGATCAAGACGAGGCGCAGGGAAAACAAGACAGCGCTCATCGCTGGGCACCCTGCCTGGGTTCCGGCCGCCTGAACGTCATGCAGATGGCTGCCAGGCATATCTCATCGCCAGGGCGGAGCACGCACTCGGTGATGCGTTGGCCATTGACGCGCGTGCCGTTGGCGCTCTTTAAATCGGTCACCACATAGTTTCCGCTTTTTAGCTTGATCTCGGCATGATGGCGGCTAACATCGTCCCCTTCCAGGATGATGTCATTGTCAATGCTGCGCCCCAGGCTCATGAAGGGCTGATTGAGGGCCACCGTGCGATCCGGTAATTCCAGCCAGGCAGCGGAGGTCACTTCCTGTGGGACATCAACTGCCACCGCCTGGATGGGCTGGGTGAACTGCCGCGTGTGCCCCTCGGTGCTGCGGTCCACTAGCTGCGCGTGCACCTCGATGTCCCCGCGACCCATGTCCGGCGTGGGAAGAAACTCGATTTCTGGACGACCCAGCAGCGTGATGCCGCGTCGCTGGGCCAGATCAATCAGATAGTCTGACAGGTCCTGGCGCAACGTTTCCTGGTAGCTCTTGAAGCTTTCCGCATCTTCGGTCGAAAGCTTGACTTGGTACAGGTTAGGGCCAATGAGCTTGCCCGAGAAAACCTGGCGCTCATCTTCCAGCGCGCGGCTCAAGTGCTTGGCGATGTCAGAAGGTTCCAACCGACCGCCGAAGAGGCGCATCAGCGGGCGCTCGATGAACTGTTCAAACTTCTTTTCTAATGAATCAATCGGGTTGCTCATCTTGTATCTCCTTCGGCGCCATTATAGGAGGAGAGCGGGGCAACTGCAAGGGGCTTAGTACCCCTATATGTCAGGCACATTTGCGATTTGGCCCGACCCTCCCTACGATTTGGACCCTATTCGGGTGTAAAAGTTGCTTGGATGCCCCGCCAGGAGGGGAGATGATTACGATTCATGATGAAGTATATGGGATCACGCCACTGGCCGAGCCAGTGCTCGAGGCGGTGTTGGGGACGCCTGCCATGCAGCGGCTGCGCGGCATTTCCCAATCGGGAGTGAGCGGGCTGCTGGGCATAGCACCTAATTTTTCGCGACTCGAGCACTCCATCGGGGTAGCGCTCCTGCTGCGGCGGCTCGGCGCCCCGCTCCAAGAGCAAATCGCGGGCCTACTCCATGATATATCGCACACCGCATTTTCACATGTGGTAGATTTTGTGTACGCCGAGCACGAGGTGAGCTACCACGACCGCAAGTGGCACGAGGTGATGGAGCGCTCCAGCGTTCCCGCCACCCTGGAGCGCTTCGGTTTCGACTGGCATTTGCTCGAAGCCGACACGGGCACCTTTCCCCTGCTGGAGCAGCCGCAGCCCCTGTTGTGCGCGGACCGAGTGGATTATTTTCTGCGTACCCTCGTCCCATCGGGGCTTGGCACGCGCGAGCAACTGGGCTGGCTGCTCAGCCACCTGACGACGCATGAGGGGCTGATCGTGGTGGACGATCTTGCGGCCGCACGCTGGATGGCCGACACCTATATCGAGATGGACGAACGCATGTGGTCCTCCCCCCGCGAGGTGGCGCTGTATTGGGTGCTGGCCCACGCCATGCGCCACGCTGTGGAATCTGGCTATATCCACGAGCAGGATTGGTATGGAACGGACCGCGCGCTCTGGCAGCAGTTGCACCGCCTGCGCGACCCGAAGATTCGCAGGTTGCTTTCCTACCTGAACACCGACACGGTGGTTGTCTTGAATGGAAGCGAGCACGACTTTACAACCATGACAAAGATTCGGGCCATTGATCCGACAGTGCTCTGCGGGGGGAATGGAATACCGCTATCGCAGTTGGACCCAGCCTTTGCGGAGCGGCGCGCCGCCCATGTTGCCAGCCGCAGCCAGCCTATGGCTTTGTGGGTCACGCACCCGCGCACCTATAAGGCCGGGCCCCTTGCCGCCCAGGTCGCCTAGAAGGACGGCGTTTAGTCAACAGGCAATCAACAGCCTGTTGACTTGAGCGAGCCATCTAAGTATACTTTTTGCCGTGACCAACGTTCGAACCCGTACACCCTTTTTTCCGAGCGATCATGGCCCGAGTCCTCTTGCTGAACGCATCCTATGAGCCACTGAAGGTGCTACCCGCCACGCGCGCCCTGCAGATGCTGGTGCGCGGTACGGTCGAGCCGGTGACGGACGTTCTGGCTGCACGCTTCCGCTCCCCCAGTGTGACGCTGAGCGTGCCAACCGTCATCCGGCTGCGCCGCTACATAGCGGTGCCGCGCCGCAATGCCACGTGGTCCAAGCCGGGCGTGCTGGAGCGGGACAACTTCACCTGTGTTTATTGCGGCCTGCGCCCCGGTGACTGGCGCGATGGGCGCACCCTGAGCAAGGGCGATTTCACGATTGATCACATTGTGCCGCGCAGCCGCACCGGGGGCAACACGTGGGGCAACACGGCGTGCGCGTGCAAAGGGTGCAACCATCGCAAGGCGGACCGGACGCCGCACGAGGCGGGCATGCGCCTGCGCTGGGAGCCGAAGATTCCCCGGGTCGGCTACCTGGTGGTCAGCGGCGAGATTCCGGAATGCTGGAAGATTTACCTAGAAATGTAGGCTCCCACGCCGCGCACTGAAAACAAAAGCTCGCGCCTGTCTGGCGCGAGCTTTTTTCTTTTCGGGCTGGATGGCTCAGGTCCGCACGCGGACGCCGGTCAATTGTTGGGCGATGAGGGTGATCTGTCGGGAAAGCGGGTGCTCGGCGTGGGTAAAGATGAGCGGGACCCCCTGGTTCACGCTCAGGACGACGCCGCGCCCCCCGCTCATGATGTGATGCTCGATGGGGTGCTTGAGGATGCGCTCGATATCGGTGCTCTCGATACCCACGCGGGAGTCGGCGCGATTGAGCAGGATGTGGATGCGATGACGGGGCAGGTCCAGCATCTCCGCCAGGTCCAGGAAGAGGCTGGTGTTGCGGATGGGGCCAACCTCCGGCGTCACGACAAGCATGATGTCATCGGCCCGCTCTAGCAGCAGGAGCATCCGCTCATCATAGGCGGGCTGTCCGTCAATGACTATAAAATCACCCAGTTCTGCGAGCAGGGGCAGCAGTTGTCCGATCATGGCGGCGGTGATCTGCTCGCCCTGCTGGGGGCGGGGCGGACCGAGCAGCACGAAGATGCCTGATGGATGGGGAAGCAGCACCTGGCGGACTACCTCCACGTCCAGGTTGTGGCCCTCGGGGACAAGGTCAAAAACATTTGGCTGGTTGGGGAGGTTCAGGTGTACGCCTACGTCACCGAAGGAAAAATCAGCATCGAAGAGGATGACCCGCTTGCGCGTCTGCTGGTAAAGGGCAATGGCGAGGTTTGCGGCGATGGTAGTCTTGCCGACGCCCCCCTTGCCGCTGAAAAAGACGATCACGCGGCTCCGCTGCCCCAGGGCCAGCCCGGGCTGGGCCCGTGCCTCAGCGCGCGCCAGCAGGCTCTTCACGCGATAGATCAGATCGTCTGGCTCGAAAGGCTTGTTCAGATAATCATCTGCGCCCGCCTCGAACCCTTCTATCTTGCTGCTCCGATCCGATAGGGAGGTGAGCATGAGAACCGGCAGCGTGTGCGTTTCGGAGCGTTGGCGCACCTGCCGAACCAGTGTGTACCCATCCATCCCCGGAAGCAACAGATCGGTGATGAGCAGGTGGGGCTTCCAGCGCACAACCTTGTCAAACCCATCCTCACCTGTTAAAGAAAGAGTCACCTCGTAGCCATGAGTGGTAAGGATGCGCTCCAGGAGCCTTCCAGACCCTCTGTCATCTTCGACTACCAGGATACGTGTTTTACTTGTCTGATTCATTATCTATCCCCAAGCAACATGGGCACAAAACGGACCTACCAAGATTGTAGTCAGTTTTCCAAAATAGTAGTGTGAGATAGCCCCCTGCCATGGGGCCTCAGGGAGACAGCACCGGTAGCCTGGGGGTCAACCTGGCTCTCAGGTCAGGTCGCGAAGCAGATCGCTCACGGAGATGCCAAAGTGAACACGATTGATCACCTCGGCGAGCATGGGCGCGACAGGGACCACTTCCAGGGAGGCCCCGTCGCCCGGAACGGGGATGGTGTCGGAAACAATGGTCCGCTCGATCAAGCTGTCGTGCAATCGCTCGATTGCGTACTCAGCGAAGACACCGTGGGTGGCCACTGCAAAGATGCGGAGAGCGCCCTGCGCTCGTACCTTTTCCGCCGCCGCGATTAGGGTATTGCCGGTCGAGATCAGATCATCCACCAATACCACGTTGCGACCCGCCACCTCGCCCACCATGCCTTCTACGGTCACCTCGTCGGGGCGCGGGCGATCTTTGAAGAGGATGGCCAGCGGCACCCCCCCCAACAGTTGCCGGAAGCGATCAGCACGCTGCACGGCCCCCACATCGGGCGCAACAACCACCACATCTTCCAGATTCAGCTTTGAAACGTGCTTTGCCAGTAGCGGGATCATGGTCAGGTGATCCACCGGGATGTCGAAGAAGCCTTCGATGGCGGGCGCAGACAGGTCCATGGTCAGCACGCGGTTGGCGCCGGCCATGGTCAGCAGGTTGGCAACCAGTTTGGCGCTGATCGGCTCGCGCCCGCTCGTCTTTTTTTCCTGCCGCGCGTAGCCATAGTAGGGGATCACCGTCGTGATACGCCCCGCCGACGCCCGCCGCGCGGCATCCACCATGACCAGCAGTTCCATCAGATTTTGGTTGACCGGCGGGGAGGTGGGCTGCACCAGAAACACATCAGCCCCGCGGATGTCATCCATGATCTGCACGCGGCTCTCGCCATCACGGAACTGGCGCACCACGATCTCGCCCAGCGGGCGCTTGAGGCTCTGGGCCACCTGCTCGGCCAGGGCAGGATGCGCCATGCCCGAAAAGACAGCCATCCGCTCAAACTGTGCCATGCTTTTTCCTCACTTGCTCAAGGCTATTGTTAGCAGCAACCCTTACCAGCCGGCCTACTGCTTTTCTATGGGGCCTGTTCCCGCCACCTGTCGTTACAATTCATCTTCCCAGTCATCGTCGCCCAAAGGATCCACCTCACCAAAGCGCGCGTTGGCCAGCCGCTGGTAGATGGAGCCCTCCGGGGTCAGCGTGGAACGGATGAGCGCTATCGCCTCGACGGTAAAAGCGGGCAGATCCGGAATCGCGGTAGGGCCTATCAACTCGCCAGCGGCCGCCTGCTGGCTGCTGCCCCACGATTTAGGCACGCGCGCCAACGTGAGGTGGGGGTGAAACGGCTTGCGCTCCGGCTTGAACCCTATGCGTTTCAAGCTCACTTCTACAGCATTGTACAAATGATGAAGGGCTCGCTCCCCCTCCTCCACCCCCAACCAGATCGTGTCGGGGCGATGAACGTTGGGAAAAGCACCCAGCGTGCCCAGTTTGGCTGGGAAGGGCTCCCACGAGGCCGCTACGCCATCGAGCGCCTCAACAATGGCGGGCAGCGTCGGAATCGGCACATCGCCCAGAAATTTGAGCGTGATGTGCGCATCGTCTGGGTCCACCCAGCGCAACGCTTGGAGGGGCGGAAACTGATGAAGGTGCTCCTGTACCTGCCAGATCGCCTCGGCCACCTCCTCCGATGGCTGAACGGCCACAAACACGCGCACTGTCTCCGACATGGTTCCCCCCACTGGCCTGCTGAACACTGAAGCTTTTCTGGCAACACCTGACCGATCAAGCGCAGATCAGGGATGGCTCATCGGTGGCCACCAGACACGCTCGGCAAGGCCCGTGCCCCCTGCAGTGGTGATGGCGGCAGTACGAATGCGTTGCCCCATGGCGCGCTCGTCACCGTAGAGAACGGGCACCTGGCTTCGATAGTATGCCATCGCCTCGATCTTCATGCCGAGCGCCCCGTCCGACAGAGCGAAGGCTTCCGGCTGCCAATCGTGCAGTTCCCGCACTGCGTGCGCCACGGCCCCCGATCGCTCGATATAGGGCAATTCCTCGTAAAAGCCGACCCGCCACCCTTCCTTCAGCAAGGCAAGGCCCACCGCCCGCGCCAGTTGGTGATCCACATGGTTCCCGACGCCCAACGGTGCCAGGACGGTGGCATCCACCGGCAACAGCGCTCTGGTTAGCTCTGCCAGGGCCTCGGGATAGGCTGCTTCGTAGGGGTGAATCGGCCCGAAGATGGCCTGCTCGCTCCCGTAGAGCGCGGCCCCATCAGGGCCAAGGCGGTAAACCGCATCGGGCGCGTCAAGGTGATGCACGTCAGCACAGCCCAGCCGCGCATAGGCCGCGCGATCCTCCGCGCGGCGCAGCAGGTTGGCGTCAGGCGGATCGCCCCACATGGTATGCTGCACGCGGGCGAAGGGGGGTACCTCATCGCCCGCCGCGCCCCCGAAGAGGGTGATCACGCGCACGGGAACAGCCGACGCACACTGCATCGCGATGCGCCCGCCGCACGAGAGCACGCCGTCATCAAAGTGGGGGGACAGGACTACCCATTGCTCCATACCCTCCATGATAAGCCAATCCAGGCAAAGGCCAAACGCAAGGCGGGCGGCCGACAACGACGCGGCCCGAACAAATGGGTTGACATGGACCCTGGGCACAGGTACACTTCTTGCACACAATTCAATAGTGAACCTTCAGGGCAGGGTGAGCCGCAAGGCAATTCCCGACCGGCGGTAACTGTGCGACGCACGCGCAGGAGCCCGCGAGCGCCCTCTGGCCGGCTACAGGCACCGATCCCACGATTCGTGCCAGCCATACAGGGGGGGCAGATCCGGTGAGAGACCGGGGCCGACGGTACAGTCCGGATGGAAGAAGGTAACAGCCGCCAGGGTGGGGGTGGAGCATGGCCGATGGCTATCGTTCTGCCTGGACCCTGTGCTTGCGGCTGATGGGGCACACCTGACCATCCCTGGATGGCCAGTGCTGTTCGCCTTCCTGCTTGCCAACAGGCAACCTGCCCGACCGCTCCTCGCTTTTTGCGAGCCGTGTGTCGGGCCTTTTGTTGGCGCGGCGGGGAAGGTGCTTGCTGCGTTGCCCTGCCTTGCTCCCTGCCCGGAGGTCAAACGACTTTCTGGGTTTTTTTGTTGGGAGGAAGCCGATGGTGAACAACAAGTTGCAGGGACAAAAAGCGGCCACACTCCATGGCCTCTCCCTTGGGCGCAGGCCAACGAGGCGCCGCGTGGCCTGGGAAAAGGGCTCCCTGCTGGGGGGGCTGCTGCTTCTGCTGGCACTCTGGCAGGCGGTGGTTCTCGTCGGCGAGTACCCCACCTTCGTGCTGCCCACACCGAGCGCGGTGGCTGCCAAGTTTGTGGCAGTCGCTCGCAGCGGCCTGCTCTGGCAGCACCTTCGCGTCACGCTGGCAGAAACGTTGCTGGGCTTCGGGCTAGGCTTTGTGTCGGCCACCGCCCTGGGCTATGGGCTGGCAAAGCATCCTGTGGCCGAGCGTTGGGTAGCCCCGTGGCTGGCCGCCATGCAGGCGGTGCCGGTGGTGGCTGTCGCGCCATTGCTGGTGGTCTGGTTTGGCTTCGGCATTGCAAGCAAAGTCATGGTGTGCGCCCTGATCGTCTTCTTCCCGGTTCTGATCAACACCATAGTCGGGGTGCGCTCGGTGGATCGGGAGTGGCTGGAACTAATGACCATGCTTCGCGCCTCGGCCTGGCAACGCTTCTGGTGGCTGGAAGTGCCAGCCGCCCTGCCTGTGCTTTTTGGCGGGATCAAGTTGGGCGTCACCCTGGCGGTCGTGGGGGCAGTGGTGGGCGAATTTATAGGCGCGCGGGAAGGACTGGGCGCGCTCATCAACATCGCGCGCGGCGGTCTGTACGACACCCCGCTGCTCTTCGTTGCCCTCTTCACCCTGGCAGGCATGGCGCTCACGCTGTACGGCTTGGTCACCCTTATCGAGCGCCGCGTCGTCCGCTGGCAGCGTTGACCCCCATCCGGTTGCTCGCCTGTCCCGCTCGCTTTTCACAGTCCCTCTCCCGTGAATCAGAGGTTTTATGCGCCGCTTGATCTATCCCCCTCTCACCCTTCTCCTGGGCCTGTTGCTTATGCTGCTCGCTGCGTGCAGCCAGGCCCCTGCTGCGTCGGTTCCTTCCCCGTCCGACCTTCCTTCTCCCGCCGCCACCGGCGCAGCCACGCTGCGCCCGGTCACGCTCGCTATGGGATATATTCCAAACGTCCAATTCGCACCATTTTACGTGGCGGCGGAAAAAGGATACTTTGCCGAGGAGGGAATCGAGATTGCATTTGACTATGCTATGGAAAACGACCTGGTACAACTGGTCGCAGCGAACGAACTCCAATTCGCCATCGGCAGCGGGGAGCAGGTCTTCCTGGCCCGCGCCAACGGGCTGCCTATCCGGTATGTAGCGAATTGGTATAGGCGCTACCCAGTGGCGGTTACCTCCATCGAGCATGACCTCAGCAATCCGAAGGCGCTTGAAGGGCTAACGGTCGGCCTGCCGGGGCTGTTCGGGGCAAACTATATAGGGTGGCTGGCGCTGGTTCAGGCGGCCGCCCTCGACAGCGATACCATCCAGTTGGAAGCGATTGGCTTCAATCAGGTGCCTGTGCTGGTGGAGGGACAGGTGGATGCAGTGGTCGTCTATGCGACCAACGAGCCTATCCAGTTGGAGGGAGCGGGCTATACCCCCAGCACGCTCTATGTAGCAGATTATGTTGACTTGGTGTCCAACGGACTGATTACCAACGAACTCACGATCCAGGAGGAGCCAGCCCTGGTGCAGGGAATGGCGCGTGCGCTTTTGCGAGGTATCCAGGATACGCTGGACCATCCCGACGAAGCCTTTGCCATTGTAACCGAGCAGTGGGTGCCGGAAGCGGGGGGGGACAACGCGGCAGGGCAGCGTGCCGTGCTGGAGGCAACGCTGCCCTTCTGGCAGAACGACACCCCTGGCATCCTCCCCCTCAGCGCATGGGAGGATAGCCAGGCCTTCATGATTGCGGCAGGGCTGCTCGACCAGGCAATCCCCCTGGCTGAGTTGTATACCGATCAGTTTGTCCAGGGGGCGCTCGCCCCCTAGCCGCGCACCCGGGCTAGACGGCGCGATGAGGGGGCTCCGACGCCTGCTCGCGCCGGAACACCCAGTAGGAATAAGCGATAGGCACGAAGGAGGCGATCAGGATAAGCGGGATGATCAGCCAGCCGATCCACTCAGCAGGAAAGAGCGGCAGCAGGAGCATCCCCACCCCAGCGAGCATGAACAGGCGCCCCCCCAAACGGTGCGTGGCCCGCCAGACATGCTCGCTGGCCAGCGTCCACGGCGTGCGGATGCCCATGAACCAGTTGGAGCGCATGCGCGGCATGTAGTTGCCTATCAGGAGGAACAACACCCCCACGCCGCTTGTAATCAAGCCCACCGGGAGATCGTTCCCCCCGCGTGAGGTGGCGTATAGGATCACCCCCTGCATGTAGGCGAAGAAGAGGGTAGTGCCGACTCGCATGAGGCTGTACGTTCCCTCGAAGCGTGCGATGTTGGCGCGGCGCGGGTCCATCGCGGGAAGCGCGAGCAGCAGCAGGTAGACAGCCAGCATGGCGAGCGGCATCAGCCACGCGCCGACCTGCCGCGAGGCCCAATCGTCCGCCTGCCCCGCCGCGTTCCAATGGATCGGCATCGGATCGGGCAGGCGCGGATAAAAGAGCAAGGTGGCCACCACCACGAGGGCCATGGCTACCCAGGCAACCCCTTCCCGTCTCCAATTACTCTTGTTCATCTTGTCCTCCGAAAAGTTCCAGCAGGCCCGCCACAAACTCCTGCATGACTGTGGTGTTCAAGGAGTAGATCAACTCCTGACCGTTGCGCTCCACCAGCAGCAGATCCGCCGCCTTCAGCACGCTGAGATGGTGAGAGATGGAGGGTTTGGAGATATCGAAGTGCGCGGCGATCTCCCCCGCGTTCATGTCCCGCTCGCGCAGCAAGCGCAAGATTTCCCGTCGCGTCCCGTCCGATAGGGCTTTGAATGCTTCGTTCATCGTTACAGGTTTACCCGAGCAGCGGAATGATGACGTGCAGGACAATGTCGGCGCTGAAATGGGCTATCATGGCTGCCAGCAAGCCGCTCCGCCAGTATAGCCAGCCGAAGAGCAGGCCCCCCACCGCGTTTAACAGCAGGGTACGCGTTACCAGCAGGGGCGTGAGCGGCAGGAGCATGGCAACGGCGGGCAGGTGGCCCGCGCCAAAAAGCAGCGCAGCCAGGATATTGCTGCCCCACAGCAGCGTAGCGCTCGGCCGGGAGGCCCTTGTGAGCCGGGTGCCGAGCCAGACCAGGGTGGTCATCAGCCCCAGGCGCAGCAAAAGTTCCTCCACGATGCCGCCGTACAGCGCGGCAAGCAGCCCCTGCCAGGGCGCGGGGGTGGCTGTCGCCAGGGCGCTGAGTTGCTCCCCAAGCCGAGGGGCGAAGAGGAGCGCCTCGAGCAGGACGATGGCGAGCGCCGCCCCGATCCCCACCAGCACCGCACGCTGGCGCCAGGGCGCGAAGCTCGAGCGCCGCGTTCCTGTCGCGGGCGATCAGGGCGTCCAGCCGCGGCGCGCCCAACCCTACCTGTGGCCCCAAGCGCAGGCCGAGGGCCGTGGCCACCGCTACCAGCAGCAAGGTCTGTCCAACGGACAACACCACGATGAGCCATAGGGGCAAGGGCAGGGCGGCGAGGGCAGGCTGGTTCAGCGCCAGCGCGTAGGGCATCAGCGCCAGCGTGCCCAGCAGGGCGGCGCCCATCAACAGAAAAAACGTTTTCCAACGTTGGACGACGGGGGCGGAGAGCGAGCGAGCCATAGTGGTTGTAGGGTGAGTTGGTGGCAAAGAATCGGGCATGGAACGGAGCCAGTTCATAATAGGACAAGACGGTTGGTGTATTTAGACGTTTGCCTAATTATCTAATAATAGACAAAAATCAAGAGTCTGTCAAGAGGACAGACCCCTGGGATTACAACGGGTAAGGGAGGGTGGGGGCGTCCCGACGGCTCACGGACCCCAGCGAAGACTGCTGCCCTGTACGGGAAGCGGGTGGAGCGCTGTGCCATCGGTGGGCACCCAGAGGAGCGCGTTGCCGTCCGGCTCCATCCCCTGCCCCTCATCCACCGACACCACCGCCCCGCTCCCGTCCGGCGCCCAGCGCACCTCGATGGGTCGCATGGGGTCGTCCAGAACGATCTGCCAGGCTGCCGGATCATCGGCCTGGGCCAACGGGGCACGCTGCAGGACGGGTGGTTGCATCATCAGATCGTCTATCGTCAGGGAGGCAGCCGACTCACGCCGCCATGCATAAAGAAACCCGTCGGCGGCTGGCTGGGGATAGGTGGCAACGATCGGGGGGAGATCGGTCTGCGGGGCCGCCGGGCCGCCGATCATAGTGATCTCGCCCTCCTCCACCTGCACCTGCCACAATCCGGGTCGAACGTAGCCAAACGAGTCGTTGCCGAGGAAGAGCACGCTGCCATCCGCGCTCCAGCCCGGCGTGCAGCAGGGGTTGCCCCCCTCGCTTTGCAAAACCGCCAGAGCGGCGGTTGACAGATCAAAGAGCGCCAGGTCGCCGCCCTCCGGGAAGTAAAGGACCGACACGAGCAGGCGCTTGCCGTCCGGCGACCAGGAGTGCGGATGGTAAAAGCGGATCGCTCCCCCACGCCCGCCGTTGGGGTCGGGGGGCGGGTCGCTTGCCAGCAGCAGCTGTCGCTCGCCCCCGCCTGCGGGGATCATGTTGACCCCATTCAGTCCAAAGACGACCTGGCTCCCATCCGGTGACCAACGTGGGGCGCGGATAGCTATGGTGACCAGGGGGCTTCCAGGGTCTTCCTGCGGCAGCATGGTATAAAGGGAGGTAGGGTTCCCCCCCGACCCGTCCGTGCGGATCAACTCATGGCCGCCCCGCCGCACGTACACCAGCGCCCCATCCACCGGCGACACATCAAAGTCGCTGATGCCCTCTGCCTCGTCAGTCAGTTGGGTCGCCGTGATGCCATCGGCTTCCAGCCGCCAGACCTGCTGCGCCCCCTCCGGCCCACTCAAAAAGTAAAGCGAGCGGGGCAGCAGGGTAGCGGACGGGGGGGTCGGCTCCCGCAGCGGTACGAGGGTCTCGGTTGGGGGAAGCGGGGCCGCGGTGGGGGTGGGCCGGGGGAGGGGCAATGGGCCGCTTCCAGGGCCAGCACTGCACGCGACCAGCACCCCCAGCAGCAGAACAAGCAGAGTAGCTCGCATGATTCAAATTCTCCGGAGCGTATGCCGATGGGGTAATCATAGCGCGCTTCCCGCCCCGATGCATCCTTCTGGGGCAGCATCCGTTCTCGTCATTTGCGGCGGGCTGCGCTAGGATTGAGGCTGGCAAGGCGGCTGACGCGCCCTGCTGTAGCGCACCCTGCTCCCCCTGGACACCGACCCATGAATGACCTTCTACTGCTGCCCCCGCCTGCTGCCGAGCCTGCGCCCGAGCCGTGGGCCGAGATAGATGAGGTGACCGAGCGGCTGCGGCAGGACGCGCAGCAGCATGTGGCGCGCGGCGAGATGCGCCAGGCCGCGCTGATGCTCCATAGGAGCGCCGCCCTCGCGCTCCAGGCGGGGCGCTCGCCCCTGGCCGATCTCGCGATGGCGGCACGTTTGCTGGAAGAAATGCCCGCCGAGCGCGCCCTGGTGCTGGCTGATCTGGGTCAGGCGCTACGGGAGGCGGGCGACCCCCGCCGCGCCCTGCTGGCCCTCCGCGAGAGCGAGCGGCTGGCGCGGGAGGCGGGGCACGCCGAGCTGCTCACGGTGGCGCGGGAAGCGCTGGGGCAACTGGCGGAGGAGCAGGGCAACCATGCCAGCGCACGCGCATGGGTGAGGGGCGCTGGCATGGCACTGGCCGTCGAGGTGGAACAGGCACTGCTCGCCACCCTGCGCGATGTGGGCAACCTGCCGCCCGACCCGCGCGCCGAGCGGGAGCGCGCCCGCCGCGAGCGGGCGGTCGAGGAGGAACTGGCTGCCCTCAAGCAGGAATTGAAGCAGGGTCAGGACGAGCCAGACTCGGTAGCGTGACGAGTGGCGCGCAGGCCCCTCATGGGCGTTGCATCTCCGCTTGGGCGGTGGTATCATGCGAAGCGACAAGGCGGATAGCAGGGAGCACCCCAATGATTGATGAGCAGGTAATGACGCTGATTCGACAGGGGCAGGAGGCGGCACAGCGCGGCAACAATGCTCGCGCCCGTGAATTCCTGCGGGCGGCGGTGGACCTTGACCCCAACAATGCCGTTGGGTGGCTCTGGCTTTCCGGCGTGGTGGAGGAGCCAGAAGAGGCGATGAGGGCTCTGGAGCGCGTGCTGGAGCTAGACCCCAACAATCAGCGGGCGCAGCAGGGGCTCCTCCAGATGCGCGCCCGCTTTGGGCAGCAGGCGGCGCTCGTGCCGATGGCGGATGCCGAGTTGGAGCCTATCCCACAGTCCGGCCCACGGGAATCGGCCGCCCTCTCGATCGAGCAGGAACTGCGCGCAGCGCTGAGGGTGGAAGAGGCGGATCCACCAAAAACTCGCCCTTTTGCATTGCCAGGTGGGAGCGGCGCCCCCGGCATGGGGGGGCGTGCACGCGTCTTCGTGACATGGTTCAGGGCGGACGATGGCGACATGACCTACCGCGTCGCGGTCGCCGCGCTGACGATGACGCTTGTCATCGGGATGCTCTGTTTCCTCCTGGCCCTGCTGGGGGTTGGCCCCGGTGCCCCAGGCGTGTAGGCGCAAAAAAAGAAGGGGCGGCGCTCTTTCGTGGGGCGTTGACGGACCATGGACGGGCCAGGCCAAACACCGGCATGGGTCAACGCGCCGGACGGCTCCATCCCGCTGATGGCCAGGGCGTGGACGGCACGCGGACGAAGATGAGCGGGCAGGGCGGCCAACCACGAGGAACCCTATTTGCAGAATTGTCCGGCAACTTTATACTCTGCGCTCGGCGAGGGGCGCGCAAGGGGTCCCTCGCGTGCGCCCGCAATGCTGCGCCGCCTGTTGGGCGGCGCTTTGTTTTGGGTATCGGAACAGGCTAATCGCCGCGCCGCCCGAGAGGGGGCGTGCTGAAGAGGAGAGAAGATGAGCAAGATTCCAGTTGGCATCCTGGGGGCAACGGGGCTGGTGGGGCAACGGCTGGTGCGCCGCCTGGCCGACCATCCCTGGTTCGAGATTGCGGCGCTGACCGGCTCGCCGCGCAGCGTCGGCCAGCCCTACGGCGAGGCGGTGCGCTGGCGACTGCCGGGGGACCCGCCCGCCTCGGTGGCGCGCATGACGGTGCAGGCGTCCGAGCCAGGGCTGGAGGCGCGCCTGCTTTTTTCCGCGCTGCCCAGCCAACCGGCGCGGGAGGTGGAGCCAGCGCTCGCTGCGGCGGGCTATGTGATTTCCAGCAACGCCAGCGCCTTTCGCGCGGCGCCCGACGTGCCCCTGCTGCTGCCGGAGGTGAACGCCGATCACCTGGGCCTGGTGCGCCACCAGGCAGCCGCGCGCGGCTGGAAGGGCTTCATCGTCACCAACGCAAACTGCGTGGCGATCCCGCTGACGCTCTCGCTGAAGCCCCTGCTTGATGCGTTCGGGGTGGAGAAGGTGTTCGTCGTTACCATGCAGGCGATCTCGGGCGCGGGCTATCCGGGGGTGGCCGCGCTGGACATCGTGGACAACGTGATCCCCTACATCGGCGGCGAGGAGCCCAAGATCGAAGCCGAGCCGCGCAAGATGCTGGGGACCCTCGGCGAGGGAAGCATCCAGGACGCTCCCTTTTTGGTCAGCGCGCAGGCCAATCGCGTGGCCAGCCGCGACGGGCACATGGTGTGCATGAGCGTGAAACTGCGGGAGCGCGCCACCCCCGATGAGGCTATGGCGGCCATGCACGAGTATCGCGGCACCCCGCAGCGCCTGGGCCTGCCCAGCGCGGCCCCGCAGCCCCTCATCGTCCGGCACGAGGCGGACCGCCCGCAGCCCATCCGCGACCGCGACGCGCACCACGGCATGGCGGTAACGGTTGGCCGCGTGCGCGAGTGTTCGCTCTTCGATCTGAAGTATGTGGCGCTCGGCCACAACACGGAGGGGGGCGCCGCGGGCGCGGCGCTACTCAACGGGGAGTTGCTGGCAGCGGAAGGGTATCTGGACGACTAACAGGGGGTGAAGATGGAAAAGCGAATCAAGGTGCCGCAGGTGCAGGCGGCGGCGATGATCTCGCACGCGCGCAGCGGCAAGCCGGAGGAGGTGTGCGGGCTGGTGGCGCGCGAGCCGGAGGGGGGCATCGTGGCGGCACTGCCCGTGGTCAACGGGGCGCGGGACAAGCGCATCACCTATCACATGGAGCCGATGTCACAGCATCGCGCCTTCATGGAGATGGAGCGGCAGGGGTGGGAGTTGGCGGGGCTATACCATAGCCACCCCGCCTCGCCTGCCTACCCGTCCATGACCGATCAGGGGCTGGCCTTTGATCCCTTCGACGATCAGCCGCTTTACCCGGACACCCTTTACTTTATCATTTCCCTGGCCGACGACGATCGGCCCGTCCTCCGAGCGTTCCTGCTGCCCGACCCCCAGACCATCGAGGAGGTGGTCGTAGACATCGAGGCTGAGGGGTAGCCCCCCTCAGCGCTCCTCGCTCCAGGCGTCCAGGTGGGCGGCAACGCGTTGCCAGGACGGGGCAGGGAGGGAGGGCGCGGCGGCGCGCAGGGCGTCCAGCAGGGCAAGGGCCTCGTTGAGGGTGGCGGGGTCCGTGCTGGGGGCACGCTGCAGCGCGGCGGCGCGGCTCGCCAGGGCGGGCGCGGCCAGGGTGACGAGCGCACGAAGCGCGCGGAGCGGCACGGAATCGCCGTAGGCATGGGCCAGGGCATCGGCCAGCAGCGTAAGCGCCGCTTCCCGCTCCCCCCCCATCAGGCGGGCCAGCAGGCGCAGGGGCAGGTCGCGCAGCCCTTCCAACTGCGGCAAAATCTCAGCGACGACCGCTTCCTGCACGGCCTCCCCCACCGAGGCCCCTTCCAATTGGCGGGCGGCGCCCACATAGCGCAGCACGGCCAGCAAGGGCGCACTGCCCAGCGGATGAAAGGCGCGTATCAGGCGCACGGCGGGCAGAAGGTCTTCCAACGCCGCCCCCAGCATCGCCTCGTCCGGCGACAGCCCCTGCTCGCCCAGGGCGGTGGCGGCGCGGCGCAGCAGGGTGGCGCGCTCCTCGGCCTCGTCCGGCGGCGGCTCGATTTCCACAAAAGCGAAGCGCCGTTTGAGGGCATCGCTGAGCGTGAACAAAAAGTGACGGTCGCGGGTGTTAAGGGTGGCGAGCAAGCGGAAATCCTTCGGCAGCGGGAGGAGGAAGCTTGGCTCTGTGCCCGCACGGGGCACCCGAAGCGTGCCACTTTCCAGCGCGGTGAACAAATCGCCGAACGCCTTGTCCACATCGGCGCGGTTCAGCTCATCAATCAGCAGCCACACGCCCGGCCACTGCCGCCCGTCGTGCGTGGTACCCACCCGAAGCGGTGTTCCCTCGGCATCGCGCCGCACCGTGCCATCCGCCGCCAGCAGCCAGTTGCGCCGTAGCGCCTCGTAGACGACCCCAGGGCGCACGTCGTAGCGCAGCGTTCCCTCCTCCCCCGCCAGTGGCACCAACCCCCCCACCACATCGAAGGCTGACCACTCGGCCGTCGCCGTCACCAGCATCGGATGGTAGCCAAACAACTCGGCAGCCAGCAGCGAGGCCAGGTGGCTCTTGCCCGTGCCCGGCGCGCCCGTCAGGATCAGGTGGCGCCCCGCCAGAAGGTGCGCCGCGGCGCGGCGGATCACATCGGGCGGGAGCACGAGTTGGGCGCGGATCGTTGCCTCCGCCTCGGCCAGCCGCTCCGCGTTGGGGGCGGCGAGCGGACGATCCGGCCAGGCATGGGGCGGGGCCGGCGCGGCATCGTAGGGGGCACCGAACTCACGGATGGCATAGGAGCGGCGCGCGGGCAGCGAGGGCGGCGGGGGCGGCACCTCCGCCTCTGGTGCCCCTGCCCGCTTCGGGCGCGGGGCCGCCAGGGCCTCGGTGGCCCAGGCGAGAAAATGATCTATCTCCAGGTTGAGCGGTAGCTGGGGGGCGACAGCGGGGTCGTTCTCGTAAAAGCTCCGCAGGTCGGCAAAGGCACGCGCAAAGGCGGGATAGTCGCGCGCGGGGGCCTGCCAGCCAAGAAGGCGCAGCCCGGCCAGGGCACGCTGGCTGTAACGCGGCCAGCGCTCGATGTGGGCCCAGCCCCATAGCTCTGCCAGAATCGTATGCCCGGCGTAGCGCACGCGCGCGGGGTACTGGCCAAACTTTTCCTCGATGCTTTCTTCCTCATCGAACAGGAAGGCGCGCAGCGTGGGGACCAGCACCTCCAACTCGTTCCCCTCGATGATCTGCTGTCGCAGCTGGCGCGCGCTGCCAAGCTCCTCCAGGACGGCAGCCAGGTCCGTCCCGTCGAACTGTGGCGGGTCGCTGCGCAGCTTATCCAGGTGCACCCGCAGCCGCTTCCAGCGCTGAAGGGAGTCCCCAAAGGAAAGCAGGGCCTCGGCGGCGTCGCGGTCGCTCGCCAGGTCGCGCCAATCTTCCAGGGCCTCGGTGAGGGCGGGGAGGTTGCGATTCATAGCGACGATTGTAGGGGGTGGCGCCGAGGGAGGCAAGATGGCAGACCCGCTCAGGGGCACCTTTTCTGGCGGAAAAATTGCTAGAGGGCAAGCGCGCCCGGCCATTCGGGCAATCAACCAGTGGTTCGTTTTGGAAGGTAAAAGAGAATGAGCGAACGAATCCGTGCAGGGGTAATCGGGCTCGGTGTCGGGCTGAATCACGCCAATGGCTACCTTCGCAACCCAGATGCCGAGTTGGTCGCGTTGTGCGACATGAGCGAGGCGCGGCTCCATACGGTTGGCGAGGAGTTGGGTATCCCTCCAGAGCGACGCTTCACCGACGTGGAACGCCTGCTCAGCGTGCCGGGGCTGGATGCGGTGAGTATCACGCTACCGAATCATCTTCACGCTCCCATCGCCCTGGCCGCGTTCCAGGCAGGGCTGCACGTGTTATGTGAAAAGCCCCTGGCGCGGAGCGCTCAGGAGGCCCAGACGATCGTAGACGCAGCGCACGCCAGCGGGCGCACGCTTATGGTGTGCCACAACTACCGCTTCCGCCCCGATGCCCGCTGGCTCCACACGCTGGAGCAGGAGGGGCAGTTTGGTCGCATCTACTACGCCAAGGCGGGCTGGGTGCGCAACCGGGGCATTCCGGGGGTCGGATCATGGTTCACACGGGGGGAGCAGGCAGGTGGTGGTCCGCTGATTGACCTCGGCGTCCACATGCTTGACCTGTCGCTCTGGCTGATGGGCCACCCGCGCGCGGTGTCCGTGTCCGGCTCGACCTTTGCCGAGTTCGGGCCACGCGGGATGAAAGGCTTTCAAGGGCGCTGGGCCACCACGGGCGGGGGCGTGAACGATGTGGAGGACCTCGCCAGCGGCTTTGTACGCTTTGAAAATGGCGCCACCCTCACGCTGGAAGTGGCCTGGGCCTCACACACTGCTTCGGGCCGCGACGACTACTTTGTCACCCTCTTCGGCACCGACGGGGGCGCCGAGTTGTACGTTGCCAACTATGCTGACATGGATACGGTTCGGTACTTTACGGAGGTGGGCGATGCCCCCGTGGAAATGCGCCCCACTATCCGCAGCACGGTGAAAGGGCACTATCTCGCCGTGGATCACTTTGTCCATGCTCTGCAAACGGGTACGCCACCAGAGTCCACAGGTGAACAGGGCGTGGCCCTGCTACAAATCATTGACGCCCTGTACCAATCCGGCCCGGTTGGGGCGCGAGGTACGGCTGGATAGCGATTAAAGGAGCTTTATGACTTCCCCAATCCGCGTAACGGTATGGAACGAGTTTCGACATGAGAAAAAGGATGAGCGGGTACGCAGCGTGTACCCTCAGGGTATCCACGAGGCAATCGCGGAACCCCTGCGCGCCGCCGGTCTCGAGGTGCGCACGGCCACGCTCGACGAGCCGGAGCACGGGCTGAGCGAGGAAGTGCTGGCCAACACCGATGTGCTAGCCTGGTGGGGTCACATGGCCCACGGCGATGTCTCCGATGAGATCGTCGAGCGGGTGCACAACCGGGTGCTCGACGGCATGGGGCTGTTGGTGCTCCACTCCGGTCACTTTTCCAAGATTTTCAAGAAACTGATGGGCACCACCTGCAACCTGAAGTGGCGGGCAGTGGGAGAAAAGGAGCGGCTGTGGGTCGTTGCTCCTGGTCATCCGATTGTAGAGGGGCTGGGTCCCTATTTCGAGGTCCCCAAAGCAGAGATGTACGGTGAGTTCTTCGACATCCCGGAGCCAGACTTACTTGTGCTCGTCAGCTGGTTCGAAGGGGGGGAAGTGTTCCGCAGCGGCTGCTGCTTCCTGCGGGGGCGCGGGCGCATCTTCTACTTCCGCCCCGGCCACGAAACCTTCCCCATCTACTACCAACCTGAGGTTCAGCGCGTGATCCTCAACGCCACCCGCTGGGCCGCCCCCACCCCTGGCGAGTCGGTGACGTATGGGAGGATGGAGCCGCTAGAAAGCTTACAGATTAAAGAGTGAGGGCCCCGTTGTTGGGGGCATTAGAGATTGGGAACTTGCCCAGGGAGTACTCAATCCACCTGGAAGACACGCAACTGGCGGTTGGAGAAAACGGTTTCTCCAACCGCCAGTTCGTGCTTGTACCGTTAATATCTAACCGCTGATCGCTACCGTATAAGCGGTAGGAGCGTCTTCGCGGTTTCCTCGACGAGCCAGCTGTAAAACTCGTTGGTGAGGGTGCTGCTGCCGTGGTCCTGGATGAACTTGAGCTGTTCGGGGCTGATGTCCACAAGGTCGGTCTCGAGCGCGTTGGGGAAGGGGTTGGCCGGGGTGCGGTCCACCGGTGCAACGAACTCGACAGTGAGCGCCCCGTCGTAGCCTACCTCCCGCAGGGTCCCCACCAGTTTGGCCCAATCCCAGTGGCCCATGCCGCAGGCAAGGCGGTTGGTATCCGCCACGTGAAAGTCCACCAGTCGGTCGCCCACTATGCGAATCGTCTCGTAGGGGTCAGCCTCCTCGATGTTGATGTGGAAGGCGTCCAGGCAAACGCCACAGTCGGGGCCAGTGGCCTCGGCCAGGGCGAGCGCCTGCGTGCCGCGATAGCAGAAGTAGGTCTCGAAGCGGTTGATCGCCTCCACCGCCAGCCGCACCCCCGCCTTCTGCGAGTGGTCGTAGATCTCCTTCATGCTTTCCACAGCCCAGCGCCACTCGTTTTCCGGCGTCGAGTCGGGCGTGATCTTGCCGACAGTTCCCGGCACGATGGTCACCTCATAGCCGTCCAACTCCTTGACCATCGTCACGCAATCCTTGACATACTGCACGGAGCGGGCGCGTGCCCCCTCGTCCGCCGCCACCAGGTTGCGCTCTTCCAGCATCAACGTGACGGAGCCCCAACAGCGCAGCCCGTACTCGTTGAGCAGGCGGCGCACCTCCTTGGTGTCGTAAACGTCCGGCTCGCCACTGATCTCGATGCTCTCATACCCATACTTCGCCAGTCGCTGGATGGTCACCTCGATTGGCTCGGCCCGCATCCAGTTGTGCATTGACAGATGCATCTGTCCTCCTTTGGGGGTTTGTGAAAAAAACATGGCACGATGCCATGGGCACTACCGTTGAAACGCTAGGCTCCCATCAAGTGCGTAAGAATCAGCCAGTCCAACTCCTCGTAATCGCGCGAGGCACGCAGAACCTCCACCCGCTCACGGTCCAGGGAGCGGGAGCGCTCGACCAGGCGAAGGAAGAGCGCGAGGCTGTTGCGCAGGTGCTTGGTGGCCAACTCGGCGGGCTGGGTGCGGAGGGCCTTCACGTCCAGCCCCACCATTCCCTTTTTCCAAAATTGATTCTCGTCCAGCACGCGCACCTGGTTAAAGGCGCGGCGCAGGTCTACCGAGCCGAAGGAGCGATCCTGATCGAACTTCAGCCCGTTCTGGTCGTTCAGGTGGACGCTCCACAGCTTGTCGAAGGCGAGCGCGAAGGCCATCTCGTCGGAGGGATCCAGCCCGGCCAGGACGGAGTGGGCGCGTCTCCATCAGCACGCCCACGCGGGCCGGATCGCTGGATTGCATGCCCAGCGCAAGCCCATGCCCGATCGTCGGCAGGTAGGCCAGATCCATCGGCTCGTTCGGCTTGGGCTCGATGGCGATGCGGAGGCGCGGGTCGTAGTCCAGGATGGCATTGACCGCTTCCAGAATCTGCTGCGTGGCGCGCACGGCGTCCTTCGCCTCGCGCAGGTAGCTTCCCTCGCGTGCCAGCCACAACACCATCAGGTCCGTGCCAAGCTCGTCGGCCGATGTCGGCCGTGCGCTTGGTGCGCTCGATGGCATAGCGGCGCGTTTCCGCATCGTTCGAGGTGTAGGCGCCGTCCACCGTGCGCGCCGATCTTCCCACAGGCGCGGCGCTACGAACTCCGCCACCAGCCCCTGATCGTCCAGCTTCTGCCGCATGGCCTGGCGTCCGCTCGCGGATCTGCGCGGCGGACTGGTCGTCCAGACCCGGCACCGCGTCATCGTCGTGGAACTGCACGCGTCAAAGCCGAGCGTCTTGTAGGCTTCGAGCTTCTCCTCGAAGGGGCGCGACGGGCGCACGGTGGGGCCGAAGGGGTCGGCACCCTCATGAATGTTCCACGGGCCGAACGAGAACCTATAGCCGTATTTTTCCATCGAAGACCTTTCTACTCCCCGCTTTCCCACACGCGCAGTCCGTGTCGGCTCAGATAAAGGGGGATGGTTTGGAAGAGGGGGTTGGTTTGCTCGATCTCGCGGAGCATGGTGCGTTTGGCGGAGGCGTGCGGCCCGCAGAGCAGGGTGAGGGTTCCCCCCTCGCCCCCTGCGCCGTTCACCTTCCAGCCGAGCGCGCCGTGCGCCCGCGCAATCTCGATGACGCGCCACGCATCCTCGCTGACGAGGCGGGGATGCAGCGCAGCCTGCGCCTCGGTGTTGTAACACATGGCCCGGCCCAGGGCCTGCCAATCGCCTGCGTACAGGGCATCGCGCGAGGGCGCAGCCGTGCGGCGCAGGGCCTGGAGGGCAGGCGCATCCGGTCCAGCATCCTCCAGCCCGCGGATGACCATCTCGTGCACCTGCGAGGAGTTGTGCGAGTTTCCCAGGTAAACGAGGGCCAGTCGCCGCTCCAGTTCCCACCAGATCGCGTTGGGCACCTCGATCTGCGAGACGGTGGCGTGCGGGTAGCGGAACATCTCTATAAAGTTGATTCCCCCATAGGCCGCGCACAACTGGTCCTGGATGCCGCACTGCTGCCCCAGCATCTCGGTCTCGACGGCCTGGGCAGCGTAGGCCACCTGATGCGGCGTCAACCGCCCTGGCGTCAGCCGGTCCAACGCACCGATGAGGGCCACGGCCACCGCCGCCGAGGTACCCGTGGAGGCACCGACCGGCGCCTCCGAGAAGATGGTGATTTGAAAGGCTATGTCATCGGGCACCTGCATCCGCTCGATGGCTGCTTCCAGCAACGGGTGCGGCCCCCAGCCGGACGCCGCCTGCCGCGCCGCGAGCGCGTACCGCTCGCCGTAGTTCTCCGCATGGATGGTGATTCGCTCGGCCTGCCCCTGGAAGGGGAACACTTCGATCTGCACCTCGGCATAGGGATAGACGCCGATGTTGAAGATGGTGCCCGTTTCGGCGAACCAAGTATCCGTCCAGCCGCCATTGTCGCAGACGCGGATGGGGGCTACCGCATTGATGAGACGCAACGCACTCGCTCCTGTTATCAATCCGTCCCGTAGGGGGCGGGCAAACTCAGCGGTCAGGCAGCCAGGGCCGCCCTACAACACGATCTCGATTGCCAGGTGGTACGTGCGCTGCTCCCCAGGCGCGAGCGTGGGGAGGGTGCCGCGCGCCCGCTCCACCGCACGGCCTTCCACGTGGCAGTTGGCAGGCTCGATGCCGAGCACATGGATGCCAGCACCGGGCATCTTCCACTGCACCAGGCGCGGCAGGGGCGCGCTCTTCCATCGCAGGCGCAGCGTCAGCGGGCGCGTGCCCCCCCCATCGGCATGGGGAAAGCGCGGGTTGTGAAGCCGCACCTCCGCCCACCCCTCTGCGTCCGCGGTGGGGGTATGGTAATAGACGCGCTCCTGGTAGCCGCTCTGCGGTGCCTGCCAGCGATCGTACCCCTCCACGGGCGTATCGGCCTCGCGCGGGGCGGGGGCAGGACCCGGAAACTCGATGGTTGTTTCCTCCGACAGCAGGGGGAAGCCAAAGTTGAAGTGGTAGAGCAGCATGTGCGGCGTCTCGGCAAAGCCCCAATTTTCCACCGTGTCGGTGAGGGTGAGCCCATTCTCGCCCAGGCGGCTGCGAATCTCGCGCGTGAGGCGAAGTTGCTCGCCGAAAAGCCGCGTCTGCTCGACGACGCCCGCCACGCGCATCTCGTACTCGTCCCCCTGCCAGCGCCCCTCGGCCACCACCTGCCGCGCGGGGAGGTGGTGGGCCCGTCCGTGCAGCCCCTCCCCCTCTGAGGGCGAGCCTACCTGCGTGAGCCCACAGGTCATCAGCAGGCCGCCCGCCGCCGTGCGCAGCCACTCGGCCTCACGCGCATCGTAGAAGCCAGGGTGCGCCTCGCCGTTCGGCGCCTGCCAGCTGAGCGGCACCCCCGCGAACTCGGCCAGGGCAATGTCCATCCCGCGCGAGGGCAGCACCTCGTAGGCAAGCCCGCCGCCGGTGCGCACCCGCACGCCCTCGACCCCCGCCTCAGGCCCCTCGCGGAGCGTGTAGCGACGGAGCCCGCCGACCTGCTCCAGGCGCCCTACCCGTGCTTCCAACTCGCGGCGCGTCCACTGCCTGCCGTAAAGCTTCACGCCTCGACAATCTCCGGAATACGGCGGATGCGCGGGTCGGTGAAGATGTCGAACTCGTCGCGGCTGGTGCTGGAAAACTCCGAGACCACGGCCCCCTCATCGCCCGCCTGGAACCAGTGCAGGGTATCGGGCGGGATGGTGTACTGGGTGCCCGGCGTCAGCTCGATCTCGTGGAAGACTGTATAGTAGGGCTCCCCCCCAGCGGGCAGGCGGGCCTGGGGCTCGGGTACGGCTTCCCCCTCGACGTAGAGCCACACCCTGCCGGAGCGGCAGCGAAAGGTTTCCATCTTGCCGGGGTCATCGCCCACCGGCGGGTGACGATGCTCCGGGCAGGTCTGACGCGGGAAGAGAACAAGCTCCTTGGCGCAGTAGCGCTCGTTGTTCTCGTAGACCACCAGTTCCAGCCCTGTCTGTTCCAGCTCCCCCAGACCGAACTCGGCCACTTCAATGGCTGCCCGCTCTTCCGGCGTGAGCGCGATGCCCAGCCCATCCAGCATCTCGGCAGCACGCCTTTGTGCATCGCGCACCTGGCTACTTGTTAGCATGCGTCCTCCCGTTACGTCTTCGATCTCCACTTCGCCCAGCGCCCGGAACTCCGCCGCCAGGGCCGGATACAGGGCACGGTAGCGCGGGTAGTAGGCAGCATAGGTGCGGGCAGCCCCGCCCGGCTCGACGCGCCCTGTGACATGGATGGCGCGCTGGCCTGCCTCTTGAACACTGTGGTAGACCCCGGCCCCCACGCCCGCCAGCAACGCCGCCCCATAGGCGGCCCCCTCCGTGACGTTGACGGTGGCAATCTCGCTCCCAAAGATGTCAGCGAGCATTTGTAACCACAGCGGGCTGCGCGCCCCCCCGCCAGAGGCGCGCACCTGCTCGATTTGCAGCCCCAGGTCGCGCATCAGCTCCAGCGAGTCGCGCAGGCCGTAGGTGACCCCCTCCAGCACGGCGCGGGTGAGGTGCGCCTTGCCGTGCCGGAGCGTCAGCCCGAAGAAGACGCCGCGCGCGTGAGGGTCCGGGTAGGGGGTGCGCTCGCCGGAAAGGTAGGGAAGGAAGAGCAAGCCCTCGCAGCCGGGGGCCACCCCCGCCGCGCTTTCCGTGAGCAGGTCGTACGCGTCGCGCCCGCTTGCGCTGGCCTCCGCCTGCTCCGCCGTGCCCAGCACGTCGCGATACCAGCGGAAGCTCCCTGCCGCCGAGAGCATGACCCCCATCAGGTGCCACATCCCAGGGACCGCGTGGCAAAAGGCGTGGAGGCGCCCCTGCGGCTCCACGCGATACGTGTCGGAGGCGGCAAAGACCACGCCGGAGGTGCCAAGCGTCACCGAGACCACCCCCTCCGCCACGATCCCCGTCCCGACAGCCTGCGCCGCCTGGTCGCCGCCGCCCGCGACGACGGGGGTGCCTGCCAGCAGGCCGGTCGCCGCCGCGCCCGCCGCGCTGATCGTCGCGCTCGCCACGGGCGATTCGGTGACCTCGGGCATCCAGCCCCGCGGGATCTCGAGCGCGTCGAGCATCTCGTCTGACCAACGGCGCTCGCCCACATGGAAGAGCGAGGTGCCTGACGAATCGGAGACGTCGCTCCAAAAGCCCCCGGTGAGCCGGTACCGCACGTAATCCTTGGGCAGCAGCACGTGGGCCACCCGCGCGTACACTTCCGGCTCGTGCTCGCGCACCCAGAGAATCTTGGGGGCGGTAAAGCCCGGCAGGACCGGGTTCCCTGTCAGGTGCAGCACCCGCTCCGCGCCGACCCGCTCGGTGATGGTGGCACATTGCGCGGCGGTGCGCTGGTCGTTCCACATGATGCAGGGGCGCAGCACCTCGCCCGCCGCATCCAGCAGGGTCAGCCCGTGCATCTGACCCGTCAGCCCGACAGCGGCGATTGCCTCGGCGCGCGTGTCACTTTCCGCCAGCACGCGGCGAATGCTTTCCACAGTGGCGCGCCACCACGTCTCGGGCTCCTGCTCTGCCCAGAGCGGGTGCGGTGTTTGAAAGGGGTACTCGGTGGTGGCGCTGGCCCGGATCGCGCCATCCGGCTCCACCAGCAGCGCCTTACTGCCAGTGGTACCGACATCAATGCCCAGAAGAAGAGGGTGCATGGAAGATTACCCCAGCGCTGGCAGCTTTGCGTTGGGGTAGCGCTGGCGCAGAAGGTAGGCCTCCAGCCAGCCACGCCTGCGGTCGGGGCGCTCGTGGGCATCCAGGATCGCTTCGTGGTCCATGCCGTTGATGCGCTCGTTGGCGGCACGGATCGCATCTATATTGATCTTGAGCGCCACGTCCACGGGCATGCGCTCCGGGTTGATGTCCAGCCCGAAGTAGCCACTGTAGCCATGTAGCTTGAGCGTATACAGCAGTGCCTCGGTCTGCTCGGGGGCGATGACGCCCACGTTCAGGTCCTGGTCATAGTTACCGAGCGGCTGGCTGTTCCAGTGCGTGTGAGCCAGGCGCCCCTCGGAAAGCGGCCAACTGTAGGCATAGGCAAGGTCTTCGTAGCCCATCAACACGTGGCCCACCTCCGGGTTCAACCCCAACAGCGTGTGCCCCTCGTCCAGCAGGCGGCGGTTCTCCGCATGTTTCAGCATCCCCTCCACCTTGTGGGCCAGCAAGACCCCCTCGGGCGTCGTGCCGAAGAGAATGCGCCCGCGCGGCTCGTAGGGCTTCGGCTCAAACGCGATGCGCACGCCCGGCACTGCGTCCATCGCCTCGGCCAGCCCCTCCGCAAAGCGGTGGCGCATGGCTGCAAAGTCCAGCCCAAAGCCGTTCTCGTAGCCATCAATGCCGGGCCAAACGACTGCAAAGTCCGTGTCCATCTCGCGGTTCAGCTCCAGGGCGCGCTTGGTGCGCTCGACGGCGGCGCGGCGCGGCCCCTCCAACGGGTTGGAAAGCGAGCCCCACTCAAACTGCGCGTCCCAGAAGAGGAGCGGGATGACCGTCACCAGTTTGATGCCCGTGTCATCCACAAAATCCCGCCACAGCTCCAGGTTCTCCTCGTTGATCTCGTTCGGATAGTGCGCCTCCATGCCGACGAGCCCGTAGTCCTTCAAACCCGCCGCGATCTCCAACCGCTGCTCGATGGGGATCTCGCGCTGGTACTTGTCGTGGAAGCGGCTGTTGGGCGGGGAAAAGAACCAGACACCCGCCGTAAACTTCAGATCCAACTCGAACGATTGCAGGTGGCGCAGCAGGGCCTCCCGCGAGCGGCGCGTCGCCTGGGGGCGCAAATCAGGCAGGCTCATCGGCTTGTCTCCTTTCAATCTCTTCGAGGGATACGGGCCCCAGGTCTACCTCGTCGCTGTACATCCCCTGCGGGCTCACATGGCTCCACACGATGAAGGAGAGCGTCGAGAAGAGCACGACGAAAAAGCCCAGGCGGTATAGGGTCTGCGTCCAAGGCTGGAACATGGCAACCGTCCCGAACAGGATGCCCAGGATAATCGCCATCTCGATACGGCTGTACGTTTGGGCGGGCACGCGCCCGCCCAAACGGCGCGACATCCATCCAATAAAGTAGATGTAGGCGAACAGGATGGAGAGAAACCCCACCATGAACAGAACAGCTTGCGTGCTCACAGCACCTCCCTAGTAACGTATGTCCACCTGCCGCCGACCTGTGGCCGATTCGAGGATGGCGTCGGCGATCACAGCGGCGCGGTAGCCATCCTCGAAGCTTGCTCCGTAGGGAGCCACGTCCTTGTCATTGACTATGCAGTCAAGCAGGTGGTTGATCTCGTGAACGAAGGTATGTTCCCACCCGATGATGTGCCCGTGCGGCCACCAGTTTTCCACCAGGGGTGGTAGCCCTCGGTCACCAGCACGTTGTGGAAGCCCTGCGTTTCGCGCGGCTCCTCCCCCTCCCAGAAGACCTCTAGCTCGTTCATGCGCTCCAGGTTGAAGCGGATCGAGCCCTTCTCCCCGTTGATTTCCAGCACCTGATAGTTTTTGCGGCCGCCCGCGAAAGCGCGTGGCCTCCAGCGTGCCGATCGCGCCGTTCTCGAATTCTACGGCTGCCACGAATGCGTCGTCCACGTCCACGGCGCGCATGCCGCTGCCGTCGGGGAGGGGGCGCTCCGGAATAAACGTTTGGGTCATGGCGCTGACGCTGCTCGTCTCGCCCACCAGGAAGCGGCCCAGGTCAATGATGTGCGAGCCCAGGTCGCCCAGCGCGCCGCTGCCGGACGGTTGCCTTGTCGAGCCGCCAGATGAAGGGGGTCTCGTAATGGGGCATGATCCACTCTTGCAGGTACAGCGCGCGAAAGTGGTAGATCTGCCCCAGTGCGCCGCTCTCGATCAGGTTGCGCGCCTGGCGGATCGCGGGCACAAAGCGATAGTTGAAGGCCACCATGTGCTTCACGCCCGCCTTCTGGACGGCGTCGAGCATGCGCTTCGCCTCCTCCGCGGTGCGGGCCAACGGCTTCTCGCAGAAGACATGCTTGCCCGCCTCCGCCGCCGCGATGCTCGGCTCGGCGTGCGCGTCGTTGGGGCCGCCGTTGTCAAAGAGCTGGACGCGATCATCGGCGAGCATGTCGCGCCAGTCGGTGTAGTAGCTCTCGTAGCCGTAGCGCTTGGCCGCCTCCGCCACCGCCTCTTCGTTGCGCCCCGCCACCGCCACCAGGCGCGGGATGGCCACCGGCGGGTACATCATGTAGGGCAGGGTCTTGTAGGCATTGGTGTGCGCCTTGCCCATGAAGGCATAGCCCAGCATGCCAACGCCGATCTCCGGTGCCTCGCCCTCGGCGCGTGCCCCGGCCATCGTGGTAAATCCAGTTTCTTTTTCTGCCATGTGGAACCCTCCTTATTCCTTGCTCGCAAAGGCTGCGTCAAAGGCAACGTTGGCAGGCGGAAAGTCGAGCTTGCCGCACAAAGTCGCACGCCTCGGTGGCGCCATGCTCGCGGTCCATGCCGCTGTCTTCCCACTCGACGGAGAGCGGCCCGCTGTAGTCGATGTCGTTCAGGGCGCGGATGATCTCCTCAAAGTTGATCGATGCCGCGCCCCAGCGAGCGGAAATCCCAGAAGCGGCGGGCGTCGCCGAAGTTGATGTGGCCGCCGAAGACGCCGGCCTCGGTCGGGCTCGCTGCGACCAGTACACGTCCTTCATGTGGACGTGGTAGATGCGGTCCGCGAACTTGCGGATGAAGGCCACGTAGTCCACGCCCTGATAGCCGAGGTGGCTGGGGTCGTAGTTGAAGCCGAAGGCGCGGTGGCCGTCCAGCGCATCCAGCGCCGCCTGGGCGCTGGCGATGTCGAAGGCGATCTCGGTGGGATGGACTTCCAGCGCGAAGCTTAACGCCGCCTCGTCCTGAACACATCGAGGATCGGGTTCCACGCTCGGCGAAGTCGGAAGCCCCTTTTCGATCGCTCGGCGGCGATTGGGCGGGAAGGAATACAGCAGGTGCCAGATGGACGAGCCGGTGAAGCCGTTCACCACCTTCACCCCAAACTTCGCGGCGGCGCGCGCCGTGTTCTTCATCTCCTCGGCGGCGCGCTGCGCGCACGCCTCCTCCGGATGCCGTCGCCCCAGAGGCGCGGCGGCAGGATGCTGCTTGTGGCGCTCGTCAATGTTGTCGCACACGGCCTGGCCGACGAGGTGGTTGCTGATGGCGCAGCACCTTCAGGCCGTGCTTGTTCAAGATGTCCCAGCGCCCGTCGCACGTAGGCTTCGTCGTTCCGCGCCTTGTCCACCTCGAAGTGGTCGCCCCAGCAGGCGAGCTCCACGCCGTCGTAGCCGAAGGCCTTGGCCTTCTGGCATAAGGTCTCGAAGGGCAGGTCGGCCCACTGGCCGGTGAACAGGGTAACGGGTCTCGGCATGCTTCCTCCTTGAAGAGTGAGAGTTGAAGAGTCGGTGCGTGGCGGGTACGGGTCGCTGGGGCTATGCCTCTGCCGTGCGATAGTCCGCGACGATGGTGGTAAACTCGATACGGTTGCCGAAGGGATCGCGGCAAAAGAAGCGCGGGCGGCCTGGGATGGGCTCGGTGTCGCGCGGCTCGTAGCCCGCCGCGACGAGGCGGGCGCGCGTGCCGTCCAGGTCGTCCACCTCCAGGCAGAGGTGGCGACCCGACGGATCGCTGACGGGCTCCTCAGTAAAAAGATGAAGCTCTTGATCGCCCAAACGAAACCAGATCAGGTCCAGGTGCTGGAGCGTGTGCGGCACGGGTGCTTCTTCCAGGCCGAGAAGGTCGCGGTAAAAGGCGCGCGTTGGCTGATCGCTGCCCGGCGGGCGCGGAAGGCTGACGTGTTGGATGCGGGGTCGTGTGGTCATGATGGGGGCGTCCTAAACCGCCTTGTCCTCGTCGTGGCCATCAGGGGAGCGCAGGCTGCGCCAGGGCTCGGCCTCGCCCACCTCCTCGGAGACGTAGCCCTGCTCACCGTCGCAGGGGCCGAGGATGGCTAGCAATTTGGCGTTGCCGCTCGAGATGTTGAAGGTGGCATGGACGACGTTGCGATCAATAAAGAGCGAATCGCCGGGTCGAAGCGTGCGGTGCGCCTGCTCCAGCCACTGCTGCACCTCGCCACTGATGACGTAGATCACCTCTTCCTGGTTCGGGTGGCGGTGAAAGTTGTGGCCGCCGCCCGGCGCGATTTCTACTTCCAAAACAGTCAGGTCATCCGCGCCGGTGTTCGGCGGGTGGCAGAGCCAGCCGAGCGTCCCCCAATCCAACTGCTCCCGTCGGGCGTCCTCACTTCTCACGAAGGTGCCATTCATGGCGCTTTCTCCTCTGGCTGCGAAATCGCTATCTGTTTGAAGCGGCGTGCCTGCTCCTCGATGGCGCCCTCGACGGAAAGGCGCTCGATGCTGCTCGCCCCGAAAAAGCCAGCGATGCCCTCCGTGTGCTGGAAGATGTAGCGCGCATCGTCCGGCTCGGCAATGGGGCCGCCGTGGCAAAGCACGAGGATCTCCGGGTTCACCTCGACGGCGGCGTCGCGCATGGCCTGGACGCGCCGCGCCGACTCCTCGAGGGTGAGCGCGGTCGCCGCGCCGATAGAGCCCTTGGTGGTCAGCCCCATGTGCGGCACGAGCACGTCCGCCCCCGCCTCGGCCATGGCGCGTGCCTCGTCGGGGGTGAAGACGTAGGGGCAGGTGAGCATGTCCAACTCGTGCGCCTGGCGGATCATCTCGACTTCCAGCCCGTAGCCCATGCCGGTCTCTTCCAGGCCAACGCGAATCGTCCCGTCGAAGAGGCCGACTGTCGGGAAGTTCTGCACCCCATCGAAGCCCATAGCCTTCAGTTCGCGCAGGAAAACGGGCATCAGGCGAAACGGGTCGGTGCCGCAGACGCCCGCCAGCACGGGCGTGTTCCGGACGACGGGCAGCACCTCGCGCGCCATGTCCACCACAATCGCGTTGGCGTCGCCATAGGGCATCAGCCCCGCCAGGCTGCCGCGCCCGCCCATGCGGTAGCGGCCCGAATTATAAATGATGATGATGTCCACCCCGCCCCGTTCCGCGAACTTGGCGGAGATGCCGGTTCCGGCCCCCGCCCCGATGATGGGGGTCCCGGCCTCCACCTGGGCGCGGAGCCTGCGCAGGGATTCGTCTCGCGGGATAAATGGCATGGTGTCTCCGTGGTCTCGTCAAGGATGCGCGTCGGGGCCGCCCTGCAATAGCCCCAGCAGGCGCTCGGCGACTTCGTCCGCGAAGTCAGGGTCATTGATGTGAAGGTCCAACTCGATCAACGTCGCCGGTTCGTGGAGCGTCTGGCGGATAGCGTCAAAGAGCGCCTGGTCCGCCTCGGGGTCGTGGAAGGGCTGGCCCTCTCGGTCTATGGCGCTCACCCCCTGGAGCGGGAGGAGCATGACGGTTGGCCCCGTGGCCCCGTTTAGCTTTTCCGCCAGGATGCGGCCCACCTGCGCGTTTTCTTCCGGCGTGGTTCGCATGAGCGTAACGTTGGCGTTGTGGCGGTAAAGCGTCCGCTCCTTGAAGCGGTCGGGCACGGTGTCGTAGGCCCACCAGTTCACCATGTCGAGCGCGCCGACGGAGACCACCTGCGGCACGCCCCTGCGCCCCGCGGCCTCCAGCCGTTCCGGCCCCGCGCCCAGCATCCCCCCTACCAACTCGTCGCACCACTCGGTGGTTGTCACGTCGGCTACGCCCGCTATAAAGCCATCGCGGATCAGTGCTTCCATCGCCTGCCCGCCGGTGCCGGTGGCGTGGAAGACCAGCACCTCGTAGCCAGCCGCCTCCAGCCGCTCGCGGACGCGCGTCACGCAGGGGGTAGTCACCCCAAACATCGTGGCGGCGAGGAGGGGCCTGTCCTCTGCCTCCGGTACCTCTTGCTCGACCATGCCGCACACGGCCCCCACCGCGTTCGCCAGGATGCGCCGCGACAACCGATTCAGCCCCGCGATGTCCACCACCGAGTACATCATGGTGATATCCTTCACGCCGACATAGGGGCGCGTGTCACCGGATGCGACGGTGGAGACCATCACCTTCGGGAGCCCGACGGGGAGCTCGCGCATGGCAGCCGTGGCCAGCCCGGTGCCGCCCGAGCCCCCCAACCCCAGCACCCCCTCGAAGCGCCCCGCCTCGTACAATTGCCGGGCCAGCACGCTCACGCCCCGCTGCATCGTTTCCATCGCCGCGCCGCGATCGCCCTGCTCGCGCAGTGCCGCCAGCGAGCCACCGCCCGCCGCCGCCACCTCGGCTGCAGGGATGTCCGGCTCGAAGGGGGGGTCGGTTGCCACGCCGCATCCATCACCACCACGCCGTGGCCGCGCGCACGAATCAGATCGCGCACAAAGGCGAATTCTTCCCCCTTGGTGTCGAGGGTTCCGATCAGGAGAATGGTTCTGCTCATGGATGCGCCTCCCCTGTCCCCAACTGCGCCCGGTTGTAGATCGCCTCGCGCTCCGGTGCCTCGCCGCGGAGGATGGCCAGCACGTTGCCCGCCGAGCGAACGCAGATGTGGCGAAAGGTGGCGTCGGTGAGGGCGGCGACATGCGGGGTGACGAGCACGCGCTCGTGGCCTAGGAGCGGGTCGGCGGCGGCGGGCGGCTGGGTTTCCAGCACATCGGTGGCGAACATCCCCACCTGCCCGCTCCGCAGGGCCTCGGCCAACGCAGCTTGATCAATCACGCCGCCCCGCGCCGTATTGACGAGGATGGCGCCCGCTTTCATCCGCGCCAGGGCCCGCGCGCCGATCAGGTGGCGCGTCTCAGCATTCAGGCCCACATGGAGCGAGAGCACGTCCGCCTCGGCCAGCAGATCGTCTAACGGACGATAGGGGTAGCGCTCGTCGCGGCTGGAGCGGCTCCAGTAGGCTACCTGCATCCCAAAGGCGGTTGCCAGCGTGGCGACCCGCTGCCCGATGTCCCCCAGGCCAACGATCCCTAGCGTCTTGCCCGCAAGCTCTACCGATTCCCAGCCGTTGCGAATCGCCCAGTTGCCCGCGTGCACCGCCGCGTTCAGCGTGCACAGGCGGCGCGAGGCGGCGAGCATCAGCATCATCGCGTGCTCGGCCACGGCAGTCGTCGTGCTGCCCGGCGCGTACACCACGGGAATGCCCCGCTCCGTCGCCGCTGCCACGTCAATGTTGTCCACCCCGACCCCGCAACGCGCCACGGCGCGCACGGCTGGGCAGCGCTGAAGCAACTCCCGCGTCACCCGCCCTTTCCCACGGGTCAGGATGGCCGCCACCTCCCCGCTCGCGGTGGCGGCTTCTAGCGCGCCAGCCTCTTCGGCCAGCACGACAGGTCCCCAGGCTTCAAGCAGCGCGGTGGCGGCGGGGTGGAGGGTTTCGAGGAGTAATAGGGTCATAATGAATTCAGGAAGAAAGGAAGCCATTGGCGGCCAACCAGCGGCCGAACAACTCGATCCATGCGTCGGATGGGAGCGCCTGCTCTCGCATTCCGAAGCCGTGCCCTCCGCTCGCGAAGACGTGCAGTTCGACGGGCGCGCCCACTTTGTGCCAGGCCTCGTAAAGCCTCGCTGAGGAGATGGGAGCGACAGCATCGTCGTTATCGGCGATGGCGATGAAGAGGGGTGGCACATTCTCCCCAATCGGCGGCCCCAGTCGGTAGCCGGGATAGATACCGGCGACGAAGTCCGGACGGCTCTTCGTATCGTACTCCAGCGCCGCGTTGACCGCGATCCCGCCGCCAGCGGAGAAGCCCATGATGCCGATCCGGCTGGGATCAATGCCCCAGCCCGCCGCCTGCTCGCGCACGAAGCGGATCGCCTGGCGACCATCTTCCTCGCCCCAGAGCCGGGCCTCCTCGGCTGGCGGGTAGGTCATCGGCGGATCAACTTCCGTCTGAACGACACGAGGGAGTTGCTCTCCCAGCCGTTCGAGGAAAGCCGGAAGGTCGGCGTCGTTTTCGGGCGTGTGCTGAACACGATAGGCGAGCACAAAGGCCGTCACACCGTGCCCGGTGAGCCAACGTGCCACATCGTATCCCTCGTGGTCCATCGCCAGGAAATGGAACGCACCGCCGGGCGCGACGACCACCGCGGTCCCGTTCGCGGTGCCGTCCGGTGGCCTGAACATAGTGAGGGTCGGGATGACGACGTTCCTCATCATCTCGTCGGGAGTTGCGCTCCCAGGTGCCTGTATGGTTTGCTCGTGCCACGTCCACTTCTCTGAGCCGGGTGGCACGCCATCGCCGGGCCAGATAGCAAAAATGCCGGCCGCGTCCGCTGGCCGCTCAATATAGGGGGAGGGGTCTGTGCGCTCATGGAAATACTTGGAATCGGTAGGAGTCAGGTGGGCAGGGTGAACGGCTCGCCCGGTGCCAGAACGTAGATACGATGCGGATTCGTTACCAGCCCGTAGAGCGCTCGCGGATCGCCGTTGAAGGGCGCAAAATCGGGAGCGTCCACCGTTCCCCAGTGATGGAGCAAGAGCGGCGTGTCGGAATAGGTATTTGCCATCCGTACCGCATCCTCCAATCCAAAATGCCAGTCGCTGTCAGAGAAGTCGAACAACAGCGCGTCCGGAGTCGGCATCCTCAGGTGATGCTCCGGAATCAAACGCGAATCGCCTGGTGCCCAGATCGTGCCGTCGGGGGTTTCAATCCAAAAGCCCGCGCTATCCTCGTCCTCGAAGTGGCGCTCACTGGCTCCGGGGGTTGCATTCTGCCATGCGTGATTGGCTGGCGTCACCGTCACGCGTACAGCTCCAACGTTGAACACGTCCCCGATCTCGTGACCGACCGACGACAGCCCTGCATCTGCCATCAACGAGGCGACGTAGGTTGGCGCGTGGAACACGCGAGCCACCGGCCCCAGCGCGCGAGTTGTTGCTACGCAGTAATGGTCATCGTCGCTGTGCGTGACCAGCACGGCGTCCAACTGGGGAACCTCCTCAGGGGCGATGGGGAAGGGGATCAGTAAGGGCATTTCGAAGCCCTTGAGCAGAGGATCAATCATCAGGGTAGTCCCCCGGCTGTTGATCAGGAATCCTGACATCCCCAGCCACCGGATGGTCGTGCTGTCTGATGCGCCAAACGCCTCCACGCCGAATGGCTGGGTTTCTGGCGCTACCGCCTGACCCTTTTCCGAGACACGTGTGGCTGTGATGGCACTCATGCTGTTCAACCTCTATTGAACTTCTGACACACTTCTTCGCTGACCTCTTCCAGCCCCTCGACCCCATCGCTATTGAGCGCTTCCTAATCGCTAATTGCTCCCATGATAAAGCGTGGCGCCCTCACCACGCAGGCCACGGGCGTCCTCCCGCCCGGAGACATAGACGCCGTCACCCTGCACCAGGTCGCTCTCTTCAAAGAGGGCAGGGTCAATCTCGCTGCCGGGCGCCGCCGATATCTCGACAAGGTTGCCGGAGGGGTCGCGGATAAACATCTGCATGGCCCCATCGGGCAGGCGACGCACCTTGCCCCAGGGCGCTGTGTCAATCGCGCCCCGCGCCTTCATCCGCCGAAAAATCTCGTTAAAGTTGTCCACGCGAAAGCAGACATGGCCACGAAAGGAGTAGCTATCCTCCCACTCGGTGACGTGAAGTTGCTGGGTGTCATTGACGCGAAAGAACTGCGCTGGAAAATCCAGGTTGAAGACAGGAATCGGCTCCAGCCCCAACTCGTTCTCGTAGAACGCACGCGCCTTGTCCAGGTCGTCCACAACCAGGGTCACGTGATGAATCTCAAGTGCTTTGGCCATCGGGCGCCTTCCTTTCTACCCTTTTGTGTACCGCTTTACAAAGTCCCAATCCACCGTCAACCCAAGGCCGGGGCGCGTGGGGGCGGGGAGGGCCCCATCGGTTAGCTCGAGCCGCTCCGCCACCAACTCATGCAGGAGCGGGTTGCCCCCGAAGGAGTATTCAAGGATGGTGGCGGCACTGCTGGCAAAGGCGAGATGCAGGCCGGCATTGAAAGAGATGGCCGAGCCCCACAGGTGCGGCGCAAGCTCCAGTTGATAGGTCGAAGCGAGCGCGGCGATGCGCTGCCCCTCGGTGAGGCCGCCGCAGATGGCGAGGTCGGGCTGGAGCACATCCACGGCGCGGGCCTCAACAAGATCGCGGAAGTCGAAGCGGGTGAACTCGCTTTCCCCCGCCGCGATGGGGATGCTGGTCGAGGCGCGCACCTCCGCCGTGCCCTGTCGGTTGTCCGCGCTGATCGGCTCCTCGAACCAGTACAGGTCGCACGCCTCGACCCCCTGGCAAAAGCGCTTCGCCTCGGGCACGCTGTAGGTGCCGTGCGCGTCCACCATCAGTTTGATGTCGGGGCCAAGCGCTTCCCGCGCGGCGCGCACGCGGGCCACGCTGGTGCGCACATCCCCATCCATCACGCCCACGCGCATCTTGACGGCACGGGGGCCGCGCGCCACGTAGCCGCAAAGTTGCGCGCCGATGCCCGCCGCATCGGCCCAACCGCCGCTCGCGTAGACCGGCATCTGCTCGCGATACGCGCCGCCAAGCAACTGCACGACCGGCACGCCGAGCGACTTGCCCAACAGGTCCCACAGGGCGGTATCCACCCCGCTGATGGCGGAGATGGTGAGCCCGCGCCGCCCGAGGACAGGGAAGGCCCGCCCCCGCGCCCGCGCGTAATGGTCGCGCGTGCCATTGTACAGCCGCTCCCACAGGCGCGTGAGCCCGCGCGCATCCTCGCCAACGAGCAAGGGGCGAAATTCCTCGCGGATCATGGTGGCCAACGCGGCGCAGGCCCCGGCACTGCCCACCGCCGCCTTTGCCTCGCCAATCCCCTGCTGCCCGTCCTCCGTCGTCACCACCACCAGCGTTGCATCAAAACTCTCGATGCGCCCGAAATCCGACACGTGCTGCTGCGCGTACGGGATGGGCACATGGAGCCACGTTGCTTCAACATCGGCGATTCGCATGAAGGGAAAGTCCGTTCGTTACGCGCCCATCGCCTGCTTCAAAAAGCGTAGCCCCTCCCGCGCCAGATGATCCTGGCTGGGGGCGAGGGTGCGCCAGATGGCGGCAGCACGGGCTATGGTTTTAACTTTGTTGGTGAAGGATTCGATGACCACAGGCCCGTCGTAGCCGATGTCGTGAAGCGCGTGGGCCACCTCGGCCCAATGCACCTGCCCCTCACCCGGGGTGCCGCGGTTGCTTTCCGAGGCGTGGACGTGCACGATGCGCGGGCCCGCCGCACGGATGGCGTCGCCGCTGTGCCCCTCCTCGATGGCCATGTGGAAGGTATCCAACATGAGACCGCACGCGGGGTGAGAGACCCGATCTATCAGCGCGATGGCCTGCTCGGTCGTGTTGAGGAAGCTTGTCTCGAATCGGTTCAGGGGCTCGATGCCGAGCACCACCCCATGCTCCGCCGCGTGACCGGCAAGGGCACGAAGCTGTGACACCAGCAGATCGGTGTCGCGGGCACGCTCCTCCTCCGTCGCCTGCCAGGTGCGCCCCACCGCAGAATAGATGGGCCCCACCAGGTTGGTCGCGCCGAGTTGCTGGGTCGCCTCGATGGCCTGGCGGATGTAGCCCAACCCGTTGTCGCGGATCGCGGCATCCTCATGGATCAGGTCACGGTCGGGGCCCATCGCCGCGCAGGTGCTCACGCCCAGGCCATGATCGCGGATCAGCCGTGCGACCTCTGAATAGTCCAGATCGCCCACCGTTTCCAGCGGAAGCTCGATCATATCGAAGCCCATGCCTGCCACGGCAGGCACCAACTCTTGCAGGGTCCCCATCGTCAGCGGCGAGACCCACACCCATGTGTTGACACCGAACCTCATTATTCCTCCGCTAATTGACCCGCTGCCCCTGGTTATCGAAGAAGTGGAGGTGCTCGGGGGCAATGGTGAATCGCACCTCGTCCCCCAAGCGCGCACTGGCCAGCCCGGAGACCATGCTCTGCACCGTCTGCTCGCCCGCGCGGATGTGCAGGATCGTCTCCGAGCCGAGGGGCTCAACCAGGACAATGCGCCCGGTGAAGGCGCCATCCTGCTGGAGTTGCACATTTTCGGGGCGAACCCCCAGATCGAAGGTGGCCGGAAGGGCGCCCTTGCCGGTCAGCGAAAAGCGGAGGGTGCTGTCCTTCACCTGGAACGCGCCATTGTCGCGACTGGCAGCCAGCAGGTTGATGCGCGGCGTGCCGACCATCTCGGCCACGAAGATGGTGGCGGGGCGGTCGTAGATGTCCTGGGGCGTGCCCACCTGCACCACCCGACCCTTGTGCAGCACGGCCAGCCGGTCCGCCATCGTCAGCGCCTCGATCTGGTCATGCGTGACAAAGAGCGTAGTGCTCTGTTGGGTCTTTTGAATGTGCTTGAGCTCGACGCGCAGCGACTCGCGCAGCTTGGCATCCAGGTTCGAGAGCGGCTCGTCCATCAGGAAGATGCGCGGCTCGCGGACGATGGCCCTGCCTATGGAAACACGCTGCATCTCGCCGCCGGACAGGCGCGCGGTCTTGCGGGTGAGCAGATGGCTGATACGAAGCTTTTCTGCTGCCGCTTCCACGCGTTGGCGGATTTCCGGCTCCGGCACGCGGCGCAGCGGCGAGCGGAGCGGAAAGGCCAGGTTGTCGTAGACGCTCATCGTCGGATAAAGGGAATATTGCTGGAACACAAAGGCGATGTCGCGCTCGGCAGGGCTGAACCCCTCGGCAGGCTCACCATCGAGGAGCACGCTCCCTTCATCCTGGCGCTCCAGCCCCGCAATCACGCGCAGCGTCGTCGTCTTGCCTGCTCCCGTAGGGCCGAGAAGGACGAAAAACTCGCCATCTTGAATCTCGAAGGACACATCGCGCAGGGCTGTGGCATTCTTGAAACGCTTGGTGATATGCTGCAGGGCAATGTTGCTCATTCGGTCATCCAGGTTGCGGGTTACGGGCGGGCCGTGATTTAGAAAACGATGCTCACACAAGGCTCAAACGGGGTCAGCGCTCCAGGCGCAGCGCGGCCTCGCTTTGTGGGTCGAAAAAGCGGATCATGGTGGGGTCCAGCTCGAAGCGCAGGGGGGTGCCTATAGGGTAGTTTACCTTTCGGTCCACGCGCGCATGGACCATGGTATTGCGATCCAGGTTCAGGTGCAGCATGGTGTAGGCACCGTGCAGGTCGGCCGCGTAGACCTCCGCAGAGAAGGGGCCATCCGCCACCACGTGGGCCGCCTCCGGGCGAAAGCCCAGAATCACCTCGCCCGTGGCGCCCACGCCCTGCTGGAGCGTGCGCGCCCAGGCCGGCGGGGGCGTGAAGCGATTGTCCCCCGGCAGGTGAAGGACCCCCTCGCTGAGGTTTCCCTTTATCAGGTTCATTCCGGGGCTACCGATAAAGCGGGCAACAAACAGGTTGTTCGGGTCATAGTAGACCTCGGCGGGCGTCCCGACCTGCTGCACCGCCGCGTTGGACATGACCACGATGCGGTCGCCCATCGCCATCGCCTCGATCTGGTCGTGGGTGACGTAGACCGTCGTCGCGTTCTGGTCCAGGTGCAGTTGCTTGATCTCGGCGCGCATGGCCTTGCGAAAATCCGCATCCAGCGCGCCGAGCGGCTCGTCCATCAAAAAGGCGGCGGGCCGCCGCACCAGGGCGCGCGCCAACGCCACTCGCTGCTGGTCGCCGCCGCTGAGCGTGCCGGGCCGCAGCTGCAGAAAGGGCTCGATTTCCAGCATGCGCGACACCTCGCCCACCCGCTGTTGGATGGTTTGCGCCGATTCTCCCTGTGCCTGCAGCGGAAAGGCAATGTTCTGCTGCACCGTCATGTGCGGATAGAGCGCGAAAAACTGGAAGACGAAGGCGATGTCGCGATCGCTAGGGTGGGGCCAGGTGACATCGCGCCCGTTCAGCAGGATCTGCCCATAGGTCACCGACTCCAGGCCGGAGATCATGCGCAGGGTAGTCGTCTTGCCGCAGCCGGACGGGCCAAGCAGAACCATGAACTCGCCATCGTGGATGGTCAGGTCCATGGGCTGCACCGCATGCACCTCGCCGAACTTCTTCTCGACCTGCTGAAGCTGAATGGTTGCCATAGGGAAACTTTCTCTCCAATAACTCTACTTCCGCATCGCACCGAAGGTCACGCCGCGCAGCAGGTAGTCGCGGAGGAGGAAGGTGACAATAACGACAGGGATAAGGAACCCCAGCGAGCCAGCAGCGATGGCTGACCATTCGATGCCGCCGGTGCCGAGCATGGATGGGATGCTGGGCGGGGCGGTCCGGGCGCGCTCGGTGGTCAGCATCAGCGCGAAGGCATACTCGTTCCAGGCAAAGATCAGGCAGAAGACGGTGGTGGCGGCGATGCCGGTCATGGCCTGGGGCAGCACAATCTTGAAGAAGGCCTGCAGGCGCGTGTAGCCATCCACCAACGCCGCTTCCTCGTACTCACGGGGAATTTCGTCAATGAAGCCCTTGAGCAACCACACCGAGAACGAGAGATTGAAGACGGTATACAGGATGATGAGCCCGAGATGCGTATCGGATAGACCGAGCCGCCGATACATCAGAAAGATGGGAATGGTGACCACGACAGGCGGCAACATGCGCGTGCTCAGGATAAAGAAGAGCAGATCATCCTTGCCCGGAATGTGGAAGCGGCTGAACGAATAGGCGGCCAGCAGCCCCAGCACCACCGAGAGCACCGTCGAGGTCCCCGCGATAATCAGCGAGTTGCGCAGGCGGCCCACGTACTGGCTCGGCCCGGTGATCGCCTGCCACGCTCCAGGGCCACCCGGTCAAACAGCCCCATCCCCTCCGTATCCTGCCGCCGCGTCTCCACCTCGTCCTGGGACAGTTGCACGCGGTCGGTAAGGAGGTTGACGAAGCCCTCCAGCGACGGGCTAAAGAACACTTTCGGCGGCACCGATACGGCATCCGGGCGCGATTTGAAGGCGGTCATGCCCATCCAGAAGATGGGGATCAGGCCAATCAGGGCAATCACCACGGCGAGGGTTGCACGGATATTGTGAATCAGCCGCGCCCGTGAGCTGACCTTGTCCACGCGCATGGACTCGACCACCGGGGCGCGTGGCCCCTCCTGTACTGTACTTGCCATTCTTTCCCTCTATCTGTCGGTAGCCGCGAGCGTTGCGGCAGGCAACTGGGGCACTCCGCCCCTATGCGTCGCGCATCTTGTTCAGGTACCGGATGTACACATTGCTGATGGCAATGATGATGATGAGGACGATGTAGGCGAGCGCGCTGGCGCGGCCCGTGCGAAACTGTCCCTGAAAGGCAGTGCGGTACAGGTTCACGGCTACGACCTCGGTGGCGTCCCCCGGCCCGCCCCCCGTCAGCCCCATCACCAGGTCGAAGGCCTTGAACGCCTCGATGGTGCGGAACAGCACGGCGATCAGGAGCAGCGGGGCCACCTGCGGCAGGGTGATGCGCCAGAACTGAAACCAGGGGCTGGCACGGTCAATGGCGGCTGCCTCATAAAGGTAGTCGGGGATCGCCTTCAGGCCGGAAAGGCAGAGGAGCATCACGAAGGGGCTCCACATCCACACATCCACGATGACGATGGCCCACAGCGCCAGTTGGGGCTCCCCCAGCCACTCGGGGGCGGTGGCGGGGTTGGTGAACCCTAGCAGGTAATTGAAGATTCCGTAGCTGGGGTTGAAGATCAGCTTCCAAAAGAGGCCGACCACCACGGGCGAGAGCATCATCGGGACGAGGATCAGCGTGGTGATGATGCCGCTGCCACGGAAGCGCTCGCGCAGGAGCATGGCCAGGGCGAAACCGATGACGGTTTGAAAGCCTACAGACAGAAGGGCGTAGCGCCCGGTGGTGGCAAAGGATTCCCACAGCCGCGTATCGTCGAGGATGCGCGCGTAGTTCCCGAACCCTACCCATACGGGCGCGGCGCGCGAGATGGCGGAGAAATCCGTAAAGCTAAGATAGAGGCTATAAAAGAGCGGAAAGAGATTCCAAAGAATCAACAGGATCAGTGTAGGCCAGATAAAGAGCCATTTGATCTGATTGTCGCTCAGCTGGCGACGGCGCAGTGCTTGCGCCCGCGCGCCCTCCAGCGTGCGTGTAGCGCCCATTTCACCTTTGACCGTGGACACGGGAACCTCTTCTAAGTGGTGATTTGACGGTGGACGACCGAGGGTAGAGGAGGGGATGGGCGCGGATCCGCACCCATCCCCCACCAGGGTTTAGCGTTACTCTGTGATCAGATCAGCTTCTTCGATGATGGGCTGCCACTCCTCGGCAATGGTGTTCATTGCCTCCTCCGCCGTGCCCTCACCACCGACGACGTACTCGTGCATCTCGCGTTGCGCGATCTCGAGCAGTTCGCCGAAGACGGGAACGTTCCAGAAGTCCTTGACGAAGGTCATCGTCTCGGCGAAGGCGGCGTTGTAGGGAGCTACCTCCAGGAACGCTTCAGAGTTGAGGACCTCGATGTTGGTGCTGTAGCCGCCGAGCGAGCCCCATTTCGCCTGGACATCAGGCTGGGCAAGCCACTCGATGAAGTCGAAGGAGGCCTGCTTGCGATCATCTGGCGTGTAGGAGTTGATGCTGATTCCCTGCCCACCAAGCGCCGCGAAGCGCTCGCCATCGGGGCCCGCCGGGTTCGCGAAGAAGCCGGTGTTCTCAGCGTACGGGATTGATCGAGGGGTTGGTGAGGGCAGGGAAGAAGGCGAAGTAGTTCATGATCATGACCGCCTGGCCGCTCACGAAGACATCGTTCATCTCCTGGAAGAAGGCGTTGTTGGTGCCGGGCGGCGTGCAGCAATCGTACAACTCGCGGTAGTACTCCAGCGCGGCGATGGCCTCCGGAGAGTTGACCACGCCCATCGAGTTGTTGTTCTCGTCCTTCCAGTCCGCGCCGTAGCTGAAGAGCACGTTTTCCACGCCCATCGTCAGCGCATCGTAATCAAGTTGGGTGTAGATGCCAGCGCCGTACAGTCCATCATCCGGTCGGGTGAAGAACTTGGCGATGTCCATCAGTTGATCCCAGGTTTCCGGCACGGCCAGGGGGTAGCCATACTCGGCCTCGAAGGCCTCCATCTCGGCGGGGTCCTCGAACAGATCTTTGCGATAGGCCCAGCCGTCCGCATCGCCCTCAAGGGGGTAGGCGTAATAGTTAGCGCTGCCGGTGGGGTACTCAGAGTAGTAGGTCAGGGTGGCGGGGGTAACGGTCTCGTGCAGCCCGCGCGAGGTGAGAAACTCGGTCATGTCCACATAGTGGCCCTGCGTCACGGCCTGCCCCAGCCACTGGCTGTCACCCACCAGCATGTCGAAGGCATCGCCCTGCGCGGCCCACTCCGCCGCCACGCGGTCGAAGTAGGTGCCCCAAGGCTCCTGGATCACGTTCACCTTGATGCCCGTCTCAGCCTCGTAATCCTGGACCAGGGTGGTCAGATAGTCTGCGGGGTCCCACTGCGCCCAGATAATCGTCAGCTCGTCAACGCCTGACGCCTCCTCGGCAGGTGCCTCCTCGGCAGGCGCTTCCTCAGCGGGCGCCTCTTCAGCGGGCGCCTCCTCGGCACTCTCCTCTTCCGTGCTTCCGCTGCCTGCTTCCGGCTGTGCAGCCCCGCCACACGCTGCCAGCAGCAGCACTGCAATCATTGTCAGCATCCATACCCATCGTTTAGACATCTTCGTCCCTCCTCCTCGTTGAAAAAGATCGGATAGCGACCCTGCTTTCCCCTACGCCTCTGTGCCGTTTCACCTCCTTCAAGGCAAACGTTTGCCACTCACCTCGCCTCAGATCGCCGGGCGCACCATCGTTGCCGGCCGGGACAGAATCATCTGGTAGACCGTCGCAACGCCGCCTAGCACGCACGCGTCTACCCCATTTTGCGCCAACACCACCTGAGAGGTGCCAAATGACCAGGGAAGCGCGCGGCGGTGCAGGGCTTCCTGGACAACGGGTAATAAAAAGTCCCATGCCAGGCTGAGGATGCCCCCAAAGACCACCAGTTCTGGGTTCAGCGCGTTGACCAGCGAGGCGATCCCCAGCCCCAGGAAGTGGCCGACGCGGGCCAGCCCCTCCAGGGCCACTGTGTCGCCCGCCCGCGCCGCCTCTATCACGTCGGGCACGGTTAGCGCCACGCCTGCCCCGTTCAGCCCGTGCTGGAGCACGGTTGCCCGCCCCGCTTCGCTGGCCTGGCGGATGTAGCGAAAAAGAGCCGCCTGGCTCACCTGGGTCTCCCAGCACCCTCGGCTACCGCAGTTGCACAGTTCCCCATCCGGCTCGATGACCATGTGGCCAAACTCGCCCGCGAAGCCTGTGGCACCGCTGAATAGCTGACCCCCGCGCACGATGCCGCCGCCCAACCCCGCGCCCGCGCTGATATACAGCACTTCATCGTACCCCTGCGCGGCCCCAAAGAAATGCTCGCCGAGTGCCGCCAGGTTGGCCTCGTTGTTGACGAAGAGGGGCAGATCAAAGGCCTCTCGGAGGATAGCGCCCAGGGGAACATTTCGCCAGCGAAGGTTGGGGGCGAAAAGAAGGTCGCCCGTAGCCTGATCTATCAAGCCCGGCACCCCGACCGCCAGCCCCAGCACCATCGCGCAGGCTAGCCTCGGCCTCGGCCAGGGCCTCGCGCAGCAGGGCGATCGTTCGCTGCAAGATCGCCGCCTGGCCCAACCCAGGGCGGGTCCGCTCATAGTAACGCTGTTGAATGTCTGTGGCAAAGTTGGTGCGGATAACCGAGATAAAGTCTACGCCGATTTCCGCGCTCACGATGCAGCCCACGTCGGGATTCAACTCCAGAAGCACGGCGGGGCGACCTGTTGCCCCTGGCTCGATCCCTCGTTCCCGCACAAACTGATACTCAATCAGCTCCCGCACCAGGCTGGACACGGTAGTCTTGTTCAGGCCAGTCATCTCAGCCAGCATCGCGCGCGACACAGGCGCGTGATCAAGCAGGTAGTGCAGGATGACCGACAGGTTCATCTGCCGCACGAATGCTTGATCGCCTGTTTGAAAGCGGTGGCGTGAGGGCATAGGGGAGCGCCCGATCTCCATAAAAGAGCGCATCGAGAATGGCATGTCAGTTAGTTTGTTGGGCCAACCAACTAATTGCAGGGTATCAGAATTTCGCACGGGTGTCAATAGGGTTTGCGGCAAATCGGGGTTGGATTTTGCCTGTCCAGGCCCCCAACCCTTGCTTTGGTATGGGCTGGCCTGCAACTTGCAGCGTGTGCCAAAATACGCTGCGGGCAACCGTTGACAGGCCTTCCCCGCACATGTTATGCTATCGCCACCTATCACCGGACAGTAGGAACCGCCATGCGACGGGAACGAGTTTCCGAGGACATCTTTATTTTCACCAGCGAGATGTACGCGCAGGTGACGGCCAGCGTGATCTTGACGAACGAGGGGGCCATCGTCATTGACACGCTCCCTTTCCCGTTGGAAAGCCGCGAGATGGCCGACTTTGTCCATAGGCGGCACCCGCGCGGCGCTCGCTTTGTGATCAACACCCACTTCCATGCCGATCACGTTTACGGCAATTACCTGTACCCCGAGGCGCACATCGTCAGCCACCGCTCGTGTCGGCAGATACTGGCAACGGTGGGGCAGGCGCAACTGCAGAAGGCAAAAAGCGAGACGCCCGGGCTGGAAGAGGTGAAGGTGATCGAACCGACCATCGTCTTCGATGATGAGATGGGGCTGCACATGGGCGAGCGGCTCCTCCGGCTGATGCACCTGCCTGGCCACTCGCTGGACGGGATCGGCATCTTCGTGGATGGGGACCGGATCCTTTTTGCGGGCGATGCCGTGATGCCGGTGCCCTTCTTCGGGGCGGGTGACCCCGCCATGCTGCGCCGGACCCTGCAACGCGTCATCGAGCTTAGTCCTGAGAACATCGTTCAGGGGCACGGCGAGACCCTGCTGCGCGGGGAGATCCAGGAGACCCTCGCGCGCCACATCGCCTACATTGATTGCGCGGAGGCCAGCGTTCGCGAGGTAGTCGAGGCGGGGGGCACGCTGAGCGACCTGCAGGCTATCTCGATCGAGTCTTGTGGCGAGTCGCCCATCCCCCTGGACGGGCTGGTGCGTCAGCTTCATCTGGCTAACCTGCAGATGCTTTTTAATGCGGCTGCTTGACAAAGCGCCCTGCTGTCCTATACTCCTGACACGACTTGCTTGAATAGCATACGTGCTTTGATGGAAACGAGTAGGGGAGCCGTGTGATGGCCCCAGCGAGCGGCGGATGGTGCGAGCGCCGCGCATCGCCTCCCTGAAAATCCTTCCGGAGCAGCCGCCTGAACGGTACGTTACCCACTAGGGCTGGCCGGGGTCGCTCCCCGTTAGCAACGCGCCGCATTGCCATGATGCGGAACCAAGTGGCTCGCCTGCGGCGAGCAACGAGGGTGGTACCGCGAGTGTTCAACGCTCGTCCCTTGCGAGGGGCGGGCGTTTTTTTGTTTCCGCGGGGTGGCTACAAGAACGGAGCGTCGAGTGACTGAGCTTTTGTATCAGACAGACAGCTACGTGTGGGAGATGGATGCGACGGTGCTGGCGGCGACGGAGCAGGGCGTGGTGCTGGACCGCACTGCCTTTTATCCGGGTGGCGGGGGGCAGCCTGCGGACACCGGCACGCTTCGCGACGCGGGCGGGCAGTCGTACCGCGTGACAGGCATCAAGCGCATCGAGGGGCAGGTGGTTCACCTGCTGGAGGAGGCAGTGCGCCCGCCCGTGGGCGCCACCGTGCGCGGCGAGGTCATGTGGGAGCGGCGCTATCGGCTGATGCGCACGCACACGGCGATGCACATCCTGTGCGGCGTTGTTTGGCGCGACTACGGGGCACAGGTGACGGGCGGGCAGATGGAGCCCGGCGAGGGTAGGCTGGACTTTGAGTTTGAACGGATGCAGAAGGAACTGGTGGAGGAGATCGAGCGGAAGATCAACGAGGAGGTTGCCGCGGCGCGGGCAGTGCAGGTACGCATTCTCCCCCGCGACGAGGCGTTCGCCATCCCCGATCTGATCCGCACCAAGATCAACCTGTTGCCGGAGGGCATCGAAGAGATACGCACCGTGGAGATTGTGGGGTTGGACCTGCAGGCGGACGGTGGCACGCACGTGGCGAACACGCGTGAGGTGGGCACCCTGCGGGTGTCAGGCTACAAATCCAAGGGCGCTATCAACAAGCGAATCTATCTGGCGTTGGAGTGAGACAGGTGCGATTTTTGTATAGGCCCTCAGCCAGGGAAGAGCTACTCGTACGCGGGCGCTATGAGTTCGTGGACGCCGCGGGCAGCACGTGGGCGTCGGAGCAGTGGGAGCGATACCGCAACGACGGCTCGCCGGTGCAAACGTGGCGCAGCGAGTGGCGGGGGCAGTGGGCGGGGCAACCCTTCGTGCTGCTGGCGCACAGCGTGGTGAGCCCGGACGGGCTGGAGCGGCTCAAGCTACAGTGGGAGGGGGCTGCAAGGGTCCAGCCGCTGACGGTGACGACCATGGCCGACAGCGTCCTAGTGAATGACAGCGGCACGATCAACGAGGTGGCACTGCCGCCGGGCTACGGGCTGTTCGCCCCCCTCCCCTCGCTGGCCCGCTTCGCCCTCCCCTTCGACCTGGCCAGCGAGGGGCGCGAACTGGCGATGCTCTTCTTCGTGCGGTGGCGACAGCGGGACGCACGGCTGACCAGCCGCCCCGCCAAGTTCGGCTATGCGCCCCTGGGGTTGCGGGAAATGACAGTCCAGGGAAAGAGCTTGCGGGCGCGGGGATGGCGCCTGGACGCACCCGGCCTGCCGATGCAGGAGGGCTGGTTTGACCGCAACGAGAGTTGCCTGCTGTGGGCTGTGGCCGACGGCGAGCGCGCCTGGGAAGCACGACTGGTCGAGTGGATGAGCTTCGGATGACGAGAGCGAGGGCCGAAATGAACGCGGATACGCTTCTTGAAGAACTGATGCTGCTGCCGGAGGGGGAACAGCGTCGCTTTTTGGCGCTCGTGCGCGCGCGCCCGGTGCTCCAAAGGCTGCTGGGCCAGCCAGAGCCATCGCCGGAAGCGCCCCCCCTGGAGGCCGCCGCGCCCGTCCTGGATAGCAGTGCCGATTACCTGATTATCTGGGACGGGGGGTCCAAGGGGAACCCCGGGCTGGGCTATGGCTCTTACCAACTGACAGCGGTGCGAACCGGCAAACGGCGCGTGGAAAAGCTGGAATTTCCGGGCCGGATGACCAACAACGAGGCGGAATACGAGACGCTCATCAGCGCCCTGGACACGCTGGCCAGCAAGATTCGCGAGCGGGGGCGTGACCCAAAAGAGTACACGCTCGACCTGCGAGGCGATTCGCTGCTGGTCATCAACCAGATTATGGGCAAGTGGAAGGCGAAGGATGCCCGCATGGCCGACTACCGTGATCGAGCGCGCGTGCTGCTGAAGCAGTTTGGCGGGCACACCATCCGTCACCACGACCGAAGCCACAGCGTCGCGGCGCTTGGCCACTAGCATGGGTAGCAACAAGGAGAACGGAGCGATGGGGGAAGAACATTTCAGGCCAGTCTCGTCGAGGGTAGATTTTCGAACTGGCGAAAAGGAGATGCTGGCCCTGTGGAAGGAGCGCGAGGTGTTCGAGCGCTCGATGCGCGAGCGCGCCGATGGCAAACCGTGGGTCTTTTACGAGGGGCCGCCGACGGCGAACGGGAAGCCACACATCGGCCACGTCATCACGCGGGTGTACAAGGACATCTTCCCGCGCTACCACACGATGAAGGGGCGCTTCGTGCGGCGCAAGGCTGGCTGGGACACGCATGGCCTGCCGGTCGAGATCGAGGTGGAAAAGCAGCTTGGGCTGAGCGGCAAGGATCAGATCGAGGCGTTTGGCGTGGCCGAGTTCAACCGCCTTTGCCGCGAGTCGGTCTGGAAGAACGTGGATGTGTGGGCGGACCAGACGGAGCGGCTGGCCTACTGGGTCAACCTGGACGACGCCTACGTGACCATGCGCAACCAGTACATCGAGTCGGTCTGGGCCATCCTCAAAAGCTTCTGGGAGCGCGACCTACTCTACCAGGGGTACAAGGTGGTCCCCTACTGCCCTCGCTGTGGCACCCCCCTTTCCTCGCACGAGGTGGCGCAGGGCTACAAGGAGGTGGAGGATCCTTCGTTTTACGTCAAGTTCCCCCTCCAGGACGATTCGAGCACCTACTTCTTGGTGTGGACGACGACCCCCTGGACGCTGCCAGGGAATGTGGCGCTAGCCGTTGGCGAGGATGTCGTCTATCAATTGGTGCAGGCGGGCGATGAGCGCCTCTGGGTGGCGAAGGGGCTGGCGGAAAAGGTGCTGCCGCTGGGCGGCGTGAGCGAGTGGAGCGTGCTGCGGGAAGCGAAAGGGCGAGAGCTAGCCGGCAAACATTACCAGCCGCTCTTCCGCTTCCTCTCCTTCGAGGGGGACGCGCACTATGTGGTCACCGCCGATTTTGTCTCGACGGAGGACGGGACGGGCATCGTCCACATGGCGCCTGCCTTCGGGGCTGACGATATGACGGTGGGGCGCAACCACAACCTGCCCGTGCTGCTGACCGTCGCGCCCGATGGCACCTTTGTGCCGGAGGTGCGCCCCTATGCAGGGATGTTCGTCAAGGACGCTGACCCCCACATCGCCGAGGACCTGCAAAAGCGCGGCCTGGTGCACCACTATGGCAGCTACGAGCATTCCTATCCCTTCTGCTGGCGCTGTCATACCCCGCTGCTCTACTATGCCCGCGCCACCTGGTTCGTCGAGACCACGCGCTACAAGCAACAGCTGATTGACAACAACAACCGCATCAACTGGATGCCGGACCACATCCGCACGGGGCGCTTTGGCGATTGGCTGGAAAACAACGTGGATTGGGCGCTGGGGCGCGAGCGATACTGGGCCACCCCGCTGCCGGTATGGCTCTGCGAGGGGTGCAACCACCAAGAAGGAATAGGCTCGGTGGCGGAGCTTTCCGCCAGGGCCGGGCGCGACCTGAGCGAGTTGGACCTGCACCGCCCCTACGTGGACGAGATCACCTGGCCGTGCACCGAGTGCGGCGGCGCCATGAGGCGCGTGCCGGAGGTGATTGATGTCTGGTTCGACTCCGGCTCGATGCCCTACGCGCAGTGGCACTACCCCTTCGAGAACAAGGAGATCTTCGAGGAGCAGTATCCCGCCGACTATATCTGCGAGGCCATTGACCAGACGCGCGGCTGGTTCTACTCGCTCCATGCCATCTCGACCCTGCTGTATGACCGCCCCGCCTTCAAGAATGTGATAGTGCTGGGCCACGTCCTGGACGGCGAGGGAAAAAAGATGTCCAAGAGCATCGGCAACGTGGTGGACCCGCAGGCGGTGCTGGACGAGCATGGGGCGGACCCGATCCGCTGGTACTTCTTTAGCGCCAGCCCGCCCTGGAACAGCACGCGCTTTTCCGCCGATCTGGTGGGCGAGGTGGTGCGCAAGTTCATGCTCACCCTGTGGAACACCTACTCCTTCTTCGTTACCTACGCCAACATCGAGGGGTGGGATCCAGACGACCATTGTTAGTGATGCGAGACTCAAGGTGCATTGGAAGCTATGGCGGATGCCGCCTCTTTCACCCAACCAGCGCTGGAAACCTGAGGCGTCCGCCTACGCAGAGCCCCAGGCCTACCTGATGGACCGCTGGCTCCTTTCCGAGTTGAACCGCCTTGTGAAAACGGTGGATGAGGGGCTGGACGGTTACGACGCGACGGGGACGAGCCGCGCCATCGCCGCCTTTGTGGATGAACTGTCCAACTGGTACGTGCGCCGAAGCCGCGAGCGCTTCTGGCAGGGGGATGCGGGCGCGCTGAGCACGCTCTACACCACCCTCAAGACGCTTGCCCTGCTGCTGGCGCCCTATGTGCCCTTTCTGGCGGAGCAACTCTGGCAGAACCTGCGGACGAAGGCCGATCCCGATTCGGTTCACCTGGCCTTTTTCCCAGAGGCGGACACGGCACAGGTGGACGAGGCCCTGTCCCGTGCGATGGCGACCGTGCAGCGGGTGGCCTCGCTGGGGCACGCGGACCGACAGCAGGCAGCCATCAAGGTGCGGCAACCGCTGCAAAAGGTGGTAGTTGCCCTGCCGCCCCAGGAGGCAGAGGGGCTTCGCAAACTGGAGGCACTGCTGCTGGACGAATTGAACGTGAAGGAGTTGGAGATTGTGACGGGCGAGGCGCTCGCCAACTACCGCATCGGGCCGGACCCGGCGGTGTACGGCAAGCGGCTGGGCAAGCTGTTCCCGAAGCTACGCCAGACGCTTGCCTCGATGGACCAGACCCCGCTTGCCCTGGCCCTGCTGCGCGGCGACCCGGCAACGGTGAGCGTGGAGGGCACAGAGGTGACGCTCACGCCCGACACCGTGCTGGTGGTGCCGGAGCCGAAGGCGGGGCTGGCCGTGACCCAGGAGGGCCCCTACACCGTCGGGGTGACCACCGAGATCAGCGCGCCCCTGCGGCGGGAAGGGATTGCCCGCGAGCTAGCGCGCCACCTGAACCAACTTCGCAAGGACGCGGGGCTGGCCCTGACCGACCGCATCGAGGTGTGGATCGAGGGGGAGACGGATGGCGTCGTCGCCGAGTTCGCGGACTATCTGAAGGCGGAGGCGCTAGCCACCGCGCTGCACCCCGACCCTGCACCCGATGACGCCACCGCCCACGCCACCGTGGAGGTTGAGGGCAAGACGGTGAAACTGGCCCTGCGCCGCTGAAAAGCGCCGACGTGACCCCACGCAAGAGGCGGCCCGCATGGGCCGCCTCTTTTCAATCGTGCATGGATAGGTGGCGGGCCCAAGCATGCTTCCCCTGCCGTCCCGACAACCCATCCCCCCTCATCGCTGCCGTCCCATGGCCCCCAGCACCTCGTTGATGGAAAGTCGCGCCCCGTAGCGGAGCATGGCCGCCCGGAACATGGCCGAGACAACCCAGATGGCAAGCACGACGGAGAGAGCCAGCACGACCAAACTCAGCAGCACCTCTGCTAAGGAAATGCGCCCCAGGGCCATGCGCAGCGGGACGAGCGTGGGCGCGGTGAGCGGGAAGAAGGTGAGCACTCGCGCCACCAGCCCCGCCGGCTCCTGTAGGATCGGCGCGACAAACCAGATAGGGATGATTCCCACGATTCCCAACGCGCCGGACAGTTGCTGCGCTTCCCGTGCCTCCCCCATCAGCGCGCCGATGCCCACCAGCAAGGTGGCGAAAAGGGTATAGGCCAGCAGAAAAAAGAGCAGAGCCCAACCGAGTAGCTCCCACGGAACGGGAAGTCCCTCCGGCAAATCCCCGCGCAGGAAGAAGACAAACATCGCTATCAGCAAGCCCGCCCCCCAGAATAACACCTGCGTCAGCGCCACCGCCCCCAACCCTATAATCTTGCCGCCGAGCAGCGACCAGACGGGGATGGATGTGGCAAGAATTTCCAGCAGCCGATTTTCCTTTTCTTCCGTAATCGCCTGTGCCAGAAAGCCGGAGGAAAAAGCCAGGGAAATCGAGAAGGCCAGGGCCAGCCCAAAGGGGATGAGCAGAGCCAGCACCAACTCCGCCCCCTGGCGCACCCGTTGCCCCGTATCCAGCGAAAAGTAGATGAAGCGCACGGGCTCGCGCAGGCGGGCCGCGACGGCGGTCGGCGCATCCCGCAGCAGGGTGGCGCGCAACAACTCACGCACGGCCCGCTCTTGCCTGCCTGACGGTTCGCCGGCGGCGATGGCCCGCACCCGTCCGCCCGTCAGGTAGTCATCGGGGATGATCCAGAGACTCGCGATTTCCTCCGCATCCAGCGCCGCGCGCCCCGCCTCCTCGCTGGCAAAGGCTTGCAACTGCGCTTCACTCTCCTCTGCGTCCGGCATCACCGGTTCGTCCAGCAGGCCGCTCTGGTCCACATAGCCCACAGTCGGCTCAGCGCGTGCCAGTTCAATGCCTATAGGAATCAAGGCGACAGCTATGAAAAAGAGGGGCATCCCCAGGGCGAAGAACAGGAAACTGCGCTGGCGCACCGACCGCCAGTACTCGTAGCGTGCGACAAGCCACAGGGCCGTCACGGATGCTTCTCCTGAACCACCTGCACAAAAATCTCGTTCAGGGAGGGCGTTGCCACCTCGAACGCCTCGACCTCCACGTCCGGCGCGGCGGCGAGTTGGCGCAACAGCTCCTGCGGGGTCACATCGGGGTGAGGAAACAGCTCAAAGCGACCGTTGTGCGGCACGACCGATGCCACACCCGGCACCGTCGCCAGGGCGCCGCTCGCCCGCACCCACACGGAGCCACTGGCATACTGACGGCGCACCTCGTTCACCGGTCCATACAGCACCCGCTGTCCCCGCGATATCATCATCAGCCGGTCGGCCATCTCTTCCACCTGGCGCATCTGGTGGGTGCTCATCACCACCGCTGTCCCCCCGGCTGCCAGATCGTAGATGATGGACTCGATCAGCCGCGTGTTTACAGGGTCCAGCCCGCTAAAGGGCTCATCAATGATGATCAACTCCGGCTCGTGCAGGATCGTCGCCAGAAACTGAACTTTTTGCTGCATGCCCCGGCTGAGCGATTTGATCTTGGCCTTGCTCTTCTCGGCAAGGTCCACGCGCTCCAGCCCCGCGAGCGCTCGCCGTCGCGCCTCGGCGCCCGGCACCCCCTTCAATCGCGCCAGGTAGACCAGGCACTCCAGCACGGTCACATCTTGATACAGGCCACGCTCCTCCGGCAGGTAGCCCACCCGTTGATACAGGCTGTGCTCTACCCCTTTGCCCCACAAGCGTGCACTGCCGCTGTCTGGCTGGATCAACCCAAGCGTCATGCGCATGGTAGTCGTCTTGCCCGCCCCGTTCGGGCCGAGGACAGCGAAAATCTCGCCAGGCATGACCTCGTAAGAGATACCGCGCACGGCTTGCACCGCCCCATAGGACTTGTGCAACCCCTGCACGTCAATCACAGGCTCTGTCATGGCGACCTCGCTTTATTGGTTAATCCTTGAATAGCATAGCGGAAGGGGATGGAAGGGCAAAGAAAGTCGCGGGTTTCCGCGTAAAAGCTTTGTCACGCCCCTGCCTCTGCGCTACACTACCGACGCTTCATCACCGACGAATAAAGAAACTTGGGTCTCATGCAGACTAGGCTAAGTGTGTTCGCTGCCAAGCTCGCTGAAGGCGGTTGGCTGGCTGCGCTGGTAATCGTCCCCATCCTGTTTAACCTGTATACGGAGCGCATCTTCGAGGAGGACAAGATTCCCCTGATGCGCTCGCTCGCATTGCTGGTGGGCGCGGCCCTGCTGGTGTGGGGTCTCGAGCGGGGGCGCGACGCCCTGTGGGTGGAGGGGCGCCCCCTCTGGAAGATCCCCATCGTGCCGCCTGCTCTGCTGCTGACGGGTGCCTACCTGCTTGCCACAGCATTCAGCATCCTCCCCCGCGTCTCGTTCTGGGGGGCCTACATTCGCCGTCAGGGCACCTTCACCTGGTTGAGCTACGTAACGATCTTTCTGGCCATCCTGCTCCTCGTGCGCCATCGCCGCCAGGTGGAGCGGATCGTCACGCTGATCTTGCTGACAAGCGTTCCCCCCAGTTTGTACGCTTTCCTCCAAAATCGCGGGCTGGACCCGATCCCCTGGGGCGGCGATGTGGTACAGCGCGTGAGCAGCATGGCGGGCAACCCTATCTTCATCTCTGCCTACTTGATCATGGTGCTGCCGCTCACCCTGATGCGCGTCATCCAGCACTTCCAGCGGTTGGTGCACGCCGATGTAGAGGAGGAGCGGCAAGATTCGCTAGTCTCGTCGCTGCTTGCGGGGGCCTACCTCTTCCTGCTCATCATCCAGATAGTCACCATAGTCTTTTCCCAGAGCCGCGGGCCCCTGCTGGGGCTGGGCGTGGGGCTAGTCTTTTTTGGAATCTTGTTCTCGCTGCGGTACAGCCGATGGCTCACCCTCACCATCGCGGGGCTGGCGGTGGCGGGCATCTTCTTTTTGCTGCTTTTCAACGTGCCGAACAGCCCGCTGGAGCCGCTGCGAGAGGTCCCCTACATAGGGAGGTTGGGCCAGGTCTTCGAGACCGAGTCGGGGACGGGGCGGGTGCGCACGCTGATCTGGGAGGGGTCGGCCACCCTTCTGGCCGATGATCCCTCCCGCCTGCTGACCGGTTATGGCCCGGAAACGATGTATGTGGCGTTTAACCCATTCTACCCTCCGGAACTCGGCCAAATCGAGCGCCGCAACGCCTCCCCGGATCGCTCCCATAACGAGACCTTTGACTCGCTGGTGATGACGGGCGTGCTCGGCTTCGCGGCGCAGACAGCCCTCTTTCTTTCCATCTTCTTTTACGCCCTGCGCTGGCTTGGCCTGATCGTGACGCGCCGTCAGCAGGGGCTCTTCTTCGCCACGGCAGGGGTGGGAGGGCTCCTGGGTGCGCTTCTCCCCTACGCTATAGAAGGCACCTTCCGCATGTCAGGGGTCGGGCTGCCTGCGGGCATCGCGGTAGGGCTGATCGTCTACCTGCTAACCTACGCCCTCACCCACCTGAAGACGACGGTGCACGAGGCGCATCCCTCTCACCTGCTGCTGATCACCCTGCTGGCAGCGGTGATTGGGCACTTTGTCGAGATTCACTTTGGGATTGCCATTGCAGCCACGCGACTGTATTTCTGGGTCTACGCCGCCCTCATCATCCTGCTGGGGATGCCGCTTCTTGCGCCCGCGCCGGGGGAGGCACCTGCTACAGGCGAGGAGCCAGCAGAGGCAGAGCGAAAGCGGCGGCGCAGCAAGCCGCGGCGGGCCACCGCCGACGCCCAGGGGGGGGTCAGCGGCTCGCTCGTGGGGCTGAGCCTGATGATGTCGCTGATCCTCTGCGTGCTGACCTTCGACTTTTACGTGCCCAACGTCGGGCTGGATATGGGCCGGGTGCTCTTCCCGTTAAGCTGGCTCTTTCTGGGTACCTGGATTTTCGGTGCGCTGGTCTTGAGCGGGGAGGTCTATCTGGAAGGGGCACAGGGGGCGCGGCAGCGACGATTGGGCCGTTACGCCCTGATCTCTTTGGGGGGGTGGCTGGCCTTCTGCCTCTTGTTCGTGCCGTGGGCCTCGTCGCGCCCGTCCATCGCCGGGACTATCAGCTTGGAGCAACTACTTGCCTTTGGCAGCCAGGTTGCCAACACCATCTCGGTGCTCTATCTGGGCACCTTCGCCCTGGTCCTCGTCACCGCCGTGGCCCTGCTGCGCGAGGAGCCGCTGCCGCACGCCACGAGCCGCCCTCTCGGCTGGCAAACCGGGCTGTACGGCGTGGTGGCCCTCGGGCTGGTGCCGCTGATTGTTGTAACGAACCTGAACATTTCCCGCGCTGACATCTTCAACAAGCAGGGTGGGGGCTACGAGAATCGAAACCTGGACGCGGCGATTGTTTATTATGAGGAGGCGCTGCGCCTTCAGCCGGACGAGGACCGCTACTTTTTGAACATGGGGCGCACCCTTCTGGCAAAAGCCCGCGCCATCCAGGGGGACCCCTCCCAACGCGAGGCCTTCCTGCAGCAGGCACGCGCCATCCTGGAGCGGGCGCAGCTTAGCAACCCGCTCAACACCGATCACACGCGCAACCTGGCGAGCCTCCACCGCACATGGGCCACCCTGGTCTCGGACCCTGCCGAGCAGGCTGCCCATCAGGCGCAGGCGGACAGCTACTACGCGCAGGCGGTCGCCCTCAGCCCCAACAACGCTTCTATGTGGAACGAGTGGGCCACGCTCAGCATCGAGCGCGAGCAATGGGAGGAGGCACGCGACAAGCTCGCTCGATCTATCGAGCTGGATGATCGCTTCGTCACCTCCTATGCGCTGCTGGGCAACCTGGAAGTGGATACGGAGCATTACGAAGCCGCCCTGGTCGCCTACGATGCAGCGCTCGCCCTGAGGGCTGACAACCTGCCAGCCCTCAGTGGCAAGGCACTGGCGCTGTCCCGCCTGGGTCGTACGGAGGAAGCAATCAACGTGACGCGGCAGGCGCTGCAAATCGCACCGAATGATTACGCTACCCATAAGAATCTGGCGCTGCTTTACCAGGAAGTCGGCGAGTATGAGCAGGCACTTCAGGCAGCGCAGGCGGCCCTGGCGTCAGCTTCCGAGACAGAGCGCCCAGCCATCGAAGTGTTCATCCAGGAATTGACCAGACAGGTGCAGGACTCCGGTGGGTAGGGATTACTTGCAATTCCGGGCGCGTGGTGGCACAATCGCGCCCCATTCCTGCCTTGCATTCTGCCCGCGCCGCCGGGATGGGGTGTGGCCGTGGGCCTCAAGAGAGATGGTATCCCCCTATGGATAAGACATCCTATGACGAAATTAACCTGATGCCCTACCTAAGCGGCATGGGGCACCGCTGGTATCTTATCGTGTTGACCGCCCTTCTAGGCGCGCTGCTGGCCGGCCTGCTCGCTTACAGAAACCCCGTACAGTACCAGGCCATCGCTTATGCTGTAGTCTTCGGCGAGCGCCCCGCGCTTCAGTTGGACCCTCGCTATGGGACCGTCAACTCGTACGCCTCGGATCGCTATTTCCGGCGGCAGGGGTTCGAGTATCTGGCGGTCAGCCCTGTGGTGGAAACGCTGATTCCCACAGAGGTGATCGCGTTGGTAGCCCCTGACGACTACGAGCCGGGCTCGCTGGCAGAGCAAGTGTCCGTTGCGACTACGGAAGGGGACCTGATGGAAGTGGTCGCCGTGAGCGATAGCCCTGAAAAGGCACAGCGCCTTGCCACCGAGTGGGCGCGGGCAGCAGTGGCCTACATCAATGGGCTCTATGGCACCAGCAGTGACGTGGTGACCGAGGCGCAGGTTGACGAGGTGAGGGCGACGCATCAGGAAGCGCAGCAGCGCGTGGAGCAATTTATCGCTGCCAATCCGACAGCGCGGGTGGACGATCATATAGAGAACCTCACCGCTATCCTGGACAGCAACCAACTGGCGAACCAAACTCGCTATACCGAGCTGATCACCCTGGCACAGAAGATAGACCTGGTGCTCCAAGATGCGGTTGCCCTGCGCGAGCAGTTGGACCAGGGCAACCCGGTGGCGCTGGGCGAATCCCTGGCAGCGCTTGGCCTGCGGGCCCAAGCCATCGGTGGCATCCCCCTTGGCGTACAACTACGACTGGACACCACCGCCGATCTATCCGCGTCCAGCGAGGAGTTGGGGGCGGAGTTGGATCGCCTCATCACCTCGCTGCGTGGACAGATTGAGGCCTTGCATGTCAAGATCGAGCAGGCGGGCACTGCCATTTCCACCAACGCTCCAGCTGAGAACACGGGCCTGACCATCGAGCAGCGCGACGGCTATTACGAAGAGTTGATGGGGCTCATGCGGGAAAAGGAGCGAATGACGGGTGGCCTGGTCGCGCTTACGCAGGATCGCGATGTGGCGCTGGAAGCGCTACAAATTGTGGAGCGGAAGCGGGCGGAGCAGCAGCTAACTGCCCTTCAGCCCAGCGTAGAGCTCCGCCTTGCCAGCGATGCCCTGCTGCCCGAAGACCCCCTCGGTCGTGGAACGCTCCTTCGTGCGATGGTGGGCGGGCTGTCCGGCCTCGTGCTCGGGACCCTGGGTGCGCTCGTCGCGACCATCCTTTCCCTGCGGGCGGTGACGCGCCGCCCGCCGCTAGCCCAACCGTCGGACCGTCCCTTGTTTGGAGATTAAATCAACATAGGCCGGACAGCACAGCCTGCCTGGACACACGGCTACAGGAGAGATTGGAACCCGATGACAGCCATCGAGCTCCAATCTCTCCTGCGTTTTAAGGAGACTCGCATGAGCGGGGAACGGTTGCTACTGATCGAGGATGATTCCAAGATTTCCGATTTTGTGCGGCGCGGGTTGATCTATGAGGCCTTCCAGGTGGAGGTGGCGCGCGATGGCGAGAGCGGCCTGATTGCTGCGCGCAACCGCCCCCCCGACCTTGTCATTCTTGATTGGATGTTGCCAGGGCTGGACGGGCTGGAGGTGCTGCGCCGCCTGCGCGCCGCCAGTGAATTGCCCGTGCTGATGCTGACAGCAAAGGATGCGGTCTCCGACCGCGTGGCGGGGCTGGAAGCGGGCGCGGATGATTACCTGGTCAAACCCTTTGCCTTTGAGGAGTTGCTGGCGCGCGTGCGCGCGCTGTTGCGCCGCCGCGCCAACGAGCCGGACGAGCAGACGCTCCGCTTTGGTGAGTTGGAATTGAGCACGTTGACTCGTCAGGCGCGGCGCGGGGCGCGCCTGATTGACCTGACTGCCAAAGAGTACGACCTGCTGGAATTTTTTCTGCGCCATCCCCGCCAGGTGCTCACCCGCGAGCAAATCTATGACTCGGTGTGGGGCTACGACTTTGGGGGCGAATCCAACATCATCGAGGTGTACGTGCGCTACCTGCGCGGCAAGTTGGAGCAGGCAGGGGAGCCACGCCTGATCCAAACGGTACGCGGTGTGGGCTACGCCCTCCGCGAGGAATAAGCCAGGTCGCTCCTATCCCTGTGGCAGTTTGGGATTTCATAGGCAGATCATCATAATTTGCTTGATTCTGCCCTATGGAGCCGCCATGCCGATCCGCCTGCGTCTGACCCTCTGGTACACCCTCCTGCTAACGGGCACGCTCCTCCTCTTCGGGGGCGTGCTATACGGCGGCGTGCGCTATTCCCTCTTCAACCAGGTGGACCACGCCCTGCGCTTCAGTGCGGATGCCGTGTCCCGCTCGCTGGAATTTTCCATGACCGCGCAGGGCGAGGGCATCCTGGAAGATGGATTTCCCCCGCAGGGCGTCCACGCTCAGCCCCCCCTCAACGCTATTGCCCAACATGATATTTATGTAGAGTTGCGCATCAACCGGGTGGTAGCGAACAGCAGCGACAACCTGGGGGGGCGCACCCTGCCCGTCTCCGCCGCCGCGCTGGAACAAAGCAGCCAGGGCGATTTGTATTGGACGCGCACCTACATGGGCGACGAGCCGATCCGCCTGCTGGTGCAGCCCATCGCCTTTGGGGGTCAGGCGGTGTACACCGTGGCGGTTGGGCGCAACGTTCGGGACATCGAAACAAGCTTGCAGGTGCTGTTGCTCTTTATAGCCAGCGGGATCGGGCTGGCCATGCTACTGGCAACGGTCATCGGAACCTGGTTCGCCGAGCGGGCTATCGAGCCGGTGGACAATGTGACCCAGGCCGCCCTGCTCATCTCGCGCGCGGAAGACCTGTCGCGCCGCCTGCCCCCCTACCAGCCGATGGATGAGATTGGCCGCCTGATCGAGGCCTTCAACGAGATGCTGGCCCGCCTGGATGATGTCTTCCGCAACCAGCAACGCTTCGTGGCGGACGTGAGCCATGAGCTACGCACCCCGCTGACTGCCCTGCAGGGCAACATCGAGTTGCTCAAGCGCGGGGCCCTGGACGACCCGGACGAGAAGCGCGAGTCGCTGGAAACCATCGAGAGCGAGGTGGCGCGCCTCAATCGGCTGGTGGCCGACCTGCTGCTGCTGGCTCGTGCCGACGGCGGCGAGAAACTGGCGCATCTGCCCGTCGAGTTGGACACGCTGCTGCTGGACGTGTTCCGCCAGGGGCGCCTGCTGGCCCAGGCTTCTGGCAACGAGGTGCGCCTGCGGCTGGGGCATGAAGATCAGGCAACCATCATGGGCGACCCTGATCGCCTCCGCCAACTGCTGCTGAACCTGGTGGACAACGCCATCAAGTATACGCAGGAGGGGGAGGTAACCCTCTCGCTGTGGAAGGACGTGGAGCAGCGAGAGGTGCGCGTGAGCGTACAGGACACGGGCATCGGTGTCCCACAGGAGGCGCTGCCCCACCTGTTTCGCCGCTTTTTCCGTGCGGACAAGGCACGCTCCCGCCAGGAGGGGGGGACGGGGCTGGGGCTCGCCATCGTAGAATGGATTGTCAAGGCACACGGCGGCACGATTCAGGTGACGAGCGAGGAGGGGGTCGGCTCCACCTTCACGGTGACACTCCCCCTCCCCTCGCCGGACATGCTGGCAAAGGCCAAAGGCTCGACTGGCAGCTTCCGGGTCGTCGCGCCGATAGGGTCCTGATGCCGTCACGCTGTTGGAAGGATGGTTTTAAAATGAACTCGCGAGTCCGCGTTCTGCTGGCAACGGCAGCCTTGCTGGGGTGCTTTGTGATGGGCTTTGTGGTGGGGCAAAGCACGCCCACCGCCCACGCCCAGGAAGAGGAAAACCGCTATCTGGCGCGCTTCGAGCAGATCTGGCAAATGGTTCACCTGGAGTACTTTACCCAGCCAGTGGACGATGAGGCCCTGATCCAGGGCGCCATTCACGGGATGCTGGAAACGTTGGGCGACCAGCACACCTCTTACATGCCCCCCGAAGAGTACGCGCTCTTCAACGCCGAGTTGAACGGCTCGTATGTGGGCATCGGTGCCCTGGTGGAGGCGGAGGGAGAGCGCCTGCTCATCGTGAGCCCCTTTGATGATTCGCCTGCCGAGGCAGCGGGGCTCCAGGCCGGCGATGAGATCTTGCAGGTGGATGACACCCTGGTGAGCGAGTTCGAGGACCCCATGGCTGCCATCACGCTGGTTCGTGGCCAGGAGGGGGAGCCGGTGACCCTGCGCATCAAGCGTGCGAGCGAAATCTTCGAGGTTACCATCGTGCGGGCGGTCATCCCGCTCGTCAGCGCGAGCGGCGAGATGCGTGCCGATGGGATTGGCTACGTGCGCATCGCCGATTTTGGCCAGACGACGGTGGAGCAACTCCGCACGGTGCTGGCAGACATTGTTGCGCAGGAGCCCAGGGGGCTCGTCGTTGACCTGCGCGGCAACCCTGGCGGGAGCCTGGATGCGGCGTTGCGGGTGACCAGCGAGTTTATAGGGGACGGGCCGATCATGCAGGAGGAATGGGGCACCGGCAATCGCACAACCTTTGAGGCCTCATCGGGAGGGCTGGCGGTGAGTCCCTCCCTGCCACTCGTGGTCCTGGTGGACGGAGGCAGCGCGAGCGCCAGCGAGATTGTAGCGGGCGCCATTCAAGATCGGGGCCGCGGCCAACTGCTGGGCGAGCTTACCTACGGCAAGGGAACGGTGCAGAACTGGCACGACCTGGGCGCGGACAACGGCGGGGTACGGATTACGATAGCACGCTGGCTCACCCCGGACGGCACCTGGGTTCACGAGACGGGGCTGACCCCCGATGTATCGGTGCTTCTGCCTGAGGGAGATCGCGCCTCGGAGCAAGACATCCAGCTAGAAAGCGCCGTGGCCCTGCTACTTGGCGAGCCCCTCCCTCGTCCCCGTGCAGGCTTGCTGCTGCGCCCCTGCTGCACGGGCCACATCGAATAACCGAGGAATGTTCATGTAGGCTTAAGCCTTCTCTCATTTTCCGCTCATCTTGGCCCCTTACACTCATGGTCACGCGGGCGATTGTCTCCCCTGGCGCAAGCACCAAGCCATAGGACAGGGCAACGCACATCTAACCTGAGAAGAACAGATCGCAGCTTCCATGCTGCTGACGGGCGAGGAGGGGCAGGATGAGGGACGAGGACGATATTCTGGATCGTACCAAGCAAAGCACCGGCAGCCTGGAAGAGATGGACACAGACAACCTCGTGGCGATGTACCTGCGCGAGGGCGGACAGCACGATCTTTTGAAAAAGGCCGAGGAGCTCGAGCTCGGCACGCTGTGGCGCACGGCGATGGTAGCCCGCGATGGGCTGACCTGCGGCACCCAGGACGAGGGGGAGCGCCGAAAGTTGGAAGCGGCCGTTCGTCGCGGCGAGATCGCGCGCCAGCGCTTGATCCGGGCGAACCTTCGGCTGGTGGTGAGCGTCGCGGCGCGTTATCGCGGGTATGGCGTCCCCTTGTCCGACCTGATCCAGGAAGGCAACATGGGGTTGATGCATGCCATTGACAAGTTTGAGCCGGAGCGGGGCAACAAGTTCAGTACCTATGCCACCTGGTGGATCCGCCACGCGGTCGGGCGCGCCATCGCCGACCAGGGACGCACGATTCGCCTACCGGTTCACATGGCTGAAAAGATCCGCAAGGTAAAGGACGCTGCGTACCGCGTCTCCCAGCGCACGGGGACGGATGCGACAATCAGTCAGATTGCTGCGGAAATGGCGCTACCCGAGGAGAAAGTAGAAGAGTTGCTGCAGTTCGCGCAGCACCCCGTCTCCTTCGAGGCGCCGGTCAACGACGAAGAGGGCAGTGCCACGCTCAGTGATTTTCTGCCTGATCTGGACGCAGTTTCCCCCATGGAGGCTGCGATGGACAATGGGATTCACGAGGATATTCGTGATGCCCTCTCTTCTCTGACGCCACGCGAGGCCAAGATTATCCACCTGCGATACGGACTGCGCGACGGGCGGGAGCACACGCTGGAAGAGGTCGGCCAAAAGTATGGGCTGACGCGAGAGCGTATCCGCCAGATCGAAAAGGATGCCCTGCGCAAATTGCGCCATCCCAGCCGCAGCCGCCGCTTGCGAGCATTCTTGAGCTAACCCCAGACTCTCCCTTGTGGCAAAGTCGGAGATCTAAAAGGCCATCCCGTCATTGGGATGGCCTTTTAGGTTGCAAGAAGCATTAAGCAAGGGAGAAACGGCCCCTCACGTGGAGCGTTGGGTTAAGGTTTCTTCTGCAAGCGAGAAAGCATCCAGGGCCGCCTCGCGCACCATGATGGTAGCCGCCGGAAAGCGCAGGCGGGCGTTTCCCACAGAAACCAGCGTCGCCTCCGTGATGGGGACGAACAGGTCACTTTCCCGACCGAGCGCACCGGTGGCATCCTGCTTCTGCTTCAGGTGTAGTTCCCCCTGCACCTGGAACCCAGCCACATACAATGTCACCTGATGGCGCTCTTTTGGCACGTACGCGTACAGGCGCTGCGTGAGGGCGCTTGTTTCTTCCTTGAGGATGACGAATAGATCGAACTGCTGCCTGCGAATGTAAAATTCCGGAGCTGCAAAAATGGAGGTGGCCAGGTCCGTCAGGCTATAGACCCGCACGTCCAGAAGCTTGATCGCGGGGGAAAGCCTATCGTTCAGCATGTCTGATAGGCGCTTGTTTCCTGTAACAACCAGCCCACGAAATAGGTAGTTGCTGTTCAGGACGGCAATATGGGAGCGGTTCAACGAAAGGGCCATCGCTCGTAATCCCTGGGGTGAAAGGTGTGCAGGGCACGAGGGATAAACAATGTGCCTCAGCACCTCAGATCGTCAACTGGAACCTAGCATACCGCACGTCGGACACAAGTCAAGAAAGGTGAACATTCTGATACCTACTCGCCCTCCTTGCCAGCCCCTCCTCCCTTATGCTGCGGGAAAGAGGGCGTCTGGGCCAGGGGCACCCTGCCCAAAGCGGCGCGCCGCTCATCGGCCAGGCGCAAGCGCTCGAAGGTGACAACCATGACGACGATCAGGTACAGCCCCAGCAGCACGAAGAGGGGGACGCTATCACGGACCACGCGCTGCATGTCAGAACTGGCGATCAGGTAGAGCAGGAGCACGCAAGGCAAAACCCAGGTTAGCAGAAACACATAGCCGCAGCCTAGCGTGCGCCCGGCCCGAGCCAGCACCGCCCCGATGCGCAGCGCCGCGAAGAACCCCACCCCCACCCACAACAGGATGCTTTCTGTGGCCACGCGCCCTTGCGTGGTGCGCTCTAGCGCAACGGCGACTGCAGCCAGCAGGGATGCCAGCAGCAGGTCCAGCAGCACCCCCTGGCTGAGCCGGCTCACGGCGTGCCTCGCCTCACCCGCATGATGGGGGCAGCAGGCAGGGAAAAAAGCGAATCAGCGCGCATCAGTTGCTCTGCACGAGCCGCTCCCAAACGCGGCGCTGAATCGTCAGCCCGTCCGAGTCGTCCTCGCCCAGGCCCATCATGGCAAACAGTTCTTGCTCGGGGCTAATGTACTCTGTCAGGAAGGGGTCGGGCTCATCCAGGGTGTCAAGCGGCTTGTACGCTATCAAGATGTCCGGGGCGTCAGCGGCGCGGTGCAGCAGGGCGATTTGCTCGAAGCCAGCCTCCGCCATCACAGCGCGCATGGTATCGAGGGTGAGCGTGCCGTGGAGCAGGTGGAGCAGGGCCGCGCCCGACGGGCCATTCAGATCGTTGTCGAGCAGGAAGGTGTGGAGGAGCAACAGGCCGCCCGGTCGGAGCGCCTCGTAGGCCCGCATCAGCAGCTTCAGCACGTGGCTCTCGCTGCCAGCCAGCACCTGGCCCAGCAGCAGGGCCTCCCACGTGCCGTTGCCGAACTTGTCCGACTGCCACGCCCCTTCCTGAAAGGCCACGCGCTCCCCTCCCTGGGCCTCGGCCAGCAAGGCACGCGCCGCGGTGCACCCCTCGGCACTGTCCAGCAGGGTGGCATGGAGGGCGGGAAAACGCTGGCAAAGCGCCAGGCTATAGGTGCCTGGGGCACCCCCCACGTCCAGCAGGGTCCGTCGTCCGCCCATCGCGCTTGCGAGCCGCGCCAGCCGCTGCGCCTGCCCCGCCACGGCAAGCGCATGGAGCGCTTTGAAGTGCTTGGCCTCCCCGCTCGCCACGCGCGCCAAAAGCCACTGCCGCCGCTCGTCCGTCAACCCATCGCGTACGATTCGCTCAAGGTGGGTGTACACATCCCACAGTTCCGCTGCCTGCTCGATGCTCTCCCCTAGAAACATCGGGCGCTCTGGCAGCAGATAAAGGCGCGCCGCCATGCTGTTGCGCCACTGCCCCTCATCGTGCAGGGTCAGCCCCATGGTGGACAGGGCAATCAGCAGCCGCTCCAGCATCTCCTGGTCACAGGTGAGCGTCTGCGCCAGCCAGGCAACGCTGCGCGCCTCCTCGGCAAGGGCGGCGAACAGCCCCAGGCGCACCCCCACCTGGAGGATGCGTGCCTGCTGGAAACCCCAGGCTAGCCCGATGGGCGAGCCACTCGCACGTTGCCAATCCAGGTCGAAAAGGTCCATCTGAATGGTAAATGATGCGCTCAGGAGAAAGGAGGGATGGGCCAACCGGCCAGGCCCGCCAGCACAACAACCGCATGGGCACGATGCCCATGCGGTTCAAGATAGCGGAACTGAGGGGGAAGAGCAAATCGTGGCCGAAGGGGGGAGGAATCAGGGGTGGGGATAGTGCTGGCGGAACTGGCCAACTGCCTCGTTGGCGGCGCGGCTCAGGGCGATCCCATCGGCCATCAGCATGAGCATCCCGTAGCCACGCTCGTACAACCGTTGCGCCTGGGCCCAATTGCCCGCCAGGGTGGAGAGGATCTTGCCCGAGGCCAGCACCTTTTCTTCGATGACGGCGATAGCCTGCTGAACCTCCTCCTGGCTGGGGTCGAAGCGATGCCCCATCGAGGTTGCCAGGTCCATCGGGCCTATAAAGATGCCGTCCAGCCGCTCGACGCTCAGGATATCGTCCAGGTTTTGGAGGGCCAGGGGAGTCTCGATCGCCACCAGGATCAGAAGTTCCTCGTCCGCTCGGTCCAGGTAGTCACGAATGTTGTGCCCGTACCCGGCCGCGCGCGGGCTACCCGCTACGCCACGAATGCCATAGGGCGGATAGCGACAGGCGCTCACGGCTGCCTCGGCCTCCTCACGGGTGTTGACATAGGGCACCAGGAGCCCTGCCGCGCCCGCATCGAGGATGCGCTTGATCGTTACAAAATCATTCCAGGGCACACGCACCAGCGGGACCGTATCGGAGCCCTGGAGGGCCTGCAAGTTGGGCTATCAAATCCGGGATGTCGCCCGGGCCATGCTCCATGTCAATCATGACCCAGTCAAAGCCCGCCCGGCCAAAAATTTCAGCGATGAGGGGGTTGGCCAACTGTAGCCAGGCACCCGCGCTCTTGTGGCCGGCGGCAAGCTTGCGCTTCAGGCGGTTCTCGTAAGCACTCATGGGGATTTTACCTCTTCAAGGAAGAATAGGAACGCCTGGCACGCGCACGCGCAGGCGATAAAGGGAGGTACTTGCCGTAATGTAGAGGGCGCGCCGGTCATCATCGCCCCACGCCAGGTTGGTGGTATGCTCAGGCATGGGAATCATGCCGAGGGGCTCCCCCGCCGCGCCAAATAGGTGGATCCCGCCGCGCCCGCAGCAATAAAGGTTGCCCTGCTGGTCTACCTTTATCCCATCCGCGACCCCTACCCCCTCTGCGGGCAGCCTTGCCCACACAACACCGCCCGAGATCGTGCAATCCGCCATCACGTCGAAGACCCGGATATGGTCACGGTCACTGTCAACGATGAATAGCCTCGTCTCGTCCGGCGCAAAGCAGAGGCCGTTGGGCTTGGAAAAATCGTCAGCCAGCAGGCTCAACTGGCCGCTCGTCGGGTCCAGGCGATACACCCCGCGAAAGGGAAGGTCCGGCTCGCGTGGGACCCCATAGACGGGGCTGCGGCCCGAGGTGGGATCCGTAAAAAGGATGGTGCCATCGCATTTGACGATCACATCGTTGGGGCTGTTGAGTTCGCGCCCCTCGTAATGGGAGGCCAGTGGGGTCACGCTGCCATCCGGCTCGGTGCGGGTCAGGCGGCTGGTGGCATGCTCGCAGGTAATCAGCCGCCCCGATGGGTCGAGCGCGTTGCCGTTGGCCATGTGGCTGGGGCGCCGGAAGACGGTAGCGCCCTCCCCCTCGCGCCATGTGTAGAGGGTATCCCCCACGATGTCGCTGAAGTAGAGCAGCCCCGTGCGCGGATGCCAGACAGGCCCCTCGATGAAGCGGAAGCCGGTCGCGATGCGCTCGACCTCCGCGTCGGGGCCGATGATCTGAGTGAAACGGTCGTCGTAAACCTTGAAGGGCATTTGTACTATCCCAACGGGCGCCCGCCATCCACTGGCAGGATGGCGCCCGTCGTGTGAGAGAGAAGGGTAACCGCCGCCAGGACCGCCTCCGCAACGACCTCGGGCTCGGCCAATCGCTTGAGCGGCGTCCGCTGTCGCTGGCCTTCCAACAGGGCAGGGTCCATCCGGCTGGCGTATTCGCCCAGCACCCAGCCGGGCGAGACCGAGACGACGCGAATCTGGGGGGCCAAGGCACGCGCGAGCGAGCGGGTCATCGAGTCCAGGGCTGCCTTGGAGGCGCAGTAGGCAACGTTGCTGCCCTCGCCAGTCTGCCCCGCAATCGAGGAAATGTTGATGATGGTCCCCCCCTGCCCTGCCTGGAGCAAGGGGCGAAAGGCGCGCACGGTGGCAAAGGCGCCGCGCCAGTTGACCCGGAAGATCTGGTCAATCAACTCGTCGCTTAACCCATCCAGATCGTCGTGGGGAACGGGGCGAGTGATGCCCGCATTGTTGACCAACAGATCGAGCCGCCCGTAGCGCGCTGTCACGCTGCTTGCCAGCCCGGCGAGCGCGCCGCTGTCGTCCACGGCCACCTGCGCCACCATGTGCCCCTCTCCGTCCAGCGTGCGTGCGACCGTCTGCGCCCGCTCTTCCCCGTCGCGGTACGTCAGCACAAGTTGGGCCCCTTCGGCGGCCAGGCGACGACAGATGGCGGAGCCAATGCCACCGCTCCCCCCCGTGACGAGGGCCACCTGGCCCTGCATTGCTCCCTTACGCTCCATGCTCCCTCCTACTCATGCCCCGCACCGAGCCCCGTATCATCAATTCGCCAGGAATCAACGTTAGACGTGAAGGGAGCGAGGGATCCCCGATTCGCTCGTAGAGCATGTCCAGGGTCGTATCAATCATCCGGTTCACCCCCTGCCGAATCGTGGTCAGGTTGTACGCCGCCCAACGCGCCGCGGGGATATCGTCAAAGCCCATGATGGACACATCGTCGGGGACGGTGAGCCCCAGCGTGCGCTGCGCCGCGTCTATGGCACCCATCGCCATGATGTCGTTGGCGCAAAAGATGGCGTCGGGGGGCGCCGCACGATTCAACAGATCGAGCGCCGCGTTGTAGCCAGACTCATAGGTGTACGCGCCCTGCGCCCGCAGCGCGTTGGTCACGCCCCGCTCGCGCAGCCGGTCGAAGAAGCCCTTTTCGCGGTCGGCGTTGGTGGAGGTGTTGACGGTGCCCGCGATGTAGGCAAGGCGCTCGTGGCCGCTGTCCAGCAGGACATTGACCGCCAGCCGCCCCCCCTCCACGTTATCGCAGCAGACCGACGAGGCACTGGAGCCAAGCACATAGCGGTTAAAGAGGATGACGGGTGTCCCCTGCTGCATAAACTCGTCGGCCATGGCAGAAGAAAGGGTGGCGGAGGTGATGATGAGGGCATCAACCCGATACGCCTGCACCAGGGGCATAATCTCGTCTATCTCTTCGTTGGGGGGCGCGTTGAAGAGCAGCACCCGCCGCCCTGACTCTTGTAAGCGGGCCGTAAACTTTTCAAGCACATAGGGATAAAAAGGGCTAGTGATGTCGGCCATCACGATGCCAACAATGTTCGTCTGCTGCGTGCGCAGGCTGCGAGCGATGGCACTGGGTTGGTAGCCCAGTTCATCGGCTGCTGCCAGGACGCGCCCCCGTGTCTCGGGGGAGACGCGGTCGCTCTGGCTGAAGGTGCGAGACACGGTGGATTGTGAGACTCCGGCCATGCGTGCTACGTCATGGGACGTTACGAGCCGCATCCCCTCTTTCTCGAATTCCTGCCCCATCTCCTCGCGAGTGTTTGGATCTGTTCTAGAAGTCAAGGTTTTTGTTCAACCTCAATCTGCTATAGACCCGAGGCGTTACGCTGTGTAACGCCTCATAGTTGTAGGATTGCATAATTGCCCTATAGGTACTGATTCCAGTATGGGTCGCTGATGGGGGGATTTCGCCTCTCGATACAGCATACTATGCTACGCAAGTTGCTGAGCAGCCATCTGGGCATAGATGGCCGTGTCGTCGAGGAGCAACCACTCGCTCGCAATCGCCCCATCGCGTAGCTCAAAGTGCGTGATACCCAGCAGGGCGAGCGGCACCCCCGTCGGCGCGCCATAGTGACCGCCGCCCAGGTGCGTCCCGCAATAGGACCAACGCAGGGCCACGCGCACCGCTCGCTCCGCCTGCTGGCGCACGATAAGGTGGTGCGGCTCGAAGCTACCATCGGGAATCGAGGCCAGCAGAGCCGTGAACACATTCCCCGCGCGCGTCCGCCCGTAGCATACCTGCCCGCCTGGTCCCTCGAAGCGCACCGCCCGGTCGTACCCCTCGTTCATCACGTCCAGGTTCTTGTCATTCCACATCGCCTCGTAGACACTCAGCACTCGCTGCGCGATAGGCTCGTCCCCCACGATGGTGAGCCCTGCCGGGTCCGACCACCGTGCGCGCATCCCCTCGTTGCCCACCGCAAACGCCTCCGCGTTCTCTCTTCCCATCTCCTTCCCATACGCCACCGGGTCTAACCCCAGTTGCTTCAACGTTGCTGCCTGATCGCCCAATACCCACTCTTTCACTATCCTGTTGTCTCGGCAAAGGCAATCGGCAATAGCAAGCATGGTGACCGACCGGTTCGTCGCGGGACCGAGATAGCCGTCCCCAAGGTGCCTGCCTACAGAGCGGACTCTGTGGGAGGAGTAGAAACCATCTGGCTTGTCGCCGATGATGACATCCTCTGCCAGCAGGTGCCGGTTAGGAAAGATGTGCTGGGATGATAGCGTCTGGCTTACGACAGCCTCGCTTGTCGCTGAGGTACTGGTGGGTGAGTACACAGGGCAGTCGGGCGTATACCAATCACGGATTCGCCCCACTCCCCGCTCTTCCCAGATGCGGTAGGTGATGTCAATGATATACTGCTCCGGGGTTTCAAACTCCGGTGAAAAATTCTGCATTCCCATTTATGTTACTGCCTCCTACTCGCGGCGCTTCGATGACATGTTACTCGACAGGAGCCAGCCCTGGCTCCCCTACCTGGCGCTCTGCTGAGCAGCCATCTGGGCATAGACGGCCGTGTCGTCGAGGAGCAACCACTCGCTCGCAATCGCCCCATCGCGTAGCTCAAAGTGCGTGATGCCCAGCAGGGCGAGCGGTACCCCCGTCGGCGCGCCATAGTGGCCGCCGCCCAGGTGCGTCCCGCAATAGGACCAACGCAGGGCCACGCGCACCGCTCGCTCCGCCTGCTGGCGCACGATAAGGTGGTGTGGCTCAAAGCGACCGTCGGGAATCGAGGCCAGCAGAGCCGTGAACACATTCCCCGCGCGCGTCCGCCCGTAGCATACCTGCCCGCCTGGCCCCTCGAAGCGCACCGCCCGGTCGTACCCCTCGTTCATCACGTCTAGGTTCTTGTCATTCCACATCGCCTCGTAGACACTCAGCACTCGCTGCGCGATAGGCTCGTCCCCCACGATGGTGAGCCCTGCCGGGTCCGACCACCGCTCGCGCATCCCCTCGTTGCCCACCGCAAACGCCTCCGCGTTCTCTCTTCCCATCTCCTTCCCATACGCCACTGGGTCCAACCCTAGTTGCTTCAACGTCCCTGCTCGATCGCCCAGTGCCCACTCTTCTACCACACGGTTCTCACGGCAGAGGCAATCGGCGACACCGAGCGCCGTTACCTGTCGGTTCGTCGCAGGACCGTACGAACCGTCCCCCCGATGTGTCATGACTGTACGGACCCTGTGGGAAGAGTAGAATCCATCCGGCTTGTCACCAATGATGACATCGTCGGCGAGCACTTCTTCGTCTGGAAACTGCGCGATTGACGCAAGCGTGCTGGCGATGACCTCTTCAACAGTTGTGGTGACGATGTGGGGTCTGCGCACAGGACAGTCGGGCGCATACCAGTCGCGGATTCGCCCCACCCCCCGCTCTTCCCAGATGCGGTAGGTGATGTCAATGATATACTGCTCCGGGGTTTCAAACTCCGGTGAAAAATTCTGCATTCCCATTGAGGTAACCCTTACTCACAGGTGGAACGAGTTGATGCACGCAGGAAGGAACCCGCACCCTCAGGCTGGCGAGGAGGTCCCGCCCCCCTGTCAGGGCTCGCGTAACAGCCAGGAACGGACGCTGCTCCTGTCGTGCTGGCGGAACTGGTGGCGCATCCTCCCGAAGATGTCTACCCCCATTTGCCATAGCAGGTGCGGGATGTCGAATGGCACCCAGTTCTCACAGATCGTCTCATCCGAGCAGCGATAAAAGTCCATAACACGCATCGTGACATGCTTGCCGGTGGGCGGCACGCCAAGGAAATCAGCCCCGGTATGGGTGGCTTCCAGGTGGCCCCATCCTCCCGTCACCGCATAGGGTCCGTCCCCAATGCGGATGAAGTGGCGCTTGTCACCGCTCCCTCGGTCTGGAAAGGCCACCAGAAAGGGATAGCCGTGAAAATCATTGAATCCCTTCACACCACGGGATGTACCAATCCCTCCGGCACCGTACCACATAAAGCTAGAATGAAAATGACGCGCGTCTTCCGCTTCGATCTGATCCATCACTTCATGGGTGAGCGGCTGACCGTGGTAGACACCGAGTCCCTGGAACATGCGCAGGATACGCTCGAGGGTTTGCTGTGAGACGGCGTTATCCTGTGGCTCGAGTATCACCCCATCGTGCGTTCGTGGCGCGAGCCATTGAAGCTCCCGTCCGAGGGACGGTGCAATCGGCCAATAGCCCGCCTGCCGCATCAAATCCAGAAAATCAATGAATACATAGCTGACAGCGATCTTGCCCGCCACCAACTCATGCGCCTCTGCGTAGCGCACCGCCACCACCCCACCCGTCGCTGGTATCCCCAGCCAATCGTTCGTAAAGGTGCCTACATAATGTCCGAGGCAACCAATCATCGCAGCGTCGCGATAGATACCCCCGGCTAGAATATCGTAGCGCCGCTCCACATCCGGCATCGCATGGCGCAGCGGTCCCCAGTATGCCTCCCCTACCGCCGCGAGCGTACTGAGTTCATTGAGGGGATGCGTGACATTGACGAGCGCGTCAGCGTGATATCCTGCTCGAATCGCCTCATTCAGCTCCGTCTGAGGCGCGTTGAGCACCTGTTCCATAATCGCGACAATTCGCTCTTTGTTGGCGATGTTGTCCGCCTGGTTGATAGGCTGGTACGACGGGAACTCCCTTACGTCAGTCGCTTTTTCTTTATCTGTCATGGTCTCGTATCACTCAGAATGGTTGCGATTCTATCCGAGACTTTCACATCCGCATCTCGTGATGCCGCTCAAATATCGTTTCCCCTGGCTCCTGCTCGTTTTGCGGCACGGCACCCTACCATCCTCTACCTTCGTCCCTGTGTCCTCCCTTTGACTTGGCCGGGTCGCGAGCGATACACGTCAGTTCGAGGACTGTTTGAGGGAAACGAAGGGCAGCGACAGGCAACTTAGCACGCCGCAACGTCTCAGGGCATGGACTGGAATTCTGATGTAACGCGGATGTCACGTTTGGCAAGCTCGCGCACCAGAATCTCATAGGGCACATCCCCTACGGGTGAAAGCAGCCCTCGTTTGCTGATCTTGCCGCTACCAATCATCCGTGCCCCATTACCTTCCCGTCGCGGATGATCCGGCCGGCGCGATAGTAGGAGCGGAGCAACCCTTCAAAGGTCCAGCCTACTTTGTACGGGAGGGGATTATTCCGAGCGTTTGGCGCACCTACGCGCGAGTCGCACCAGAAATCATGAGCATGGTGATGCTTCCCTTAGTCGCGGAAGAGTTGCTGCATCATCTCAAATTCGTTGAAAAGCATCCATTCGTCAGTAATGCGTCCATCACGGATGTTATGTTGGGTAATACCCCAGATACGCACCGGTCGGTGGGTTGGCGCGCCATAAATTCCCCAACCATCGTGCCTACCGACGATACTCCAGCGCATGGCAGTGCGATAGCCCTCCTGATCATTGCCCATCCAGTACAAATCATCAATCTTGAAGGCCAGATCAGGGAAAGTCGCTAGCAGGGAGAGGAGAAATGCCTGGTATTGGTCACGCCCGTAAAAGCGGCGGCCATTGGAACCCAACATGCGCAGACTAGGCACGTGCGATTCGGTGACTGTCTGGAACATCCGTCGGTTCAAAATATTATGGTAAGTCACATGCAAGAAATCGGCCACATCGAAGGAGGGGCCGGATTGGTAGGAGAGGTACGGTGGCTTGCCCTGCCCCGCCAACCGCTCTGGCTCAAACGCGGGAACAGCAACCTGGGCATCCGCGCGTTGATTGCCAATCGTCCGCGCCATCTCGCGCAGGTCGAACCCTAACTGCCGCACAAGCGAGGCATCGTCATACAACACCCATTCGTCGAATATCTCGTTTTCCAGCGCAACACAGTTGGCGATGCACCAGAGTTCGACACGGCGACCCGTGGGCGGCCCAAATCGGCTGAAGCCCGTGTTGTCACCCTTGATAACTGTTCGGTGTGACGTGTGAAAGCCGACGACATCGTCGCCAGCCCAGACGATCTCATCCGCAAAGAGACGGATGTTTGGAAATGCATTGACGGTATGCGCTGTGTCGGCGACGATCTTGTCACGGCCATATTGCAGGCCGAAGCCATCCACTACCCGGGAATTATGTTTATAGGTGTCGTAAATGTACCCTATGTCTTTTTCTTCCCAGATGCGGTGGGTGATGCGCACGATGTAATCAATGATGTCAACGTAGGTGTCTTCAAACCCACGCATAGATTGCGTGCGCGTGTCGCCAGGAGCAACCAGTAGCCGGTCCGTGCCGCCCCTGGCTGCCAGGGAAATCGTATAGTCGGACGGCATGGTCGCGCTTCTCCCCTTCCGAAGGCCGCTGCTGAGCGCCGTTAAGGTGAGGGGATTCAGGTTCTGTTGGCTTGTCGGACATCGTTACTCCCACATTGGCCCTCGTGGTAGGGCTGCCCTAGAGCTGCTTCTTCAGCTCCGCGAAGATATCAACACCCATCGTCTTGAAAAGGTGGCCCATGTCTACCGGCACCCAGTTTTCCACGATCAAGTCACCCTCGCGCCGATAAAAGTCCATCAGTCGCCATTCCACAAGGTTCCCTGTTGGTGGAACCCCCAGGTACTCAGCGCTGTGATAGGTGCGAATGCTGGGCCAGCCGACCCACCCCGCTAGTTCCCCTCGCCCACCTCAATCACGTGAAGCCCGGCATACAGGCATCCATAGCTGGGAAACACTTCATAGAAGGGATCCTGATGAAAGTCGCTGAACTCTTTGTAGCCACGGGTCGTTCCGATGCCGCTCGGCCCGTACCACATCATGCTGTCCGCATCCCAGTATGGCTCGCAACGTGGGGTGTTCAACTCAGCACACATAGTCTTCGCCAGAGCCAGCGTTTTTGCGCCTTCCTCATCATCGTGTGAGGTCATCAGCACGCCGTCCCCCGTCATCGGACCGGCCACCATGCCCTCGCGCCCCAGGCTTGGCGCCACCACCTGATACCCCGCCTGCCGGATCACGTCCAGCACATCCGGGATGCATGTAGGTCAGCCCGACCTTCCCCTCCCAGAGCGCGCTGAACTCGCCGAACCGGATGCGTATCTCTTTCCCTGTCGGCGGTATCCCCAGCCACTCCTTCTCGAAAGTCCCGCTGAAGTAACCGACCGCTCCCACCCAGTGGCGATGGCCCCCGATGAAGATCTCAACCGTCCGCCGCAGGTCCGGAATGGCACGCAACAGGGGCTGCCAGAAGCCGCTCACCAGTGCCTCCGCGCCCTTCAGGTCGTTGATCGGGTGCGGCCCGTGCCAGGTGATGTCCTCGTGCACGTAGGCGCGCACCACATCTGCCACCCCCTCAGCATCGCTCTGGTTGAGCGCTTCCCAGAACGCCCACACCCGCTCCTTGTTCTCCTGCACGAGATCACGTGACAGCGTTTGTTCCATCCGTTTTTCCCTCACCCTTGACGCGCCATCGGCTTGCTCTCTGCTGTCAATTGTCCTTCACGAAGCGGGTACGACCTCTCGTGCCCCCTTGTTTACCTGCTTTTTCAACTCCGCAAAGATATCAACGCCCATGGTCTTGAGGAGGTGGCCCATGTCTACCGGGATCCAATTCTCAATGATCAGGTCGCCCTCGCGCCGGTAGAAGTCCATCAGTCGCCATTCGATAAGATTCCCTGATGGCGGAACCCCCAGGTACTCACCACTGTGATAGGTTCGGATGCTGGGCCAACCTACCCACCCCGCATAGTTCCCCTCGCCCACTTCGGCGACATGCTTACCAGCATAGAGACAACCGTAACCAGGAAGCCCATGCGTAAAGGGGTACCCATGAAATGCCCGGTACTCCTCCATGCCACAACAGGTGCCGATCCCGCTCGGCCCGTACCACCTCATCCTGTCCGCATCCCAGTGTGTCGGATCGGTAGACTTGCGGCACATTATCTTGGCCAGTTCCAGGGTCCAGGCGCCCTCCTCGTCATCGTGTGGGGTCATCAGCACGCCGTCCCCCGTCATCGGACCGGTCACCATGCCCTCGTGTCCCAAGCTTGGCGCCACCACCTGATACCCCGCCTGCCGGATCACGTCCAGCACGTCCGGGATGATGTAGGTCAGCCCGACCTTCCCCTCCCAGACCGCGCTGAACTCGCCGAACCGGATGCGTATCTCTTTCCCTGTCGGCGGTATCCCCAGCCACTCCTTCTCGAAAGTCCCGCTGAAGTAGCCGACCGCTCCCACCCAGTGGCGATGGTCCCCGATGAAGATCTCAACCGTCCGCCGCAGGTCCGGAATGGCACGCAGCAGGGGCTGCCAGAAGCCGCTCACCAGTGCCTCCGCGCCCTTCAGGTCGTTGATCGGGTGCGGCCCGTGCCAGGTGATGTCCTCGTGCACGTAGGCGCGCACCACATCTGCCACCCTCTCCAGCATCGCTCTGATTGAGCGCTTCCCAGAACGCCCACACCCGCTCCTTATTCGCTTGTACAGCATTGCTTGACATCTTTTGCTCCTTATCACGTGCCCGGAAAAGGGGAGCCAGCAGGAGGGCGACGCGCCAACCGGGTCATGAGCATCCTTGTACCAACCAGGCTCTTGTCTGGTTAGCCTTTGACTGCCCCAGCGCCCAGCCCTTTCACCAACTGCTCCTGGAAAAAGAAGACGAGAATCAACAGGGGGACACTGGCAGAGACGGCGGCGGCAAAGGGGATGGTGTCAGTGGCTGCGAAAACGGTACCCACATACTGGGTCATCGCCACCGCTACCGTCCATCTGAGTTGGGTAAGCACGCGCACCAGCAAGAATGAGTGGTAGACGCTGAGGACGTTCAGCAGGCGCGACAGCGATGATACCGGGCCACGCGATGGGTAAAATCACAGACCAGAACGCCCGAAGATGGGTGGCTCCATCTATCAACGCCGATTCGTCAATCTCCTTGGGGATTTCCCAGAAGAAGCCGCGGAGCATCCATATCGCGAAGGGTTGGTTGAGTCCCACCATTACTGAGATGAGCAGGATATAGGAGTCTTGCATGCCCAGAACCGCGGAAAGTTGATAATAGGGCATGGCAAAAGCAATGGCGGGTAGGGAGCCAAAGGCCAACGCAATCGTGAGAACCACCGCCCCACTGCGCCCGCGATACCGCGATATGGCATAGCCAGCCATGGAGCTAAAGCTGACAGAGATACTTACCGCGAACACGGTCACGATCAGCGTGTTCACAAAAAATTCGTACCAGTCAGCGGTATCTGCGACGCGCGGAATCGTCCAAAAGATGAGGGAAAAACCGCCGATGACCAGACCGATGATGACGAACTTGTTAGAAATGCCGAGACGGTTCAGGCGATACGCGCTAAAAATAATCAGCACGCTGGCTGCGATGAACCCGAATACGAGCAAGGGTAGGTTGTCAGGCTCCGACCTGAACCATAAGTTTATGTAAGAGTCTAGGGTTGGCTCGAAGATCAACAAGGGGGTACGCGAATTCGCCTGTCGCAGGGTCTTCAGCGATTGGAGCAAAGACCACAGGAACGGGAGGCTGTTTATCCCGACAAAAATAGTCAGGCTGAGATAGATGAAAAAGCGGGCGAGGGGGTTCGTTATTTGCCTCATGTTAAGTCTCCCGGACCTGCGCGCGCCACGTCTGGTATAGGAAGGGCAGGCGCACGAGCATCACCCCGATCGCGGCCAGAAGAGCCATCGCGTTGGCTCTACCCAATTGGTTCAGCTGCGTCGCCGTCCTCCAGTTGTAGGTCATGATCGTATCCGCACGAAACACAGGATTCATGCCGGTTATGACAAACACCGGATCGAACAGGTTGTAGAGGGCCCCCACTACGATGATGGCGATCAGGATCAGAAGTGGCGAAAGGTGAGGGATAGTAACATAGCGGAGTTGCTTCCAGCGTCCGGCGCCATCAATCGCTGCGGCGTCCAGAAGTTCATCTGGCAATGACTGTAACCCCGCAAAGACAACAAGAATCACGAACGGCGTATCGCGCCAGATTTGATAAATAATAATGAGAATCTTTACGGAAACTTCGTTCAAGATCAGGCGACTGCCCAAAACTTGCTCGATCGCCCAACTACCAATGCCCCCCGCGTAAAACATGCCCCTGAACATATAGGAGGCGACCACTGGGACGCTCACGTAGGTCGTCAGGGCGAGCGCGATGAAGATCCCGCGGTGCCGCTTTGCAACCTGGTCCAATAGCAGCGCAACGACGAATCCGATCACCATCTCCGTCGGGGTTACCACTGCCATGACCAGAAAGGTGAACCCAACTGACCCCCAGAACCTGTTATCGGATAAGATATAGCTATAGTTCTGGAGCCCGACGAAGATACGGTCGTTCAGGTTCTGGTATCCAAACGACTGGAATGAAAGTGCAATGGATACCACCAGGGGGATCATGGTGAATACCAACAGCGTAATCATGCTTGGCGTAATGAAGGCAAGAAGTTGTTTTCGCGTCATGCTGCGATCCTCCTTAAGATGCAGGGCGTGCCCCTGGTAGGGGGCACGCCCTGCATGGCACCAGAGCGCTACTCGAGGTAACCCTTCGCCGTTGCTTCCTGGATGTACTCCTCTTCTGCCGCCTGCAATATCTCTTCCGGTGTCATCTCCCCCGTCCCGAGGAACGGAAGCCAGTTGTCGAGGACTGCGCTTAGCGTAGGCTGGGCAATCTTCCTGGGCGTCGCGCCCGCGCCATTGGCTATCGTCTCGAGTGCTGCCGCTGCGACCGGAAGCGCGTCACCCGACTGCAGAACGGATGTACGAGTCACCATGCCCACATCAGAGGCTTCCATCTGGTGCTCCGGGAGCGCCGCTTCCATGATCATCCGGAAGACGAGGTCCACATCGCCTTCGTAATTTGCCGGAATGGCCCAGAAGTCGCCCCAGGCACTGCCTGCCAGCTTAGCGCCTGGCTCAACAGCCGCCGCCGGTGCGAACGCGATCTGCTCCCACATATCGCTTCTCTCCGGATCCTTCAGGCTGGCCCCAGAGGAGGCCCAGGTGTGAATAAACCCGACAGTGCCATTCCCCAGCCCCGCCGACATCGCACCGGAGTCGTACGACAGCCCCTCCTGGCCCATACAGGCATCCACCACTTCCTTCAACTTCGTCAGGGCGGCCACTCCCTCCGGGCTGTTGAAGGCCGGTTCGTTCGTCCCCTCTACGAAAAGGTCGCCGCCCTCGGAGACAAGCGCTTCCCTGAACGCAATCCCCCATGCCCAGCCTGCGCTCAGGTCCAGGGCGAACGGCAGTTCGATCCCTGGCTCCTCCTTGAGAACCTCACACGCCGCGATGATCTCGTCATAGGTCGTCGGGACCTCGAGATCGTATTTCTCGAACAGGTCCTGCCGATACATGAGCATGATTGCGTTCGCCCCCATCGGCACTCCGTAGATCGTGCCATCGAAGGTAGCGCCCTCCCACATGCTGGGATCAATATCGTCGAGGTTGTACTCCTCTCGATACTTTTCGACCAGATCATTGAGCGGCGTCAGCCACCCCTGCCAGACATTCTGCTGGATTGAAGAGTTCGATTGCTGCACGATCGCATAGGGCGACTCGCCGCCTGACGCGAACGACAGGGACATCTGCTCGATGGCGCTGGCATTGTCCATCGTGCGGACGTCAACAGAGATGTTGTCAACATCGTTACACGAGTCCAGGACTGAGGTGTAAATGTCGAACAGGGGCGCCGGCCATCCAAGATAGGTGACTTGCACAGGCTCAGCGGGGGGATCAATCGGGCAATCGGCGACGGCGACCTCCTCGGTTGTTTCCTCGTCTGTCGCGGCCTCCTCAGCTGTCTCCTCGTCCGTCGCGACCTCCTCGGTCGTTTCCTCGTCCGTCGCGACCTCCTCGGCTGGGCTGGTGGTTTCCGGTGCACTCGCACCCCCACAGGCCGAGAGCAGCACGAGCATGAGCAACACCATGCTGCTAATCATGGTTCTCCACACGACACGCTTCGTTGAGCTAGCCATAAGTCTTACCTCCTCCTCGTTTCGGTTGGCGAAAATAGACCGATACCGTAGCAATAGGGTATCGGGACAGACGGCTACGGTTCGCTCGTCATTTGTCTTGCCTGCGGTCAATCCATTGATGCAGGGGTCAGTGAGAATCGTTCTCCTGCGCTCAGTGGATATAAATCCTCCAGGTTATATTGACTATGGAAAGAATAGGGGTTGTAGGGTAAGGAAGCCTGGCTCGGAAGGGACGGCCGTACAGTAAGGTAGGGGGTGGCTGGTAAACAATCGCGCCAAGGTCGTGAATATGTTTCCCGGATGTCGAAGCAAGAAACTCGAGAGATGACCAACGACTGCATACGTATACAGTAATATCATGAAAATTGAGCCATGTCAATGGTTTTTTCGCTCGAAGGGAAGTTCTCTTGGCCCGACTCGGCCTCAATTCCCCACGTTTTAGCGATGCCAACCCAGCGCAAGGCACCTTATATAGTATTTCGACCATCTTGTTGCTACTATATATGGACAAGTTCCGCCATCACCAACCGAATAGCCGTTGCATACGTATCCTGCAACTGGGCTAACCAGGGGTGTACCTTGATCAGTCGCCCCCTTTGTAGCGCTGTTTAGCCATGAGTCCTTGACGAATCTCCCTTTTTTGTTACACTAGGCATACGTATGCATCAAAACAGCTTCTGGAGCGAGCGATCGCTTGTAAGACAGCTCGCGCCGGAAACCCAAGGAGAACTTCATGGCCAAACCTTATCCCGTGTCCAAGCAGGAGATGGAACATCGCGTCATTCGGTTTCCCGATCATTACACCAAAGAAAAGTCAATCCCGTTGATGTTCATTGACAGCCTTCTCCCCGGGCACCATCGCCTCAACTATGCGGTGATTGGCGACACGGCGAGCGAGAACCCCGATTTTCAGCCCTTGCTGAGATGATCCCCACAATTTCCAGATTGGGATGTTCAAGGCCATGCCAGGGAACGGCCCGGCTTGGCACACCCACGACTACATCGAGGCCTTTTTCCCGCTCGAGGGCACCTGGCGCTTCTACTTCAGCCCCGATCCGGACAACGAGCCCGAAGAGTACGTGGAACTGGAAAAGTGGGATCTGATTTCATTGCCGGCTGGCGTCTGGCGGCGCTTCGAGAACGTCAGCGACTCGCCTGCCTGGTGCCTCGCCGTGTTGGAGCCCCACGCGGTTTTCGCCGGTAAGGACCCTTACTGGGCTGATTCGGTGATCGAGGCGGCCAAAGAACAGGGCTTCGAGGCAACCGAGAGCGGCCAGATGCTCAAGCCGGCCAACTTCGACGAGTTGGACAGCGCCCTGCGCGACGAAATGTTCAACGCCTAGGCACCCCTCTCTTCTGTGCAGGGCGTGGGGCACGGTGCGCGATAGGGAACCCCCTCGTGCGCCCGCCTCTTCGCCTTGCTATGCGTCGCTTTTCCCTAACCGACGGGCATCTGATGTGCCCCCACCCTTTCTTATCAGAGGAGTCTCGTGATGGCAGGTATCGAAGCGACGGTAACACCGCCCGGCCCGGACGGAGGCGAACCGTCACAGCAGCCCGTGATGAACCTGGGGGCCAACCCCGATATTTCCCGCTTCATGACAGCGGCGGGAAGCGGCAGGCGCCAGGACTTAACAGGCTTCGATGAAGACTATGTGGATATTGTTGATTATATTATCCGCAGCACGCACAAGATCTGGGAGGAAAAGGGTATCGGCCGGATCTATCAGCACTACCGCCACAATGCTCTCATCCACACGACCGAGGGCATGACCTACGGGCGCGACAAGGTGATTGCGGATTCCCTTCATACCATGTCTGCGTTTCCCGACATCCGCCTCTACGGCGATGAGGTAATCTGGAGCGGGAACGCCGAGGAGGGCTTTCACTCCTCACACCGCATCACCTGGGTTGGCCACAATACGGGCTACAGCAAATACGGCCCCCCCACCGGGCGGCGCGTCGTGCGCGTGGGCATCGCCCACTGCCTGGTCAAAGAAAATCGCGTGGTAGAGGAATGGATAGCACGCGATGAGATGGCCCTGGTGCGGCAGCTAGGCTTCAATGAGTTGGAACTTGCACGGCGCATGGCCGCGCGGGATGCCATAGCCACTGGAACCAGCGCGATGACGGAAAGCGTGGGGGCCCTGGAGCGCGTGTACGGGGAAACCACCCCCTCCGAACCGCCCGTCCCCCAGGACGCGGAGGACGTGGAGGGCTGGATTCGCCGCGCGTTCCATGAGGTTTGGAACTGGCGGCTCCTGAACAAGATTGACGACTATTACGCGCCTACCTACTGGTGCCTCACCCCCGGCCACCGCGTCCAATACGGGCTCGGCGACTACCGAGGCTACATCCTCTCGCTTCTTGCCAGCTTCCCCGACCTGGTACTCTCGGTGGACCACGTGGCAGTCGTGCCCGAGGGCAACGGCAATTACCGCATCGCTACACGCTGGACGATGCAGGGCACCCATCTCTCCTATGGAAAATACGGGGAGCCAACAGGCAAGCGGGTGCAGGTCCTGGGCATCACGCACCATCTGCTCCAGGGCGGGCGCCTGGTGCGCGGGTGGATGCTCTGGGACGAATTCGCCCTACTCAAGCAGTTGTTCCGGCCTGAGTGAGGCAGCCAGACGAAAGCGGGGGCAAGATGAGCCAGTTTGATGCAGCGGCCTTTGTCCGGGAATTTGTGGAGGAGGTGTGGAATCAGAAGCAGGTGGGGCTGCTGTATGAGCGCGCCACCAGCAATGTCCTGGTTCACTACAGCAACCACGACGACCGCTATGGCCGTGAAACGCTGATTCACGATACGATCCGCGATCTGGCTGCCTTTCCCAACCTGACCGTGACGCTTGACAGCCTTCTTTGTCAGGCAGAGCGGGACGGGAGCTACCGCGTGGCGATGCAGCAGACGTGGCACGGGCGCAACAGCGGCCACAGCATCTATGGCCCTCCAACCCATCAAGAGGTAACCCAGCGACGCCTGATCAACGGTCGCATTGTGGGGGGGCGCTTCGTTGAGCTATGGGTGGCCAGCGACGAGCTTGCCCTGCTCCGACAGTTGGGGCTGGAAACGGATGCGGTGCTGGCCAGGCTCCAGGATGGCTTTGAACGAGAGCCGACAGACAGCAGCGAGTTAGGGAGGGTCGTCGGGGAAATCGAGCGGGGGAGAGGGCAGATGGGCCCTTCCCCCTTCCAACCCCTCGCAGACAACGATCCATCCAGCGAGGGCCTTATCCGTCAAAGCCAGCACGATATCTGGAACCGGCGCCTGATCGGTTCCGTTCAAGCGTACTATGCGGAAACGTTACAAGGGGGAGTGGAGCGGCGGGCGCGTGCTGGAGGACAGAGAGCAACTGCAGGCCCTGGTGCTGGCCTATCTTGCCATGTTTCCTGACTTTTCCTTCCACATAGACCATCTCGTCGTCCCCGATGATGCAAGCGGGTCGTCCCACAACGTGGCAGCGCACTGGACCTGGCTCGGAAGCTATGCAGGCCCCGGCGACTTTGGCCCACCGACCCACCGACGCGTTCGGGCAACAGGCATCAGCCACTTCACGCTTGAAAAGGGCACCATCGTTTATCAGGTTACCGCCTCAAACGAGCTTCGTTTGCTCCAGCAGCTTTCGGGGCAGCCCGAGGGCGATAAGGGCTACGCCGAGACACCTTAGGCGGAACCCGCTGAACAACCTCTTGACAGCAAGTCGAGATGGTATTACTATCCTTGCACATGTATTTGCATACGTATGCAAGGCCGACGCCCTACCCTTTACCCCAACAAGGTCGCTCCCCCACCGAGCGGCTCTGCCGCATCGCTGCCGCCATCATCCCGCTTCGAAAGGTCAGCCAGAAAGCCTATGGATCGCATCCAACACATTGCCTTTCTTGGCCTGGGGCGCATGGGGAACCCTATGGCTCGCAATCTCCTCCGCGCAGGCTACACGCTCACCGTCTACGATGTGCTTCCCGACAAAGTGGAAGCCCTGGTTGCCCATGGGGCACGGGCAGCGACCACGCCAGGGGAGGCCGTGGCCGAGGCAGACCTTATCATCACGATGATCATGAGCGACGCCATCCTGCTGGACCTCGCGCGCGGCCCGTCGGGCATCCTGGCCCATGCCAAAGCTGGAGCCCTCTTCACCGATATGAGCACCGTCTCCCCCATGGCCTCGGCCCAGGTGGCTAAGGAGGCGCACGAGTGCGGGGTCCGCTACCTGCCTAGCAAAGTAGCAGGTAGTATTATACCCGCCGAGCAGGGGACCCTCATCATCTTCGCCTCGGGCGACCAGGCTGACTTTGAGCGGTGCCGCGCTGTGTTTGAGGTGCTGGGAAGCGTTGTTCACTATGTGGGAGAGGGCGAGCGCGTCCACTACCTGAAGCTCGTGCACAGCATCATCGTTGGGGTCTATGCAGCGATGATCGGCGAGGCGTTCATGTTTGGGGAGCGGGGGGGCGTCGAGTGGGAGCAGATGATAGATATTATCCAGAATGGACCGCTAGGCTCCACCTTCCTCGGGTACAACGTCGATCTCCTCAAGGAGCGGGCCTATAAGCGCTCCGGCTCGGACATCAACACCGCCGCCAAAGACCTCGACCTTGCCCTGCAGACAGCCCATGCCATGCACATCCCGATGCCCATGACCTCGCTGGTGCGCCAACTGATGAGCACCATGCAGGCGAACCAGAATGGGGACACGGCCATCTTTGCCATAGTAGACCTCTTTGAAGAGATGGCAGGGATGGGCTCCCGGATCGTGCGGGAAAGTTGATGTCGCACGACCCTCACCCCGACTCGAGCCTGGCGAGCCATCGAATCACGATTCCCCATACCGATCTGGCCACCTCGCGCCTGTGCCTGGGGGGCAATCGCTTTGGGACGGCCCTGGATCAGCAAGCCACCTTTGCCCTGCTGGATGCCTTTGTCGAACTGGGCGGCAACTTTGTGGACACAGCCCACATCTACTCTGACTGGGTTGCGGGCGCGCCCCGCAGTGTCAGCGAGAAGACCCTGGGCGAGTGGATGCGGCAGCGGCAAAACCGCCACACCCTCGTCATCGCCACCAAGGGGGGGCACCCCGACCTGTCAACCCCCCACCTGCCACGGCTGGGGCGGAGCGAGATCGAGAAGGACCTGGACGAAAGCCTTCGCTTTCTTGGCACGGATACGATAGACCTGTACTGGCTGCACCGTGATGATCCCACCACGCCGGTTGGTGAGATTCTTGACACGCTCAACCGACAGGTGCAGGCTGGGAAGATTCGATATGCTGGCTGCTCCAACTGGTCCCTGGCGCGCATCCAAGAGGCGCAGGAGCACGCGGCGCAGCACAGGATGCAGGGCTTTGTCGCCAACCAACCGATGTGGAGCCTGGCAGTCGCACAACCGCGCCCCACCGACCCGTCGGACCTCGTGCGCTTTGACGCCCCGATGGCGCGCTTTCACGAGCAGACAGGGATGGCGGTTGTGCCCTATTCCTCGCAGGCGCAGGGCTACTTCTCCAAAATAGAGCAGGGGGAGGAAACGCTGTCCGACGCGCTCAAGGGCCGGTACGCCACGCCAGAAAACAGGGAGCGATACCGCCGCGCCGCTGTGCTGGGCAGGGACCGTGGCGCTTCCGCTGCACAGGTAGCCCTGGCCTACCTGATCGCTCAACCTTTTGCTACAGTGCCCATCATCGGCAGTCGAACGAGCGAGCAACTCCGGGAAAGCATGGGGGCCATCGCCTTGGCCTTGCAGCCCGACGAGCTTGCCTATCTTGAGGGTAACGAGGCGTGATGACTGACGACCACAGGCACGACGATCCATCGGGGCAGGCGGCGGGTCATAACGGACAGGGCAGACCCCGCGTGTCGGCTATCACGACTGTGCCCCACACCGACATCTCGGTGCTCATGAATCCGGGCAGCGAGCGGCGACAAAGCCTGCGCGGCTTCGATCAGCGACTACGTGGACATTGTGGACTACATCGTCCGCTGCACCCATAAAATCTGGGAAGAAAAGTCCATCGGTGCGCTGTACACGCATTATGCCCACAACATCATCTATCATTCCGCCGATGGCACAACATCGGGCCGAGACCCCATCATCGCTGCATGCCTGCAAATCATGGCTGCCTTCCCCAACGTGCGCATCTATGCCGAGGATGTCATCTGGGATGGCGACGACGAGCAGGGCTTCCACACCTTCCATCGGGGGCGCTGGGTCGCCACCAATACTGGCTACAGCGCTTTTGGTCCGCCGACGGGTCGCACCGCCAGCCGACGTGCCATCGCCCACTGCATCGTCAAGGACAACTTTATAGTTGAGGAATGGGTGGTGCGCGACGAGATGACCTTCATCCGTCAGTTGGGGCTAGACCCCCATGCCCTGGCGCAGGAGATGGTGGCCCGCGAGGTAACGCTCGGGCTCAGCCACGCGGAGCAGAGGGGGCGGGGCGAAGTCGAGCGCCTTCAAGGGCAGTTGCCCCCCACCGCTGAGGCGGGCGGCCCAGGCAACGCCAGCGGGGTCGAAGGGTTTGTTCGGCAGAGCATCCATGAGATTTGGAACCTTCGACTGATCAACAAGGTAGATGCTTATTATGCCGATACCTTGACCAGTTATCTTCCCTCCAGCCGCGAGATGCACGGGCGCGGCGATTACAAGCAGTACGTGCTTGCCCTGCTGGGCGCTTTTCCGGATGCGAGCGTAGCCGTTGATTACGTCTGCTGCCTGGGCAACGAGCAGGAGGGGCATCGCGTGGCCGTGCAGTGGCGGCTCCAGGGTACCCACCTCGGGCCGAGCATGTATGGGCCACCGAGCGGAAAGCGCGTGCACATTCTGGGCATCACCCAGCTTGCCATCCAGCAGGGCAAGATACAAAGCGAATGGGCTGTCTGGGACGAGTTTGCCCTGCTGAAACAGATAGCCCGCCCCCCCGCTGGCGCGTGAGCGACAACCAACCATCAGCGCGCCTCGCAGCGCCAAGGATGAACCCTGACGATGAGTGATCACACTGTTGCAGATAAGGCTGACGAGCAGCCCACCCGGCAGGCCCCTGCGCCAACCAATGGGCAGGGCACCCGCCCCATCACCGACGTCCCTCACACCGATATCGGCCAGATCATGGCCCCCGGTACAGTGCGGCGCCAGCCCCTGCGCGGCTTCGATGAAGACTACGTGGACATCGTAGACTATATAGTCCGCTGTACCCACAAAATCTGGGAGGAGGGGGCGGTTGGGCTGATTTACACGCACTATTCCCAGCACGTCGTCGTCCATACCTCGGACGGAAACTTTTATGGACGTGAAACCATGGTGGAGGACACCCTCCAACGCCTGGCAGCCTTCCCCAACCTGCGCGCCTTTGCCGATGACGTGATCTGGAGCGGCAATGAGGACGAGGGCTTCCACTCCTCTCACCGTGTGACCAATGTGTCTCGCAATACCGGCTACAGCGCCTTCGGGCCGCCCACGGGGCGCTCCATCATGCGGCGCGGCTTTGCACACTGCCTGGTCAAGGAAAACCGCATCGTGGAAGAGTGGCTCGCGCTCGACACGCTGAGCATCGTACGCCAGCTTGGTTTCGACGAGCACAAGCTGGCGCGCGAGGCAGCGGCGCGCGCCGCCGAGTTGGGGGTCAAGCCGATTGCGCCCGAGGCCCATGGGGAAATCGAGCGGCTTCGCGGGCAGCTACCACCGGAGGTGTACCCGCCCGCGAGTGACGACTTCGACCCGGAAGACTTTGTGCGCCGCCACTTTCATGAGGTGTGGAACTGGCGCATGCTGAACCGAATCCGCGAGCGGTGCGCGCCCAACCTGACCGCTGTCGTGCCCACCAACCGCACCCTGTATGGGCCGGGCGACTACAAGATGTGGGTGCTGGAACTGCTGGGCCCCTTCCCGGACGCCCTGGTGACGGTGGACCATGTCTGCTCCCTCCCCAATGGGCCGGACGGCTATCGGGTGGCAACACGCTGGACGATCCAGGGCACACATCTGGGGCCGGGCCCCTACGGGCCGCCCACCGGCAAGCGCATTCGCCTGATCGGGGTGACGCACCAGCAGATCCAGGGCGGGAAAATCCTCAAGGAGTGGACGGTCATTGACCAGTTTGCCCTGCTCAAGCAGCTTTACGCGCCGGTTTAGGCGCTCGACAGGATGACACGGACCACCTTCCTATGAGCAACGATACCCCCTCAGCCGCGCCTGCTGGGCTTTCCCCTATCACGGACGTGCCGCACACAGACATCGGGCGGATGATGGCCCCTGGCACCGAGCGCCGCCAAAGCCTGCGCGGCTTCGATGAAGATTATGTAGACATCGTAGACTACATCGTTCGCAGCACGCACAAGATTTGGGAAGAGGGCGCGATCGGGCTGATTTACACGCACTATGCCCATCACGCTATCATCCATACCTCGGATGGCATGACCTATGGTCGCGAGAAGGTGGTCGAAAACACGCTCCAGCGGCAGGCAGCCTTTCCCAATGCCCGCGCCTTTGCCGATGACGTGATCTGGAGCGGCAACGAGGATGAGGGCTTCCACTCGTCCCACCGCATAACCAACGTTGCGCGCAACACGGGCCACAGCCTGTACGGGCCGCCAACGGGGCGGTGGGTGACGCGGCGCGGGGTCGCGCATTGCCTGGTCAAAGAAAATCGCATAGTCGAGGAGTGGATCGTACACGATGGGCTTGGCATCGTGCGTCAGTTGGGCTTCGACGAGCACGAGCTAGCGCGCCGCTTTGCCCGTCACGAGGCGGAGTTGGGTATCAAGCCTTCCCATCCCCTTCCCCATGGCGAAATCGAGCGGCTGCGTGGGCAACTGCCCCCTGATGTGTATCCGGCGGCCAGCGGCGACTTTGACCCGGAAGACTTTGTGCGGCGCGCCATCCACGAGGTGTGGAACTGGCGCATGCTGAACCGCATTCGCGAGTGGTACGCGCCCAATGTGACCGCCTACGTCTCGACCAATCGCACCCTGTACGGGACGGGCGACTACAAGATGTGGGTGCTGGGGCTGCTGGGCCCCTTCCCGGACGCCCTGGTGACGGTGGACCATGTCTGCTGGCTACCGAACGGGCCGGGCGGCTATCGGGTAGCAACGCGCTGGACGATCCAGGGCACCCACCTGGGTCCTGGGCCCTACGGCCCCCCTTCCGGCAAGCGAATTCGCCTTATCGGCGTTACCCATCAACATATCCAGGATGGAAAGGTCGCGCGCGAGTGGACCATCTTCGACGAGTTCGCCCTGCTCAAGCAGCTCTACGCGCCGGAAGGTGCGCGCTGATGAGCGGCGGGCCGACCCTACTTCTTCTCTATGTCAGTTAAAGGAGGTGATGTCACGATCACAGAGTGGGAGCATGCTGTACGCTGTGAAGCAGTCTGATCTTTTTTCTAGAGGAGGAGTACGATGGTGTCAAAGAAGCGTAATGTAGGAATGCTGTGGGCAGTAGTCGCAATCCTGGTGCTGGCGCTTGCTCTGGGTGCCTGCGGGGGAGCCGGCACCCCTGCAACGTCCGATCCCGCCGAGCAAACCGAGGAAGAGGCAGCCCCCGAGGCCACTGAGGCCACCGAGGAAGAGGCAGCCCCCGAGGCCACTGAGGCCACCGAGGAAGAAGCCGCCGAAGCCACCGAAGAGCCCGTAGCCGAAGCCACCGCCACGGTGGACATCGCGGCGGCGGCGGAAAGCGCAGTGGCCACAATCGTAGACGAGATCGTCGCGGCAGGCCCTGAGGCGTACAACCTTCAGCCGGGCAAGCCCTACGATGGAACCGAGCTACGCCTGCTCATCTGCTGCCCGACCGCAGGGCAGTTCGCGCAGATGGGCGCACTAACCGGCGAAGGCTCGGCGTTTGAAGAGTTGACTGGCATTTCCGTGACCTGGGATGCAGGCCCCTATGGTGCGTTCCAGGAGCGCCTGCTGGTCGAGGCTTCCTCCGGCACGGGCGACTTTGACGCCATGGCCTGGGTGGATTCCTGGGGGCACGCCATCAAGCCCTTCCTGCTCCCTCTGAACGACCTGATCGAGCGCGATGGCATTGACATGAGCGACTTCCCGCAGGTGTACCTCACCGCCGCGAGCGGCTCGGAGGCAGGCACCGAGGAAAACGTCTACGGCATCCCATTCCGCGGCCACCCCTTCCTGCTGTACTACCGCTCGGACGTGTTCGAGGAGTTGGGTCTTGACGTTCCCACCAACTGGCAGGAAATTGTGGAGGCGGGGCAGGTCATCAAGGAAGAGACGGACCTCGACCCCATCTCGATGTACTACGGGGCCGGCGGCGCGGGCCAGAATCTGTTCATCTGGCTGAGCCACCTGTGGGGCAGTGGCGGTGACGTGTTCGATGCAGAGTACCGCCCAAGCTTCAATGACGAGACCGGCGTGGCGGCGACAGAGGCATACGTTGACATCCTGTGCGATACCGAGTTGACGTCGCCCTCTTCGATCACCTACAACGAAGGGGACGCCGCCATCGAGATGCACCAGGGCCGCGCCGCCATGTTCGTCAACTGGTGGTGGCGTTGGAGCGAGTTCCAGAATCCCAACACCACTATTCCTGAGGTGATGGGCAAAGTCGCCTTTGCGCCAGCACCCGGCTGGGAGGGCGGAGACGCTGCCACCTACGGCCACATCTGGCCGGTGGGGATCTCCCAGTTCTCGCAGAACCAGGAAGCGGCGTGGGAGTTCATCAAGTTCATCACGAACCCGGAGATCGAGAAGCAGGTTGCCCTGAACAAGAGCAACCCGACGCTCGCCAACAACGTCGTCGTGCACTTCTCCAACATGCGCGACGCGGAAGTCAACGAGGCCAATGGTGGCGTGCCGGAAGTGGGGGCGGAAGTGCTGGAAAATGCCCGCACCCAGCCACTGGTTTCCAACTGGAACGAAGTGCAGTCCATCCTGGAAATCGGCATCAACGACATGGCGACCAACTGCGACACCGACGTTCAGGAGCGGTTGAACCAGATGGCCGAAGAGGTTGAAGCGGCCATGGAGCGAGCCGGCTACTACGACTGATAGCGCCGTTAACACACAGTAGGCCACAGAGGGGGTACGGGGGTGCTCAGCCACCTTCCGTGCCCCCCTTAGAGGGAGGACAGGGATGCGAGCCAGATCAACAGGGATTCTCATGCTGGTTCCGGCACTGATTGTGATCGGGGTCACGACGCTCTACCCGCTGATCGTGGGGTTTATCACCAGTTTCCGCAGATGGAATCTGACACGCTCTATGACGCCCGGCCCTTTTATCGGGCTGGATAACTACGTCCGCGTCTTTTCTGATAGCAACTTTCAGAACAGCATAGTCGTCACGCTCAACTTCACAGTCATCTCGGTGGTTTTATCCCTCGTGATTGGTCTTGCTATGGCCCTTCTCTTACAGGGTCCAGGCAAAGTCAACACGTTGATCAAAAGCTTATTGATCTTTCCTTTTGCCATGGCTGCTGTTTTGAAGGGCTACTCCTGGCGCTTCATGCTCAACGCGGAGTATGGAATTTACGACAAGATGATTGATACGCTGATCCCACCCCTGGCGGATGTCATCTGGCTGGGGCACGAGTACTGGGCGCTCTTCATGCTCGCCATGTCCGAGGTATGGGGCTGGGCGGGGATTATCGCTCTGATGTTTATAGGTGCCCTCGGCTCCATATCGCCCGAGGTCTTCGATGCGGCACGGGTGGACGGGGCGACCCGTTGGACCATGTTTTGGAACATCACGCTCCCCCTGCTGAAGCCCGTGATCCTGATCGTGCTCCTTTTGAAAACCATCTTTTCTCTCAAGATGTTCGATCAGGTGGTCACGATGACGGGCGGTGGGCCGGGCAACTCCACTCAGACACTCAACTACTACGTGTATCACACGGCCTTCCGCTCACTCGACATGGGCTATGCCTCGGCGCTTGCCTATATCCTGGTGCTCGTGCTGGGGGTGGTTGCCTTCCTCTACGTAAAAACCTTGCTCGGAAAGGAGAGCTAACCCTATGGCAACGTCTACAACACCCGTAGTCGTGAGCAACCGTGAGGGCGACCGCTCGCGCTTCAAACTGGGAAAGGTGGCGGAAGCCCTTCTGTATAGGGGCATCCAACTGCTCACGCTCTTCTTCGTAGCATTTCCGATCTTCTGGCTCATCCTTACGGCGTTCAAAGAGCAGCGAGACGCTTTTACCACCAAGGTCTTCTTTGAGCCGACCTTCCAGAACTTTCAAATCATCTTTTCTCAGCCCCTGGACTTTGGGCCCAAGCTACTCAACACCGTCATCCTTTCCGTGGTTACCGTCGCCATCACGATCCCGCTCGCAGCCATGGCGGCCTATGTCTTCTCGCGCTACAGCTTTCGCGGGGACACGTTGCTGTTTGTCGGGGTGCTCGCCACGCAGTTTGTTCCCCCCATCATCGTGGTCATCCCCTTCTTCACCCTGTTTCGGGACTTGCGCCTGCTCGACACGCTGTTGGCCCTGGTGATCGTGAACCTTGCCATAACAACTCCATATGCCATCTGGCTCATCAAAGGGTTTGTGGACGCCCTGCCCTCCGAGGTGGAAGAAGCAGCGTTCGTGGATGGGTGCAACGAGTTCAACGTTCTGCGCCACGTTACCATCCCCCTGGTGATGCCGGGCATCATGGTCGCCGCGGTCTTCACCTTCATCGCTGTATGGAACGAGTTCCTCTTTGCCTTTATTCTGACCCGTTCCGACGCACAGACATTGATGATCGGGCTGCTGAATACGCAAGGGGTGATCGGTATCATGTGGGAGCAGATGGCGGCGGCGGGCATCCTGGTCCTGGTTCCGGTGATCCTCTTCTCATTCAAGATACGTAACCATTTTGTGCAGGGATTGACCCTGGGTGCCGTTAAGTAATCTATCCCCCTTTATGACAACAGGGCAACCAGCAGTGGAACCCAGCGACGAGCAGCAAGCAGGCAGCCCGGCGAGGGCGACGGGCGCGAGTGGGCGCTCGGCGCGCGGACGACGATTGAAAGCGTGGGGGCCTACCCGTCTGAGCTAGGCAGCGAGGAGCCGGTGCTGCTGCCACAAGAGAACGTGGCGCGGCTGGAAACGCACGGCCTGCGCGCCAAAGGGGAGCCACGCCCGAACCCCACCGATTTCGCTATCTCGCTGCGCGCGAAATTTGGCAGCGACCAGCAGATCATTCGTCCTGGCGAGCGCCGCCAGCCCATGCGTGGCTTTGAGGAGCACTACACCGACATCATTGACTTTATAGTGCGGGCCACCCACCGCATCTGGGAAGAAAAAGATGTAGGCTACATCTACGATCACTACCGCCACAACATCCGCGTCATAGACGATTCCGGCCTCGCCATGGGGCGCGACCGGGTGGTGCAGGGGACGCTCCAGTACATCAATGCTTTTCCCGACATCCGCATCTATGCCGACGAGGTGGTGTGGGCGGGCAACGACGAGGTAGGCTTTCACACCTCGCACCGCGCCTTTATCACCGGGCGCAACACGGGCTACAGCCAGTACGGCCCCCCCACCGGCAAACGGGTCGAGTTCTGGCTGATCGCCAACTGCATCTTCGTTGCCAATGAGAACTACGAAGAGTGGGTGATTTATAACAACTCGGCGATGCTTCAGCAGATGGGCTTCGATCTGCGCCGCGAGGCCCGCGCGAGCAGCAAGCGGAGCAAGGGGAAGACGAGCCTCGCGCAGGGGTTCGGGGAGCGCGAGCGCCTGCTTGGCCAGGGAAAGCCGCGACATCTTCCCCCCCGCCCCTCCAATGGCTTCGATGTCGAGGATTTTATCCGCCGCGCCTACCACTATATCTGGAACTGGCGGCGGGTCGCGAAGGTCAAAGATGCTTACGCGCCGAACATGCGCTTTTTTGGCGCTACCGATCGCACCTTCTACGGGCGCGGCAACTATGAGGCGTTCGTCCTCTCGATGCTTGCCATGTTCCCCGATCTGGTGCTCCACATTGATGATTTGTACTGGATGGGCAACGATGAGGAGGGCTACGTCACCTCGGTGCGCTGGAGCCTGGTAGGCACGCACCTGGGCCACGGCGTGTATGGGCCGCCCACCGACCGTTCCATCACCATGTGGGGAATCACCCAGCACGAGATCCGCAACGGGCGCATCGAGCAGGAATGGATGATGTGGAATGAGTTTGACGTGATGCAGCAGATATACGGCGACGATCCGCGCGCGACGGACGATGATTTCATGCTGGCCATGCCCTGAGGGCGTGCTGCGGCATCGAGGAGACCCTATGACCGGTACAGACCGGCTTCAACACGAGAGCTTTAACGGCGATGGGCCGCCTGCGTCCAGTGCCCCGCCTTCCCTTCGCCCGCAGGGGACGCTGGCGATGCCGCGCGACTTTTCAATTTCTTTGGCGTCCAAGGGCGGGCCCGACTGGCTTCTTTACGCACCAGGGGGCGAGCGCCGCCATGCCATGCGCGGCTTTGAAGATGAGTACGTAGACATCGTTGACTATATCATGCGAATCACCCACCGCATCTGGGAAGAAAAGCAGATAGGTTACATCTACGACACCTACCGCCACGACTCCCGCGTGACCAATGATTCGGGGCTGGTCAACGGGCGCGAGGCTGTGGTCGAGGGAACCATCCAGGCTCTCAATGCCTTCCCCGATTTTCGCGGCTATGCCCACGAGATTCTCTGGGCGGGGGACGACGAGGCAGGCTTCTACACCTCGCACCGCGCCTTCGTGACAGGGCATAACAGCGGCCACAGCCAGTTCGGGCCACCCACCGGTCGGAAAGTAGAGTACTGGCTTGTCGCCAATTGCGTCACGCTGGAAAACCAGATCTTCGAGGAGTGGGTGCTGTACAACACGGGCAGCCAACTCAAACAACTCGGGTTTGACCTGAAGGAGATGGCGCGCGTACTCGGCAACCAGGCCCCGCGCGACCCGTTGAACGAGGGTCGTTACGGCGAGGCAGAGCGCTTGCGGGGGCAGGGCAAACCGCCGCGCCTGTCGCGCCCCAATCTGGAGCCTTTCGATGCTGAAGCGTTTCTGCGCTACTACTACCACACCATCTGGAATTGGCGGCTGCTGGGAAATGTGAACGAGGCCTATGCCCCCGGCTTGCGCTTCTTCGGAGCGACCGATCGGGCGTATTACGGGCTGGGCGAATACAAATCGTTCCTCCTTTCCCAGTTGGCTGTTTTCCCCGATCTTGCCCTGACCCTCGACGAGATCTACTGGATGGGCAACGACGAGGAGGGCTACCGCACCGCTACCCGCTGGAGCGCCGTCGGCACCCATCGCGGTCACGGCATCTACGGTCCGCCCACCGGCCGACGCATCACCATGTGGGGCATCACGCAGCACCTGATCCGCAACGGCAAGATCCAGGAAGAATGGATGATGTGGAACGAGTTTGACGTGATGCAGCAAATTTATCGGGACGCTTGAAGCCTGGCAAGGGGTGATGGGGCATGCTGTGTTGACTCACACTCGCCCCGCCGCGCCGTTGCCTCCCAGAACACGAGGACTATCCATGGCATACACATTTTTGAAATCCGAAGTACCCGTTACCGAGGCAGACGTGGCGGAACTACGCGAGCGGGTGCGCAGCATCCTGGGGCATATCAAAGCCGAGGGAGATAGCGCGGTCCGCCACTATTCCGAGACCTTTGACCGCTTTTCCCCCGAATCGTTCCGCATCACCGAGGAAGTGGCCGCCGAGGCGCGAGAGGAGCTCCCGCCCGAGGTCGTCGAGGAGCTAGACTTCGCCATCGAGCAGGTGGGGGCCTTTGCCCGCGCCCAGCGGGAAAGCATGACGGAGTTCGAGAAGGAGATTGCCCCCGGCATGCGCATGGGTCAGCGCATCGTGCCGGTGGCCTCTGCGGGCTGCTACATTCCTGCGGGGCGCTACCCCTGCCTGACCTCCGCGGTGATGTCGGTCATGCCCGCCAAGATCGCGGGGGTGGGGCGCATCGTCGCGTGCAGCCCGCCCGGCCCCAGCGGCAGCATCAATCCGGGCATCCTTTACACCCTCTGGAAGATGGGGGTGGACGAGATTTACTGCCTGGGGGGGTGCAGGCCATCGGCGCTATGGCTTACGGGACGGAAACGGTTCAGCCCGTGGACATGGTGGTCGGGCCGGGCAACCAGTACGTGGCCGAGGCCAAGCGACAGATCTTTGGGACTGTCGGCATTGACTTCATAGCCGGGCCTAGCGAGTGCCTTGTGCTTGCCGACGAGAGCGGCAACGCCGAGTACATCGCCGCCGATCTGATCGCGCAGTGCGAGCATGACCCGAACGCCCGTGGCTGCCTCGTCACCACCTCCGAGGCGCTTGCCAACGCCACGCTGGCGGAAATCGAGCGACAGTTGGGGGAGCGCACCACCGAGGCAGTCGCTCGCGCTTCCTGGGAAAACAAGGGAAGCGTCGTGCTGGCAGAGTCGCTGGAGGAAGCGGTTGCCTACACCAACGAGTACGCGCCAGAGCATCTGGAAGTTCACACCCAGGCCCCGCGCGAGGTGCTGCCCCTCCTGAAAAACTACGGCTCCCTCTTCCTCGGCCCCACCACCCCGGAGGTCTACGCCGACAAGATAGCGGGGCCGAACCACATTCTCCCCACGGGCGCGGCGGCGCGCTACACCGGCGGGCTCTGGGTCGGCATGTTCCTCAAAGTTATCACCCACATGGAGGTGGACCCCACCGCATCGGCGGCCCTGGCGCGCTACACGGTTACCCAATCCACCTACGAGGGCATGGACGCTCATCGCCACGCGGCGGCCATTCGCCTGCGCGACCTGGAAGGCTGAGGCTGTCCGATGGCCCGACTACTCGGCATCGCCGTCGCGCAGGTTGCGCCGGTGGCCAACGATCCGGATGCCTCGCTCGCTAAGCTGGAAGAGGTGACGCAGAGCATTGCGGCAACGGTGCCCTGGGTGCAGTTGATCTGCTTTCCGGAACTGTTCGTGAGCGGGCTGCACCAATTTGTGGACAGCCGCCCTGCCCCTTCCATGGCGCAGCAGGCCGAGCCGGTGCCCGGCCCGCTGACCGAGCGGTTCAGCGCACTGGCGCGGCGTGTCGGTCGCTGGCTGGTGCCCGGCTCCTTCTTCGAGCGCGCGGGGGAAGCGATCTTTAACACGAGCCTCGTCTTCTCGCCGGAAGGGGAAATCGTGGCGCATTACCGCAAGCTCTACCCCTGGCAACCGCTGGAAACAAACGCGGCGGGCGATCGGGGCTTTTGCGTGTGGGAGATGCCAGGCATCGGTCGGCTGGGGCTGTGCATCTGCTACGACATGTGGTTTCCGGAGGTCTCGCGCTCGCTGGCCTGGCTGGGCGCGGAGGTCATCCTGCACCCCAGCATGACCTCCACCTCCGACCGGATGACCGAGACGGTGATCGCGCGCGCCAACGCCATCTTCAATCAGTGCTTCTTCGTGGATGTGAACACGGTGGGGCGCTTTGGGGGGGGCCGCTCCTCGATTGTGGACCCTGAGGGAACCGTGCTGCAGATGGCCACCGAGCATGAGTCCATCCTCACGCACCTGCTCGATCTGGACCATGTTACCCGCACGCGCAGCCTCGGCACGCTGGGCATGGCCCCCGTCTGGCAATCCTGGCGTGACCTGCCTATGGCCTTTCCCCCGTACAGTCGGCCGCCGGAGGAAAGCCCGTTGCTGGCCACTCTCGGTGCCCCCCACGGCAACGGCAAGGCCCCTTAGCCCCCATGCACGCCCCCGCGCCTGTCGGCAAAGCCGCCCTCTTCGATGCCCTCCCGCCCCCGTGGCCAGAGCCGCTTCGCGAGACGATACGCACCCGCGTCGTGGCCGGTGGGCGCAAGGTGGTCGTGCTGGACGATGATCCGACCGGCACCCAGACGGTCCACGGGGTGCCCGTGCTGACCGAGTGGTCCGTGCCCTCGCTGACGGCTGAATTGGCAGGCGAGGGGAGCCTGTTCTTTGTCCTCACCAACAGCCGCAGCATGCCCCTGGCCGCCGCCCAGCAACTGAACCGCGAGATCGGCAACAACCTTGTTGCTGCCAGCAAAGCAGCGGGGCGCGAATTTGTGGTAATCAGCCGCAGCGACTCGACCCTGCGCGGCCATTTCCCAGGCGAGACGGATGCGCTCGCAGAGGCACTGGGCGTGCCATTTGACGGGCAGTTGCTGATCCCTGCCTTTTTTGAAGGGGGGCGCTACACGGTCGGGGACGAGCATTACGTGGAAGAGGCAAAGTGGCTTGTGCCCGCTGCGGAAACCCCCTTTGCCCAGGATGCCACGTTCGGTTATCGCTCCTCGAACCTGCGCGAGTGGGTTGCGGAAAAGAGCGAGGGGGGCTATCGCAGCCAGCGAGGTGGCGTCGCTTTCCCTGCCAGACATTCGGGAGGGAGGTGTTGCAGCCATCGCTGCGCGTCTGTCAGAGCTGGCGAACGCTGCCCCCTGCGTGGTCAACGCTGCCGACCCCCGTGATCTGGAGGTTGTCGTGCTCGCTTTGCTTCAGGCGGAGGCGGAGGGCAAGCGCTTTCTTTACCGAAGCGCCGCCTCGTTCGTCCAGGTGCGCGCGGGCCTCTCGCCGCATCCCCTGCTGGACGCAGAGGCCCTGGCCCTGCCGCCCGGCGGCGGCCTGGTGATTGTGGGCTCCTACGTGCCGAAAACAACGCGCCAACTGGCGGCCCTGCGCGCGCAGACGCCCATCTTCCCCATCGAGCTAGACGTGCGCGCCCTGCTGGACGACGCGCGCCGCGGCGCGGAGATTGAGCGAGCGATCGGACAGGCCAATCAACTGCTGCGGGACGCCCGCGATGTTGTCCTGTATACCAGCCGCGAGCTTGTCCGCACGGACGACGGGGAAGAAAGCCTCGGCATCGGCCAGCGCGTTTCCAGCGCACTGATCGAGGTCGTGCGCGGAATCACCGTGCGCCCTCGCTACCTGCTCGCCAAGGGGGGCATCACTTCCAGCGACATCGCCACGCGAGGGCTCGACGTGCGACGTGCGACGGTAGCGGGGCAACTGCTCAGTGGGGTGCCTGTGTGGCAACTTGGCGACGAGAGCCGCTTTCCTGGCCTGAGCTACATTGTTTTTCCTGGCAACGTCGGCGGCGATGAGGCACTGGCCGAGGTGGTCGCACAACTTGCGGATGGGACGGGCGCAGAGTCTGTCTCCCCTACCCTTCACGATAAAGGAACTCACCCTTTCCCATGAAAACAAGCAACGAACGTATCCTGACGACCCACGTCGGCAGCATGCCGCGCCCGCAGGACGTGGTAGACATGCTCTTTGCCGAGGACCGTGACGAGCTGACGGATCGTGACGCCTACGACGAGACGATGGCGCGCGCCGTCGCCGACATCGTTGCGCGGCAGGCTGAGGTGGGCGTGGATGTGGTGAGCGATGGCGAGATGAGCAAGATTAGCTATGCCACCTATATTCGCCATCGCCTGAGCGGTTTCGAGATTGGCGAGGTGCCGCGCGCCACGCCGAAGGACCTTGATGAGTACCCTGAGTACCGTGACCGCCTCGCGCAGGCCGGCGGAACGCCGAAGTATCATCGCCCCATCTGCCGGGGTCCGATCGGCGTTCGCGACATGGTTCCGCTGGAAAAGGATATCGAGCGCTTCCGCAGGGCGCTCGATGGCGCAGGGGTGTCCGAGGGCTTCATGAATGCCGCCTCGCCGGGCGTGATCGCGGTCTTCCAGCCCAACGAGTTTTATACGAGCCAGGAGGCGTACCTTCAGGCGCTTGCCGAGGCGATGAAGCCGGAATACGAGGCGATTGTGGGCGCGGGCTTTGTGCTCCAGGTGGATTGCCCGGACCTGGCGATGGGAAGGCACATCCGCTACCGCGACGAGAGCGATGAGGCCTTCCTGCGCCATGCCGAGCAGCAGGTCGAGGCGCTCAACTATGCGCTGAGCGACGTGCCCGCCGACCGCGTGCGCATGCACCTGTGCTGGGGGAACTACGAAGGGCCGCACCACTGCGACATTGACTTCGACAAGATTTTCGACGTGGTGATGCGGGCCAAACCGCAGGCTATCCTCTTCGAGGCCGCCAACCCGCGCCATGCCCATGAATGGAAAGTTTGGGCGGAGCATGAGATCCCCGACGACAAGATTCTGGTGCCGGGGGTGCTGGACACCACCACCAACTTTATAGAGCATCCGGAACTGGTTGCCGAGCGCATCCTGCGCTTCACCGACATTGTAGGGCGCGAGCGGGTGATGGCGGGCACCGATTGTGGCTTTGGCACCTTTGCCGGGTTTGGCAAGATTCACCCCTCCATCTGTTTCGCCAAGTTGGAAGCCCTCGCCGAGGGGGCAGCGATTGCTACCGAGCGGCTGTGGTAGCTCGTTTGATGCCCATTCGTTACCAAGGAGTGTAAAATGGCTACGTACGTGAAGCAGGGAATGGAGCAGGCAGCGGTCGAGGCAGCCGACGCCCAGGTCAAAGAGACGGTGGAGCGGCTGCTCGCCGACGTGACAGAGCGGGGCGACGTTGCCGTGCGCGAGCTCTCCGCGCGCCTGGACCGCTGGGAGCCTGAGCGCTTCCGCCTGTCGCCCACCGAAATCGAGGAGTTGATCGCGAGTCTTCCGCCCCAGACGGTCGAGGACATCAAGTTTGCCCAGGCCCAGGTGCGCCACTTCGCCCAGGTTCAGCGCGCGGCCCTGGTGGACGTCGAGGTGGAGACGTTGCCGGGCGTGACGCTGGGGCACAAAAATATTCCGGTGGACAGCGTTGGGTGCTACATTCCAGGCGGGCGCTACGCGATGGTAGCCTCGGCGCACATGAGCGTGGTGACCGCGAAGGTAGCGGGGGTGCGGCGCGTCATCGCTTGTACGCCACCGATGGATGGCAAGCCGCCTGCCGCCACCATCGCGGCGATGGCACTGGCCGGGGCCGATGAGATTTATGTGTTGGGCGGCGTGCAGGCTGTGGCAGCGATGGCGTTGGGCACCGAGACCATCGCGCCGGTGGACATGATCGTCGGGCCCGGCAACGCCTATGTGGCCGAGGCCAAGCGGCAACTTTTTGGCCGCGTCGGCATTGACCTGCTGGCGGGGCCCACAGAGGTGCTGATCATCGCAGACGAGACGGCGGACGCTGAGATGGTGGCGACCGACCTGCTGGGCCAGGCGGAGCATGGGCCCACCTCGCCCGCGATCCTGATTACGACGAGCGAGACGCTCGCGCACGAGACGCTAGACGAGGTGGAGCGACAGTTGGAGCATCTGCCTACCGCTGACGTAGCGGGGCGCGCGTGGCATGACTATGGCCAGATCATCCTGGTGGACAGTCGCGAGGAGGCGGTGGCCGAGGCCGACCGTATTGCATCGGAGCACGTGCAGGTGCTGACCGATAACCCGCGTTACTTCCTCGACAACATGCGTCACTACGGCGCCCTGTTCCTTGGGCCCGAAACCAACGTCGCCTATGGGGACAAGGTCATCGGCACCAACCACACCCTTCCTACCAAGCGTGCCGCGCGCTACACGGGCGGGCTTTGGGTGGGCAAGTTCATCAAGACTGTCACCTACCAGGAGTGCACCCCTGAGGCCAGTGCGCTTGTCGGTTCGTACGGCTCGCGGCTGTGCGAGATTGAGGGCTTCTGGGGCCACAAGGCGCAGGCCGACCTGCGCGTCCGTCGCTACGGCACGCCCGGCTGACAACAGCACCGCTCCAGCAGGGTGGAGCCTGAGGACAAGCTTCAAAGAAAAAGCAAAGGGGAGACAAGGGATGGAATACAGCGGGCAATACGACACCATCGTGGTGGGGGTGGGCGGCATGGGGAGCGCTACCTGTTACCAACTTGCCAGCCGCGGCCAACGCGTGCTGGGGCTGGAGCGCTTCGACATCCCCCACACGATGGGCTCGTCCCACGGGTACACGCGCATCATTCGGCTGGCCTACTATGAGCACCCCTCCTATGTTCCCCTGCTGCGCCGCGCCTATGAGTTGTGGGATGAGATCGAGCGACACGCGGGGGAGACACTTCTTCACATCACGGGCTCGCTAGACATGGGCCCAGAAGAGAGCCAGGTCTTCCAGGGGTCGCTCGCTTCCTGCATCGAGCATGACCTACCCCACGAGGTGTTGACCGGGGCGGAGGTGGCACAGCGCTTTCCCGCCTACCGCCCCCCCTCCACCCATCGCGCGCTCTTGCAGCCGCAGGGTGGCTTTCTCCTTCCTGAGCGCTGCATCGTCGCCTATACGGAGGCAGCGATAGCGCGCGGCGCAACGATCCACGCGCGCGAGCAGGTGCTCGACTATGCCCCCACCGCCGAGGGGGGCGTCCGCGTGACAACGGACCGAGGGGTCTATGAGGCGAGTGCCCTGGTCTTCACAGCCGGAGCGTGGAACGGCAAACTACTCCCTGTCCTGGAAGGATTGGCGATCCCAGAGCGCCAGGTGCTTGCCTGGCTCCAGCCATCGGCGCCGGAACGTTTTGCGCCCGAGCGCTTCCCCGTCTTTAACCTGCAGGTGTCAGAGGGGCGCTTTTACGGCTTCCCCGTCCACGGGGTGCCCGGCTTCAAGTTTGGCAAGTTTCACCACCTGGAGGAGCACGGCGACGCCGACACGCTCGACCGCGAGCCGAATCGAGCCGACGAAGCCGTGCTGCGGGAATTCGCGGCTCGCTACTTCCCCGAGGGCGCCGGCCCTACCATGGCGCTGAAAGCGTGCCTCTTCACCAACTCCCCTGACGAACACTTTATTATTGACCTGCATCCGGAGATGCAACAGGTTTCCTTTGCAGCGGGCTTTTCCGGCCACGGATACAAGTTCTCCAGCGTCATCGGGGAAATCATGGCCGATCTGGCGGAGCACCGCACCACCCGCCACAACATTAATCTGTTCCGCCTGGGGCGCTTTGCTCCCTCCGCTGCAAGCGCATCCTGAAATCGTCCCGCCGCTAGGGGGCAGTTTCCCCCCCTCGCGGCTTGCGACGCCGCTTGCGCTGTCGCTTTTTCGGCTCGCCGGATGCCCTCTCCGGAGCGCCCTCGTTTTGCTGCGCGGGGGGTGAGGTGGGACGCTGCGCGGGGGGCGCGGCGGGGCGCGGCGAGGGGGGGGAAGCCTCCCTAGCCGCGGGGGACGGAGACTGAGCACGACCACGCCGTTGGCGCCGCCGACGCGGCGCCTCGTCCGTGGCCGTCGCCTCTGCATCGGGCGGGGCATCGTCCCCCTCTTCCCAGGACGAGGGGGCACCCTCGCTTGTGGGTCGCGCCCCCAGCATCTGAAGGGGCGGCAGGGAGGAGGGCGCCCAAAGATCGGCGCCGGCAAGCGGCCGGCTGGCTTCTGTCATGGGATCCAGCGAATCGGCTACCGCCGGAATCGGGAGCTCCCATAGCGGGAAGAGCAGCCGCTGTGCCTGGCTAATCATCTCCCTCAATCGCTCGCTCACAAAGGCTCGCATCGGCTCGGACAGACGGCGCACCGGCTCATCGTGGAGGGGCCCCGCCCCCCAGCGAGCGGCGTAGGCCGCGGGCACCTGACGCGGTAAAGCGCTCAACCGCCCGGCAAGGGTGGCAAGGGCCAGCACCCATAATCGCGCGGACACGCTCGGATCGCTCCCCCCCCCCCTCCCAGCAGCACCAACCGCGGCGCATGGGGGAGCAGGCGTTCCAGCAATGTTTGGTAGCCCATTGAGGAAAGGCGCAGGTGCGCGAGGGGCTCCGACAGATGGGCGCTACTGCCCATGAGCAGGACTATCAAATCAGGCGCGAAGCGCGACAGCAGCGGCTCCGCCACCTGCTCCCATACCGCAAGATAGTCGCCGTCGCCCGCACCGGGCGGCATCGGCAGGTTAACCGTGTAGCCCTTCCCTTCCCCCGCCCCGATTGTCTGCACGACGCCCGTCTGGGGATACAAGAACAAGGGACTCTCGTGAAGGGAGACGAAGAGCAGCATCGGATCTTGCAGGAAATATTGCTCGATAACCGGCGGATGCTCCGCTTCCAGATTCACGAAGGCCACTTTTTTACCCGCCGCCCGTGCATCTTGGAGCGCCAACAGCACGTCATTGAACAGGTCATAGCTTTCTGAGCGGGCGGCCCGGGCATGCGGCTGCGACCCCGCCAGCGCAAAGGCTCGCACGGCGTCGCCTGCCAGGGTAGCGCGCACCGCGCCGCGGGCCGAGGCCACCGCCTCGCTCGCCAGCGAGGCCATCCCTGAGAAAGAAGGCTCCTCCCCCCAAAGCCGAAGGCGTCCGTCGCGATAGCACTGGCATGGCCGGCGCCCAGAGCGTGCACTGTCTGAACATACTCGTCGTGGTGAAAGGCGAGCAGAGCACCCGGCTCGCTCAAAGCAGGATCGGGCGCTATCGTGTCAACCTCGCGCCAGTGTAGGGCACCCGTTGCTTCTAACAGGTGATAGCCTTGCAGCAGGCGCGTCCGCTGCCAGCCCCCCACGCTTTCGTCTGGCTCGCCCGACGGCGCCTCCCATACCAGGGCCACGGACCTCGCCTCCAGGCGGCGGGCGATCGCCCCGCCGGCTCCTTACCGGATAGCGGCAGTTCTGTGGCAGGCATGGGCAGCACGGAGGAATCCACAATCTCCGGCGCGTTGGGGGGGGTATCGCTTTCAGTTGGCATCCGTCTGCCCTCGGTTCCTTTGCTCTAATTGTTCCAGCTCACTGGCGGAAATCACGCCCGAGCCACTCGTCCGGGTCCACGAAGACCTCGCCCACTCGCACCTCCCAGTGCAGGTGCGAGCCGGTGCTTAGCCCCGTGGTACCCATTAGCCCGAGCAGGTCGCCGCGCGCCACAGCCTGCCCGGGCACCACGTTGATCTGCGAGAGATGAAAGTATAGCGTGTGTACCCCTACCCCATGATCGAGGACTACCACGTTGCCGCGCACGGCGAGCGGCTCGGCCAGGCGCACCACACCGCTGGCAGCGGCAACGACCGCCGTGCCCTCGGCTGCCGCCAGGTCCAGCCCACCGTGATAGCTGACCACCGGCCCACCCTGGTAGGCACGCTGCGCGCCGTAGGGGCTGGTGCGAATCCCTAGCGAGGGGATGCCAAAGGCTCCCTCCCAGAGGGGCGGGCCGGACACATCCCTCACCCATGCGCCCAGGTAGGCATCCTCGGCAGGGCGCAACCCCGCCAGCAGCAGGCGCTCCTGCTCGTCGCCCACATCAATTTCCTGTAGCTCGAAGGCACGCGGCTGGACCGCGACCGTGCGGCTGAGCCGTGCCCCTTGCCCTTCCGGTGCGATAGCCTCTATCACCAACGGGCGCTCGCCCGTGGTGCCCCAGGGCGGGATTCCCGCCAGGGCCCAGGCATCCGTTGGGGAGGGGTAATAAAAGGTGAGCGGCTGCCCGTCAAAGTCTCCGGTTAGGGCTGCCGCTCGATCGAGCGCCACGTGCACGCGCACCGTCTGCCCCTGTGCCGGGCTTTCCGGCTCCACCCTGAGCGTGAGCGCCGGGGGGGGCAAGGTAGGGGTGGCAGTGGGGGTGGGGCTCGGGGTTGACGTGGGCGTAGCGGTGGGCGTAGCGGTCGGGGTTGACGTGGGGGTCAGCGTCGGCGTGGGGGAAGCACGCAGGGTGGCGACGCGCTCGGCCACGCCCCCGCAGCCCATCAGGGCCAGCACCCCCACCAGCCACAGGATGAGCCACTTTTCTGACCGCCACGCCTCCCCCCCTCGCTGGGCTACCATTCCTCTTGCGTGTCCCCTCGCCCCTGCAGATGGTCCACCGCCATGAGGTAGCCGCGCGCCCGCTCCGTGAGCGGGTACAACTCGCACAGCCGCCAAAAGGCGGGCGAGTGATTGGGCTGCTCCAGGTGGGCCATCTCGTGCACCAGAACATAATCGCGCACCCAGGCGGGCAAGCTTTTCAAGCGATCGGAGAGGCGGATGGTGCGATCCGAAGGGGTGCAGGAGCCCCAGCGATGCTGCTGGTTGTCCACATAGCAGACGCTCGCCCAGCGGAGGCGCCCGCCGAACAACTCGCGATTGAGCTCCCGTGCGCGTGCCTCCAACCCCTCATCGCTGGCCTGACGGGCAGTTTGCTCGTCCCGCCGCTCAAAGCGGGCCTGAAGTTTGGCGACAATTCCTTCTAGCTCATGCTCAGGGATGTGGCTCGGTGCGCGCACCTCCATCACCCCATTGGGGCGCAGCCGGGCGTTGACCGTTTTTTGCCGCCGGTCGCTGCGAATGATTTCCACACGTTTGACTTCCATCGGGGCATTATAAGGGGAGGGCGGACGAGAAACAATTCAGAGCAGGGGGATAGGGAGCGATAGGGGTGGCACTTGGGGCTTTGACGGTTGCCCCCTATACTTGCCCCATGAGCATGCAGTTCTGGGTAGTGGGACTTTCCAACACGATTCACCTGCTGGCAACCATCATTTGGATTGGGTGGTGCGCCGCCTTGCCCCTGTTGCTGGCGCCGCGTGCGGCGGAGGCGCATGGCTCGGGGCAAGGATGGCCCGCGATGCTGCTGCGGCGCGGGCAGCCCATAGCCTATGGCGCATTGGCCGCCCTGGGCGCGACAGGGATGCTCCAGATGGGGGCGAGCCCCCATTACGAGGGGATGTTCGTCCTTTCAAACCTGTGGAGCGGCCTGCTCCTCGCCAAGCATCTGCTGATCCTAGCCAGCATCGCCATCATCGTGGTGCTGGGGCAAAGCGTCAGCCCCAGGCTGCGACTGGCCGCGCGGCAAGCGGCGCTTGGAAAACCCAACCGCTCGGCCCGCTCGCGGGCCGCTTTCGAACTCTGGTCTGGCTGAACTTTGTTGCAGGGATCGGCGTACTGCTGCTCACCGGATTGATGACAGCCGTGCGCTGACCCCTTCCCCAACACGCGGCCTGTCTCCAACCACATTCCTGTCATACGGCTTCTTTACCCCTATGTTCGAATTGCTCTTTCTCGGCACCTCTGCCTCGGCCCCCTCGGTGGCACGCAACGTCTCCTCGACGATGGTGCTGTACCGCGATTACCGCTTTCTGATTGATGCAGGCGAGGGCACCCAACGCCAACTCCTGCGCAGCGGCCTGGGCTTCCGCAAGCTGGAGCGCGTGCTGCTCACGCATGGGCATCTGGATCACATCCTGGGGCTGGCGGGGCTGGTTTCCACCTTCGCGCGGTGGGACATGGAGCAGCAGAATATGACGATCTACGGGAGTGCCTCCACCCTCCAGCGGGTGCGGGATTTGCTGCTGGGCGTGGTGCTGCGGGGGCAGCGGGGCGGCATCTGGATCGAGTTTGTCGAGCTTGTCCCTGGCCCCATCCTCCACGATGCGCGGTTCAAGCTTTCCACTTTCCCCGTTGCGCATCGCGGCTCGGAGTCGTTCGGCTTCATCTTCGAGGAAAAGTCGCGCCGTCCCTTCCTCAACGACAGGGCCGAGGCGCTGGGGGTGCCCTTTGGGCCAGAGCGCGCGCGGCTGGTGGCGGGGGAGGCCATCACCCTGGCGGATGGGCGCGTCGTGATGCCGGAGGAGGTGCTGGGGCCTCACGAGGCAGGCACCAAATTGGTATACGTGGGCGACGTAGACGATCCCGACGCGCTGCTGCCCCACGTGCGCGACGCGGATGCACTGGTGATCGAGGCTACCTACGCAGACGAAGACGAGGAGATGGTCCGTACCCACGGCCACATTACCGCACGGATGGCGGCACAGTTGGCACAGGAGGCGAACGTGGGCGCGCTTTACCTGAACCACATTTCCCGCCGCTATCATGGCCCAGAATTGGAACTTCAGGCCCGTCAGCTCTTCCCTAACGCTGTAGTCGTGCGCGATCTGGATCGCGTTACGGTCAATCGAACAGGGTAGCCCTCACGGACATAGCAACCGTGCCAGCCAGTTGATGTGCTGGCAAAAGAAATGCTTTATCCGTCTCTCCGAAAGGGGCTACTATCGTAATGGCTCTTGATCTGTTCGCGGACCGCTACCGGCTAGATGCTGTCATCGCCGAGGGACCTTTTTCAACGGTGTACAAGGCGATGGACCTGCGCCTGCAACGCCCTGTCGCCGTCAAGGTCATGCAGAATGCAGCCGGCTCGTCAGAGCAATACGAGCGCTTCCTCCAGGAAGCGCGACTTTTGACACGCTTCAAGCATCCGAACGTCCTGGTGGTCCATGATGGCGCCATCGCGGGCGGTGACCCCTTTTTGGTAATGGAGTGGCTCCCTGGCGGAACGCTGCGCGAGCGGCTGATGGCTGGTCCCCTCCCGCTAAGGGAAGCCACGCAACTCATTGAAGAGTTGGTGAACGCGCTGGAAGCGGCACGGAGCCAGGGCGCGCTCCCCCTCACCCACGGCACGGATGACATCCTTTTAGATGGCGAGGGTAGGGCCAAGCTCAGCCATTTTGAGCTTATCGCAAAAGACGCACATCCTGCCGACAGCGATGGCGCCCTGGTACGCTGGCTGGCGCTCCTCTTCTACGAGATGGTCACCGGCAAAGCCGCAGCCGCGACGGCTAAAGGCATCACGCCGCCGCACGTGCTGAACCCTGAGGTGCCCGAAGCCCTGAGCACCCAGGTGGTGCGGGCGGTGACCGATAGGGCGGCGCAGCCTTTCCATTCACCCGCTGCCTTCGCCGCCGCGCTTGCCCGCTGGACGAACCAGACCGGGCAGCCAGCGCCATCCGAGGCTATGACGCGCCCCTGGCAGGTGGACCTATCAGAAAAGGTTGCCGGGGCGGTGCCCCCTGCACCCATGGTCGCTGATGCGTCTACTTCTACTCCTCATCATTCCCGGCGTGCGTTGGGGGCCCTGCTGCTCCTGTTGTTGCTCCTCGGCGGCGCAGGGATCACATGGGGTGCCGCGCGGTGGCGAGGGGCACGCACGGAGACGGATAGCCCGGCGATAGTAAACGCCTCCCCCGAGAGCACAGCCAGCAACGTGTCGGACGAGAGCGTTGTCGCGGCCAGCACGACCGAGCCAGAGCAGCAAATTTTCTTGCCCCTCTCGCCAGCATAACACGCAACCGGAAGGCGAATCGCCCGCCTATCCCGCCCCTGACCAGGGAGCGCAGAGCACGCCATCGGGAAGAGCGGAGCCGCCCCCCCTTGGCCAGGGGGATAAGGTGTATCAGGTGCGCGTGCCTTATGAGAGCCAATTTACGGCCATCGTGCAAGACATGGGGCCGGCGCTAGACTTCGACCTGTACCTCTACGATGCCAATGGGACGGAACTGGCACGCTCTACCCAGCCGGGCAACGCGCCCGAGCAGGTACAGCTTGCGCTACCGGCGGGCAACTACCAGGTGCGGGTGTACTTTCGACAAGGGTCGCCAACAGCGCCGCACGACGTGCGCTGGAGTTGGGCACCCGTCCGCTAGGGAGGTGCCCCTCGCCCTCTTCCATTCCTCCTGGATGACTGCATGTCCCAAGAGCTTATAGACGGACGTTACAAACTGGAAGAGGAAATTGGCGATGGCGGCATGGCCACTGTCTTTCGCGCTTGGGATGTACAACTGGAGCGGCCCGTCGCTGTCAAAATTGGGCGCACCAACACGCCACTGAGCGACCGGGAGCAGGCGCGCTTTTTGCGTGAGGCGCGCATGGTGGCCAAGCTGCGGCATCCGAACGTGGTTTCTGTACATGACGTGGGGGTGGATCATGCACGCCCCTTCTTGATCATGGAATTGCTGACAGGCCAAACCCTGCGGGAGCGGCTGCAAAACGGGCCGCTCCCTCTGGCAGAAGCGCTACAGCTGACGTACCGAATCGCGGGGGCGCTCAGCGCCGCCCATGCTGCCAGCATCCTCCATCTGGACGTGAAACCGGAAAACATCTTGCTGGAGGCGGGCGGCGAGCCAAAGCTTTCGGATTTCGGCATCAGCCGCTCGCTAGCCGATGATGCAACCCGCACGCAGAACCCTGCCGTGATGGGCACCGCCGCCTATCTGGCGCCGGAACAACTTGCAGGCAAGGCCTTAGACGCACGGGCGGATGTTTATGCGCTGGGCGTCGTGCTCTACGAGATGCTCACCGGGGCGAGACCCTTTACAGGGGAAAGCGCTATCGCCCAAGCGGCACAACGGCTGGTCGTGGAACCGACGCCCCCCCAGGTGCACAACGCCTCTATTCCCGCCTCCCTGGGTGACATCATCCTGCAGGCTTTGGCGCGCGAGCCGCAGGCCCGTTTTTCTTCGATGGATGCGTTTGTGGAAGCATTGCGGCGCTACGAGCATGCCACGCGCGAGCCAACCGATTGGCTTCACTCAACCTGCTCTTGACGCTGCCCCAGATGGCCCGCCTGTCGAGGCAACGGCGCGCCCCCACCCCGCCACCGCGTCACGACCTGCCCCATCTACTAGCCCCGCCTCCACCGGCCGACTTGGCACGCCGGCGGCTCTGGTAGGGGTCTTCCTGCTGGGGAGCATCGTGACCGCCCTGCTGATGATGAGCGTGCTGCGCAACGCTGATGAGAGGGCGTTGGCCCCAGCCGACGCCACCCCCCTTGTCACCGCTACCGCTACCAGTGGGTTTGCCACGGTGCCTGCGGCGGCGGAAGCAACTGCTGCCCCGCCCACCGCCCTGCCCTCACCAACAGAGAGCGCACCACCCACGATGAACCCGCACAGCGCCGCCCAGTGGCCCCCCTGCCATCAAACCTTCCCCACCGCCCCTCCAACCGTGAAGCACGAAAGCTACCGTAGGAGCATCCCTCGATGAAGATCCCATCCTACCCCGCTCACTGGCTTGTTGGCCTGCTCATCGTCCTGCTGCTGGCGGCAACTCTGCTCCTTCCGCCCCGCTTCCTCGATAGCAATGAGGGATTAGCCCTCAGTGGCTCCCCCGCGGCCAGGCTGCCATGTGCGGTGGAAGAGGTGGAGCCGAACGACGGGGTGGGCGCGGCCAGTCGCACCCCACCCCTCTGCTCACAGCGCCCCATCCCCGGCACGATCCCCGAAGGGGACAGCGACGACCTGTATCGGCTCGAGGTGCGCGAAGCGGGTATGGTTCAGATAGTGCTCAGCGAGATTTTGCCGCAGACCGATCTGGACCTGTATCTCTATGACGCGACCGAGCAGTTGCTGGCTAGCTCCGCCGGGCATGGAAACCTGCCGGAGCGTCTCCAGGTGGAGGTAGCAGCAGGGAGCTATTGGCTGCGCGTCTATCCCTTCTCAGGCCACCAGTCGGAGCGGTACGTCGTGCGATGGAACATGCAGCCCGCCGCCGCAACCCCCACCTTGAGCCTGGAAGAGCCAATCGAGGAGGAGACGCCGACGCTACAGGCGGAAGAGGGGAACGGTCGGCAGAGGGGACGGGATCGCAACCAACGTCGGGGAGGAGCGCGGCCAGGGAGAGCAGGGGGAGGATGAGGAGGACGACGAGAACGAGGACGACTAATCCACCGGAGCCGGGGCGCTCATCCCCAGCCACCCGGCCCCTCCTCGATCCACTCCTCCCCGCCTTGCCACACTTCTTTTTTCCAGATGGGCAACTGCTCTTTGGCGCGGTCAATCGCATAGCGGCACGCCGCAAAGGCATCCCCGCGATGGGGCGTAGAAATGGCGATGCCGATGCTTGCCTCGCCAATTTCCAGCCGCCCCACGCGATGGACCAGAGCTATGCCCTTCACGCTCGGCCAACGCGCTCGAATTTCTTCAGCGAGGGTTGCCATGTGCTGCTGGGCCATCTCCGGATAGGCCTCGTACTCCAGATACTCGACCTGACGCCCCCCTGTGCGGTTGCGCGTGACACCCAGGAAGGTAAGGAGCGCGCCGGCACCTGGGTCCTCAACGGCCTGCCGCAGCAGGGCCTCGTTGATGGGCTGCTCAGTGATGGCAAAGTGGTCACCGCCCGCAACAGGGGGAAGGAAGCGCCACCTCGTCCCCCTCGTGTAGCGCCGTGTCGAGCGGGCTATACTCCGCATTGACCGCCCCCACCACGTTCGCCGAGAAGGCGCGCAGCCGCTCATGCTGCGCCGCCAGTGCCTCCCACACGTGGCGCAGCGTGGCCCCGTCAGCCATTTCCAGGACCACCTGCCTCGCGCCAGCCGCCTCGCGATAGGCAGCGAACAGCCGCACTGTAACGATCATGGTGTCGGTCTCTCCTCTTGCATCATTCGCCTACTGAACAAGGACCCACTGGATCGCATCGTAGGCAACCTGACGGCGCCCCTTCTCGTCGCTGGTATACGGCTCGCCCGTGAGGTCGCTCAGGCGCACGGAGGCTGGCTGGTCGGTCGCAAAGGCAAAACGACCCAGGGACACCCACTCGTCATAGAAATCAGCCTGAACGATGGGCACAGTCGTCGTGCCCCGCCGATGGGTAACGCGGTATTCAGCGTTGCGGGTCGTAGCAAAGTCACGCGGGATAAAGGCAAAGACCTCATACAGGCCGCTCACGCGCAGGCGGGGCCGCCACACGCCGACGCAGTCTTCGCCTTTTTGAGCATCTACTGCCCAGGTCCACCAACTGCGGTCGCGATAGCCGACGCGGGCCTCGAACCAGTAGCGCGAGCCGGTGCGAACAAAGCCCGGGTCCAGGTCGTCCACGGTGCGGGTGTCCAATGCGTGGCCCGGACGATTGCTCCGGATCCAATCACTGGGGTGGGCGTAGTACTGCAACACTTTTTGCCGATCCTGATGGCTCACCCACCCCCACTGGTTGGGGGGCATCTCTTTGAAGCGAATCTCAAAGTGAAGATGGGCTGGCCACTGATTGTTGTGCCCCTTCCCGATGGTGCCGATGGCCTGACCGCGCCGCACCAGATCCCCCTCGCGGACCAGGCGCTCCCGCAGGTGGGCATACTGACTCCACACCTTTCGCTCGCCCGGCAGTTGATGCTCGATGAGCACGATATTTCCCCAACTCGGCGCGAAAAAGGACGCCGCGATGACCCGGCCGTGGGCCGTGGCATACACCGGATCGCCCAGGTCTGAGTCGCCGCCCCCCGTGCCATTCCAATCTTCCCCCGTGTGCCAGAAGCCGAACTTGTCGCGGTAGGGCTGCTCCGCCACGCCTGCCGCAATGTAGTAACGGCTTGCGTCCGGCTTGCCCACGGGAAAATCAAACCCGTCCACCACGGCAGGGGTGGCATACGTGCCAGGGGCGATGCCCTGCACATCAAAGCTAGCCTCGCCCGGCTCCGATTCCACCTCCAGGATGGTGAGGGCCGCCCCGCGCGCGAAGGGCGGGAAGGATTGTTCCAACTCGGCAGGCTCATCATTCGGGTTGAGCAGCGGAATGTCTACCAGGCGCGCCTGCTGCGCCGCAATCGCCTGCCAGAGATCGGCCAGGGTGGCCACTTCTGCCACCCCTACCACAAATTCCTCGACTTTTATGCTCTTGCCATACCCCAAATGCAAGCGCACTCTGACTCTCATGCTTGGCCTCGCTCCAAATAGATTTGCGCGAGTGTAGCCGCGCAGCAGCCTGCGGGCAATTTTGGGAGCACCGATACTTGAAACCAGACGGCTACATCGCTGCTCCCACCGCAGGGTCCATCAGCATGCTTATCACCCGTTCCCCGTCATCGGGAAGCACGAGCAGGGCGTTGTGCGACGGGTCTCGGAGGACCAAGGCGCTCCGCACCCGTCTGGAAGGGAACAGACTGCGCCTGCAGCCGCGCCCCAAGCTGCTCCACCTCCGCTTCATCCGGCAGGAGAAGGGTGAAGTATCGCAGCCCCACCGAATCTGGCGGCGGCGGGGGTGCCCCAACGCCCGCCCAGACATTCATCCCCAGATGGTGATGATATCCCCCTGCTGCCAGAAACGTGGCGCTGTCACCATAGCGAACCATCAATTCCAGCCCAACCCCCAGCCGATAAAATTGCTCGGCCTGCGCCAGGTCCGCCACATGCAGGTGAATATGGCCAATGACCGTACCTGCCTCCAGCCCCTGCCACGCCCCGTCAGCCTCCGCCAACAGTTGCTGCACATTCAGCGGTAAGGTATCCATGCGCAGTTGGCCACCCTGCCAGGCCCACTCCGTGCGCGGGCGATCCCTATAAATTTCGATCCCGTTCCCCTCCGGGTCGGAAAGGTAGAGCGCCTCGCTGACAAGGTGATCGGATGCGCCCCCCAACGGGTACCCTGTCTCCGCCAACCTATAAAGCGAGCGCGCGAGCGCGGCGCGGTCCGGCACCAGGATGGCGAAATGGTACAATCCTGTGCTGCGCCGAGGCCTGGGGCGCGCATCAGGCTGTTCTGTGAGGAGCAACAGGGGCGATGCATCGTCCGCCGTCAGCACCGCATGCTCCGCGCTGCGCTCCTTAACACGAAGGCCGATCACCTGTTGGTAGAAACGAAGCATCTCCTCCAGATGGGCGACTGTCAGATGGACTGGCCCGGGCCGGGCGTGGGGATGAATGATCGAATCCGTCATAGGATGCTCCTCCCTCCAACAGGGCAGCGCAGGCAGCCCCTCGTTGATCTCATGATGTATGGATACCTTCCACCGTGAAAAGCGCCCCGGTCCGGCGAGCCCGGCACAGCCACGCAACCTCGTGTCTATCACGTCTGGCTGCTTGCCGAAATGAGGCGCTTTCTATTATAGTACCTACCCCTATAGTACCTACCGCACCCTAGAGGGAATCACAATTCTAGCACAGGGCGCGCCATGGCACGCTGTTCGGCGCATCACAAGGAACCGTTTGGATGCCAATACATCAAAGACCTCCCCTGACTATCCTCGCCGGGTACGTGCTGCTAGTGCTGATAGTGAGCGGGACACTGGCTCGGCTCAATGGGCCGGCCACAGCACAAATGCTCTTGATTGCGCCCATCATCCTCGCCGCTCCTTTTTACCCGCGTTGGCTTTATCTCTCGATGCTGCTTGTGCTGAATGTGGCCACGTTGTGGCTCGTGACTGTCGTCCCCGTAAATCTCGAAGAAGCCTATCAGAGCATGATCATCCTTTCTGCTACAGCCCTGGGCGTGGCAGAGGGGCTGCACTGGCTGGCCGTGGCACGCATGACCTCGGAGCAGGCACTGCGTGAAAGCGCGGCGAGCTACCGCCAATTGTTTGAAAACAATCACGCCATCATGCTGCTGATCGAGCCGGAGTCTGGACGAATCGTTGATGCCAACCCTGCCGCCTGTCAATTTTATGGGCTTTCCCAGCAAGCCATGCAGCAGCACAAGATCGGCGATTTCAACCTTCTCCCATCCGATGAGCTAGCGCACGCCCTCCAGAGCGCCAGCAACCAATCGCAGACAAGCTTCGAGTTTCGTCACCGCATCGCGTCGGGCGACCTGCGCGACGTGGAGGTCCACTCCAGCCCCATCCTCGTGCAGGGCACACGGTTGCTGTATTCGATCATCCACGACATCACCGCGCGCAAGCAGGCGGAACAGGCCATCAAACAGGCGGAGGAACACTATTACGATCTGTTTGAGCAGGCCCCCATCATGTATGTGCTGACCCAGGACGAGAGCACCCTTCCCTCCATTCAAGACTGCAACCAGACCTTCCTCCACACAGTGGGCTATTCGCGCGAGGAGGTGATCGGGCAGTCGCTAGCAAAATTTTACACGCCCGAATCCCAGGCTCGCCTGCTTGAAGAAAGTTATCCCATCCTGGAGGGAGCGCGCTTCCTCACGACGGAACGCCAATTCCTGACGCGGGACGGACGGGTGGTTTACACCCTGGCGCACGCCACCTCCATCACCGATGCAACGGGCCGCGCGGTGGGCACGCGAGCCATGTACATGAACATCACGGATCGCAAGCAGGCGGAGGCAGATTTGGCCTTCGAGCGCGACCTCCTGTACGCGCTGATGGACAACATCCCCGACACCATCTATTTCAAGGATCTGGAAAGCCGCTTCACGCGCATCAACCGCGCCCAGGCCCGCGTGCTGAACGTTAAAGAGGCGCCGGATGCCATCGGCAAGACGGACGCCGACTTCTTCCCGGACGCAGACCTGACAGCCAGTTTCAGGGAAGAAGAGCAGCGAATCATGGAGTCGGGCGAGCCGTTGGTGAATCGGCTGGAATTTAACCCTACCCCACACGGCAAGCGACGCTGGTTTTCCGCCACGAAAGTGCCCCTGCGAGACCAGCAAGGCGCTGTCGTTGGCATGGTTGGGGTCTCGCGCGACATTACCGAGCGCCTCCTGGCGGAAGAGGCCCTCCAGTATCGCTTGCAGTTCGAGGCACTCATCACCTCCATCTCCACCAACTTTATAAGTCTGACGTCTGATAACATTGAGCCGGCTATCAATCAGGCGCTCGAATCCATAGGTCACTTTGTGGGGGCAGATCGCAGCTACATCTTCCTTCACACGCCGGACCTGAGCATGATGAGCAACACCCATGAGTGGTGTGAGGAAGGGATCGAGCCTCAGATTCACAACCTACAAGACATTCCCACCGATCAACTTCCCTGGTGGCACGAGCAACTGATTCAGTTTCACAATATCCATTTCGCTCGCCTCAACGACTTGCCCCCGGAAGCTGTGGCCGAGCGGGAAATTCTGGAGCCACAGGGAGTCCGCTCGTTGGCTGTAGTTCCGCTGCGCTTTGGCAATGAACTGCGCGGCTTTCTTGGCTTTGATGCCGTGCGTGAGGCGCGACCCTGGACGGACGAGACCATCGCCCTGCTCAAGATTGTGGGCGAAATTTTTGTCAACACGCTGGTCCGTCAGCAGACGGAGCGTGAGCTGCAGGGCCAGCGTGATTTCGCCCTCCAGGTGATGAGCACAATGGGGCAAGGACTCGCTATCACCGATAGTCAGGGGCAATTTGAGTATGTAAATCCCGCCTACGCCCGCATGCTCGGCTATGAGCCGCCCGACCTGATCGGCAAACACTCGCAAGGGATGGCGTCCCCCACGAGCCCCCATCATGCGGCACCCTTCCATGGGAACGATCCGGCCGACGCCATCAGCACCTACGAGACGCGCCTGATGCGCGCCGATGGCAGCACGGTGTACGCCCTCGTCACTGAAGTGCCGCGCTCCCGGCACGGAGAAACCAGCGGCTCCATCACCGTCATCACCGATCTGACAGAGCGCAAGCAGATGGAGGAGGCGCTGTCACAGGCGCGCGACCAGGCGCTAGAATCGTCGCGGCTCAAGTCGGAGTTTCTGGCGACGATGAGTCACGAGATTCGCACGCCCATGAACGCTATCATCGGCATGAGTGAATTGCTCCTTGACACGGAGTTGAGCAGGGGGCAGCAGGAGTACGCCGAGATCGTGAGCGAGGCAGCACAGGGGTTGCTCACCATCATTGACGATATCCTGGATTTTTCCAAGATCGAAGCCAACAAATTAGTGCTCGAGCATATTGATTTCGATCTTCTGAGCGTGGTGGAAGGGGCCGCAGAGGTGCTAGCAACGCGCGCGAGAGAGAAGAAGCTTTCTCTCATGACGTTTGTCTCGCCGGATATTCCCACGACACTCCGCGGCGACCCAACGCGGTTGCGCCAGGTACTCCTGAATCTGCTCAGCAATGCTATCAAGTTTTCTGAGCAGGGCGAGGTGGACGTTCAGGTTCTGCTGGAGGCGCAGCAGGGCAATGAGCTCACCATACGCTTCAAGATCAGCGATACTGGCATCGGCCTGTCCGAGGTGGCGCGCCGCCGCCTCTTCCAACCGTTCACCCAGGCGGACGGCTCCACCACGCGACGATATGGCGGTAGTGGGCTAGGGTTGGCCATCTCCAAGCAACTGGTAGAGCTCATGCAAGGCTCTATTGGCGTGGAAAGCGTGGAAGGGCGAGGCTCCACGTTTTGGTTTACTGCCCGCTTCACCTTCGTGCCCGATGGCGAGCGCTCGGCTGCCACGCGTGATAATCTGCACGCCCTGCGCGTGCTGACCGTAGACGACAGTGCCACCAATCGCAAGATCATGCGCCGCTATCTCCGCTCCTGGAAGATACGCGAGGCGGTAAGCGCCAGTGGCCTGGAGGCGCTAGCGCTTATGAAGCAAGCCGCTGCCGCCGATGATCCGTTTGATATCGCTATCCTCGATCTGATGATGCCGGGGCTGGACGGGTTCGAGATCGCTCGCACTATCCAGGCTGTCCCGGCGCTCGCCGCTACCAAGTTGATCCTGCTCACGGCCTTTGACCAGCAAGGGCAGGGGGAAACTGCCCTCAATGCGGGCTTCTCGGCCTACCTTACCAAACCGATTCGTCAATCCCAATTGCTGGATGCCATTGCCACGACTGCGCTCGCCAGGCCCCGCCTCATCGGCGAGATAGAGCCCGACCCCCAGAGCAAGGGGACGACGTCGGATGAGAAAGAAGGATCGGCCCCCACGACCGGATTCCCCATCTTGCTGGTGGAAGACAATCCGGCCAATCAAACATTGGCCCTGCGCCAGTTGCAGCGCCTGGGCTATGGGGTGCATGCCGTGAGCAACGGTCGGGAGGCGGTCGAGAGCTACCTGGAGGCCGCAGACCCCTACAAGTTGATCCTGATGGACTGTCATATGCCCGAGATGGATGGCTTTGAGGCAACCAAGATGATCCGCCACGCTGAGTTCAGTAGCGGCACCCACGTACCCATCGTTGCCATGACCGCCAACGCCATGCAGGGGGACCGCGAGACGTGCCTGGCGGCGGGGATGGACGACTATATCAGCAAGCCTGTCACGATGAAGCGGTTACGCGAGGTGCTGGAATTCTGGATACCCGCAGCGGAGACCCCCATGGGCGATATCGAACAGCCGGTTGCCATCGAGCCAATCCCAGAACCGGAGGTGCTGGACCGACGCATGCTGGCCCAGTTGTACGAACTGCAGGATGATAGCAGCGATGAACCCCATATCGTGCTGATGATGATTGACATCTTCCTGCGGGATACGCCGGATGTTATGGAGCGGATTCGCAACGCCATCGCCCAGGAAAACAGCCATGCCCTCCGGCAGGCCGCGCACAGCCTCAAAGGCACCTCTGCTACCCTCGGTGCTACGCTGCTGGCGGCCCACTGCCAGGCACTGGAGCACTGCGCGCAGGCTAACTCGCTGGCTGAGGCGCCCACCTGGCTTCAGAAAGTAGAGGTGGAATACAAGCGCGTCCGCCGTGCCATGGAAGAGGAGAAGCGGGGGATCGAGGGCGCTACGTAATCCGCGAGGAGCGCTGACTAGGATTGACGCAAAATGTAGAGCAGGGCCTGCGCGTAGGCGTCGCTCGCGCCGAACGCCTCGAAGGCTAGCGTCTGATCTTTATACTGCATCTCGCAGCGATACCCATCCAGGGTGCTCGTCAGCGTCAGGGCGGGGCGGGGCTGATCTACCAGATAGCGCTCCAACTCCTCGCGCACCTGCGTCTCGCTAAGCATCCAAAGCACCTCTGTCACCATCACATAGTCTAACGCCCACTCCAGGGCTCCGTGAAAGGTGATAGCCAGGCCGCTCTGGCGCCTTTCGACATACGTCATCACATCACTGACAACGAACACGCGCTCGTCCATCTCTCGGTCCGGGATGGCGAAAAAATCGTGGAGTGTGGGCATCCATTCCAGACCTGCCTCTTTTAGCTGCTGCGCTATCGCCAAAGAAATCACAAAGGCCTCCGATACAAGTAGAAAGTTGAATCCGTCATTCGTCGAGCAGGTGCTCGGCATGGATGAAGCGGCGCGTGCCCGTGGTGCCGCGCAGCAGAAGCGAGTGGGTTTCAGCGTGCCGCCCCTGATAAAGCACGCCGTCAACGAGCGGCCCATCGGTGATACCGGTGGCGGCAAAGAAGATATCGTTGGTCGTCAATAGCTCATCGCTTGTGACGATGCGGCGAACGTCCAGCCCTGCCTCGGCAACAGCAGCCCGCTCCGCGTCACTTTGAGGGGCCAGGCGACCCAGCATCGCCCCGCCCAATGCCTTCACGGCACAGGCGGCCACAAGGCCCTCCGGCACCCCCCCTATCCCCATCAGAATGTCCACGCGCCCGTTGGGCGTAACTGCCATCAGTGCCCCCGCAATGTCCCCATCGGAGCGGAGCATCACCCGCGCCCCGGCAGTACGAATTTCTTCGATCAGATCTTGATGGCGCGGGCGATCTAGCACGAAGACCACCAGATCTCGAATCTGCTTCTTTTTAAGGCGCGCCAGCAGGGCCAGGGTCCAGGCGGCGGGCGCATCCATCACTTCTGGGACCAGCGAGGCCGCCGCCTCACGGCTGACGACAATCTTGTCCATGTACACGGCCGGGCGCGGGCACCACATCGCCCCGCGTGGCGCCAGGGCCGCCACGGAAATAGCCCCGGGTCGCCCCGTGGCCAGCAGGCCGCGCCCGTCAATGGCATCCACCACCACATCCATCTCCGGTCCCTGCCGCGTGCATACCCGTGATCCGCTGGCCAGGGGCGAGTGCCAGCCGGTCTTGCCCTCCTCCCCCACGACGATGTATCCGTCCACATCAATCAGCTCCAACGCATGGTACATCGCTTCGACTGCCACTTTGTCTGGCTCGTCGCGACTGCCAAACCCCATCCAGCGCCCGGCCTTAAGCGCTGCGGCTTCCGTCGCCCGCACCAGGTCTAGTCCAATATTGCGCTTGTCCACCATCTCACCCACCCCCTGGCTCCTCGCCTGGTCTACCAGCAATCAATGCTTCTGTTATTCTACCGCAGACAGCAAGCCAGCCGCCTCCCATGCCAGCATGCCCCCCTCCAGCACAGAGACGTGCGCGTAACCGCGCTGCCGCAGCAGGGCCGCCACGCGCTCGCTGCGCCGTCCGGCGCGGCACACCAGCACCACGGGCTCGTCGAGAGGGAGCGCAACCTGTGAGAAGGCACCATTTTTTGAGAAGAAACTCGAGAAGGGTTGCAACTGCGCCTGAGGAATGTGGCCGCGTTTCCACTCGCGCGGCTCACGAACATCCAGGATGTTGGGCGGGGTAGCGCTCCGCGCTTGCTCCCACAGGTCGCGCGGTTCGACACTTTTTATGCCTTCTATCAGGATCGCCGAGGGAAAGATGAGTTGCACAGGATAATCCGGGCGCGGCAGGTTCTGACACTCGCGGAACACGCGCACGTCGCTCTCATAGATGCACACTGCTGCGTCGAGCACATTGTAGAATAGGTACTCAATGGCTCCCTCTTCCGGCAAGAAATGATCTGCCCCCATCCTCTCGTAAAAGCCAGTGGCGCGCATCAACCCCATCACGGGCTCGCGCACCTGCGTCATATACACATCGCCGCCCTCCTTGCGATAGGCGCGTAATACGCTCTGGAGCATGTTGATTCCGCTGATGTCGCAGCGATGAACGCCACGCATGCGGAGGAGCAAAAAACGCTGCGTGGGGTGCGTGTCTTTGTAACCGCGGATGGCGTCTTCCACATGGTTGACTGCGCCGAAGTACAGGTCACCCAGAATGTCCATGATACCCAACTGCGGGCAGGAGGTCTTCTGGGGTTGGGGGACCAGATGCTTGAAGGTCTCGTCTGGCATCACCTCCAGCACGCGGGGCGCGCTGGTCTGCATGATGTAGTAGCCGAGCGAGAGAAGCACGCCGGAAAGCACGGCGAAGTGGATGGGCAGCAGGATCGTCCCGAACAACGTGACCAGCATGATCAGGGCATCGCCCCGTGCGCCGTGCCACAGGCGCAGCATCTCCACCCGGTTGACCATCCCATAGGCCACCAGGATGAGCACCCCGGACAGGGCGGCGCGCGGCAGGAACACCCCGAGCGGCGCCAGGGTCAGCATTGCCAGCAACATGACGAGCCCGGCAAAAATCGTGGCGAAGGAGGTTCTGGCCCCGCTACGAAAGTTGACGGCCGAGCGAGAAAAGGAGCCGGAGACGGGAAAGCCTGAGAACAACCCTGCCGCTATGTTCGCTAGCCCCTGCCCCACAAACTCCTGGTTGCTGTCCAGCCGCTCGCCCGTCTGTGACGCAAGGGAGCGCGCCACCGCCATGGTCTGGATCAGCCCGATGGCTGCCACCGCGAGGGCACTTGTGGAGATGTCGGAGATAAGGTCCAGGTCGAAGATGGGCAGGGGGGCGAGGGGGGGCAGGCTGCTGGGCAACTCGCCCAAGACGCGCACGCCCGCCTCATCCAGCTGTAGCCCGACGAGCACCAGGGAGGCCACGATCAGCGCCAGCAGGGCGCCCGGTAGCTGGGGCTTGAGTTTTTGAAGTACCAGCACGAGCACGAGCGTGCCCACCCCCAGCAGCAGAGTGGGCGCGTGAGTGTCTGGCAGGTGGGTGGCCACATTGCCGAGCGTGCTCACGATGCTGCGGCTGGTAAAATCTAAGCCCAGCAGGTGGCGCAGTTCACCCACTGCAATCTGCACGCCCGCGCCCGCCGAGAAGCCGACGATGACGGCGTCCGAGACAAAATTCACCAGCATCCCCAGCCGCGCCAGCCCCATCGCCATCTGCATCAGGCCAGCCAGTACGGCCATCAGCCCGGCTGCCAGCACAAATTCTGTGGTGCCAGGGGTGATGGTTGCTGCCAGCCCCGAAAGAACCAGGAGCGATAGCGCCGAGGTCGGCCCCGTATTGTTGAAAGCGGAGGAGCCCCAAAGCGCCCCGACCACTGCCCCGACCACGCCAGCGTACAATCCCATCTCGGCAGGAAGCCCCGCGATCAGGGAAAAGGCTATGGCTTGTGGCAGCGCCACGACGCTAACCGTGATGCTTGCCACCAAGTCTGCCCGCACATTTTCCATGCGATACGAATGGAATAGCTCCAGGGGACGAACGAAATATTGCGGAATCTCGCGGAGGGGGACGGGCAACAGCTGAAGGCGGGCTCGCATGGCGCTTCCTTGTGCCGGATATGGAGCAATAGGGTCATACAGATGCTACGACGGTTCACCAAAAAACTCAAACCTTGTGCTCAAGCAGCAAAAAGCTGGCCAGCCGCCCCAGTTGACGCTCGTTGAGGCCCCATGCTATGATTGACCCCGACAGTCAGCTACATATTCAGAGCCATGACCCTACCCTTTTCCTGCTTCCCTCAGCTCATGCGCCGCGCCTCGCTCCACGCAACGGATCGAGGCTTGACACGTTTGGGGGGGAGCGGGCGATTCCGCTGATCGGCCAAGGACGAGTTACCAGGCGCCTCCCCTGAGGCGCTTTTTTGTTGCCCTGGCCTGTTACCCGTTTCGCAATCGGCAGGGGCATGTTACAATCTGCCACACTGAAGCAGAGGAGACCCACGGATGAGCGAGATTATTGGAATCTTTGTGGCCTGGCCCTACGTCAACGGCATCCTGCACCTGGGCCACATTGCCGGTGCGTACCTGCCCGCCGACATCTTCGCGCGCTACCACCGCCTGCGTGGCAACCGCGTGCTGATGGTCTCCGGCTCGGACACGCATGGCACCCCGATCACCGTGCAGGCGCGGGAGGAGGGAAAAGCGCACCCCGCAGGAGGTGTTCGAGCGCTATCATCGCCGCATTTTCGACGACTGGCAGCGGCTCGGCATCACCTTCGACCTGTTCACCCACACCGACACCGAGAACCATCACGCGATCGCGCAGCGTTGTGCAGCAAGCTGCACGAGCAGGGGATGCTCTTCCTCGGCCAAGGAAAAGCAGCTGTACGACGAGCAGGCGGAGCAATTCCTGGCCGATCGCTACGTGGAGGGCACCTGCCCGCACTGCGGCTTCGAGGGGGCGCGCGGCGACCAGTGCGACAACTGCGGGCGCACCCTGGACGCGATCGAGCTGCTCAACCCGCGCTCCAAGCTGACCGGCACCGACCCCCGTCGTGCGCGAGATCGGAGCACTTTTTCATCAACCTGCCCGCCTACGAGGCGCGCTTGCAGGCGTACATAGAGGCGCAGGAGCACTGGCGACCGACGGTGCGCAACTTCGTGCTCGGCTGGCTGCGCGAGGGGCTCGCACCCGCGCGCGATGACGCCGCGACATCGAATTGGGGCATCCCCGTGCCGTCCGAGGGCTGGTCGGACAAGGTGATGTACGTCTGGTTCGAGGCGGTGATCGGCTACATCAGCGCCGCCGTCGAGTGGGCGAAGAACCACGACACCCCCCAGGCGTGGGAAACGTGGTGGAAGAACCCCGCCGCGCGAGCTACTACTTTATCGGCAAGGACAACACCCCCTTCCACACCGTCCTGTGGGGCACCGAGCTGATGGCCTTCGACGGGGCGCTCAACCTGCCCTACGACGTGCCCGCCAACGAGTACCTGAACCTGGAAGGGAAGCAATTTTCCAAGAGCCGCCGCTGGGCGATCTGGCTGCCATGATGTGCTCGACCGCTACGATCCCGACCCGCTGCGCTACTACCTCACCGCCATCGCGCCGGAGAGCAAGGACGCCGATTTCACGTGGGAAGGGTTCGTGCTGCGCAACAACAAGGAGCTCGTCGCCGCGTGGGGCAACCTGGTCAACCGCGTGCTGGGCTTCGCGCACAAGCGCTACGACGCGCGGGTGCCGCAGCCGGGCGAGCTGGACGAGCAGGATTGTGCGCTGCTGGATCGCATCGAGGCGGGCTTCGATACGGTGGGGGAGTTGTACGGGCAGGTGCGCCTGCGTGATGCGCTGCGAGAGGCGATGGCCCTGGCGCGCGAGGTGAACACTTACCTGGACCGCAAGGAGCCGTGGAAGGTGGTCAAGAGCGATCCGGCGGCGGCGGGAACCACCATCTTCGTGGCGATGCGGGCGATTGACTCGCTGAAACTCCTGCTCGCGCCGGTGCTGCCGCACAGCAGCCAGCGCATCCACGAGTTCTTTGGCTACGAGGAGCCGCTCTTTGGCGACGCTGACCGTGGAGCGCTACGAGGAGGAAACGCGCGGCCATGACGCGGTGGTGTATCAGCCACCGCCGGCCGAGCGGCGCAGGCATGACCGCTGGCAGCCGAGCGCGCTGAAGCCCGGCACCCCCTTCCAGCGCCCCACGCCGCTCTTCACGGTGCTCGACGAGGCAATCGCGGACGAGGAGCGCGCCAAGCTCGGCACCGAGGCGGTCGCAGTGTAACCGCTTCCAGGGTAGTGCGTTACCCCAATCATCAGCAGAGAGACTCATGAGCAGCTATCGGCGCGTGGCTGGCGCGTTCCTGAGCGTGGTGCTTTTTCTGCTTCCCATCCAATGGCTGCACGCGGAGGTGGGATCGGAGCTTCGGCCTGGTGAGGAGCATGGCTTTGGACTACGGGGTGGACAGGTTGCTGGAATCGCTGCCTGGCTCGTCTACTACCCTCGCTAAATCACTGGCGCGCGCACGACTCGCGGGCCCGACGCGCAGCACCGAGCGCCTCCCATCTGAACGAGCATGGGCAGGCCATGCGGGCCCAGTGGCGCCCGAAGATTGGTGGGGCTACACGGGGTTGATCCAGAAGTAGAGGGTCATCTGCGCCGAACGTGTGCTCTGCCTCTTGAGCGAGCTGCCTTCCTCGCCGTGGATGTACAACCGGAGACGAGGGCTTTGCCGATGCAGGGAATCATCGCCGCCGCCGCGGCATTGTCGTCATCACGCTAGTTGCGGGGGTCGGGGGCTGCTCGCAGGCGCCGCGCCGCGCAAGGTTGATGCGAGGGTGACTGGCAGCTTTCCGCTCCGCTGGGTGGCACCCTCTGCTGTTTTCCTGGGAACCCTGATGCTCGCCTCGCTCTTCGCGTGGCGCACGCCGCCCTGGCAGGCCCCGGACGAGCCCGCGCACTACGCCTACGTCGCCACCGTCGCGCGAACGGGCCGCCCGCCCACGCTGGTCGCGGCCTGCTACAATGAGCGCTACAAGAACGCTCTGGTTGCAGGCAACTTCGCAACGAGGTGGACCTGGGGCGCTTTTGCTACGAGGGGCACCAGCCGCCCCTTTTCTACTTTCTCGCCGCGCCACTGTTCCGGCTGAGCGATGGCTCGCTGCTGGCGCTGCGCCTCCTGTGCGCGCTGCTCGGTGCGCTGGTGCCCCCCATCGCTTGGCGCATCGTCCGCGCGGCAGGGCGGCGATGGCTGGCTCGCCCTGGCGGTTGCCGGCGTTGGTGGCCCTGCTGCCCCAGTACCTTGCAGTCATCGGCACGCTGAACAACGACGCGCTCACCTTCCCGTCGCGCTCGCCGGTGGCAGAGGTGGCCGCCTATCAGATGGTACGCCTGCTCCAAAGGCGCCGGCACGTGGGGCGCGGTGGCTCCGGCTCGGGGCATCTGGTGGGGCTGGCGCTGTTGACCAAGACCCTGGCGTGGGTGACGTTGCCCCTGGCCGCGCTCACCGTCCTCCTCGTGCTCTTCCGAACACCACCAAAGCATCGAAAATAGCCGGCACCCAGCGCATATCTGATGTCCAATATCCAATACCCCTCGCGTCGTCGCTCGCCGCTTCTTCATCCTGCCCTGGTTCGCGCGCAACGTGAGCCACTACGGCGGCTGGGACGTCATGGGGCTTGGGCGCCACGATGCCATCGCCATCGGGCAACCACGAACCGAGGCGGAGCTTGCGCAGCGTGGCCCAGCTCGGCACGCTCCTAACGGCACGCAGACAGTCTTTCACTCCTTCTGGGGACAATTTGGTTGGATGAAGGCCCCGCTCCAGCCGTACGAATATGCGGTGCTGGCCCTGTTCACCGCTGCCGCTCTGGTCGGGCTGGGGGGCTGGCTGGCTGGGCGCGGCTGGCTGGCCTGGGGCATCAACGGCGCGCGTGCTGCTGCTGTTCGCCGGGTGGGTGGCGGTCAACACGGCCCTGCTCGTCTACTACAATCTGGAATTCGTGCAATACCAGGGGCGCTATCTTTTCTCCTCCCTGATCCCGATAGCCCTTTTCCTGATGGTGGGCCTGGGCGCCGTGGCGCCGCGCCCATTGCGCTGGCTTCCCGGGGCGGCCCTGCTCCTCTTCTTGCTCTACCTAGACGTGCTGGCCCTCGTAGAGCGCCTGCCTGGCATGCTGCACTACTGAAAGGGCATAGGATGCTGCGAACCCTGGCGTACAACATGTTGCACCCGTTCTGGCAGCGGGCCCCGTCGGCGGTGCGGCGCTGGCTGATGTGGCAGGGCGCCTCCAAGTTTCTGATAGGGGTGGCGGCAGTGTGCCTGAACCCCAGCAATCAGATGCTCCTCCTGGAGCATCGCTTCCATAACGAACACCCGTGGGGCTTCCCTGGCGGCTGGATGGACCGTGGCGAGACCCCCGCGGCGGCCATCCTCCGCGAGCTACGCGAGGAGACCGGGCTGGCCGCCTCCATCACGGACATCCTGGCGGTTTCCGGCGATGGCGAATGGGTCGAGATCGTCTTCCTGTGCCACGTAGCGGGCGATAGCACGCCGACCATCCAGACCGATGAAGCCCTGGGCTATCGTTGGGTGGACCCCAACGCCTGCCCGTTCGAGCTATCCCCGTTCCATCAAAGGATTGTTGAGGCGGTCGTCGCCCGGCTGGCGGGTCAGCACACCCCCCACTTTCCGCTTACAGTGAGGAATGGCGCTGCCGCCGCGAACAAGAAGCAAAGCAATTGACGCATCCTCGCCTCGCTGCCATAATCGGGCGACGGATGCGACCCTTGGGCACCAGGAGCAGGCACCGATGGCGAAAGATTTTCACTCGTGGGAACGAATTGATAGCCTCGTCAAAGACAATCTGATCCCCCTTCTGCGGGGCGGCGAGTACGATGCGGTGCTGGCCATCACGCGCGGCGGGATGATTCCCGCCTGTATTGTCAGCGAGCAGCTGGACATTCGCAACGTGCTGACGGCCGCCGTCATGTTTTACACGGCAGTGGAGCAAACGCTGACAGCCCCCATCTTTCTGCAGTTCCCCAGTGACCCGCTGCTGCTAAACAAGCGGGTCCTGATCGTTGATGATGTGTGGGACAGCGGCAAAACCGCCGTCAGCGTGCGCGAGCGGGTACGGCGCGCGGGGGGCGTCCCCACCGTGGCGGTCATCCATTACAAGCCCAATAAATCGCACTTTTCAGACGATGGGCCGGACTTTTACGCCATCGAGACAGATGCCTGGATCGTGTATCCCTGGGACCCCGACCGCGAGCGACTGCTAGAAGAGGAGAGCGCTCTGGCAAGGGACTGAAGCCGCGCCCTGAGGGGAACGCAGCCGCGCCTGACACCTTTGCCAGCCTGACGGGTGGCCTCCGGGCTACCCGTTTTGTTTGTCCCTCATCGCCGCCTGTCGCTGGGGCGCGCTACACTCATAGGAGGTAGCGCCCGTGCGCTACCCCGTTGTGACAAGCAAGCCCCGCAAGGCGGCCCTTTTGAAAGTTGACAGCTGGATGAGCGAGAACGTGATCGTGTTCGATCTGGAGACCCAACGGGACATCGCATCGGTGGGGGGTCATGACTATTTAGACCGACTGGGGGTTTCTGTGGCGGTGGCTTACCACACGGGCCAGCGCCGCTTCACGCACTTTGAAGAGGGTCAGATGCCGCAGTTGGTGGCACTCCTGCAGGGGGCTGACCTGGTGGTGGGCTACAACATTTGTAGCTTTGACTACCGCGTGCTTTCCGCTTACACGGACATTGACCTGGCTGCCCTGCCCACCTGCGATCTGATGACGGGGGTCACGCAGGCCCTGGGGCACCGCGTCCGGCTCGACAACCTGACCAAGCAGACCCTGGGCGCGGGCAAGGGCGCCGATGGCATGCTGGCGCTGCAATGGTGGCGCGAGGGGCGGCTGGACCTTATTCGCGACTACTGCCAGCAGGACGTGGACCTGACGCGCCGCCTCTGGGAGTACGGGCGCGCCCACGGGCACGTCTGGTACTGGGATCAAAAGCGCAAGCAGCGTCGCCCCGTGCCGGTCCGCTGGGGGGTGGGCGTGCCCGCGCAGTAGATGGCTTGTTGCTGCGCCTGCCTCCCCCTATGCTAGAATCATCCCCACCCGCTTTCTATTTGAGCTCCACATGAGCGTTTCTGATTCAACCCCCCCAAAAGAGTTGCCCCGCTGGATGAGCCAGGAACAGCTTGCCTGGATGGTGCTGCTGGTGGCCTTTGGGGTTTTCCTCGTGCTGGCTGTCTCCGTCCCGTTCGGGATCAACTGGTACCTCCAACACACCACCGTGTCGCAGCTTGCCCGCATCCAGGGAACAAGCGGGGTCACGCTGATCGAGTCGCCCGGCGGGCGCGCGGACCCCGTGGCGGTTGAGGCAGGGAAGGGAAAGGATGATGTGATGGAGGGAAGCATCCTCCGCACCGACCCCGCCTCCCAGGCCTCCGTGGTGCTGTTCGACCGCTCCACCTTGACCCTCTTCCCCAACAGCCGCGTCACGCTCAACGAGATGCGCAAGCCGCGCTTTGGCCGCAGCCAGCAACCGAGCCGCATATCCCTGACCGTGCAGGGGGGGCGCGTGCGCGTGCAGGTGGCGCCCGCCACCACGCCCCTGCGGCGCTTCGAGGTCAACGCCCTGCAAGCCCCTGCCCCCAACGGGGGCATCGTGCTGGAGCCCGGTTCCTACGCCATCGAGACATCGAACGAGATGACCCATGTCTCTGTCCGCTCCGGCCAGGCCCTGGTGAGCGGGCAGACGGGGCAGCAGGTGACGCTGCAGGCCAACGAGCGCGCCGAGATCGCCCTGGGCACAGCAGCGGTGGGGCCGCTGCCTGCCAAGCGAAACCTGCTCGTCAACAGCGATTTTCAAAACCCGGAAGCCGCCGTTGCCCTGGCCAGTGGCGCGCTTGCCACTGGCTGGCAGGTGGTGAGCGACCAGGGTGGGGACGGCGGCGAGGTGGATGGAACCGTCGAGGTGGTGACAACGGGCACGAACCGCGCGCTTCGCTTTCGGCGCGTGGGCAGCAACAACAACCACGGGGAGACGGGCGTCATCCAGCCCGTTCGCAAGCAGGTGAGCGATTATCTATCGCTCCTGCTGCGGCTCGATGTGCGCCTCGTTTATCAATCGTTGAGCGGGGGCGGGGAGCAAAGCTCTGAGTTCCCCTTGATCGTGCGCGTGGATTACCGCGACCCGTTCGGCAACCCCCAATATTGGACGCACGGCTTTTATTACCAGAACACGGCAAACTACAACATCCTGATGGGCTCCGCCATCCCCCAGGACGCGCCATACCGCTTTGAAGTGGACTTGAAGGAAGCCCTGCCGAACGCGCAGACCATCGAGAGCGTCAAGCTGTACGCCAGCGGGTGGGATTGGGAGGTGTACGTGAGCGAGGTCGAGCTTATCGCTGAGTAGCCCCCTCCCCTATCGCGTACTCGCCCAGCAGCGGCAGGTGGTCGCTTCCCGTAACGGTGGGCAGCACCTGAAGCGAGAGCGGCGTCACAGCCCCCCCGCTCCACTGGTAATCAATGCGCAGCAGCGGTCGCATCCACTCATGGAGGACGCCGCGCGCGGGCCAGGTGAACCCCAGGCCAGAGCCCACGCTCCGCCAGCTATCCTCCAGGCCATCGGCCAACCGCGCATAGGATTCGTTGGTCGGGGATGCATTGAAATCCCCCACCATCAGCACCGGCATGCCGCTGTAGGTAGCCAGCAACTCCTTCAACGCCGCTACCTGCTGATGTTGGCGCCCCAGTGCCTGGGCAAATTGCACGCGATCCAGCGTGCCAATCGGCCACAGGTGCACGTTGACCAGAAGCACCGCCTGCCCCCCCACATCTATCACAGCGCTCTGCCCCCACCGCTCCCACAGGTCCAGGCTCAGCGTGGGGCCCTCCTGCAGGGGGAAGCGGCTGAGCAGGCCGGTGCCGCGCGGGTCGGTCCAGGGATACAGGAGGCGGTAGGGATACTGCTCCCCCAGGCGCGCCTCCAGCGAGGCCGACATTTCCGGCGATAGCTCCTGCAGGGCTATCACATCCGGCGCCTGCGCGGCGATCATCTCGAGCACAGCGTCGTCTGACTGGTTGGACACCAGCACGTTGAAGCTCAAGACGCGCAGGCGGGGAATGTCGTCCGGCACGCGACGGGCGGAAGCGGGCAGCAGGTCACGCCCGAAGAGCAGCAGCGCAATCAGCAAGACGCCGCTCATCATCACGCTGGCCTGGCGGGCGCGCACCAGGAGGGCGAGCGGCAGCAGCAGAACCAACGGCGCGAACCACCACAGCCCCACCGCATTGAGCATCGCCACGGCGGGCCAGCTTTCCCCCTTCCAATAGCGGAAAACCAGCCATGCCGAGACGGGCACGCTGTACAGCACGGCGCTTACCGTCGCAAACCATTTTGTCGAGCGAAGCATGGGTAGATTGAAGGGTGAGGGACGACGTTAGCGCAAACGCAGCGTGACGAGTAAGGGACAATGGTCGGAGCCGGTACGCTCGGCCAGGACGCGCATGCGCTCGGCGCGCAGCGGCTCGTTGTAAAAGCAATAATCCAGGCGCAGCATCCGAGGGTTCCAGGGCAGCGACTCCCACGGGAAGGCACGCGTGGGCCAGGTCCAGCGCACCCCCTGGCCCGCCTCCGCCCAGCCATCGCGCAGATGCTCGCACATCATCCTGTACGCATCGGAGGTGTCGGCGAAGTTGTGGTCGCCCACCACGCAGGCTGGCAGGCCCCGCCCGGCGATCTCCTCCTGCATCAGGCGCACCTGCGCCTCCCGCGCCCGGAAGCCCCAGGTCAACCCCTGTTCGACTGTAGAATCCGCCGCGGGGGGTACCAGGTGAACATTGTAGAGTTCCACCTGATCGCCTGTCGGCAGCGTGCAGCGCACGCGCTGTGCCCAGGGCCGCACCCCCGGGCGCTCCCAGTAGCCGGTTTCCTCCAGGGGGAAGCGGCTCAGCACGCCAAAGCCGTAGGCGCCAACCTCAGGGCGCAGGGCGCGATGAGGATAACAATCGCCTAGCGCCGCCACCCATTCGTCTGCCAGGGCAGGCTGCAACTCGTGCAGGCAGACAAGGTCCGGCTGCTGCTGTCGGACGAGGGCGATGTGTGCAGCCGCGCTGGCATTAAGCTTGTACAGGTTCGCGCTGAACAGCGTGAAGGAAGCCCCGCCGCCCGTTTCGCCGAGCCGCGTGCCACGACGCACGGCAAGCAAGGGTGGAAGCCAGGCCGCCCCCGCCGCCGCGAGCGAGAGCGCCAGCAGGGCGCGCCCCCCCTGCCGCCGTAGGGCCGCCAGCACCCCCAGCCCCCCCAGCAACGCTACGCCCCACTCCATCCAGGCGTTGAGCATCCCGAACCAGCCCCAGCGATCCCCCACGCGCCGCCACAGCAGCAGCCACGCGCCCAGCAGGCCGACCAGGCTCCACATCCCATACTCAACGGCCCGCCTCACAGCCACTCGACGCCCTTCCGCAGCCCGTCGGGGCGCGCAAAGACCGCCTTGGCCCCCGTGCGAGGGGCCCTGGTGCAGCGAATCGTCTTGCTCATCAGTTGCTCATGATGGGGATGTCGCCCAGGCCAATGACGCCCTCCGGCTTGCGGTTAAAGTTGAGCACGCTGACGCGCGCGGCCAGTTGCCTCGCCGCCTCGCGGAGCGCCAGGGCGGCGGCACTGCCCGGCTCTGCCACGACGATGGGCTTTCCCGTGTCCCCGCCGGTCGTCACGCGGGGGTCGAGCGGGATCTCCCCCAGAAAGGGCACGCCAATCTCTTCAGCATACCGCTTGCCCCCACCCTGCCCGAAGATAGAGTATCGCTTGCCGGTGTCGGGCGCTATGAAGTAACTCATGTTTTCCAGCACACCGAGAATCGGCACCTCCAACTGGCGGAAGGTCATGGCCCCCTTCCGCACATCGCTGAGCGCCACCCGCTGCGGCGTGGTCACGATCAGCCCCCCCGTTAAAGGGGTGCTCTGCGCCAGCGACATCTGCACGTCGCCGGTGCCGGGCGGCATGTCAATCAGCAGATAGTCCAGATCCCCCCACTCCACATCGTTCAAAAACTGGCGAAGGGCCTGGTGCAGCATCGGGCCACGCCAGATGACGGGCTGGTCCTCGCGGACAAGGAAGCCCATGCTCATCAGCTTGACGCCGTAGGCCTCGGTCGGCATGATGCGGGTGCCGCGCGGCGGGGGCAGGTGTGTCGCCCCCATCATCAACGGGATGTTCGGGCCGTAGATATCGGCATCCATCAGCCCCACGCGCGCCCCCTCCCGCGTGAGGGCAATCGCGAGGTTGGTGCTGACCGTGCTCTTGCCCACCCCGCCCTTGCCGGACGCTATGGCGATGGTGTTTCGCACACCCATCGCGGCGCTCACGCGGCTGTCCCGCGCCACATTGGCTGTGAAGTTTACCTTCACCGCCTCCACCCCTGGCACGCGCAGCACCGCTTCCCGGCACTCGCCCTCGATGCGCCCGCGCAGCGGACAGGCGGGGGTCGTGAGCACGACTGTAAATTCCGCCGTGCTCCCCGCCAGTTTCACATCTTTGATCATGTTCAGCGACACCAGATCGCGATGCAGTTCCGGCTCGATGACGGTGCCCAGGGCGGCCATCACCTGCTGCGGTGTCGCGGTCGTAACTCGCTCCTCTTTTCGCTTGAAGCGCCCTAGCACAGCATTGTCCTTTCAGGCTCTCTGTCTTGCTCTCGGGAAGGGTAGGAGGGGGCTCGCCGCGTTTGTCACCCGTTCCGCTCGGCAAAGTGATCCATAAACTCGCCAAGCAGGCGGCAGCCTTCAACGGGCATGGCATTGTAGATCGAGGCGCGGATGCCCCCCAGCGTGCGATAGCCTTTCAGCCCTACAAGGTTCTCTGCCTTGCTCTCCTCGATGAACTGCTTGGTCAGCGCCTCGTCCGGCAGGGTAAAGGTGACGTTCATCAGCGAGCGGCTGTCCGGCGCAGCGTAGCCACGATAAAAGCCATCGCTGTTGTCAATGGCATCATAGACGAAGGCTGCCTTCTCGTGGTTGCGCGCCTCCACGGCAGCCAGCCCGCCGCTCTCTTCGAGCCACTTGAGCACCAGGTTGACCATGTACACGCTGAAAACAGGCGGGGTGTTGTACAGGGAATTTGCCTTGACCGCTGTCTTGTACTGGAACATCGTCGGGAGCGAGCGCGCCACCTTGTCCAGCCACGCCTCGCGGAGCAGCACCACCGTCACCCCTGCCGGGCCAATGTTCTTTTGTGCGCCCGCATAGACGAGCGCAAAGCGGCTGGCATCGAAGGGGCGGAAAAAATGTCGCTGCTCATGTCCGCCACCAGCGGAACAGAGCCGGTGTCCGGCCACTCGTGCATCTGCGTCCCGTAGATGGTGTTGTTCGAGGTCACGTGGACGTAGGCCGCCTCTGGGTCCAGCGACCACTCAGCCTGGGGCGGAACGCGGCGGTATCCCTCCTCCTTGCTGCTGGCTGCCACGCGCGCCGTCCCGACCAGGTTCGCTTCTTCCACGGCTTTCTCTGACCATACCCCCGTGAGCACGTAGTCGGCAGAGCCGCCATCGGGAAGAAAATTGAGCGGTGCGAGCGCAAACTGGCTGCTCGCCCCCCCCTGCATGAAGAGGACCCTGTACCCGTCGCCCGCCCCTACCAGTCGCTTGAAGCGTGCCTCCGTCTCGCTGTTCACCTCTTCATAGGCCTTCGAACGGTGGCTCATCTCCAGGATGGACATCCCCTGGTTACGATAGTCCAACAGTTCCGCCTGCACCTCCTCCAATACAGCGAGGGGCAACGTCGCCGGGCCTGCGCTAAAGTTATACACTCGGTTCATGGCTTCTCCTTTGTCTGGGTTGCAGGGTGCGGGGGGCTGCTTTCACGCCCTCCCGCCAACCCATCCCTTGTGGGTCCAACCCGTATATTATCCCCCTTGTTCCCGCGAGGGCCAAACAGCGAGGGGCAGGGCTGTGTATTCGCCCGTTGCCAGAGCCTGTGCTACAGTGCCCAAACCACAAGCAGGCACGCCTGCCCGGCGTAGCTTCCCCCTTTGAAAGAGCGACACGCCCATGAAAGCCATGCTCTATACAGCCACGGGCGGCCTTGAAGTCATCCAACCCGCGGAGGTTCCCACGCCCCATGCCGGGCGGGGGGAGGTGCGCGTGCGCGTGGTTGCCAGTGCCTTGAACCACCTGGACCTGTGGATGCGGCGCGGGCTGCCAGGCATCCCGCCAAGCTTTCCCCACGTGGGCGGCTGCGACATTGCCGGGGTGGTGGACGAGGTGGGCGAGGGGGTGAGCGGCTGGCAGGGGGGCGAGCGCGTGGTCATCAACCCGACGCTCTCCTGCGGGGCGTGCGAGTGGTGCCTGCGGGGGGTCGAACCGCTTTGTGATAGGTTCAAGATTCTAGGCGAGCATACCTGGGGCGGCCTGGCGGAGTGGGTGGTGGTTCCGGCGGGCAACCTGCACCGCGTGCCCGACGATTTCTCGCTCATCGAGGCGGCGGCAGCGCCGCTCGTCTTTGCCACTGCATGGCGCATGCTCATCACCCAGGCAGCCATCCGCGCGGGCGAGACGGTGCTCGTGGTGGGCGCAGGCGGCGGCGTCAACTCGGCGGCGATCCAGATCGCCGCCCTGGCCGGCTGCCGCGTGTGGGCGATTACCAGCAGCGAGGCCAAGATGGAGGCCGCGCGCGCGCTAGGCGCGGAGTGGGTGATCAACTACACGGAGGTGCCCGCCTGGGGCAAAGCGGTCTTCGAGCGCAGCGACCGGCGCGGCGTGGATGTGGTGGTGGACAATGTAGGCGAGGCGACGTGGGCAACCTCGCTTCGGGCGCTGGCGAAGGGGGGGCGCCTCGTGACCGTGGGCGCGACCACCGGGCCGATGGGTGCCACGGATATCCGCCTTGTCTTCTGGCGCCAGCTGCAACTCATCGGCTCCACCATGTCCACGCGCGGCGAGTTCCACGACGTAATGCAGCTTGTCTGGCAGCGCAAGCTGCGCCCCATCGTGGACCGCGTCCTGCCGCTCGACCAGCTCCGCGAGGGACACGCTGCCCTGGAAAGCGGTGACCATTTTGGCAAGATTGTGATAGAGGTGACATGAGCAACGGAGCCCCCAGGAAAAAGGTGCCCAGCGATCTGGCAATCGCGCAGGCAGCAACGGTGCAGCCCATCCAGACCATCGCGGAATCGGTGGGGCTGCCCCTGGACAATCTAATTTTATACGGAAAGCATAAGGCGAAGGTCCATCTGGATGCGCTGGAGCAGCTGCGCGATCGGCCGGATGGCAAATACGTGGTCGTGACAGCCATCACCCCCACCCCCCTCGGCGAGGGCAAGACGACGACAAGCGTCGGGCTCACCCAGGGGCTGGGCGCGATCGGCAAGCGGGCCATCGTTTGCATCCGTCAGCCTTCGATGGGCCCCACCTTCAGCATCAAGGGCGGGGCGGCGGGCGGCGGCTTCTCGCAGATTATCCCGATGGAAGACTTCAACCTGCACCTCACAGGCGACTTGCACGCCATCACTGCCGCGCACAACCTGTGCGCCGCCGCGCTGGACGCCCGCCTGATGCACGAGCGCAACTATCCGGGCGAGGCCTGGGCCAAACGCACGCGCAGCGAGCGCCGCCCGGAGGGGCTGCCGCGCCTGAACCTCAACCCCTACAGCATCACCTGGAACCGCGTGGTGGACATGAACGACCGCGCGCTACGCGACATCCTCACCGGCCTGGGGGACAAGTGGGATGGCTACCCCCGCCAGACCGGCTTCGACATCACGGTAGCCTCCGAGGTGATGGCGATCCTTGCGCTCGTCTCGGGCGACAACTATCGCTCGACGCTCCGCGACCTGCGCGAGCGGATTGGCCGGGCGGTGGTGGGCTACGACTACGCGGGCAAGCCTGTCTCGACGGAGGATCTGGGCGCGGCGGGGGCGATGACCGTGCTCATGAAGGACGCCATCAACCCGAACCTGCTGCAGACCCTGGAGGGGCAGCCTGCCTTCGTCCATGCCGGCCCCTTCGCCAACATCGCCCACGGCAACAGCTCCATCGTGGCGGACAAGGTGGCCCTCAAGCTGGCCGATTTTGTGGTCACCGAGGCGGGCTTTGGCGCGGACATCGGCATGGAAAAGTTTTTCGACATCAAATGCCGCGCCTCGGGGCTGGCGCCCAGTGCTGTGGTGATGGTGGCGACGATTCGCGCCCTGAAGATGCATGGCGGCGGCCCCAAAGTCGTGGCGGGCTACGATCTGCCCCGCGAGTATGTGGAGGAGAACCTTGACCTGGTCGAGCGGGGCGCGGCCAACCTTATTCACCACATCGGCATTGCCCGCACCTTTGGGATGCCGGTCGTGGTCGCCATCAACATCTTCCCGACCGACACGGAGCGAGAAATCGCCCTGGTGCAGCGCATCGCCGAGGAGGCAGGGGCCCTGGCGGCGGTGCCCACCTCCCACTGGTCTGACGGGGGCGAGGGCGCGCGCGCCCTGGCGGAGGCGGTCGTCACGGCGGCGGAGCAGCCATCGCGCTTTGCGCCGCTCTACGATGTAGCATCCCCTATCAAATCCAAGATCGAAACCATTGCCACGCGTATTTACGGCGCGGCGGGTGTGGCGTACGAATCGGAGGCCGAGGCGCAGATTCGCACCTATGAGGCAAGCGGCTTCGGCCACCTGCCCATCTGTATGGCAAAAACCCATCTTTCCCTCTCGCACGATCCGACGCAAAAGGGCGCCCCCACGGGCTTTACCCTTCCCATCCGCGAGGTCCGCGCCAGCGTGGGGGCTGGCTTCATCTACCCCCTTTGTGGCGAGATGCAGACCATGCCCGGCCTGCCTGCTACCCCCGGCTTTATGAACATTGACATTGACTCCGAAGGGCGTGTCATCGGGCTGTCGTAGCGTCAACCGTTACCAGAAGAGGAACTTATGAGAGGGAAAGCACGAGTTCTGATCACGGATCCGCTGGCGGAAGAGGGGGTGCGTCTCCTGCGCGATCACTTCGATGTGGCGCTGCACTACGGCATCGCCGCCGAGGAGTTGGAGCGCATCATCGGGGAGTATGATGCGCTGATTGTGCGCAGCGCGACAAAGGTGACCGGTCGCCTGATCGAAGCCGGGGCGCGCCTGCGCGTGATCGGGCGGGCGGGCTCCGGGCTGGACACGATTGACGTGAGCACCGCGCGCTCGTGCGGGGTGGAGGTGCTGAACTGCCCGGACGCCAACAGCGTGGCGGTGGCCGAGCACACGATGGCGCTGATGCTGGCGCTGGCTCGCCACATCCCGCAGGCCGACCAGAGCATGAAGGCGGGTCGCTGGGAAAAGAAGAAGCTGCAAGGCACTGGGGCTGAAGGGGCGCACCCTGGGCATCCTCGGCTTCGGGCGCATCGGGCGCGAGGTGAGCCACCGCGCGCAGGGGATGGGCATGCGCGTCCTGGTCAACCAGCCGCGCCTGACGCCGGAACTCGCCCTGGAGGCAAACGTGCAGATGCGCGATCTGCCCGACCTGCTGCGCGAGGCCGACGTGGTGACGCTGCACATTCCCATGCGACCGGAAAACGAGGGGTTGATTGGGGCGGCAGAGCTGGATCTGATGAAGCCTACCGCCTTCATCATCAATACCGCTCGGGGGGCATCATAGACGAGGAGGCCCTGGCCGAGGCACTGGACCGCGGCGCCCTGGCAGGGGCTGGCATTGACGTCTTCGAAACGGAGCCAGCGGTGAACAATCGGCTGGCCCAGCACCCGAAGGTGATCGCCACGCCCCACATTGCCGCCAGCACCGAGGAAGCGCAGATCACGGCGGCGGTTTCCATAGCGGAGCAGGTAGTGAAGTTTCTGGAGGGGGACGGCAGCGTCGCGGCCACGCTCTCGCTCCAGATGGTTCCCACGGAGCAGATCATCCCCCACGAGGCGGTGGACCCCAAACGGGTGGCGCGCCTGGCTTCCTCTATCGAGAAGGACGCCATGCTCGTCAACCCGCCGCTTGTGGCGGAGCGCGACGGCAAATTTATAGTGCTGGATGGTGCCACGCGAACGAGCGCCTTTATCCAACTCGGCATCCCTCACCTGGTCGTACAGCTTGCCGATCCGGCGCGCGGCGACGTGACGCTGCACACCTGGCACCACGTCATCAGCGGCCCCTCCCCCAGCGAGTTCATGGACGAACTGAAGCAGATTCCCGGCTTGAGCCTGGATGAGATTCCAGCGGCTGATGTCCATGCCATGCTGCGCGAGGGGGGCGCGCTCGCGACGATTGCCCTGGCCGATGGTCGCTTCTTCCACGCTGGCCTATCGGACGCGCAGCATGATCGGTTGGACGTGCTGAATGCGATGGTGGCCTGCTACACCGACTGGGGCACCGTGTCGCGCACGCTCACCAGTGATACGGAGCAGTTGCGCCTGGCCTTTGCAGACATGGTGGCGCTGATCGTCTTCCCGCAGTTCCAGCCGGACGACGCGCTGAACGCCGCCCTCCAGGGCAAGACCCTGCCCCAGGGGATCACACGCTTCATCATCCCTGGCCGCGTGCTGCGATTGAACGTCCCGCTGGAAATTCTGGCGAGCAACGAACCACTGGCAGCAAAGCGGCGCTGGCTGGACAGCTTCATCAGCGACAAGCTCAACCGCCAGCGGGTGCGCTACTACCACGAGCCGGTCATCCTGCTGGAAGAGTAGCGGCGGCGGAACGGAGCACAAAAAGGGCGGTTCTTTTCAGAACCGCCCTTTTTGTTGCGGGGTGTCTGGCCCCTACGATCACGAGACACGGAAACGCTGTCGTGCTACTCGCGAGCCTGCTCCACCGCTGCCACGATCTCGTCAAAGTCGGGCATGTTCGGGGCGCCCACGTCCTTGGCTGCCGCCACGCGCCCGTCCGGGCCGATGACCACCCAGCCCCGCGTGCTGTGGCCGCGCTCCTCGATGTACATGCCGTACTGCTTCGCCACTTCCCCCTTGGGGTGGAAGTCCGCCAGCAAGGGATAGTCCACCCCCTGCTGCTCCGCAAAGACGCGATGGGAATGGTGGCTGTCCACGCTGATGCCGAAGACCTGTGCGTCAAGCTCGTTGAAGCGCGCCAGGTTGTCCATCACACAGCTCATCTCGTCCGTGCAAACCGAACTGAAGTCTAGGGGATAGAACAACAGGATCACGGGCTTGCCCGCATAGTCGCGCAGGGCGCGCTCGGACCGACTTTGATCGTGCAGGGTAAATTCGGGCGCCTGCTCGCCCACTTCGATAACAGACACAATAAGCTCCTTTGAAAAATGGGGAGGGGTAGGATCGTCCCCGATCGTACCCCTCCTGCGGTTCATCCACATTGAGCCAGGTCACTCTGGCCCGCGCCGCCTAGAAATGGATAGACTGCCCCTCCACATCCATCGCCGCCTCGCCGATTGTCTCGGACAGCGTGGGGTGGGGGTGCACCGCGCGGAACAACTCGGTAGCCGTCGCTTCCAGCTCATGCGCGACAGTGAACTCGGCGATTAGCTCCGTCACCTCCGGGCCGATCAGATGCGCGCCCAGAATCTCGCCGTATTTCTGATGCGACAAAATCTTGACGAAGCCATTTGCCTCGTTCATCCCCAGTGCCTTGCCGTTGGCCATCATCGGGAAGCGCCCCACGTTGTAGGGCACGCCCTGCGCCTGAAGCTCCGCCTCCGTGTAGCCCATCGAGGCAACCTGTGGGTTGCAGTAGGTGGCGCGCGGCATCATCTTGTAGTCAAGGGGCGGGTGCTCGTGCCCCGCAATCGTTTCCGCCGCCACGACCCCCTGGTGGCTCGCCACGTGGGCCAGGGCCAACCCGTTGTTGGAAACATCCCCGATGGCATAGATATGCGGCACGTTGGTGCGCATGGCCGCATCAATCTCGATGTGACCGCGGCGCGTGGTGGCGATCCCCACCTTGTCCAGCCCAATCCCGCTGGAATTGGGCTTGAAGCCTATGGCTACCAGCACGCGGTCCGCCTCGATCACTTCCTGGTCGCCGCCCTGCGCGGGCGCCACGGTGACGTACACCTTGTCGTCGCGCCGCTCGACCTTCTTGACCGCCGTCCCCACGCGGAAATTGATCCCCTGGCGCTTGTAGTTCTTTTCCAGTTCTTTGGAAATGTCCTCATCTTCCAGCGGGAGCAGGTGGGGCAAAAATTCCACGATGGTCACGTCCGAGCCGTAGGAGTTGTAGACGTAGGAAAATTCCACGCCGATGGCCCCGCCCCCGATCACCACCACGCTGCCGGGCGCCTGCTCCTGCACGATCGCCTGCCGGTAGGAAACGATGTGCTGCTCGTCCAGGTCGCCCTCGGCCCGAACGTCCGACAGCTTGTTCCAGGTAGCGCCGGTCGCGATGATGATGTGCTTGGCGCTATAGCGCGTGCCCCCTACATCCACCGTGTTGGCATCCGCCAGGGAGCCATAGCCCTGCAGGTGGGTCACGCCATACTTTTTGAAGAGCCCGCCGATGCCGCCGACCAACCGCTTGACCACCTTGCGGCTGCGCTGCACGGCCACCGCGTAATCCGCCTCGAACTTGTCAAAGTTCAGCCCAAAGTCTTTGGCATGGTGGCGAATGTTGTACACCAGCTGCGCGTTGGCAATCAGCGCCTTGCTGGGGATGCAGCCCCAATTGAGGCACACCCCGCCCAGGTTCTCCGACTCGACGCAAGCGGTCTTCAACCCTAGCTGCGCCGCCCGTATGGCCGCCACATAGCCCCCTGGCCCGCCACCTATCACTATCACATCAAATTGATCTGCCATGACATCTCCTTTTCGAGTGGTCAGCCTTTCGACGCAACGACTGGAGGGTACGCTGGGTCAGCCAGGCACCCCTCCTTGTCGAGAATTGCCCCTTGCCGCCCACGATTATAGCAGTCTCAGCTCGACTGTACATTTCCAAGGTGATAGCGGTGATGGCATGATGGCGCTGACACCCATTCCGGTTGGTGAGGTTGCAAAGGTATCCACGGGGCAATTTTGCAAATTGCCCTACGCCCTTCGTAGGACAATTTTGTCCATTGTCCGCTCTACAACTCAGCTCGACTGTACATTTCCAAGGTGCTAGCGGTGATGGCATGATGGCGCTGAGGCTTGACAAAGGCGGCGATTAAGGAGAGGATGTGACGACCATCCAGTATGACCTGCTGGGGCGCAAGACCCAGATGAGTGACCCGGACATGGGTACCTGGTCCTACACCTACGATGCAGTCGGCAACCTGGCGCGCCAGACGGATGCGCGGGGGCAAGTCATCTGCTATTACTATGATGCGCCGCATCGGCAGAGCAGCAAGGTGTATGACACCCCCGCAGCGAGCGCTCTCAGGCGCGCCACCAACGCTCGCAACGCTCTCATCTTGCCTGTTGCTACCACGCCTGGCTCTCCCTCAAAGTTCACGCCCGCTCTCTCGGCACGTCCATCTACCGCGTTAAGCACAATCTTCTCTCCGACTATCTGCGCGCCGAACTCCGCAATCCTCGTATTCCTGCTCTTCTGCCTTCCTAAGCGAAAGTCCTAATTAGTAAGAAATGGCCCATGCCCGTTCACCACTGGCGCGCGGCCCTCAATCAATTCGCCATACTCTTCGAGGATCGTCTACCGTACTAATAAGACGCCGAGCCAGTTTCACACGCTACTGGACACAACCCCGCGAAAGCAAGCAAATGACCGGTCTTAGCAGTGCCAATACCGCAAAGCGCATCGTCCGCAACCATATTACCTGTGCCATGCTTATCTGGGTCCGCCTCAAACAAGTGGCCGCTGAAACCTGCGCTACCATTTATCAAGTCAAGCACGGCCTCCTCTCCGACTACTTGCGCCAGCAGTTGCGTAACCCCTCGGTCAGCATGTCCCTTGCGTAAGTCCTACCTTACACACAAGTGACGCACACCCCCTACCTTCTCACTCGCTGTCGCGCCCTCCTGCTACAGTAGGCCGCAACCCAACATTTGGTGTAGAACAGGAGCAGGCATGACGGAATCGGCGTATAAGGGCTTGTATGAGCGGCATCTCCAAGCCGCCGCCCGTGGCTTGAGTAGCGTGCCCGGTGGAACGGGATTGGGGAAAACGTCGGGTATCGTCGAGTTCATCAAGGGAGATGACGCCCCGCGCAAGTACGTCTATTGCACCAACCGAGTGCAACTTCTGGATGACATGGAGCGTCAGCTGAATGACGCAAAGATAGGGGTCGCACACTTACGGAGTAACCAAACGCTCCTCCTCCGTGTCTTGCAGGATGACGCACTGGCACATGCACACCGCGAGTTGTTGCACAGTCCTGAAGTGAAGACTTTACGCAAAGTTGCCGCCGATGCGGGCTGGGTTGTGATGGAACCCGCTGCAGTCGAGCGCGCCTGTCGCGACATTCTTTATTTGGAAGCCATAGAGGAACGCGCGGGAACGGACCTGCGGGATGTCATCTACGACGCAGGTGCGCCGCGTGTTGATGTCATGGGAAAGCGTCCTGCGAGCGGCGAGTCATGCGCCTGAATACATTCCAATGCAGCAGCGTCTGCTCGCGCATCCTGTGTTCCACGCGCTCTTCCCCTACATCGCCTTCCGCCATCGAGGGGATATCCGGGGTCTCGCTCGTGACCGTACACAAACTGTACCGCGGCTTTTTCAATGGAGAACGGCGGCTGGACATCTTTCAGCTGGATCGCATTGGCGGACCGCACGTTTTCTTCTTGGATGAATTCGATTTTCTCCGAGTGTAACCTGCTGGATCTGTTGTGCGAAGACAAAACGCTGCCCAACCCCTTTGATTTGGTGGCACACTTTCACGATACGCTGGTACGAGATCGTTTGTCCGACCCCTCCTATTTGGAGAACAATCTTTCACTGCGGAAGCATTTGGAGTTTTTGATTGCTCGCATTCAGTCCTTACAAGAATGGGGCTTTCCCCAGCATCGCATTTTTACCTGTACGGATACACTGACCGACGATGGTACACCCCGAATATTCCAAACGTACCGTATGATGCATGCGGAGCCCTTGCGGTTGGAGCAACATCATCGGGGGTGGCACCTCCAGGCGATATCGCTGGATGCGCCTGCGCCTGAACCAAACTTACTGAACCTCTTTCACCAGGTGCATCGCCTCGCTGCGGAGATCGTCGCTACTCTTTGGCAAGGCCAGCGTTGATGATCCCACCGTGCAGCGTGACCTCTTAGAGCACTGCTTTGCCAATACCGAGTGGCAAAAGCTATTGCAGCAGCCCCCTGCCTTTCTGCCTGCGGCTCCGCCCCCTACTACCCTTAACGGATTCGACAGCCTTCTGCGGGCGGGCTACGGAGTATACGAACTGTACAAGCCCGCCCGCCTCACCGATCCGCACGAAGTGAAGTGGCATTACTATTCGCTCTACACCAGTCCCGAAGCCATTCTGGCCGATCTCGCTAAGCATCATCACGTATTTGGGCTGTCCGCCACCGGGCATCTGCCGCGCGTACTCGCCAACTTCGATACGGCGTGGATTAGCCAGCAGGAAGGGGTACAGGTTCACGAGATTACGACAGAGGATCGTGATGCCATCGCTGCCTTGACAGCGGTTAAAGCGGCCATTCGCGGCACCGACCTGTAGTGGTAGAGCAGGTACAGCCGGTGAGCTCCAATAACACCGACGAACAACGCTTCTTTCAGCAGGTGATGCGTACGATTACGAGTGTGGCCAAGCGTGCTGCGTTCGATGATGATCAGACCAATCATTTTCGACGCGCGCGCGTCGAAAATCTTCTTCCTCACCATGTGGTGGTGGCTGCATACGCCCGATGCGCCCGCCACCAATCTTTTGTTCTTCAACTCCTATCGCCAACTGGAATACGTCTTTCACCACGTGACGGCGCCCGAAGGCGACCCGCCCCCTTGGAAGATCGAGCCGATCAAGCCAGATTACAAGGATGCGACGCATTTGCTGCACTACTACCAGATTACCTTCTTTGGCGAGCGCTTTACAGTTATCTTCTACAATGCCGACCTTGCCCAGACAGTGGAAGAAGATGCGGCAATGCGGGCGTTTTTTCACAGCATGTTTCACCGTCAGCAGCCGGTAATTCGCTCTGCGACGACCTATCCTTCTGGCAGGCAACGGGATTAACTTGCAGTATCCGCCCTACCCGCACGCTCCGGAGGCCGAGTGGGTCGATTTCGAGGCGGTACACCTCCTTGATTGTCCCTTCCACTACTTTGATACACCTTACCATGCTACCAACACCCACGATAAGCGTTTGGCCGCGATCAAGCAGAACATCTGGTACCTCGCCAAGCTTGCCGAAGGCGGATTGATCAGCCCGGCACGCTTCCACCAATGGTTGCGCAAGTTGCAGGGCACCAACTTTAATGCGCTGTATCACGGCGAAGAGGATTTGAGTACGGATTCCCAGATAAACCGCGTGGCCACCATCATGCAGGCACTAGGACGCGTAGAGCGCGTTCGGCAACCGATGCCACGGCAGATTATCCGCTTGCAGCGCGAGGTGTGGGCGGTGGTAGCAAGCTTTGCCCTCCGGCCCGAACATGCTCCCGCGCGTGCCGCCATGCGCGGCTTGCTGTCGGACAACATGGAGCAGTTGCTAGAGCAGGTTACCAAGCAGATGAAGGGGGCGCAGCGGCGCGCCGAGGATGAACGGGATGAGCGCTTGCCGCGTGCCAACCGCCAGTCGTCACAGGCAGTCCGAACACTGCTTGACGAGCTGGCGGCGCTCCGACGGGGGACGGGTGACCGCCAGGCGCGCGCGACCTGGGAAGGACTGCGGCAGGCAGTGTTGCGCCATGATTTTCAGCATGAGCTGGTGCAGCAATACGCATGTGCTACGAAGACACTGTATCGTGAAGGTACCGTCGTACATATGGACGAACAGGGGAACGTACTCCCACCCGATTTGTGGCAAATGGGCGAACGCGCGTGGAATCTGGATAGCTTGTACGTAGTGCCCGCCGCCAATCCAGCGATTCGTGAGGCGTTCAATGCTGCCGATTACCCCCTCGCCTTCGCTACACATAGCGCATGGCTGTTTACTCCCTACTGCTATCAAGCTATTTTGAAGGGAGCAGTTGGTGAGGAAGCTATTCGTGCTGTTATGGAGAAAAAAGGCGTGCACTTGGAAGAAATCTCTGACGCCATCTATGAGTTGGCGGATCTGAAGGTGGCAGGCGTGCCGCTGTATTTGGATTGCAAGTACTATGGGCCACGTACCCTGGATATTTTCTCCCTTCCCGAAACGGACCCCGCTTGGCATGCCCAACTGAACGATAAAGCGTTTTTAGACGCAGCTCTACGTAAAGTTGCCGCGTTACGGGAGCATGGTGAGCCTACAGCCAAGATGGTCTACCTCAACTTAGCCACACGAGGCGACTGGCAGATAGCCTACTGGAATGCCAGGGGTGAGGTGGTAGAAAGCTGGCACGAGGCTACCACGGTTGTCGTGCCCGGTGTAGTGGATTGGGACGATCCCACGCAGTACACGCCCGAGTTTATCCACGTGTTGAAGCACATCTAGACGCACAGACTGCATAGGAGCTTATTTGATGGCGGATACCCACCGTGTTACTACTAGTGCTTTTCGTACTGAAACTGGTGTTGATGAAGAAATGTTTGCCACCCACGGGCAGTTGGTTTGTTATCCTATTCCTGCTCGCTTTCATGCCTATCGTGGTGGACAACCTTATCCCAAGCTATACAACACGTTGTACAAGCAGATTGGAGAGTTGCCGCATCGGTTCTTCGCCAATGCCTCTCCCCAGCCGATGTTGTACGTGTTGTATCCACATGATCGCGAGCCGCTCCCTGCTCGATTTAGAGTTTCTCAATGAATTTAAGATTCATGGCACTCCGGTACGCACCCACGGCGATCCCGCACCATGTCCTGATCAAACTACTGCAAGCCGGTTACTTTACAGGGCAAGGGAAGCGAGTAACGGTGCGCGGGCGTTCTTACATCGTGGCGCAATATTCCAGCGATGGACAGTGGATCACCTTTATCCATATGGAGATTCACGAAGTGCCGCCTACCGCAGATATGCCATTTCATGAGTACGTCGTCCAAGATCATGCCACAACCTTTCGGCAGTGGCAGGCGGGGGAAAGACACTGCAACTCTTCGGTACCGTGATTTTTGGGGACGTGGGTTTCGTGATGGGCAAGAGGTGCTACGTCCGTTGACATTTGAGGAGGCAGAAGGGGGCCAGATTGATGTCTTCTACCAGCCGCGCCGCCATGGACGGCGTACCACATTGCCTTTCCATGATGTGCATCGCCTCAAGGAATCGCGCGGCTACCTTACCTACGAGTTTATCCAGAACTTTTTACGCTTCCTGGAAGGGTATGGTATTCACGGCACAATCAAAACCCGCGAATTCAACTCACTTCCACCCATCCCCCGATGCCTCTCGGTCCTTGCCCTTGAAGGAGCTGGGTACGGTGTGGGTGCTGGATAATCGCCTGGAACGTGAGACGATTCCCTTGGAGCAGTATGTAGTAGAACTGAATACGCATGTAGCTCCGCAATGTGGCGTGCGGTTTGAGGGGATTGAACGGGCCGCAGTTACGACGCACCATTCCTTGCTTATTTTGATTGATGCACCGGCTGCAGCATTTGACGAGGGGGGGGCGCTGGCAGAGGAGGAAGATCCGTATCAGACGTTGTACCATGATCCAACTATGCTGTCTGTACCCAAGCAGTCCTTTAATGTGAATGCAAATGATGAGAGTGGTTTATCACGCGATATGTATTTGCAGTATGAGATGCTTGATCGGAGGGAAAAGAGCGTGCAGATGAAGGCGTACGTAGCGATCAACGAGCTATACCTGAAGACGCGTGTGGTGCGCCATGAAACGGTCGTGGGGGAACTGCCGTTATTGCCGAAGCCGACTGCATTTCAACTACGGCGTCCTTCCTTGGCTACCTATGCGTTCATTCGGAAACGTAACAAGGAGGGTCAAGCCTATCACGTCTGCATGTACATTGCCAATGAACGGTTACACTTTCTCAGATCTGGCGGATGCGAGCCAGCGCCGTATCTTGCGCGACCTATGTGCGAAAGAGTGGAATTTAGCATGGCATGAGCATATAGTACAACCGTTGCTGACCAAGTATTACAAGGACGCGCTAGACGATATCAGCGAATACGATTTGATTATCGGACCAGGCCAGGTAATCGAGATCGAAAATACCCATGAAGATGTGTTTCATGCGTATGAGGAAATCGAGGCACGGGAACAACAACGTAGCGAGGCTCTGCCCATTGATGCGCTGAGGTTGTCACCCCATCAGGCATTGTTGGAAGGTGGGTCAACGCAAGATATACAGCCGTTGCTGTTACAACTGGAGGTGGTAAGCCCAACATCCCTATCCAGGCAGCTTCAGGCATACGATGCAATGCTGGATCGGATACAACGCATGGCACCTACTACATAAGTTACGAGCAATTGGTTAAGGAGCATTATCCAGAAATCGGGACAATATTTGGCTGGAAATCTAATTCCTCGGTTGTGAAAGGAAACCTCACCAAAAAGTACAAACTGCTTGGAATGTTCCAGAATATAAAGGGCTTGTGTTCGTGACCAAGGGTATTCGCTATGATGATGAGCGATGTTACATGGTAGGGGAGCGGCTGGATCCTAACATCCAACAACCTACGGCGTACCCGATACGACGCTTTACACTCTTGTACGGGAGTGACGATGTGTTTCCGATGGAAGCGTGGTTGGACAGTATAGCCGTGGGAAACAATTTGTGCGGCATGGCAGCAGTATACCGTAGTTCCCTACTTCTTTCACCTCATCAACATTTACATTCGCCCGACCTTCCCCATCGAGCTTCCTACATCCCCGTGAGCGGCCTGCCAACAAGACCGGCTGAACGCGAGGAAACGTCTAAGCTCCAGTGTGTAGTAACCCAAGTTGCCACCGAAGAGAGATGGTGGTCATCAGGCGTGCCTTTCGGTAGATACATTAGGACGGGAGGCGCGCTGTGTAGTGAGTGCTCCCCAAAAGTTGGATCCCCCGCACCTTTCGCGCTCGGTCCGATGGTCCTTAAGAATGGAACTTACGAGACGGTGAATTGGGGTCGGGACAGGCGCTGACATGGATAGCGAGGGTTGGCATCCCTGCTTGCAGACACTGCAGCACGGAACATGCGGGAGAACCGCGATCGAGACGCATAGCAGAGCCAGAGTGAGACAGGCGAATAAGGGTATAGCAAACAAAAAGCCAGAAGCGTGATGCTTCTGGCTCGATTGGGTCTCTGGTAATGACCTGCCCTGGCCCCTCAGAGGGTGATTTGCACGTTGGGGCGCCGCGCCAGCTTGCGCGCGATCTCTGCCTGCGGGTCGTCAAGCTGGTTGAGCGCGGCGAGCAGGGCATCCATGTCCTGCCCATTGCCCTCTGCCGCGTGCCGCAGCGTCTCGTCCGGGCTGACCGCGCAGCCGTCGCAGCCACCGATGTGAAAGGCCCCCATGACATCCGCCGCCCGCGCATCGCGCGCCAGGGCGTCGGCGACCGTCATCTCTGGGTGAAACAGGGCGGTGCCCTGTTGGGCACGCTGCTGCTGCTGAAGCAGCCGAAGCTCGCTGGTCAGCGACTCGAGCTGTGAGCGCGTCTGGTCGGCCAGGCGAAAGTGCGAGCTTCGCACGTTTTGGAGGCGGGCCTCCGCCTCGCTGGCGCGGCGATGATTCACAACGCCCCAGACCAGCGCAGCCAGCGATACCAGCAATGAGATGTAAGGCATATGCAATGCTCCTTCTGATCCGTGAAGACCGCTACTCCTGCGGGAAGATGCCTACCCGGCGCCGCTCCCCCTCGCCAGAACTCTTGGTTCGGACAGCCTGCATGTTGCGCAGTTCCAGGTGAACCAGCCGCCGCTCGTAGGCGTTCATCGGCTCCATGTGCGCGGCGCGGTTGGTTTCCACCACGCGCTCTGCCATGCGGCGCGCCAGTTGGCGCACCGTGCGCTCGCGACGCTGCTTGTAGCCTTCCACATCCACGATCAGGTTGGCCCAGCCACGCACGCGATGCCCGACAATCAGGCGAACCAGGTATTGCAGGTCCCGCAGCGTCTCGCCCCGCCGCCCGATGAGCAGGCCCAGCTCGTCCCCCACGATGTCGAGCACCAGCATGGGCTCGTCGCGCTCGTCCTCCGGCTCGGACCAGGTGCCCAGCACGTCGGCGATGATGTGCATGCGCTGGAGGATCTCCAGGAGCACCTCGCGGCTGATCGTCAACAGCTCATCTGGGCCCATCTCGCTGCGGGCCCCACGGGTCACGCCCTCATCTTCCCCGTAATCGAAGTCCTCGTCAGCGTCGGCTACAACGGGCTCATCAGCGTCGGCGACGACGACGGGCTCCTCCTGCGGCGCTACCGGCGGGCTCTCGCGCACTTCCACTGGCTGGGCCATCGGCGCCTCCGCTATGGGGGCCGGGGCAGCCTCGGGCTCGCCCACGCTGGCCTGCGTCACCCGCACGATGGCATCATGCGCGCCAAAGCCGAGCACGCCGCGGCTCGGCTCGCGCAGCACCTGAATTTGAACCTGATCGCGGCTCAGGCCGATGCGGTCGAGCGCGTTCTCGATTGCCTGCTCAAGCGTCTTGCCGCTGGCTTCCACGCTTCTTCCGCTTGCCACTTGTGCCATTCACCTGTCCCTTCGAACTCACAACCTCTTTGGGCTTCACATCCACTTCGATGATTCGATTACCCTCCGCCGCGAAGGCAGGCGCCGGCAAAGGGGTTTCCACGGCGGGCCGATTCATGATGGCATATTGCAGGATCGTCAGCAGGTTGTTGGTCACCCAGTACAGGGAAAGCCCCGCGGGGACCACAAAGCCGAAGTAGCCAAACATCAGCGGCATGATAAGGTTCATCTGCTTCATCATGGCCTGCGTGGGGTCCGGCGCCTGACCCTCAGCCGTCGGCGCGGGGGCGCTCGGCGTCAGATAGCGCGTCATGGCAATCTGCGTCACGACCGTGAGGATGGGCAAAATCAGGTAGGGCCAATTCTGCCCCAGGTTTGCCACATCAATCACCCAGCCCAGCCCGGTCAACGTCTTGCTCGGCTCGGCCAGGCTGGGGATGAAGAGAAACCCTTGCCCCAGCAGCCCGTCGCTGGCCAGTTTCAAGATAGCTTGATACAGGCCAATCCAGACAGGAAACTGGAGCAGCATCGGCAGACAGCCCATCGCCGGGTTGACTCCCATCTCCTGATACAGCTTCATCGTCTCGCGCGTTTGCGCCTCGCGATCGTCCTTGTACTTTTCCTGCATCGCCTTCAAGCGCGGCTGCAGTTCCTGCATCGCCTTGGTAGACTTGATCTGCTTGGAAGTCAAGGGCCACGTCACCACCTTCACCAGGATGGTGAAGAGGATAATTGCCAGGCCCCAGCTGCCCAGCACTCCGTAAAGGGCCCCAATAGCACTTTCAATTAGACCTACAAATGCTCCCCACATCGTCTTCACTTCTTTCTTCAACCGTCTGGTCGCCAGGGCGACGCCCGGTCGAACATGCTCGATAGTACCGGAAAGGATGGCAGGTCAGGCCCACCCTCGCTGCTGCAGGTCGAGGGCCTACGGCACCGGGTCGTAACCGCCAGGGTGCAGCGGGTGGCAACGAAAAATCCGCCGCACGCCCATCCAACTCCCCCGCGCCGCGCCATATTTCTCGATGGCCTGGAGCGTGTATTCGGAGCAGGTGGGGTGGAATCGGCAGGTGGAGCCAAGCATCGGCGAAAGACGCCGCTGATAACCGCGAATAAACTTGACGAGAAAGGATTGCATTACCCCTCCCTGGGCGGCTGTCGTGTTACGGCCCCATTCGATGCAGGCTCGCCTGCCTGCCACAAGCCGGCGCGGCGCAGCAACTCGTCCAGGGCAGTGCTCAGCGTAGCAAAGTCTGCCTCGCGCGCCGCGCTACGGGCAATAATCACCACATCCGCGCCGGCGCGTACCCGCCCGGCCCGAACGTGCAAGCGTGCCTGCTCGCGTAGGCGCCGCTTGATTTGATTCCGCTGCACCGCCCCGCCCACCTTTTTCCCGACTGCAAAACCGAACCGCAGCCTGCCAGCCGGGTTAGGGGCATGGACCAGGACCAGCCACGCGTTGGAGACGCTGCGCCCCACGCGCCGCACTCGCTGAAAATCAGCGTTGGCGCGCAACCGATAGTCACGATGCATGGGGCTGAAGGCCAGGCTGCGGCACCGCGCCGCCCCCTGGAAATAGAGAAGCGGAGACGGGGCGCCGCCCCGCTCCGCTTGCTCCTTGCCTACTCGTAGCGCCGTGCGGTCTTGACCGTCAGGCGGTAGCGGCCCTTGGCACGGCGGCGCGCCAGCACCTTGCGTCCATCTTTGGTGGCCATGCGCGCCCGAAACCCGTGGGTTCGCAATCGCTTGCGGCGCTTCGGCTGCCATGTACGTTTCATTTGTCTCTCCTACCCATCCCTGATCTGTGATGCATGAGGTAGCGCCCCACCCTTGTTGTGGCCAATCAGAGACAAAATGAAGAGGATCGAGAAACCCTCGACCCTCTCTCCATCATAACCAGGTTGGTTGGGGCGTGTTCTAGCGCGGTATTATACCGATTCACCCTATTTTTACAAATCTTCGCTGGATTCCGTCGCGGCGGGGCGGCGCGGCAAATCCTTCTCGGCCTCCCAGGTGCTCCGCTCGATAAGCGAGCCACCGCGCACCTCCACCCCCTGCGAGCGCTTTCCCTCGTCAAAGGTTGCCAGAAGGAAGATGCGCCGGAAGCAGCGATCATCCATCATTTCCTTTTTGACCTCGTAGCCGCCTTCATCGCGTGGCGATAGCTCACGCTCGGGGTCCAGGCGGGTATGCAGCACGCGCCCGCACTTGTCGCAGCGCACGTAAAAATAAATGCCCCCGTCGTGCGGGGCCGCCTGCTTTTTGCCAAACAGTCGGTCCAGAAATCCCATGCCGTCCCCCTCCATTCGTCGCTTTCCGCTTCGGATGAAGGATAGCAAGAAGCGAGCGATCCTACAACGCCTTGTGCTCCAGCCAGACGATCTCCAACCTGAACAAGGAGTGGAGCGTGGCGGCCAGCCAGTCGAGCCCCCATCGTTCTATAGGGTGGGCGCCGAGGCCCATCGCTGCCATCTCCGTCTGCAGCAGCATGGGCTCGGCAGCGGGGCGCAGGGTGCCGGTGAGGTAGAGCCGCGCCCCCTGGCTGGCGGCCATGGCAACCAGGGCTGGCCGCATGGCATTCGCCAGGGCGATCGTGTGCACGGGCTGATCCAGCGGCTGTGGGTTCCACAACTCTCCCTGATCGAACCCTTCGGCGCGCACGCGCTCCATCACCTCGCCCAGGGGGAGCGCCGTCGCGCTGTGCGCCAGCGACACCAGGGGGCGCTCGCGCCGCTCCCCTATGCCAGCCCCCAGGGTGAAGCCCAGCCGCTCGGCGAGCCAGGGGTTTTCCCCCGTCGTCAGCCGCTCATCCAGCGCCTCGTGAAAGACCAGGACCCCCTTGTCGGGGGGCAGGGGGCCAAGCTGCCAGGGGCGATGGAGCAGCAGGGCATCCACCCCCTGGCGGCAGGCAGCCTCGGCCACCTGCGCGGAGCCAGCCAGGGCCATCCCCAGCCGCCGCACCCGACGACCATCCCCCGCCGCCCATATTCCGTTGGTGGCCAGGGGAAAATCGTTTCCCAGCAAGGCCCGCACCCGCTCTGCAATGATCTTGACCGTGGCAATCTCGCTCATGGGGCTGAGCGTAGCCGCCGCGACGGGTCCTGTCAGTGAGGGCTGGCACAGCCAGGCGCCCTTAATCGCCGGGGGCGGGAAGAACGATGCGTGCCAGGCGCGGGCGCGCCCGTGGCAGGGCAATCGCGCAGAGGGCCCCCGCCAGGCAAAGCGCCGGCGCCCAGTTCAGCGCCTGCTGCAGGCCGATCAGGTCGCCCAGCCAGCCGGTCACCCAGCCCGCCACCGCCCCCACCGAGAACATGAAGCCCATCACCAGCCCGCTCGCGAACCCCATGCGGCCCGGCAGCAAATTTTGCCCCATCAGCATCATCACGCTATGCGGCATGCCCATGAACAACCCGGCTACCGCCGTGGCGAGGGCGGCTGCCACCCCGACGGACGGGGTCTGATAAAGCACCATGAAGGGGAAGGGCGCCAGCGCCAGGGACAGCACGACCACCCCCTTGTGCGACCAGCGATCCGCCAGCCACCCCCCTACAATGTTGCCCAGGGCAGTGCAGAACATGAAGATGGCAAGCAGCAAGCCAAACTCCGACGAGGTAAATCCCTCATCCGCCAGCCACTTGGGGAGGAAGGTGGTCGTTGCGGCGGGGGGCCAGCCGCGGAACAGGAGCACCATCACGAAGGCCCCTATGGCAAGCGGGGTCCAGGCCATGCGATGCCCAGCCGCGTCCGACCCGTGCAGAACAGGGGCGGGGTCGGGCCGGCGCGCGGCCCCGCGCGCGAGCAGGAGCGCGACGGGGAGCGTGAGCCCGGCGAGGAGCAGGACGGTGGAGCCAAAAGACAGGCGGGCCAGCAGCAGCCCGCTCAGCGCCGGGCCGATAGCCTGCCCCGATTGCCCAAAAAAGAAAAAGAGGCTGGTGCCACTGGCCGCGTGGGCACCTGCCGCGCGCCGCGCGGTCAGCGTGCCCTGCGGATGATAAGCGCCGGAGCCCAGGGCGGCCACGATAAAGGCGGCAAAGGCCAGGCGGCCGGGCAGCATCGCCGCCAACGCGTAGCCGCCCGCCAGCCACAGCATCCCGCCGACCCCCACCCATCGCGAGTCCCAGCGGTCGGCCATCCAGCCGAACAGGGGCTGCGTCAGCGAGGCTGTCAAAAAGTAGATGGTCGAGACGGTCCCGAGCGCCACGTTGCTCAGCCCCATCTGCATGGCCATCGCCGCCAGCAGCACAGGGAGCGCCCCGTTGAGCACGTCTACCGCTGCGTGGCCCAGCGATACTTCCACCACTGCCTTGTTCCGCAGAATCGCTATCATCCCGCTTGCCTTTGCTAACAATTGACCTACGACAGTATACGCCGCGGTCAATCGAATGCAAGTTTTGGCGCAGCGGAAGGGGCGATCACGCGGCGCGGTAGGTAGCGCGCCCCAGGGCGGACTCGAAGCTTTGCAGGCTCGGGCCGCTGTACAGCAGCGGGACGAGGTGGCCGCTGATGGCGTCCAGCGTCTTGAGCCCATTGCCCGTGATATAGACCACCACGCGCTCGTCCCGCTCGATGGCTCCCTCCTGCACCAGCTTCCGCAGGCCCGCCACGGTGACCCCGCCGGCTGTCTCGGTAAAGACCCCCTCGGTCTGCGCCAGCAGCTTGATCCCCTCCACGATTTCCCGATCGGTGACGCGCACGCCGCGCCCGTCGCTGGTGCGAATCTCGTGCAGCGCGAAGGTGCCATCCGCGGGCGTGCCAATCGCCAGGCTCTTGGCGATGGTGTCGGCGCGCTGGGGAACGATCTGGTCGGTATCGTTCAGGTACGCCTCGATGATGGGGGAGCAGCCGAGCGCCTGCGCGCCGGAAACGCGCACGCTCTTGGGGGCGATCAGCCCCACGCGCGCCAGTTCCCGAAAGCCCTTGGCAACCTTCACCAGCAGCGAGCCGCTCGCCATCGGCGCGATAAAGTGATCGGGGGCTTCCCAGCCAAACTCTTCGGCCACCTCGTAGGCGAGGGTCTTGGCCCCCTCCGCGTAGAAGGGGCGCAGGTTGATGTTGACGAACCCCCACCCATACTCATCGGCAACCAGCGTGCACAGGCGGTTCACATCGTCGTAGGAGCCCTCGATGGCGACTACCTGCGCTCCATAGACGGCGGCGCCCAAGATCTTCGCTTCTTCCAGGTCGGCTGGCACGAACACGTAGGACTCCAGCCCTGCCTTGGCGGCATGGGCGGCGACGGAGCCTGCCAGGTTGCCGGTGCTGGCGCAGGCCAGGGTGTGGATGCCCAGCGTCTGCCCAACGGTGGTCGCCACGCTGACCGCCCGATCCTTGAAGCTGTAGGTGGGGTTCACCGCATCGTTCTTGATCCACAGGTTCGTCAGCCCCAGCCGCTCCCCCAGGCGCGTGGCACGGAGCAGGGGCGTGCACCCCGCGCCGATGTCCACCGGCTGCACGCTGCCAATGTTGGGCAACAGGTCGCGATAGCGCCACAGGGTGCGGGGGCCGCGCTCCACCCGCTCGCGGCTGATCGTCTCGCGGATGGCATCGTAGTCGTAGCTCACTTCCAGCGGCCCAAAACACTCCTCGCACACGTAGCTCGGGCCGAAGGGCGTGGTGGTTCCGCACAACCGACACTTCAAGAAGCTGCTTTCCGTTATAGCCATGGTCTGCCTCCGTTTGCATGAGTGGTAGGAGGCGGAGCGAGCGGCTGCGAAACAAAAAACCCCCGCCAGAGTTCGTCCGATGCGGGGGTTCGCCAGAAGCTGCCCAACAAAAAACCTCGTCGTGAGACGAGGTTGAAGCGCGCAGGCAGCATGCTTCTCCCTCTCATCGCCCAGAATCACTCTGTCGGCGTTGGCACCTTGTGCGCGCGATATACTCGCACGCACCGGTTGCCGGGGTTTCGCAGGGCCGATCCCTCCACCCCTCTGGATAAGAGTTGTAAGAAAGTATTAGGTTGTTAAGTGGCGCGATTATACAGGGCTGCGGGCGCGCCGTCAAGGGGGTAGCGCAAACCAATTTTCCGGCAAAGCCAACGGCACCCCCAGGATTGGCCGAGGCATTGCCCTTTTGCGCCACGTGCAGTAGGATAGAAGCCCTTGTTACCTGCCTGCAAGTCACCCCCCAAAAGGAGCCTGCCATGGCCGACCGTGTCGCGCTGTATCTGCAAGACGCTCACGAGATTCGGGAAGGGATAGAGTTTTGCCAGTACGCCGAGGCCCATGGCTTCGAGGCGGTCTGGCAGGCGGAGTCGCGCCTGGTGCGCGATGCGATAGTGCCGATGGCCGCCTTTGCTGCAACGACCGAGCGGCTCAAGATCGGGTCGGGGGTCATCAACAACTGGACGCGCAACGCCGCTATCATCTCTGCCACCTTTCTGACGCTGGACGATCTGGCTCGCGACCGCATCATGCTGGGGATCGGGGCCTGGTGGGATCCGCTGGCGCGCAAGGTGGGGATCGAGCGGCGCAGGCCCCTGACGGCCATGCGCGAGGTGGTTGAAAACGTGCGCAAGCTGCTTCGCATGGAGCGGGTAAGCTTCAACGGGGAGTTTGTGCACTTCGACGACATCCAGCATGACGTGGTGCACGGGCGCAAGGAGCCCAGGAACGTACCGATCTATATAGGCGCGACAGGGCCGCAGATGCTGGAGCTGACCGGCGAGATTGGCGACGGGGTGCTGCTCAACTACCTCGTCTCCCCCCGCTACAACGAGGAGGCCCTGGCACGGCTGGAGGCGGGTGCCAAGAAAGTTGGCCGCTCGGTCCACGATATTGACCGCCCGCAGTTGGTCGTCTGCTCGCTGGACACGGACCGGCAAAAGGCGCTGGACAATGCGCGCAAGCTGGTGACGCAGTATCTGGGCCAGCAGCCGCACATCATGAAGGCCAGCGGCGTCTCGCAGGAGCTGCTCGACGAGATCAACCAGGTGCTCACCTGGCCCGCCACCGAGGAAGAGATCGAACGGGCCAGCGAGTTGGTTCCCGATGACGTGGTGCAGATGATCACCGCCTCTGGCACCCCGGAAGAGTGCCGCGCCAAGGTGCGCGAGTACGTCCAGGCAGGCGCCACCTGCCCCGTGCTCTACCCGCTGGGCGACGATGTCAGGGCGATGATTGACGCGTTCAGCGAGGGGTATGGCGGGTAGCTACCACAGGGTGTGAACGGTGCTTGCTCGTATTTTACCATCACGGCTGACAAGAGGAATGCTCAAGTGATGGGCTGTGGCGGCAATGATCCGATCTGGCATATCGGGCACCGACACGCGCGAGATTTGTGAAAGAGAGCCAAGGATGGTGCGGTTGACAGGCACCTCAACCATCCAGGCATGGGATTCATCAAGCACAGCAAGGAGGTTTTCCAGGGTCCCAACGGCAATCTTCCCTTTCTCCTCTAGGTAGGCTACCTCGACAAGGGAAGGCGTGCGGCCTCACTGATATGATGGCGCGCTGTAATGGACAAGCGTGGGTCGGCAGCAAGAAACCAGAGTGCAGCATGAGTGTCGAGAAGCAGTGCAATCATCTATCGTCGCGATCCCAGGATGACCAAAGGTCGCGAAGCGTCTCGTCAATCTCCTCTGTTGTCGCAGTGATGGGCCCAAGATGGCGAAGTGCACCAAACAACGGATGATCATCAAGCGATTGATCTTCCTCGTCGGTCCGATGCTGGGCCTGGGCCACCAGTTGCTCGTACTCGGCAATTGGAACAATAACGGCCACAGGTTGTCCGTTCTGGTCGCGAATGACTTGCCTGACAAGTGTTGTTGAAATCATTCTGGCCTCTCACAAGCCTTTTCTCAGTATAAGATTGTAACATACGGGACTTTGCCATTCAATTCAGAAGTCAGGGCGGGGGCAAGGAAGAGTTGCCAGCAAGCTTCTGTGCCCCCTCTACTCCGTGCCCGTCAATGGATGGCCCCTACGTCACCCAGCATGCAACGGTGTAGGGCATGCTGGGCCACCTTACCGACCTACCCTGCTACAAGGTCGCTGCCTGATGATGGACTTTTCTCGTAAAAAGATGTCCTTTACTACAGCCTGTCTAAGCCGAGAAGGGGCCGGGGCAAGAGTAGAGACCATGTGTGAGCGAGCGCGCTTTCGCGCCCCTGGGCATGGAGGCATCGAATTTCGAGTCGGAGGCGTCGCGACCGGGGCTGGTCAATACTCTCGGCCACCGGGTCAAGCGCGGCTCCAGGGGAGGCTCCGGGCTTAGCCCAGATGCCGCTTGGCCTTCACAACCTCCCCTTACCCTTGCGTCAGGAGCCCGCTCCACAGTTGGTACGCCCCGAACGCCGCAAGCGCCAGCGCAGACAGGGCGAAGAGCCACCGATTGACGCGCGGGTCCAGGCGCCCGGTCGTGCCAAACAACAGGATCAGCAGGGCAGATCCGCCGATCATGGTGCCATAAAAGCCAAGCAGATAGCTCACGCCATGCGCGGGCGAGGTGCGCCACCCTTCTAGCAGGAGGGGTCCGCCGATAGCGCTCCAGAAGATATAGGGATTGGGGTTGAGCAGGTTCATGAGGCTCGCCTCCAGCACGCTCTGGCGCGAGGCCGCGCCTGTGGCAGGCGCGGGCGCGGCCTGCCGAAAGCTTTGCCAGGCACCCCAGGCAAGATAGAGGAGGAAGAGCCCACCCCCCACGCGGAGCAGGGAGAGCCACGCGGCGGGCACCTGGGTGAGCACGAGCAGCACGAGCGCTACAATCGGCCCATCGCTGAGCAGGGGCGCGAGCGCGGCGGGCAGCGTCCGCCGCCAGCCATTCTTGAGCGTCTGCGACAGCAGGTAGGCTTGGAAGGGGCCCGGCTGCGCCGCTGCCGGCAAGCCCAGCACCAGCCCTCTTATAAAATACCCTAGCATCGCCCCTCTCCCACCGTGACAATAGCGCCGGGCAAGTGTAGCCCGGAACCCGCACCTTGCAACCTATTGAGCAAGCGCTAGCGCGGGCGGGCCGCAATGGCAAAGTCAGGGTGGCGGTCCCGCTTGGCGAACCGCATGCCCCCCCAGCCATGTATAGGAGGTGCGCGGGCATGCCGCTGGGGTATAGCGTGACAACCCGCCCGGCACCTCTTGACTGGACACACGGGAATTTCACATGGAGCAGATCGCCGACTTACTGGAACGCGCCCGTCAGGCTGCCCAGCAGGGACAGATGGAGGAGGCACGTGCCCTCGTAGGCGAGGCACTGGCCTTGCAGCCATCCAGTGCCGCCGCGTGGGCCCTGCGGGCACAGCTAGCGCACGACCCCTGGGAAGCGCGCCATGCGTGGGAGCGAGTGCTCGCGCTGGAGCCAGGGCACCCCGAAGCAGAAGCCTTCCTTCACCCGCCGAGCCCCCCACCCCCCGCTCCCCCACCGACTGTCCCCGCGCCGCGCGCACGCATTCCCATGCCCTCCCGCGCGGTGTGGCTCTCGTTGGGGCAGCGGCTGGCGTTCGCGGCCATCGTGCTGCTAGCCGTCATGCTGCTGGCCTTCCTGGGGCTAGAGTTGGCGCGCGGCACTGCCTTCCGACCGGCGCTCTCTCACGCTGCCAGCGAGACGGTGGGGTACGTGGGGCTGCTGGCGCGGGGCGAGTTGGATGCGACCGTTCCAGGGCAGCCCAGGCAGCAGGTCGTGCCGATGACACAGATGATCCGTGACAGCGCCATCAACACCCTGGGGCTGCTCGGCGTGTCCATGCTCCTCGCGGCCGGGGTCGGCGTGACGCTGGGCGGGCTGGCAGCGCTGTCGCGGAACGGGGGCTGCTCGCTGGCGCTCATCGTTGCCTCGTTGGTCGGCATCTCCGTGCCGAGCTTTGTTGCGGCGGTCCTGCTGCAGGATGCCCTGCTGCGCGGGGTGCGCCTCACGGACAGCCCCCCCCTCGTGCCGCTGGGGGGCTTCGGCTGGGACCGGCACCTTGTGTTGCCTGCCCTGGTGCTGGCGGCGCGCCCCATCGCACAGATCGCCCGCGTCACCTTTCTGTCGCTGCGCGACGTGCTGGCGCAGGATTTTGTGCGGACCGCGCATGGCAAGGGGCTCGCGCCCTCCCTGGTGATGCGCCGCCACGTGCTCCGCAATGCGGCGATTCCCATCCTGACGACCCTCGGCCTATCGCTGCGCTTCTCGCTCAGCAGCCTGCCCGTGGTGGAGCTTTTCTTCAGTTGGCCGGGGATGGGGCTGCTGCTCCTGCGGGCCATCGCCCAGCAGGATGATGCCCTGACGGTGGGGCTGCTGCTCTGCCTCGGCCTCCTCTTCATCCTCGTCAACGCCCTGCTGGAGGGCATTTACAGGCTGATTGACCCCCGCCTGCGAGAAAGGGCGCGCGCCACCCCCTTCCGGGCCGGCAGCCTGCGGGGCCTCGTCCGCTCGCTGACTGCCCTGCTGGCTGACAACCCGCTCCGCCGTTGGCTGCGCCGCCGCCGCGCACAGCCGGAACCCAGCCCTTTTCGGGCGATGCTGGCGCAGCGGGGGGAAGCCCTGCCCGAGCCAGGGGCGGCGCGCGGGCAACGATGGCGCACCTGGCGACGCGCAACCCTGCAAAACCTGCCCTTCGTGCTCGGCACCCTGCTGGTGTTGGGGCTGGCCGTTGTCTTCTTCTTCGGTCCCCAACTCGCGCCTGATAGCCCCTACACCACCCGGCTGGTGGCAAAGGTGGATGGGGAATTCAGCGTGCCCCCCTTCAAGCCCGGGGCGGACTTTCCCTGGGGCACCGACTTTTTGGGGCGCGACCTGCAGAGCCTGGTGCTGGCGGGCGCGCAGCAGACCCTCATGCTGGCCGGGCTAACCGTTGTCGGGCGCATGCTGCTGGGAATCGTGCTGGGGGCCCTGGCGGGATGGCTGAGAGGGAGTTGGCTGGACCGTGGCCTGCTGGGCCTGGCGGAGATCATCGCTGCGTTTCCGGGGCTGCTGCTGGCCATGACCTTTATTCTGGCGCTCGGCATCCGGCAGGGCATGCGCCCCTTCGTCGTGGCGCTCACCCTGGTGGGCTGGGGGGAAGTCATGCAGTTTGTGCGGAGCCAGGTGCTCGCCATCCGCCCCAGGCCCTGGATCGAGAGCGCCGTGGCGGTGGGGCTGACGACGCCGAGGATCGTGGTCGGCCACGTGCTGCCCAACCTGCTGCCCACCCTGATCTCGCTGGCGGCGCTGGAAATGGGCGCCGTGCTGATGCTGCTGGGCGAGCTCGGGTTTATCGGCATCTTCATAGGCGGCGGCATCGTGACCGAGGGCTACGGCCACTATTCGGACGTGCCGGAGTGGGGCGCGCTCCTCGCCAATATCCGCCTGTACATCCGCTCCTATCCCTGGATGGCCCTGTACCCGTCGCTCGCCTTCTTCCTCGCCATCCTCGCCTTTAACCTCTTTGGGGAAGGGATGCGCCGCCTGGTGGATGACGTGGGCGTGAGCCTGACTCGCTGGCTGAACCGCTATGCCTTCGCGGTGGCGGCGGTGGTGGTGGTGGCCCTTTTCTGGGCGCGGGACTATACAGGCTCCGCCGCCTTTTACCGTCGCCAGGCCAGCCTCTTCGAGGGGGATCGAGCCTTCAGCCACGTGCAGGCGCTGGCGGCGCCGACGATGGAGGGGCGTGCCGTGGGCACACAGGGGGTGGATGCCGCCGCCGATTGGATCGGCGAGCAGTTTGGCGCCCTCTCGCTGCAAAAGGCAGGCGAAGATTCAACCTTTTTCCAAACGCGCACGCGTGCCTGGCAGTCGCTGGACGCGCCCCCCCTGCTGAGCATCGAGGACGGGGGCGAGCCCCTGCGCTACCACGAGGATTATGTCGAGATGGCGGGCATCTTCCGCAACGGGGGGAGGCGCGCGGCCCGCTGCGGCTGCTGATCACAGGGACGTTGCGGGGCAGCAACCAACCGAACCCTTACAGGCAGCCCCATGCCGCCTTTCGGGGACTGGAGTACCCCGGCGAGATTGTGCTGCTGCTGAACCCTCAATTGCTCGGCCATGTGGCCGCCCTGCCCGCCGCGGGCGTGCTGGTCGTCACGGAGGACCCCGCCCGCCTGGCCCGCCCGGTAACGCTTTCCCCCCAACCCCCCTTCCGGCGCGTGTTCGGCGAGGCGGAGGAGCCGGATCGCCCGGTGCTATGGATCAGCGAGGCTGTGGCGAATCGGCTGCTGGCGGGCACGGGGCGCACGGTGGCGGCGTGGCGCGAGGCGGAGGCAGCGTTGGGCCTGGACGAGGTGGCGACGGAGGCCCTTGAGCCATCCGCACTCATGCAGGTCGAGGGCACCGTCCACGAGGAGGTGCCCCTGCGCCACGTGATAGGCCACCTGCCCGGCATTGATGACGAACTGGCGAGCCGGATGATCGTGGTCGTGGCGCAGTACGACAGCCCGCCCCCCTCGCCGGACGGCGTGCCCTACCCCAATGCCAATGACAATGCCAGCGGCGTGGCGCTCATGATCGAGGCGATCCGCACGATGCAGGAATCGGGCTACCAACCCTTCAAGACCTTCCTCTTCGTTGCCTACAGCGGCGAGGGGCAGGAGGGCGGCGAGTGGGTGACCGAGCCGGACATCAGCGATTTTCTGCAGGCCAAGCAGGGGTTCGCCAGCAACTTCGAGCTTGAGGCGGTGATCCACCTGCGCGGCCTGGGCGCGGGCACGGGCGATGGCCCCCTCTTTGCATCGGGTGGCAGCCTGCGCCTGGCCACCCTCTTCGAGACGGCGGCGCGCCGCATGGGCGCGGCGGCCACGCGCACCCGCGAGCCGGTGGACCTTAGCGCGGTGTTCGAGGAGCGCCGTGTTTCCGCCATCAACAATCAGGAGGGGGCGCACCTTTTCCTTTCCTGGGAGGGATGGGAGCAGACCGGGCGCCACCCGACCGACACGGTGGAGCGCGTGGATCCCGCCAAACTGGAGGCGGCGGGCGAGATGCTGACGCATGCCCTGATGGTGCTGGGGCGCGAGACGCAGTATTGAGCCCCAGCAGGCGGTCGCAGGCTTCCCTGGTTTGCCAACCCGCCCAAAATTTATCATCATGGGCTCCGGTAACGTAACGCGCCCGACCCACTGCACAGGAGGCCCCAGCATGCTTGACGAGACGTGTATCGGTCGCCGTGTCCCCCCGCGCGGGGGGATGTAGTGGCGCGCGAGCGGGTGATGGGCATTGATCCGGGGACGGCCATCGTGGGGTGGGGCGTGGTCGAGGGGGAGGGGCAGGAGTTGGAACTGGTGGCGTATGGGGTGATCCGCACCGCCGCCAACACGCCCCTGGTGGAGCGCGTGCACCTGATTTACGACGAGATGGTTACCCTGCTGCAGCGCTTTCAGCCGCATGGGGTGGGGATCGAGCAGCTATTCTTCGCGCGCAACGTTTCCACAGCACTGCCCGTGGCGCACGCGCGCGGGGTGCTGCTGCTGGCCATCCACCAGCATGGCGCGCCGATGGCAGAGTTCACCCCCATGCAGATCAAGCAGGCGGTGACAGGCTATGGCGGGGCGGACAAGCAGCAGATGCAGCAGATGGTCCGCCTGCTGCTGGGGCTGGCGGAGGCGCCGCGCCCCGACGACGCCGCCGACGCCGTAGCCGTGGCCCTGTGCTACCATCAGACGGCGCGCTTTCTGCGCGCCAGCAGCGAATAGCCCTGTCGCCCGCGCCGATGGGGTAGCCCCGAAAGGAGTTCTCTCATGCATCGCTTCCGCGAACCGGTAAGCGGCTTTACCCACCTGGCCGGCGCCCTGCTGGGCGTGGGGGGCCTTGCCTGGCTCATCTCCCGCACCGCCGACGACCCCGCGCGCATGCTCTCGATGCTCGTCTACGGCATCAGCCTCATCCTGCTTTATTCCGCCAGTGCCGCGCTGCACCTGGTTCACGGCTCCCCGCGCACCCTGCTCTGGCTAAAGCGCTTTGACCATGCTGCCATCTATGCCCTCATCGCGGGCACCTACACCCCCCTCTGCTTCAACCTGCTCACCGGTGGCTGGCGCTGGGGGCTGCTCGGCGGCATCTGGGCCCTGGCCGTGCTGGGCATCGTCTTCAAGCTCTTCTTCCTTCAGGAGGCGGGCCACCTGTCCACCTTCTTCTATGTAGGGATGGGGTCGCTGGCGCTGATCGCCCTGCCCAAGTGGCTGGACCTGCTGCCCCTGGGCGCGCTGTGGCTGGTCAGCGGGGGCGGGCTGCTGTACATAGTGGGTGCCTTCATCTTCGCTGTGGAAAGGCCAAATTTCCATCCCCACTTTGGCTTTCACGAGGTCTGGCACCTGTTCGTCCTGGGCGGTAGCGCGCTCCACTTCGCCGCCGTGCTCCTCTACACCACCTGACGCGCCCCCTCAGGCCACCAGCCGCGCCCAATCTTCCGGCAGGTCCAGATCAAAGGCGAGCTCGGGGTGCTCCACCTCGACGAGGGGCAGCCCTGCCTTGAGCGCTAGGCTCCGGTGCAGCCGCCCGCTGCCCGCGCCGAACCGAAAGGGGATAGCATCCACCGGGCGCTGAAAGAGGGCGTTGGTGCCAACCCCATGCTGGTCGTAGGCGATGACGACGCGCGGGCCGGGCGCTGTGGTGTGCGCCAGCAGGACCCCCAGGGCTTCCCTGGACAGCCAGGGCAGGTCGGTGGGCAGCACCAGCAGGCTCGTCGCGCCCTGCTCGATGGCGTGCTGCCGCCCCGCTTCCAGCGAGGCGTTCAGCTCCGGTGCGGGGTCCGGCACGGCGTGAAAGCCGAACAGCCGCGCGATGGCCCGCAGCCCCGGGTCCTCGCTGATCACCACCGCCCCGCGCACCGTTTCCAGCCCCGACACCAGCGACAGCAGCCGCGCCAGCAGCAGCCGCGCCAGCACCGCGCGCCCGGCCTCGCTCAGCACGGGCGAAAGTCGGCTTTTTGCGAGGGTGGAGGTTTTGGCGGGAATCAGGATCCACATAAGGGGTTGGTTTCTGCCCGGCGCGCGTCGGGCCGTGGGCTCAGGCGGAGCGGCGGAGGGAGGCCGCGAGCGCCAGGGCGGCATCGGCCACGCGGAGGCGGGAGGCGGGGTCCGTCATAATCGTGTCAGCCAGGGCTACCTCGATGCCGAGGGCGCGGATGGCCTCCGCCTCGTGGGCGTCCTTCTCGTCCAGCAAAAAGCCGTGGAGAAAATCGGCGTAGCGGCGCGCCACGGCCAGGGCGCTCGGGCTCTCGCCCAACTCGGCAAGAATCTTGGCTGCCGGCCCCTTCAGGGCCTGCCCCGCCACCAGGGGGCTGACCGCGACGATCGGGCAAGTCCGGCTGGCCTTGAAGGCCCTCAGCGTCTCGTGGAGGGGCGCCACGGCCAACAGCGGCGCGATGCTCACCACGGGGTTGCTCGGGCAGAGGAGGATGGCCTCCGCCTGCTGGAGCGCCCCCATCACCTGCGGCGTGGCGCGGGCCTGCTCCGCTCCCTCGAAGCGGAGGCCGCGCAGGGCGGGCTGCCAGCCGCGCTTCACAAAGTATTCCTGGAAGCGCAGCGTCCCCTCGTCCGTCTCGATCATCGTGCGCAGCCGATCATCGGTGACAGGGAGCAGCCGCGCGCGGACGCCCCAGCCCCGAGCCAGTTGCGCCGTCGCCTCCGTGAGCGTCTTCCCCTCGCGCAGCCCCCCCGTGCGCGTCAGGTGGGTCGCCAGATCGCGATCCCCCAGGCGGAACCAGGGCGCGCTACCGATCCCTTCCAGCGTCTCGAAGGTGCGCCACGACTCCTCCTGGAGCCCCCAGCCGCGCGCCTCATCGTTGACCCCCGCCAGCCAGTACATCACCGTGTCCAGGTCGGGCGAGACATACAACCCCCAAAACTCCTCGTCATCGCCCACATTGCCCACCACCGTCAGGCGCGCGCCCAGCCTCTGCTGCAGCCCCTCCGCCAACTTCGCCCCCCCCACCCCGCCCGCCAGGGCAACGATAGGGGGAAGGGTGGGGGATTCATTCATAGTGTTCATAGCCGCCATTGTAAGGGAAAGTGGCATATTCACGAAAATGCTCCCCTGGGCTCAGGCACCCCGCACGGGCTCATCCATCATCTCAAAAAGAAACGCCCGCTCCCCACTCCAGACATTCTGGGATATAGCCGCGAAGAGAAGGCTAACGCAGACAAGCCAGGCATCCTTATTTTCCCTGCCCCGTCAGGGGTGGTTGACGGTTGAATAGTCGTACCTCATACTTCTGGGGCATCCGCCACACCTCCCCTACAGGTCTTACTCGCATGGATTCTTTTTTGATCGCTCCCGCAATCCTCTGACAGCAGGGCGCGGCAATTGCCACCACAATTTCGATACGTGTGCAGGAGGATGGTATGGAATGTTCTGATTGGCTTGAGCGGTTACAAAACCTTCGAAGTGATGTCAGCGCAGCACGCTGGCCTGCCGCAACGCTGCACCGTGCGCCCCATAAACCATTGTTGCTTCTCACGATTCTGGACCTCTTCGCCCAGGGCCTGATCACGACCAACCTGATCCAGTACCACGTTGATCTAACCGATACGTTCGAGTTGTACTGGACAAAAGTGATGGGGACCGAGAAGAGGACCACCTGGATGCTTCCGTTTTTCCACCTGCAACGAGATGGCTTCTGGTACCTGATCCCTGTGCCAGGCATGGAGAGTGCCTTACAGGTTACAGCTCAGATCAAATCATTTAGTCAAATGGAGCAGATGGTAATAGGGGCGCGGCTTGATGATTCGCTGTTTGCTGCGCTTGCTTCAGATTCTTGCCGCGACATCCTCCGACGATTCCTCATAGAGCGGTACTTTGCCCCTGAGGTGCGCCCTGCCCTCGTCGAGGTGGGGAAAATGGTGAGTGAAGCGTTCCAGTATAGCCTGGGACTGTATTCACAAACCAAACGACAATTTGTGTTAAACGAGGCAGAGGGAGCCTCGCTGTCCTATGCGCCAGAGACGAGATCGGTTGCCTTTCGCAAAGTTGTCATCACCGCGTACGATCATCAGTGCGCTGTTTGCGGTACAAGGCTGTTAACCCCTGAAGGTCGAACCGCTGTGGAAGCAGCCCACATTGTGCCGTGGAGCGTCAGCTACAACGACGACCCGCGCAATGGCCTTGCCCTGTGCGGGGTGCATCATTGGGCTTTCGACCAGGGCTTGATCGGCATAGCCAGCACGTATTCCATTGCTGTTTCTCCCATCGTGACTCAGCAAGCAGAAACCGCTGAATTGATCTACCGCTTTGAGGGGCGCCCTATGGTTGTGCCTCACGACGATTTATTCTACCCCGCCAAGCGAGCGCTGGACTGGCATTACCGAAACACGTTTCGCGCCGATTCTCGCTCCTCGTTGCTGTAAGACCCCGCCCCCTCATCGCCATGCCACCACCTCCCCCACCGGCTTGCGCTCGCGGGGGCGGCCCTCGTCGGCGGGCCAGCCGAGGGTGAGGAGGCCCTGGGGCTCCCAGTCGGGGGGCAGGTCGAGGGCGGCGCGGACGACGGGAACGCAGAAGATGGGGGCGCAGATCCAGCAGGTGCCCAGCCCCACGGCGTGCGCGGCGAGCATGAGCGTCTGGCTGGCGAGGGCGACGCTCTGCACGGCCATCTGCCACTCGTGCTGCTGGCGCACGGGGTCGGGGTAGGGGTCCATCTCGGCCATGGTCAGGCAGGGCAGGACGAGGAGCGGGGCCCCGCCGATGCGCTCGCGCGAGCGGGCGACCATCCGCGCGATCTGCTCGTCGGCCAGCCCGTCGCGCCGCAGGTCGTGCTCGAACGCGAGGCCCATCTGCTCGGCCAGCCGTTGCTTCGCTGCGTCGGTGTGAACGACCACCCAGCGCCAGGGCTGGCGGTTGTGGGCCGAGGGGGAATGCCCCGCGAGGGCGAGTAGCTCCTCCACCAGATCGAGCGGCACGGCGTCAGGGCGGTAGCGGCGGATCGAGCGGCGGGAGCGGAGAAAGGCGTGGAGGGTGGCACCGTCCGGCGCGCGCGGATCGCTCAACGGAACATATCCATCTCCCTGGGCCGCTGGAGCGCGCGCGCGCTGACCTCGTCGGCAGGGGCGAAGGGGAGGCCGCGCAGGTGTACCACGGGGGTACCCTCGGCGCGTTGCCCCTGGAGGAGGCTGGCGGCGCTGGCGATCTCGTCGGCTGTGGCAATCTCGGTGGTTTGCAGCGTGTAGCCGAAAAGATCCTCCGTGCCCCGCAGGTCGGCGACGGGCGCGATGCCCGCCACGCCGATGGCAACGCCCACCGCGCCGATGCGAAAGGGGCGGCCATGCGTGTCATTGATGAGGACGGCCACCGAGGCGCCGGTGGCGTCGCGGAGTTGATCGCGCAGCCGCCGCGCCGAGGCGTCCGGGTCGAGCGGCAACAGGAGGAGTTGCTCGTCGCCGGTGAGCGGCTCCACGTTGGAGTGATCCACCGCGCTGTTGGCCACCACCCACCCGCCGCGCTGCTCCGTCACGATCAAGCCCCGCCGGACCCGCTCCACGCGCGTGGCCTCGTCCAGCACCACCTGCAGGAAGCGGGCATCCTTCCCGGTCGTGTCGGCCAACTCGCGCGCCTGGGGCCCTGGCTCCACCTCGCTCAGCCGCCGCAGCCGCCCCTCCGCCTTCGAGACGATCTTGTGCGCCAGCACCAGGATGTCGCCATCCTGCAGGGCAATAGCCGCGCGGCGGAGCGCCGCCAGGAGAAGATCGGCCAGCTCATCGCCGGGCTGCACCAGCGGGATACCGGGCAGCGCCGTCATCACCACCTGCGGGGCCGCATGCTCCGCCCCTCTCACCCCTCGCCCCCTGCGGGCACGTTGGTGATGTGGATGCCGGCGCCGTGCGTCCCATAATGCTTGTTGATGAAGAGGAGGACCGAGGTGAGCGCCTCGGCGGCGGCGGCGTTGTCCAGCGGGCCGGCGTGGAGCCCCACCATGCCCGCCGCGCGTGCAAGGTGCACGACCGCCTCGCGCGCGGCGCGGTCGTTGCCGGAGATGAGCACGTCGCAGCGGGGGTCCTGCTCCAGATCATCCAGCAGCGAAGCGGAAACATTCTGGAAGGCGGAGACCACGCGCACCCCCTCGCCCAGCAGGGCCTGCGCCTCCTGCGCGGCGGAGCCTGCTGCGGGCAATTGCACGCGCAGAGATCTTCGGTGGCTTGAGCGGTACCGTGCAATCCACCAGGATTTTGCCCTGCACGGTTTCCCGCAGCGAGCCGAGCGTGTCGGCGTGCGCGCCGTAGGGAACCGTCAGCACCACGATTTCCGCCTCGGCGGCGGCAGCCTCGTTGGCGGCGCCCCGCGCCTGCGCCGCGCCCGCATGCCCGTCAAGCGCCTGGTCGATCTCGTCGGCCTTTGCAGCGGCGCGCTCCGCGCTGCGCGAGCCGATGATCACCGTGTGGCCCGCCGCCGCCCACCGCTTCGCCAGCCCGCCGCCCTCCGCGCCCGTCCCGCCAATCACCGCCACCACCGATGGTTCTGCCATCACCCTCTCCTCGTGTCACCCGCTATCTGTTCTCACACAAGGGGGCATTCTAGCGGAAGGACGAGGGAGGGGCAACGTCTGTCATGGGGTTGCCGCCGTTGCGGCGTCAAGAGCGGATAACATCACCCTGCGAGGGGCTCGGCCCCGTGCAGCACGACATCGGAGCCCTCCGCTACCAGCACGGAGTGCTGGGCGGCTGGCCAATCCACCTCTTGCCAGGGCGGGCCAAGCAGGGCCCCTGGGTCCCAGGTCACCTGTGCCGCTTCCACGGGGAAGGTGCGCCACACAGGGTGATCCACCCGATAGCGAAAACTCTCGCCCGAGGGACGGCGATCAAAGCCCCAGTAATGCTCCTTTAAAAAGTGCTCCTGGCTGTCGGGGGCGGGGATGGCAGGCTCGTTGCGCGCCCTCACGCGAAGCTCCCCGGTGTGGCGCCGGTGCTTGAAGCGCGTGTAAAGCTCGATCCGTTCCGGGTAAACACGGGCCTGATGCCAGATCGTTGCCAGCAGGTACGGCTGGTGATAAAGCAGGCGTGCCCCCAGCGCCACCAGCGGCACCGGCACAAACTCGCGCAGGAAGACCGTGGCGCGCCGCTCGCCCCGCCGCACGTAAAAGCGCAGGTTCACCTCCGGAAAACGTTGGGCGGTGGGCAAGGGAAGGCCGAGAACATGCGTCTGGCTGAAGTGAAAGGCTACAAGGGAAAGCAGGTGCAGCCCAGGCTGATCGTCCGGCGTATCCAACTCGCTGCCCGGCGGGACGTGGGGCAGCAGCAGTGCCTCGGGCACGCGATAGTTCACCAACAGCAGGTTGCTCCAGCGTGCGGTCAGGAAGGGACGGGGCATGGCAAGATTCCTTGGGGTCAAAGGGCTGAAGGCTGACGGGAAACGAAGCGATGATCAGGGGCGTCAGCCGATCCGATGGTATCCATTGTCGCCATGTTTGGCTGGGGCACAAGTCGGCTGATGCGCTATCGGCTCCGATAGCGCCTGCCCTTGCGCGGGGCACTCGTCCATACTACACTCGCCCCATGCAGAGTCATCCCGCGACGCTCCTCGCTGTGTTTGCGCCCCATCCCCGAGGCGAGTTTGCTGCGTGTCGAGGCCCCCACGCTTGCGACCAGGATCCTGCCGGGTCAGTTTGTGATGGCAAAGCTGGCAGGCGTGGGCTGGGACCCGTTCCTGCGCGAGCCGCTGCTGCTGGCGGGGCAGTCGCCCACCACTGCCGCGCTGGACTTCTGGGTGCCCGGTGGCTCCCCCACGCGCGACCGCCTGCGGGACCTGCCGCTTCATGCCACGCTGGATTTGCTAGGGCCGATGGGGTCCGGGATCGCGCTGCGGCGCGAGTGGCGGCACCTGCTGCTGGTGGCGGAAGGGCTGGCGCTCGGCGCGCTGCTCGCCGTGATGCAAGCGGCGCTGGGGGCGGGGCAGGCGGTCACCCTCCTCAACCTGTCCCCCGACGGAACCGCCCCCTTTCCCGCCGAGGCGCTGCCCGCCTCCATCGAGTATCATCTGGCAGGGGACGTGGGGCTGCAAGCGGATGTGACCACCCACAGGTTGCTACAGTGGGCCGATGGGGTCATCGCGGCTGGCTCGCTCCCCTTTTACCGCCAACTTCTGGACGCCCTGCGCGCGGCGCGGCCCGGCCAACGTAGGGGCTTTGCCCACGGATTTCTGCTGGAGCCGTTCGGCTGGCAGCCGGCCCCCCCGCGCTGGGGCGCTGCCACGCTCGCCTGCGCGCTCGGCGCGTGCCGCGCCTGCCTGGTCGAACTGCGGCGCGACAAGGTGCTAGCGTGCACGCGCGGGCCGCTGGCAGATTTGTGGGAGGTGTAGGCACGCATGCTTGACCTTGCAGCGTCCAACCGATTCCCCCTGAGCCTTGCCTCGCCGCTCCTGAGCGCGCCGGGCGTCTGGGTGGCGGGCGCGCTGCCAACGGATGCCCTGGGCGCGCTGGTGACGCCGCCCCTGGGGCGGGCCTGGGACGGGCAAGCAGCGACGTGGGAAGCCCGCCCCGGCGCACTGGTCTGGGCGCCGCCGCGCCGCGAGTTGGAGCGCTTCCTGCGCCAGCACGCCCGACAGCGGCACGCACAGTTGCCCCTCTTCACCCTGGCGCCGGACGCGCCGGGCGAGATCGAACGCGCGTTCCGACTGCTGGAGGGCGAAGAAGCGGCGGGCTTTCTGCTGTGGGATGCCACGCCGGCCACGGTGGCGGCAGCGAAGCGCAGTGCGCCCGCGCTTCCCGTGCTGGCCGAATTCCCCTGTACGGAGGTGCAGAGCGGGAAGGACTTGGTGGCCGCAGGGGCGGATGGGCTCTGGGTGGGGCCGCCGCGCGCGGGCGCGGGGGGGCAGCGATTGTGGGGGGCGGCTGTGCTGCCCCTGGTGCTGGCCGCGCTGGCCATCGTCCGGGAGGAGGCGGTGCCGCTGGTGGCGGGCACGGCGGCGGCCTCTGCGGAGGACGCCCTGCGCCTGATCGAGGCGGGTGCTACAGCGATTGCGCTGGACCCCGCCTGGTGGGTCGAGCCAGGGCTGGCGGCAGCGATGGCCCGTCGGCTGGCCTCCAGCAAAGCGGGACGCTCCTCGCCTGCATAAGCGCCAAGGGGAACCCCAGCCGCCAGTCCCCCTATAGGATGGGGTTGCCCTTCCCGAATCCTTGTTCCAGCGCCCACACGATAGCCTCCGAGCGCGAGGAAAGCTTCAACTTCTCATAAAGCCGGCTTACATAATTGCGAATGGTTTGCTCCGCCAGATCCAACTCGGCTGCGATGGTAGGGTTGTCCCATCCGCGCGCCATCAAGTGGAGCACCTGCTGCTCCCGTTTGGTCAGGAAGCCACTAGCATTTGGCGGCGGGCTGTCGGCGGATAACAGGTTAGGGCTGACCCAGGTGCCTGATTCAAAGATGGTGCGAATCGCTACGGCGAGGACCGGCTCCGGGTCGCCCTTCAACAGGATACCGCTGGCACCCTGGGTAAGAAGCGCCAGTGCATCCTGACTCTGCTCCTCGCTTACCAGGAGCAAGAGCTTGATGTCAGGAAATTTCTTGTGCAGCGCGCGGATGTGGGAACTTTGGATCGGCTCGACGGGCTTTGAGCTGTAAATCAGCACGTCCGGGGTCAGGCGCTCGCACAGGGTGTCGGTGTGGGCTGTGTGGTCAGCAAAACCGATCATCTCGATATCCATGGTTTGCCCGAGCGCCTGTTGGATCCCTGCGCGCAGCAAGGGATAATCGTCTACCATGAGCACGCGAATGGAATCAGGCATGGGAAAACCTCTGGCGGTTAGGGGCAGGTAACGCTTGGGTTAGCCGTCAACGCTCGGCTCACTCTCACGGCGGGTGGGCGCGGCGGGCAGCGGCGACCAACTCGTCGAACAATCGCTGCTGGGCGGGATCAACGGCAGCAGTCGAGCTCGGGGTGCCATTGCACGCCGAAGAGCCAGGCATGATCCCTGGCCTCGACGGCTTCCACCGTGCCATCTGGCGCGTAGGCCGCCGGGCTGAGGGCGGCGGCCAGCCCGCGCACAGCCTGGTGGTGCCAGGAAGAGGGGGCGCCCCCTTCCTCCCCAACGATCTGGGCCAGTCGGGACGTTGGCTCGAGGATCACCGGATGCGCGATGGCAGTGCCCTGTGCACTCTGGTGCGCCACCTCGTCGCCCACCTCGTCCGGAAGATGCTCGATCAGCGTGCCCCCCAACGCCACGTTGAGTAACTGCGCGCCTCGGCAGATACAGAGCGTCGGCATCCCAGCAGCCACCACGCGCGCCACCAGGTCAATCTCGCTCTGATCGCGCTCCGGGTTGGGGGGCTCGACCTTCACGTGTGGCAAGCCGCCATATCGGGCCGGGTCCACATCCACCCCGCCGGAAAGAATCAGGCCATCAAGGCGCAGGAGGAGGCTGTCCAGGGCAGATTCACCATGAGGCAGCAGGACGGGGATGCCGCCCGCGCGCCGCACCGCATCCACATAGGCCCCCGGCAGGCGGAAGGTGCCCTCTTCATCGCGCTCGTAGGTTGTAATACCGATCAAGGGTGGAGTCATGGGCTCAAGCAGATCAGGGTTATCGAATCATCATCGCACAGGGGAAGTATAATACGGCTTCCCTGGATAGGCGACTGCTACGCGCCACAGCGCTCTTCATGCCCGCGACGCAGGAATAAAAAAACGCCCAGAACGGGCACGCCGTTCTGGGCATAGGGTGACGGTCCTGAATGGGTCAGCGGTAGTCGTGAGCCTCTTCTTCCCCATATCGCTCGTCGTACGAGGGGCCGCTTGGCAGAAAGGCGTCGGCGCCGCCATCCCCCAGGGCCACTTTTTCCTTCCACACCTCGGCGTAGCTCTGCGCCCATTGGTCGAAGGTACCGTTGGGGCGACGATGCGACTCGTCCACGAGTTGCTCGATGAGGTACTCGCGGGTCAGCATGGCGGGAATGTTCGACTTGGGCAGGGAAACACGCGAGGTGTTCAACCCCTCGCCCACATCTTCCATCGGGCCGGGAAAAATTGGCAGCCAGAAGGCCTCGCGGGGGATGGCCCCCTCATGTCCGGCGCGGCGCCGCAACTTGGTGGCCTCGGTAGCCATGCGGTTCGCGTCGCGCAGGATGCCGTTGAGCGCAGCCGAGTAGGTGCCGCGCACGCTGAGCACGACTGGCTCGGTCACGCCCTCGTCAATCAACTCCTTCACGCCGACCAGGGTGCGCGTGCGGCCACGCAGCTCGCGCTCGCTGCCGGGGGCCTGCTGCTTGCGCCGCTCATATTCGGTAGTAGGGAAGCGACGGCCCGACTCGCGCTCTTCCCAGCAAAAGTCAGTGAACAGAAAGGCGATGTGGAGGAGCGAGGCCCCCCAGCCCTGAATCTGCTTGCCCCCCAGGCGCAGGGCGACACGTTCAAAGCCGGCTGCACGCTGGCTCGGCTCCAGCCCAAGCTCGATGATGCGGTCATCTTCGATAAAGAAGCCGCCGTTGATCTTCATGGAATCGCCATCCCCTGCCAGGCTGGCAAGGCCGCCGTGCCACTGGAGGACGGGCCAACTGGCGGAGGCAGGAGCGATGCGCTCCTGGCTAAACTCTCCGCCAAAGGGGTCGGCTGGGGGTGCACTACGTTGGGGGTATGATCGCTGCTGTGCCATTGAATTGTTCCTCGATAAACGTTGCTAGGACAGGTACAATTTAGCACATCCGTGCGACAGAATAACGAGGCGCGAGCGATAAATTGAAGCAGGCAGGGCGGCCCCATAGGCTCGCCGCTATCGGTCGGGGTTGCCCTCGTCGCGGCGCTTGCCCCCGCGATAGGGGCGACTGGAAGCGCCATGACTCCCCCGCCCCCCCCGATAGGGCGGCACGCGAAGTTCCAGCATGCTGCCGAGGCCGACCGCCTTCATCTCCATCATGCGCTCCAGCAGGCGCGGCTCGACGCTGTCAATGTTGTTCAGGGTGATGACGGTTGGCAGGCGCGCCATGTAGCGGAAGTTGAACAGCTGGAACAATTTTTCCTCCGCCCAGGAGGTGGCGTTCTGCGTGCCCAAATCATCCAGGACCAGCAGGGGCGCACGACGAATCTGCTCGAATCGCTTGTCGTAGGCAACGGGGCTGTTAGGGTTGTAGGTGGCGCGCAGATGGTCCAGCAGGTCCGGCACGACGATGAATAGCGCCTGCTGGCCGGCGCTCTGATAGCCGTTGGCTATGGCGGCGGCAAGATGGGTCTTGCCCACGCCGTAATCCCCCACCAGCACCAACCAGCCACTTGGGTCCTGCGCGAAGCGGCGGCAGGTGTTGTAGGATTGGCGTAGCCGCTCGCGCTCCACGTCGTTCAGCTCCAGGGCGCGCAGATCGAAGCTTTCCATGGTCATATGGCCAAGCAGTGGCAGCGAGGAAAGGTCGCTCATCCCCTGGTCCACGCCGCTCTGGCGGAAATCGGGCGCGAGGATGGTGACAAGTTGGCTCAGTTCCGGGTCCACCACGCGGGAGCGGATGCGGATGTCCAATTCTTCCAGCCCCTGGTTGGTCGTGATGATGGTAGGGAGGCGGGCGTTGTAGCGATGGTTGAAGATCTGAAAGAGTTTTTCCTGTGCCCAGGGGGTAGCGCTCTGCGTGCCAAGGTCGTCCAGGATCAGCAGGGGCGCGTTGCGGACCTGATTGAAGCGCTCGTCGTAGCGGACCTCGCTGTTGGGGCTGTAGGCACCACGCAGATGATCGAGCAGGTCCGGCACGACCACAAAGAGGGGTTGCTGCCCCAGGGCGATGCGACGATTCGCCACGGCGACGGCCAGATGGGTCTTGCCGCAACCATAGCCACCCATCAGCACGAGCCAGCCATCGGGGCTCTCGGCGTACTGGTAGCAGATGGCGTAGGCGCGGTGCAGGTTCTGCTGCCGGTTCGGGTCCAGCCCGTATCCGTCCGCAACAAAGCTTTCAAACGAGAGGCGCGCCAGCGTGCCCAGATTGGAAAGGTCTTCCATCTGCTGCTGGCGGCGGCTTTGCAGCGCCTGGCGCGAGCATTCACACGGAACGGCGCGCCCGAAGGAAGGATGGTTCGGCGGCAGGTCGCGACGAACGAAGCCCGCGCCGCGACAATGGGGGCAAAGCGGGGCCTTGGGCGCGCCGCGCTTACTCAAGTTCGTCTCGGAAGCGGCTGCGCGTGCTTGCCGGACGACGCGCGCCAGCCCTTTGCTGAGGTTGTCCATCGTCACGTCCTTCCCGCGCCCACCGCTCCAGGATGGAGCGGATGTAGCGCCAGTTACGGATGTTCCGCTCGGCGGCGAGCCGGAACGCATCCTCGATCCAGTCAGGGGGAAAGTGCTGCGTGGCCTCGCGCAGTTCCTCGGCGATGATGGGCTGCAGGAGCCCCACGTTCTGCTCGTACAGGGCGAAGACCGTCGGGCGCTCCTGTGGCAGGGCCACCGGCTCGATAGGGCGTGCCATCGCCTCCGGCAGCAGATCGCCGCTCCGCAGTTCCGTCACCAAACGGCGGGCGCGGGCGGTGTTGACAAAGAACCACGCCTCGCCCTGGCTGTTCAGCATCACTTCCACGCGCAGCAGCGAGCCACGGGTCACCGCGCGCGCCAGGGCCTCGTCCAGCACGCGCTCGCGCGCCATCCCTGGCACGCGGAGCCCTTCCAGCAACACATCATCCTGGAGCAACTCGTCACGGCTCAGGTAGCGCAGGGGGCCAGCCTTGCGGTACAGCCGCCAGATACAGTGCATCGTCACCTTCGAGCTCGGCCAGATCGTCAATCTGCGGCAGCAGTTCTGCCCAGAACAGATCAGGCACGGCGGTGAAGCGCACCGGCCCGCCGGGAAAGCCAACAAAGCCCTTCATCCGACAGCCCTAGAAGACGATATCATCAAGGGTTGCGTCCAGGGCGGCGGGCGGCGGGCCATAGTCGTCGTCGTCTACGTAGAAGGTTTCCAGATTAGAAAACTTGGCGTTCTCGCGGGTGAAGCGCAGGTCTACCACGCCCGTAGGGCCGTTACGATGCTTGGCGATGATCACCTCGGCGATGTTCGGGCGATCCGTGTTCTTGTTGTATACCTCGTCGCGATAAATGAACATGACCACGTCCGCGTCCTGCTCCAGCCCGCCTGACTCGCGCAGGTCGCTGAGCATGGGGTGCTTGTCCTGGCGGCTTTCTACTCCACGAGACAGCTGAGAAAGGGCCAGAACGGGCACCTTCATCTCGCGCGCCAGTTCCTTGAGCGCGCGGGAGATAAAGGAAACTTCCTGCACGCGGTTCTCCGAGTTGCGCCCGGTGGACATCAACTGCAGGTAATCCACTATCACAAAATCGAGTCCATACTCGCTGATGACGCGGCGCAGCTTGGTGCGCATCTCCATGGGGCTGATAGCAGGGGTCTCGTCCACAAAGATTCGGGTCTTGCCGTACACGTCCAGGGCGCGACCGACGAGCGCCAAGTCTTCCTCGTAAATCGGCCCCACGCGGAGGCGCTGGGCATCAATGCCTGTCTGGGAGGAGACGAGGCGCTGGGCGATCTGCTCGACGCCCATTTCTAGCGAGAAGTAGGCCACCCGCGCCCCATACTTCACCGCGGCGGATTCCATGATCGAGAGGGCCAGGGCCGTCTTTCCGATGGAGGGGCGGGCCGCCAGAATAATCAAATCGCCCTGCTGGAAGCCGCCCAGCAGGCGGTCCAGATCGGTAAAGCCGGTTTGCAGCCCCACGGGGTGGCGCTCCAAAAAGAGCGCCTCGACCTGCTCGTAAAAATCACCAAGAATGTCGCGGATAGGCACCATGGCACCCGTGAGCCGATGCTGGCTGACGGAAAACAACTCGCGCTCGGCCCGCTCGATAATCTCGCTGACTTCTTTCTCGCTTTCCTCGTAGGCCATCTTGGCGATGCGCTCGGCCGCCCCCACCAGCCGCCGCAGCACCGCGTTGCGCTCCACGATGCGCGCATAGTGCTCCACGTGGATGGCGGTGGGAACCCGACGCAGAATCTCGGAAAGGGCAGCAGGGCCCCCCACATCGCTCAGGCGCCCCATGCGCTCCAGCTCGTCCACCACCGTCACCGAGTCAACCGCCTCGCTGCGCTCCTGAAGCGAGAGGAGCGCCTCGTAGATCCAGCGGTGCTTCTCGCGATACAGGTCGGCGGGCGGGACGAAGGGGCGCACGCGCGAGATCGAGTCCGGGTCGAGCATGAGCGACCCGAGCATGGCTTCTTCGGCTTCTACATTGTGGAGCGGCGGACGGTCGAGGGGGGAGGCCATAACTCGAACTCTCCTGGGGGCCAAAATAGAACCGAGGTGTTGTACGCCTCGAAAGGGTATAGATGCTTGTTGAAGGCTGGTCAGCTTTGCAAAAGGGCGCGGTCAGCGAACCATCGCTACCGCGCCCCGCATCGGGGAAAAAGGAGAACCGACATAAGGGGGAAGCAACCAACGCCTCCCCACCCGCTCAGTGTGCGGCCATGCTAGTCATCGCCGAGGTCATCGAGATCGAGGGTATCCAGAAAATCGGCGAATACTTCCAGATTGTCATCTTCGTCGGGCGCGCTTTCTTCGATGCCGCTTTCCGGCGACACGCCGACCTCAGTCAGCACCTGCTCGGAGACAAAGATGGCGGACGAGGCACGCACCGCAAGGTTGATGGCATCGCTTGGCCGTGCGTCTACCTCGATTACCTTCCCTTTAACGTCGAGCACGACAGTGGCATAGAAGATTTCGTCGCGCAGGGCGCTGATGACAATGTGCGAGACTGTTGCATCCAGCGCCTCGATCATGTTCTTGAGCAGATCGTGGGTGAGCGGACGCGGCACGCTAGCCCCACGCAGGCTAAGCGTTAGCGCCTCTGCCTCGAAGGGGCCTACCCAGATCGGCACGTGACGCTCTCCATCTTCCTCGCGCAGCACGACGATGCGCTGCGGGGAAATCAGGCTTACCCGGATGCTGTCAATGGTGACGCGTACCATAGGCTCCTAACCTGTCTGGACCAAGGGTGCGAGAGGGGATGTCGAGAGTATAACATAGGCCAGGCCCCTGCGACAAGCGGGCGGTTGTCGTGGGGGCGGAGCTCTCATTACCCCTTTGTGTCATCCTAGGAGGTGCAATACAATGGCGCCCTGCCCGGATCGGGCGGGGCTGAGATGAGCCAGATACTGATTGGTGCGCCATAGGGGCATAGTTTCCCTGCCCCACTTCACCCATAAGCTCAAGGTATAATAAGCGGATGCCAAACAACAGATCAAGGCTAGATGCTCGAAACTTATTGACTCACCCCTGGTTCCTGGTTGGCGCCATGACAATTCTTGGGGCGAGCCTGCGATTATACAATCTCGGATATAAATCACTGTGGCTGGACGAAGCGCGGCTCTTCTGGATCGCACAAGGTCCTCTCTCGGAAGTACTGGCAGAGAACGCGTCACTGAATAGTGCGCCCCCATTGTTTGCACTCCTTCTCAACTTTGTGACGCGGTGGAATGCCTCTGAAATAGGGGTGAGGGGCATCGCGTGGCTTGCAGGCCTCGCAGCCATCCCTTCGATGTATTTTCTTGCCCGCCAGCTGCTTCCCCGGGCGGGAGCCTTGTTCTGCACTTTTCTCTTGATGCTGAGTAGCACTCAGATTCAGTACTCCCAGGAAGTCCGCGAGTATTCCCTGACCGTCCTGCTTGCTATCTTCATTCTTGCCAGTTTCAAATTGTTCAATGAAAACCCAGGATGGAAACAGGCATCTTTGCTGCTACTTAGCTTTGTGCTGGGCGTACTCGCCCAGTATGGGCTATCGCTGTTACTTTTTGCCCTGAACCTCCTGGTAGGGCTGCGTCTTTTAGCCAGGAAAGTTAACCGCATTTTTGTCACCCGGTGGGCAATGGTCCAGATCATTACTCTTTTCGTGGTTTTCTGGGTGTATCAGGTTGCATTGAAAGAGCAGCTTGTGATCGGATTCGGATTCAACTACTTGCAATCGGGATACTGGGACGGCTCCTCCAGCTCTTTCGTGCGCTTAGCCTACAACAACACCTATGACATTGTAAACTTCGCTTACCCTAGCATAACGCCCTGGATTTTCTTCTTTCTATTTGTCGTCGGGGCAACCGCAATGATCATGGACCGTCGTTGGCTAGCGCTGGGGATGTTTGCGCTTCCTACACTCGTCACCTTCCTGCTAGCCCTTGCCAAGATCTACCCGTATCTCTCGGGCAGACAGGTGATCTTTCTTCTACCCATGATTATGGTTGTCGCCGGGTACGGTTTTTCTCACTTGTGGAGGGTAGATACCCACAAGATAAGTGCCCTTGTCTTGCTAGTTTTTCTAGTAGGAGGCGGATATAGGGCGACTATAGATAGACTCAGGTCACCCGGTTTGGAAAACATCAAACCACTGCTCAGCGTTCTGGAAGAGCAGCACCGAGCAGGGGATCAAATCTATGTATATTACGCAGCGGAGCCTGTCTTTTCATATTACCATCTCAACTCCGATACCCCCTGGATCACCGGGGTCCAAAGCCGTGGAAATATGGCTAATTACTACCAGCAACTTGATGCCATCTCCCTCCCTGAAAACGGTCGTCTCTGGATGATCTTTACCCATTGTCACGAGCAGGAATGTCAGTTGATTGCAGAGCATGGCAATACAAAGGGAGATGTTAGGTTAGTGGCCGAGCAGCCGAACGCGTATCTGTATCTTCTGGATTGATCCTTCGTTACCCCAATCTGATAGCTCACCCTACGTGGCGCCTGCGCTCTTCCCGCCGCAGCAACAGATCGTTTCGAATCTGCCGCGCCGCCTCGGCAATCTGGCCAATGTCGCGGTCGTGGATCTCGAGTACCAGGTTGAGGTCGCGGTCGCGTTCGATGGTGTAGTCGAGGAGAAGGTCGAGGGTACGGTTCAGGTCAAGTTCGCCCGACTCGTGGTAGACCCCTGGACTTTCGCGCAGCTTCATCTGGTGATGGTAGGGGTTCTCCTGAGGATGCAAGCCTGGTACGGCATGGGTTTCCGATTCCCAGCATCCCCCTAGCTGAAAGAGGTGAATCTGGTCCCAGCACTGGGAAAGGGTGTAGTCCAGGTGCTCGACAAATGAAATGGATTCGTCCGGCCAGTGGCCGGTCCGAAGCATCAGGTTGCGCGAGCGCCACAGGTGGCTCACGTTCAGGGCAATGCGCGTCTCGGAGAGGAGCTTCTGGCACTCATTGATGACGTGGTAGAGCTCGCCGCCCGTGGCTGGAAACTTGGGGTATTCGAGCAATTCCACGCAGGGGGTGAAGCGGTAGCCGTGCGAGCGATAGTAGGTGGCCAACTCTTTAAAGAGTTTGAGCCCCTTGCTAATCTGGTCGCTGCGCTCCCAATCCCACTTGTCCACCTGCGCCAGGTGGAAGACGAAATAGTCAGCGCCGATGCCACTGGCAAAATCCAGAGCGCGATGAACCTCTTCCATCGCACTGTACTTTCCAAAAAAGTTGCTTGACAACAGATCGCCCTGGAGCGGCTGGTGCATCCCGAAGCGATGCTTGCGCTCATCCATCAGGTCGCGGACCGCTGGCTCAAATTCCACAGCGTTGAGCCAGCGGTTGGCGCGATTGAGGCGGAACTGATCTGGGTACCGCGCGGGCTCCACAAAGCGATCAGCCGGCTGAAGCTCGAAGAAGGCCTCCGACACGCCGAGCGCCTCACAAAAATAGGCCACATACTCCGGCAGGCTGGCAGGCACGCGCAGCCCGTTCGGCACATCGGCGCGGTTCGCATCGGACAGGGCAATGCCCACGTAGATATCAGGCATGGATACTCCTCTTGAACAGGGAGGGGCTCGTGGGGGAGCAGGCTTCCGCAAGGGTCATGGCAGCGCGGGGCCGTTGAGCGCCAGGGCGATTTCCTGCTCCACATCGCAGGAAGGCGCTACCCCCAGCGTGAGCCAGATAAAAAATTCCCGGTTGCCCGCCGGGCCAAGTATCGGGCTGGAGGTCAGCCCGCGCACCGTCCAGCCGTGACCCTGCGCGAAGGCCGCCACGGTTGCCAGCACGCCTGCGTGCACGGTGGCATCGCGCACGACGCCCCCCTTGCCCACCTCTTCCCGGCCCGCCTCGAACTGGGGCTTGACGAGCGAGATCACGTCGCCGCCCGGACGAAGCCACTTGGCGATGGCAGGCAGCAGAAGCTGGATCGAGATGAACGAGGCATCCATCACGGCCAGATCAATCTTCTCGCCCAGCGTTTCCAGGTGGCGCGCATTGGTCCGCTCGATCGTTACGACCCGCGGGTCCTGCCGCAGTTTCCAGGCCAGTTGTCCGTACCCCACATCAATCGCGTACACCTTCGCCGCGCCGCGCTGGAGCAGCACATCGGTGAAGCCGCCGGTGCTCGCGCCCACGTCGGCGCACGTTTTGTCGGCTGGCTCATGGGCGAAGGCATCCAACGCGCCGGCAAGCTTCAGCCCGCCACGGCTCACGTAGGGCAAGCGATTTTCCAAGACTATCTCGGTGTCGGCTGCCACGCGTTGCCCCGCCTTGCGGGCCACCTCACCGTCCACCCGTACCTCGCCCGCCATGATCAGCGCCTGGGCCTGGCTGCGGCTCTCCGCCAGGCCCAACGCCACCATCGCTACGTCTAATCGCTCGTGTTTTGCCATGCGCCTGGAAAAGCTCTTGCCCCGTGCAGGGGAGATAGGAAAATTCAGGATTTCTGCTACTATAGCGCGTCTCTGTCATCAGACATCCACTCTTCACCATGTCGAGATAGCCATGCAAAGAGGATTCGAACGAACCCCAGTGATTGCGATTGATCAGGCACGGGCGCTGCTGGAAACCATGCGCCCCAAGCAGTGGGTCAAAAATTTGATAGTGTTCGGAGGGTTGGTCTTCTCGGATGCGGGGCTGGCACTGGAGCCAGCCGCCATTGGCCGAGCGGTGATGGCCTTCCTTATCTTTTGCTTGATGTCCAGTACTGCCTACATTCTGAACGATTTGCAGGACATCGAAAAAGATCGCGCCCACCCCACCAAGCGGGAGCGCCCCCTTCCATCCGGTCGCCTGCCCATTCCGATTGCCCGCGGGGCCCTGCTCGGCTTCCTGCTGATCAGCCTGAGCAGCGCCTTCGCCCTGCACCCGCTCTTCGGCGTCACGGTGCTGCTGTATATCGTCAACAATATACTGTACAACCTGACGCTGAAAAGCAAGGCGATCCTGGACGTATTTTCTATAGCAACAGGGTTCGTGCTTCGAGCGGTTAGCGGCGCGGTGGTCATCGGGGTTGCCATCTCGCCCTGGCTGTACGTGCTGACAGCGCTGTTCTCGCTCTTCCTGGGCATTTCCAAGCGGCGGCACGAACTGCACCTGCTGGAAGGGGGACGAGGTGCCTTTCGTCAGGTGCTGATGGAATACAACGCCCCCATGCTGGAAGAGATGTTGAGCGTGGTCACGGCCAGCACAGTGATCGCTTATTCCATCTACACCTTCACAGCCCCTAGCCTGCCCGCCAACCACGCCATGATGCTGACCATCCCCTTTGTCATCTACGGCATCTTTCGCTATCTTTACCTGGTCCACAGTGGCAAGGACGCCCCCCCCGACGAGTTGCTCCTGCGTGACCGCCCGCTGCTGGTGTCCATCGCGCTTTGGGGCTTGGCTGTCATCCTGATCTTGTACGGATTCGGGGACCGGCTTTGAAACAGCCGAGCACGCCCCCTGGCCCGCAGGGCGTGTGGCAGGCGCAGGGTGGGTCCGTCCGTTTGTTCCAACGATCTGACACCCTAGAAGAGGATTTCCCATGAAAACGGTAGCGCAGATACTCCTGCCCCTTTACGGGCTCTTGTTATTGTTTGGCGGGTTCAAGGGGTACCAGCAGGGCAGCCGCGAGTCGCTGTATGCCGGAGCAGGGAGCGGCGTGCTGTCGCTGCTCTTTGCGCTGCTCAGCCGTCGCAGCCCGCGGCTGGGGCTGGGGCTGGGCGCGCTCGTGGCGACCATCCTGACGGGGGTGATGGGATGGCGCTTTGAAAAGACAGGCAGGCTCATGCCTGCCGGGATGATCGCCATTGCCAGCCTTTTTACCACCGTCGTCGAGACGCTCGGTGCGATCCGCGCCGAGTGATAGGGCCACAAACCCAAAAAGGACCGCTCGCGCGAGCGGTCCTTTTTGTTTGCCTGAACAAGCGGATTAGCGCTTGGTGTACTGCGGGGCCTTGCGGGCGCGCTTGAGGCCGGGCTTCTTGCGCTCCTTTTCCCGCGCATCGCGGGTCAGAAAGCCACCACGGCGCATGACGGGGCGCAGGGCCTCGTCATAGACGACGAGTGCCCGAGCGATGCCGTGTGACACAGCGTCGGCCTGGCCCGTCACACCGCCGCCATGCACCATGACGGTGATATCGAAGGTGCCCTCGTGGCCCGCCGCGCGCAGGGGCTGCGCCAGCGTCACTAGATCCTGCTCGCGCGAAAAATAGCCATCCACAGGCTTGCCGTTGACGACGATGCGTCCGGTGCCCTCAGGATACAACCTCACCTGCGCCGACGAGGTCTTGCGGCGGCCTACCGCATAAAAATAGCGGGTATCTAACTCAGCCATAGGATTTCCTTCTCTCTCAGTTCTGGTCGCTCAGGTTCAGGGGCTTGGGCTGCTGCGCGGTATGGGGATGATCCGGCCCGGCATAAACCTTCAGCTTCTTGAGCATGTTGCGGCCAAGCACGTTCTTCGGCAGCATGCCCTTGACAGCATCTTCCAGCGGGCGCTCCGGGAACTTCTGCAACTGCTCGCGCAGGGTACGCTCCTTCAAACCACCCGGATAGCCGGAATGGCGGTAGTACACCTTGGCATCCATCTTGTCGCCCGTGACGGCGATCTTGCCCGCGTTGACGACGACGACAAAATCGCCGGTGTCAACGTTTGGGGTATAGGTAGGCTTGTGCTTCCCGCGCAGGACGAGGGCGATGCGGCTGGCCAGTCGCCCAAGCGTCTGCCCTTCCGCATCCACCACCCACCACTCTTGCGTGATGTCAGCGGATTTTGCAAAATAAGTTTTCATCTTTGTTTCCTTGTTCGCTCGTCAAAGGTCAATGATTGGCCGTCCCCATCTGACCTCAGACGGCAGACGACGGGCTACGGAATCGGATCATCCGGCTCCAAAGAGTCGGCATAGCGCACGGCCACCAAACAGAGGCCGTTGGGCAGCACGACGGGCGCTGCCTCGCTGCGATCCCGCGCGACCAACAGGTCGGCCAGCCAGCCAATCGGCCGCTCGCCGCGCCCCACCCGCAGCAGGCACCCTACGATGCTGCGTACCATGCGGAACAAAAAGCCGTTCGCCTCCACCCCTACCCGCACGAGTTGCCCTTCCCGCCACACGCGCGCCCGCAGCATGGTGCGCTGGGTGCTCTCGCCCGGCAGGGCCGAACGGCCAAAGGCGGCAAAGTCATGCTGGCCCAGCAAGGGGCGGAGCGCCTCGTCCATGGCAAGCTCATCGAGCGGGCGAGGCTCGTGCAGGGTGGTGCGATGCAGCATGGGCTGGCGCTGCGGCGCGTTGAGCAGCGTATAGACGTAGGCGCGGCTCAGGGCATCGTAGCGAGCGTGAAAGGTCTCGGGCGCCTGGACGAGCGCGCGCCCCGCTACATCCGAGGGGAGCAGGGCGTTGAGGGAGTGAAGCAGATCCGCCGCCCCCTTGCGCCAGGAAAGATGGAAATCCACTACCTGGCCGATGGCGTGAACGCCACTATCCGTTCGACCCGCCCCCCGCACCGCCACGCGCTCGCCCCCTTGCAGCAGGGCTAGCGTCTCTTCCAACACACCCTGCACCGAGCGCGCATTGGACTGCCGCTGAAAGCCGTGAAACTCGCTTCCGTCGTACTCTATCGTTGCTTTGTAATGTGCCATGCAAAGTAACCGACGCCCGGCGAGGCGATTGTCGCCCCGCGCGGCATCGGTTCACGATCAGCCGACCAGTTCCAAAATCACCATGCGCGCCCCGTCCCCCCGGCGCGGGCCGAGATGGACGATGCGGGTGTAGCCGCCCGGTCGGTCGGCAAAATCCTTGGCTAGCTCGTCGAACAGCTTGCCCGTGACTGTCTTGTCCGTCACGGTGCGCAACACCTCGCGGCGCGCCGCCACCTGATCGGCGCTATCGCCCTGCAAGGAGCGGCAGGCCATCGAGATGATCCGCTCGGCCTGGGGCTTCACAGCCTTGGCCTTGGCCTCGGTGGTGGTGATACGCTCGTGGCGCAGCAGGTCCGTAATCAGGTTGCGGTACAGCGCGCGGCGCTCGCCCGCGTTGCGGCTCAGATACGCTTTCTTTACACGGTGTCTCATGCTATCACTTCCTGTTCATCGGCCTCGTCTGCGCCGGGCCGCCCCGTGCTGTTGGGGTCAAATTCGGTCCCCGCGAGGTAATCGCTGTAACCTTTTTCCTGGATGGCCTCTACCAACTCTTCCAGCGATTTCTCACCAAAGTTGCGGATGGCCAGCATCTCGTCCCGCCCGCGCTGCAATCGGCTCAGCACCTCACCAACTGTGGTAATGCCGGCGCGCTTCAGGCAGTTGTACGCTCGGACCTGGAGGCCCAACTCATCAATGGGCCGATCGGCGATCCGATCCGGGATCCCTTCCTCGATAGGCGCGACCTCCGCCACCACGGGCACTTCGCCCAGCCCGGAGGCGACACTAAAGTGGCGCACCAGGATGTCCGAGGCCTGGCTCAGCGCGTCATCGGGGCGAAGCGTCCCATCCGTCCAGATGCTGAGCAGCAGCCGATCGTAGTCGGCGCTGGCCCCGCCCCGCTCGCGCTCCACGTCGAAGCGCTCGCGCTCCACATCGAAGCGAGCACGGCGGATCGGGCTAAAGATTGCATCCACCGGAATCTCATCAATCGGTAGGCGGCCCCGCTCTTCCGCCGGAGAGTAGCCACGCCCGCGCTGCACCGTCATCTCGATCTCGACCTCGGCATCGTCCGAATCAAGGGTCAGAAGGGGAAGCTCCGGGTTCAACAGCTCTATCTGGCTAGGCGCCTGGATGTCAGCGGCGGTCACGATGCCTTCCCCGCGGGCGCTCAAGCGCATGCGGACCGGATCGTTGGTATAGCTCTTCAAGCGCAGCTGCTTGATATTCAGAATCAACTGCGTCAGGTCTTCTTTTGCGCCCGGAATGGGGCTGAACTCATGGTGGATGCCCGTTACCCGAATAGAGGTAACGGCGCTACCCAGCAGAGAACCGAGTAGCACGCGCCGCAACGCATTGCCCACGGTGATCCCGTAGCCGCGTTCCAGCGGGCTGATAATAAAGTGACCGTATGTCTTGGTCACAACCTCGCGTTCGATTCGCGGAAAAACAAGTTCCAAAGGTCCCTCCTTCCAAGGGTATCCACTTCGCTTCCCTATATCGGCGCGTCAGAAAGCAGAAGTCTGCCCTTCAGCTGCCGATTAGCGAGAGTAATACTCAACGATAAGCTGCTCGTTGACCGTGGTGTCAATCTCGGCGCGATTGGGCAGAGACAAAATCCGTCCTGTGAGCGCGTTCGTGTCCACCGTCAACCAGGTCGGAAGGGAGCGATGCCCGATCGTCTCAGCCAGGTTGGTGAAATAAGTATGGTTGCGGCTCTGCGGGCGGATCGAGATCACGTCCCCTTCCCCAACCAGGGCGCTCGGCACGTCAAGCTTGCGGCCGTTCACTTGGATATGGCCGTGGTTGACGATCTGTCGGGCCTGGGCCCGCGAGTCCGCAAAGCCGAGGCGATAAACCACGTTGTCCAGGCGACGCTCCAGGCGCTGAAGCAGGTTTTCGCCCGTCAGGCCAGGGGTGCGCTGGGCATCCTGGAAATACTTGCGGAACTGCCGCTCCAGCACGCCGTAAATGCGGCGGGCCTTCTGCTTCTCGCGGAGCTGCAGGCCGAAGTCACTCATCTTGCGGCGGAACTTGGTTTGCTGCCCTTGCCACCCGGGCGCATAGGGACGGCGCTCGATGGCGCACTTTGGGCTATAGCAGCGCTCGCCCTTGAGGAAGAGTTTCTCCCCCTCGCGGCGGCAAAGCCTGCATACTGGATCAGTATATCGTGCCATGTCTTTGTTGCTTTCCTCTAGCGTCGAGCCGCTGGCTCGTCAAATCGTTGAAACGTTTGGGCCCTCACAGCCCCTACCTCTGCCATGTCTGCGGTGCCCTCGCCCCACACTGCTTGACGGGCCAGTGGCGCTGCGCCCTTACACACGACGGCGCTTGCGCGGTCGGCACCCATTGTGCGGGATCGGCGTCACGTCGGTGATGCTGACAACGCGAAGACCCGCGCTCATCAAGGAACGGATCGCCTGCTCGCGGCCAGGGCCGGGGCCCTTCACGAAGACGTCCACCTCGCGCACCCCATTGTCCTGGGCAGTGCGTGCCGCCGACATGGCGGCCTGACCGGCGGCGTAAGGGGTGCTCTTGCGCGATCCCTTGAAGCCGGTGGTCCCACCCGATCCCCAGGAGAGCGTGTTGCCCTGCTGGTCCGTGATGGTGACAATCGTATTGTTGAATGTTGCATGAATGTGGACCTGCCCGTGCGGAACGTTCTTACGCTCGCGACGGCGCTGACCACGGCGGGGTGTTCTAGCTGGCTGGCGTGCCATCCATCCTCCTCAAGTTAAAAGAATCGCAAGGGCCTGGCTCGGCAGAACAACCCAGAAGGGCTGTTCTGCGCTGCATATCCCTGCCCTGGTCTTACTTCTTGCCGGCCTTCTTCTTGCCAGCGACTGTCTTCTTCACGCCGCGGCGCGTGCGCGCGTTGGTGCGGGTGCGCTGTCCGCGGACAGGCAGCTTGCGACGGTGGCGCAGGCCACGGTACGAGCCGATCTCCTGGAGGCGCTTGATGTTCAAGCTGACCTCACGGCGCAGATCGCCCTCGACCTTGTAGTCGTTCTCGATCACAGCGCGCAGCCGCGTCACCTCATCTTCGGTCAAATCCTTGACGCGGCGATTCGGGTCTACTTGCGCTTTGTTCAGGGTGTCGTGGCTGCGGGTGCGGCCAATCCCAAAAATATAGGTCAGAGCAATCTCGACGCGCTTCTCGCGCGGCAGGTCCACCCCTGCGATACGTGCCATACTGACAATCCTCTCTGAAAGAAACTGGGTGATTACGCTTCAGGCGCCCGCCCCAGGCGGGCGCCCCCCAGGGCACATACCAGTCGCGTTGCGTAGCATGGCGTCCAGTGTGGAAGAGGTTTCTCCACCTCGGACGCCTTGACACAATGCGCCAGCAGCGGTGCCGCTGTGGCTGCTCAGCCCTGGCGCTGCTTGTGCTTCGGGTCAGAGCTACAAATCACAAACACGGTGCCACGGCGTCGGATGATGCGGCAGTTCGCGCACATCCGCTTGACCGAAGGTCGTACTTTCATCGGAAATCTCCCGTCCGTCTGTCAAAGGTGAGCGGCACTCGGGGAGTGCCGCTCATCTCAATACACAATAGCATCTCGGCCTGTTGGCCGAGATGTCAGCGATGTATGATAGGGCAAAACCGCGATATCGTCAAGTTACGGGTAGGTATCTTACAGCAGCGTCAGAACGAGTGGGCCATCTGGCGTGATGGCGATGGTGTGTTCAAAGTGCGCGGTAGGGGAACAGTCGGCACTGATGACTGTCCAGTTGTCCGCCAGAACACGCGTCTCGTGTGTGCCAGCCAGCACCATCGGCTCGATGGCGAGCGTCATGCCGCTGCGCAGGCGCGGCCCCCTGCCAGGCTCGCCGTAGTTCGGCACCTGCGGCTCCTCATGCATCTTGCGCCCTATGCCGTGGCCCACGTACTCGCGCGTGATGTGGTAACCCGCCGGCTCCACCACCTGTTGGATGGCATGGCCGATGTCGCCCAGCCGATTGCCGGTGCGCGCCTGCTCGATGCCAGCCCACAGCGAGCGCTCGGTTACGTCAAAGAGGCGCTGCTTCGCTTCATCAATCGCGCCGACCGCGTAGCTCCATCCCGAATCCCCATGATAGCCATCCAGGATGACCCCGACATCTATGGAGACGATGTCGCCTTCTTCCAGGCGACGTGGCCCTGGAATGCCGTGGACCAACTCCTCGTTGATCGAGATGCAGGCACTGGCGGGGAAGCCTAGATACCCTTTAAAGCTGGGGATCGCCCCACGCCTGCGGATCGAACTCGTCAATGATCCGGTCCAACTCTTTGGTTGTGACACCGGGGCGAAGGTGCTCCCGCACAAGCTCATGCGTTTGGGCCACCACGCGCCCCGCCTCGCGCATGAGCTTCACCTCACGCGCTGACTTCAAGACTATCATCCCAGCCTCGACTCCTCGTTTGCCGTCGGCATTCCGCCCGGTACACCCGTGCTCTGATCAAGCATGGAGAAGATGGCGCTGCGCACCTCCTCAATCGCTTCCTGTCCTTGAACCTCGGCCAGCACGCCATGGGCGCGATACCATTCAACCACGGGGACCGTTTCCTGAAAGTACAATTCCAGGCGGCGGTGGATTGCCTCTTCGTCTTTATCGTCGTCACGTTGGTAGAGCGTGCCACCGCAGCGATCACAAAGGTCAGCCTGGGCGGGCGGGTTGAAGACTATGTGATAGGTGGCCTGACAGCCCCGGCAGACGCGCCGCCCCGTCAGGCGGCGCATGAGTTCTGGCTCTTCCACGTGAATATAAACTACCCGCGTGAGGCTTGCCCCCATCTCGTCCAGCAGCCCTTCCAGCGCCTGGGCCTGCGCCGTGTTGCGCGGGTACCCATCCAGGACAGCCCCGCCGTGCGCATCTGGCTGGCTGAGGCGATCGCGTACCATGGCGTTGGTCACGCTATCGGGCACCAACTCGCCCCGATCCATGTACCCCTTGGCCAGCCGCCCCAACTCTGTCTGATGCTTCAAGTTGTGGCGGAACAAATCGCCGGTTGCCACCTGCGGGATGCCGAAGCGATCTTGAATCAGCCGCGCCTGGGTTCCCTTGCCCGACCCCTGCGCGCCAAACAACACGATGAAAAGTGGTGACGGCCCTGTCACAATTCCCCCCTGATAAGCCCGACATCCAGGCAGTCAAGCATTTCAATCCATCCGGGGGCTAGCGGTCTGCCTTGAACGGTAGGCCGCTAGCCCAACAAACACTCAGCTGCGAATGAACCCCTCGTAGTGGCGCATGGTCAACTGCGCCTCCAACTGCTTCATCGTGTCCAGCACGACCCCCACCACAATCAGGAGCCCGACACTGGAAACGATGAAGTTGCTGCTGGCTGGGTCCACCGTCAACCCGAAGGGGCGCACCAAGAGGCTTACCAGCCATGAGAGGATGGCAATCAACCCGAGGAAGAGCGCACCGACGAAGGTGATGCGCATCATGACACCATTCAGGTGATCCGCCGTAGGGCGACCTGGCCGGATACCCGGCACAAAGCCCCCCTGACGGCGAAGCGATTCCGGCAAATTCTGTTGCCGGAACACCACATCGGTATAAAAGTAGGTGAAGCCCACCACCATGATAAAGTAGGCGATCCAGTACACCGATGAGCCTGCGCTGAAGAAGCGCGTTACCGAGTTGGCAACGGTGCGAACGGTCACGCTATCCACCGTGGTGAAGTAGCCCGCCACGAGGCCAGGAAAGATGATGATGGATTGGGCAAAGATGATAGGGATCATCCCTGACGCGTTCACCCGCAACGGGATGTAGGTGTTTTGCCCACCAACCGTGCGGTTGCCGCGAATCTGCTTGCCATACTGAACCTTGACCGGCCTCTGCCCTTCCTGAATCATCACAATCACGTAGACAGTGAATACCATGACCAGCAAGAACAGCAGGAGTTGCACGCGGCTCGTGGCCCATATCTGGGCGATCGAGGCAGGTGCCCCCGCCAGGATGCCCCCGAAAATAATGATCGAGACGCCGTTCCCAATCCCGCGCTCGGTAATCAACTCGCCGAGCCAGACGGCAAACATCGTCCCTGCCGTCAGGGCAAGCAACGTGGCGATAGAGGGCAGGTTGAAGCCAAAATCAGGAAAGACCCCTGCCTGCCGCATGATAGCAATCTGCCCCACGCCTGTCAGGAAGGCCAACGGCACAGTGAGCCAGTGCGTATACTGGTTGCGCCGGTTTTGCCCCTGCTCCCCCTCTTTGGACAGTTCGTCCAGGTGCGGGACAAGGGGGGTCAGCAGCTGGATGATGATCGAGGCGGTGATGTACGGGTACACCCCCATCGCCATCACAGAAAAGTTTGCCAGCGCCCCGCCAGACAACAGGTTGTACAACTGCCCCAGCGTGTTGTCCTGGAAGAAATTCGCAAGCGCCTCTTGATTCACCCCGGGCACGGGAACGTGCGCCGCGAGACGATAGATTACCAGGACGCCCAGCGTGAGGAGGATCTTGGCGCGCAGGTCGGGCAGCCGAAACGCGTTTCGTACCGCTTGAAGCATCGGTTACTCCTTTAGGAGGCCTAACAAGCCAAAGGGAGCACGGACCACGGCAGGGCCTCATCAGCCCTGCCGCGACCCTGCCCCCATGCTCGGTTATTCCTCGGTTGCATCCCCGACAGGTGTCTCATAAGCCAGTTCAATCACCTGGCCGCCTGCCGCTTCAATCTTTTCGCGGGCACCCTGGCTGAAGGCATGCGCCTGAATCGTCAGGGCCTTGCCCAGCTCTCCCTCGGCCAACACCTTGACAGGATTCTTGCCCTTCTTGATGATGCCGCGCGCCAGAAGAGTGTCCGGCGTGATCTCGTCGCCCGGCTCAAACAACTTCTCCAGCCGCCCCACATTCACAATGCGGAAGGGCACGCGGAAGATGTTCGTGAAGCCGCGCTTGCGCGGCAGACGGCGCACGAGCGGCAGCTGGCCACCCTCAAAGTAGGGACCCTTGGTGCCGCCAGAGCGCGCGCCCTGGCCCTTGCGCCCGCGGCCCGCGTACGTGCCGCCCTTGCCCCCGTTGCCACGACCCACTCGCTTGCGCTGCTTGGTGCTGCCCGGCGCAGGGCGCAGGTCGTGCAGTTGGATACTCTCGTTGTCATTCGCCATGAATTGCTTCCTTCGTTCTTCCACGCCCCTCCGGGCGGCGCGTGGTGCTTGGCAGCAGGACGGGAGGGGGCGGTGCCCCCTTCCCGTGCTACCCTTCCGACTCGTCAGGAGACACGGCTTCCCAGCTCACCAGATGCGGGACGGCGCGGCACATGCCGAGCACGGCATCCGTTGCGGGAAGGGTCTTGACTTGCCCTAACTTGCGCAGCCCCAACGACGCAACCGTATCCTTCTGCTTCTGGTTGTAGCCGATGGTGCTCTTCACATACTTCACTCGGATAAACTTATCAGCCACCGATCCGCTCCTTTGTCTTGTACCAGGGCGGCGCGATCTGGGCTAGCGTCTTGCCGCGCAGGGCGGCTTCCTTTTCCAGGTCCTTCAGCGAGCCGAGCGCCTTAAAGGTAGCGCGGACCACGTTCAACGTGTTGTCGCTGCCGAGGGACTTGGTGAGGATGTTCTGGATGCCCGCGGCCTCCACCACGGCGCGCACGCCGCCGCCCGCAATCACGCCCGTGCCGGGCGAGGCAGGCTTCAAGATGACGCGTGCTGCCGAGTCATGCGCCTCGACCACGTGGGGGATCGTGTGCTCCAGCAGGGGCACGTCCAACATGTGCTTTTTCGCGGCTTCCACACCCTTGCGGATGGCATTGGGCACCTCGCGTGCCTTGCCGATGCCGACGCCGACCCGGCCCTTGCCATCCCCGATGACCACACAGGCACGGAATCCAAAGCGGCGTCCGCCCTTCACGACCTTCGCCGTGCGGGCGATCGCGACCACCTTTTCCTCGTACTCAGGGACCTCGCGCCGCTCTTCCCGTTCTCGCTCTTTTTTTCGCTCTCGCTTTGGCATACTTTCTCCGTTCATCCGTGACGGGTCAACGACCCCTCCGTCACTGGCCTAGAACTCCAATCCGCCCTCACGCGCCGCATCGGCCAGCGCCTTCACACGGCCATGATACTTGTAACCGGCCCGGTCAAAAACCACCTTGGTCACCCCCGCCGAACGCGCACGCTCAGCGATCAGCACCCCTACCTGCTTGGCAGCCTCGGTCTTCTTGCTCTTGGCCGCCTCATCGCGCAGGCTGGCGTCCAGCGTGCTGGCGGATGCCAGCGTGTGACCAGCGGCATCGTCAATCACTTGTGCGTAAATGTGCTCCAGGCTGCGGAACACGTTCAGCCTGGGGCGCTCAGCGGTGCCGTGCACCTTGCGCCGTACGCGCGTCTGGCGTCGTATCCGCGCCGCGCGCGTGGAACGCCGTCTCTGCCGCTCACTCATGCCTGCCATATCGTTCAAGCTCCCTCTACGCCACGTTCGCCCCGACTGCGGGCCGAGCCTGAACGTGGACTTTGAATAGATGACTAGCCCAACGGGCTATGTCCCCGCAGTGCTTACTTACCCTTCGACTTACCGGCCTTGCGGCGAATCCGCTCGCCCGCGTACATGATCCCCTTGCCCTTGTAGGGCTCGGGCGGACGAACGCCGCGGATCTTGGCTGCTATCTCGCCGACCACTTCTTTGTCAATGCCGGTGATGATGATCTGCTTGTTCGTTCGGGGCACCTCGAAGGTGACGCCCTGGGGCGGCTCGATCACCACCGGGTGCGAGTAACCCACGCTGAGTACCACGTTCTTGCCCTGGACCTCGGCACGATAGCCAGTGCCCTCGATATTCAGTTCGCGGCGATAGCCGTTCGAAACGCCCTCGACCATGTTGGCAATGAGGGAGCGCGTGGTGCCATGCATCGCACGGTCAGCCTTGTTATCGCTATGGCGCGTGACGACCACCTCGCCATTGTCCAGCGCGATATCTACGTTGTTGGGAAACGTGCGGCTCAGGGTGCCCTTCGGCCCCTTGACCGTCACCGTTCCCTCTGTCACCTGTACGTCCACGCCCTGCGCCAGGGCGACAGGCTTTTTACCAATGCGGGACATTGTTTACACCCTCCTTGTTGCATGCAAACGCCCATGCAGCCGCATAGCGCGCCCGGCAGTTGCCGGCGCGAGCCGCGACGCTGACCGTTCAGCCCTTCCTACCAAATGTAGCAAAGGACTTCGCCACCCACGCCCACACGGCGTGCCTGGCGATCCGTCATCACCCCACGTGACGTGCTGAGAATAGCAATCCCAACGCCGCTGAGCACCCAGGGGATCTCGTCCTTGCCCTTGTACACACGGCGCCCCGGCTTGCTGACTCGCTTCAGGTTCGTGATGACCGGCTTGCGCTTCTCATCATACTTGAGCTGAATGCGAAGCTGCGGCCACGTGCCGTCCTGAATATTTTCCACGCGCCCCACGTAGCCCTCGTTGGCCAACAATTCCGCTATGTCCTTTTTGATCCCGCTCGTCGGGACCACCACATAGGGATGCTTGGCCATGAGCGCATTGCGGATACGCGTCAACATGTCTGCGATTGGATCAGAAACTGTCATCGTCTTGTCTCCTGCGCCTTTTCAGCTTGATTTAACAATGCCCGGAATGTGCCCCTTCAGGGCCAACTCACGAAAGCAGATGCGGCAAAGCTGGAAGCGACGCATGTAGCCACGTGGGCGACCGCAGCGCTCGCAGCGGTTGCGCACGCGCACCTCATACTTACGATTCTTTTCACGTGCAATCATGGACTTTTTTGCCATGAATCTCCTCCATAGTAGTAGGCAGAGTGAAGGTCTCGGGCTCGTAAAGCGAGATCGCGTAGCGGGCCGTCTCCACCTGCCAACCGGCTCGCCTGCTCTGGCTTACCGCTCGCGGAAGGGCATGCCCAACGCGGTGAGAAGCCGTCGCCCTGCATCATCGGTCTGTGCGCTTGTCACGATGGTAATCTCCATCCCGCGCAAGCGATCAATCTGATCGTAATCAATTTCTGGGAAGATCAGCTGCTCGGTCAGGCCCAGCGTATAGTTGCCGCGCCCGTCGAACGAATCGGGCGAGATGCCACGAAAGTCGCGCTGGCGTGGCAGGGCCACGTTGATCAGACGATCCAGGAACCCCCACATGCGCGAGCCGCGCAGGGTCACCTTCACCCCGATGGCCTGACCCTCGCGCAGGCGGAAGTTGGCCACGCTCTTCTTGGCGCGTGTTACCACCGGCTTCTGCCCGGTGATAATGGCCAGGTCGCGGCTCGCTGCCTCCACCGAATTGGCATTCGTCAAGGCCTCACCCATCCCAATGTTGATGACGACCTTTTGCACCTGCGGCACCTGCATGGGGTTCTTTAGATTTAGATCCGCCATCAGAGAAGGTGCCACCCGCTCTTTAAATTCTGTCTTCAATCGTGCCATCATTCCCTCTTCTCAGGTTGCAGGGTCCAGGGCGTCAGTTGAGGGGAGCTAGGGCCCGTCAACGGTTCGGCAGTGGTTACATGCCAGTGCGCTGCGCCCGTTCCCCTGTACCTGCGCTAGCGGTCAACCGCCCCGCCACATTTTTTGCACATACGGACTTTCTTGCCGGATGAGCGATCAACGCCCATGCGGGTCGGCTGGTCGCACTTGGGGCACACCACCATCACGTTTGAGTGATGGAGCGGCGCTTCACGCTCGATGATGCCCACCTGCGTGCGGACGCGGCCCGTGCGGCGCTGGTGCCGCTTGATCAGGTTCACCCCTGCCACCACCACTCGGTCGTGGTCAGGGTCGTGCATGCCCCGCGCGCGGCCCCACTTCACCTTGCCTGGCACGACGCGCTGCACTTCGCCGCGCTGGCCCTTGTGATTTCCGGAGATCACCTCTACGGTGTCACCCTTTTTGATATTCATCGTTCTATTTTCCTTCCCCACTCTGTTTCAGATCTGGAATCTCGGATTTGGCCTGACAACGCCCTATGCGCCGCACCGCTCCCAGATCCCAAATCCAAACTCAAAGCACTTCGGGCGAGAGCGAGACAATCTTCATGTGCCCCTGCTCGCGTAGCTCGCGGGCGACAGGGCCGAAGATGCGTGTGCCACGCGGGTTGTTGTTGCCGTCCAGCAGCACCGCCGCGTTCTCATCAAAGCGAATGTAGGAGCCATCCGGGCGGCCATGCTCCTTGGTCGTGCGGACGATCACCGCGCGCACAACGTCGCCCTTCTTCACTGCGGCGTTGGGCTGTGCTGCCTTGACCGAGCAAACGATGATGTCGCCCAGCCCGGCATAGCGACGGCGCGCGCCGCCCAGCACCTTGATGCACAGCAGCTCGCGAGCGCCGGAGTTGTCCGCCACCTTCAACCGTGTTTCTTGTTGGATCATGGGTTAGACTCTTTCCGGTCTCTCGACAATCTCCAGCAGAACCCACTTCTTGTTCTTGCTGTACGGCTTCGATTCCAGGATGCGTACACGGTCCCCTTCGCGCCCCTCGTTCTGCTCGTCATGCGCCTGGTACTTCTTCGAGGTGCGCATCACCTTGCCATAGAGGGGATGGCGCGACACGCGCTCCACCCGCACCACGACGGTCTTGTCCATCTTGTCGCTGACGATGGTTCCTACCAACTGCTTTCGTTGCTCGCGCATTGTTGCTACTCCTGCTGCGCTTCGTATTCGGCCCAAATTTCTCGTTCGCGCTGAACCGTCTTCAGCCGCGCAATCTCCTTGCGCACGCGCTTCAGTTGGTTCGTGTCGGCGAGTTGGTTGGTCGCGTGCTTGAAGCGCAAGTTCCAGAGCTCCTCATAGGCCTCATCTAGCCGCTGCTGAAGCTCATTTTCTTTCAAATCGCGGAGTTCTTTCGCCTCCATCATTCCACTCCCTCGCCACCGAGCGTGACATCTGCACGGCGGATCATCTGGGTCTTGATGGGCAACTTGTGCCCCGCCAGGCGGAAGGCCTCTTTGGCCTGCTCTTCTGATACGCCGTTAATCTCGAACAGCACGCGCCCGGGGCGCACCACTGCTACATAATGGTCCACGGCCCCCTTGCCGGACCCCATGCGCGTCTCGGCGGCGCGCTGGGTCACAGGCTTGTCCGGGAAGACGCGGATCCACAGCTTACCGGTACGACGCACGTAGCGCATCACCGCACGGCGCGCCGCCTCGATCTGGCGGCTGGTGATCCAGGCCGGCTCCAGCGCCTGCAAGGCGTAATCACCGAAACTCACGGTGTTGCCCCGCGTGGCCTGGCCCTTCATGCGACCGCGAAACTGCTTGCGGTACTTCATTCGCTTTGGCATCAACATACTTCGTTTTCCTTTCCCTCTGCGTCGCCGGGCCAGGCCCGACCCCCAGGCAGAAGCGCGTGAGCTACGCTGGGACGGCGCCTTCCAGCACTTCGCCCTTGTACACCCAGACCTTCACACCGATGGTGGAGTAGGTGGTCACGCCTTCGGCAGTCGCGTAGTCAATATCGGCGCGGAGCGTGTGACGCGGCACGCGCCCTTCCTGTGCATCCTCGCGGCGGGCCATATCCCCACCGCCCAGGCGGCCACCAATCGCGATTCGGACCCCCTGCGCCCCAGCGCGCATGGCTCGCTGGATCGCCTGTTTCATGGCGCGGCGGTGGCTCACGCGGCGCTCGATCTGCTGCGCGATGCTTTCCGCAATCAGATAGGCGTCAATGTCAGGGTTCTCAATCTCGTGAATGTCTATTTTGATCTTCTTCGAGGTCAGCTTTTCGAGCTCCTCGCGAAGTTCCTTGACGTTAGCGCCCTTGCGACCAATGATGATCCCCGGCTTAGCGGTGTGGATCGTCAGGGCTACCTGCTTGGGAAAGCGCTCGATCTGAATGTCGCTGATCCCGGCGCGTCCCATCTTTTTACGGATGTAATCGCGGATGGCCAGGTCCTCTTGCAGCAACTCGGCGTAGCGCGTCCCTTCCGCGTACCACTTGGCCTTCCAGTCTTTGATGATGCCCAACCGGAATCCATAAGGATGTACTTTGCGTCCCAAGATGCTCTCCTTTTTAGAGTGCTCGCTCTTTCAAGATCACGGTGATGTGGCTGCTGCGGCGCAGGATGGGCTTGAAGCGACCACGCGCCCCAAAGCGTCGCCAGCGGCGCGTGCGCGCCTCATCGGCCATGATCGTCGCCACATACATGTTGTCGCGGCTCAGCCCCAGGTTTTCTTCTGCGTTGGCCGCCGCGCTCGCAATGACCTTGCTCACCGGCTTGGCAGCGCGCTGTGGCATAAACTTTAACTGTGCGAGCGCTTCATTCACACTCATCCCGCGCACCACGTCAATCACGAGGCGCACCTTTTGAGGCGACATGCGGATGTCTTTGACTACTGCGCGTGCTTCTGTAGTTTCCATAAGTAGTTCAGTTCCTTCGCCCTCCGCCGCTTGTCACCCGTTGGGTCAGCAGCAGCAGCCCATGGGGGCGCGACTACCGTCGCGCCTTGGTCTTCTTGCCTGCGTCGTGCCCGCGGAAGGTGCGCGTCGGCGCGAACTCACCCAGCTTATGGCCCACCATGTTCTCGGTGATGTACACCGGAATGTGCTGGCGACCATTGTGGATGGCAATCGTGTGCCCCACCATCTGCGGGAAGACCGTCGAGGCGCGGCTCCACGTCTTGATAACCGTGCGCTTGCTGCTCTGGTTCAACTTCTCAACCTTCGACAGCAGCCGCGGCTCAATAAAGGGACCCTTCTTCAAAGAACGTGCCATATCTCTCTCCTTCAGGCCTGGCGGCGCGGCGGCTAGCCGCGCCTCGATCCAGGCGCCAATCGTTAGCGTCGCTTCGACGCGCGACGGCGCACGATGAGCGAATTCGAGCGCTTGTTGCGCCGTGTCTTCTTGCCAAGGGCAGGCTTGCCCCAGGGGGTCTTGGGCCCCGCCAGGCCGATGGGGGCACGCCCCTCGCCACCACCATGCGGGTGATCCACCGGATTCATCACGGAGCCGCGCACCACAGGCCGCCTGCCCATGCGGCGCTTGCGCCCCGCCTTGCCGATCTTGATGTTCTGATGGTCGGCGTTGCCAACCTGGCCGATGGTGGCACGGCATAGCACGTGAACGCGACGAATCTCACCACTGGGCAATCGAAGGGTTGCATAATCCCCCTCTTTGGCCAGCAGCTGCGCGCTGCCACCTGCGGCACGCACCATCTGCGCCCCGCGCCCCGGCTCCAGCTCAATATTATGAATCGTGGTACCGACAGGGATGTCACGGAGAAGCAGGGCGTTGCCTGTTTCAATCTCCGCCTGTGGGCCGCTCATCACCGTCTGGCCGACGCGCAGGCCGGAGGGAGCGATGATGTAGCGCTTCTCGCCATCCACATACACGATGAGGGCGATATTCGCAGAGCGATTGGGGTCGTACTGGATGCTATCCACACGGCCCGGAATCCCATCCTTTGTACGCGTCCAATCAATGATGCGATACTTGCGCTTGTGGCCACCGCCACGGTGTCGCACAGTGATTCGGCCATGATGGTTTCGTCCACCGTGCTTCTTGAGCGCGACAGTCAAGGACTTTTCCGGCTTTGCGCCCTTGGTCAGCTCATCAAATGCGTTGGTCGTCATGCCGCGCCGCCCCGGCGACGTTGGCTTGTAAATCTTAATTGCCATCGTTCAATTCTCCTCGTAGTCCAAGCCTCGGCAGCCAGGGCATCAGGCGTGCGTCGCACTACAGCGCATCTGTGCCCGGCGCCTCACCGCCGCCTGAGTCGGCTATACGCCCTCAAAGAAAGTGATGCTGTCGCCCTGCGCCAGGGTGACAATCGCCTTCTTCCAACTTTGTGTCTTGTAAAAGGTACGGCCCCAGCGGCGATTCTTCCCCTTGATGATCATGGTGTGTACGTCCACCACCTCGACATCAAAGATTTTCTCGACCGCTTCTTTGATCTGCGGCTTGTTGGCTTTCAACGCCACTTCAAAGACGAACTTGTTGTACTGGTCCGTCTCCGCCATCGTCTTTTCGGTTACGATGGGGCGCAGCAAGACTTGATAAAGATTCATGGCTCCTCCTTAACCCCAGAGCGCTTCGATGCGTTGAAGGGCGGCAAGTGGCATGATAAGGTGCTCGTGACCCAGCAGGTCGCGCACGTTCACATACTGCCAATGCAGCGCCGTCACCTTTTCCAGGTTGCCGAAGGAGCGCGACACGTTCTCGTCGTTCTCCACGGCACCCACCAGCACCACGGCACTCTTGTTCACGCCGAGCGCCGACAACACTGCCGCCGCGTCGCGCGTCCTGGGGCGCTCGAAGCTAAGGTCATCCACCAGCTTCAATTGCCCGGCCTGGGCCTTGGCTGCCAGCGCAGAGCGGATGGCCAGCCGACGCATCTTCTGCGTCATGCGCTTGCTGTAATCGCGCGGCTTTGGCCCGAAGGCGATACCGCCGCCCACCCAGTGGGGCGCACGGCGCGAGCCCTGGCGGGCACGACCGGTACCCTTTTGCCGCCACACCTTGCTGCCGGTGCGCTTCACCTCGGAGCGAGTCTTGGTGCTGTGCGTGCCCTGGCGCGCATTCGCCATCTGGCGCACCAACGCCTGGTGCATCACGCTCCGATGCGGCTCGATGTCGAAGATGCTTTCCAGCAGGTCAATCTCCTCGACCTGCTCGCCTCTCATGTTATAAACCGTTGCTTTCATGTTTCCCTCAACCGTTTGACCGTGGGTGTTATATCCGTCGCCAGCCCGGTTCAAACGCTACGGGGCTTTCACGGCGGGGCGGATCATTACTAGCCCATCCTTTGCGCCAGGAACCGCACCCTTAATCGCCAGCATGTTGCGCTCTGCGTCTACCAGCACAACCTTCAAATTTTGAACGGTAACGCGGTCGCCGCCCATACGGCCCCCCATGCGCTTGCCCTTGAAGGTGCGCCCTGGCGTCGTGCCTGCTCCCAGCGAGCCCGGCGCGCGCTCTCGGTCTGACTGACCGTGCGTCTTGCGCTGGCGGGAAAAGTGGTGGCGCTTGATAGCACCTGCAAATCCCTTGCCCTTGCTGGTGCCAGTCACGTCCACCACGTCGCCCACCTCGAATACCGTCGCATCCAGGCGCTGGCCCAACTGTACTTCTTCGCCCGGCTCCAACTCAAACTCGCGCAGGTGGCGCAACGCGGGTGCGCTGGCCTTCTGCAGGTGACCCAGTTCCGGCTTGGTCAGACGAGCTTGCTTCACCTCGTCGAACCCTACCTGCACTGCGTCATAACCGTCAGTCGCTTTCGTCTTGATTTGCGTCACAAAGCAGGGACCCGCCTCGATCACGGTAACAGGAATGATTTCGCCATCCTGTCCGTAAATCTGGGTCATGCCCACTTTCTTTCCCAAAATACCTTTCATGTCCCTCATCCCCCATCAAAGGTCGAGGCTGAAGCGGAGGTTAAGGTTGTAGCGAAAGGGCGGCGGGGGTAGCGGCCCTGTGGCCCTCTCACCCCTGCTCGGTCCCACATTCGCCTGGACCTTGTCTTAACCTTACCCTCACCCTTACAACTTGATTTCGATGTCCACTCCGGCTGGAAGTGTCAACTTCATTAGGCTGTCAATCGTCTTGCTGTCCGGATCTACTACGTCAATGAGCCGCTTATGCGTGCGAATTTCCAGCTGCTCGCGCGAGTCCTTGTCAATGAAGGTCGAGCGCATGACTGTGAATTTCTCGATGCGTGTCGGCAAAGGAACCGGACCAATCACCCGTGCGCCCGTACGCTCTGCCGTTTCCACAATCTGCTGGGCCGATTGGTCCAGCAGTCGGTGATCGTACGCTTTTAGCCGGATGCGAATTTTCTGTCTTGCCATAATTTCCTCGATCGGTTGACGGGTACAGGTTGTCAGGTAAGGGCGGGGCGAGCCCCGGTGCAGGTACTATTCGCCGCACCGGGCGCTGCCCCTTCCCGCGCTGCGCAACCGGGTGCCCTAGCCAGACCTTGCCTACTTACTTGATGATCTTGGTGATGACGCCGGCACCAACGGTGCGGCCGCCCTCGCGCACGGCAAAGCGCGAGCCCTCGTCCAGGGCCACCGGCACGATCAACTCCACCTCGACGGCGATGTTGTCGCCCGGCATGACCATCTCGACCCCTTCCGGCAGCGTCACCGAGCCGGTCACGTCCATCGTGCGCATGTAGAACTGCGGGCGGTAGCCGTTGAAGAAGGGGGTGTGGCGGCCGCCTTCTTCCTTGCGCAGCACGTAGACCTCGGCGTTGAACTGCGTGTGCGGGGTGATGGTGCCCGGCTTGGCCAGCACCTGCCCGCGCTCCACGTCCTCGCGCCCCACGCCGCGCAGCAGGATGCCCACGTTGTCCCCCGCCTGCCCCTGGTCCAGCAGCTTGTGGAACATCTCGACGCCCGTCACCGTCGTGCTCTGCGTGTCGCGCAGCCCCACGATCGAGACCGTCTCGCCCACCTTCACTGTCCCGCGCTCGATGCGCCCCGTCACCACGGTCCCGCGCCCCTTGATCGAGAAGACGTCCTCGATCGGCATCAGGAAGGGCTTGTCCACCTCGCGCTCCGGCGTCGGAATGTACTCGTCCACCGCCTGCATCAGTTCCCAGATCGGCGCGTAGTTGGCCGCCGTCGGGTCGTTGCTGCTTTCTTCCAGCGCCGCCAGCGCCGAGCCGCGCACGATGGGCGTCTCGTCGCCGGGGAACTGGTAGCTGTCGAGCAGTTCGCGCAGTTCCAGCTCGACCAGTTCGAGCAGTTCTTCGTCGTCCATCATGTCTACCTTGTTCAGGAAGACCACGATGGCCGGCACTTCCACCTGGCGCGCCAGCAGCACGTGCTCGCGCGTCTGCGGCATCGGCCCGTCCGGCGCCGAGACCACCAGGATCGCGCCGTCCATCTGCGCCGCGCCGGTGATCATGTTCTTGATGTAGTCGGCGTGCCCCGGGCAGTCCACGTGCGCGTAGTGGCGGTTTTCCGTCTGGTATTCCACGTGCGAGATCGCAATCGTGATACCGCGCGCCCGCTCTTCCGGCGCATTGTCAATCTGATCGAAGGCCGAAAAATCCGCCCAGCCCTTCTTCGACAGCGTCTTGGTGATCGCCGCCGTCAGCGTCGTCTTGCCATGGTCCACGTGCCCAATCGTCCCGATGTTCACGTGTGGCTTGTTGCGTACAAACTTTTCTTTCGCCATTAGAGCGCTTCTCCTAAATAATCTTGCAGGTTGAACGTTGCAGGTTGCGGATGAAGGAAGAGGGAGGGCGTCAGGTGACTGCACGGTGCACTCACCTGTACCAGGAACCCACCTTGTTACTTGCGCTTACCCGCGATGACCTCGTCAGCCAGGTTCTTCGGCAGCGGCTCGTAGCGAGCGAACTCCATCGAGAAGACGCCGCGCCCGCTCGTGGCGGAACGCAGGTCCGTCGCGTAGCCGAACATCTCACTCAGCGGCACGAAGGAACGGACGGTCGTGCTGCCATCGCCGCGCGGCTCCATGCCCTCGATCTGGCCACGGCGGCTGGACAAGTCGCCCACCACCGACCCGGTAAACTCATCCGGTATCACGACCTCCACGCGCATCAGCGGCTCCATGATGACAGGGCCTGCCTTGGGCACGGCTTCCTTCAGCGCCAGAGAGCCAGCGATCTTGAAGGCCATTTCCGAGGAGTCTACGTCGTGGTAGGAGCCGTCAATCAGGCGCGCCTTCACGTCCACCATCGGGTAGCCCGCGACGATGCCGCCTTCCAACGCTTCCTTGATGCCCTTCTCGATAGCGGGAATGTACTCTCGTGGAATCGAGCCACCGACAATCCCGTTCTCGAAAACGAAGCCCTGGCCGAGTTCGGCGGGGCTGAACTCAACCACGCAATCGCCGTACTGACCCTTACCACCTGTCTGGCGCTTGAAGAGGCCGCGTGCGGTGACGGGGCGGGTAATCGTCTCGCGATAGGCCACCTGGGGGCGACCGACGCGGGCGCTGACCTTGAACTCGCGCATCAGGCGGTCCACGATCACTTCCAGGTGAAGCTCGCCCATGCCTGCGATTTCCGTCTGACCGGTTTCCACGTTGCCTTCCACGCGGAAGGTCGGGTCTTCCTCAGCCAGGCGGCGCAATCCCTCACCCATCTTGTCCTGGTCTGCCTTCGAATTAGGCTCGATGGCAACGCGGATCACCGGCTCGGGGAAGGAGATTTTTTCCAGCAGGATGGGGTTTTCCATCGAGGCGAGGGTGTCGCCGGTGAAGGTGTTCTTGGGGCCGAGGATCGCTCCGATATCGCCTGCGCGAATCTCGGTAATGTCCTCGCGGCTGTTGGCATGCAGGCGCACCATGCGTCCGATGCGCTCGCGCTTGTCCTGCGTGGTGTTCATGATCGTCTCGCCGCTCTTCATCACGCCCGAATAGACGCGCACGAAGGCGAGGCGGCCCACAAAGGGGTCCACCGCAATCTTGAACGCCAGCGCCGCCAGGGGCTCCGAGGCGTTGGGTTCGCGGCTCAGCACTTCGTCGAGGTCTTTGGGGTGGGTACCGCGCACCGCCGGAATGTCGAGCGGCGAGGGGAGGTAATCCACGATGGCGTCAAGCACCATCTGCACGCCCTTGTTACGCAGGGCGGCACCACACAGGACGGGGACGAGCTGGTTCCCTAGCGTAGCGCGGCGGAGCGCCACACGGAGCTCCTCGGTCGAGATCTCTTCGCCCTCCAGATACTTGAGCGTGAGCTCTTCATCTGTCTCGGCGATCTTCTCGATCATCGTCTCGCGGGCAGCGTCCACTTCCTCTTCCATCCCAGCCGGGATGGTGGTCCGCTGGCTGGCTGCACCCAGGTCATCGCCGTAGATCACAGCGACGTTTTCAATCAAGTCCACCACGCCGCGGAAGGTATCCTCGCGGCCAATGGGGAGTTGGATGCGCACCGGGTTGGCACCAAGCCGATCCACGATCATGTCAATGGTTCGGTCGTAGTTTGCGCCCGTGCGGTCCATCTTGTTCACGAAACAAATGCGCGGCACATCATAACGGTCCGCCTGCCGCCACACTGTCTCCGACTGGGGCTCCACACCGGCCACAGCATCGAAGACCACCACGCCCCCGTCCAGCACGCGCAGGGAGCGCTGCACTTCTACGGTGAAGTCAATGTGGCCCGGCGTATCAATGACGTTGATCTGATGATCGCGCCATTCGGTGGTCGTCGCGGCGGCAGTAATGGTGATGCCGCGCTCGCGCTCTTGCTCCATCCAGTCCATCGTCGCAGCGCCCTCATGGACCTCGCCGATGCGGTGGATCTTCTGCGTAAAGAACAAGATGCGCTCGGTTGTCGTAGTCTTGCCCGCGTCAATGTGGGCAATAATCCCAATGTTGCGAATCCGGTTCAGATCAATGGCCATGCTATCTATCCTTTTAGGGTAATCGGTTGAAGGCTAACGGGGTCTGTTGGGAATCCAAGCAACCCCTGTACCCTGCACCCTGTAACCCCAGGTTACCAGCGGAAGTGGCTGTAAGCCTTGTTTGCTTCCGCCATGCGATGAACGTCTTCCTTCTTCTTGACGGCCGAGCCCGTGTTGTTAAAAGCGTCCATGAACTCGTTGGACAGCTTTTCTGCCATCGAGCGCCCGTGGCGCCCGCGCGCCGCCGCAATCAGCCAGCGAAATGCCAGGCTCTGGCGGCGATCAGCACGAATTTCCATCGGCACCTGATAGGTAGACCCCCCCACGCGGCGGGGGCGCACTTCCATGAGCGGCATCACGTTGCGCAGTGCCTGCTCAAACACTTCCAGTGGCGTCTGCCCCAGGCGGTTGGACGCCGTGTCCAGAGCACCGTAAAAGATACGCTGGGCTGTGCTCTTCTTGCCCTGCAGCATGAGCTTGTTGATGAAGCGGCTCGCCTGCTGGCTCCCGAACTTCGGATCGGGCTCCACCGTGCGCTTTGGCGCTTGTCCTCGTCTTGGCATGATCGTCCTCCGATAAACGCTACGCTATCGCCCTCAGTTCCGCTCCAGGCGCTAGACAAACAAAACTCCCTCGTGAGGGGGAGAACCGTAGACACAGACTGGTTTGTGTCGGGTGGCATCTGCCACTCGACCCCACCACGAGGGAGCTTGACGCTCTGTCTGAAGATGCGCGGGGCGCATCGTTCGGGGTCTACGGTTCGTGCAACGTTGTGCAGCGGAACCTATGAATTGCGTTCGATAGTGTTGGGAAAGAGAGGTTAATAAGAGACTGTCAACGATTCCGATGTACGGAAAGGATTACTTCCGCTTCTTCGCGCCGGGTTTACCCACACCGGCCTTCTTCGTTCCATACTTGCTGCGGCCGCGCTTGCGATCCGTCACGCCCGCCGCGTCCAGCGCACCGCGCACAATGTGATAGCGCACGCCTGGAAGGTCCTTCACGCGGCCACCGCGCACCAGCACCACGTTATGCTCCTGCAGGTTGTGGCCCTCACCAGGGATATAAGCTGTGATTTCCACACCATTTGTCAGGCGCACGCGGGCAATCTTGCGCAGTGCCGAGTTCGGCTTCTTCGGGGTCGCCGTACGGACATTGGTGCAAACGCCACGCCGCTGCGGGGCGCCCTTTGGATTCCGGGTGGGCCTACCTTTGATGGCATTGTAGCTCACGCGGAACGCGGGTGCCTTGCTCTTGCGCCGGGTCTGCTTGCGCCCCTTGCGAACCAATTGATTAATAGTCGGCACAGGCTTTTCCCTTCTGGATCCAGTCTTGTTTTCTGGCGGACTAACTTGCTCCGCTCGATTCGCTTCCACAGAAACGGACGCCCGCATCGTGCAGCGGGCGTCCGCTGAAATTGCATCAATCCATCACTGGAATGGCTCGGCTTGATTCAGCCAAGCGTAACGACGAACAATCATATCATAGAGAGCATTCCCTGTCAAACCTCTATGATTGGATCGTCTACCCCTCGCCTGGCGATTAGCTTCTCTCAATCACCCGGCGTAGGCATGGCACCGAGGCCAAAGCCAAGGCTCGGAATCTTTTCTTCCTCGACCTGCTTGCCGAAGGTGATACGGTCGTTGTCCTCGCTGACCACCTCGACGCTCAGGCCAAGCGATTGCAGTTCCTTGACCAGCACGCGGAAGCTTTCCGGGACCCCAGGGGCGCCGATGGGCTCACCCTTGACGATGGCTTCGTAGGTCTTGGTGCGGCCCACCGTATCGTCCGACTTGACAGTGAGCATCTCCTGCAGGGTGTAGGCCGCGCCATACGCTTCCAGCGCCCACACCTCCATCTCCCCAAAGCGCTGGCCGCCAAACTGCGCCTTGCCACCCAGGGGCTGCTGCGTGACGAGGCTGTATGGGCCAGTCGAGCGCGCATGGACCTTGTCCTCGACCAGGTGGGCCAGCTTGAGCATGTTGATCACGCCCACCGTCACCGGATTGTCGAAGGCTTCCCCGGTCTTGCCATCGTAAAGACGCTGCTTGCCGCTGGTGGGCAACGGCCAGCCGATCTCCACTGCAATCTCGCGCGCCACCTCTTCGAAGGCGCGCAGGTCGCTCGTAGCCACGCCCGAGGCGGCCAGGCGCTCCTCCTGCCCATGATGCTGGATCCACTGTTCCAGGGTGAAGCGCATCACTGCGGTGTCCACCTCGAACTGCGCGTCGTCGTCGCGCTTATCGGTTTCCCAGATCAGCAGGCTGCTGGGCTCGAAGCCCTTTTCCTCCAGCCACATTTCCAGCCATTCTCGACGCATCTGGCGTGGCGAACGAAGGATTTCTTCAAGCTCGCTTTCTGCCATCTCCTGCTCGCTGAGGCGGTTGGCAAGGTAAAGCTGGCGCGCCTCGTCGTCGTTTTCCAACTCCGTCAGGTCGAACCCTGCAGCGCGCACTGCCTCCAACGCCACGCTGCCCAACTCTTCCCACGCCAGGTCAATGAGCCAGCCACGCGCCAACTCGGCGGCAATCTGTCGCTCTTTGGCGCCGTCGAACACGGGCGTGATGGCACGGAAGCCGAGACGATCAGCCGCCCAGCCTAGGTGTGTTTCCAGCACCTGACCAATGTTCATGCGGGCGGGAACGCCCAACGGGTTGAGCACGATTTCCACTGGCGTCCCATCATCCAGGAAGGGCAAGTCTTCGACGGGGACTACCTGGGACACAACGCCCTTGTTCCCGTGGCGCCCTGCCATCTTGTCGCCCGCCTGGAGCTTGCGCGTCTGGGCCACCGACACACGGACCATCTGTTCCACCCCTGCCGGCAGGTCCTGATGGGTATCGCGCGTGAACTCGCGGATAGCCACAATCTTACCGCGGTCGCCATGCGGCAGCCGCAGGGAGGAATCCTTCACCTCGCGTGCCTTTTCGCCAAAGATGGCGCGCAGCAGTTTTTCTTCTGGAGTAAGCTCGGTCTCGCCCTTAGGGGTGATCTTGCCCACCAGGATATCGTTCGGGCCAACCTCCGCGCCGATGCGGATGATGCCACGCTCGTCCAGATCCTTCAGCGCTTCCTCGCCCACGTTGGGGATGTCACGCGTGATTTCTTCGGGGCCCAGCTTGGTATCGCGCGCCTCAACCTCGTACTTCTCGATGTGCACCGAGGTAAAGCGGTCGTTGCGCACCAGATCCTCGCTGATGAGGATCGCATCCTCGAAGTTCCCACCTTCCCAAGAAAGGAAGGCCACCAGCACGTTCTGGCCCAGCGCCAACTCGCCAGCCTCAGTCGAGGAACTGTCGGCCAGCACGTCCCCCTTGCGAACCCACTGCCCCTTCATCACCACCGGATGCTGGTCAATGGTCGTGCTCTGGTTCGAGCGCGTGAAGCGGCGCAGGCCGTACACGTGCTCCTGCCCGTCGTGGTCGCGCACGATGACGCGCTCGGAGGTGACGGAGATAATCTGTCCGTCATGCTCGGAAATCACCACCTGGCCGGAGTCGCGCGCCGCGCGGTATTCCATGCCCGTCGAGACGATGGGCGCTTCCGGGCGCATGAGGGGCACAGCCTGGCTCTGCATGTTGGAACCCATCAACGCGCGGTTGGCGTCGTCATGTTCCAGGAAGGGAATCAGCGCCGCCGAGACGCCCACGATCTGCTTCGGGGAAACGTCCTGGTAATCCACGCGGATGATGGATTCACGGCGATAATCGTCTTTCCCCTGTCGCACCGACACACGGTTACGGGTAAAGTAGCCGCGCTCGTCGGTCTGCGCGTTGGCCTGGGCGATGGTGTACTGCTCCTCATCATCCGCCGACAGGTAAACGATCTGGTCGCTGACGTGGGGCACCACATTGATCTCGCGTCGCTCCAGCGCCTTGAGCTGCTGCGCGATGCTCTCGGTGATCTCGCCTTCCTCGTCCACCAGCAGATCGCCCGTCTGCGGGTCCAGAATCTCCTCGCGGGCGTATTTGCCTATCGGCGCAACGCCGTCATTCGGCACCGAGCGCACTACCTTGCGATAGGGGGTCTCGATGAACCCATACTCGTTGACGCGCCCGTACGTCGCCAAACGACCGATCAGGCCGATGTTTGGCCCTTCCGGCGTCTCGATCGGGCAGATGCGTCCGTAGTGCGAGTGGTGAACGTCGCGCACGTCAAAGCCCGCGCGCTCGCGCTTCAGGCCGCCGGGGCCGAGGGCAGAGAGGGTGCGCTTGGAGCGCAGTTCTGAAAGCGGGTTCGTCTGCTCCATGAACTGCGAAAGCTGGGAGCCACCGAAAAACTCGCGCACGGCGGCCACGACTGGGCGGATGTTGATCAGCGCGATAGGGGTAAGCTGCTCGGGGTCGCGGATAGACATGCGCTCGCGCACCACGCGCTCCATGCGGAGCAGGCCAACGCGCAGTTGGTTCTGAACCAATTCTCCCACGCGCTTGACACGGCGATTGCCGAGGTGGTCAATGTCGTCTGCGTCCGCCACATCGTTGTTGATGTCGAAGACGCGCTTGACGATGCGTACGATGTCATCCTGCGAAAGGGTGCGATGATCGAGCGGCACATTTACTTTTAGCTGCTTGTTCAGCTTGTACCGCCCCACCTTGCCCAGGTCATAGCGGCGCGCCTCGAAGAGGAGCGAGCGCAGGTAGCTCTGTGCGTTGTCCAGGGTGGCGGGATCGCCGGGGCGAAGCTTCTTGTAAAACTCGATCAGGGCTTCCTGGGCGTTCTTCGTCGGATCACGCTCGATGGTGGCGTCCAGGTAGCGGTGGTCGCGATCGGTGTCCACGTCCTTGAACAGGGCGTAAAGTTCCTCGTCGGTCCCGCCCTGAATAAAAGTGGAGCCATACTCGTCCGAAACCGTGCCAAGGGCGCGCAAAAAGATAGTGAACGGAATCTTGCGCTTGCGGTCTACCTTGACCGAGATCACGTCGCGCTTGCTGGTTTCAAACTCCATCCAGGCACCACGGTTGGGGATAAGCTTGGCCGAGCAGAGTTTGCGCCCTGTTGTGCGATCTTCTTCCAATGAAAAGTAGGCATTTGGTGAGCGAATCAACTGGCTGACAACCACGCGCTCCGACCCATTATGAATGAAGGTGCCTTGCGGGGTCATCAACGGAAACTCACCCATGAACACGTCCTGCTCCTGCATCTCGCCCGTCTCTTTGTTGATCAGGCGAACCTTTACCCACAGCGGGGCGGCAAAGGTCAGGTCCATGTCCAGGCATTCCTTCTCAGAGTACTTCGGCGCCTCGAACCAATAATCGAGGAAGAACAGTTGAAGGTTGCCGTTAAAGCTTTCGATGGGTGAAATTTCGTCGAACAGCTCGCGCAGACCTTCCTGCTTGAACCAGTCGAAGCTGTGCAACTGGATCTCGATCAGGTCGGGCAGGTCCAGCACATTGGGAATGGATGCATAGCTTTTGGTGGGCAGATCTCGCACGCCATACTGAGATGCCAATTGAGGCATTAAGACACTCCTTTTTCCCTAAAACCTACCGATTTTGGCAAACGGCGGGGTATCAGACGTTTGCCCACAACGAAACAGCCGCTGGAGGCACTTGTTGGGCTGGATGGACGGACGGCAAACCAAGATGATTGGGGAACAGTGGCAGGCACACGTTTGGCAGAGCGGGGATCATAACTTGTCAAAAGCAGGTCATTCCGCCAGCAGGGGTCAACGCAAAGCGCGCTGGGCTGCCATGTGTCGCACCACGACCGGCAAGTTTATAGGGCCTTCGCCTCGCGACAGAATGGGTAGGCTAGGCGCCTCGCAGCGCAACCTGACCAGGGACCGTGTCTGAAGCACGCAAAAACAGCGCGGAGCCCTCGCCGTAAACGGTTATTATAACCGGGCGAGCCGCGCTGTCAAATCAAAGGAAACTTGGGGTGCTGTAGGATGGATGCACGGACTGTCAGCCACTGCTCCAGGCGAAACAATGAAGCCGTCAGAGCAGGTTGACAAATGCACTGCCTGGGCTACCAGGGAGAAGCGGTATAGTACACATCAAAGCTGGTTGGCAGGTCGCTTCGCCGTCGCTCATCGCGTTGGAGGCGTTTCAAGCGCAACAGTTACCTTCTACCGCAACCGAATCAAGAGCGCAGCAGCTTGCGCAAGAAGGGATGCCTGTCTAGAGACTTTTTTGTGGGAACTTTACCGTCGCTCGCAAGATACCCTCGACTGACAGACTTGACTGTGCTTTCGCCTAACTCGCGCAGCATCTCGCGCGCAATGGTCTCGGTATAGGGTCGTCGGGGAACTCCCATATCTGACACTCCTGGGGTGCTTAACTTGGACACTCCCAGGGTGCAGCAGGGCGATAAACAATCTATGAAGCAGCGCACGAAACAGTATGACAAAACCTTCACAGTTCCGTAGGCTGGTTCAATATGACGAATCAGGCAACCCGCTCCAGCGGTGGGATGGCCACCTCCTCCCAAAAGGCGCGGGTGGATGTGCCGCATCGCAAACGGCGCTGCTGAAGCGCTTCCATGAAAGGCATATAGGGGACGTCTAGCATCTCCAGGCAATAGCGGCAGCCCACCGAATGGAGCCACTCTTCTGCCTCATCCCGTAATGGACCTGGCTGCTGCAGATCCGATACCGCCTGGAGCACCGTTGCCGCCAACAGCGCGTAGGGGCCGCTGCCGCGGATCTCCACCCCTACCACACGACGACCGCGCCGCTTCACCGTTTTGACTTTGCGTCTGGTGTTTTCCATGCTCAGGCTCCCCGTTTGTGTATATTCGTTAGTTGCAGGAAAATGGGGCCATCAATATTTAAGACAGGCTGAGGATGTTTACCCCATCATGGCCAACCGACTGACGTACTCTTTGCTAGGTGGCGCCTTCGCCCTTCTACCATTCCATGCCTACTCTGCGTGGCAACGTAGCCGCTCAGAGCAAAGGCCGCTCGCCGCCTGGGCCGCCGCCACGCACATCCCTAGCCTGGCCTTGCTACCCAGCAGTGGTGCCATCGTGGAGGCCAATAGCAGCGCACGGGAACTTTTCCCCGACATCCCGCTGCTGGAATCTGACCTCGCCTCCCTCTTCCCCGATGCAGCGCGCACCCTCCGTGCAACATTGGCTCAGATGGAGCGCGATAGCAGCATCAGCCTGCCTGTCACCCGTGGGGATCGAGCCTTCACGCTCATGCTCAGCAGCGCACAGCCCGACGCCACCTTGCTGGCAGCCGTGGTGCTGCCTCGGATCGAACCGGAGCCGGCACCGTCGCCCATCGAGGTGCCCCCTTTCCCGCCGCTCGTTCTCCCGAACTGGCAAGCCTTGCCCTTCGAGGCGCAGCTTCAAGCGTTGCTCGCTGCGGCAGTGGAGCAATGGCCCCTCCGCGACGCTGCCCTTTTCCGGCGGCTCCGAATGGGGCTGGAGCCGGTTGCAGCCAGCAGCGACATGACCCTCTGGTCATCGCTCCAGTTGTCCGCCGTAGAGTTGGGTAGCCTCCTCCATGATGGGGCTCCCTTACGCACCCGCCTGAAGGGGCAACCGCTGCTGCTGCTGCCGCTCCGGCTCGCGCCCGGCACTCCCATCTGGGGCGCCCTTGCCCTGCGCCCCAAACCCCATGTGGATGACACCGATCCGCTTCGCAACGCCGCCCACCAATTGGCGTGGATGGCGGAAACGCTGCTTTCGCGCGCTCAGTGGCGCAGTGCAAGCCAGGCCCATGCCGAACGCGCCACGCAGGCCGAAGCACTGCGCAACCATGTGCTCGACAGCCTTCGACGCGGGGTTCTACTCATCAACCGCGATGGGCATATTGAGTTTTTAAATGAAGCCGCGAGCAAGCTGCTCGGCTGGCTTCCCGATGACGTGCTGGGCCGACCACTTGGTTCCCTGCTGGATGATCTGGGCCCGTTGGGTGCCGCCATCGCGCTGGCGCTTAGTGCTCCGCCCTCTCACGGTCCCCCCCCAGCAACCACCGCGCGCCTCCATCGTCTCGGGCAGCGCACCCGTGAGGTCAGCCTGCGCGTCGAACCTGTAAATGACCGGGTGGGCAGCGTCCTGATCTTTCTGGAAGATGAGGAAGGGATACTGGCCTTTGGAGAGGTTCAGCATCACCTGGATCGCATGGCGATTCTGGGAAAAATGTCTGCCATGGTGGCGCACGATCTGCGCAACCCGCTTGCCTCGATCTTGTACGGCATCGAGACGCTGGCGGAAAGGCTCGATCCAGACCATGCTGAGCATGGCACTATTCGACTCTTGCTCGCCGAGGGCGAACGGGTCCATCGCATTATCGAGGACGTGCTCTCCATTAGCCGCCAGCCGAGTCTGACGATCAACCTTTGCTCGTTGCGCGTGCTCATGGAACAGGTGGCCGATGCCCATCAACGCCAGTTGCGCCACAAACAGATCCATGTTCGCCGCTACTATGATCCGGCCCTGCCGCTCATCGAGGGCGATTCGGTGCGGCTCGGCCAGATGCTGGACAACCTGTTCAACAATGCCATCGAGGCGCTAGCCGAAAGCGGGCAGATTGAAATTGTCATGCGTCCCCTCGAGCTAGAGCAGAGCATTGCCCGGGGCCTCAGCCCCGACCAGGAAGGCCGCCTGCAGGGGGGCGCAGAAATTCTGATTCGTGACAACGGACCGGGCATCCCGGAAGAGCAGCACGAGCGCATCTTCGAACCTCTTTTCACCACCAAGAGCAACGGAACGGGGCTGGGGCTTCCCATCGCCCGCACGATTGTCGAGCAGCACCGCGGCCACATCTTTTTGGATAGTGCCCCCGGCAAGGGAACCACCTTCCAGATCTTCCTGCCCCAGCTTTCCACCCCCTACCGCAATGACGAGTAGGCGCGGGCAGCGGGCGACGGGTCGAGCAGCGTGACGCCAGGAAAATAGTGCGCCAGGATGTCTACAAAGGCGGCGCCCTGCTGCGCCATGCGGAGCGCGCCACGTCGGCATAGCCCTACGCCGTGGCCGCGCGCCACGCCGCCCGCTTCCGCGCAGGGCACCGCCGGGCAATAAGGCAGTGCCACATGCCAGGCCTCCTCGCTGCTGCGCGTCCGCCCGCCGCAGCACGCGTGCGAGAAGGCATTGATCACCTGCCCGTCGAATCCAGCCAGCAGGCCCTCCGTCTCGCGCAGGGCGCGGTCCGTGCGGGCGTGTGGCAGTTCCTGCCAGGGCTGGCAATGCTCGCCAGCGCACAGGTCGGCCCCCTCGCCGCTGTGGCGCGGCCCCAGCAGGGCACGCACTGCGTAGCTGCGAGCAGCCACAGCCTGCGCCTTCAACGCTTCCAGCGGCGCGCCCGCGCCCATAGCAGCGGGAAGCACCCCGCGGAGATAGGCTTCCAGCGGCAACGATTTGACCCGCCCCTCCCCCAACAGCCGCACCGTTGCTGGCAATGCGCTGGCATCGAGGGAGCGCCGCGCGTTCAAGGGCTGCTGCATGGCCGCAATCGCCTTGGGCAGGCGCGGCGTGCCATCCGGCAGCAGCCAGGCCTCGTCGTGCCCCACCTCCTCCGTCAGCACCCAGAATGCAGCGCCCAGCACGGGGGGCTCTGCCTCGCTCATCAGTGCCTGCCGGATGGCAACCACCTCGGCCAGCGCTGCGTCGGGGCTGGGTGTCAGTCGGGTTGATAGGGCACATACCGCCACGGGCCGCTCTAGCTGCGCTTCGGCAGTTTCCCGCACCCACTCCCAGTTGCGAAAGCCAATCTGATCTTCCTGTCCCGCCCCCGCTCTGCGCACCGATTCGCCCCAGCGGCGCGCGCCCCCCTGCCCCCACGTGATGGGACGCCCCGCCACATCGTTGACACAGGCGACCCCCATCCGCTCCAGCCAAGGGGGCTCCAGCCGGCGCATCTCAGCCAGTGCCTGCGCCAGAAAGGAGTGATCCCAGAACTCTCCTCCCGGCGCAAGCGGCGGGAAAAGGGGAATCACGCCTTCTAGCTCGCTCAATGCGCCCAAAAAGGGAAAGAGCCAGCGCGCATAGCGCTGCGGCAATTCCCTGGGCTCCCAAAAGCCCCAGCGTGTGGCACTGTTGGCCTGCTCGTCAAAGGCAATCCAACGCACCCCCCCCTCCACCCAGTCACTGGCCGCCTGGCGGGCCTGGCTGGGGGTCGTAGCGGCGTCGGGCAGCAAATGCAACAGCGGCTCAATCCCTGCCCGCCGCAGGCCCTGCGCCACCTCCCGCGCCCCCGCCACCGCATGGCAAGGCGCGCGCAGCACCAGCCATCGGGCGCCCATCTGCTCGAGGTGGGGCACGAACGGGTGGATCTGCTCCCACCGAAGATGCGACACCCCTGGACGCCAGTGAAAGCCCAGCGATCCTGCTGCTCCCCCCATCATCCCTTCTCCCTTGTGTTCGATGCTGGCCTGGGTCATGGATCAGGACAGGAGCAGGTAGGCGAAGCCAAGCAGCCAGGTGAGCGAGAGCAGCGCCAGGCCCATTCCTACTCTACGTCGGCCTAGCGCCGCTGCGGCCAGCGACAATGCCAACACGCGCCAAAAGCGATGATTCAGATTCACTTCATTTCTCCCGTTAAAGTTGAGGGTGGGACCCCAACGCCTGTCGGTCATTCTCTTATCCACGCGAGGTCATCATCCGCATCACCTCGCCCTGCTCGTTGACCGTCGCCCTCAGAATCGGCTGCATGGTCGCCCCATCAGGGAGCGAAATTGAGGTACGAAATGTCAACGTGTAAAAGCCATTGGCGCGGCGCGACACGCTAGGAACCGTGTGGCGAAACAAAGGATGCGATTGGGCAACCGTGCGCCGCGCTCGCACGATCGCTCGCAGGGGCAGAGTTGACGGCGCGTTCATGCGCTGGCTCGCTTGGGGCGGCGGAGGAAAGCAGGGATGGAAAGATCGTCCATCAGGTGCGCGGGCTCCCTGTCGGCGAAGGCACCCCGCACCGTACGCCAGGGGCGCTCGATCACGGGGGCGGGAGCAGGGGCGGGAGCGGGGGTGGGAACGATGGCCGGTGCAGGAACGATGGCCGGTGCAGTCTCTGCCGGGGGGGCAGCCGCTGCAACCACTGGCCGCTTGGGCAACTGTGGCGCGGGGGCTGGCTCGGGTGCCCGCTGTGGTGCTGCCCTACGGGCGCGCGGCGCTTCCGAGAGGCGGGCCTCAGCATGGACGACGGGGCGGGCCGGCATCGAGAAGGTGTCCCACACGCTGCGAGTTGGGCGCATGCGCGATGCTGCGTCCTCCAGCCCCACGGCCATCAAGGTCACTTCCACCCGCTCGCCCAGGGTTTCGTCCTCGCTCGTGCCTACGAAGATGTGGGCGTCCTCGGCTGCCAGCTGGGCGATAGGCTCCATGGCCTGCTGGAAATCGTACAGTCCGAGTCGGGAACTCCCCTGGAAGTTCACGACCACGGCCTTGGCCCCATCAATGCCGTTCCGGCCAAGCAGCGGGCTATTCAGGGCGCGGCGCATGGCATCCTGCGCGGCACTCTCGCCCTGGCCATAGCCAATCGCAAAGTGGCCCATGCCACCGTGGCGCAGCACGCTCTTCAAGTCGGCAAAATCCAGGTTGATGATGCCCGTCTTGTTGACCAGATTGGCGATCCCCTCCACAGCCTGCCGCAGGCACTCATCGGCCACGCGAAAGGCAATGTCCATGCGAGCATGCTGCGGATCAAGAATTTCCAGCAGCCGATCGTTGTGGACCACCACCAGCGTATCCACCTCTTCACGCAACGCCGCCAGGGCATGGTCCGCGTTGGTGCGGCGCCGCATCCCCTCAAAGGCGAAAGGCATAGTCACCACGCCCACCACGATGGCCCCCTGCATGCTGGCAATCTGAGCCACTTTTGGGGCAGCGCCACTGCCCGTACCACCACCCATGCCCGCCGTCACAAAGACCAGCTCAGCGCCCGCGCACGCCTCCTCGATCAGAGCGCGGCTCTCGGTGGCCGCCCGCGCCCCCACCGCCGGGTCTGCCCCAGCACCCCGCCCCCGCGTGATGCGCGGGCCCAGATGAAGAATGTTGTGGCTCTCGCTGAGGGCCAGCGCCTGCGTGTCGGTGTTGGCTGCAACAAAATCGGCGCCCGTGACCCCCACCTGGATCATGCGGTCCACCGCGTTGCTACCACCACCACCGACGCCAATCACACGAATGGGATGAGACAATTCAAGCGTCGCCATAAGGGGGAATATCCTTTCGTTCAAAGTGCACAGCCGCGTGTCCGTCTCTGCAACAAAAACTGTTGCAAGCTGGCTTCCACTTTGAAAAAAAGGGCAATTGGCGGGAAAGCGGCACGTCAGGGGACGATCAGGAGGGGCACGGCGCGTCGTGGGGCGAGCGCGGAGCGGGGCGTGGTGGGGAAATTTACACGCTGCCTATCCGCGCCGCGAGAAGTGTGGAAATTTCCCCCTCTAGCGAGGGGGATGGCTGACGAAAGGAAGTTAGTGGGCGAGTTCGGCCTCAAGATGGGCGATGGCCCGTGCGGCAACAGCATGCAGGGCATCCCAACCCAGGAGGAAGCTAAGGTCGTGCAGGGCCTCGCGCAGTTGACGGCCCGTTGCTTTACCGCTGATTGTGCCGTACAAAGCGAAGGCGCGCCCTGTTTCACCGCCAACCAGACAATAAAGAGCCAGGTTAAAGGTCCGCCACACGCGCTCGCCACCCTGGGCGCCTTCTAGCGACTGTTCGGTCTTCTTGATTGCTTGCGCCAACAGTGCACGCGCCTGGCGCTGTTGGCCATCGCGCAACTCAACCAGGGCAGCCAGAAAATACCCCCAGTCATCCTCCCGCAACGAAAGGTAGTGACGCACCATGCGCCGCGCCTTGCCATACTCCCCCCCATGCCATAGGAGGCGCGCATAAGTTGCGACTGCCTCGGAGTGCGAGGGGTTCAATTCCACCACCCGTGCCAGGCAGTGGCTCGCCTCGTCGGCTCGCCCCTGGTGATCGAGCAAGTCGCCGCGTAACCACCAGAGGAACGCCAGATTCGGCTGGAGCGAGATGGCCTGCTCGAGCAGCTGATCCGCCTCGGCCATATGACCCAGGTCAGAAAGCACCATGGCCTTGGAAGCAATCATCCGGCTCTTGTCCTGATGCATCTCTTCGGCACGGTCAAAGCAGGCCAGGGCATCCTCATAGCGCGCCACATGACGCAGCATTTCCGCCTTGGCGCCCAGCAGGGCCAGATGCCGCTCCCGCAGTTGCAGGGCCTGATCTATGGTTTCCAAAGCGGCTTCCAGCTCGCCCAGCGAGCGCAGCGCCTCGCCCTTGCTCGCCAGTGCCCAGGCAGAGTGAGAATTGGCCGTGAGGGAACTGTCGTAGCAATGCAGACTCTCTTCATGATGCTGCTCCTGGCGCAGCGCCTCGGCCTGCTGGGCGAAGGCCAACGCATGGTTCATGTTCAACTGAAGCGACCGATCCAGCAGCGCTACCGCCTCCCCCAGCCGCCCCATTGCCCGCAAAATCTCACCCTTGACCGCCAGGGCGAAGATGGAATCAGGGTTGAGCGCCAGCGCACGATCCAGGTAGCGAAGCGCCTGCGCCGGCTGACCCAGGTCGCGGTAGGACTCGGCAACGCGAGCCAGAACCCAATCATCGTGGTGATCCATCTCCAGCGCGCGCAGGAACGCCTCGATGGCCTGCTGGGCCTCATGGTTTTGGCGCAGGATCTCGCCCTTGAGCACCCAGGCCTTGTAAAAATCTGGCCTTCGCTCCAACAGTGGGTCCACTAGTTGAAGTGCCTCACGAAAACGGCCTACCTGCATAAGCGACTCTGCCTGCAGGAGCAGCACGCCTTCGGCAGCGAGCGAGCCGGTTTCTCGTGCCATCATCGCCGTCCTTCTTTATTAGATAGGGAGAATATGTGCGCTGGTAGGGACGATCCGCCATCGCCCCCTCATCTTACATGAAAGCACCTATCCCCGACAACCCCCGTTTTTCGTTCGGGCTCCCTGCTGGCCGTCCGACAGGGCCCGCAAGGGCACCCATGATTTCAAGTTGCTTTCCCTTGAACCGTGAACTTTGCTATGACGCTCACCCATTTTGGAAGCACGCTTGCAACATCTTCTTGCAACGACGGCAGCAAGGGTGGCCTCCCCTGTCTCCTCGGCAGATCTGGTCGGACTGCTTCGGGGCGGGGCATGCAAGGGGCACCCATCACGGTCACTCGGATAGACTTATCCCGTACACTGAGGAATCCAATTGTGCTTCCTGATAAGAATTTCCCTTTTACATGGTGGGCCCGCGGGCCCGAACCGTATCCAGAGCCGCCCGCACCGCCCGCGCCACCTTTCCCTTAAAACCGGGCGCCGTTTGTCAACTAACTCCTATACTATATACTGGCCTTGCGCCTTGATGCTCCGTCTGTTCAACGAGAATCGGTGCGTGGGGACCGGGCCTATCTTATAGGAACATCCTGCGAGCGCGGCGTATAGGTGATCTTCCGCTCCTTCCAATCCGAGTTACCATGCAACGATTAAGCCCCCGAACCAGCCAGCGGGTACGTATCTCGCCTCAGCTGATCATGCAGTACGAGTTGCTTCGTCTGCCCAGGCAAGAATTGACTGACTTCCTACGCGAGATGAGCTATGAGAATCCTCTGCTGGAGGTGGTCGAGCGCCATCCCTGCCCGCGATGCGGCCACGACCTGCCGCGCAGCAGCCTGGAGTGCACGCTTTGTGCAGCCCAGCGGAAGGTCACGCCCCCTGAGAGCGCGCTGGCCGTAGCTGAGCCAGAGGCTGGCGGCGATTGGTTGGAAAGTGTAGGCGCGCGGGAACTGTTGAGCGAGACGCTGTGGCGGCAGGTCCTGGAAAGCGACCTGGCTGGTGAGCAGCGGCAGATTGCCTTCCACCTGCTTGCAGACCTGGACGAGCGCGGCTATCTGGCTACCCCTCCCACCGAGCATGCTGCCATGCTGGACAAGGCAATCGAGCAGGTAGAGGAGGTGCGGCAGCGGCTACTGCGCTTTGAGCCGCTGGGCATCGCTGCATTGAGCACGCAGGAGTGCCTACGGGTGCAAGCAGAGGCGTTGGTTGCAGATCAGGCCTGGGCCAGGTTGGCGCTGCGCCTGCTCCAGGAGCAGTGGGACACCCTGATGACGGGAGAGTTGGAAAAAGTTGCCCGAGCTCTCGCCTGCCCCATCAAAGAGATCAAAGAGGCGGTCATCGCAATTCGGGAGCAGTTCCATCTTTACCCTGCCGGTTCGCATCTGGGGCACGGGACGGAGCCTGTGTACCTGGAACCCGATGTGCGTTTTCGCCTGTCCGGGCAGGGGGCAGCGGCTACGATGGAGGTCGAGGTGCTGGAGGCGCAACGCTACGCCATCCATGTTGCGCCCGAATACCGCCTCCTCCTCCAGCAGCGCAGGAGCTATGATGAAGGGACGCGACAGCAATTGGTTTCATGGGGGGCGCAGGTGCATCGTGTGGCAACGGCACTCCGCCAACGCTGGGATACGCTAGGCCGCGTTTGCCTGATGATCGCTGATTTCCAGCGCGACTTTTTTTTACAGGAGAGCCGCGCTAGCGTGCTGCGCCCCCTCACACGCGAGGAAGTGGCGAACGCTATAGGTGTCCATCCCTCCACGGTGGGGCGCGCCGTGCATGGCAAATACGTTGAATTGCCCAATCGACGCATCGTCCCCCTCAGCTTTTTCTTCGATAGCAGCGCGCCGATTCATGCGCTCATCACCCAGCTAATTGCGCGTGAAACAACGTTGCTAAGCGATGACACACTCTGTGATCATCTACAGCGCGCGGGTTGGTCCATGACCCGCCGCGCGGTGTCGCAGCACCGCGAGAGCATGGGAATTCTGCCTACCCATCTACGCCGCCGCCAACGCCGCCTGAGCGACAGCCTGGCCCCCCGCAGCCCGCGCTAGGTGCGAGCAACGAGAAAGGGAGCCCGACGCTGGCGCCCCCCTCCCTTGTTCGCTGAATCTCAGTACGTTTTCTCACTCCCCGTATGCTCCCCCAACGCTGCGCTTGTCATCTACTCGATCAATCCGCCATCTGCATTCCCATCTGTCCTACAGGTTGGGGGACTAAAGTACCTTGGCTAAAATCAAGTAATGTGATATACATAAACAGGATTCAACTAACTATCGCTACCTTTTCGCATGTTCAATGCGTGAGTAGCGCTTCTATCCAATGGCACTTCCCATCAAACCATGATAAGGCGGCTCGTTGCAGGGTACCCGACGCCCTTGGAACCCCAAGCGGCGCATTGTCTAGGCAGATTTGGGTATACCCTCGTGATAAACTGAGTCCCCTCGATCTATTCACCTGGTTATTCAGGGTCGCCTTTATCCATCAACGCTCATCGCACCCCAGCAAAGGAGTCTCGCACCTATGGGCGAGAGCATTTTGATTATTGATGACGAGCAAACCCTGTCTCTTTTTTTAGCCCAGTCGCTGGAGCGGGAAGGGTACGAGGTTCATCGCGCCTTCACCGTTGCCGAAGGGTGGTCCAGCCTTCAAAGATTGTCCGTTGACCTGCTTATTCTTGATCTACGCTTGCCTGATGGATTTGGTATTGAGATTTTACAGCGCATGCAGCATCAGTTCGTTGAGCCCCCTTCTACGCTTATCATCACCGCTCACGCCAACGCCAGCAGCGCGGTTCAGGCCATGCGCCTCCATGCCTTTGACTATCTTGAAAAGCCCCTTCGCCTCAAGGAAGTTCGCCTCAAGGTGAAACAGGCCCTGGCAAGCCGAGCCGTCACGCGGCAAATCCGACAGGATGATGGAAAATCGAGGTTGGTTATCGGAGAAAGCCCTATCTTTCAAGAAACCTTGAAGATGGTGGAACGCGTGGCCCCCACGCAGGCCAATATCTTCATCTCCGGGGAAAGCGGTAGCGGTAAAGAGGTCATCGCGCGCTTGATCCACGAACGGAGCCCGCGTGCCCGCACTGGCAGCTTTATTGGCCTGAATTGCGCCACGATTCCAGCAGAACTGCTGGAAGCTGAATTGTTCGGGGTGGACGCTGGCGCCTACACGGATGCCAAACGACCCAAGCCTGGCATGATCGAGATGGCCAACAAGGGCACGCTTTTTCTGGATGAGGTGGATCAGCTCAGCCTCTCGGCTCAGGGGAAGTTGCTTCGCGTGCTGCAGGAGCGCCAGGTACGGCACTTAGGGGGCACCACTGAAATCTCTGTAGATTTCCGCCTTGTCTGTGCCTCCAACGCGCATCTTCCTACGCTGGTTGGAGAGCAACGCTTCCGGGCTGACCTGTTTTATCGCATCCACGTGATCGAGATTGGCGTGCCTGCCCTGCGCGAGCGTGCGGGGGACATCGAGCGCTTCATCCCGGCTTTCGTCCGCGAGTTTAACGAGACCAATGGCAAGAACGTGGAGGGGGTGGAGCCCGACGTGCTGATCCTGTTCCAGCAGTATCCGTGGCCGGGCAACGTGCGCGAGCTACGAAACGCTCTGGAGCATGCCGTCGTGCTGTGCGACGGCTCACAGATCGGCCTCCGCCATCTACCGAGCAGCCTCCAGCAGTTCAAGCCCTCCAACCCCTCCGATGCCCAGCCCCCCGCATACACCAAGCCGCCGCGCCTATGGGACCTGAAGGCAGAGATTGGCCGCCTGGAAAAAAACATGGTGGAGGCCGCCCTGCGCGACGCCGAGGGTAACCAGAGCCAGGCCGCGCGCACCCTGAACATCACGCGCGACATCCTTCGCTACACCATGAAAAAGCATGGGATTGACCCCGACCAGTTTCTAGGGGAACCGCCCATCAGCGACTGACCTACCTTCTTTCCAGCAAAAAGCACGGCGTGCCGCACGCCGTGTTTTTTGTTGGAGAGAGCGCCCCCTCCGACAGCTGCCCCGCCACGTTCGTAAAATTCCACACTTCGTCCGTCTTGCGCCCCGCATGGGGAAAAAACCACGTCCCGCCCTGGGCTGACTCCTCTTCTTCCTCTTGTTCCGCCCCTGTTTTATCCCTGTTTTGCTTCTCACGCTGCAAGCCTGAGCCATCCGACAATTGGAAACCAACTTGCAACCTGTAGTTTCAACCGTCAGATGTTTTCCTTTCGAAACAGGAGTAGCAAATGGTCTGGACAGCAGAATCAATTCGCCTTGGCATGGCGGTGGTCCTCTTCGGGTTGGGCGTACTGTCCACCCTTGCAGGACTATGGACCATCCTTGCACGGGAATACCAAGAGGCCATGCGCGGCCTATCTACCCAGTCCGCCCGCATCGCGCAGGAAACGGTGGCGCAAAAGGGCATCCCTGAGGCTATCCAAGCCACCGCCAATCTTGTAGAAGCCGTGAACCAACTGGTACGCACCGCAACCGGCACGGGCCTGCTGCTGCTCGCTAGCGGTCTGGCTATTTGCTATCTCTCGTATGGATTGCTTGCCTGATATGCACTTACCTGGGCAAGACAACCCCCAACGCTTTATTCAACCGCCCTCTTCCATCCCTTACCTACCCGTCGTTCATCGAGCTTTCACTAGATCGGAGATGGCAAATTGGCCTCCCAATCCCTAACGCTTTATCTAGAACGTCTTCAATCAGACGATGCGCTGCGGCATCTACGCCAGAGCCTTCTGCCAGTCACCCTCACCCCGGCAGTGCTGTTGCCTGATCGCAGCAATTACCGCCCGCAGGGCGAGCCGCTCATGGTTGATGGCTTTCTAGATCATTTCAGCCCTGCCGAGGAATCAGGCCCCCTCGTCCGGCACAGCGCGGCTGCCGTCGTGGCGCAGGCGGGCAGTGGCAAAAGCGCACTGCTGCAGGCGCTGATGTGGGAGCTTTCCCAGCGAGCGCTGGCGAGCGAGAGCGCCCCTCTTCCATTTTACCTGCCCCTGGAGCGGCTTGGCGAGGGCATGGAAGGGCTGCTGATTGGAGCCCTGTGGCGCGTCGGCCTCCCCATCTCGCGGCTGGCGCTGGGCGGCCTGCTGCGCGAGAGCGCTCGCGCTCCCTTTTTCTTGCTCGATCCTTCCCCCGCCTTCGCCACCAGTGGCGCTGCGGAGGCCCTGGACCGCCTGATCCGCGAGGCCGAGACGCAGTGGCCCGGCTGTCGCTGGATTATCGCCCTGCGGCCTGATACCGCCCTGGCCCTACCTGAGGGCTGGCACGAGCGCCGCTTCTACTTGCTAGACCCCCTGCCGGAAGAGGCGGCCCGCACCCATCTCATGCAGGGGTTGAACCGCCCGATCCAGAACGCCCTGGCCCACCTGCTCGAGCAGGTGCCCGCCCTGGCCTCGCTTATCCGCCGACCCGCATACGCCGATCTGCTGCGCACGGTTGCGACGAACGCGCCATCAAGCGATGTGCGGCACTGGGCGCAACGGTTCGTGCGGGCACTGGAAGAGCGCGCGGGGGTTGCGGCGCCGCGCGCCAAGCAACTCCCGCTGCTGCACGCTCTGGCCATGGCCGACGAGGGGCTCGCGCTCGACGGCGACCCGATAACGGATGGAGCGGCGCGAGGCCTCGTCTCCCTACGGGAGGCTGGGCTGGTGGACGTGCTGCCCGCGGGCAACGGGACGCCGGCCCGCGCGCGCCTGGCGGAGCCCGCGCTGCGCGAGTTGATCCAGTGGCTGGACGGAGCCGTCGCACCGTCGCGCAAGAGCGTGCCGGACGAGCCAGAGCCGCGCCCTGCGGACATGCCGCCCCCCACCGCCCTGTTGGAAGGCTGGGAAAGCAGCATCGCTTCCAACGAGTTGGACAAGCTGCTCCATCTGCAGCAGCAGCTTGACGGGATGCGAGCCGAGACGCTCCACCAGATTGCGCTTACCCATCGCGACGCCTCGCGCCTGGAGGAAGCAGAGAGCCACGCGCGGCAGGCGCTCACCCTGCGCCCTGGCCATGCCCCCTACCGCGTCACGCTTGGCACGGTGGGGGCGCTGGCTGGTCGCCATGACGAGGCGCGCCGCATCCTGGAGGAGGCACTGCCGCACGCGCCAACCGGCGGCGGCTATTTTCATCTGGGCCACTGCTACGAATCGCTGGGGTGGGTGACCGAAGCCTTTCAAGCCTTTCAGCAGGCAGCCAAATTGCCCTCGCCCCAGCAGGCAGAGGCCGCGGCGGCAGCGGCGCTCAGCGCGCCCGATACCGCCACGAGCGCCCGACATTGGGAGCAGGCGCTTGCCCTGAATCCGGCGCGCGCCGAGTGGCACGTTTCCCTGGGCCGGCTGCGGGAAACCCTGGGCGACCCGGATGAGGCGCAGCAGTGCTACCGCCGCGCGCTGGAAGCGCACCCCAACGAGGCCGAAGCTCACTATCGTCTCGGTTGCCTGCTGCGCCTGGCAGGGGAGCAGGCCCTCGCCCTCAACCACCTGCAGCGGGCCACAACGCTCCACCCCAGAATCGCTGATTGGTTCGTGGAGTTGGGGCGTGCGCTGGAAGCGGTCAATGATCCCGCTGCGGAAAACGCCTACCGCCACGCCATTCGGCTCGCACCTCACACCCCGCTCCCCTTTGGGGCGCTCGGTGCGCTGCTGCGCCGCCTGAATCGGCTCGATGAGGCCCACGCTGCCCTAAAGCAGTCGCTGGCGCTGGATGGCGAGCAGGTAGATGTGCTCTTCGAGCTGGGGCTCCTCTGCGAGGCGCAGGGGGATGTCGGGCAGGCGCTGGCCGCTTACCGCCGCGCGGCACGCCTGGACGCCACCTCACCACAGGTGCGCAGCCAACTGGGAGCAGTTCATCGTAGCCTGGGGCAGGCACAGGAAGCTCGTCACTGGCTGGAAGAGGCCCTGGAACTCAACCCGCACCACGGCCCTGCCTATGAAGAGTTGGGGCACCTTGCGGAAAGCGAGGGAGCCTGGGAGGAGGCCAGCCACCTGTACCGTACCGCGCTGCGCGAGATGCCAGAAAACGTCCAGGTCCGCTTTCGCGCCGCTGTCATGTTCATGCGGCTAGAGCAGCCCGCGGAAGCCATAGCCCTGCTGGAAGGCACCGCGCAGGCCATGCCAGACAATGCCGAGGTGCAGTGGCATCTGGCAGAAGCGTTGCGACTGGAAGGACGGCCGGTCGAGGCACTGGCTGCTTATCGCAGCACCACCCGGCTGTCCCCCGAGCACGCGGGGTACCATCTTGCGCTGGCGCATCACGCCCGCACGATGGGCCGCCTGGACGAGGCGCAACGGGCCGTGGAGCGCGCCCTCGAACTGGACGAGCGCGCCGTGGAGGGGCACAGCTTTGCAGCCCAATTGGCAGTCGAGCGGCGCGAACCTTCCCGGGCCCTCGCCTCGCTGCGCCGCGCCATTGATCTAGACCCCCATGACGCCACGCTTTACCAGCGGGTCGCCGCCATTTACCGCGCACAGGGGCAGGCAGACGAAGCACTGGACTATCTGACGCAAGCCATCGAGTTGGTGGGCGAGATCGCCCCCCTTCTCGCTGAGGCGGCGGCCCTGCACGAGGGGCGCAACGACCGCCGCGCTGCCATAGCCCTGCTTGATCGGGCCCTGAAGGTGGATGGGCAGCAGCTTGCCTATCGCCAGCAGCGGGCGCGCCTGCTCTTCGCCGAGGGCGAGGGGGAGCGCGCCCGCCGCGATTGGGAAATCGTGCTCCGCGTCAACCCGGCCTGCGGGGAAGCCCACTTCGGACTGGGGCGCCTCTTGTTAGCAGAGGGCAGGCAGGACAACGCGCTGCGCGCCCTTCGAGCGCGCCATCGTGGGGGAGGGTATTCCCGCTGCCTGGCTGCTGGCGCATGGGCAACTTGCCGCCGCGCTTGGGCAGGCGGAAGCGGCGCGCGCCTCGCTGGACAAAGCTGATGGGTACGGAGGCTAGCCCCGCCGAGCGTTCGCAGGCACACCATGAGATGGCCCGGCTGGGATCAGGCAAAGAAGCGCTGGAACACATCCGCCGCGCCATCGCCCTGCAGCCCGATCAAGCCGTCCTCTACCGCACGCAGGCGCGTCTGCAAGATGAAGCCGGGATGCCTGAAAGCGCCCTGGAAAGCTTGGAGATTGCCCACACGCTGTTGCCGCAGGACACGCAGCTGTTAACGGAACTGGCGGAGCACCACGAGGCACGCGGTACTATCTGGGACGCCATAGACTGCTACCACCGCGCCGCCGCCCTCACCCCGCGCCCCGCCGCCCTGCTGCGGCGCGTCGCCCGACTGCAAAAAGTCAGCGACTGGCGGGAAGCCCGCACTACGCTGGAAAACGCCATAGCCGCCGAGCCGGAAGACGCGGCATCGTACCGCGAGTTGGGCGCCCTGCTCCTGGAGCAGGAGCAGAGTGAAGCCGCCGAGTCAGAGCTACGTCGCGCGGTGGCGCTCGACGAGAAGGATGTGGACACGCTGCGCCTCCTGGGCGAACTGCTGGTGGACCGAGGCAATGATGGCGAGGCGCGCCTTTACCTCTGCCAGGCTGCGGAGCGTGCCCCCGACGACGAGCGCATCCACTTTCTGCTGGGGATGATCGCCGCCCGCGCCGGCCAGCCGGAACTGTCGCTCATGGAATGGCAACGGGCTGCCACCCAGGCCCCCGGCAACGGCGAATACCAGCGTTATCTGGGGCAGGCCCTGCTGGCGTTGGGGCGGCTGGCGGAGGCCCGCCACGCCCTGGAGCGCGCGCTGGACCTGAATCCAGAGGATGCGGAAAGCCACTTTATCCTGGGCAAGCTGGCCCTTCAGCAGGGCGATCCCTCCCGCGCGGCCACCGCCTTCCGTGATGCCGTCTCCTACGCCCCGACCCGCGCCGAATACCGACGCGCCCTGGGCGAAACATGGCTGGGGCAGGGCCAGTATGACGCTGCCCTGGCGATGCTGCGCGCGGCACACGAGCTGACACCCGACGAACCGCACACCCACTTCCTCATGGCCCGCTGCTACGTTCACATGGGTCGGATCGAGCAGGCCCTGGCACGCGTGGAGCAGGCAGTACAGCTCGCCCCGAGCGAGGCGCCCTATGCCCGCATGATGGGCGACCTGCATGCCCAACAGGGTAGTTGGGACAAGGCAGCCGTCGCCTACGGACGGGCCCTCCAACAGCAGCCACACGACAGCGTGCTGCTGGCAGCGCGGGGCCGCTGCGAGTGCGAGCTGGGTGATTTTGGCGCAGCGGCCGACTGGTTCCGCCGCGCCATCGAGCAGGACCCCGGCTTTGCGGCAGCCCACCACCTGCTCGCGCATAGCCTCCTGCAGCCCCTGCAACCCCGCTTTCTGGCCGAGCTGTGGGATGCCGAGGGAATGGGCAAGGACACGGTACCCCAGCCCAACAGCCCCTTCCGACCTCAGATCGAGGAAGCCCTGGCGGCGGCGCGCCAGGCCTGTGCGCTGGAAGCGCACCGCCCTGCCCATCAAGCGACGCTCGCCCAGGCCCTTATCCTGGCGCGCCAGCCCGATGAGGCCCTGACCGCACTTCGGCAGGCACCGGAGCCAACCGATCAGCGCGCCCACTTCCTCATGCTCGCTGGGCTGGCCACGCTTCAGCGCGGCGACGCACGGCGCGCTGTCACCCTGCTGGAGCAAGCGACCCGCCTGGAGGCGAGCAATGCGCAGCTCTGGGGCGCGCTCGCCAAAGCATTGGAACAGCGGGGAGAGCTACCCGATGCCGTCGCGGCGATGGCGCGAGCCCAAACGCTCGCCCCCGACGAAGCCCTGTATCACTTCGGGCTGGCGCGGCTCGCCGCCGCCAGTGGCGATGGGGCGCGGGCGCGCACCGAGATGGAGGCCGCGTTGCGCCAGCAGCCTGCAATGGCTGCCTGGCACTACCAGTTGGGGGAGTTGTGCGTCCAGCAAGAGGATATAGAGGGCGCGATTGCCTCCTTCGATCAGGCCCTTGCTCAGCATCGGGCCGAGAATGCGTCCGCCTCGCCACAGCGCAGCCAGGCCGAGGCCCTGATTCGCTTTGCAAGGGGGCGCGTCCTGGCCCAGGCGGATCGCATTACCGACGCGATCGTCGAGATGGAAGCGGCCATCCATCTGCTACCCAATCGCCACGAGTGGCAGAGCGAACTGGCAATCCAGTTGATGCAGGTTGGCCGCTGGATCGAGGCGCAAGGGTGGCTACGCAGCGCCATCAGCCACGCACCCGAGCGGGCGGAGTATGCCCTGCGACTGGCCGAGGCCCAGGCTGCCAACGGCGAACTGGGGGCGGCCAGCGAGACCCTGCGTGCGTGCTGTGCCCGCTGGCCCCAGCACGCCCCCGCCTGGCTGCTGCTCGGCCAACTCCTGCTGCAGCAGGAAAATTTGGAGGCCGCGGGCGAGGCGCTGATGGAGGCCCTCACCCTCGCCCCCGACTCGGCGGCAACCCAGGTGGCCATGGGGGATGTGCGGCGGCGCCACGGCGACATCGAGCAGGCGCGCGCGCACTTCACAGCGGCCCTGGCGCTTGATCCCAACTGCGCGGATGCGCATGTGTGCCTGGGTCGGCTGCTGGCGCGGGAAGGAGAGACAGAGGCTGCGCTGGATGCCTACCACGCGGCCCTGCGCATCGCGCCGGAGCACCTTCATGCCCATTTCTACCTGGGCCGCCTGTGCCAGCGCATCGGCCATTTGAATAAGGCGATCGTGCACCTGCGCCGTGTGGTGGATGCCGCACCGAACAGTTATTGGGCCTGGGCCGCCCTCGCGGAGTGTTCAGAAGACAAGGGCGATCTGGAAGGGGCCTATAAGCACTACAAGCTCGCCAACGAGGCGGCGCAGGGCAAGCGCTATTACTACCTTCACATGGGTCGCCTCCTTAAAGCGCTCCGTCGCTACCACGAGGCGATCCCGGTCCTCCGCCAGGCCGTGCACGTGGAGCCGCACAACACGGAAGCGTACAAGATGTTGGCCGCCGTGAGCGCCATCGCCTTTATCGGGGGGCACTGAGATGCAGAGCCACTCCCCCCACCCACCGATCGAGAAGGCCGGTCAGCCCGTCATGCCAGCCCTGCCAACGTGGCAAGACATGGAGCAGGGATGGTGGCAGGCAGCCGAGGCGGCGCTCACCCTGGGGCACCCCAACGTGGTGCGGGATCTGTGCGCGACGATGCGCGCGCACCGCCCCCTGCACCTGGACGCACGGTACTACCAGGCGCGGCTGGCACTGGCAGAGGGCGACCTGGGCCGCGCGCAGCCCCTGCTGGTCCAGGTGCTGCACGCCGACCCGGAGCATTGGCCCGCACGCTGGACGCTCGGCGTACTGCTCCTGCGGCAGGGGGACATTGCAGCCGGGCTGGCCCGCTGCTATGAAGCCGCCCGCAGGGGGAGCCCCTGGCGCACGCCCGATGAGCAGGCGCTATGGACGGCGGCGCTACCCACGCTGCTGGCATGGGGCGAAGCGGCTGATGAGGAGCCGTCGGAGGACAACTGGCACGCTTTGCTGGAGGCGGCACAAGGGTTGGACAGCCTCTCGCCCGCGGCAGGGATAGCGCGCGCGCAGGCGCTACTCGATCGTGCCCCTACCCTCGTCAAACCCAGGCTGTTGCTGGCCGAGTGGCGTGCGGAGCGGGGCGATGTGGCGGAAAGCATGAGCCTGCTGCATGACGCGCGCGTGGCTGATCCCGGCGGGCGGGTGGCGCGACGGCTGCGCCGCGCCATGCTGACCATTGCGTTTTCTACCCCATTGCCGCCAGAAGTGGTGGCACAGCTTGGGCAACTGCCGCGCGCCGTGCGACACGCCGTGTGGAGCGGGCAAGTATGGCAGGCGCCTGTTGCGCTGGACCCGCCCCGCCCATCGGCCAAGCGGACGCAGGCAGGGGCGCTCCCCTCGCCGCAGGTGCAGGAGATCCAGCGGGAGTTGGAGCGGATCGAGCGGCGGCTTACCCGCCACGTGCCCGCTCGCGTACGCACAGCGTTGGCGCCCGCCGAAGCGATCATCACCGCGCGCCAGCCCCTGCTGCGGCTGTATGGCGAGGCGGCCACCGATGCCATCCTGCGCGAGTTGGGGACGCTGGCCGACGCAGTCGGGGCGAGCGGCACGCTGCGCCCTCACCTGTTGGTAGCGGACGACCCCGCCGCACGTGCTGCCTGGTCGCTGCCACCCACCGACAACGCGCACGCCGCCACGCTAAAAGCCACGTTGGATGGCCTGGAAGAGCGATTGAGCGAGCGGGGGGAGCGGTTGGCCTATGTGCTGCTCGTCGGCGGGCACGAGATTGTCCCCCACCACCGGCTACCCAACCCGGTAGACGACAACGACATGGACGTGCCGAGCGACAACCCTTACGCCACCCATGGGGACAATTACCTGATTCCGGCGCGGGCAGTGGGGCGCCTGCCCCACGAGCACGATTCTCCCGATCTACTGCTGAGCCAGATTCGCACGCTGCAGGCTGCATGGCGGGAGCATGCGCTGTCCGGCAAAGGGCTATGGGGCAATGTGTGGGGCACCCTTCTGCCCTGGTCCCCCGCGCCACGAACCTTGCCGCCCGGCGAGTCGCTCGGGATGTCGGCGCAGGTATGGGAGCGCGCGGCGGAAGAGGTGTTCCACACGCTTGACAGCCGCGGCGCCCTCCGCGTTTGTCCCCCCGACAGTGCTGCCCGTTGGGAGGAAGAGCCATTGCCTGCCCTTCCCTTTTACTACTTTAACCTGCATGGGGTTGAAAACGGGGGCTCCTGGTACGGTCAGGCTGGTGCGATCCAGGGGATGGGGACGGAGACGTTTCCGGTAGCCCTGACGCCCGCCCAGGTGCAGGGCATGGCACTGAACCGCGCCGTCCTGTTCACCGAGTCCTGCTACGGCGCAAACCCGCAGGCCACCCGCGCGGCAGATTCAATAGCGCTGAGCGCCCTGCGACAGGGGTGCTCGCTGTACATAGGCTCCACCAACACCTCCTATGCCAGCTTCTCGCCCCCGTTGATGGCGGCAGACCTGTTGGCCGCCTTTTTCTGGAAGGGCATCGCGGAAAGCTTGCCAGGGGGCGTAGCGCTCCAGCAGGCCAAGCTGGAACTGGCCGAGACCCTGATGCGACGCACCGGCTTTTTGGAGGTAGAAGAGCAAAAGACGCTCACCAGCTTTGTGCTGTATGGGGACCCCGCGCTGCCCCTGCTGCGCCGCCCGCCCCATGCTGACGTCGAGGCACTTCGTCGGCTGGCCGCCAAAGCCACCCGCAGCAGCGTGTACCAGATCAGCTCGAAGGCAGTGCCCCACAGCCGACTGGATCCAGGCCTGTTGCAAAGTGTTCAAGCGTTCGCGCGCCCCTATGTGCTAGGCAGCCGCGACGCGTTGACCGTGCGCGCCCATGCGCTATCGGTGACCGACGCGCCGCCCAAAGCTGAACGAGCGACGCCACCATCCCCGCCCGAAGGAACTGTCCAGCGCAGAGGAGCAGTGGCACATCACCATCCGTAACAGTGCCGAGCAAGCGGGGATCATCCATCGTCAGGTGCTGACGATGATGGTCAACAAGCAGGGCAAGGTGCTGCGAACGCACGTATCGAAGGGGTAAGCCGAGCGCAGGGTGCGGGCGGCGACGCCAGCCTTTGCGTATCACGCCCACCGTCATCTAACCGGAGGAGTATGTTCGAACAATTTCCGCGCCCCCCGAGAGACACCCATCTGGGGCTCCATTATTTCCCCGATAGCCACCACTTTGGAACAGAGGCGCTTCGACGCTGGCTGCCCGAACTGGTGCGGCTGCCGCTTTCCTGGCTGACCCTGCGCGCCACGATGCGGGTGCCCGTGCCCGCCGCTTTCCTGAACGAGCTCAGGCAGGCTGGCATCGAGCCAGTCGTGATCATCGAGCATCAGCCTGGGGTCGAATGGGAACAGCGCACGATAGAGGAGCAGGCACAGCATTACGCCCGGGCGGGGGCGCGCTATGTTGCGCTGCTGCACGAGCCGAATCGCGAGCGCAGTTGGAGCGTGGGGGAGTGGCAGCGACCGCACCTGGTCAGCCGCGTGATGCGCTTGCTCCTGCCTGCGCTGGAAACCTTCGCCGGGGCAGGGCTCTTCCCCCTGCTACCGGCGCTATACCCCGGCGGCGATTACTGGGACACCGCCTTTCTGGCTTCCATGCTGGATCAGGTAGCCGAGCGTGGCAGCGCCACCCTGCTAGAAAGGCTAGGGTTAGCCATCCAGCCGCTTGCCTTCAACCGCCCGCTCGGTTGGGGCGAGGGCGGGCAAGCGCAGTGGCCGGACGCCCGCCCTTTTGCCTCGCTCCTCCAGGATCATCGGGGCTGGCGCCTGTGGGAGTGGTACGAGCAGATCACGCGGGCACGGCTAGGCCGCGCCCTGCCCATGATCGCCGTAGCAGGAGGAGCCCCACTAGGCAGCCAGGAGCAGGCCGACCTCCCCGCCCTGTCGGTGGAGCGCCACACGGAGCGCAACCTCGACATCGCCCGGCTCATGCGCGGCGCGGGACGGCCCGAGTCGCTCTTCAACGTGAATTTCTGGCTGCTGGCGGCGGACGAACGGGACCCGGCCCACGCCCAGGCATGGTTTCGGGCGGATGGGAGCACGCTGCCCATCGTGGAGCGGCTGCGGGCGGAGCCGGCAGCGAGCGCGGCACCGGTCGCACGGGCACTGCCGCGCGCGGCGCCTGCGCCCATCTCCCACTATCTGCTGCTGCCCTCCTGGGAATGGGGCATCTCGTCCCTGCATTGGGAGGCGGTGTGCCCGTTCGTCCAAGCCGTGCGGCCAACCGTGGGATTTCAGCTGGAAGAAGCACTGCGGGCCGAGCGCGTTACGCTGCTGGTGGGCGCGCATGGATGGGGCGAGGAAGCTGCAACACAGCTACGCGAGGCCGGTTGTACTGTCGAAAGCGTTCCCGCCCCGGACCACGCCACGATCCGTGAAGGGTTTCGCCAGCGTGCCCTGGCGGCACGCGCCGGGCGCTAGCAAGGAGGGGGTAAGACTATGGGCGAACCTTAAAAATGCTGCATCAAGCTACCAAGCACTTGTAAACGAAATCGTTGTGGTGTATCATACCGCAGCAAAGTGGGGGAAAGTGGGGCAAAGTGGGGGATTATTCCAGCTTTGCCGTGGAAAACTCTGGGCAAGTGGGGAAACGCTAGAACAAGCGTTCTAATTACGAATGGCGATGTTTGTTGGCGAATACACGCACTCGATTGACGAAAAAGGGCGGCTCACCATCCCGTCGAAGTTCCGCGCGGATTTTGAGACTGGCCTGTTCGTCACGGTGGGGCTGGACCAATGTCTCTGGGTGTATACCCGCGACGGATGGGACCGCTTCAGTGCGAAGCTGGCATCGCTGCCCGTCAGCCAGCAGAAAACGCGCCAGGCTATGCGCTTCTTCTTTTCCCAGGCCACGGACGCCCTACCAGACCGACAGGGGCGCATCTTGCTGCCAGACAAACTACGGGCCTACGCCAACCTGCAGGACAATGCCACGCTGATTGGTGTGGGGGACAAGGTAGAAATCTGGCAGACGGAGCGTTGGGAAGCGGCCAAGGCCGAGCAGATGGAAAGCCTGGCCGAGATTGCCGAGGAACTGAGCAACTTTGGAATCTAGCAGGGAGGGGAAGCGTAGAGCCCCGATGACGGCGGACCGTCCGCCCGCTCCCTTCCCGCCGCCCGTACCGGGTACCGATCACCCACACATTCCAGTGCTTTATCATGAGGTGCTGGAAGCGTTGGAGCCCGAGCCCGACGGCTACTACCTCGACGGAACATTGGGCATGGGAGGGCATGCATGGGGCATCCTCCATCTTTCCTCGCCCACGGGCAGGCTGCTTGCGCTGGATCAAGACCCGACTGCCATCGAGGTCGCCGCGCAGCGGCTTGCCCCCTTCGAGGGGCGGTGGCGGGCCGTCCGAGCGAACTTTGAGACGATGAGGGCAGTAGTCCAGGCGGAGGGGGTCCCCCCCCTCGACGGCATCCTGCTAGACCTGGGCTTCTCCTCCCTCCAGATGGACGACGAGCGGCGAGGGTTTTCTTTCGCCGCTGACGCCCCCCTGGACATGCGGCTGGACCCGGACGCCCTGACCCATGCCGCCGATTTGGTCAATACGCTGGACGAGCAGGAACTCGCCACTTTGATCTTTCGGTTGGGTGAGGAGCCGCAGAGCCGCCGCATCGCGCGGGCCATCGTACAACATCGCCCCTTCGCCTCTGCCAGGGCGCTCGGGGAAACGATAGCCCGCGCGGCACACCGCACGGGGCGGGATCGAATCCACCCCGCCACGCGCACCTTCCAGGCGCTGCGCATCGCTGTAAATGACGAGTTGGGAGTGTTGGAGCGCGTCCTGCCAGACGCCATCTCCCTGCTCAAGCCCGGTGGCCGATTGGCCATCATCTCCTTCCACTCGCTGGAAGACCGCATCGTGAAAAACTATTTTCGCGATGAAGCGACCGACTGCCTTTGCCCGCCGAAACTCCTCTTTTGTTCGTGTGGTCACACGGCCACGCTCGACCGCAGCGAGACGCGCAAGCCTCTTGTGCCCTCAGCGGACGAGATCGCGCGGAACCCGCGCGCCCGTAGCGCCAAGCTACGGGTCGCGCGGAAGCGCTCGGGTTGATGAAGACCCACCTGGTGCAATGCGGCACCGGGTGCTTCCGCTCCCCACGTTACACACCCGCATCTGTTAAGCGCACCTAGAGGTATTGGCATGGCAAGTCGGCTCCTGAGCGATAGCATTCTGACCCTACGACCCCGTCGCCCGACGCTGCCCACTATGTCCGGCGTCTCGCGCTCGGCTGCCCGCAGCATGATCGTCATCCTCACCGTGATCGGCATCCTGCTCTTCCTGTACCTGGCCGAGGTGAGCCAGGGAAGCACCACAGCCTTCGACATCCAAGGCATGGAGGTGCGCTACCATCAATTGCAGGAGCGCAACCGCGAGTTGGAGCGGCAGATCGCCGAACTGGAAAGCCCCCGCCACGTGCTGCGCTATGCCGCCGCGCATGGCATGGAGCCGCGTACCGAGGCAGAATATCTGCTCATCCAGCCGAAGACGGAACCCTAGCGCATGCCCCCCCCACGCACCCCGAACCCTATGGGCTGGCGCGGCCTGCCGCAGGCCCGCCCGCGCCGTCCTAACGAGAGCGAGCGCCAAAAGCAGGTGGAACTGGCCCGGCGGCGCAGCCTGCGCACCAGCATGCTCATGGCCCTGGCGACGGCGCTGACCCTGATCATGGGCTATCGCCTCTTTTACTGGCAGGTGCTCCAACGCGACGAATTGCTGGCGCGGGCGGCCAAGCCTACCCTGGAGCAGGCCAATCTTTACCCCCGCGGCACCATCCGTGACCGAAACGGCTACCTTCTGGCAACAGACAGTGTCTCCTACAAGTTCGGCGTGTCGCCGAAGATTGTGAGCTACCCACAGCGCACCGCTCAGGTGGTTTCAGAGATTACTGGCATGGCTGCCGCCCCGCTGGAAGAAATCTTCCTGCGCGACGATCCCTACTATGTAGTCACGGACACGCTCCCTTATACCATCGGGCAGCAGTTGGTGGGGCTGAACGAGCCCTTTTTCAGGCTCGACCCCACCCTCACCCGCTCCTACCCGGAGGGGCCGCTTGCGGCACACCTGCTAGGGTTCGTGAATGCTGAGAGGCGTGGGCTGGCGGGCATCGAGATGTATTACGATGCCCTGCTGAAGGGCGAAGAAGCCGTGACCCTGCCTGACACGCCCCCCGCCGAAGAAATCAAGTTGGGCAATAGGCCCTTCACCCCCACGCAGAACGGGGTGGACCTGGTGCTGACCCTGGATCGCTCGATCCAGTTCATGGCCGAGCAGGAACTCGAAACCGCTATCCAGGCCTACGAGGCACTGGGCGGCACGATCATCGTCATGGAGCCCCACACCGGGGACATCCTGGCCATGGCCAGCAGCCCTACCTATGAGCCGAATCGGTTCGGGGACTATCTAGCCAACCCCGATGTGTTCCAGAACCCTGCTGTTTCCAAGCAGTATGAGCCTGGCTCGATCTTCAAGATGCTCACCGTAGCGGCAGCACTGGATGCCGGCATCGTCGCGCCCGAAGCCGTGTTCAACGATCCGGGAATCTTCGAGGTCGGCGGGCGGCTGGTGCGAAACTGGGACGGTCGTGCGTACGGAGCACGCACCATCACCGAGATTCTGGGCTACTCGCTCAACACGGGCACTGCCTGGCTGAGTACCTCGCTCGGCCCGGAGCGCTTTTACAGCTACCTGGATGCCTTCGGCTTCGGCGAGCAGACGGGCATTGACCTGGGCAGCGAAGCAGCGGGCATGATGAAGAAGCCGCCCGAGATGCTGCCGGACCCGTCCATCGCGGCGTGGCACCCCAGCGACCTGGGCACCAATGCCTTCGGGCAGGGCATCGCTGTTACGCCCATCCAGATGATCGCGGCGGCGGCCAGCCTGCTGAACGATGGCCAGCTAATGCAGCCCCGCGTGGTCAAGGCCGTCATCGCCCACGGCCACCTGCAGGAGCAGCCCGTCCAGGTACGCGGCCAAACCGTCTCGGCGGCTGTCGCGCAGCGCATGCAGCAGATGTTGGCGGACGCCGTGGAGATCGAGACGGAGACAGCGCTGATCGAAGGATGGCGCATAGGCGGGAAGACGGGCACTGCCCAGGTTCCCATCCCCGGCGGCTACCACGCCACCGACACGATCGCCAGTTTTATAGGCTTCGCCCCCGCCGATGACCCGGCATTCATCGTCCTGGTAAAGCTGGAGCGGCCGCTCGGCATCTATCAGTGGGGCTCGCAGAGCGCGGCCCGCGTGTGGAATCAACTCGCCCGCCGCGTCCTGAATTACTACAACATCCCGCCGGATGCACACCGCATGGCGCGGCCCGCCGCGCCAACGACCATTCCCGCCTCGGAGCCCTCCGTGCTCAACGGAGCGCCCTAGTCAGCATGATCTCTCTCGCGCAGGTTTACGCAGGGCTGACAGGCCGCCCCGCCCCGGAAGGGATGGGCGGCCAGATCGTTTCCCCCTGGGTGATTCACAGCAAGGCGGTGGAGCGCGGCGGCGGCTTCGTGGCGCGGCCCGGCGGCTCGGTGGATGGGCATCAATTTATAGGGGATGCGCTTCAGCGGGGAGCGGCAGTCGTGGTAGCGGAGCGTGCCCGCACCGACCAGGCCAGCTTGAATGTCCAGGTGATTGACCTGACGAGCGAGAGCGCGAGCGAGCCGGCATCGCTTCAGCCGCCGCTCCTCTTTCTGGTGGAAGACAGCCTGGCGGCAATGCAGGCCCTGGCCGCCTGGTGGCGCAACCAGGCAAACCCCGAGTTGAAGGTGATAGGCATCACCGGCTCGGTGGGAAAGACCACAGTCAAAGAGCTAACCAGCGTGGTGCTGGAAAATCGCTTCCGGGTGTGGAAAAGCCGCGGCAACTTTAACAGCGATATCGGCCTGCCCCTCACCCTGCTGGACATGCCCCTGGATACCGAGCGGGCGGTGGTGGAGATGGGCATGACGCGCGCAGGCGAGATTCGTGAACTGGCCGCCCTGGTGCGCCCCGACATCGGGGTAGTGACCAACGTGGGCAGTGCCCACATGATGCAGCTTGGTTCCATCGAGGCGATTGCCGATGCCAAGGCGGAGTTGGTAGAAAGTTTGGCCGACGGCTCCATCGCAATTTTGAACGGCGACGATGAGCGCGTCCTCGCCATGGCCGATCGGACCCAGGGCACAGTCTTTACCTATGGGCTTCAGCCCACCTTCTCGCTCTGGGCAGACGAGATCACCAGTCATGGCTTAGACGGAATCGCCTTTCGCTTTCACTACGGACAAAGCAGCGTGGTGGCGCGGCTTCCCCTGCTTGGGCGGCACAGCGTCCACTCCGCGCTGGCTGCCGCAAGCGTGGGGCTCTCTCAGGGGCAAAGCTGGGCCGAGATTGTTTCCGGCTTGAAAGACATCGCCAAGACTGGATGTGCTGCGCATCGTCGTCGTGGAGGGGATCAATGGCTCCACTATCCTGGACGACAGCTACAACGCCAGCCCGGACAGCGTGCTGGCCGCGCTCAATCTGCTTCAAGACCTGGACGGACGGCGCATCGCTGTGCTGGGGGACATGCGAGAACTGGGTGCCTATCATGCCGAAGGGCACGCCCTGGCCGCGCGGCGCGCGGCCCTCGTGGCCAGCCTCTTTGTGGCAGTGGGCGAGATGGCGGCGGAGATGGTAGCTGAGGCGCAGGACGCCGGGCTGCCTGCCGCTGCCACGTTTGCCGCCGCCACTCGCCAGGAGGCGGCAGCCTGGCTCCGCACCCATCTTCAACCGGGCGACATGGTGCTGGTCAAGGGATCGCGGGCGCTGCGGCTGGACGAGTTGGTGAGCTGGCTTAGCATCGCTGAGGGAGCCCCTTGACCCTCTTCCGCCCGGACACCGCCCTTGCGCTGGCGCTTGGCTTTGCCTCCTTCTTGTTCGCCGTAGTCTGGGGCTCCCCCCTGATCAACTACCTACGGCGACGGCAGATCGGCGAAGCCATCCGGCTCGAGGGGCCGCAAACGCACTTTTCCAAGGCAGGCACCCCCACCATGGGGGGCCTCATGATCCTGCTGCCTACCACTATCTTTTGCTCGCTGCTGATCATGCCCCGCTATCCGTCGCTGGCCCTGCCGCTGGGAATGCTGATCTTTGGTGGGGCGCTCGGCGTGCTCGACGACGTGGCCAAGCAGCGACAAAAACGGCAGGGGAAGGCCAAAGAAGGGATCCTGCCGCGCCAAAAGCTTATCTGGCAGACGATCATGGCACTGGTGGCCTCTCTGATCCTGTACCATCCCGGGTTGCTGGACCTGGGCAAGGTGGTCTTTCCGACCATCCCCTTTCAAATCAACCTGCCTATCTGGTTCTATGTACCCGTCGCCATGTTCATCATTGTTGGGTTCTCGAACGCAGTCAATCTGGCGGATGGGCTGGATGGGATGGTGGGCGGCACCGCTGCCATTAGTTTTGCCAGCTACGGCGTGATCGCGCTGCGGCAGGGGAATGTCCACCTCGCTACCTTCTGCTTCTGCATGGCGGGGGGTACCCTGGCCTTTCTCTGGTTCAACTCTTACCCCGCCCAGCTGTTCATGGGGGACACGGGCTCGCTGGCGATTGGCGCCACGTTGAGCACGGTGGCGCTGATGACGCTGCAGTGGCCGTTGTTGCCCATCGTGGGCATCGTCTTTGTTGCCATTGCAGGCAGTTCGCTGCTCCAGACAAGTTATTTCAAGTGGACCAAGCGGCGTACGGGAACGGGCAAACGTATCTTCAAGATGGCGCCGCTGCACCACCACTTCGAGCTACTCGGATGGAGCGAGGTGCAGATTGTGCAGCGCTTCTGGATCGTTTCGATGCTGGCTGGGATGATGGGCGTCGCGCTGGCAATGCTGTAGCGTGGAACGGAGCGAGGAGATGAACACCACATTTGCTGACCGGCGGGTGACGATCATTGGCATGGCACGCGAGGGAACGGCGCTGGCGCGCTTTCTGGCGCGCGAGGGCGCGCGCGTGACGGTGAGCGACATGCGCGGTATCGCTGACCTGGCTGCCGAGATCGGTCAGTTGGCGGGGTTGCCCATTCAGGCAGTGCTGCGTGGCCACCCGGACGACATTCTGGAGGCGGATATGCTGTTCGTCAGCCCCGGGGTTCCGCGGGAAATCCCGATCCTGCAAAAGGCGCGTCACCGGGGGCTGCCGCTGTCCAGCGAGACGGAATTGCTCTTCCAGCTCTGCCCCGCGCCTATCATCGGCATCACGGGGTCCAGCGGCAAGACGACCACCACCACGCTCATCGGCGAGATGCTGAAGGTAGATCGGCGGCGCAAAATTTGGGTCGGCGGCAATATGGGCCGCCCGCTCATCGAACATGTTGAAGAGATGAAGGCCAGCGATTGGGTGGTGCTAGAAATGTCTAGCTTCCAATTGGAGCACCTGAGCCGCAGCCCCCATGTGGCGGTCATCACCAACCTGCGCCCCAATCATCTGGATCGTCACCCTTCGTACGAGGCCTACAAGGCGGCCAAAGCGAACATCCTGCGCTTTCAAAGCGCCGACGACGTGGCGGTGCTGAACTGGGACGACCCAGAGGTACGCGAACTGGCCACGCTGACCGAGGCGCGCGTGCTGTGGTTCAGCCGCCAGGAGTGCCTGAACGATGGCACCTGCGTGGAAGAGGGCTGGATCGTAGTGAAGCATGGCGGCAGGGCGGAGCGCATCATGCCTGTGGAGGCCCTGGCCCTGCCAGGCGCCCACAACCTGGAAAACGCCCTGGCTGCCATCAGCGTGGTGACGGCGACGGGGCTGAAGGCGACAAGTGCCGCGCGCGTGGGGGAAACCTTTGCCGGCGTCGCGCACCGCCTGGAGCGGGTGCGCGAGGTGGGAGGCGTGCGCTGGATCAACGATTCGATTGCCACCAGCCCGGACCGAACCCTGGCGGCCCTGCGCGCCTTCCCCAACGCACCGATCATCCTGCTGGCGGGCGGGCGGGACAAGCATCTGCCGATGGATGAGATGGGGCGCGAGATCGTGACCCGCGTGAAGCACCTGGTTACCTTCGGCGAGATGGCACCGCTGATCGAGCAGGCGGTGCTGGAAGCCCAGCAGCAATTGAACGGGAGCGGGCGGAGCGTTCCCCGACCGCCTGCGCGACGCTGGAGGAGGCGGTGACACAGGCCAGTGCCATCGCGCAGCCAGGCGATGTGGTGCTGCTCAGCCCGAGCGGCACCTCGTTCGACGCTTACAAAGACTACGAGGCGCGTGGCGAGCAGTTCCGCCACCTCGTCAATCAGCTATCGTTGGACTATTAAACGAACATGGCACAAGCAGCACTTCCCCCTCTATCATCCACCCAGCAGAGCAAGCGTCGCAAGGCCGGGGCAAAGCCAGGGCGCAGCAGCGATTGGTGGCTGTTGGCCACGGTCGTCGCGCTGGTAACGCTAGGCCTGCTGATGGTCTACAGCTCGACCTACGCCCTTTCCTACTATAACTTTTCAGGCGAAACCACAGTGTATCTGGTGCGCCAACTCACCTGGGCGGGGGTAGGCGCGCTGGCCATGCTGGTGCTGTGGATCATTGATTACCGCGTCTGGCAGCGATGGAGCCTCGTCATCATGGGGGGCACCGTACTCATTCTGATGGCTATGTTCTTTATCGGCCAGACCTCGTTCGGGGCAGCACGCTGGCTCCTGGCAGGCGGCTCCGTGCAGCCATCAGAGGCTGCCAAGCTGGCAACGATCCTGTACGTGGCCCACTGGTCCTCCTCCAAGCAGGAGCGCATCGGCCACTTCCAGGGCGGGCTGATCCCCTTCATCATCCTGGTCGGGGGGGTGTGCGGCCTCATCCTCATCCAGCCAAGCTTCTCGACCGCGCTGCTGGTGGGCGTGGTGGCTACGACGATGTTCTTTGTAGCCGGGGCCGATATCATCCAGCTGACAGTCAGCGGCAGTGCCGCCGCCCTATTGGCCTACGGGGTCGCGCAAAGTGCCGCCTACCGTATGGAGCGCTTCGTGGTCTGGCGCGACCCCTGGGCCCTGGAAAGCGAACAGGGGTATCAGACCACCCAGGTGCTCTACTCGCTCGCGCAGGGGGGCCTCATGGGCGAAGGGTTAGGGAGCAGCAAGGGCAACCTGCTGGCGCTGCCTGCTGCCCATACCGACGCCATCGTGGCGATCATCGGGCAAGAGTTGGGGCTGCTCACCTGCCTGCTGGTGCTCGGCCTGTTCTTACTGTTGGCGTATCGGGGCTTTCGCATCGCGGCCACCGCGCCCGACGCCTTTGGCACGGTACTGGCAAGCGGCATCAGCTGCTGGCTCCTGTATCAAGCGCTTTTCAACTTCGCTGTGGTGACCAACACCATCCCGCCAACAGGCATTCCGCTGCCCTTTATCTCCTTTGGCGGTAGTGGGCTGATCACGGCGCTGGCAGGCATCGGTCTGTTGCTGAACATCTCGCGCGCGCTTCCCGCGCCAGCAACAGAGTAATCCATGCGATTGCTGGTGACAGGCGGCGGTACGGGCGGGCACGTGTACCCAGCGCTCAGCGTGCTGGAAGCATGGCAGCCCAGGCCGGAAATTCTCTGGGTGGGAAAGCAGGGGGGGCTGGAAGGGCCACTGGTGGAGCGCGCGGGCATCCCCTACCGCTCCATCTCGGCAGGGGGGCTGGCTTCGATGGGGTGGGGGGCGCGGCTGCGAAACAGCGTGTTGCTAAGCCGTGGCTTTGGGGAGGCGTGGGGCGTGCTGCGCGCCTTTCGCCCCGACGTGGTCTTTGCGACAGGGGGCTATGTGACCTTTCCCGTGGGGCTGGCAGCCTGGCTGCAGCGCATCCCCATCGCCATCTATCTGCCAGATATCGTGCCGGGGCTGGCCATCCGAGCGCTCGCCCCGCTTGCCAATCGGGTGGCGGTGACCACCTCGGACACGGTCCGCTGGTTCGGCAGCAAGGCGGTGGTGACCGGGTATCCCGTGCGGCAAGCGCTAGCCCACCCGCCCTCCAGGGCGATGGCGCGCGAGCGGCTAGGCTTATCGCAGAGCGACAAGGTACTGCTGGTCATGGGCGGCAGCCAGGGGTCACACAGCTTGAACGAGGCGCTCGGCCTTTCCTTGCTGGAGTACGTACAGATGGCGCAGGTCGTCCACGTACATGGCAAAAGCGATGGCAAGTGGCTGGCCCAGCAACGGGCGGAGCTACCACTGGCCCTGCGCGAGCGCTACCACCTGTATGAGTACCTGCACGAGACGATGCCGCACGCTTTGCTGGCAGCGGATCTGGCGGTGGCGCGGGCGGGGGCGTCGGTGCTGGGGGAACTTCCCGCCGCAGGGCTACCCGCCATCCTGGTCCCGTTCCCCGTGGCGGGCGTGAACCAGGAGGACAACGCTCGCTGGCTGGAGGCGCGCGGCGGCGCGAGGGTGCTGGCAGACGAGCATGTTCGCCAGGCACTGCTGCCGATGGTGCAGGGTCTGCTGGCAGACGAGGAAAGGCTAGCAGGGATGCGGGACGTCATGCGGGCAGCAGCCCGACCGGATGCGGCGGCGCGTGTGGAAGCGATGCTGCACGATCTGGCCAACGGAAGCGAGACGCAGCGCAATGGTTGAGCGAACAATCGAACTAGACTGGAACAGCGTCGTGCTGCTGGCCATGCTCCTCTTCTCGATGATTGGCCTGCGACATGGATGGCAACGCGGGCTGGTCACCCTGGTTTCCTTCTTTTTCGCCTGGGGCGTGGCGCTCAAGACTGTGGACTTTCTGATTGCCGCCATCGGCTTCGTGCTCGGCATCGAGTTGAGTGATGACCTGCGCGGCTTGTTTCAAATCGGGCTCTACGTCGCCTCCGTCATCATGGTGGTGGTCACGTTCAACAGCAAGATCATCCCGACGCGGGTAGTGGATCGGCGGGATCGGCTGTCCGGCATCACCACCGGGCTGCTGAACGGGTACTTTTTTGTGGTGCTGCTGCTGGACCTGGGGCGCGATTGGATAGCCACCCACTTCGAGGGCTTCACGCTGGTCTTCAATGGCAACCTGAGCCTGGATGGCTCCTTCGGGCGCGCGTTGGTCACGTTGGCCTTTGTGAACAACCCGTTTGCTGCCTACGAGGACCTGATCAAGGCGCAGAACCTGATCCTGCTGGTTTTGCTGCTGGTATTCTGGCACGGGCTGCTGTTCGCCCTGCTGGGGCGAGTGGACAAGACCCTGCGCGCCACCTGAGGCGCGACGGCACTTCTTTTATCAATCGAGTGGATACAACGGGCAACGGATGAAACACGTTTACTTTGTCGGCATCGGGGGGGCAGGGCTGAGCGCTCTGGCCCGCGTGATGCTGGCGCGCGGCTGGCAGGTAAGCGGCTCTGACCGCGAGCGCTCTGCACGCACCGATGCCCTGGAAGCACTGGGTGCCCGCGTCTACGTGGGCCATCAGGCCGCGTGGGTGGAGGGGGCGGATGTGGTGGTCGTGTCCAGCGCCGTGCCCGCCGACAATCCGGAGCGGCGCGCGGCAGAGGCGGCGGGCATCCCGGTGCTCAAGCGCGAGCAGTGGCTGGCCGAGATGACGCGCGAGTCGGAGCTGATCGCCGTTGCAGGCACCCACGGCAAGTCCACCACGACGGCGCTCATCGCCCTCATGCTGGACGAAGCGGGGCTGGACCCGACTGTGGTGGTGGGGGCGGAGGTGCCACAACTGGGGGGCAACGCGCGCGTGGGGGGCGGGCGGCTCTTCGTGATCGAGGCGGACGAGTACGACCATGCCTTTCTAGGGCTTCGCCCGGCTGTTGCCGTGCTGTTGAACGTGGAGCACGACCACCCGGACATCTTCCCCACCGAGGCAGCGGTCCAGGATGCCTTTGTTCGCTTTGTGGCGCAGGTCCAGCGGGATGGCGCGATCATCGCCTGCACCGATGATGAGGGGGTAAGGGCAGTGCTTGCCGCGCAGCCGCCTCGCCAGACAGTCATCGGCTATGGCTTCCAGGAGGGGGCGATGTGGCGCGCGGGGGGCCTCAAGCAGAACCGCGAAGGCGGGCTAGACTTTGTGGCGGTGCGCGAGGGCGTTCCGTTCGGTGCCTTCCGCCTGACGGTGCCTGGCCGCCACAACGTGCTCAACGCCCTGGCCGCTATTGCCGTCGGGGAGCGGATGGGGATGGATGTGGGCACCATGCAGGCCACCCTCGCCACCTTTCGCGGGGCGGAGCGACGATTCCAGTGGGTCGGCTCGGTGGGCGAGATTGCGCTGTTCGACGATTACGCCCATCACCCTACCGAGATTCGTGCCACGCTCCAGGCAGCACGCGAGCAATTTGGCGAGCGACCCCTGTGGGCCATCTTCCAGCCCCACACCTTCAGCCGCCTGGCTGCGCTGCACGGTGCCTTTGCAACGGCGTTCACGCAGGCAGACCAGGTGATCGTCAGCGACGTGTACGCCGCACGAGAGCAGGGAAACGCAGCGGCGCAGAGTCGAGCCCTCGCACAGGCTATCTCTGGCCCCCCCGCCACCTACTGCGGATCGCCAGAAGAGATTGTCGCCTTTCTGTGCGACAACCTGCCGGACGATGCAGTCGTGCTGACGCTGGGCGCGGGCGACATTACGCATGTGGGGCCGCAGGCCCTGAGCGCGCTCAGCGCCCAGCGGGGGCAACGAGCATGAGCGCGCCTATTGCAGGGGAATCGCTCCTGCTCGACCTGCTGCAAGAGGCTGTGGCCCCTGGCGCCGTGGTCCCGGACGCGCCGATGGGCAAACACACCTCTTTTCGGCTGGGTGGCCCCGCAGCGTGGCTGATACGGGTGAATGACGCGGACAGCCTGGTGCGCGCGACGATTGCCGCGCGCGCGAGCGGGCAGCCCTACCGCATCATCGGCGGCGGCTCGAACATTCTGGTGGCGGACGCCGGCATCAAGGGCATAGTGATTTTGAATCGGGCCAATGACTACGAGCTTCTCCCCTCAGGGGAGGGCTTTGTGCTGGCAGCGGAATCGGGCGTGCAGTTGCCGCGGCTGGCTGGCGAACTGGCGCGGCGCGGCGCGACAGGCATGGAGTGGGGGGTTGGGGTGCCCGGCACGGTGGGCGGGGCGGTGGTGCAGAACGCAGGCGCCTGGGGGAGCGAGACGCGCGATCGGCTGCTTTCCATCGAAGTACTACGCCCAGGCAGCGATGCAGTGCAAACGATGCCGGCCAGCGAGTTGGGGCTCCGCTATCGCGGTTCAGCCATCCTGGACCTGCCAGCCGCCGAGCGCCCGCTTGTGGTGCGAGCCTGGTTCCGCCTGGACCGTGGCGAGCCTGCGGAGATTGCTGCGCGCAATGCCCGGTACATCGCGGAACGCACCGCCACGCAGCCGCGCGCCGCGAGCGGCGGCAGCACCTTCAGCAACCCGCCGGGCGATGCGGCCGGGCGACTGCTCGATGCGGCGGGGCTGAAAGGCTTCAGCATCGGCGGCGCGCGCTTCAGCGAGAAGCATGCCAATTTTATAGTCCATGAGGGCATGGCCACGGCCAGCGATGTGCGCGCCCTGGTGGAGCATGGGCAACGGGTAGTTTACCAACGCTTCGGCATCCTGCTGAAGCCGGAAATCGAGTTTGTGGGCGAGTGGGAAGCGCTAGAAGCCCGGTTGGGGGAACGGTAAGGGGATGGGGGAAAAGATTCGCGTGGCCCTGGTGTTTGGTGGACAAAGCGGCGAGCATGAGGTGTCGCTGTCGAGCGCACGCGGCATCATGCAGGCGCTTGACCCCACCCGCTATGAGGTGCTGCCGGTTGGGATCACGCGCGAGGGACGCTGGCTGTTCAGCGGCGAGCCTATGGCGCTGTTGACCCAGGCGGCGGCCCACCAGCGCGCCCTCCCTGGCGTGGCCCCCCTGGAGGCGGAAGCCGCGCTGGTAGAAGGTCGAGCGCTCGCGGCCACCGACACCCGCTCCAGCGGACCGCTCGCCCAGGCAGATGTGGTCTTCCCCGTGCTCCATGGGCCGTTCGGCGAGGATGGCACAGTCCAGGGGCTTTTGGAGCTAGCGGGGCTACCCTATGTGGGGAGCGGCGTGGCAGGCTCGTCGGTGAGCATGGACAAGATATTGATGAAGGGGCAGTTCATGGCCGCAGGGCTGCCCGTCCTCCCATTCGTCGCCACGACGCGACGCGAGTGGGAGGAGGCAGCGGAGCGCGTGTTGGATCGGGTGGAGGCAAGGCTCGCCTACCCGCTCTTCGTGAAGCCCGCCAACATGGGCAGCAGCGTGGGCATCTCGAAGGCGCGATCGCGCGAGGAACTGCGCGAAGCGCTGACCCTGGCCGCGCGCTATGACCGCCGCCTGCTGGTGGAGCAGGGGCTGGAGCGCCCGCGCGAGATCGAGGTGGCGGTGTTGGGCAACGAGGCGCCCGCCGCCAGCGTCGCGGGGGAAATCGTGCCGCACGAGCGCTACGACTTTTACGATTACGAGTCCAAGTACACGGCGGGGCAGGCCGACCTGCTCATCCCCGCGCCGCTCAGCGAGGCGCAGATGGAAACGGTGCGCGAGATGGCCATTCGCGCCTTCGAGGTGGTAGACGCCGCCGGCCTGAGCCGCGTGGACTTTCTGCTAGACCGAGAAAGCGGCGAGTTTTTCCTGAACGAACTGAACACCATGCCCGGCTTCACGCCGACCAGTATGTATCCCCTGCTCTGGCAGGCGAGCGGCCTTTCCTATGCGGAACTTCTGGAGACGCTTGTCGCCCTGGCGATCGAGCGCCACCAGGAGCGGGCACGCAACCAGACCCATTAGCCGTCCCTTTGATCGAAGATGGACCCGACATGACCCGACGACGCAAGCGCACAATACAGCAGTTGAGCCGACAACTGACCTTCGGGAAACTGACGCTGGGGGGCGGGCGCCGCTCGCAGCGCCTGAAGCGCTACCAGGCGGAAAGCAAGCGGGCCGCCGCGCCCGCCCGACCCTGGGACCCGTCCCATCTGACCGGCTGGCTACGCAGTCGCTTTGCGCTGCTGACCGCCTTTCTGGTCACGGCATGCCTGCTCTACGTGCTCTTCGGCACCTCCTGGTTCTACATCTATGACATCGAGGTGAAGGGGGCGCGTCTTCTGACAAAGGCGGAGATATACAACCGATCCAACCTCGGAGGCGCTCAGCTTTTTCTGGATAAACCCGCGCGCGGTGGCGAAGCGGCTGGAGGAAGACCCCCTCGTTGCCCGTGCTGTGGTGTCAGCGCTCCCCCCCAACAGGGTATGGGTGCAGGTGCAGGAACGTATCCCAGTGGCGGTGTGGCAATCGGCGGGGCAAAGCTTCTACGTGGACAGCGAGGGCACCCTCTTTGGGTTGCGCGGCGATGCCACCGAGATGCTGGTCATCCGAGACCTGGGCGACAACCCGGTGCTGGCAGGGACAACCGTGGACCCAGAAGCGGTGCGGAGCGCCGCCGAGTTGATCCAGTTACTGCCGGAGCGGCGCGCCTATGATTGGGAGGCCGGGCTCGGCCTCTCGTTTGTGACAGATGGCGGTTGGCAAGTCACCTTCGGGGATCACACGCGGATTGCTGCAAAAGTAGCTGCCTACCATGCCTTTCAGGAGCAAATCCAGTCGGATCAAAAGATAGTGCTGCTGGATTTGAGCGTGCCGGAACATCCCTACTACCGTGTAGGGGAGTGACAAAGATCAAAAGTGGGAGCGTGCGGAGGCAAGCACGCGTGGCGGTAGTTGGTCAGCACGCGTTGACCCTCCATCTTGAGCGAGGAGCAGATGTATGAGCATTGTGACTGGACTGGATATTGGAACAAGCAAGATTGCTTGCCTTGTAGCCGAGACTGACGAGCGGCAACGCATGAAGATCGTCGGCGTGGGCATCGTGCCCTCGCAGGGGATCAAGAAGGGCGTGATCGTCAACGTGGAAGAAGCCGTGGAGGCGATCCAACTCGCCGTGGAAAAGGCAGAACGCACCTCGGGCCACGAGATTACCGAGGTCTACGTGGGCGTGGCGGGCACCCATATCGCTGCCCTGAACAGCCGCGGCACCACCTCGATCAATCGCCCCAGCCGCCGCGTGGAAAGCGAAGACGTAAACCTGGCCCTTGAATCCGCCCGAGCGGTCGCCATCCCCCACTCGCAGGAGGTGATCCACGTGGTGCCGCGCGGCTTTTGGCTGGACGGCTCCAACGGGGTGAGCGATCCCCTGGGCCTGCACGGGTATCGGCTGGAGGTGGAGGCGCACATCGTGACCGCCGCGACGGCTACCCTGCAAACCTACGAACGCTGCTGCGAGATGGCTGGCGTGGTGGCTCACGCTTTCGTTTTGGAGCCCCTGGCGAGCAGCGAGGCCGTGCTGACCGATGACGAGAAGGAGTTGGGCGTGGTGCTGGTGGACATCGGCGGCGGCACGACCGACATCTCGATCTTTCTGGAAGGCTCGGTGTGGCACACGGTATCGCTTCCGATTGGGGGCTATCACCTGTCTCATGATCTGGCGGTGGGGTTGCAGTGCCCCTACCCCGTCGCGGAGGAGATCAAAAAGCGCTACGGCTCGGCCACGCCTGCGGCACTGGCCGACGACACGCCGCTGGACATCTCCCATTTCGGCGACGAGGCGCTCCAGCACTGGACGCGGCGCGATGTGGCCGAGATTTTGGAGCATCGCCTGGCCGACATCTTCGATCTGATCCAGCGGGAGATGAAGCGCAGCGGCTACGATGGGCTGCTGGCCGCTGGGCTGGTCTTTTGCGGCGGCTCCTCGCAGTTACCGGGGCTCAAGGAGGCCGGACGCGAGTTCTTCGGCCTGCCCGTGCGCATCGCCGCGCCGCAAGATTTAAACGGGCTGGTGGATGTTCTCGGCAGCCCCGCCTACGCGACAAGCGTGGGCCTGCTGGAATGGGGGCTGCACCAGGATCGCGCGCAGGGTCGCGTCCGCCGCCCCACGCAGGGCAAGCGCGCCGCCTCGCCGTGGGGCGAGCGGCTGCGCTCCTGGCTCGCCGCGCTCTTGCCGGGCTGAGCGGGAGATGCTTCCCGCTCCAAACAACCAGCGTTTCCGCGAACTATGGTTCGCTTTGATGAAAGGAGACGGAATTCCTTGTACGACCGGCCAAGGGTGGCCGATGGCCATTGACCCACAGACAGAGTATCGGGTTATCCATCCTTCGACGCTTCGGGCAACGGCGCCCCGCGTCCCAGTCTTACCCCTTATCGAGCCTTTTCACCCATGAATCTGGAGGAATAACTTATGTACGGGTCGTATCAGAAAGACAGTCGGTCCGGTTTGGATGTCGAGAACTTCGCCAACATCAAGGTAGTGGGTGTGGGTGGGGGCGGCTCGAACGCAGTGAATCGCATGATCGCCGAGGGCATCCAGGGGGTGGAGTTCATCACGGTGAACACCGACGCCCAGGCCCTGGTGCTCTCCGACGCCCCCCATCGCGTGCGCATCGGCGACAAGCTGACGCGCGGCCTGGGCGCCGGGGGCAACCCCGAGGTGGGCGCGAAGGCGGCAGAGGAAAGCGTGGACGAGCTGCGCGAGGCCATCCGCGGCGCGGACATGGTCTTCATCACGGCGGGGATGGGCGGCGGCACGGGCACCCTGGCCTCTGCGGTGGTGGCGCGCGTGGCGCGCGAGGAAGGCGCCCTGACCATCGGCGTCGTCACCCGGCCCTTCGCCTTTGAGGGCAACCGCCGCTCGGAAAACGGGCGCATGGGGCTCCAGGCGCTTCAGGACGAGGTGGACACGCTGATCGTCATCCCGAATGATCGGCTGCTGCAGATCGTGGACAAGCGCGTCTCGATTCAGGATGCCTTCCGCACGGCCGACGACGTGCTGCGGCAGGGTATCCAGGGCATCTCCGAGCTTATCACCAAGCCAGGGCTGATCAACCTGGACTTCGCCGACGTACGCTCGATCATGTCGCAGGGCGGCGCCGCCCTGATGGCCGTGGGCGTTGGCCGGGGCGAGAGCCGCGCGGTGGATGCGGCGCATGCCGCCATCTCCAGCCCCCTGCTGGATATCACGATTGACGGGGCGCGCGGCGTCCTCTTCAACATCACGGGCGGGCCGGACCTGAGCCTGTTCGAGGTGAACGAGGCGGCGGAAATCATCCGTGGCACGACTGACCCGAACGCGAACATCATCTTCGGTGCGGTGATCGAGCCGACGATGCAGGACGAGTTGCGCATCACGGTGATTGCCACAGGGTTCGAGCAGCAAGCCCGCCCCCAGCAGCAGCAGCAGGCACTGCCCCGCGCCGCTAACCAGGGGACGGCGACGCCCCCCCATCGCGGCGCCCCCATCCAGCAGAAGCCGCCGATAAGCCAGGCAGCGACCCAGAGCGCGGCGGCCCGCCCGCAGGAGAAGGTCAAGGAGTTCCCGGTCCGCAACTTCGACCGCGAGGACCTGGACATTCCAGCCTTCCTGCGCCGACGCTAGTCTGCTCCCCGTCCATCGTCACGGGCGGGAGGTTCTGACACGCCGAAAAGGGTGGCCCCGCGGGGCCACCCTTTTCTCTTACTTTTTTTGCGTGCCTGGTAGGGCGACGGCGCCGCGCCAGGGCAGAAGGCACACGGACTATGCGGAAGCCGCTGCGAAAGCTATTGGGGCCATGATGCCCCCAGGTTGACACCCACCGGTTTTCAGCGCGCTGGCCCGGCTACGCCACCCGGAACGCATCCCGCTCAAAACCGGACGCTACCGCACAAGCACGCGCCCCACTTATCATACTCTGCCACCTGCAGAGCGGGTAGCCCGTCTCGTACGCGCCAGGCCACCCCTTTGCTCTACTCGCTCCAGCTCCTCCTTCGCTCCCCTACCTCACAAAAAAGCCACCTCTGCTCTGGCATAACATGTTAACCACGGTTTAAGGGGCTTCCACTGTCAATCCCAGGGGGCGGGGTGTCGGTCGTGTAAGGCCGGCCCTCAGCCGTGCCAAGATTAAGGTGGTCACGCAGCCGCCGCACAACGGCCTGCACTGCCTCATCCTGGAAAAAGTGTGCGTTCTGCTGCAGGATGACTTCGGCGTCCGGCATCGCCACATTATGGTCCTGTCGCAGATGTTGGACCACCTGCTCGACCACCTCCCCCTCGCTTTCTCCCTGCGCTACAAAGTCGCAGTTTGCGATCCCTAGTTCCTCACCAACCCGAAACTGCCATGGCATGCTGGCCTCCTGTCATGTAGGGTAATCACCAGGCGGACGAGGGGGTATACGCTGGTAGCCACTCCCCATGCGCCTCAATTAACTCATCCACGAGCGACACGATCTCGTCCAAAGAAAGTTCTGCCGCCGTGTGGGGGTCGAGCATTGCGGCGTGGTAGATGTGGTCGCGTTTGCCTGTCAGCGCCGCCTCGACGGTTAACTCCTGCACGTTGACGTTGCTACGCATCAGGGCCGCAAGGTGGGGGGGCAACACGCCAATCTTGGTTGGCTGTACGCCGTTGCTATCTACCAGGCAGGGTACCTCGACACAGCAACCCTGGGGCAGGTTGTCAATCAGGCCGTTGTTGGCAACATTAGCGTAGACCGTGCGTGTCTGGCCCGTTTCCATGCTATGAATGATCAGCGAGCCGTATTCAACGCTACGTTTGACCTCTATAGTGGAGCCGGGTGCCTCCAACTCGGCGCGCAGCCCCTGCCACCGGGCGAGCTGGACCTCGCAACGATGCGGGTACTCATCCAGCGGAATGGCAAAGCGCTCGATTAGGTCAGGGCGGTCGCGCTTGATAAACCAGGGGACATACTCGCTAAAATGCTCGCTCGACTCGGTGACGAAGTACCCAAGCCGCTTGAACATCTCGTAGCGCACGTGATCCACCATCGGATTGGCCTCGCTCGCCCGCACCGGCCACTGCCCGTCCTGCTCGCGTGCGGCCATGTACTCGCGCAGCCTGGGATACAAATCCTCTCCGTTGTGCTCCAAACGCAGGTAGAAGGCCACGTGGTTGATACCTGCAACCAGATAGGTGATCTCCGATGGGGGCACCCCCAGGTCGCGGGCCAGGTCATGCGCGGTATGGGGCACGCTGTGGCAGAGGCCCACGGTGCGGATAGGGGTAGCGCGGTGGAGCGCCCAGCAGTTGATAGCCATCGGGTTGACGTAGTTGAGAAGGAGCGCGTCGGGGCATATCTCTTCCATGTCGCGACAGATGTCGAGCAGGACAGGGATAGTTCGCAGCCCGCGCATGATACCGCCGATCCCCAACGTGTCGGCGATGGTCTGCTGTAGGCCGTACTTTCTTGGAATCTCAAAGTCGAGCACCGTGGCTGGGCGGTACCCCCCTACCTGGACCATGCAGAGCACGTACTGCGCGCCGGCCAATGCCGCGCGCCGGTCGGTCGTGGCCTCAATCGTCGGGTGAGCGCCGATGGCCGCTGCAACTTTATGGGCTACGACCTCGGACGTTCGAAGCCGCTCAGCGTCAATGTCGTAGAGCGCAAGAGTGCTCTCTCCCAGCTCGGGAAAGCTGAGAATGTCGCTCATCAGGTTCTTTGCAAACACGGTACTGCCCGCCCCTACAAATACAATCTTGGTCATGGAGTCCTCGTTTCAGGGTAGTCGCTTGAACCAGCAATGGAGATGGCGGTTGGCGGCGCAGAGGAGCAGGGTCATCTCGCCCGCGTTCCACCAGAAGTGTACGGTGACGCGACTGGAGGTCGTCAGCCCCGGGAGCTGACAGTTGAGCGTCTGCCCGAGCAGACCATCCCGCCCCAGAAGGCCCGGCAACGCCTGAGCCACCTGTGGTTCCGGGATGCCAAATGCCAGTAGCGCCTGCCGCAGTTGGAGGTAGCGTACAAACAGGTAGGTGTGCTCGATACTGTGCGCGACGGCCCACATCAGCAGCAGCCAGGCCCAGCGGTTTCGCACCCCGCCACGCATCACGTACAGGATCGCTGTGACGACGAGCCAGTTCCATATAAAGTGAACCCACTCCACGTTCAACGAGGAAATGAGACCGCCGGAACGGGCGGGGGACCAGGCCAGGCCATAAAACTGGACAACTTGTATCACATGCTCGACCATGTGTAACGCCTGCACGACCAGGACGATGCTCAGCACGGCGATGACTGCCCCGAAGCGGTGCCAATCGTCATGCCATTTCAAGGCGAGGGGAACCCCAAGCACGGCGGCGGCGATGCTCGTCGCGCCCCATGTGGGCAGCCCTGCCCGCCAAACTGCCGTACCCCAGAGGACGACGGCTACCAGCATTGCCCCAAGCAGAAGTGGGCCTCGCGCTCGCGGGTGAAGCAGGCGCAGCACCGGCCATCTTCCATCAGGATAGTGAGTAACCATCAGCGAGTCACCGTTAGGAGCGTGTGCGAATTCAGCCCCGCGATGTCGGAGCGTTGACCGTCCGGCCAGAAAATTTCTAGCCGCTGGAGCCCTGTCCCCGCCGGAAAACCGAAGTGGATCCGTGCCGGATCGCCGGAAAGGTAGCCACTCATAACGCGCACGTCGCGACTCATCTCGCCAAGCTCCGTGTGGAGAACAAGCCTTGCCCCCACCGCTCGGACGTTCTGCGAGCCGGGCCATATCAAGTCTACTTCCAACCCTTCCCCCCCACAGAGCCTGTTTTCCCACAGCTCTGCAGGCGCGTTCAAATTATTCACGACAATATCCAGATCGCCATCCGTATCAAGATCGGCGAAGCTCATGCCACGACCACTGGCTGTGCCGGCCAAGCCCCACTCCGGTGCGGGATGAAAGCGGCCCGTACCATCGTTACGGCGGGCCTGGTTTTCCTCTGTCAGCTCCCCATCAGGAAGATGGGCCAGTAAATCCTCAGCGATCATGCCATTGACAACATAGACATCGAGGTAACCATCATTGTCCAGGTCCCCAAACTTACCGGACCAACTCCACCCTGTCGCATCGAGGCCACGCCCATATCCCTCGTTGCGGTAGCGACCCGGCTGCTCTGCCACCAGCAAGACATTTTCGCGGATCTGGGGCCGAAGGAGACCTCGGGGCGTGTGATACCCCTTCTCCATCAAGGGCAGCCAGGCGGCAAGGGTGGAAACATCTCGCTGATAGGGCTTCATGTCCGTGGCGAGCCATTCTATGCGCCCATCGTTGTCAATGTCCCCCCAATCAAAACTCATGGTGCTGTGGGCAGTAGAAGCGAAGGGCCTCACGGGCCGCCACTCATCCTCTACCCGTTGCCAGTAAAAGTCGGGCAGATCAAAGTCGTTGCCGACGGCGATGTCTGGTCGCCCATCACCCGTGAAATCGGCCAACCCTAGCGCCAGGGCCTGTGCTTCCTCCGCAAGTTCGACAGCTTGGAAACCGGCATCCTCTTGCTCGTAAAGATAGACCCCCCCCTTCCTACCAAAGAGGAAAGCGTTCCCCATCTCGAGCATGAGAGCCGCATCGTAGGAAGCGGTCACCATGTCCAGGTCGCCATCGCCCTCCAGGTCCGCCCAGTTCAGAGCGTAAGCTGGCTCGTATACACCGGGCAACGGCACGAACCGGAACCGCACCTGCCCCTCCGCATCCGGCCCGAGGTTGCGCCAGCGGCGTGGGGCGCTATTCCCGCTGGTGAGGAGGAGGTCGGCCCAGCCATCTCCCTCCACATCTACGATGGCAACAGCGCGCGAATTGTTGTAGGGGAGCGATTCGCGGTGAAAGTGGAGGTCGCCGTCGTTCCACAAGATGCTATTGTCGCCGTGAAGATTAGCGAGCACCACGTCCAGGTCACCATCATTGTCAAGGTCGTTGATGGCTACGCCCGCCCCATTGCTTTCAAACAGACGCGTCACCTCCCCGGCCAGGGTCATGTGCTCCAACTCATGCAGGACAAACCGGCCTGTACAGCGTGCGGGCTCCTCCAAAGGCTGTGAGGATGCTCGAACCGGAAGCAGAATGCGGGGGCTGGAATGGGTGGAATCGTGCGGGGTGCAACTGGCCAGGAAGAGGGTACAGAGCAGCCACACAAGCAGGCGCGCCTTCCATGAAATACGCATGAGGGTTCCTATCCCGTTCCCCATACACCAGATGGAAATCCAGGAGCGACCTGCCAGGCAGGTCGCTCCTGATCCTACGCTACTTAAGAGCGGCGTCTACACGGGAATCAGCCGCCGAGAGGGCTGCGGCTGGTTCCTCCTGGCCGAGCATGATACTGTCCATGACCGGCTCCATGATGGATGAGACCTCCGAGGCATTCTCCGTGATCGGGAAGAGGAAGGTTGCGTCGGGATCAAGGGCCAGATTGCTGAAGGCGCTAACGTCTAGCCCTTTCGCCTCAAAGGCCGTCAGGGCGTTGTCCACCCCGGACTGGATAGCGGGGAAAACCACAGCTTGCTCGCCAACCGTATTCTGGCACTCCGGCGAGGCAAGGAACTTGACCCACTCCCAGGCAGCCTCCTGGTTCTGCGACCCAGTCCAAATGGAGTCCGCGAGGCCGTTAAACATGCTCTTGCGACCCTCTGACCCACTCGGGGGGAGGCCGAAACCGACCTCAAAGTCGGTATTGCTGGTATACCAGTTGATCATCCATGATCCGTCGGTCGTGATAGCCCCCTGCCCTGCCGCGAACATAGCCTGTGCGCCAAGCCCCTGCAGGCTCCTCAAAGGTTGGGGCATAGCCGTGATCGAGGGCCAGCCCTGAGTACCACTCCAGCGTTGCGGCCAGCGCAGGGTTCTCGTAATGATAGTTGTCCGCCCATGTATCATCGAGGAATTGGAAACCATTGCTGGCAGCAAAGGAGGCCCATTGGGTCTGACCGTAGGCACCACCGGAGCCCTGCGGGATAAAGCCGTATTGCTCGACGTTCTCCGCGTCGAAATCCGGGCTGAGACCATTGTTCCCGTTCGCGTCCAGCGTGAGCTGAGCGATGGCCTCAGTGAACGTTCCCCCATCCTCTGGATTCCATGTCCACTCTTCCATGAGTGCAGGGTCTATCCCGGCGGCTTCAAACATCTGCTTGTTGTAAATAATCGCTACCGTATCCCAGTCTTTCGGTAGGCCGTAGCGCCCGCCATCCTTGATCCACAGGTCGGCCAATCCTGCGATGTAGATGTCGGTTGGCACCCCGTCGCGCTCGATGAGGGGCTGGATATCAACCAGCTGGTTGGTAGCGACAAACTCCGGATACTTGGCAAGGTGATTGGTGAAGACATCGGGGGCCTCGCCCGAGACAAACCCGGTTTGAATGCCGGACCAGTAATCGTCCCAGCCAAGCTGTTCAATATTCACGGTAATGTTGGGATATTGCGCGGAAAAGGCTTCGCCACACGCCTGGTACGCAGGCAGCTGGTTGGAGTCCCAGAGCCAATACTTAACGCTGCCTGACACATCGGAGGCTGCTGCCTCCTCGCCACCACTATCCTCAGCGGGCGCGGGCTCCTCCTGGGCGGCTGGCTCTGATGGTGCCTCTCCGCCGTCGTCCGCCGCGCCCCCACAGGCCGCCAGGAGCAACCCTGCAAGTAGCCACCCCAGCAGGATCCAATAAGTACGGGTACGTTTGTTCTGTATCACAGTCTCCTCCTTGAAACGATTGATGGGTAATCAGCGGGCGATGCGACCTATTCCTGCGATGCCCGCCTTGCTCGCCGGAACACAGCTTCTATCCGAAGGGGTAAAAAGCGACAGCTACTTAATACCGCTGAACTGGATAGAGTCCACCACACGCCGCCCCAGCAGCATGAAGATCACAATGACCGGAATGCTCGCCAGGATGGTGCCAGCCATCAGGCCCGCCCAGTCGGGGGCCCCCTGGGGGGTCTGGGACTTGAAGATGCCCAACGCCACGGTGAGCACTCGCACAGACTCGTCACGTCCAACCAGCAAGGGCCACAGGTAGTCATTCCAGTGCGTGATGAAGGTGATGATGGCGAGGGTGACCAGTGGTGGTCGGCTGAGCGGCAGAATGATGCGCCAGTAGACGCCCGCGAGACTCGCCCCATCCAGTTTGGCGGCCTCCTCCAGCTCACGGTTAATACCCAGGAAGAACTGGCGAAGGAAGAAGATGGCGAAGGGCGTCATCAGGATGTAGGGTGCCACAAGGCCCTGGAAGGTATTAAGCCAGCCCAGGTTGCGAATCAGGACAAAGTTCGGTATGAGGAGGACGATTCCCGGTACCATGAGCGCAGCTAAGAAGAAGGTGAAAATTTGCTCCCGCCCCGGAAAACGTAATCGCGCGAAGGCGTAGGCCGCCATCGAGCTGAAGAACAGTTGTCCCACCGTAATAAGGATGGTCATGATGAAGGAGTTGCGCAGGTAGAGCCAGAAGTTGACGGCTTGCCCGGAGCCCCCCGCCGCAATCGCCTCCTGCGTGGTGAGCAGGCCGAGGACTCTCTCGAAGTTCTTGGTAGTGAAGCCAACGGGCGAGAGCGATTCTGCCCCGGAAAGAAGGAGGCGGGGCGTGGACAATGCAGTGCGCACCGCCCAATAGAAGGGGAAGAGGATCGCCGCCACGAGTAGTAGCGCGACGAGCCAGGCCAGGAGCCGGGTCCAATTCACGGGGGGACGTGGGCGCCGCTCGGCGCGGGTAGGCAGAGCAGGCGGGGTGGTCGCTTGAGCCATCACTTCCTCCTTGAAGATGAGATGAACCGCACCTTATGCTAGGTCCGACTCGTTGGCGCGCAACAGGCGCAACTGGACAAGGCTGACAAAGACGAGCAGTGCAAACAGCACCATGGACACCGCCGTCGCGTAGCCGAAGTCGAAGCGACTGAACGCGTATTCGTAGATGTACCAGTAGATGACTCGGGTGGCATTCACAGGCCCCCCGCCCGTCATGATGGCAATGGTGTCGAAAATCTGGAAGGAGCCGACCAAACTGGTAATCAGAACGAAGACCAGGACGGGGCGCAGCAGCGGCAAGGTAATACTCCAGAACATCCGACCCTCGGACGCACCGTCAATCGCGCCTGCTTCGTACACGTCTTTGGGAACCGTCTGCAGCCCCGCGAAGATCAGCAGGGCGCTGTATCCAACATGTCGCCAGATGTTGACAGCTGCGATGGTAGGCATGGCCTGGTCCGGCGAGCCGGCGAAGGGTTGGGCGGGAAGGCCAACCGATTCGAGTAGGCTGTTCACAATGCCCAACGATGGATCCAGCATCCAGAGCCATAGGAGCCCAACAACGACGTTGGGGATGAGCCAGGGCAGCAGCATGATGCTGCGGAACCACATGCCAGAAATGAAGCGGTCGAAAATGACAGCGATGAAGAGGGCAAGCACGGTCTGTAAGGGGATGTTCAGGATGACGTAGAAGATCGTGACCCACATCGAATGCCAGAACTCTGGGTCTTGCAGCAGAGTGGTATAGTTGTCGAATCCGACGAAATTGGGGGGCGTTAGAAGGTTCCAGTCGGTCAGGCTGATGTAGAGACCACGTATGGCGGGGTAGGCATAGAAGAGGATGAAGCCCACCAGCGCAGGGAGAATAAAGAGGTACTCTACAACGTATTTCCGATCCATGAGTCTGCGCGGGGCAGAAACCGCCGCGGTTTGCAGCAACTGCGGCTGCACATCCTGTCTCTTCGTTTCCATCAGACCCTCCTCCTCCTCGAATAGGGCGCGTCTCCGCTCAAAGTTGATTGCGTGCAATGCTCGACGGGTGTAAGGCGTCCGACAAGCGGTTGAAGGGCGCCCCCTTCAAGACAAAGTCGTCTGCACCGGCCGCAAGTGCCTCGCCGCGCCGCGTTGTCTGAACCGTCAGGATGACGACGTTGACCTGAGGCCAGTTTTGCTTGATCACGCGGGTGGCGGCCAATCCGTCTAGCCGTGGCATGTAGAGATCCATCAGGACGACATCAGGAAGATGCTCCGCTACCAGTTGAACTGCTTCCTCGCCGTTGGTGGCCTCGTCCACAAGTTCTACATCCGGCCAGGTCCGCAGCAAGGCTCGCAAGCCTGATCGGGTCTGGGCGTTATCGTCTGCTATCAGCAAGCGGATTGGCACCTTCCATCACCTATTCAATTCCGCGTCTGGGTTGACTTGATGAGGGTTACAAAGGGGGTATCGAGGTGTGATTTGCAGTACGCTTTTCCAATTGGTGAAGATACGGAGCTCTCCCATGAAGATAACCGGGTACAAGCCCGTTGTCATCCGACCAGAGTTGATTTAGTCTACTCAATTCAGATGGTTTGGAACCATGCTCCTCTCGACACAAGTTGGTGGTTACCTACTACAAATGATGTGTTGCCACGGGTCAGGAAGATTTATTGGGCGCATCATATAGGGGAGCGATTCCGGCGCGCAGGGCATAAAGCGTTGCCTGCGTACGGCTGGCAAGGTGGAGCTTCCGTAGAATATGGCTCACATGCGTGCGTACTGTGGTTTCAGAAATGTCTAGCATGATGGCGATTTCCTGGTTGCTCTTCCCCTGGGCGACGAGGCGTAACACTTCCATCTCGCGCTCGGTAAGGGGCTCTGCCGTGGGATGCTCATAGGAAGGCCGGGAAAGCTCTTGCAGAACCCGTCGGGCAATTGATGGATGGAGTGCGGAGTCGCCGTCGTATATACGCCGGATGGCACGCACGAGTGCGTCGGGGCCAGTACTTTTTAGCGTGTACCCCATCGCGCCGGCACGGATAGCTGGAAACAGCATGTTGTCAGTGTCGAAGCTGGTCAGGACTAGCACGCGCGCGTAGGGCTGGCACTCACGGATGCGCTGAATTGCCTCGATGCCATTCATCTCAGGCATCACCAGGTCCATCACGATGACATCCGGGCAAAGTCGCAACGCCTCACCAATGGCTGCTTGCCCGTTGTCCGCCTCGCCCACCACCTCTATCCCAGGTTCGGTAGACATCAGGGCGCAGATCCCCTTACGAACGATGGCGTGGTCATCCACCACTAACACCCGGATGGGGAGGTTCATACGACAAGCTCGACGCAGATAGATGTACCAGTGTCCGGCGCGCTGGAAATATGCAGCCGTCCGCCTAGCCTGCCCACGCGCTCCCCCATCCCGCGCAAACCGAGGCCGCCCGCCGCACGGGGCGCGGCCAGATCGAACCCTTGTCCATCATCGCGAATCTCCAGCGATACCCTGGAGCCTTCCTGGTACAACAAGACGCTTATCCGCTCGGCCTTGGCATGCTTGATCACGTTGTTCAACCCCTCCTGGACGATCCGGTAAAGTGCCTGCTCGATAGCGGGGGGGAGATCGGTCACTCCATCACAGACAAAGGACGTGACAAGATGGGCGCGCTGTTCCACCGCCTCCAGCCGCGCACGGAGCGCCGCTGCCAACCCCTCCTGTTCGAGGAGCGGAGGATGAAGTTCGAAGATCAGGAGGCGCATCTCCTCAAGCGCGTCCTGAGCGGTCATCTGGAGATCCTGCAGGTACTCCCGTGCGCTACCCACCTCATTGAGCGATAGGAGGCGCATCGCTGCCTCGGCGTGCAGGGTAACGCTGTAGAGGGCCTGGGCGACCGAATCGTGGAGGTCGCGCGCGAGCCGCTGGCGCTCCTCCAGAACCGCCTGGCTCCGCGCCGCCGCGATCAGGCGTGCGTTTTCGGTGACGAGCGGGAGAGGCTCACTATCGGCAGGAGCAGGCGGTTCGAAAACAGCAGCCAGCGCTTCCGTGCGGGCAGGGGTAAAGCGCAAGCGAAAGGCCTCGTTCGCGCTGCGCTCAGAGCGCTCTGGCTGGGCCGATGCCCGCACCCACTTCTCGGGGAAACACTTAGCTTTCTGCTCCGCTTGCAGGCGCGCGATCCCGGTTGCGAGCAGGTTCGCCATCAGGGGTACAACCGTGATAACGTCCTGGGCGAAGGGCTCCGGCTGCGTGCGATGAACCCCCAGAACGCCAAAGGGGTACTCATGTCCCTGGATCCTGACGTAGAAGCTAGAGATCACGCCGAGGTCGTGCAGGGTGGTCGGGAGCGTCAAGCCTGCCTCATATCGCCAGACCTGGACGAGTACGGGCGCGTCCTGGCGCACTGCCCGTCCGAACGGGGACCTGGGGTCAACGGGCGAGCTGAACGGCACCGCCACAGCCGCCTCCCAGCCGTGCGTAGCCCTCTGCACAAGCGTGTCCGAGCCAGGGAGCAGTTCCATGATCTCGCAGCACTCCACCCCCACCGCACGGGCGACGAGCGCAGCCGCCTGAGTCATAAACGAAGGCAGGTCGCTGCTCGCCCGTGCGGCGTGGCTCAGTTCAATTAGTGGGGAGAAGTCCATTCTTGCTCTCCTATCCTGTAACATACCCGCTCCCTGCGGACCCTATACCTTCCCCAGATTTAAGAAAGCATGAGGATGCAAGAGGCGATAAAGCGCGCTGGGCTCAAGAGCCTCGTTATCCGAAAAGTTATAGGCTGGTTTCAAGGCACCTGCGTCACGGAAGGCAGCGGGCAATAAGGCACTGCTCATTTAACAAGGCTCGGCACCCTCTGCACCAGGCGCGCCCTGCACCGCACGCCCCTCAGCTCCGCCAAACCGAGTTTTGCCTCTGCCCACCTCGCTGTTACATCCATTGCTTCCTCTCTTACGCCTCGCCTACCCGTTGCGCCCCTTTATCCTACTATCCCCCTTCTTGGGAAGCTGGGTAAGGTATGGCTGCGGACCGACGTGCTTTTTAAAGAACGCCAATAGGAGACATGGTGTGCTTGGAGTACGCTGCCTAACTATATATAGCTCGACCAAAGCCTTGTCCATAGACGAAGCCGTGAGCGTTGCCGTGAGCGTTGCCGTGAGCGTTCACGAACAAAGTATATAGAAGTCCGGCAGCGCTGTCAATGGGCAGTTTCGAGTATCTAGGGAAGGCCGTTTAGCCAGGCGGGCGGGACGACTCGCGGAGGACAAGGCGCAGGGGCAACTCGAGCGGCGGGAAGGGGGTCGTGCGATCCTCTATCATGGCAAGGGCGCGGCGCATCGCCTGCTGTCCCAGGGCATGTTTGTCATAGGAGACAGTACTGAGGGTGGGCGTGACGACTGAAGCCAGCGGGATGTCGTCAAAGCCGATAATGGCACATTCATTTGGCACAGCGCGACCCAGGTCGTGGCAGGCACGCAGTGCGCCGGTAGCCATCAGATCGTTGTAAGCAAAAATGGCAGTGATATCGGGGTGAGTGGTAAGGAGCTCGGTAGCAGCCGCATAGCCACCGTCCAGCGAAGGGCGAGCATGCGCGATCCACCCGTCAGGGTTTGGCAATCCGGCCTGTTGCAAGACCGCCTGGTACCCGCGGACCCGGCGGATCGATTCGGGCGGCGCGTCGCTATTAGCCAGCATCCCGATCGCACGATGTCCCTGTTCGATGAAGTGGGTAACAGCCAACGTAGCACCGCGCTCGATATCAATGTTTACTGAGCTGATGTTGGGGTGTTCGAGGTGGCGATTGATCAGAATGAGGGGGCGGAAGGTATCGGCAAACGCGAGAGTCTCTTTATCAAGGACGGCGGCTAGCAGCCCGATTACGGCGTCCACGCCCTGTGCAATGAGCGTCGCAAGAGCGTCCAGTGCAAGGACGGGGTCGTCAGCACTGTTGGCCAGGAGGAGGTGGTATTTGTTTTCGATGGCGACATCCTGCGCGCCGCGTACGATTTCCGCAAAGACGGGATTGGTGATGTTTGGCACCTCCAGCCCCACGGTACGGGTGCGCTGGGTCACCATTCCCTGTGCGAGTCGGTTAGGCCGGTAACCGAGTTTCTCCACGGCCGTCAGCACGCGTTCGCGGGTTTCCGGGCTGATCTCAGCCTTGTCATTAATCGCACGTGAAACCGTCTGCCGTGAGACCCCCGCTTCATCCGCCACTTCATTAATTGTGATCCGCTTCATCACTGATTTCTTTCCCCATTGTCCCGTGAGCGTTCACGAGCAGTATAGATGAGCGAAAGGATGAATGTCAATAGGTGCCCTGACAAAAGGTTGTTTAAACCTGGGTCCTTTCCCCGCAATCACTCCACATCACGCATAGGGCTGTGCAACTTTAGGAATGCTGGTTGGGAGCCGTGGCCAACCTCGTTCAGCCTTCTCCGTCCGGCAAAGTAATTCTATAAAAGGGATGAGATACTCTACGGGGAAACCTTAAAATTTATGCATTATTCGAGCAAATTGGATCAATTTTTGTTTATAGTTATCCACAGGGACACAGCCGCTCCCCTGGATATGCACAGACCAAACCCAGGGTTTTCCATGCTTTGCATCCACTTATCCTCAGGCTTCCCCACCCTTATCCACACCGGCTCGTTCATGACAGAGGCAACACACTTGCATCTAAATCCCCGACCCCCCTTGCAATCTCGGTTCCAATATGTTACACTGCTTCGCGCTATAGGCGGTATATCTAGTGGTACTACGTCAACCAACCACTATATTTAGTGTTTATTAAGCTGTCAGCCGCCCCACACACCCTTGCAGTGCCCCACTGCCCCCACAACACAGTTTCGCTACCATAGGATCGGGCCAAGCCCTGCTCGCTTGCCCGGACAGGCCTTTCACCAAAGCGGGCGGTTCCCCTGCCCAAGCAGCGCCGCTAACAGGAGTCACCAGCCAAATGATATGCCCCTTTTGCCAGCACGAGGATAGCCGTGTCCTCGACACACGCGGTGTCGGTGAGGGCATTCGCCGCCGCCGCGAGTGCCTGCACTGCAAGTTGCGCTTCACCACCTATGAGCGCATCGCCCGCACGGCCCTGATGGTCGTCAAGGGCGACGGTCGCCGCGAGGAGTTCGACCAGGACAAGCTCTTCCTCGGCCTCAAAAAGGCCTGCACCAAGCGCCCTGTCTCGATGGAGACGCTCGACCAGATCGTTAACGAGATAGAAAGCGAGTTGTACGGGTTCGGCCAAAGCGAGATTCCAGCAGACATCATCGGCGAGAAGGTGATGGGCCGCCTGATGAATCTGGATGAGGTGGCCTATGTACGCTTTGCCAGCGTCTATCGGCGCTTTGCCGACCTGGAAAGCCTTTCCGAGGAGATCACGCGCCTCAAGGAGCAGAAGGCCCGCGAGCAAGAGCGCAAGCAGCAGATGGCACTGCTGTAGCGCGGAGGTAGCTATGCTTGACAAGATCAATCTGGCTGAGAAGTTTGCCCAGTTCGATGAGGCGTGGAGCCCCCGCCTGCTGGCGGAGCTCAACGGGCAGGCGGTCAAGCTGGTGAAGCTGCGCGGCCCATTTGTGTGGCACCATCACGAGGTGGAGGACGAACTGTTCCTGGTGGTGCAGGGCACGCTAAGGATGGAGTTCCGCGAGTACGAGGTTCGTGTCGGGCCGGGGGAGCTTATCGTGGTACCTGCCGGGGTGGATCATCGCCCCGTCGCAGAGGAAGAGGTGCACGTGCTGCTCTTTGAGCCTGCTGGCACGCTCAACACCGGCAATGTAGAAGATGAGCGGACGGTGAAAACCTTGCAAAGGCTGTAATAGCGGTACCACAAAATAAACATTACCTTGTACTATAGGATGCTCCATGCTTAATAAAGAGCGACGTATATCTGAAATATCGGATGAAGTAAAAGAACTACACCCACTGCTACAACGGCTTTTAATAATGCTCCCCGGCATTCAAACCGTAGAACACACACATGGAAATACAGAGCTAGGTGCAGATTTTGTCATGCAGAAATGTCATGAACAACTAGGGACAGTAGTCTACGTAGGAATAGTTGCAAAAACAACCAAAATACAACAGGATTACTCTGATATACACAGACAGATAAAGGAATGCGAGGTACCCCGCCACATAGCAAATGGCCGGAGGCGCGTCCATTAGATGAAGTGTGGGTTATCACTACAAAGTCTATATCGACAAATGCTAAAACTAAGATACATGAAGAATTTAAGCATAAAAATATTCAATTTATTGACGGTGCACAGTTGGTTCAACTTGTCGACAAATATATGCCAGACTTCTGGCTAGATATTCATGTTAGTATAGGAACATACTTATCTAAAATCAAAGCTCAGTTTTTAGAGATTGACCGAAGGTATGATATAGTTTCCACAGGAGATGAGCCATTTTTTATCGATCCAGAAATCGCAAAAATTGCGAATAATCCATATCTAAAAATTGGGGGACAAAGAAAACGCAAACAGGACGATGAGTTAGTAAATATAAAGAGTGAAATTGATAGACAGCGCTTTATATTACTTGAAGGAACCGCAGGATCAGGAAAGTCAAAACTCCTGCGTCAGTTAGTCATTCACTACTCCAGCCCGGAGGTCTACGTAGAGTCAAATATAGTACCATGTTATATCACGTTCAAAGAACTAGTTGATGAGTTTTCAAATACAATATTTAAAGTAATTCAAAATAAACTTAGTGACGTCTTACCTCATCTCAGACAGCAGGATAGGATTCTACTACTTATTGATGGTGTTGATGAAAAGGACATGACACCAGCAGAACAGGTTGAAATTATAAAATCTGTAGAGGAGCAAGTAGCCACTAAAAATATTATTATGAAGGTAATGATGGCATCACGGATTTTACGAGGGATAAGAACAGAGCACCGCGTATTGCCTGTAAGAATCTCATATCAGATTCAACCACTCAGTATGCAACAATTGTCACACTACTTGGAGGCACTGTGTACGAGGCTCAATATTAAATCGAGAATATTAGAAGACGTCAACAAGTCTTTGTTGTTTAAGCAGATATCTCGGACACCTGTGTCAGCCATTCTACTGGCCGAACTATTAAACAAAAACTCTGAAGATGTACCCTCCAATCTGACTGAGCTATACACTAAGTATCTGGAGCTCACATTAGGTCGCTGGGAGATCGAACGCGGATTGCAATCACAGAGAGAATATGAAACGCTATCTATTTTTCTAATGGATTTAGCAGAATACATGCTAGAAAACGAAGTTTTGTATGTCTCCATTCCCGAAGCTCAAAATATGCTGAGTAACTACCTATCAAGACGGAACTTGGATATAAATAGTGCAAACTTGTTTCGTAGAATGCTAGATCGATATGAGATTGTCGTTGAGAATACACAAGATTACACCATTTGCTTCAAACACAAGACGTTCATGGAGTATTATTACGCCAAAAAGAAGTTAATCAATAGAGGGTTAAAACTTGATCAAAGAGCATTTGGTCTATATTGGATGAATATGTATTTCTTCTATTTTGGACTACTGAGAGACGCGCCAGAATTGATTGAAGAGGTGATTAACTTACCGCCTATTGATATTTACGAACGATTACTAAAGTCCATAAACCTACCCAACTATCTGCTTGCTGCCTATTCAACGCCTTATGATACAATTGCCAAAGGAGTTGAAGGTGCCTCGATTGAAGCTGCAAAGTTATATTTAGACATCGTTGAGAATAAAGCGAACACTCCTCTGAGCACATTGCCCAGAATGCATGTGTTCTATATAATACAAATTCTTATTAGAAGCAGCCTCTCGTATACATTCTTCGAACGTGCCCTAAGTGATGCTGCACTGAATATTGCTAGCAATAATGAGTACACCAAAGAAGAGAAATCATATGCAATTTTCTTCCTTTCTGTTTGTCAGGCAGACCTTGGACATGAAGATTTTGATTTCTTACTAGAAGAATTAGGTGATATTCCCCTTGATGTTTCATTAGCAATCGAACATGAATCAGAGGGGTTTTCCACACGTTCCTCGACATTAAATAAACACAGAAGAAAGATTGACAAGCTATTGAAGAGTGACAAGTCTTCAAAAAGTCTGACAAAGAAATGGTATGAGACGCCAGTTTTACTGTTCGGGGCCCAAGGAGAGAAGATGACTAAGAAACCGTCTGAAAAGGTACCCGTAGCAGGGATCAGTCCTTGACTTGGCAGAGATATACGCCTCAATTCTAGGGAGAAAATGGCTCTAGACCGAGAGTTCAACTACTGAGTCGGCGCCACCAAAGTAGGTTTTAAGACGGTTTCTCAATGAAGTTCCTTGTAGTGACTACATGTCGTCCATCAATACATCGTAGCGCGATCAAGGGGTTCCCCTCTGAACACAGAGTTGAAAAACGAAACGATGTATTGATGGTGCGGCAACTACATTCTAAAGGAGACCCCAACATGGCAAATCGGAAAGTCTATCACGTTTCGCCGCACGAGGATGGTTGGCAGGTAAAGGGCGAGGGCGCCGAGCGTGCGTCCAATGTGCTCGCCACGAAGGATGAGGCGGTTGCGCGAGCAAGGGACTGGCGAAGGGGCAGGGCAAGGGGCAGATCATCATCCACACGAGCGATGGGCAAATCAAGACCGAGTATACCTACCAGAACGATCCCTACCCGCCAAAAGGGTAATGGCCAGAACACACGCGGAGGCACCATGCGACAGGCAGGGGCTGCTGACCCTTTCGAATACAGCGCCTGGGCAACCGAGCGCCTGCTAGACGCGGCGGCGCGGCTGGACGCCGCCACCTACTTCGCCCCCGCCGAGGGCTATCCCGCGCTGCACGACACGCTTGTTCATGCCTACGCAGCGGGGTGGGTATGGCGGCAACGCTGCGGGGGAATCTCCCCCACGGCGTTGCCCCCTGGAGCGGGCAGGCTACGCAGTGCAGGTGGCAGAGGATGGGCAGCAGGCGCTCGACCTGCTGGCCCATACGTCGCCCGACCTGGTAGTCCTAGACCTGATGTTGCCCAGCGTGGACGGACTACAGCTTGCGCGATGGCTGCGCCTGCGGGGGGAAACGCCGATCATCATGCTGACGGCCCGCCGTGAGGAGGCGGACCGGATCGCAGGGCTGGAGATGGGTGCGGATGACTATGTAGTCAAGCCTTTCAGCCCCCAGGAGTTGGTCAGCCGCGTGCGGGCGGTGCTCCGCCGCACCAACAGCCAGTTGCCCGGAAGCACCGAAAAGCCGCTTCACTTCGAATCGCTGCAGATTGACCCGCAGGCACGGCGCGTGACGGTGAACGGCGAGGAAAAAACGCTGACTGTCAAAGAGTTTGATCTGCTCTGGGTGCTGGCCCGCCATGCCCGCCAGGTTTTTTCGCGCGATCAGTTGCTGGACCTGGTATGGGGGCTGGCCGAGTACATTGACCCGAGCAGTGTCACCGTGCATGTGCGCCGGCTGCGCGAAAAGATCGAGACGGATCCCTCCAACCCGCGCCACGTACAGACCGTGTGGGGCGTCGGGTACAAGTTCGAGCCCTGAGCCGCCCTCGCCGATTGGAGCCTGCCATGGATACCACAGCTTCCTACCCCCCTCTCGCCCGCCCAACCCTGCCCCTCCGCTTCGTCAGCGGGGTACTCTTCGCCCTGCTGGCGGCGCTGCTCTTCTTCAACCTGCTGATGAGCCCCCCAGCCGACGAGGTGCGGTTGATGGCCTCTTTTCTTTCCGTCACTGCTGTCGTATCGGTGGTGGCGGGGTATGGGGCCTACCGCTTCGGCTGGATTCGCCTTTCCCCCCATGTGAGTTGGACGCTGCTGGGGGGGTACGCGCTATCCAGCATCCTCACCTTCCTGAACGTATGGATTACGGCGCGGCTGATGTTCGCCAGCCAGCACGACCTGCTGCTGGCGACGGTGCTGCTGGTGTTCGCCAGCGGCATCGCCATGTCGCTCGGCGCCTTCCTGTCCGCCGCGCTGACCACGCACATCGTCACCTTGAGCCGTGCGGCACGGACCATCGCGCAGGGGCGGTTGGACGTGCGCGTACCCGTGAGCGGGCGGGATGAGATGGCGACCCTGGCGCGCTCCTTCAACGAGATGGCGGCGCAGTTGGAAGCCGCCGCCGCCAAGCAGAAGGAGGTAGAAAGCCTCCGCCGCGACCTGATTGCGTGGGTGGGGCACGACCTGCGCACGCCGCTCGCTTCGGTTCGTGCCGTGTTGGAAGCCTTGACCGATGGCGTGGTCCAGGACGAAGCCACCGTGCAACGCTATCTGAACACGGCGCAACGCGACATTCGCTCCCTCTCGCTGCTGGTGGAAGACCTGTTCGAGATGGCGCAGTTGGATGCGGGGGGCATCCCGCTGGAAAAGCAACCCGGGTCCCTGTCCGATCTGCTTTCTGACACCATCGAGTCCTTCGCTACCCTGGCGCAGCAGCGAGGCATCTTCCTGCATGGCGAGGCTGAGCCGGGCACAGGTCAGGTCGTGATGGACATGCCCAAGATCGGGCGCGTGCTCTCCAACCTGATCGGCAACGCGCTCCGCCACACCCCACCGGGGGGCAACGTAGCGATCGCGGTGCGTCCCCAGGGGGAGAAAGTGCAGGTGATCGTAAGCGACAGCGGCGAGGGCATCCAGGCTGAGGATTTGCCGCGCATCTTCGAGCAATTTTACCGAGGCGAGAAGTCACGCAGCCGCTCGACGGGCGGGGCCGGGCTGGGGCTCGCCATTTCCAAACGGATAGTCGAGGCGCACGGCGGGACCATCCAGGCGGAAAGCTCGCCTGGACAGGGAACCCGCTTCAGCTTTATCCTGCCGCGCCACCCTGACGATGTGCGCACCACCCCAGCAGGCAAAGAAAGAGCCACCCTTTAAGGGGTGGCTCTCTGTTGTCAGGTCGTGAGGCGACTACCGTCTGCGGCGCCCCACCCAAACCATGCTTCCCCCCACCGCAGCGAGCAGGAGCATGGCACCATATGGAGCCTCTTCCCCGCTACCTGTCTGCAGGGAGCCCAACGTCACGGCGGTAGGCGCTTCGATGATAGCGCTGACGGGTCCGTTCATCGCCGTCATCCCGCCAAAATCTACAGCTTCTAGCCAGTAGTAATAGGTGACACCCACCTCTACCTGAGCATCGCGCCACTCGTAGGCAAATCCTTGACCGCTGCCCGGAGCCTGAGAAGGAATCAACTCCGCGTTGAGTTGCGCTTCAGGCGCGTCGGGCGACAGACTGCGATACAGGTTAAACCCTAGATTTTGCTCCTCCGATACGGTCTCCCAGGTCACCAGGATGTCGGCCCCCATCGCAGCAGCCTCGAAGGAAGAAAGGAGCACAGCGGCGGGAATCTCGCGATGGCCGAAATCGTTGTTCGTATCCGTGTTGCCCGCTGATACAAACGTGGCACCCTCTATATTATCCGTCGTGAGCTCGTGGTTGGCTGGCAAGGACGAGGTGTCCACATCTAGAACAAAGCTACCCAGGGCCGCTATGCCCCCGATGGCATAGCTGTAGCTACCATCGGCTGTCGAATCCGTAACGGCCAGCAACACATCCCCGCCATCTACCTGCCCATTGCTGTTCGCATCGCGATACAGCCGCACCTTGACGCCCGACGTGCCCGATTCGCCACCAGAAATTTGCTGATCATTGTTGGCGTCATTGTAGACGGTGCCCGTGACCGCATTGACACCAGCAGTGAGACAATCTACCGACTCATAATCGCCACCTGCCGCAAGGATGCGTTGATTGGACGCTACGCCCGTCGTCAGGTTGATATCATAGAGCGAATTGTTGGTGGCGGTGGCACCGTTCGAGCCTGTGGTGCCGAACAAATTGCCCTCCACATCGAAGGCCATGCCTTCCACGTCATTGACACCCATCACGCCGACGCTCGTGAGGGCGCCTGTGGCCTTGTTGATTATCACCAACTCGTCGCCTGAGCCACTCGCATTTGCCACGGCGTACATCGTGCCGTCATAGGAACTGATGGCTATATCGTCAATATCTTTCCAGTTGGCCTGGGCGCCTGATGGGATTACCACATAATCTACACCCGTCCCGAAAGCGTTGGCCACCCGTTGCCCCGTCGTGGGGTTGATCTGCAGCAGAAGGTCGTCCGGGTTGGGCGACCCCTCACGGCGGAGAACGCCGTACAAAATTCCCGTGAAAGGATCAAAGCCCAGCGAGTCCACATCGTCAAAGACTATTGACCCCAGGCTGCCGTTGCCACTGCCGATTGCGTTTGAAAGCGGATTGAAAACTCCCGTGCTAGTATTGATGATGCCCAGTCGCCCCTCGCTCGAGGAAACATCATTTGCTGCATAGAGCGTCGTGGTGCCTGGCTGATAGGCAATCGCTTCGAGATTGTTTGTGCCTGTGCCCGACCCTATCTGAATTTCCGTGCCTGTCGCCTTGTCCACCCTCGCGAGCAGGTCGTTACCACCGTTCCGACCCCCAGAATCCGCTACCACATAACAAACTTCGCCGAGCACCACGGCTGTGTCCGACACCTCGATCTGGACATCGTCAATATATACGTAGTCGCTGCTACCGAGATTGGACGAGGTGGCGAAGCGAATGGCGGTATTGGAGGCAATGAAGGCCGAGATATCAAAGCGTACCGTAGTATAGCCACTGTCAGTAGCGCTTCCCTCGTAGCGATCCAACTCTGTCCAGGCAGTGCCACCGTTGCTGGAGACCTGGACGGACACATAGTCATTGGCGTCATCCAAACTCACCCGCTTATAACTGAAGCTGAGCACTGCCGAGACATACCCGCTCAGATTGGCCTGGCGAGAAATGCTTACGTCGTTATCGCCCAGCCGAAGGCGATTGTTGGATGTTTCCGATATGATGCGAATCACTCCGTTGCTGGCGTTGTTGTCGTCGCCAACTTCCTGCCAGTTCGTCGCCCAATTGATTGTTCCGTTGTTGTTCGAGTAGGCTACTGTGGTAAATTCGTCACGCACCGTCTGGGTTGCAAGCGGTGCCGCCGCTGCCATCTGAGCCAACCCTAGCCAAAGCACCATCCCCGCTATAAGACACAACATCTGCCATGTGGGCCACCCGCCACGTACTGCTCTTCGTGACACTTCCATTTGACGCATTCCGTATATCCCCTTATTCAGTAGTCAAGATTACCTAACTGCAGTGTCACTATATGAATACTGGATAGACGTTTTATGAATGTAGTTTGCCGAAATTTAAATTTTTATTCACTTTTGGGAGGTACCATTGGCCTAGCGAGAGAGGGACACGTGAGGGGAGGGGCACGAGGAAACAACGATAACGGTTGGCTCGCCTTCGCGTGGCAGATGAAGGCAGGATGCACCGACAGTCACCCTATTTGCACGTTGCAACTGAAGGTGATTTCCCTCTGACATCCACCGCCTGCCCTGGCGATGGGAGGCGCTGTTCGCGCTTATGGCTTCTTTTCAGGTATCAGGCGGGAAGCAGCAAGAGACCCCTCGCCAGCCACTCGTCCCACGTCGCCAGGTTCGCGCAGCCAGAGCGTCACATGCTCCGGCTGCACGGTCTCCTCGATGACGTGGAGCAGGTTGGCGGTAAGGGTCTCCAACTCCGCCATCTCCCCGCCGCGCAGGGAAGCAGCGAAGGCGGCGAGCGTCTGCTGCGCGTCATATTTTTTACGGTAAAAGCGGCGATCTATGAAGCGTTGGATACGCTGGCGTAGCGGATTGAAGAGCGCCGCGATGGCCAGAGTAGAAGCGACCACCACCAACTGCGACTCTTGCCCTAGGACAGGCGAAAGCAGCCCCTGCAACAGGACGACGCTTCCAAAAAAGAGGAAGGCCAGCATGCCGGTCAGGAGGGTGTACAGGAGGGTACGACGGACGATGACGTCAATATCCCAGAGCCTGTAGCGCAAAATGGCGACCCCGAGACCTATGGGAAGCAGCACCACAAGAAACGTGCCGACTGGCAGGTAGATCATGTAGAAGGGTAGCCCCGCGGCACCCGATGCCAGAGCGGGGGCGACAACCGTCAACCACAGGGGAACATTGGCAGAAAATCCGAGCAGGCCCAGCAAGCCCCATTTGGCTTGCTGCCTCTCCACCGCCGTTGAGTGGCGCCTGTAACGGTAGACCTGCAACAACATCAAGAGGCCCACTGCTATAGGGGTGCCAACCTCGCTCGTTTCGATTCCGAACTGCGGCACGATGCCAACCCATATGAACAGTGGCCCTATGAGCCAGACGCTCTGGCGAGGCACGAAGTTACCACTAGGAAAGGTCAGTAGCACAAATATAAAGGCCAAGACGAAGAGTGGCTCAGTAAGGTTTACCAGGATGGCTACCACCGGAGCGAACCGTGGCATGGTTGCAGCCAGGAGCGTTATCAGGTCTGTGTTCACAGCGAGGGAATAGACCAACAAGACCGTAGCCATGTTCAGAGCGAGCCAACTGCTGCGCTCGTAGCGGAAAAGAAGCAGGCTCATGCTGGCGAAGACGAGCGGTACAAAGATGTCTCTTAAAAGAAGGGAGTAGGCCCGAAAGAACTCAGGGGTAACCCCCACCTCACGCAGGACGGCTGCGGCCTCACTGTCTGCGCAGGTAGCAATAATGCAGAGAGGAAAGGGCCGGAGCACGCTTTGAAGCAACCCTGCTGTATAGATAGAGATGAGCAGTACCGCCAGCACCACCCATGCGGCCCGCGCAAGTTGCAACCAGGTGCCTGGTCGCTCCTGGGCTGCAAGCGGGGAGAGATGAAGAACGCTATGGGGTTTCATGTTCACTTGCTTGCTGCCAGCCTATCCGATGGGAAGCAGGGTGGCGGTGAGGGACTCCCTTAAGGCAGCGAATAGAAACGCGCCCCACCTGCATGCACCCTTGCTAGTGCTGCGATGGCTGCTTTGGCGCGGCCCTCACCCACCGTAGCGGGGCGGCTAGCGCGTATTTCAGGGAACCGAGCGCGGCGTTGTGACGAATGTTCCGCGCGTACGCCCACTGGCGCTTCGGGTCCACACAGGTGACGCGTGTCTGCGGCTCGCCCCGTACGCCAAAGTGTGCGGCCAGCCGCCGCAGTGTCTCCTCCCAGAAGCGATCTTCCTGCTGGTTCCCGCCCAGCAGGAAGGCCAACTCGTAGAGCGGATCGCCCGCGCGAATGAGCAGCCGGATCTGCGCCCCCACACCCCCCTCGTCCTGGTAGGCACTGAAGGTGATCCACCCCGCGAAGAGGTGACCCTCCGGGGTCATGTAGGTGAAAGATTCGTCATCTGCGTAGAGTACCATGACCCCCGTCGAGTAGCGAACGCCGCTGCCCATATTGATGAGAGCCACCTCACCCGGGGCGATGCCGGTGAGCGGCGCGTAGAAGCGTGGCGAGAGCGCGCCCTGCGGCCAGAAATGCGGAAAGTTTGCCTTCCACGCGGCGATCACCTCGGCAGGGCTCTCCGTCGCCCCCGCCAGCCGTATGCAGTACTGCTTTTCCCACATCTGCCCGAACCCCTGGAGCGGCCCCGCCACGCGCCGCCCTGCCACGTTCAGGTTCAGCGCGCCCTCGGTCAGCCTTCCCACGGTCAGCGTGGTGATCGGCTTCGCCCAGTGGGTATCCCCACAGCCTCTTCTCCATCCTGCTTGCCATGTTGCCCCGTGCCTCCCTGGCGCTGTCCGCCGCGCCTGCTCCTCAGCCGCCGAGCCGCGCCTGCACCCAGCGTGCCGGCGCAGCCAGCACGTACGCCATCGTACGAATCTGCGCGTTGTGCCACACGTTGCGCGCCTGCCCCCACTGCACGCGGGGGTCCACGCAACTTTTTTTCAGCTCTACCTGCGCCGCAAGGCCGTAGTGGGCGGCGAGGGCCACCAGCACATGCTCCCAAATCTGCTCCTGGATTTTGGCGCCCATCAGGCGGAACGCCACCTCATAGATGGGGTCGTTCGTGCGCGCCATGGACTGCACCTGCGCCACAAGGCAACCCGCCTCATCGCGATAGGCGCTGAAGGTCACCCACCCCGACTCGGGATGGCCCTCGGGCGTCATCAGCGTGAACGATTCGTCGTCAGCATAAAGCACCATCACCCCTGTGGAAACCAGCCCGCCCGGCGTCATCGCATTGATGAGCACCACCTCGCCAGGCTCAATCCCAGCGAGCGAGGGGTAAAAGCGATTGGTGGACGGGTGAAAGGTGGGGAACTCCGCCTTCCACAGTGCGATCAGCTCGGCGGGGGAGATGTCTAGCCCATCAAGCAGCACGCGGTAGGTTTTCTGCCACAGGGGGCCGAAGCCCTGAAGCGGGCCGACCACCTGCCGCCCTGTCACGTTCAAATTCACAGCCCCAGCCGGGGCGTCGGGCGCGCGCAACCGCTCGCGCGACTGCGCCCAGGTGGTTTCCGGCGTTCGCCGCATCGGGGGCTCTTCTAAATCTGCCATGCTGCACCTCTCTGGTCACGCTGACCTGCACCTACAAAGATTGGCTGCTCGCTGCCTTACCCGGCGGAGGCCACCGCATCGGCCTCGCTGTCACACATCTGAATCGCCTCATCCAGCCGCGTCAACTGGAAGATCTGCTTGTAGTGATCGCTCAGCCCCACTGCCAGGATACGCTGCCCCTGTCGGTTCGCACGGATGAGCAGCGTCACCAGCAGGCCGATGCCGGTGCTGTTCATATAGTCCAGGTTGGAAAAATTCATGATGATCGCTTTGGGCTGGCTGCGGTTTGCCTCGTTGTAGGCACCCATCAGCGTCTCTTCCGCGGCGGCGGTGATGTCGCCTTGAATGTCAATGATGCTGGCCTGCCGGACGTGCCGGACATTCGTCGTCATGGGTAGATGAGCCATCGTTGTCCTCCTAGGTTGGATGGATGCGCGAAGGGGCAAAGGGCTAGCTACCCGGTCCGGCAGGCGTGCCAGACAGGGCGCTCGTCTCGTCGTGAGCAATGGTCATAAAATCGGCCAGACGCGTGATCGTAAAAATTTCCTGGTAGTGGTCGCTGAGGCCGTAGACGATCAAGCGGCGGTGCGCCTGCCGCGCGCGCGCCAGCAGCCCAACGATCAGCGCGATGCCCGTGCTGTTGATGTAGTCAACCCGGTTAAAGTTCAGCACGATCGCGGGTGGGTCGCCGCGCTCGGCCTCGGCATAGCCAGCCGTCAGCGCCTCGTCGGATAGCCCGTCAATCTCGCCGCGCAGGTCCATCACGGCAGCGCCCGGTTGCTGCCGAACCGTTACCTCAAGGGGTAGGGTGGCCATCGAAGTCTCCTCCGTGGTAAAGCACCAGTTCGATGGTATGGTGCCTGTCATCGCTGGTAACGTGCATCTCGTCCACCATCTTCTCGATGAGGAAGAGCCCCCAGCCACGCGGGCTCTGCAGCCCGGCCAGTTTGGCCTCCAGATCGGGAATTTCCACCGAGGCGGCAGGCTTGCTGCCCCCCTGGTCCGTGATGCGAACGGCCACCGCCCCCGCCCGCCCCAGCACTTGAAGCTGGACCGGAACGTCTGCCCGGAAGCCATTCCCATGTTCCATGGCATTCATCGTCGCCTCGGCCACCGCCGTCTTCAGCCGCTGGAGACGTGAGGCGGGGATCGGCCAGGGCATGGCCGGATCCTGGAGCACACTCGCTACCTGTTGCATCGCCAGGCGCTCGTTGCCCTGCTCGCTCGGCACAGAAAACTCAGCCAGCAGCTTCCAGCCATCCGGGTCAGTGGAGCCGACGCTGCCCTGCAACTCAGGCAATGCCGCCCCCGGGATGGCTGCCTCGCGCTCCAACACAACCAGGGTCACATCGTCCTCCTGCTCCCACCCCTGGCCGGTCCACGCTTCTAACTCCCCCAACAGGAAGGGAATCAGCGCCCGCCCGCCCTCATGCTCGCCGATGCGCCGCTGGAGGCGGGGGAAGCCGTACATCTCGCGCTCGCGATTGTGCGCCTCGACCAGCCCATCGCTGTAGAAGAGCACGCTGTCGCCCGGCTCCAGCCACACCTCCTGCTCCTCGTAGTGCATGCCCGGCATGAGGCCAAGCGGCATCCCGCGCGCCCGTAGCTCCGTCGTGCCGCCCGTCGAGCGCCGATAGGGCAAGTCATGGCCGGCGTTGGCATAGCGGAGCCGTCCCGTTTGCGGGTCCAGCACCGCGTACAGGCAGGTCACGAACATCTTGGGCGGAATGTCTGCCTGAAGCAGGTCATTGGCCTGGCGCAGCATCTCGCCGGGCGAGGTCAACTCCCGGCTCGCCCCGCGCAGGATGGCGCGCGTGGTCGCCATCACCAGGGCGGCGGGCACCCCCTTGTCGGTCACATCCCCCACCACGATGCCCAACTGCCCATCGGGGAAGCTGAAGAAGTCATAAAAATCCCCCCCTACGGCGCGCGCCGGCTGATAATGTGCCGCCATCTGCCAGCCGGGCAGGGTCGGGATCGTCTTGGGCAGCAGCGTCTGCTGGATAAGCCGGGCCACGCGCAACTCCTGCTGGATGCGCTCCCGCTCGCGCGCCTCCACCTCCTGCTGCCGCACCAATTGAGCGACCCGCACCGTCGGCGCCGCCTGCGTCGCCAGGTCGCTCAGCAGCCGCCGATCATCGCTGGAATAGTCCTGCTCGCTTCGGCGCGGCCCCAGGTTGACCAGCCCCAGCAACTCCCCCTGATTGATGAGCGGCAGGACCAGCTTGACGCCAGCCTGCTTCAAGGCCACCAGGGCTGGCGAGTCCAACCTGAGGGTCTCCACATCCACCACCCCCGGCGCGCTTTGAAAATAAAGCAGGATGGGATCGTTGGACGCAATGGGGACAGAGGGCCCCATCACCACCTGCGGTACCTCGGCGGGCACAGGGGCCGCAGGCTGCGCGGCACGTGGTCTGACCAAGCCCTGCCAAAAACTCTGAAATCGTGTCACCATGCGGGTCTCCTCATCCGTGTGCTCATGAGCCTACAGCACCACCGTCTTGAAAGCGTCAACGCCAAACAGAGCCGCTGCATAGGGGGCAGCGACTCTGCACGGGTAAGGGCCAGAACAAACCCCGGTGAGCCGATCGGGTTGACGGATGGCGCACAATCGGCGGCAGCGAGTCCTATAACGCTACGGGCTACTCCATCCAGATATTGCAGATACTTGTTGCTCTGTGCGAGGGCGGGCTCGTTGCCGATCGTGGAATACGCTTTGATGAGGTTCCGCAGCATCCGCTCGATCAGCTCGTGATCGGAAAGCGGGGTTAGAAACTCATTCTGCCAGGCAATCCCCTCATGTGCTAAAAAGCGTTGGCAGTCCTCCACTGTCATCAGCGCCCCTTGATTAAACGGATCAATGAAGACGCCATTGGCTTCATCCCCGTAACGAACAATCACATGTCGCGGCATGGCGATGGGCACGAGCGGCGCCCCCAACCGCCGCGCCACGAACAGGTAGATCATCGAGAGGGTCAAGGGCAGCCCGCGGCGCTTGTCCAACACGACGGACAGCAGCGAATTCTCGGGGGCGTAGTAGTTCGCGGCGTTGCCCCGAAAGTTCTGGCGGCGCCCCAACCATTCCCGTAGCACCAGGGCGTCATTCCGATAGTGAAGGTAAGCCGCCTGACTCGGTACCACCCCCCCCAGCGGCTCCGCGAGCTTGTCGAGTTGGGCAACAACGTGGTCAGGCTCGCAGAGCGGATCGAGCCAGCGCGCCAACAGCAGTGCCGCCGCCTCTGCCTCGGGACGGCGCGCCAGGGTGCGCCACTCTGCCTCCAGCATCTGCGCCCGAATGCGCTGCGTCAGATCAGCGGCCAGGATGGGGTCGGTATCTGCCAGTTCCCCGATCACAGGCAACGCGACGATGCCCGCCGCGACGAGCAGCCTGGCTGCCTCCGCGGCAATGATCGGATTATCATCTTGCAACAGTCGGATCAGCGCACGACAGTCCTCTTCAGTCATAACCCTCTTTTAAATATGGAAACAATCACTAATGGGTCTGCACGGTGCAGACTGTGGAAAGGAGACAATGACGCTGTATTTTTCCATAGATTACGATAAAATACCATAATGCCGCCCTGCTATAGTCCCCATCCCTATCCCGGCACATGCCAGGATGGGGAGCCTTGTATCCTTTATCATTCGACAGCAACCACGGAGGGAAAGGGTGACCAGTTTGTACCTACTTTTCAAGTTCATCCATGTCGTGAGCGTGATCGTCTGGATCGGCGGGGGCGTTGCGATGGTGACGTTCAATGCCTTGCTGGCGCGCGAGAACGATCGCTCCGCCCAGATGACGCTCGCGCATCTGAGTAGCCGCTATGGAAAGCAGGTTATAAGCCCGGCGGCGGTGATAACGCTGCTCGCTGGGGTGTTCATGGTTCTGGCTTCCCCCTCGCTGAGTTTCAGCCTGCTCTGGATTACCTGGGGCTTCGTGGGTATCCTGGGCTCGGTATTGCTGGGGGCGCTGCTGACAGCACGCACGTTGCGGGGGATAACCGCGCTGGGTGCCGACGGGGCGGGCGACACGGCGCGGCTCGGTGCGCTTCAGCAGCGTCTGGGGTTGCTGAGCTTCCTTGATCTACTGCTCCTGCTCTCGACCGTGTGGGCCATGGTATACAAGCCCACGTTGTAGCCCCATGAGGATCCCTAACCGTCCTCAGCAGGCGCACCGCCCTGCAGATGCGTTGCCCTTTTTCCCCCGCTTCGCTATACTCCGTCGTATAGCATCGGCCCGACACCGCTCGTGCCGACCCGCACGCCGCTCAATCTATCCCATACAGGACGTTTTGTGGACCCACTTCTCCAGCGCTACCCGCGCACCATCACCTTAAGTGACGAGAGCCCCGTCACCCTCCGCCCGCTGCGCTCAGACGACACAGAGCACCTCATCGCCCTGTTCAAGGAAGTGAGCGAGGAGGATCTGCGCGGCATGCGCGACAACGTGTCAGACCCGGAGGTACTCCGCGTCTGGACGCGCAACATGGACTTTGCACGAGTGCTGCCCATCCTGGCCGAACAGGATGGGCAGATCATCGGCGAGGTGAGTTTGCACCGTGCGCCCAATACCCCCCACGCCTCGGTCGGTCAGATGCGCATCTATGTGCACGAGGCATGGCGGCACAAGGGGTTAGGGAGTCAGCTAATTGACGATGTGATCGAGCTTGCGCGCGACGTGGGGCTGGAGAAACTCGTGGTCGAGCTGTACCTGGACAACGTGCCGATGGTCTCCGTCTTCGAGCGGCGCGGCTTCGAGCGCGAGGCCATCCTGGCCGTCTACCAGATGGTTGTCATGCGCTACGATCTGGTTCGTCGGCCCGGGATGGAGGTGCTGGATGTGGATCATGCTGACCAGTTGCCGCCCCGCCGCGACTGGCCCGATCTCCTCTTCGACTCGACCGTGCTGGAGCTCCCGGAGACGCTCAACCTTTCCTCGCTGCTGGATCAGGCACTTGAAAAAGGGTGGGGGGACCGCCCGGCCATCCTATACCGTGACGAGGTGGTGACCTATGAGTTGCTGATGGGGGAGGTGCAGCGGCTCGCGAGCAATCTGTCCCGCCTGGGCCTCAAGGCGGGCGACCCGGTGCTGCTCCACCTGCCGAACACCCCCCAGGCCATCGCCGCCAACTTTGCGGTGCAGCGAGTCGGGGGGCTGAGCGTCCCCACCCCGCCACAGTTGTCCCCCCACGAACTAGCCTTCATCGTGCAGGAAAGCCGGGCGGTTGTGGCTATCACCACGGGCGACCTTCTGGACGATGTGCTCCAGGCGCGGGAGGCGAGCGAGGGGCGGCTGGGACCGGTGATCGTGCACGGGGGCCACGCCAACGCACCAGAGCAGCAGCTTTACCGCTACAGCACCCTGGTGGGGCGCGGGCGCACTGGCTTCGCTGCCGTCCCGCGCGGTCGCGCGGAAATCGGGCTGTTGCTTTACACCTCGGCGGACAGCGGGCACCCGCGCGGCACCGCGCACCGCCTGGACGGGCTTTTCTCCGTGCTGGAAACCTTTGGGCGGCGGGTGTGGCACATGAACGAGGAGGACGTGATTGGCTCGCTGGCGCCGCTCGGCTTCGCGCAGGGCTTCGTCACCTTCGGGCTGCTTCCCTTCGCGTTCGGGGCAAGCGTTGCCCTGCCGGACGATCCGATGGCCGAGGGGGGGGGCGATCTGGTGGCAACCATCCGCCGCCACCGCGTCACCCTGCTCACCGCCGACCCCATCACCTACCGCCAGATTTTAGCGGATCCCCTGGTGGACGAGTTGGACCTGGCGAGCCTGCGCATGTGCAGCAGTTTCGGGGAGGCGCTCACCGTGGAAACCTACAAAGCGTGGGAGGAACGTTTCGATCAGCCCATCTTTGAGGGCTTCGGCACGACGGAGATGCTTTACGCCTTTTTGTCCAACGCGGTCGGCATGATACCCCGCCCGGGCTCGCTGGGTCGCAGCGTGCCCGGCTATGAGGTGAAGGTGGTCGGGGACCTGAGCAACGACCTGGCCGACGGCGAGATTGGGCAACTGATGGTCCGCGGCCCCACCGGCACGCTGTATTGGAGCGACCCCGACTCGCAGCGCCGTGCCGTGCGCAACGGCTGGAATCGGCTGAGCGATTACGGCTACCGCGATCAGGACGGCTACTACTGGTATGTGGCCCGCAGCGACGACCTTATCAAGACGCGCAGCTATCGGATTGATCCCAACGAGGTGGAGCAGGCCATCGCCGTGCACCCCCACGTGCGCGAGGTGGCGGTCATCGGCCTGCCCGACGAGATGCGCGGCCAGCGCCCCGTGGCCTATGTGGTACCGGGCCAACGCGAGGAGCCGGGCGAGCAACTGCGCCGCTCCATCCTCGCCAGCCTGCGCGATCGGCTCGCTGACTACAAGATTCCCGACCAGATTCTCTTTGTCGAATCCCTGCCCCGCAACGCGCAGGGGCACCTGCTCCGCCGTGCGCTGCGCGAGCAGTTGCGCCGCCAGGAGAGCGGCTGAGCGGCTATGGAATTTCAGATGCGCACGGAGGGGCTGGAGGGGCTAGAGCCCCTGCTGCCCTGGGTCGTGGGCTATCTGCTCTTTCTGATCGTGCTTCGCTTTGGCCTGGTGTGGGCGCACAAGAGCATCCGGCGCAGCAACCCCACCAAGCAACTGAGCCGCCTGCTGGTGTCCCTGCTGCGCTGGTCGGTGATGGCCCTGATGCTCCTCGCCGCGTGGTGGGCCAGCGCCAGCCTGGGGGAAAAGATAGGGCTGGGCACCATCGAGACAGGGGACGGCGGGACCATTTCAATCGGGGCGCTCATCCTGCCCGCGCTGATCGCCGTCTACTTTGGGCTGCGCCTCGCGCGGCGCGTGCTCGTGGGGGTGCTGGCCCTGCTGCTGGTCGGCCTGCTGCTCGCTCGGCTCGACCTGCTGGAGCCCCTGGCCGATCTGATAGGGGACCTGGGCTCTGTCACGCTGCCCGTGATTGATCGCACAGTGCCCATCGCCCTGCTGGCCGCGCTACCCGTCATCCTGCTCTTTTTCTGGATCAGGCCGCGCCTGTTGCGCCGTTGACGCATGAGCGCAGCCAGTGCTCGCGACGACAGTGACCATCCACCTGGACGTATCCCCCTGAACCGGCACCTGATTATGACCCACGCCCTGCTCCTTGACCTGGACGACACCCTGCTCCACAACAGCATGGATGACTTTCTGCCACGCTACTTTAATGCCCTCATGGCCGCCATGAGCGATTGGATGCCCCCACAGGAATTCATGCGCGCCCTGCACCATGCCACGCAGCGCATGATCGCCAACACGGAGCCGACCCTCACCAACGAGACGGTCTTCTGGCAGGCGTTTGAGCCGATGCTGCCCCACGACCGCGCCACCATTGAGCCGGTGCTCAACCGCTTCTACGAGGAAACCTTTCCTTCCTTATATGAGGATTCCGAGCCGATGGCGGGCGCGCGGGAAGTAGTCGAGGCAGCGAAGGACGCTGGGTGGAAGGTGGCGATTGCAACCAACCCGGTCTTTCCGCTGAGTGCCATCCAGCACCGTATAGCCTGGGCCGGGCTGGACGAGGGGCTGTTCGATTTCGTGAGTTCGTACCAGAACATGACGAGCACCAAGCCGCACCCGGGCTATTTCGCCCAGATTGCAACGGCGCTTGGCGTGCCCGCGGGCCAGTGCGTGATGGCGGGGAACCACCTATCGAACGATCTGGTGGGCGCAGCGGCGGTGGGGATGAGAACCTTCTGGGTCACCACCTTTCCCATAGCGGATGCGGAACTGCTGCCGGACGCGCAGGGATCGCTGGACGACCTGCGTCGTTGGCTCTTCCCTGTCTAACGCTGCCCCCCCGCCCTCATTCCGTTCCGGCCCCTGATGGGTTGTCCTCGTCGCTGGGGCGCCACGGGTGGGATTCCTGGTAGGGCTGCGCCTCCATGGGCCCGGCGGGCGTCGCGTCGCCAGGGAAAGGCTCGCCCTCGGGGCGATGCGAGGGTCGCTCGGCTTCCACTTCCTGAGGTGTCATCTTGTCCGCTTGCTCCGGCGGGGTGGGCGGCATCAGGACCTCCTGGTTGAAACGAAAGAAAGATGGAGCAACAACGGAGCATGGGCTGTGCCACAGCCCGCTCCCCTAGGAGAAGGGTATGGGCGCAACGCTCTCGGCCGAGGATGCGGAGTGGCTGGCCGGCTTGCTGAATCAAATCTGCACGGTGGCCCTAGAGGCGCTGATAGCGAACGATCTGGCGCGCCGCCTGGAGGTGGCTGCCTCCCTGCGGGAGGTAGCCGCACAGGTGGGGGCCGATTCGACAGTGACCGCCTTTCTGCACCTGCTGGTGGCCTGGCTGGAGGGGGATCGCCCGACCGATGACAGCCGCCGCGCGCTGGAGCCCCCCTTCCGCCGCGCGTTGGAAGCGATGCTCCAGCAGGTGCCCGCGCCGTCCCGCCCGCGCCCTGCCACTGCTGAGCCGGAGGAGCCGATCTCGCGCCACGTCCTGGCGCAGTTGGTCTCGGCGGCGGTGGCGGCGGTGGCCTCGGGTGACGCGGCTGTGCAAAACAAGCTGGCGACCCAGCTTCTCAACATTCAAAGCAAGCTGTCAGGTGCATGGCGGGGGCGCCTCAGCCCGCTGCTGGAAAACCTGCGGGCGGTGCTGGGCGGCGCGGACGCGCGCACCCTCCCAGCCGTGTCGGACCCGCTCTATCAGCGCTTCTGGCTGAGCGCGCTGGAACTGTTGATTCACGCTGACCTGCGGGAAGAAAGCGCGCATGGGCAACTGATGGAGCGGCTGATCCACAATACCCTGTTCGTGGCGCAGGCCCAGCAGGCCGACCTCACCGAGGGCTTCCTGCGCTCCCTGCTGGACGTGCAGCGGCAGGCGCTCGACAGCCAGGCGCCCTCCATCGCCACCCTGGTCGGGGCCATCCGCGCCCGCTTGCAGGGGTTGGACCCTACCCCCTTCACGGCCCTGCTGGATGAGGCGGAGCAGGCAGCCTGGCTCCGCATCCTGACGGGGCTGGAAACCCTTAGCCCCTCTGGGAAGGCCGCCTCCTGAAAACACAGCAGCCCTGGCCGGGCAGGCCCCTTGCTGGTACCCGCACCCCACTGACAAACCCTGTAGCTCGGCCCCATCGGACCCTACTATGACCCTCACCCCACCCCTTCATTATGTCGAGACCCTCGTGCCCCACGATGAGCTGCGCGAGCGCGTGGCGCTGTTCCAGCACACGCTGAGCGTGGCGGCGTTGGGGGGGGCGCTCATCACCCATTCCACAGGGCTGTACTACCTGGCGGGCACGATCCAGCCCGCGCACCTGTACGTGCCCGCCGAGGGCGAGCCGCTGCTGCTGGTGCGGCGCAACACGGCGCGCATCGCCCTGGAATCCCCCTGGCCGACCGAGCCGCTCACCTCACTGCGCCGCCTGCCGGACGCTCTGGCGGCGGGCGGGGCGCTGCCGGAGCGCCTCGGCATCGAGTTGGACGTGATGCCTGTTCTCACCTTCCGCCGTTACGAGAAAGCGTTGCCCGGCATCGCGTGGCAGGATGTGGGCGGCACCCTGAGGGCGCAGCGCTCGGTCAAGACGGCGTGGGAGATCGGGCAACTGCGCGCCATCCAGCCGCTCGCCAGCGAGATGCTGGCCGCCATCCCGCGCCTGCTGCGGGCGGGCATGAGCGAGATTGAGTTTGGAAGCCAGTTGGAAGCGTTCGCGCGGGCGCGGGGGCACACCGGGCGGGCATGGCTGCGCGCCTACAACCAGGAGTTGTACTGGGGGCACCTCATGGCGGGGCCAAGCGGATCGGTGGCCTCCTTCTTCGATTCGCCCAACGGCGGGTGGGGGCTGAGCCCGGCCAAGCCAGACGGGCCCGGCTTCCAGCCTATCGAGCCGGGGATGCCCGTCCTGGTGGACTACATGGCAGCACGCGGCGGCTATGTGCTGGATCAGACGCGCACGGCGGTGATCGGCGCGCTGCCCGCCGAGCTCCGGGAGGCCTACGAGGCAACCGTCGCCGTGCAAGATGCGGTGGTTGCCGCCGCACGCCCCGGCGTGTTCGGCAGCGAGTTGTGGGAGCTAGCCCTGGAGGTGGCGGCGCGCGAGGGTATCCGCGAGGGGCTGGGGGGGCGCGACGCCAACCAGGCGCGCTTTGTGGGGCATGGCATCGGCATGGAGATTGACGAATTGCCGCTGCTGGCGGCGGGGTGGAACGAGCCACTTCAGCCCGGCATGGTCTTCGCCCTCGAACCCAAGTACGTCCATCCCACGCTCGGGATCGTCGGTATCGAAAACTCCTGGCTGGTAACGGCAGACGGCGTCGCCCGCCTTACACCTGCGGGCGACGCCGTTGTGACCGTTTGACCGTCGCGCCTTACGAGGCGGCCTTGACCTCGATCTTGCGCGGCTTGCTCTGCGGGCTCTTGGGCAACGTGAGGATCAGCAGGCCGTTGCGGTAGGTGGCGTCCACGTTTTCCACGTCTACGGGCACCTGAAGGGTGAAGCGGCGGCGGAAGGTGCCGCGCGGTCGCTCCCGCAAAATCCACTGGCGCTCCTCCGTCTGCTGCGGGCCGTAGCTTCCCTGGATGCTCAGCGTGTCCTGCTCGAAGGTACCGAGCGCGGCATGGGCTATCGCTTCGTGGAATTCGAGGGAAAGGGGACGGTGCCGGAGGTGTAACCGCAGTGGCGGCGGGCGATAATGAGCACGCGCCCCTCGCCGGTCGTCAGCAGGACACTGGCCGCTTGCCCCAGCATTGGGTTGCCCCACGGCCTCCGCTGCCTCCCACTAAACAAGGAACCGTGAACCGTCTGAGGACGGTTCACGGTTCCTTGAAGCCAGCCCGACCTTTTAGTCCGCCAGATCGCTGGCGATCTCGAGCTCGGTTTCCTCCGCCGCGCTATGGGGGCGGGGGCGGTGCTGCTCGGGGGCAGTGATGGTGCGAGCCACATAGTCGCGGGTGTTCTTCACGTTCAGCTTGTCGAACAGGAAGGCGAACTGATCTTCCAGTGCCTGGCCGATCTTGACACGCGCCGCCTCGTCCAGGTCCCACCACGCCTGCTTCTGTGGACCGAAGACCTTCTTGCGAGCGCTGTACAGGAACTGATCCTCCGTCATGCCCGACTTCCACTCGTCCTTGAGATTGCTGCGGACATACTCGTAGGCGCTCTGCACGAACTCGGCGGGCGCGCTGTCGAAGATGATGTTCTGGAAGCCGGTGGCCAGGTGGATCTCCATCGTGCCAATTTCCGGGAAGCGGTTGAACGCCTCGGCGGGCAGCGTGGAAGCGCCGTGCTGCACAGCGCCCCCAAGCCCGTACACATCGCGGGCCAGGCGGCTCAACTCGCGGAGGGTGTCGAAGTCTACCTGTACGTCGGCCAACGTACCATCCGGCAGCACGACGCCGCCGTGGCTGGTGCCGGTCTGCACCGAAATCTTGGAGATGCCTTCCAGATTCGGGTGGTACTGAGCGAGCGAGCGGCTGTAGCCCTGCATGAAGGCGTGCAACTCTTCCACAGTCGAGTTGTGGCCACCCACCTCGCCAATCTCGCCGCCGACGGAGACGGTCACCCCTTCCGGCTCGATCTCGCGGATGTACTCGGTCAGCTGGGCGCAGAGCTCGTAGTTGTTGCGCTGCTGCTCATCCAGAGAGTCCGGCCCCAGGTCCACCAGCGTCGAGGTGTCAATATCAATATTGTAGAATCCAGCATCCACCGCCTCGCGCATCAAGTCCCTGAGCGAGGCCACTTCCTTGTCGGCATCCGACTGGTAGCGGCTGGCTGAAATTTGGAAGTGATCGCCCTGGATGAAGATGGGGCCGTGGAACCCTTCCTTGATGGCCGCCGCCGTCACCGCCGCCACGTACTCGGCGGGGCGCTGGTCGGTGTAGCCCATCTCGGAGCGGGCGATCTCGAAGAGCAGGGCGCCCACGTTCAAGTTGTTCGCGGCGCGGAAGATGGCGCGCGACATGTCATAGTTCATGCCGCGCACGTTGATGGCGGGCACCGTGAAGTTGGCGGGCACCTCCCCGCGCCCCACTGCCTTGTACAAATCATGGATCGAGGCAGGGCGAACCCCCAGCGCCTGGCCGGCCTCCCAGATGAGCCAGCGGGCGGTTTCTCGCTCCACGCCCTCGCCAAAGACGGCGCGGTAAACAAGATCATCCATCTTGTCCCGCAACAGCGCCTCGTCCGCCACTGTCACGCGGTCGCCCTCTATATTGAGCGCTCCCGCCACCACATCTACGATTGCTTCTGACGCTTCGGCCATAGTCTGCTCTCCTTGTTCCAGGGTGATCAACATTGACGTCTACGGATTATAGAACCAGCGGGGAGGCTTGCCAATCACTCCGGCAGGTTCCTGTCAGCCTGTGTTACGCAGTCCGGCGGCGATGCCATTGACGCTGAGCAGCACCGCGTCGCGCAGGGCGGCGGCCTCCTCGCTGTCAGGGTCCGCGCGCAGGCGGTGGAGCAGTGCCACCTGGATATAGTTCATCGGGTCAATGTACGGGTTGCGGACGCGGATGGCCCGCTGGAGCCAGGGCTCATTGTCCAGCAGGTCCTTCTGGCCAGTCAGCCGCAGGATGGCCCGCTCGGTGCGGTCAAACTCGTCGCGCAGGCGGGTGAAGATCACGGCGCGCGTCGCCTCGTCCGCCAGTTCCGCATAGATGCTCGCGATGAGCATGTCGGCCTTGCGCATGGACATCTGCGCGTTGCTAATCATCGTGCGGAAAAAGGGCCACTCCCGCACCATCGTGGAAAGCATCTGCCAGCGCGCCTCGTCCTCGCCCGCCCACGTTTCCAGCGCACTTCCCAGTGCGTACCAGCCGGGCAGGGTCACGCGGCTCTGCATCCAGGCGAAGACCCAGGGAATGGCGCGCAGATCCTCGATGCCCGCCGTCGCCTTGCGCTTGGCGGGGCGGCTGCCGATGTTCAGGCGGCCAATCTCGTCAATCGGGGTAGCCTCGTGAAAGTAGCGCAGCATTTCCGGCGACTCATGCACCAGTGCGCGGTAAGCGCGCTCCGCCAGCGGCGAGAGGGTGTGCAGGGCCTCTTCCCACTCCCCCTGCGCGGGATGCGGGGCCGGGCGCTTGCCACTCGTCAGCAGCACGGCGTTCACCAACTGCTCCAGATGGCGGTGGGCGATGACCGCGTTGGCATAGCGATTGGTGATAGCCTCGCCCTGCTCCGTCAGCTTGATCCGCCCCCGCACCGATTCGGGCGGCTGCGCCAGGATGGCGCGGTTGGCCGGGCCACCGCCGCGCCCCACCGCACCGCCGCGCCCGTGGAAGAGGGTCAGGGTCACGTCGTGGGCATCGCAGGTGGCGGCCAGGGCACGCTGCGCGAGTTGGAGCTCCCAGTTGGCGGTCAGGTAGCCGCCGTCCTTGTTGGAGTCGCTGTACCCGATCATGATCTGCTGCGCGTTGCCGCGCGCGCGCAGGTGGCGCGCATAGGCCTCATTGCCGAACAAGTTCTCCATGATGGTTGGCGCGGCGTGCAGGTCGGCCACCGTCTCGAAGAGGGGCACCACATCCAGAAAATCGGCGATGCCCACGTCCTGCGCCATGAGCAGCACCGCCAGCACGTCGCTGGCGCCGGTCGTCATGCTGATGACGTAGCTCTCGATGGCGCTGCGCCCCACCCGCTCGTGCGCGCGGCGAATCAGGCGGAACACCTCCAGCGTCTCGTTGGTTTCCTCGCTAAAATCCAGGTGCGCGGGCGTCAGGGGGCGCAAGCTGTCTAGCTCTTCCGAGAGCAGCTCCACCTTGCGCTGCTCTGGCCAGTGCGCGTACAGCTTGGCCAGCCCGTAGCGCTCGAAAACTTCGCCCAGCGCACTGCGATGGCGCTCGGCGTGCTGCCGAATGTCCAGTGTAGCAAGATGAAAGCCGTAGATTTCGACCTGGGTCACCAGCCGTGCGAGCCGCCCTTCCGCCAGGCGCGCCGCGCCGTGGGCGCGCAGGCTGGCCTGCACCCGCCGCAGATCCTCCAGAAACGCCTCGGCGCGGTCGTAGACGCGCTCGCGCGGCAGCCGCTCGGCCCGCCAGGGGCGCTGGCTGTCCTCAATCGTCGCTGCCAGCTTGTCATAGATAAAGAACATCTTTTGGCGGTAGGGCTGGTTGGCGTAACGCGCCCGCACAAAGTCGGCGCGCTCCGGAAAAAGCAGCGCATCGGCTTCCAGACTTTCCCGCAACTCGTCAGAGATACCGTAGCGCGTGGAGGTGCTCAGGTGGCCGTGCAGGCGGTCAAAGGCGCTCTGGTAGAAGCGGAGGATCATCCGCTTGTGCTCCCGCAGCGTCTCTTCGGTAACGGTGGGCGTCACAAAGGGGTTGCCGTCGCGGTCGCCGCCGATCCAGCTACCGTAGCGCAGAAAAACCGGCACGCGAAACTCGTGCTCGGGGTAGTAGCGCGCCAGGGCCGCGCGAAGCTCGTCGTAAATATCGGGCACCCGCTCGAACAGCGTGCTCTCGAAATAAAAGAGGCCGTTGCGCACCTCATCCAGCACCATGGGCTGCCGGGCGCGCGTCTCGTCCGTCTGCCAAAGCGAGGTGATCTCCTCGCGCAGCGCTTCCAGCGAGTCTGCCTCTTCCTGCGGGGTCTGGGTGTAAAAGTCCCTGGCACGCAGCGTGTCCGCGATCCGGTGCAACTTGCGCAGCACCGTCCGACGCTTGGCCTCGGTAGGGTGGGCGGTGAGGACAGGCATGATGAGCAGGTTGTCCAGCAGGCCCTGCACCTCTTCCGCGCTCAGCCCCTCCTCGCGCAGTTGGCAGATTGCGCCGGCCAGGCTCTCGTCCATCGGCTCGCCCTGCTCGTGGGAAGCCCGGGCGCGGTGGCGCAGCACGCGCACCCGCTCTTCCTCCTCCGCCAGATTGACCAGCTGGAAGTAGGTGGCGAATGCCTTCAGCACCCCTCGCGCCTGCGGGAGGGGCAATCGGGCCACCTGCTCCAGGATCTCCTCGCCGGTCACGCTGCCCTCCCCGTTCGGTTCCATGCCCGCCCGGTGGGCCTTGGTCAGGGCTCGAATCGCCTCGACGCGCTCGAAAATTGCCTGACCCTCCTGCTCGATGATTGTCTCGCCTAGCAGATTGCCCAGCAGATGGATTTGTTCGCTCAGACGGTCGCGTGTGTCGCTCATGTCTCAATCCTATGGTAGCAGGGATAAACAGAAGGAAATCAGTAAGTCTCGATTTCCCCAAAAGAGAAGGTTGACCTTCCGAATTAGCGTCGTATACTTGTAGTAGTGGGGCACTAGACCAAGTGTCAGTCGTGATGCTGTTTATCCTATCACTTACGAGGAGGTTTGTATGCCCAACGTAGACGTATCGGTAACCCTTATCCCCCGCTGGAAAGCAATGGTGATGATCCTGGCAGGGATCGCCCTCGCTCTGATTCTCCTCGCCAACGTTCAAGCGGCTACCGCGGAAAGCCCGGCTGCGCCCCCAAGCGATTTTCGTGCTATCCTGACGGGTGCCAAAGAGGTGCCCGGCCCCGGTGATCCCGACGGCGTTGGCGTCGCGCGGGTGCGCTTGAACCCTGACACCGATATGGTGTGTTACCTCATCCGTGTCCGCAACATTCTGCTCCCCGCCAGCGCCTCGCACATTCACCGAGGCACAGCGGATGTGTCTGGGCCTGTGGTGATCACCTTTGATGCACCGGACGAGAGCGGCCGCTCCAGCGGCTGCGTGGCTGCCGACTCCGCTCTGATTGACGAAATCATTGCCAACCCAGACGGTTTTTACGTCAATGTTCACAACAGCGAGTTTGGCCCAGGCGCGGTGCGCGGGCAACTCACCAGCCAGTAACCCGATGCTGGCCCGCGGGCCAGTGCTATCGAGAGTATGCGTTTTCGCCGTGCTCCACTTAGGGAGGCCCTGCCTGGACGGCCAGGCGGGGCCTTTTCTTGCCGCCTGGCGGTGACGAGGCTTACCGCCGCGCCGCCAGGAGTATATCATAGTGTCTGATGGGGCACAGGTGGCCCCGTGCAAGGGGGCGCGGCGCGGCTCGCCCCGTGAGTCGTGTGGAAAGCGAAGGGGGTAAGAGATGAGAACTCGATGGCTGCTGTGGGGGGCTGTGCTCGCCGCGTTCCTGGTCGGCGGGTACCTGCTTGTCCGACCCGCACGCACAGCGGAGGTGCGCTCGTCGCTGGTGGCGACGAGCGGCGGTGAGGCCAGCACGGCGGGCTTCGCGAGGGCGACGGAGCCGGGGGCGCTAGCGTTCCCCGATGCCTTCGGCCCGCATCCGGCCTATCAGACCGAATGGTGGTATTACACCGGCAACGTGGAAACAGCCGAGGGGCGACCCTTCGGCTACCAGTTCACCATCTTCCGCCGCTCGCTCGTACCCGATGCGCCAACACGCCGCTCCGCCTTCGCCGCGCAAAGCGTGTACATGGCCCATTTCACCGTTACCGATGGCGCAGCAGCGGGCTTCTACGAGAACGAGCGCTTCCAGCGGGGCGGGGCGGGGGTCGCGGGGGCGCAGGCGGAGCCCTATCGCGTCTGGCTGGATGACTGGTCTGTGGAGGAGGTTGGGCCCGACCAATACCGCCTCCGCGCACGTGCCGACGAGGTGGCTGTGGATTTTACGCTGCGCTCCCTGAAGCCGCCCGCCCTGCATGGCCTGGCTGGCCTCTCGCCCAAAAGCGCCGAGCGCGGCAACGCCAGCTATTATTACTCCCAGACGCGCCTGGACACAGCGGGCACGGTGACGGTGCGCGGCGAGCCCTTTGCGGTAAGCGGCCTTTCCTGGAAGGATCACGAGTACGGCACCTCGTCGCTGGCGGACAATGCGGTGGGGTGGGACTGGTTCTCGCTTCAGCTTTCCGACGGGCGCGAGTTGATGTTCTTTCAAATTCGTACGGCGGAGGGGGGCATCGAGCCTGCGTCCAGCGGCTCGCTGGTGCTGGCCGATGGGAGCGTGCGCCCCCTGGCGCGCGACGAGGTACGGATCGAGGTGCTGGACACGTGGGAAAGCCCCGAAACCGGCGGGCGCTACCCGTCACGCTGGCAGCTGAGCGTGCCCTCTGAGGGTATCGAGTTGACCCTCGTGCCCCTGATCCCGGACCAGGAGTTGAATGTGAGCGCCGTCTATTGGGAGGGCGCGGTCCGCGCCGAGGGTACCGTCCGGGGCGCACCGCTCGAGGCGCGCGGCTATGTGGAACTGACGGGCTACGCCGGGTCGCGCGCGCCCTCGGTGTAGGCGTGGGGGGCGTGGCGGTTGGATATGCTCCAACTGTGGCTTTTGCCCTCTCTATGATAGACTACGCCCCACGCTCGGGCAGCATGCCCGGCGCACCCAGAACAAACGATCAAAGGGACACAACCATGGAACGAACACTGATCATCGTCAAGCCCGATGCGGTACAGCGCGGCCTGACGGGGGACGTTCTGCGCCGCTTTGAGGGGCGCGGGCTGAAGATTGTGGCGATGAAGATGATGCAGGTGGAGCGCGATCTGGCAGAGCGCCACTACGAGGTGCATCGCGAGCGGCCATTTTTCCGGGGGCTGGTGGAGTACATCATTTCCAGCCCTGTGGTCGTGCTGGCCCTGGAGGGCAAGAACGCTGTGCGGGCGGCCCGCCAGACCATCGGCGCGACGAACCCCCTGGACGCCGCGCCCGGCACCATCCGCGGCGACTATGCCCTGGAAATTGGCCGCAACCTGATCCACGGCTCTGACTCGCCGGAAAACGCCCAGACGGAGCTAGCCCTCTGGTTCAGCGAGGCCGACTTCGCGCCCCACACGCGCGCCGCGGAACCGTGGGTGTACGAATAGGAGAGTGACTTGCCCGGGGCCTTCCATCAAAAAGCTCTGCACCATGCAGAGCTTTTTGATGGGGTGGGGGCTTGCTACTGAATGCGCAGGACGACGGGCGCATCGTCCCAGAGGTTTTCCAGGCGGTAAAAGTCGCGCTGGGTTCGGCCAAAGAGGTGGACGATGACCCAGCTATAGTCCAGGAGGACCCACCCCGATTCTGGCGTACCCTCCTCGTGGAGGGCATCCAGGGCGTGCTTGTCGGACACTGCCTGATCCACGGCGCGCGTGATGGCGCGTAGCTGGCGCTCGTTGTCCGCGGTGGCTATCACGAAGTAGTCAGCGATGGGCGAGAGCTCGCGCAGGTCCAGCATCATAATGTTCTCGCCCTTGCGATCCTCGATGGCGAAGACGATCGTGCGGGCCAGTTCGGCTGCATCCACCGATGCTGCTTCGTGGGAAACCTCTTGCACAGTCGGGGTCGGTTCTGCCATAGATATGTCCTTTGGATGGATGCGGCTTTCGGGTACTGACCCCGCGATGGGGTAGGGTTAGCTTCAGCATAGATCATGCCTCGGCTCCTCCGTCTCCCTTGGGCGCACGGCGGGCGCGTGTTCTGGGAGCGACCCTTGTGTTATAATCGCCCCATCATCCATCGGGGCTCCTTCCGCCCCTTGTGGCACCCAGGCTCGGCTCAGGAGAAAGCATAGTGTCCCTTCCCCTTATACTGGCAGCGTTGCTTGGGTATCTGCTCGGCTCCTTCCCGACGGGGCTCCTTGCCGGTCTGGCGATGGCGCGGGTGGATGTCCGAAAGATGGGCAGCGGCCGCACGGGCGGCACGAACGTGTATCGCTCGGCCGGACGGAACGCGGCGATTGTGACAATTCTTGGGGATGCGGGCAAGGGGGCACTGGCCGTGCTACTGGCTCGGATGCTCTGGGGCGACGACCCCGCCGCCAGCGACCTGACGGCGGCCCTGGCGGCGCTGTTCGCGGTGGTGGGGCACAACCATTCACTCTTCCTCCGCTTCCAGGGGGGCGCCGGCACGATGACCGGCGCGGGCACGCTGGCGGCGCTGCACCCCATCGTCTTCCTGCTGTCCGTCCTCCTCCCCATCCTCTTCACCTACATCACGCGCATGTCCAGCATCGGCTCGCTGCTTTATTCGGCAATGGGGCTGCTGCTGGGCAGCGTTCTGATCTGGCAGGGCTACCTGCCCGCTGCCTCGCTCCTCTTCTTCGTGCCCTTTTTCCTGCTCAGCTGGAGCTCGCATCGGCCCAACATCGGGCGCTTGCGGCAGGGGACGGAGCGGCGTTTGGGGGAAAAGGCGCAGGTGGCAGGGGGCACGAGCAAAACCTAACCAGCCGAAAGGGGCCATATGGGCTACAAAATTGCGGTGATCGGGAGCGGATCGTGGGGGACGACCCTGGCCGTGCTGCAGGCGCGCCACGGGCGGGAGGTGTGGCTGTGGGTGCGCGATGAGGCGGAAGCGGCGCATCTGAGCGAGCGCCGCGAGAACGCCCGCTTTTTGCCGGGGGTGTTGCTGCCGGAAGCCCTGCATGTCTCGGCGGATGCGGCGGCGGTGCTGCACGATGCGGCCCTCGTGCTGCTGGTGGCGCCCGCCCAAAAGACGCGGCTCAATGTTCGCGCCCTGCGCCCTCATCTTCCGGCTGATCCGATCCTGCTCTCCTGCTCCAAGGGGCTGGAGCTTGGCACGCTCAAGCGGATGACCGAGGTGATCCGGGAGGAGGTGCCCGAGACCCTGCACCCCAATGTGGGGGCGCTGAGCGGGCCAAATATCGCCCGCGAGATTGTGGCGGGGCTGCCCGCCAGCACCGTCGTGGCCCTGGAAGATGCGCGCCGGGCAGAGCTGGCCCAGCGGTGGCTCAACACCCCGACCTTCCGTGTCTACACCCATGATGACGTGCTGGGGGTGGAGCTATGCGGCGCCTTGAAGAACATCATTGCCATCGGCGCGGGCGCGGCAGATCAGTTCGCCCTGGGCGACAACGCCAAGAGCACCTACCTGACGCGCGGCCTGGCCGAGATTGCGCGGCTGGGCACCGCGGCGGGCGCCAACCCGCTCACGTTCGCTGGCTTGGCCGGGCTGGGGGATCTGCTCTGCACCTGCGCCAGCCCCCACAGCCGCAATCATTTTGTCGGGGTGGAACTGGCAAAGGGGCGCACGCTGGAGGAGATTCGCGCCTCGATGACGCAGGTGGCCGAGGGGGTGTTCACCATTCAGGCGGCCCGCGAGATGGCCGCGCGCTACGGGGTTGAGTTGCCTATCACTGAGGCGCTGTACAGCATCCTGTATGAGGGCAAATCTGCCCGCGATGCCGTGCACCATCTGATGACCCGCGCGCCCAAGGCAGAGCTACAGGGGCTGGCTACCACCGGGTAGCCACTCCTCGCTGAGCCGCGAAAGGAGCCGTTATGCTAATCGTCTCGCTCACCGCCGATCACGCTGCCCTGATCGAAGAGGTGGCTGCGATGCTGATGGACGCCTTCGGTGATCTGCCCAGCGCCTACCACACGCTGGACGATGCCCGCGCGGAAATCATGGACTCCTTTGATGCCGAGCGCATCAGCCGCGTGGCCCTGGCCGATGATGGCAGCGCTGTGGGCTGGATTGGCGGCATCCCCGAGTATGACGGCCACGTCTGGGAGCTACACCCGCTCGTGGTACGCTCTGACAGGCGCGGCCAGGGCATCGGCAGGGCCCTCGTCGCTGACCTGGAGGAGCAGGTGCGCGGGCGCGGCGGCCTCACCATCATGCTCGGCACCGACGATGAGCGCACCCAGACCAGCGTGAGCGGTATTGATCTGTACCCTGACCCGCTCCTTTCCCTGCAGGCCATCCAGAACCTGCGGGGCCATCCCTACGGGTTCTATCAGCGATGCGGCTATGCCTTCATCGGCATCATCCCCGACGCCAACGGCTTCGGCAAGCCCGACCTGCTCATGGCGAAGCGCGTGGGGCAAGGCGGCTGAAGGTGTGCCTCAGCCACGGGTGAGCACCCCGTGCTTCTGCCTGATGACCCCTCCCTCTAGAACTTTGACAAACTAGAGCATTGGTTCTATCATCTAGGGGTGTATCCATAGCTTATCTGGAGGAAATAGCGATGTCAAAGCCTGTGACCATAACGGACGCAACATTTGAAAAAGAGGCGATCCAGGCGGAGACGCCGGTGATCGTGGACTTCTGGGCAACCTGGTGCGGCCCCTGCCGCATGATTGCGCCCGTCCTGGAGGAGATCGCGTCGGAGTACGATGGTCAACTCAAGGTGACGAAGCTGGACGTGGACCAGAACCCCGGTACGGCCATGCAGTTCGGCGTGCAGAGCATCCCGACGCTGATCATCTTCAAGGATGGCAAGCCGGTCGAGCGCTTGATCGGCTACATGCCGAAGAACCGATTGGTCGAGAAGATCAAGGGACACCTCAGCTAATCGTATTTCGCTTTCTTTCAAAAGCGCGCGGCCCTGGGGCCGCGCGCTTTTTTGTTTGCTATCGCGGGGTAGCTTCCCTGTGACTCGGAGCCTATGCCCCGCTGGCAAGGCGATGGCGCCCCTGCTCCACGCGAATCAGGTGCGCTTCGGCCAGGAGGGAGGGATCGAAGTCTTCCAGGTCGGCAGTGGTAAGGAAGACCTGCGGGTGCTCGCGCAGCAGATCGGTCATGTAGACGCGGCGCGCCTCGTCCAGTTCGCTCATCACATCATCCAGCAGCAGGATCGGTGGGTCCGCGCGCTTCTCAGTCATCAGCGCAACCTCGCTTAGCTTGAGCGTGAGCGCAGCGGTGCGCTGTTGCCCGCGCGAGCCGTAGTCGGTCATGTCCACGTCATTCACAAGGAAGCGCACATCGTCGCGGTGCGGGCCAACCACCGTCATGCCGCGCCCCAACTCCTCGGCGCGGGCCGCATGCAGGCTGGCGTAGAAGCGCTGTGCCACCTCTTCCAGGGTCAACACACTCCCCTCGCGCAGCAGGTTGCCGCCTATGTCTAACGACAGTTGGTGCGAGGCGTGATAGCCCAGGTCAATGCGCGGCAGGTAGGCGAAGCGCAAAAATTCGCGGTAGCCGGTCAGTTCCGGGTGGATGCGCCCCGCCAACTCGTCCAGCCGCGAGATCACCCGCTGGCGGCGCAGCACCAGATAGGCGCCGGCCTCCACCAGTTTCTCGTTCCAGATGTCGAGCAGCGTGTCCGCATCGCGGATGCCGCGCTCGCTCAGCGCGCGGAGTTGGGCGTTGCGCTGCGCCAGAACCTCCTCATAGGCCGAGAGGGCAGCGTAGTAGGCAGGGTCTATCTGCGAGATGGTGGTGTCCAGAAAGCGACGGCGCAGATTCGGCCCGCTCGCTATCAGATCAATGTCCTCCGGCAAAAAGAGCACCACGTTGATCTCGCCCACATACTCATGGAGCCGCTTTTCTACACCGTTCAGCTCGATGCGCTTTTGCAGCCGCCCCCCCTGCAAGCCGATGGTCAGCGACACCCGCTGCGGGCCATCCGCCCGCCGCACCCGTGCCTCCAACCGGGCAAAGGGAATCACATCCTGGTTGGCATCAAAGTGGATCAGTTGTCGGTCGTTGCGCGCCTGCGAGGCGGAGGCCGTGGCAAGGTAGTTGATCGCTTCCAGAAAGTTGGTCTTGCCCTGCGCGTTCTGCCCCACCAGCACGGTCACGCCGGGCTCGAAGGTGCCATCGAGCCGCACATAGTTGCGGAAGTTGATCAGGCGCAGCGTTTCCAGAACCATCGGGGCGATCCATGCGTGGCGGGCAAATGAGAAGGGTAGTATAACGGCGGAGGCGGCAAAGTGGAATCGGCGGGGAAGAGGGGGCGCGGCGCACGGGGCGCGCCGCGCCACGGCGGGATCAGGCGGAGGCCGACGACTGCATCAACTCATCCTTCGGAAACCACTCAGCGACGGGTTGAACCTCCTCATCGGGGTGCGGGCCGGTGTCACTCCAGCCCTCCGACTCCAACGTCATCACGGGCCGAACCTCCATATCATGCGTGAGCTGATGCTGGCAGGAAAGATGATACTCACCCAACAGGCCCCGCTCCTTAAGCTTCTCATACTCCGCCACTGTCATGCGGTCCGGCTCGCCCGATTCAAACGTCACACGACAAGTGGTGCAGCGCGCCTGCCCACCGCACCGATGGCCAATCTGGACCCCCATCTCCTCGATGGCGAGCACCAGGCGCTTGCCCTCATCAAACTCCGCGCTTTGCCCGTTTACTGTTAGCTTTGGCATCCTTCCCCCTATCAGTGCAACTATGTGTGGTACATCCGGGGTGTGCCAAGCAAGAAGCGCGCCGGGTGGGGAATGGGTCGCTTGGCCCGTGCCCTGCGCGACACAGGGTTGTTCAGGGCGCGAAGCTATTCACCTTGATGCGCCACGTCACTGCGTCCTCGTAGTCGGGGCGTGCATCGAAGAGGACGCTCAGGGGCGCTGTTTCCCCCGCCGCCAGGCTAAAGCCCCCACCCGCCGTCACGACTCGGGTAGACGCGCAATCCAACAGGGTCCCTCGCTGGTCGTAGACGCTGGCGCCGCCATACACACTGGTGAGCGGCGTCGCGCCAGGATTGGTAATGGTACCCTCGAGCAGAAGATCGTCGCTTCCAACAACGGAGCTCTGAATCCCCTGCGGCAAAAGCTCGACGATGGGAGAGGGAGGCAAATTGTATTGGGGGTCCTCTATCTGATAACTGGCCCATCCCTCCGCCTCCCCCACGGTGAAGGCCACCCCGAAGCAACTCTTGTCTTGCGGCTGCACACGCGCGGGCAGGCCAAAGGCTCGGCGGCTGGCGACCACCGTCCCATTCACATCCTTCAAAGTGATGGTCAACGCCACATTGTTGATGGCAACATTGCCATCGTTTTGAATCTCGCCGATGAACTTGAGCAGCCGACCATCCGCCGCCTCAAAATAAGAGGCGCCCGGCAGAACATAGACATTGTTAGACGCCATGGGTGTTAGGGTGGGGAGCGGGGTGGGCGGCGCGGGATTCACGACGACGGGCAGGAGGGAGCGGTGGGAGCCGACGGGCGCAGCGGTGGAGTTACCCGACCGTCCGGCGAACAGCACAGCAACCAGCATACACAACAAGATCAACGCAGAAATAGCTTTCATGACACATGCACCTCTTGGTGAACCGAGTTGAAGGTGCTGCGGCGCACGAGGAAGCATCGTTGGCTTGAAAGTTGTACGCATCACAGCATGGTTCGATACAGCCCCAGAACCATGAACAGCATCAAGCGTTGCCACTGTATAGGGGCAACGGGCCTGACAAGCATCATGATAAACAAAGAAGCGAAAACCGAAAAATTGGGGGCATGGTGGGAGAGGCTCAGGAGCGAGACGGGGCGAAGTCAACCTGCGTCCTGTCATGCCATTGCCCTTCACGCTGCCAGGCTCCCCTCGCACGTCCGCTAGGGGGCCAGCTTCCTCTTCCAGCGTGCCCGTTGAATGGAACAAAGGACGCAAGCAAACAAAAAAGCGCTGGATTGCTCCAGCGCTTTTTTTGGTGCCGATGGAGGGATTTGAACCCCCACTCCCTTGCAGGAACTACGCCCTGAACGTAGCGCGTCTACCGGTTCCGCCACATCGGCTTGTCAAAAAGTATTGTACACACTTTGCCCCATCTGTCAAAGCGAATGGCACTCAGCTTGTCCGCCACAGGCAGGCTAGCGGGCCGGCGTGGGGGTGGCGGCACCCCGCTCGATCAAGAGGCGCTTGCTGCGCAGGGACCACTGGCCGAGGGATTGGAAGCGGTCAGCGGGGCGGGTGAGGGGAGCAAGCTGCACGTTCCTCACCTCGGTGCTCAAACCGTAGTTGTAGATGGGGTGGTAAAGCGGCAGGGCAGGAAGTTGTACCGCCAGCAGGGCCTGAAACTCCTGGTATAGCGTGCGCCGCACCTCTGGATCCAGGGTGTGTCGTGCTTCGACAAGCAACTGATCTGCCGCCTCGCTGCGAAAGGAGGTGTAGTTTTTGCCATCGCCCTCCGCCTGGGAGGAATGCCACAGCGGGTAAAAATCAGGGTCAGCAGGCAGCCCACTGAGGGGCGTGGTGAGGAGAACGCTATCAAACTCCCGCGAGGCGAGGGCCTCTGCCACCTCGTTGGACGGCACGATCAGTGCCTCCACCTCGATTCCAACAGCGCGCCACTGCGAGACGACGGCAAGCGCCATCTGGACCAGTTGCGGGTTGCCCTCATCCACCAGCAAGGTGAAGCGCAGCGGAGCCACCTCTTTGTCGAGCACCCCATCCCCATCATTGTCATCCCACCCCTCCTGCTCCAGCAGCAGGCTGGCCTCGTCGGGGGTAAAAGAGTAACGGGGAAGTTCAGGGTTATAGGCCCAGTGGGTGGGGAGCAGGAAGGTATCCGCCACGATGGCCTGCCCGTTCAACACCTGCTGCACCAGCGCAGGGCGATCCAGCGCCCGCAGCAGCGCCTCCCGCAGGGGCTGGCTTTGAAAAAGCGGCAGGCGAAGATTAAAAAAGAGAGCGGTGTAGCCGGACAAGGGGGCGGCCTGCAGGTTAAGGGAGGGATCGGTGACGACGCTCCCCAGATCCTCGGGGCGAACCTGCGCCATGCCCAGCACCTCGCCCTGCCGATACGCTTGCAGGGCCGAGGAGGCATCGTCGTAAAAGTGGAAGACGAGGCGATCCAGAAGGGGGTCCGGACCAAAATAGGTAGGGTGCGGCTCCAGCACGACCTCCTCTGGTTGCACGCTCGCCAGGCGCCACGGCCCTGTGCCGATGGGCTGCTGGCTGAAGGGCGCAGTTGGTAGCGATTCAACCGGAAGCGCGCCAAGCAGGTGCTGCGGCAAGATTGGGAAGGTGGTCGAGCTCAGGAAGGGCGCAAAGGGGGCCAGATCATCCGGGAGGATGAAGCGGATCGTGTGAGCATCCACAATTTCCACGGTCACCTCTCGCCACAGCTCCGATGCGGCTGGATCGCGCGCGTAGGCCGGGTCCTGGATGACACCAATGGTGAAGGCTACATCTTCCGCCGTAAAGGGAGCCCCGTCATGCCATAACACGTCTCGGCGCAGGTAGAAGGTGTAGCGCTGCCCCTCCTCCGACGAGACCCATCGGGTCGCCAGTTCTGGCTGGAGAACGCCGGTCGCATCGGCGCGGGCAAGACTGTTAAAAAGGAGCGCGGCAATATCCTGATCGGCCCGACTTTGAACAAAGAGCGGGTTCAAATTCGTTGGGCGGCCGATAAGACCCTCGGTATAGGTGCCACCGGATTCGGGGAGCAGTACGGTATCCAGGGTGGTGGCAAGCTGGCCGAGCATCGTGAGCAGCAGGAGCACCCCAACGAGCGCAATCAGCACCTGCCAACGAAGGTGTTGGATCATCGCCTACAGCCTTTTCGGGTCATGCATTGCAGGAAAGCGCTCGCCGCAAAAAAAGCACGCGCCACAGGGGGCGCGCACCGGTTCAAACTCCGGAGGGGGAACGGCTAGGATGGACTACTGCCCAAACAGCACCGCGGCCAGGTCCAGCACGAGGAAGGCAATCAGCAGGCCTATGGTGATGTTGAAGAGTGTCTTCTCCACCCCACGGCGCGTGCCATAAAGCGAGTCGCTGCCGAAGGCGTTCCCCAGGCCGCCCCCCTTCCCCTGGAGCAAAACCACGCCGATAACGGCGATCGAGATGATGATCAGTGCGAGATACAGTGCAGTTGCCACGCCCAACTCCTGGACAAGTTTACAAGTTTGGTCAGATCACAGCATGCCATCATAGCATCATCGCACTGAATTTTCAAAATTAGCGGGCCGCTTTACGCCGAGCGGCCCGCTTTCTGGCACCCTGACTCCTCTGCGCCGGGCCTTACAAGAAATAAAAGGCGAAGCCAAACATCAGGTACACCGCCAGCAGTTGGGCCCCTTCCAGCCAGTTGGACTCCCCATCCAGCGCCACGAAGGTGGCGATGAGGGTCGCCGCGGCAAGGGCGATCAATTCGAAGGTGGTGAAGACAAGGTCCATCGGTGACGGGCCGACGAAGAGCGAGATGAACACGAGCAACGGCGCCACGAAGAGCGCAATCTGCATGGAGGAGCCGAGCGAGACTTCCAGGCTCAACTCCATCTGGTTCTTGTAGGCAGCGGTCACGCCCACAAGGTGCTCCGCCACATTGCCAACGAGCGGGATGAGGATGATGCCGAGGAAGAACTCGGAAAGGCCCACCTCTTCCACGACGACCTCGACGGCCCCAACCAGAATCTCGGAAAGAAAGACGATGGCCAGGGTGGAACCCGCCAGGATGGCCAGCGAGCGGGGGACGCTCCACTTGGCCTGGTGGGCCTCATGCGTGTCCACCCCCGTTTCCGGATGGGGCTCTGTCTCGCCGCGTGTGAAGCTATACACGAGATAGAGAACGTACAGGACGATCATCACCACGCCGACTTCCTCGCTCAGGTGCAGCACATCCCCCGCATCGCCGATGGTGGTGTTGAAAAGCGTAGGGATGGCGAGCGCGATGACCGCCAGCGACATCTGGGTGGCGGCGAGCCCGGTTGTGCGGCGATTGAAAACCTGTTTGCCATTCTTCAGCCCGCCCAGCAGCAGGGCCGCGCCGGTAATCAGCAGCAGGTTCCCGAGGATCGAGCCGGTGATCGAGGCCTTGACCAGTTCCACTAGCCCCTTGTTCAGCGCCACAATCGTGATGATAAGCTCCGCAGCGTTGCCGAGCGTGGCATTGATAAGGCCGCCGATACGGGGGCCAGTATGGATCGCTAGCTCCTCCGTAGCTTCCCCCAACAGCCCCGCCAACGGGATCATGCCCAACGCCGAGACACCCAGCAGCATCAAGGGCGGGAAGTGAAAGACAAATTCACCGAGCAACGCGACCGGAAAAAGAATCAGGAAGAAGTTGAGAATGCGCTTGAGGTTCATGGTGAGCTCGGGAGTGGATGGGAAAGGGTGGGTTGAAATAATCGGTCCGCTAGCTTTTGGCGACGGGCAACGGCTGGCTGAGTTGTAGGGAAACAGCCTGCGGCACGATAATATGCAGGGCCTGCGGCACGACTGAGAATGACATGGGCGTCTGCCCCCACGGCTCGGCGTCCACCTGAACCGGCAAGGGCGGGGACGAGGTTATGTAAATCTCTCGTCCCCGCAAAAACTCGATTTCTGGATCGCGCATGTGGCGGCGCAGGATGATGTTGACCGTGTGGCGCAGGAACTGCGGCCACTGGCGCCCCGAAAAGATACCCACGTCGAGCAACCCGTCGGTCATGCTCGCCTCCATAGCAAGCGGCACCAGGGCATACAGCTTGGAGTTGCTCACGGTGACTAGCCAGGCCGTGCGCACCACCTGAACCCCATCCACGGTGATTTGCATCTTCGCGCCACGGTAACGATACGCCTCGCGGATGGCAGTCCAGGCATAGGCCAGGGCCCCCCAGGAGCGCTTGGCGCGGCTGTCCACGCGGCGCGTCACCAGGGCATCCAAGCCGGCACCGGCCATCAGCAGGAAATAGCGGTTGCCCGCCCGGCCAACGTCCACCGCCATCGTCACGCCATTGAGCAGCACCTCGCCTGCTGCTTCAAGGTTAGGGCCGAGCAGGGAAACGTTCGCCAGGCCGCTTTCCCGCGCCCACACGTTGGCGGTGCCCGTTGGCAGGATGCCCAGTCGTACGTCCGGGTGACCCACCAGGGCGTTGACCACCTCGTTGATCGTGCCGTCGCCCCCCGCCGCGATGACCACCTCCGCCCCGCCTGCCACCGCCTCGCGCGCCAGTTCCGTCGCGCTCAGTTCAGGGGTGGTTTCCTTCCACTCCACCACCCACCCATTTTCCGCCAGATAGCCAATCACGTTACGGAGGTGCCCACGCACCTCACGCTGGCCTGCGGCGGGATTAAAAACAAGGGTGGCTCTCATAGGTAGCAACTCGCAGGCTCAGGCACCGCATGGGAGCGGCAGGGAGAAAGGGAGGGCTTGCCCGGCTCCATTATACGGGTAGCCGAAGGGCAACGTCAACGTCGCCTGATGCCCTTGCACGCGCTGTGCCAGCAGTGAGCCGCGACAACGCTGCAAAGAGGAGAGAGCGCAATTTTGCATTGATGATTCGTTGATACCCCTGTATGCTAACAGGAGACCCCGTTCCGGACCCGGACCCTGCTTCCGGCGGCCGGTAGGGGGCACTCAGGGTTCATTTTGGCCTCTTATCTGTGCTATACTACGCAACAGTTCCGGGAAAGCGAGATTATTTACGTGGCAGACCTGCTTGACGACCGATACAAGCTATTTGAACGCTTGGGCGAGGGTGGCATGGCCGAGGTGCTCCGCGCGGAGGACCTGCGCCTGGGGCGTGAGGTCGCCGTGAAGGTGCTACGCCCCCAGTATGCCACCGAGAAAAGCTTTCTGGATCGCTTTATCAACGAGGCGCGCTCGATGGCTGGCTTCAGCCATCCCAACGTGGTGAACGTGTATGACGTGGGGCGGGACGGGCAGCGCTACTACATAGTGATGGAGTTCGTGCCCGGCGAGGACCTGCGGCAGTTGCTGGAGCGGAGGAGGACCTTGCCCACCAAGCAGGCACTCGACATCGCTCGCCAGATGGCGCAGGGGATCGGATACGCGCACCGCAAGGGGTTGGTGCACCGCGATGTGAAACCAGGGAACATCCTCATCACCCCGACCGGCGAGGTCAAGGTAGCGGATTTCGGCATTGCCAAGGCGATGGCGAGCGCTGGCTTTACCGAGCCAGGGGTGGTGTGGGGGACGACCGCCTACCTTTCCCCCGAGCAGATACGCGGTGAGGGTGCCTCGCCCGCGAGCGATGTGTATTCGATGGGCATCGTGCTGTACGAGATGCTGGCCGGTCGGCCCCCGTTCACAGGGGAAGACCGCGTGGCGATCGCGCTGAAGCACCTGCACGAGGAGCCGCCCCCCCTGCCCGAGCGGGTGCAGGTGCCCCGCGCCGTCCTTTTCCTGATGCGGAAGGCGCTGGACAAGGTGCCCGCCAATCGCTTTACCAACGCCGATGAGATGGCGCGCGCCCTGACCGAGTATCTGCGCTCTGGCGGCGAGGCCACCGCGGCGCGCCCCACCCTTGCGCCCGGTACGCCGCCTGTCCCGCGCCCCCGCCCGCCCGCCGCGGCCAACGGCGCGGACGACGCAGCTCGCGCCGCTGAAGTGTTGCGCCAGCAGCGCGCGGCGCGGCGCCAGGCGGCGCTCCCGCAGGGGCAGGCCGGGCAGCGTAGCGCGGCGCCCGTCACTCGCGCCGACTGGCTCATCACCGTGGCGCTCGGCCTGCTCGCCGCCCTCGCCCTCCTCGGTCTCTTTCCGTTCTGGGCCAATGTGCTCGCCCGCTAGCGCGGCTTCCCCCACGCTTTGGCCCCGCGCGACGGCAGTTTGCGGCGGACGACCAAATGTAGATTCGCGTCACCTTTATTTGTAGGCAGCTTTTTGCTATACTCTTTTTCTAGCTAGGCCGCAGCCAGGCGCTGGGTGGCGAGCCACGGACCCCGGAGAGATGGAGGACGTGCGGTGAGACAAGGTTGGGCGCGAAACGCCCTTGTTTATCTGCTTATACTGGTGGCGCTGGTGGCGCTGTTCTACAACCTGGTCACCCCACCAGACCGGATGGCATCGAAAGACATTAGCTACGTGGCCTCGCAGGTGCGGTCCGGCAATGTTGAAAAGATTGAGGTTGAAGGGAACGAGTTGACGGTGCAGCTGCGCAACAGCGGCGAACCCGTGCGCTCGCTGAAGGAGAGAAACGTTGGCCTGGTGGAATTTTTCGAGTCGCTCGGCCTGACGGCGGAGCAGATTCGCAATGCCAACATCCAATATGAGGCGCCCTCCCAGTGGAGCGGGGTCATGCCCATCCTCATCTCCTTCGTGCCGCTGCTGATCTTTGGCGGCTTCCTCTTCTTCATGCTTCGTCAGGCGCAGGGCTCCAACAATCAGGCGATGAGCTTCGGCAAGTCGCGCGCCCGCCTCTTCACGGGCGAGAAGGTCACCGTGACCTTCAAGGATGTTGCGGGCGTGGAAGAAGCCAAGGAAGAGTTGGCCGAGATTGTCGAGTTTTTGAAGGAGCCGGAAAAGTTTGTGGCCCTGGGCGCCCGCATCCCCAAGGGGGTGCTGATGGTGGGCCCACCGGGCACCGGCAAGACGCTGATGGCGCGCGCGGTGGCGGGCGAGGCAGGGGTCCCCTTCTTCTCCATCTCCGGCTCGGAGTTCGTGGAAATGTTCGTTGGCGTCGGCGCGAGCCGCGTGCGCGACCTGTTCGAGCAGGCCAAGCGCAACGCTCCCTGCCTCGTGTTCATTGACGAGATTGACGCGGTGGGGCGGCAACGTGGCGCGGGCCTGGGCGGCTCGCACGACGAGCGCGAGCAGACGCTGAACCAGATTCTTGTCGAGATGGATGGCTTCGACTCGGAAACCAACATCATCATCATCGCGGCGACGAACCGCCCGGACATCCTCGATCCGGCCCTGCTGCGCCCCGGACGCTTCGACCGCCGCGTGACGCTGGATCGCCCCGACCTGAACGGGCGGCGCGCGATCCTGGAAGTGCACGCGCGCGGCAAGCCGCTGGCGCGCGACGTGGAGCTTCAAACGGTTGCGGCGGGCACGCCCGGCTTCAGTGGGGCCGACATCGAGAATCTGGTCAACGAGGCGGCGATCCTGGCGGCGCGCCGCAACAAGAAGGCCATCACCATGAGCGAGCTCCAGGAGGCCATCGAGCGCGTCCTCCTCGGCCCGGAGCGCAAGAGCCGCCTGATCTCGCAGCGCGAGAAGCGAATCATCGCCTACCATGAGGCGGGCCACGCGGTCGTCAAGCACTTCCTGCCCCTCTGCGACCCGGTGCACAAGATCACCATCGTGTCGCGCGGGATGGCGGGCGGCTACGTGCTTTCCTTGCCGGAAGAGGACAGGATGTTCATGCGCCGCGCCAAGTTCATGGACGAGATGGCGGGCGCGCTTGGCGGGCGGGTGGCCGAGGAAATCATCTTTGGGGATGTGACGACGGGCGCCTCCAACGACCTGGAGCGGGTGACCACCATGGCGCGCGCGATGGTGACGCGCTACGGGATGAGCGAGAAGCTTGGGCCGATGACCTTTGGCGAGCGCGAGGAACTTATCTTCCTGGGCCGCGAGATCTCGGAGCAGCGCAACTATTCCGAGGATGTGGCCGAGCTGATTGACGCGGAGGTGCGCGCCATCGTGGACGATGCCTACCATCAGGCGCGCCGCACGCTTGACGAGCACCGCGACAAACTGGACCTGCTGGCCAAGGTGTTGATGGAGAAGGAGACCCTCGGGCGGGACGATTTTGGCGCGTTGATGTCGGGCGAGGTGCCGCCGCCCCCACGCCCCACGACCCGCCCCCCCACGCCCCAGCGCACGCCGATCCCGCGCGACAGCGGGGAGGACGACCACGCGAGCGGGGACATCTCGTTCAGCCCCGCGCCCGCGTAGCGAACCCAACACAAAATAAAAAGGCGCCCTGCGTTAACGCAGGGCGCCTTTTTGCTTTCTCACGCTCTGGCGCTACTCGCTCCGAATGGCCTGGGAGATGCGAAGCCGGCTGAGGCGCAGGGCCGGGTAGATGCCGGCGAGGAGCGCCGCCACCAGGGCTACCAGAAACGCTTCCGCGAAGGTGCTGGGCAGCAGTTGGAGTTGGAGGGTCCAGCCGAAGGAGCGGCGGTTGATGACATAGATGAGCACGAGGGCCAGGGCCAGCCCGGTGGGCATCGCCCACAGCCCGGCTGTGCCGCCCATCAGCCCTGTTTCCAGCATCGTCAGCTTCCACATCTGCCGCTGCGTCATGCCGACCGCTCGAAGCGTGCCCAACTCGCGAGCGCGCTCCAACTGAAGGGCCATGAGCGCGGCCAGCACGCCTATAAAGGCCACGAGGGTCGCCAGCACCTGCAGGGCGCCGGTGATGGCAAAGGTTCGCTCAAAGATTTCCAGCGCGCCCGCCCGCAGCCCCACGTTGGAGCGGATGAGCAACTGCTGGCGCCCGGCGTAGAAGGTGCGGAGCGCCTCCACCAGGGCGTCCACGTCGGTGCCGGGCGCGACATAGGCCGCCACGGAGGAGATGAAGGGGTCGTCGTAAAGCGAGCGATACAGCGGGAGGGGCATGAGCGCCACCCCCTGGTCGGATGAGTAGTCGTAGAAGACCCCCACCACCGGCAGGGACCGCTCGCCACGATCGGTCAGCAGCGTAACGACGCTTCCCTGCGTGATTCCGTGGCGGTACGCGAAGGGTTCGGAAACGAACAGCGCGCCCTCCTCGTTGGCGCGTTCCCAGGCCTCCTCCTGCGTCCCCTCCACCCACTTGAAGGGCCGCTCCCCGCGCGATATGTCGTCGCTCACCGCCACCACCTGCACGCGCCCTAGCTCCGGCGAGGCGACCACCACGTCCCGCGCCACCGCCACGCCCGTCACACCCTCGAAGGCGGCCACCTCCTCCGCCACGACAGGGTCGAGCGGGGAATCGGCGCGGTTGGCGGAAATGCCGGGCGGCGACAGATACACGTCGGCCTGGAGCGTGGCATTCAGCCAGGTCGTCACGGTGTTGCGGAAGGAGCCGATCATGACACTGACGCCGATGATCACGCTCACTGCCACCATCAGCGCAGCGATGGCGACCGAGGTGCGGCTCAGGGCGCGGCGGATGTCGCGCGGGGCCATCCGCCCCAGGGCTCCAAAGCGGGCAAGCAGCGGCTCCAGCAGCCGCATGGTGCCGACGGTGACCAGCGGGGTGAAGAAGGCAAAGGCGAGGATGATGGCGAACAATCCGACAAAGGCGAGCGCGACGGAGCGGGTGGGCACGACCAGCAGCACCAGCCCCCCCAGCCCCAGAGCCACCGCCCCGATGGAGAGCGGGCGCAGCAGGCGCGTGATGGCGGACTCGATGGCCGAGCGGCGGAGCGCGGTAATCGGCTCGACCGAGGAAGCCTCCCACGCGGGAACGCTTGCGGCCAGCAGCGCGGAGCCGATGCCGATCAGCCCGCCCTTGAGCAGGGTCAGCGGCGGGATGTAGACGCTTTCCACGTTGACCACAAAGTACAGGTCGTTGATGGTCTGCGTGATGAGCCGCACGGCACCGCGGCCCAGCAGTACGCCCAGCACCGCGCCCAGCAGGGCGCCGACTAGCCCCATGACGAGGGCCTCGCCCAGGATAAGAGAAAATATCTCGCCGCGCGTCACGCCCAGGGCGCGCAGGGTGCCCAGCACCGGGCGGCGCTGGACGACGCTGAAGGTGACTGTGTTGTAGATCAAAAACATCCCGACCACCAGCGCCAGCAGTGAGAGGGCTGTCAGGTTCAGCTCGAAGGCGGCGGTGAGTTGCTCGATGGTGCGCGTGCGCGTGGCGGGGGTCTCCAGGCGCGTCCCCGCTGGCAGCAGGGCGCGCAGGGCCTCGCTGGCAGCCTCATCGGGCAGGATCAGATCAATGGTGCTGAGCGAGTCGGTCTGCGCCAGCAATTCCTGGGCGGTGGCAATGTCTGCGAGCAGCAGCGAATCGAGCGCGCGACGACTTAGCTCGTCAGAGGGGGCCAGCAGTCCGACGATCGTCACCCGCTCCTGGCGCGTCCCGATGCCGAGCGTCAGCGAGTCGCCCGTGTCAAGCCCTGCCTGCGCCGCCACCTGCTGCGAGAGCAGAACGCTGTTGGGTTGGGTCAGAAAGGCGGTGAGTTGGTCCAGCGAGAGGGGCGCGCCACCGCCCCCCCCCCAGATAGGAGCGGAACGGAGCCTCTGCAAAGGGGTCCACCCCGAGCAGGCGCATGGGGCGCGCCCCCACCTCCTGAACGGTGACAAACTCGCTCACCACGGGCGCCACCTCGCGCAGCCCCGCCTCGCGGCGCAGGCGGGTGTAGAGCGCCTGCGGCACGCCGCTCGGGCCACCGACTATCTGATGCGTAGCTCGTCCGGAGACAGCCTCGGTGGAGAGAGCAAAGGCGCGGCTAGCGGAGCCGTTGGCCAGATCAATGGCAACAATCACCGCCACCCCCAGGGCGATGCCGAGCACCACGAGGATGCTCTGCAGCGGGCGGCGGAGCAGATAGCGCTGACCGATGCGAAGCAGGGAAGGACTCATGCGCGCGACGGACCCGCGACCGAGGGGGCCTGGCTGCTCGTCCTGCACCAGTTGGCCCTCTGTCACACGATAGACATGGTCGGCCAGGGGCACGATTTCCAGGGAGTGGGTCGCCATGAGCAGGGTCTTGCCCGACTCGCGCACCAGCGTCAGCAGCAGGGAAAGCACGGTGTCGCCGCTCTCCTCGTCCAGGTTGCCCGTTGGCTCGTCGGCAAGAATCAGCGCCGGATCATTGGCCAGGGCGCGGGCAATCGCCACCCGCTGCTGCTCGCCACCGGAAAGGCGGTCCGGAAAGTCAGCGAGCCGGCTGCCCAACCCCACGCGCTCCAGCAGGGCCGCCGCGCGCCGACGGGCCTCCCGCTCGGCCACGCCGCTCAGTTCCACCGGCAGGGACACATTTTCCACAGCGGTGAGGGTGGGAATCAGGTTGAAGAACTGAAAGACAAAGCCTATGTAGCGGCGGCGGAACAGGGTCCGCTCCTGCTCGGACAGGCGCGTCACGTTCACGTCGCCTATCCAGATTTGCCCGGTCGTCGGCAGATCAATGCCCGAAATCAGGTTCAACAGGGTTGATTTGCCGCTGCCGCTGCGCCCCAGCAGCACGGAGAAGCGCCCCCCCTCGAATGTGGCGCTCACCTGATCGAGGACGTGGCGGCCTGAGGTGCTCTGCTCGTAGACCTTCGTTAGCCCCTCAACGCGCACAGAAGGGGAATCGCCAGCGGGAATCGAGGAATGGAGTGGCTTCATGGCGGGATTGTATCACGACTTGGCTCGCGGGGCGCGTGAGAGGAGTCACAAGAGAGGGGTCACAAGCGGCAGGGTGCGCCGTGCGCACCCTGCCGCCCAACGAGCTACCGCCGACCGTGCAGAGTTCGTCGCCCTAATACCCTATCCAGACACTCTTGACCTGGGTATAAAGCTCCAGTGCCTCTTTGCCCATTTCCCGCCCGAAGCCGGACGATTTGTATCCGCCGAAGGGGGAGGCGGCGTCGAAGAGGTTGTAGGAGTTGACCCACACGGTTCCCGCCTGAAGCGCCGCCGCCAGGCGGTGGGCCTTGGAAAGATGGGTGGTCCAGATGCCCGCTGCCAGCCCGTAGGGGCTGCGGTTGGAGCGCTCGACCACCTCCTCCCACTCGTCGAAGGGGGTGACGGCGACCACGGGGCCAAAAATCTCCTCGCGCACCAACCGCAGCTCGTCGCCCTCGCGCTCGTGCGCCAGGATCGTCGGCTCGACAAAGTAGCCCTGCTCGCCCAGGCGATTGCCGCCGCGCCGCACCGTGACGCCCGCGCCGCGCCCCTCCTCCACAAAGCCCAACACGCGCTCCATCTGCTCCTCCGAGACGACCGGGCCGAGGTGGTTCTTCCCCCACCCATGCCCCACGCGGATGCCACTGGCGGCCTCGCTCAGCGCCTCCACAAAGGGCTCGTAGGCGGAGCGCTCCACGAACAGCCGCGAGCCTGCCGTGCACATCTGCCCGGTGTTGCCGAAGACGGCCCACATCGCCCCCTTGACAGCGCGCCCCATCTCCGCATCGGCGAAGACCACGTTCGGGCTCTTGCCGCCCAACTCCAGCGACACCTTGGTCAGGTTGGGCGCAGCGTTGCGCAGGATCGCCCTGCCCACCTCGGTCGAGCCCGTGAAGCTGATTTTGTCCACGCCGGGGTGCTCCACCAGGGCGGCGCCCGTCGGCTCCCCATGGCCCGTCAGCACGTTGACCACGCCCGCCGGCAGTCCGGCCTCCGCCATGAGCTCGCCCAGGCGGAGCGCAGAGAGGGGGGTCTGCTCGGCTGGTTTGAGGATGGTGGTGTTCCCACACGCGAGGGCGGGGGCCAACTTCCACGCGGCCATCAGCAGCGGATAGTTCCAGGGGATGATGAGCGCGCAGACGCCGACCGGCTCGCGACGGGTGTAGTTCAGCATGTTCGGGACGCTGACCGGCAAAACCGACCCTTCAATCTTGGTGGTCCAGCCTGCGTAGTAGCGGAAGTGCGCGACAGCCTGCGGCACGTCGCCATGGAGCGAGTTGCGGTAGGGCTTGCCGTTGTCCAGCGTGTCCAACTCGGCCAACTCGCGCGCGTTGGCCTCGATCAGGTCTGCGACCTTCCAAAGGAGCTCGCCGCGCTTCTGCGGCGTCAGCGTGCGCCAGGGGCTGTCAGGGGCAAAGGCCCTGCCCGCCGCCTCCACCGCCGCGTCTACATCGCGTTGGCCCGCCGCCGCCGCCTGGCCGATTAGCTCGCCCGTCGCCGGGTCGCGCACCTCAAATGTCTCACCGCTTTCCGCCGCCACCCATTCCCCACCTATCAGCAGGCGGTGCTGCTCGCGATGGAGGAAGGCTAACGTGTTCTCATGCAGCGTGGCTGCCTCGTGAAGCTTGATTGCCATCTTCTTTCCTTTCAACCCACTTTGTTGGGGGCGCGCCGTTGCACCCGGCGGGATTGTAGGGGGAGAGAGGGGGAGAGACAAAGGGGATGGCGCAGGGAAAGTCAGGAAGATGCGCGGGCGAGAAAAGCAATTTGGCCGACGCGGGCGGCCCTGCGGGCGGGTAGGCTATGGCACAAAGCGTTCTTTTACCTAGGGAAGAGGTACACGGATGCGACGGATAGGGATGGTGATGGTGCTGCTGGGGTTGCTCGCTGGCTGTGCGGGGGCTACCTCTCCAGCAGAGGACGGCGCGCCGCTGAGCGCTTGCCGTGTAGCCGAGTCAGGCGAGGCGCTCCTGAGCAATGAGGAGTACGGGTACTGCTTTATCTACCCGACGGGGTACGTTGTAGAGGGGACAAAGGCAGCCGTGCTCCTCGACCGCGCGCCGGGCAGCGGGGGCCAGGCGCCCAGGCTACCCTTTGTGAGCATCACGGTGATGGATGCGGCGGGACGGAGCGCGGCGGACGCCGCGACGGAAATAGCCGAGGCGATCCCTGGCTTTCCCATAGCTCGCTCGGAAATCGTGCTCGGCGGGGAGCCTGCGGTGGTGCTGGACGGGTTACCCGGTCAGGAACTCAATCGTCAGGTTGTCGTGGTGCGGGGCGAGCGGCTGATTACCCTCATGTTCGTGCCAGCGGACAACAACCAGGACGAGTTGTTCCAGCAGATGGAGGCGTTGTACGCCACGGTGACCGCCTCGTTTGCTTTCTTGCCGAACTAACCATACCGGCGCCAGGAAGGCGCACCCTCCTCTTCCGATGGTAGCCCCGCCAGGGGGCTACCATTTTTCGTGCTCCTGGCGCGGCGGGGTACCATCTTGCAAGATGATCCCCTGTATGGAGAGTTCGATGCGCTCACTTCCCCTGCTGCTCCTGCTGCTCGGCGTCATGGCCCTGGCCTTCCCTACCGTTGCCACCACAAAGCCCGCCCGCCTCCGCCCCCCGGCACCGCAACGCTGCCTGGATGGCACGGCGGCGGGCTACCCCTGCCACAATGTAGACCTGCTAGCCTTTGTGTCGTCAGAGGAGTTGAACCCACCCACCATCACGGGGACGAGCGTCAAGGGAAATTCGATCTGGGGATGGGCGCACCCGGAGACGGGCGCGGAGTATGCACTGGTGGGGCTGCGGCGCGGCACTGCCTTCGTGAATGTGACGGAGCCAACCGCGCCGGTGGTCGAGGGCTTCCTGCCCACGGCAGCGGAGGAGACGAGCCGCGAGGCGTGGCGCGACATCAAGGTGTACGCCAACCATGCCTTCATCGTGGCGGAGACGCGCCCGCACGGGATGCAGGTGGTGGACCTGATGCAGCTACCGAAGGTGGTGCAGGTGGCGCATTACAGCGGCTTCGCCAGCGCGCACACGCTCGCCATCAACGAGACGAGCGGCTTCGCCTATGCTGCCTACACGGACACCTGCGTGGGGCTGCACATCGTGGACATCCGGGAGCCCGCGTCGCCCCGCTTCGCTGGCTGCTTTGATGAGGACAGCTTCTCGCACGAGGCGCAGTGTGTGACCTTTCCCGCCACAAGCGCCTACCCGAACCGCGAGATCTGCTTCGCCTTTAACTATGACACGCTCACCATCGCGGACGTGACCGACAAGGCGGCCATGCAGGTGCTGGCGCGCGTGGCCCATCGCGGCGCGCAGGGCTTCGCGCACCAGGGATGGATCACCCCCGATTTCCGCTACCTCCTGATGAACGACGAGAGCGACGAGACGATGCTGGGCGTGAACACCACCACCTACATCTGGGACATCTCCGACCTCGCCCACCCCGTCCTGCTGCCGCCCTTCATCCACGACACCCCTGCTATTGACCACAACCTTTACATCCGCGGCCAGCACGCCTTTTTGAGCAACTACACGGCAGGGCTGCGCGTGCTGGACCTGCGCGACATCCACGCGGTTGCGGAGGTGGGCTTCTTCGACATCTACCCGCAGCACGACAACCCGAGCTTCAACGGCTCCTGGGGGAACTACCCCTTTCTGCCGAGCGGGATCGTGCTGGTGAACGGCATCGAGCAGGGGCTCTTCGTGCTGCGCTTCGCCCCCACCCACCTGTGGTTCCCGCTCGCACGCTGAGGGAGCAGCGGCGCGCCGCTGCTCCCCTGCGTCAGGACGTGTGCGCCGTTCTAGCGGCGCACCCACTTGGCGGCATCGAAGGCAATCAGCGTGGTCAGCGCGGCTTCGCCCGTGATGTCGTTCAGCGACAGGTAGTCGGCGCTCGTGCCACGGAAGTTGTAGGTGCCCAGCGAGACCCAGCGCTCCGGGTTGGCGTCCTGGTTCACTACCACCTTGGTATAGCCATCGCGATGGGCCACCCAGTAGCTAGCGCTCCGCGTCGTGGTGTAGCGATAGGGGAGGTAGACGAAGACCTCGTAGCGCCCCTCGCTCAGGGAGGGGTACCAGCGTGCGTAGTTGTAGTTCGGCTGCTCCGTCTTGTTGTTCCAGGTCCAGGTCAGGCGATTGCCGTAGCCCTCGGCGGCGGTGTGGATGCCGCTGGCAGCCCCGCCCGGCACAAAGCCACTGCTCGTGTCGTCCACGATCACCTCACCCGCCGCAGGCGCCGGGCCCCCGCTGACGGGCTCCCATCGCAGCTTGGCCACCGCGTTGCCCGTCGCCTCGAAGTACTCGACCTTGATCTCGGTGTCGCCGCCCGCCAGGTAAATGTCATAGCTGTAGGTGCGAACCGATTGGGTCCGCCACTGGTCAATCACCGACCGCCCGGCCACCCACACGCGCATCCCGTCATCGGTCGTCGCGTGGAAGCGATAGGTGCCCGCCGCCAGATTGATCGTTCGGCGGAAGCGTGCGCTGAAGTTGTCAGCGCTCACGCCTGCCATCGGCGCGGCGGTGCCCCAGTCAAAGTTGATCTCGGCCACCGTCGTCCCATTCACGGCAGCGCCGGACAGGTCGCGGTTGTTCCAGTACTCCACAGTCCACGGGCCGGGGGCCGGGGGCGGCGTGGTGGCCGCCGCCCAGCGGAACTGCAGCTGTGCGCCACCCTGATTCTCGTAATACTCCACGATCACGTAGTGGTATCCGGTACTGAGTGCCACATCCGCCGTATAGGTGCGCGCCGCCTGATCGAACCACTTGTCAATCACCAGGGCGCCGTCCACATAGACGCGCACCCCATCGTCCACCGTCGCCTCGAAGCGATAGGTGCCTGCCGTCACATCAATGTACTTCTCGTAGCGGGCGGAAAAGCCGTCCGCGTTCACGCCGGGCGCAAAACTGCCGCTCGTGCTCGCATAATTGATGTCGCCCTCCGCGCGCGTCAGCACCGGATTCCCACTGCGGGTGGTGTTGTTCCAGTACTTCGCCTGCCACGTCTCGTCCGTTACCTGCACGCCCGCCTGCGCGTGGGCCGTTTGCCCCAATCCTGCCATCCACAGCACCACGACCAGCAACAACCCGAACCGTTTCATCGCTAGCTCCTTTGCTCGATCAGCATCTTATCCATGCTCCAAGCATATCACCCTTCCCTCCCCCCGGCATCGTCCAAGCAACGGTAGCCCCCTCCGCAAAATCACGGAATCATTTCAAGCAACAGCGGGTCAGGCGGCGGAGCCCGATAGCAACAAAAAGAGCGGCTCGCATCCGGCAAGCCGCTCTGGCATCCCCGTGAAGCAGGGGGCTAGGGAAGGGTCAACTCGGCGAGCACGGTGTCGTCGGTGGTGTGGGCGCGCCAGGCCGTGCCAGGGGCCAGCGACGCAGCGCCTGTGGGGATCAGCACGATGTCATAGGGGTAGCTGATCATGTCCGATACCATCTGATCAGCCCCGGGCGCAGAAAGCGCCGCGGTCAGTTGGACGGCGTCCGCCCCCTGGCTGATCTCTTGAATCGTTACCCCATAGCCGCTGCTTATCTCCTCCCCGCGGAAGAGAGCCACCACCATTACCCCCTGCAGATCCGCCGCGCGCAGTTGGCTGGCAATCCCCTCGTCGCCAACCATGGCGACAATCTGCTCCACCTCCTCTGCGCTATCAGCCACCATCAGCGTCCCCGCCCCGACCCCCGCCGCCAGCGACTCCCCCTGCGCCAGCCGCTCGAAAGGGATAGCGCCCTCAGCGGGGGGCGGCGCGTCCGACGGAGGGGCCGCCCCCTCGGTGGGGGCGGGGGCGGGCTCAGCCGTGGCAGAGGGCGCGGGGGCCTCGGTGGGCGATAGGGGTTCCTCCTTGGGGGCCACCGTTGCTACAACAACCTCGGTGGGCGGCACGGCTTGAACATCTGGCGAGGTGGCGGGGCTCGCTGAGCAGCCCACCAGGGCCCCCATCAACAGGAACGACCCCACCACCCCGGGCACAACATGGGAACGAACAACTTCGTGAAGGCGCATACTTTCTCCGGTCAAAGGGCGAGGGAATAAAAAACCGGGGCGGTGGTAGCCGCCCCGGAGGATCAACAGCCAGTCCGGGAGGTAGAAGGCTAGTTGCCCCGATACCAGGCCCAGCCCAGCCACTGCGGGTTGTAATCACAGCGGTACTTGTAAACCTGGATGGTGTAGGTGCCGCTGCTGCTCGGCGTGTATTCCACGATCTCGTAGGTGTTGTCGTAGCTGGACGAGCTAGCCACCACCGTACCGGAAGAATTGAGGATCTTCAGGTCCAGGTCAGCGCCGGGCTTGGTCGAGTAGCTGCTGTAGCTGTCGTCCGTGTCCCATGCGATCACCACGCGCGTCCGCACCCCGCTCGTCAGCGACATCGTCCCCACGTTCAGGGTGCTCGCCGTGCTGCAGGTGTAGCTCTGGGCGCCCCAGGTACCGTTGACGCCGCGCGCCACATCGTCCGCACGATCCAGCACGATGGCGCCTGCCCCATCGTACTCGCTCAGCCGCGTGCTGCCCTCGATGTTGTGGACCGAGGTGGCCATCAGGATGGCCTTCACGGCTTCCGGCCAGGAGGTCAGGCTGCTGCTGCGCTGCATGAGCAGGGCCGCGCCACCCGTCACCATCGGCGCTGCAAAGCTGGTGCCCGAGCCGATGGCGCCGGTCCAGGGCGAGGCGGTGGTGGTGCTGTTGATGGTGGTCCCCGGCGCGGACATCTCGGGCTTCTCGCGGTCACCGCTGTTCGAGATGGGGTCGCGCCAGCTAGAGCTGGAGCTCATCAAGTCGCCCGACCAGGTAGTGGAATTGCGATCGTCAAAGTTGCCGACCGTGATGAGGTTGTAGGCCAGACCAGGGCTGGTGACATCGCCGTCGGTCGCCCCCTGGTTGCCGGCGGACTTGACCACCGTACGATAGCGGTTGATGATCATGTCGTCGTAGAAGCGATCATTGGAGCCAGGCACCAGGTTCACGTCCGAGCCCCAGCTCAGGTTCAGGGCACGCGCGCCCCAGTCGGCGGCGGCCGTCGAGCGGTTCAAAAGCTCGGAGCTGCTCCCGCTGCACGAGCCGCCGGCCCAGAGCGAGGCGCCGTAGGCGATGCCCTTCACCGTGCCATGCGTGCTGCGGATGATGCCCGCCACGCCCGTGCTGTGGGAGCTAGCCGAACTGCACACGTAGGTGGTATTCTGCACGACGCCCGACAGGTAGGGGTTGCCGGTCGCGATGCGCCCGCCAACCTCGATCTGGGCAACCTGGACCCCGGACCCCGTGTAGCCGCGGCTGTTCACCGTGTGGGCATTGATGGTCTGGCGGGCAACTTCCATGTCCGAGGTATTCGTCGGCGAGAGGTAAATTCGGTCTACCTCGTCCCAGGCGGCAACCGTTCGGATCGCCGCGGGCGACAGCGAGGCAAAGAGCACCGGGCTGTACGCTTCGCTCGTCGGCTTGAGACCCAACTCCGTCATGCGGGCCATGACCGGCGCCACGAGGGGGGCCACAAAGGCGGCGCGCTGGGCATCCACCTGGGCGAAGTACGCCTGGGTAGCTTGCTCGGTCGCCAGGGCGTTGGAGCCAGGAACGGGGCGCGCCGGGCCCGTATAGGCAGGTTCCCGCAGCCAAATTGCCACGTCCACGCCCTGATTCTCGGGCGCATTGGCCAGCCGCTCGGCCAGGGCGGGCTCCAGGCGACCGTAGCGCGCGCTGTAGGCGGCCTGCTCGGCTGCATCCAGCGCGGCCATGTCCACGGCCTGCCCCCGTGCATCCAGAGCGATGCCGTAAGCGCTACCATCCGCCGTTGATTCAAGCTTGAACTGAAGCACGGTGGCTCCCTGAAGCGGGTAGTTGGCCGGGGCCCGATTCACCACGCGCAGCGATTCCTGGGGGACGCCACTGCGCTCCGACACCATCTGGATGGCCACCCGCGCCAGCCCTTCAGGCTGAGCGGCCAGGGCACCACGGTTGGGGGACAACAGCACCCCGAAACTCAGAAATAACAGAACCCCAGCAATGAGACGGCTGAACTTCCTGGTACGCATAGGTTGTTGCTCCTTGTGTCACCCAGTTTGATAAAAAGAAATTTGGCGATTGAGGCAGGGACGCCCGTTGTGAAAAGTAGCCTTCCCTCTTCCGTCCGCACCACGCAGACGGTCTGCTCCAATCCCTGTCACGGATACGGCTTTATGGGTGACTTGTCAGACTAAACGGGACCCACGAGATAAATTGCATAGCAGGTAGCTTACAACCAGCACCAAAATCCCTTAAACTTTTTGCATCAACGAATGAGGCTGGAAAGTTGGCTACCGGGGGTCAGGGTCGCCTGCTGCGGGGGCTGCTTGTCAGAAGCGGGCAACACGCCTACTGTTAGCGCATCTTCCCGTTACAATCAGGAGGTTCGTCATGTTAGAATGCTTGATCGCTCTTGTGGGGGCGGCACTCATCCTGTCGCTGCCCGTTTTGTTCTCATCGGTGCGGATCGTTCAGGAGTACGAGCGGGGGGTCATCTTCCGGCTGGGGCGGGTGATGGGGGCAAAGGGGCCGGGGCTGTTCTTTATCTTTCCCTTCGCGGATCGCATGGTGAAGGTGGACCTGCGCACAGTCACGCTGGACGTGCCCGCGCAGGAGGCGATCACCCGCGACAACGTGACGCTGAAGATCAACGCCGTGGCCTACTTTCACGTGGTGGACCCGGTGGCTGCCGTGGTGAACATTGCCAACTTCCTGGTCGCCACCTCGCAGATTGCCCAGACCACGCTGCGCAACGTCATAGGCCAGGTGGAGTTGGACGATCTGCTGACCGAGCGCGACAAGATCAACGCGCAGCTTCAGTCTATCATTGATGAGGCGACCGAGCCGTGGGGCATCAAGGTCTCGATCGTGGAGGTGAAGGACGTGGAGTTGCCGGAGGTGATGAAGCGGGCGATGGCGCGCCAGGCGGAGGCGGAGCGCGAGAAGCGCGCAAAGCTCATCCACGCGCAGGGGGAGTTTCAGGCAGCGCAGCAGCTTGCCGATGCCGCGACGGTGATCGCCACCTCGCCCGGCGCGCTACAGCTGCGCTACCTGCAGACGCTGACCGAGATCGCTGTCGAGCAGAACTCCACCATCCTCTTCCCTCTGCCTATAGACATCCTCCAACCCCTGCTAAACAACGTGCGCCCGGGCGACCCCACCCCCCTAGCGCGCCGCCCCGAGCCGGACCTTTCCGAGAAGCCAGTCACCTGAGGGGACAAGCAAGCGGCCCCCTCCCGGAGGCCAGGAGGGGGCCGCAAGCGCCCTGCACGTCGTTCCCTTTTAACGCACTGTCGGCAGATACAGGTGATCGGTAAAGATCGGCGGCGTTGGGTCAAAGTTGACCCAGACCGACTCGGTGGGCAGCCCTGTATGTTTGGCGGGGGGCCAGCCAGCGCTTTGAAAGGTGATCGGGACGACGCGCAGTTGGGTCCACTCGCCCTCCACCAGCGGCAGGGCCACACTATCGTTGAGGATGTCCCGCGCGATGTTCACCCAGCGTGCCTCCGCCTCGTTGTATCGTTGCACGCGGTAAACCAGTTCAAAGGGACTGCCCCCCCGCAGCACCAGGGGCGCCGTGCCGTCCCAGTCCAGATGCGGGGTGGTGAGATAGCCGTCGGGGGTGTGCAGGGTGGCGGTGGGCCCCTCCCATAGCTCCACCGCATCGAGGATGGCCTGCGACTCGGGCTTTTGCCACTTCATCCAGAACTGGACGAAGACGGTGACCGAGGGGCCCTGCGCCCGCGCGGCGGTTCGCTGGTTCAACAGTCGGTTGGTGACCAGTGCATCCCAGTTCCAATCGCCCCACTCCACCGACGGCGCGGTCGGGTCGCTCCCGCCCCAGGGGTCAATGCCCAGGCGGCTGCCGAAGGAATAGGGGTCGTCCGGCGGAATAATGTTGGCCGAGCCGCCCCACATCTTCACGGTGTAGGCGGAAAGGGAGTACACCTCCCCCGGCACCAGACCGCTGACCGTTTGATAGAGCACTGTGTTGAAGGGCTGCCCCTGCTGCAAGTCTTCTGACATGATGATCTGCGAGTCTACGCCGGCTATCTTTTCGACGTGATGCTGATCGCAGCCGGGGCCCGCATTGGCAAAGATGCAGGTGCTCATCCAGTTCGCGTTGCCTTCCAACTGGACGCGCGTCCACCCCTCGGCCACCTGCCCCGCCCCCACGGAAATCCAGCCGCCCTCGAAGCCGCCGTTGGTCAGCCAGCCGTCGGTGTCGTTGTCGTTGTCCGGGCTGGCGACCACGCTGGTGGCTGTCAGGGCCACCACCAACAGCACGAACCAGCCCCATCGCCCTATCTGCTTTCTCATAGCATCCCTCCTGATTGAATCAGCCGACCCCGCTCATCTGAACGCGCCCCCGGTAACAAATTGATGGATGAGCGTGCTCGGGGGGGCGCCACTTTGACTTTTGGGGGTGTTTCCATAAAATCGGTTGTTTGAATGGCTAACCAATCCGGTCATCGGCGCGTGCGCGCGGGCTGGCTGATTGGCGAAACGAGCGGCGTTGAACAGGGAAATCGCCGCCGCGCCCCCTGTGGCGCGGCAAGGGGCCAAAGCTCCCCGCGCGGGGGGCGCCACACGGAGCCGATTTGAGCGCGTAGAGATCTACGCGCTTTTGGCATTGGCGCTTTCGCTCTTCGCGTGGGCACCGCTGCTCAGCCCCTTTTATTTTATGGGCGCGCACGACGCGCACCACTCGCTCTTCTTCCCCATCCAGTTCGACAAGGGGATCCGCGATGGCTTCTGGCTGCCGCGTTGGGGGCCGGATTTCGCGCATGGCTACGGGTACCCGATCCTGGTCTTTTACGCGCCGCTCTCCTTTTACATCTGGGAAAGCTTTCACCTGACCGGGCTCTTCGGCGTGGTGGCCAGCACCAAGGCCACCTTCGTGGTCGGCGTCGTCCTCGGCGCGGCGGGCATCTTCCTGTACGCGCGGGCGCTGTGGGGCCGCGCGGCGGGGCTGCTGGCCTCGCTGGTGTACACCTATCTGCCCTACCACCTACTGAACCTGTATGTCCGCGCCGCCCTGGCCGAGTTCATGGCCATGGCCCTGCTGCCCTGGATCGCCCTGGCCTTTCGCCGCCTGGTGCGCCGCCCGTCGTGGCTGGCCGTGGCGGGCGCGGCGGGCAGCTATGGGGCGCTGCTGTGGACGCACAACATCACGGCCCTGCTCTTCACGCCGCTGCTCGGCGCCATGATTTTGTTCGAACTGGCGCTGAAAGTCCAGGCGCGGGGGGGCGCGCGGCGCTTCGGGGGGCGCTCCTTCCTCCGTCACACGCTGCCGGTCGCCGCCAGTATCCTGCTGGCGGTGGCGCTGGGCACCGCCGTCTGGCTCCCTGGGCTGAGCGAGCAGGACGACATTCGCATCGAGCAGTGGGCGCTCCAAACCTATCGCTACGAGGACCATTTCGTTTCCCCCCACCAGTTGCTCGCGCCCGATTGGGGCTTCGGCTACTCGGTGGCTGGCCCCGGTGACGGGATGAGCTTCCAGTTGGGCATCGCCGCCGTGCTGCTGGCGGGGCTGGGCCTGTGGGCCGCGCTGGGGCACAGGCGCCCGCGCGGGCTGCACGCCGCCCCCTTCTTTGCCATCTCCCTGCTCATCCTGGTAGCGCTGATGCTCTCGCCCGCCAGGCCGCTGTGGGAGGCGGGGCCGCTCTCGACGCTGGTGCAGTTTCCGTGGCGGCTGCTGGCGGTGGCCGCGCTGCCGCTGGCCATGCTGGCCGGGCGCGCCGCCCCCTGGCTGGCGCCGGATGGCACCCTGAGCCCTGGGCTGGCGCTGGCGCTGCTGCTGGTGATCGTGGCCAGTGCGCCCTACACCCAGCCGCAGTTCACCCCGCCCAACCCGCGCGACGAGACGCAGCAGACGTGGCGCGACTACGAGCGCAAGCACCCCGACATGGTGGGCATGGTGGCGGGGACGCAGCAGCAGCCGGCCGACTCCCCCATGCTGGCGGCGCTGGACGCCGATCAGGTGCCCCAGCGCTTCGAGGCGCTCCAGCCGGGGGTGACGATCGAGTTGCTGCACGAGGCAGGCGGCAGCGCCAGCGCGCGCATCGTGGCACCGGAGCCAACGACGATTCGCTACCTGAGCTACTGGTACCCCGGCTGGCAAGCCACGCTGGACGGCGAGCCGCTGCCGATTCGCCCCGATGGGGGCCCCCTGGGGTTGATGCAGGTGGAGGTGCCGGCTGGCGAGCACCTGCTGGCGTTCCGCTTCGGCGACCCGCCGCTGCGGCGCGCGGCCACGCTCGTCTCGCTGGCGAGCCTGCTGCTGCTGGTGGGGCTGGTCGTCATCGGCTGGCGGAAGCGGGCGGCGCGATGAGCCCGCGAGTGATGCTCCTGCTGAAGATTGGCGTCAGCGTGGCGCTGATCGCCCTGCTCTTTTACCGCGTGGACGGGGGCGCGGTGTGGGCGGCGCTGCGCGCCACGCGGCTGCCGCTGCTGCTCATGGCGATGACGCTCTACGTCGGCGCGATTGCCAGCAACGCCCTGAAGTGGGGGGTGCTGCTGCGCGCGCAGGGCACGCGGGCGCCGTGGTCCAGCCTGCTGCGCCACACCTTCGTGGGGGTCTTCTTCAACAATTTTCTCCCCTTCGTCGGGGCGGACATGATTCGCGGCTACGGCCTCGTGCGCGAGATGTCCAACACGGCGGGGGTGGCGGTCTCGGTGGTGGTGGATCGGCTGGTGGGGCTGCTGGTCTTTGCCAGCGCGGGCACCCTCTCGGCGCTCTTTGCCGTGCGCGTGCAGGGGCTCCGCGAGCCCGCGCTGCTCGTCGTGGAGCAGGTGGGGCTGCTGTTGACGCTGGGGCTGCTTGTCGGCTTCGCGCTGCTGCTCAGCGGCCGCCTGCGCCGCCTGGTCGAGCGGGTGGTGGCGCGGGTGCCCCGTCTGGCGCCCATCGTGCCGCTGGTGGCCAACCTGTCAGCGGCGGTGGGCGCGTACCGCAGCCAGCCCGGTGCCCTGCTGCTGGCGTACGCGGTGGGCCTTAGCACCGTTTTCCTGTCAAATGTGGTAAACTGGTTCCTGTTCGAGGCGATCGGCGCAAAGGTCGCCCCGCTCTATGTGGCGATCTTCAACCCGATCATCGGCCTGACGATGGCGCTGCCCATCTCGATCAGCGGGCTGGGGGTCAACCAGCATATTTTCCCTGCCCTGTATGGCCTCGTTGGCACAGACGCGGGCGCGGCCGTGGCGGCATCGCTGCTGCTGCAGCTGACCATCGCGCTGACCAGCCTGCCGGGCGGGCTGGTGTGGGCGGCGGGGCGCAGCCGCCTGGCAATCGAGGATCAACCGGCCAACCTGTAAGCTGCAAGCGGTCAACCGCTTCGCAGAAAGGATAGATAGCTCTGTGGATATAAGACGAGTGGTTTTGATTCAGCCGTACCGCGACGGTCGCCTGTTCGGCAAGGCGCGGGGCATCCCGTACACGCTGATGCGCCTGGCCTCCATCGTGCCGGAGGAGGTGGCGGTCGAGATCTGGGACGAGAACCTGGACCCGCTCCCGCTGGACACGCTGGACCAGCACGATCTGGTGGGCATCACCAGCATGACCTTCACCATTGACCGCGCGCAGGAAATTGCGGAGGCATGCCGCCGCCAGGGCGCGACGGTGGTGGTCGGCGGGACGCACGCCACCCTGATGCCGGAGCATGTGGCACAGTTTGCGGATGTGGTGGCGGTGGGCGAAGGCTTCCGGACGTGGAAGACGATCATCGAGGACTTTGCGAATGACACGCTCCAGCCGCTGTACCGCGACGAGATGTGGCGCTCGCTTCAGGGGGTGGAGACGATCAGCAATCGCGTGATCCAGATGGTGAACGAGCAGCACAACTACTGGACCCCCTTTCTGGAAATCACCCGTGGCTGCCCGCGCGACTGCGACTTTTGCACGGCGATCCGCGTGTCGGGGCGCGTGATGCGCCACCGCCCGGTGGACGAGGTGATCGAGGAGATCGAGCGGCGCGGCATCCGCCGCTTCGGCGTGACGGATGACAACTTTGGCCTGAACTTCCGCACGGCGCCGGAGTATCTGGAAGAGTTGTTCAAGAAGATGGAAAAGCTGAATCTGGACAGTTGGAACGCGCAGGGCGAGTTGATCGTGGCCAATTACCCGGACCTGCTGAAGCTGGCGCGGCGCGCGCACCTGGACAAGATTTTCATTGGCTTCGAGTCCATTGACCCGAACAACAAGGGCTCGCTGGGCGGCAAGACCAAGGCGCAGGCGCAGCAGATCCGCGAGGTGGTGCGAAAGATTCACGCGGCAGGGGTCGGCGTGGTCGGCCTCTTCGTGACCGGCTTCGACCATGACACGCCCGCCAGCTACGAGGCGATGTGGAACTTTTTGAAGGATACGGAGCTGGATGGGGTCAGCATGACCATCCTGACCCCCTTCCCCTCCACCCCGTTCCGCCAGCTCTGCGAGGACGAGGGGCGGCTGCTGGATGTGCCGTGGAAGTATTACGACACGGCGCACATCACCTACACGCCCAAGCTGATGAGCGTGGACGAGATGCAGCGCGCCTATGACTGGCTGGTGCGCAAGATTTACAGCCCCTATCACATCGCCCGCCGCGGCCTCAGCTCGCTGCGCCGCTACCCCCTGCACGAGGCGCACCGCAAGGCCTTCGGCTCCTTCAGCACCGACTACGGCTTCCGCAAGACGTATATAGACGGCTATTTCTGAGCCTTTTCGGAGGGGACGGAATATGACGCCAGAGCAGGAAAACAGGTCGCTGCTGCCGATAGAGGAGCGCGCGATTGAGTTCTACGAAGACGATTTGATAGCAGTTGCTGTAGAAGTAGAGGGACGAAGGCAGATATTTGTTCCCATCCGACCGGTCTGCGAGCACCTGGGTCTCACGTGGTCAAGTCAGTACATGCGCCTTCAACGTGACCCTGTGCTCTCCCAGATCCAGCGCTCCGTTCTCGTTACGAGAACGGAGTCAGGGGAGCGGGAAATGCTCTGTCTCCCCATCGAGTATCTGAATGGATTCCTCTTCGGTATCAGCGTCAACCGCGTGAAGGAATCCCTTCGCGAGAAGGTGATTCGTTACCAACGGGACTGCTATCTGGTGCTGTACGAGGCGTTTCAGCGAAAAGCACTGGCGGAATCGGACAAAGAGATGGGCAGCCAGATGATGGCTCCCGTTCATACGGAGCCGTCCGCTGAGCTCCTCCAAATTCGAGACATGGGACTTGCTATCGTTCGGATGGCGGAGCAGCAACTTGCTCTGGAGCAGCGTGTATCCACCACCGAAACACGTCTGGATCGGGCGGCGCTCTTTTTCAATGAGTTGAACCATCGCCTGGGTACGGTAGAGCGGCGGCTTGCCCCTGCCAGTTACATTACCGAGGAGCAGGCAGCCGAGGTGTCGGCTCTGGTAAAGGCACTGGCTGAATTGTTGACAGGGCAGGGCAAAGGCAGGAACGCCTATCAAGGGGTGTTTAGTGAATTGTATAGGCGCTTTGGGGTGTCCAGCTACCACCATATCCGGCAAGATCAGTATGAAAACGTACTGAAATTTCTGGAGGAGTGGCGCCTGGCCGCTCTTACCCCCGCCCCCACGGCGTCTCCGCCACCCCCGCCCGCGCATTGACGAGCCGCGCCCAGACAAAGAGCAGGTCGCTGAGGCGGTTCAGGTAGGTGCGGATGTGCGGCGAGATCGGCTCCGTGTGGGCGAGGCCCACCGTGCGGCGCTCGGCGCGGCGGCAGACGGTGCGCGCAAAGTGAAGCTGTGCGGCCGCTAGGGTGCCCCCCGGCAGGATAAAGGTGCGCATCGGCTCCAGTTCCGCCTCCGCCTCGTCAATCCACCCCTCCAGCCGCGTGCCGTCCGCCTCTGACACGCGCGGCACGTAGCTGCTCGCCCGCTTCCCCTCGATGTCCGGCGTCGCCAGGTCGGCGCCCACCACGAACAAATCCCCCTGCACCTGCGTCAGCCGCTCCTGCAGCGGATCGTCCGCCGCCAGCAGCGCCCGCACCACGCCCAGCAGGGCATTGGCCTCGTCCACCGCCCCATACGCCTCCACGCGCGGCGAATCCTTGCTCACCCGCTGCCCCCCAAACAGCCCCGTCATCCCCTCGTCGCCGGTGCGGGTGTAAATTTTCATGGTCATGGGTTGATATCCTTTTCGATTGATGCAGTTGGCCCGGGACCGGTCTGCCTGTCCATACTTTCCTGTCCCTCTCCCACAATCTCCCAGAAGCGCGGATCATCGCGAATCCAGTGCAGGTCAGGGTCCTGCTCTGCCCATAGTCTACGCTGTGGAATTCTCTTTGATAGCTACTTGGAGAAGCACCAGTGCCTGTTCTGGATTCCCAGCCACGCTCTCGAGACAAAGGTCGAAATAGGTAGACGTTGAGGGTAGCATCCGTGCTTGCTCTATACACTCGCGCCAGCGCGCATCATCCCCTGTTCGTCGTGCTAACTCTGCAAGAGCGACCCAATCGTGACGTGCAGGTGACCTAAACCTAAAGGCAACTCTGCATGCGATGCCTGCTCAGCTTCCAAGAATTCTCCTGCTTGCCGCAACACCTTTCCCAGGCCGTATGTCGGCGATAGCATCGTCGGGTTAAGGCGAACAGCTTGCGCGAACTGGGCTGATCGCCTCCGCCAGCTTGCCCTGGTCGAAGAGCGCGTAGCCCAGATTGTTGTAGGCGCTGGCATCGTCAGGGTTGAGGCGGATGGCGTGCTCGTACTGTGTGATCGCCTCCGCCAGCTTGCCCTGCTGAGAGGCGTGCCCAGATTGTGGCGATGCATCGTCAGGGTCAGGCGGATGGCGCGCGACTGTGTGATCGCCTCCGCCAGCTTGCCCTGCTGACCGAGCGCGATGCCTTATTGTTAGGCGCATTCAGGGTTGAGGCGGATGGCGTGCTCGTACTGTGTGATCGCCTCCGCCAGCTTGCCCTGCTGACGGAGCGCGTGCCCAGATTGTTGTAGGCGCTGGCATCGTCAGGGTTGAGGCGGATGGCGTGCTCGTACTGTGTGATCGCCTCCGCCAGCTTGCCCTGCTGACCGAGCGCGTTGCCCAGATTGTTGTAGGCGCTGGCATCGTCAGGGTTGAGGCGGATGGCGTGCTGGTACTGTGTGATCGCCTCCGCCAGCTGCCCTGCTGACCGAGCGCGTAGCCCAGATTGTTGTAGGCGCTGGCATAGTCAGGATCGAGGCGGATGGCGTGCTCGTACTGTGTGATCGCCTCCGCCAGCTTGCCCTGCTGACGGAGCGCGTTGCCCAGATTGTAGGGCCGGCATAGTCAGGGTTGAGGCGGATGGCGTGCTCGTACTGTGTGATCGCCTCCTCCAGCTTGCCCTGCCATCGAGCGCGAGGCCCAGAGCGGTGTAGGCCCTGGCATCGTCAGGATCGAGGCGGATGGCCTTGCGTCCCGCCCATACGGCGTCGTCAATCCGCCCTGCGCCTAGCAGAGCAACCAGAAAGACGTTCCAAAAGAAACTCTCGCCCCAGCTCTTACCCTGTTCAGCTGCCTCGAAGAACGCGACGGCCTCAGGGCTCACCAAGACACTTGCTGTGCCCTGCGGCCATAGCACCTTCCGTCCCGCGTCGTACAACGCCTCCGCTACGTTCTCGCGCAGCCGCTCCCAACTCGGATCGAGCTGAGACATCAGGGCTATCAGATCGCGCCCCGCAGTGCGTGCATCGTCATCATCGCGCTCCAGCCGTACTTTCGCCTCTGCCCAACGAAGGATGGCAAGGAGCTCTGCCTCCTCCTGCACGGGAGGCGCTCCCTGGCGCGCCAATCGGTGAAGCACCCGCACCGCCTCATCATGCTCCTGAGCGGACCACGGAAAGATGGTGAGCGAGCGGAGCAGGGCAATCTGGCGGCGGCGGGTGCGGCTGTCCCCCTCTTCCAACTCTGTTGCGAGGTCCAGCAGGCTGCGCGCGAAGGCACGGTCGTACGCTATCCCCGCAAGCAGGAGCGCGGGCAGATGCTCCCAGGCTGCCTCCACGTCCCACCACAGTCGGTAGCTCCACATGTCCAGCGCCCGCTCTACCCACCGCTCGCTGTCCAGCCGCCGCTCCCATGTCCAGGTACCGCCGCGCTCTGCCAGTCGAGCCTCGCACCACCGCCATGCCCGCTCGCTGAGGGATCGAGCGGTAGAGCGCTCGGCGGGGGCACGCAGCGCCTCGCGCAGAAAGGTGCGTACCTTGTCATGCAGCCAGCCCTCATGGGTGAAGATGAAGTCGTAGCGGCGGGCCAGGTCGTCCAGCAGCCCCCGCGTCTCCACGCCTTCCCCATTCGCCAGCATCGCCTGCCACAACTCTGCGTCGGGACGGCGCAGCAGAGCGAGCGCGAAGATGCGATGGCGTTCCGACGGGGGACAATGAACCAGGAAACGGTTGGTCATCTCCTGTACCAACCGCTCGCGATCGCCGTAGGCTACCCCCTCTCCCTCGATCGCCTCCAGCGAGCCAGTCTGCTGCCAGATGGCGGCAGCGAGTTTACCGCCAGGGGATGCCAGCCGTTGCACGATGGATGCGGCTCGCCCCATCTTGAGGCAGGGGGCGCTCCGGTACCGCTTCTGTTAGAAAACCAGCCACCTCGGTGAGCGAGAATTCACCGATCTCCGCCAGCGTGTGCAGCCGGAAGCTTCCCGCCATGGCCTGATACCCCACTCGGTGACGCGCCCCACGCGACGAGGCGAGTTCCCCGCGCCCGGCAATCACCCACAGCAGCCGCCCGCCACTGGCAACTATCGCATCTCTCAGAATCGGGTCCGCTGGCTCAACAATCTCGTAGGTGTCCTGAATGAACACTAGCGGTCTTCGCTGCGCCCGCTCCTTTAAAGAGTGCCCGAGCGCGCGGGCGAGTTCCTGGTGCGGCTCCGCTACCAGCCGCGTCGCCTCTGTACCGAGCCGCCGCTCCAGGTGGAGCAGTGCGCCGCGCACCGCCGGCTCCCCATGCTGCTCGATGGCGTCCGCTATCAGGTCGGTCGGGAGCGGGGGGCCGCCTGCCGCCGTGCTGGCAGCCCCCAGGGAGCGCAGGAGGGCAGCCACCGCTTTGCTGGTGAGGCCTGCCAATGGCGCCAGGCGGCTGTCCCCCTGAGGGCCGACCTCCGCCGCCACCCGCTGCTCCGCCTGGCGCCGCGCCTCCTTCACCGCACGGTATGACTCTAAAGCTGCGATCCTGCCCATCCGGATCAAAGAAGTAGACGATAGCATCCATCACATCTTCCGGGTCCAGCGAATCCCACGCGACCTGCAGGCGATGGTTGCGGCTCCGCTCCACCTCCCAGTCCAGCCGCACCGCTTCCAGGTCGCGCTCGAACGGCGGCTCCTCCGTCGCGATCTCCAGAAACAGGCGCGTCAGCGTGCTCTTGCCAATTCCCCCCAGCCCCCAGAGCAGCATGACCAGCGGCCGATCCTCCCCGCGTGGCGTCGCCAGCAACTCGCGAGCGACCTCGCGGAACTGTCGCCGCTCCGTTTCCCGCCCGACGACTACCTGATTCAATTCGGTGCTATGCATCATACTCCTCTATGCCAGGTGAGAAACGCTATATCCTGCGTAGGGGTCGGTTGCGTCCGAAGCCAATGAGACAGCCTTTAGAAAAACCTTCAATCTCAGTCAGATGCTCGCCCCGGGGCCGGCGTGCTCGGCATGACCTTCGCCATCTGGGGCCCCTGGGCAAACGGCCCGCTCTAAAACTGGCGTGGCGTACGCTCACGGTTACCCCATCCTGACAACCAAAAGGGCGCCATCGCATGGATGGCGCCCTCTTTACAGCCTCGATCCCCTCAGGGCACTCCCTCCAGCCACCATCGCTACTCGCTGATCGCCCCATCCCTCAACCGCACCACGCGCCCGGCGTAGCCGGCCACCTCCATATCGTGCGTGACCACGATCAGCGTCAGCCCCTGCTCGCGGTTGAGGCGCTGGAGCAGGTCGAGGATGGCGGTGCCGGTGCGGCTGTCCAGGTTGCCCGTGGGCTCGTCGGCCAGCAGCAGCAGCGGGTCGTGCACCAGGGCGCGCGCGATGGCGACGCGCTGCTGCTCCCCGCCGGAAAGCTGCGAGGGCAGGTGCGTCATGCGCTCCGCCAGCCCCACCTGGGCCAGCAGGGCCTCGGCGCGGGCGCGCCGGGCGGCGGGGGGCACCCCGGCGAACATCAGCGGCATGGCCACGTTTTCCCACGCGCTCAGGCGCGGCAGCAACTCGAAGCGCTGGAAGATGAAGCCGACCCGCTCGCGGCGGTGGCGCGTCAGGGCGCGCTCGTCCGCCTGCGCCAGGTCCACCCCCTGCACCAGCACGCGCCCCGTGGTGGGTCGGTCCAGCCCGCCAAGCATCGTCAGCAGCGTGCTCTTGCCGCTGCCGCTCGCGCCGACGAGCGCCACAAACTCGCCCGCCCCCACGGTGATGGACACGCCGCGCAGCGCATCCACCCACCGCTCCCCCATGCGGTGGCGGCGGGTGACGTTGTCCAGATGGATGAGGGGATCGGGTAGGTCAGCGGTCAAGGAAAGGATGGCGGCGCGGCCCCCTGGCAATACGGTTTGATTGGAAAAGCCTTTCCGACACAGGCAGGCAGCGCTCGGGAGCGTCGCGGGACGCTCCCGGCTGCGCCCGTTGTTCTACTCCAGCCGCTCCGCCACGCGCAGCGCGCTTTCCGGCGAAAGCGAGCCGCTGAGCAGGACAAACAGTCCGTTTTCCTGCCAGGCGAGGACCGTCCGGCCCCGCTCGGGATCGCTCCAAAGCTGGCCCGTCACGCCGCGCACGCGGACGGGGCGCGCCGCCTGGGCCGCGCGCTCGCTGCCATGCTCCGGCAGCGCGGCACCCTGCGCCAGCGACCACTCGCCGAGCGTGCCATCAAACTTTTGCCAGATCGTTTCCTGCAGGCGGTACACCTCCACCAGCGCAGCCTCGGCGCTGTCGGCAGGGGTGGACAGGAGGGGGGAGCCGACCGCCGCCCGCGCCTCGACCAGCGTCATGGGCTCGGGCAGGAGCGTCACGACATCCACCACCTCGACACCGGCGGGGGGCGCGAAGGCGAACAGCTCGGCAGCAACGGGGGCATCCGGCTCAATCTGCCGGACCGTCACCCGCCCCTCCCCCATCGAGCCGCCCGCGAGGATCAGCTGCAGCGGAAGGTCGTGGTCCTTGGACACCCATAGCTCCACAACGCCGCCCGCCGCCACCCACGCAGGGGGGGCCTCCTCGTTCGGGGTGAGGCGAAGGTGCCACGCATCCAGCCCGGCGATTGTCTCGCTGCCCACCAACTCCTGGTCGGAGAGGCGCAGCAGTTCGTCCACCATCTCGGTCAGGCTGTTCAAATCAAAGTCGGGGGCCTCCCCCGCGTTGGCCTCGCGGTAGGCCTTCAGCGCCGCGACCTCCCCGGTCAAGACGCGGTCGGCGGCGGGGTGGTAAAGCCAGCCCGTCGTGCCATCGCTCACAGCGAGGGCGCCCACCACCTCCGGGCGGCTCGCTTCCAGCACCTGGGCGCGCGCCTGCTCGCCATCCATCCACGCCTCGCCCACGACGCGCATGGCCTCGCCCTGCACCGTCGCCTCCACCTCCACCACGGCGTGCGCGCGCTCCAGCGATTCCATAGCCGCCTCCGCACGTCGCACGATCTCCTCCGCGCTCGGCTGACCCAACGGGCCACAGCCGACGAGCAGCAGTAGCAGCGCTATCAATCCCATCCATCGTTTCACAGTCGCCAGTCCTTTCTGTCCGCATCGCAACATCGCGGGGTGCGGCGGCTATCCCTGGAAGAATTGTACCCTGTGGGGCAAAGATTTTCCAAGCCGGGCAACCAGGTACAGTCGAGTGCCCGCCCCCTTGTCCCTTACGTCACAGCGCTCAAACAGGTTGCGAGGCGCCCCCTACAGCCGGGAGGCGACGATCCCCACCGCAAGGAGCACGCCGTACCGCGCGAGCAGTTGGGCCGTGCCTGCCAGGGCGCGGTTCAGGCTGGGGCCGTCCGTCTGTTTGCCAACGGTGCGGGCCAGGGCCACGGCCTGGGGGATCGTGAGGAGGGGGAGCAGCACCCATGCGCGGAAATCGAAGGCGAGCCAGAGAAGAAAGGGGGTCACGAAGGCCAGGAGGAGGAGGCCGCTGTACTCGGCGCGGGCGGCGCGGCGGCCCAGGAGCACGGCGAGGGTGCGCTTGCCCGCCACTCGGTCCGTGTCAGCGTCGCGCACGTTGTTGACCACGAGGATGGCCGTCGCCAGCGCCCCGATGGGGACAGCCGCCACGAGCACCGAGGGGGGCAGGTGGCGGGCCTGCACGAAGAAGGTGCCCCCCACCGCGATCAGCCCGAAGAAGAGGAAGACGAACAGGTCGCCCAGGCCGTTGTAGCCCAGGGGAAAGGGGCCAGCGGTGTAGGCGATGCCGGAAAGGATGGAGGCCACGCCGATGAGCAGGATGGGCCAGCCGCCGCGCGCCACCAGGAGCAGCCCGGCCAGGGCCGCCAGCCCGAAGGCGACCCCCATGCCCGCCTGCACGCTGGCGGGCGACAGCAGCCCCGCGCTCGTCACGCGCGTGGGCCCCAGGCGCGCCTGCGTGTCCGCCCCCTTGCGAAAGTCGAACAGGTCGTTGGCGAAGTTGGTGCCGATCTGGATGAGCAGGGCCGACAGCAGCGCGGCCAGGGCCGCCAGGGGGTCGAACGCCCCCATCCGCCACGCGAGGGCGCTGCCGACCAGCACGGGCACCGCCGCGGCGGGCAGGGTGCGCGGGCGGCTCGCCAGCAGCCACACGCGCCAGCGTGGCAGGGCGGCGGCTGACACGGCTAGTGCGCCGCCCCCACCTGAGGCAGCACGCTGTGCGCAAAGGCTTCCAGCCCGTCCAGGTCGTCTAGCTCCAACCACTGGAGCATCACGCGCTGCACGCGCGCCTCTGCCAGGCGGCCAAGCTGCTCGACGATCTGCTCGGGCGTGCCGACCACCATCGGCCCCGCGCGCACCTCTTCCACGGAGCGGCCCGACCCCATCCGCTCGACCCGCTCGCGCAGCGCCGCCTCCGTCTTCCCGAAGGCGAGCCCGGTCATCAGCGAGCGGCGCACCGTGTCGGGGGCGCGCCCCTCCGCCGCCAGCAGGTCGTCCAGGTAACCGTTCAACTCGGCCAGCTCCGCAGGCTTGAGGAACACAGCGTTCCACTCGTCCGCATAGCGCGCTACCAGGGGCAGGGTGCGCTTGCGGCCGTTCCCCCCAATCAGCAGCGGGGGGCCGCCGGGGCGCTGCGGGCGGGGCAGCAGGGTCGCCCCCTGCAACTGATAGTATTGCCCTTCAAAGTCCGCCGGCTCATCGCTGCGGCGCAGGCGCGCCATCACCTCCAGGCTCTCCTCGAAGCGATCCAGGCGCCGCGACACATCGAGCAGATCAAAGCCAAAGTTCTGGTGCTCCCGCTCCTGCCAGCCCGCCCCCACCCCCAGCGTGAGCCGCCCGCCGGACAGGTCGTCCACATCCTTGGCGATGCGCGCCGTGAAGACAGGGTGGCGGAAGGAGGTAGGGGTCACCAGCGGGCCGAACTCGATGCGCTCGGTGTGCCCCGCCAGCCAGGTGAGCGAGACCCAGAGCTCCAGCGACGCCTTGTCGGGCGGGGTGGCGTTGGTGAAATGGTCGGAGCGGTACAGCCCCACGAAGCCCAGGGCCTCCACCGCGCGCGCCATGCGCTGCCAGCGCTCCCACGTCAGCCCATCCTGCCCCTCGATCATGATGGCGACTTCGATCATCGGCCCTCTCCTTGTCCCAAAGGGATGCTACGCAATCTGGCGTCCGTCCGCGCTCGTCACACCCCAAAATAGCGGCTGAGCACCTGTCGCATCATCGGCGCCGCCGCGCTCGACCCCTCGCCGCCATACTCCAGCATGCCCAGAAAGGCTATCTGCGGCTGATCGTAGGGGGCAAAGCCAGCGAACCAGGCGTGCGAGGTTTGCCCTGGCACGGTCTCGGCAGTGCCGGTCTTGGCTGCGACGGCTATGGGAAAATTGCCAAAGGCGCCGCTGGCCGTGCCTATCGGCGGCACGCACACCGCCCGCATCGCCCCGCGAATCGAGTTGATCACATCGGCGCGGAGCGGGAGCGGCGCGGGCTCTGGCTTCTGGAAGGCTTCCGGCGGCGAGATGCCGGTGGGGTCGTCGGCGCGGCTCACGAGGGTCAGCTCGCGCAGCAGGCCCCCCGTCGCCATGCCGAGCGCCACGCGCGCCATCTGTGCCGGCGTCACCTGCAGGAAGCCCTGCCCGATGGACATGTTCACCGTGTCGCCCGGCACCCACACGTCGTTGAGCGCCGCCTGCTTCCACTCGGGGGTCGGCAGCAGCCCCAGCGACTCGTCAATCTCGATCCCCGTCGAGCTACCGATGCCGAACGCTGCCGCCACCTGCTGGAGCGCTGTCACATCGGTGTTGTACAGGCTCACGCCCGTCTCGTAAAACACCACGTTGCACGACTGCTCCAGCCCGTGGTAGAGGTCAATGTTGCCGTGGCCCTCTTTTTTCCAGCACGCCATCGGAAAGCCAAGATCCGTCCACGTGCCGCTGCAAAAATGCGGCGTGGTGGGGGGCAGCCCCGCCCGTTCCATGCCCTGCCGCCATGGTGATGATCTTGAACAGGGAGCCGCTGGGATAGGCGCCCTGCACGGGGCGATTGAGCATCGGCTGGTTCGGGTCATCGGCAACGGTTTGGCGCTGCGCGGGGCTGGCGGCAGTGGTCATGGCGTTGGGATCGAAGCGAGGCCAGGATGCCAGGGCCAGCACCTGCCCCGTCGCCACGTCGGCCAGGACGATGGAGCCCTTGCGCTCGCCCAGAATTTCCTCGCAGGCACGCTGCAGGTCCATGTCTACAGTTAAATGGAGCGAGCGGCTCTGTACGGCAGGCACATCGGCCAGGGTGGCCACCTCGTTGCCCTCTTGGTCCAGCACGGCCAGTCGCCCGCCCTTCTTGCCCGCCAGGATCTCCTCGCCCCACCGCTCGATCCCCTGCTTGCCTACAAAGTCGCTCTCCTCATAGCCGCGCTCGCCCAACCCCGCCAATTCCTCAGCATTGACCTGCCCCACAAAGCCAACGATGTGAGCAGCGGTCGCCCCCTGGGGGTAGGAGCGGCTGGCCCGCTCGCGCAGCGAGATGCCCGGCGTGCTGACGAGGCGATCGTAGTTTTCCTGCGACTTTTCAAAGGAAATGTCACCGATGGGCACGAACCATTCGGGGGGCTGGCCTGCATACTTGGCGCCGATCTCGCCCTGCGGCAGCCCCGTCAACTCGCTGACCAGCCCCTGCACGGCGGCCTGATCCTGAATCTGGCCCGGGATGATCCCGATGGTCACCACGGCCCCCTGCGCCGCCAGCACCTGCCCATTGCGATCGTACACCACGCCGCGCGTGGAGGTGCGCGAGAACATGGCCAGGCGGTTCGTCTCGCCCAGGTCCGGGATGATGAGGGAGGGGCTCCAGGCAACACGCCAGTTGCCATCGTCGCCCAGCGCCAGGTTGACCCGCGGGCGGAAGGTCAGGTCGCCCACGAGCCGGGTGCGGTAGAGCAAATCAAACTCCGCCGCGCCGGAGCGCGGGCCGAGCCGACCCGCGGCCACCAGATTCGTCTCGAACTCGTACACCGTCGCCTCGGCCAGCACGCCCCGATAGCGCGCCTCAAAGTCCGCGCGCGCGACGGTTGCCTGGGATTCGGGGGTGAGGAGGGCATACATCGTGTCAAAGTCCGCAGCGTGCCACGCTTCCAGAAAGCGGCGCGCCACAAACTCCGGCGAGGGGGCATCGGGCGTGGGCGTGGCGGGCACGGGTGTCGCGCTGCCACTGTCGCTATTGCCGCAGGCCACCAGCAGCGCCGCCAGGGTGCCCATCGGCGCCAGACGAAGAAAGTCACGTCGGGTGAGAGGATACATGAATCGGAATTCTATTCCATCTCTAAAGGAAGGGGCCCGAGAACAGCTAGACAGTGACAAAATTGTACCGTTTCCCTTTCCATCAGTGAAACGGCAGTTCATGCTCGGCCCATCTCTGTCCGATCTTCAAGTGTATCAGCTGGCTTGCTGATCATCCTGTACGAGGGGATGGCTCTGGTGTCTGGTGATACCGGTTCCGAGGGGCAATTATGCATGAGGGCGCCGTAGCGCGGACAATTTTCAAAATTGTCCTACGAGGGGCGTAGGGCAATTTTGTCAATCGCCCCTGGACACCCTACCCGCCGGAATCACTATCACCCCGACTCCTGCCATGTTACCTTGTCATATACCTCTGTTATGGGAAGGTCGCACGCAATAGAAGAAAGATGGACCGTAGCGGCGAGTCCTTCAATCACTTCATAGAGCCACTTTCCGTCGGGTTGGCGGATATAGTGTTCGATGTGGGGCTTATCCTGGGCGATGAGGAGGTATTCCTGGAGGGATGGTAGGGTTCGATAGCGGGCGAACTTTTCGGTGCGATCATAGGCGGCGGTCGAAGGCGACAGGACTTCTATGACGAGGGTGGGGTTGGTGATGGTGTCGTTTCGTTTGGGATAGAATTGTGCCTCGCCGCAAATGACCATCACGTCGGGATAAAAAAAGCCAATGGCGTCCTCAACAAAGAGGCGCAGGTCGGAGGAATAGACTGTGCATGGTTTTCCTCTCAGTTGCGCACGCAATTCCCCTACAAGGTTGGTCACAATCAGCACATGACGGATGCTAGCACCGGTCATGGCATAAATTTCGCCACGCTCGTACTCGTGTTTCCACTCCGCGCTTTCCTCGAAGGCAAAGTATTGTTCGGGCGTGAAACGAGCCGGCTGTCGGGCAACCATGGTTTCTCCTTATCAGAGGGTAGCGATTGCCTCCCGCAGCAGCACGGGGTGGGTTTCTACGCTGTCGGCGGCGGAGTTGATGGGCAGCCCGTGCCGCTCGACCCAGGCGTGCGCGGCGAGCGTGCCCTCCTCGGGTCGTGCGCCGATGACGAGGGCGCAGGGCTGGCCCCGCCGCGCGAGCATCCAGGCGAGGGCCACCGATTGGGGCAGGCAGAGCATGGGAAGCGGATGCAGCCGCACCGCCCGCAGCACCGCGCGCACCAGTGGCTCGTGCGGCACGGGGGCGCGGCCCGGCCGGGCACTGCGGTGCAGCCGCGCCACGAGCCAGGGCAGCGGCTGCACGCGCAGCAGCAGCCAGGCGACGAGCAGGGCAGCCCATGCCTCCGCAAGCAGGGCCCACTCGCGGGGGGGCCAGCGCCGGGCGCGGCTAGCGCGCGACAACCAGGTCATTGTCCAGCAGGGCCTGCACCAGCGCCACGATGTCAGCCTCGATGGTCACCCGCTCCACATCGGGATAGGCCTCCTCCAGGGTGGCTGCCACCTCGCTCAGCGTCCGTTGCCCATCCAACTCTTCCCAAATCTGCGCGCCCACGGCATTCAGCCCGTGATAGATCCCGTTGTGCATGTCCACGATGACCATCTCGTTGGCCACCTGCCGCGCCAGCACCGAGCCATCGCGCGGGGCATAGCGGCCCGCCATCCTCACCTGTTCCATAGCTGTTCTTCCCTGTCCGTTTGTTTTGGAAATTGTAGCGACTTTGCCGATTCGGTACAACGTACAGGTAGCCCATCGCGCCAGCCCGTCGTGGCGGGGGTGGTGTCGCTTAGAGACTTACCGACTTGCGCCCATCCACGGCAAGCTTCTTGCGGCGCGGGGGTGCGCCGACCCTAGCTCGGACGGAAAACGGGCGCAAAGGGGTCAGAAAGTTGTCAATATTTCGGGGCTGCCCCGCGTTACTGTTGGGGTATCCGAAAGGATTTCGGAAAAAGGAATACCTTATGTCAACGAATACGCGTGCACTGGGGCTCCTGCTGCTCTCTCTCCTCCTCCTGTCGTTGGGAACCAACGCCTGGCTGGTCGTCACCGTTCGCGGGATGCAACAGGCAGACGCAGGCGGCTGCATCCCAGGCAGCGGAGGCCAGTGCTGGGGCGGCGGCGCTTCAGGCGCAGGTGGCGGATGCTTCCGAGGCGGCTGCCAGCGCCAGGGAGACGGCAGAGGCCACCCAGAATCGTCTCGGCGCACTGCTGATCGCGGGGGGGCTGGCGATGGAGGAGGTGGTGCAGCAGCTCGGCGCGTTGGAAACGCAGACATTCACGCTCCAGGTTCCCATCAATGAGGAGATCCCCATCGAGACTACCATCGTGTTCGATGAGGAGTTTGTTATACCCATCCAGACGACAGTGCCGATCCGCACCACGATTACCGTGCCGCTGCGGCTGGGCCCGCTGGGGGAGTACCCGATCGAGGTGCCGATTCAAACAGACGTGCCGATTGATTTGAGCGTGACGGTGCCTGTCCGAAAAGAGATCCCCATCGAGACAACAGTACCCATCCGGCTGAACGTTCCGGTCACGCTCTCGCTCGAGGACACCCCCCTGGCCGAGCAACTGGCGGCGTGGCGCACGAGCCTTGAAGCGACGCTCACCAGCCTGTCCGGCGCGCCAGCCCCCTGAGCCGAGTGCGCGGGGCAACAAAGGAAAGGGTCGAAGGCCCGCTGGGGCAGGAACTTTTTGTTCGCTCAAATCGTCTTGTCTGGAGCCTTGCTTTATAAAACTTGCCATCCCTGCTCGGTCTATTCACGCTGAAAAGGAGCACCCTCATGAACCTTCGAGTCATCCTCCCCCTCGTTCTCGTCCTGTTGCTGGCGAGCGCCTGCGGCCAGGGGCTCCCTCCCGCAGAGCCACCGGTTCCGCAAACACCGACGGAGCTACCCGCCGCGCAGCCCTCCGCGACTGCCAACGTGGTGATCCTGGCGACGATGACCCCTGAAGCGCCCGCCGACGAGTCGCCGCCCCCCGCCGCCACCGAGTCGCCTGCTCCCGCCGCCGATGGGTCCGCGACCCCCGTGGCCGCAGCGGAGACAGCCACCCCTGTCCCGACGGGCACCGCCCCCCCCACCGTCGCCGCGCCCACGAGCACCCCGTTGCCAACCGTGGTGGGCCAATCCGGCGGGCCCCCCTCGCGCCCGACCGAGGCCATCGTGATCATGGAGCCTGCGTCCGGCTCGCGCGTCACCAGCCCCCTGCGCCTGCGCGGCGAGGCGAACCCCACCTTCGAGCAGAACCTGATCGTGCGCATGGTGACAGCGGATGGCGAGGAGATGAGCCTGCAACCCACCACCATCCAGGCGGATGCCGGCCAACGCGGCCCCTTCACGCTCGACATTCCCTTCACGCGTCGTTGGGGAACAAAACGTGTTCATCCAGGTCTTCTCGCAGAGCCCGCGGGACGGCGCCATCGAGCATCTTTCTTCGGTGGGGATCCGCCTGGCTGACGGCGGGGCCGAGGACATTCGCACCGCCACGATGCCGATGCCGGAGCAGATCGCCATCTTCCAGCCCGCGCCCAACGCGACGATCAGCGGCGGGATGGTGCGCGTGGAGGGCTTCGGCCTCGCCACCTTCGAGCAGACATTGGTGGTGGACGTGATAGACGCCAATGGCAACACGCTTGCCCGCCAGCCGCTCATCGTCAACGCGCCAGACCTGGGGCAGCCTGGCTCCTTCAGCATAGACCTTCCCTACACGGTGTCGGAAAGCGGCTTTGGGCGCATCCAGGTGCGCGACACCAGCCCAGCCTTTGGCGGCACCACCCACCTGACCAGCGTGATGGTGACCCTGGCCCCATAAGCCGGGGGCAACAAAAAAGCGCCACCGCACGGTGGCGCTTTTTTGTTGGCTCAGCAGCCCTTGCCCTTAATCGTCGCTGCGGCCCATCAGCAGGAAGGCGTAATACATCAGCGTGCTGATCGCCTGGAGCGCGGCGGCCACGTAGGTCAGGGCGGCGGCGTCCAGCACCTTGTTGACCCCCTCCGCCTCCTGCGTCACCAGCAGCCCGCGCTCGACGAGCAGGCGCTTGGCACGGCGGCTCGCGTCAAACTCCACAGGCAGCGTGACCAGCGAGAAGAGCACCACCGCCGCAAAGAGGAGGAGCCCCACCCACGCCAGCGTCTGGCTGAGGAACAAACCCGCCATGAAGATCAGCGGGCCCAGCATGCTGCCCACCTGCACGCTTGGCACCATCAGGCTGCGAAGCGCGAGGGGGCCATAGCTGTGGGCGTCCTGGAGGGCGTGCCCCATCTCGTGCGCGGCGATGCCCGCCGCGGCGACGCTCGGCGTGCGGTACACATCCGGGCTGAGGCGCAGCACCTTGTCGCGCGGGTCGTAGTGATCCGAGAGGAAGCCCTGCGACTCTTCCACGCGCACGTGGGAGAGCCCCTCGGCGTCCAGCAGCGTGCGGGCCACCTGCGCGCCCGTCATGCCCCGCCCCGTGCGCACCTGGGAGTACTCATTGAAGGCACTTTTTACCTTCATCTGCGCGTAGAGCCCCAGCAGCAGGGCGGGCAGCGCGAAGACGAAATACATGGGATCGAATATCATTGTCGGTTACCTTTCTCTCTCATAAAGGGGCCCCCGTGCCGGCCATATCCAGCACCCGTAAGCCCCCCAACAAGCCTGTCTCCCACGCCCCCGATGGTGCCGGAAGCGTGTTATGGCTTGACATATTATACTCAGTTTCCGGCAAAAAGTTGCATCAAGGCCAGAAGGGTTTTGAGCGAATCGCGGGTTCGATGCACCCCCTGGCAACGCTGTGCTGCCCTCGCGCCAGACAAGCAACCTTTGTTCCATCCGACAAGGAACGTAGGCCCCTACCCTACCTCGAACACAAAGACGCCGTCGCGCGCGAAAAGCAGGCGGAGCGCCGGATTGCGGCCAAGCTCGGCGGGGTCCAGAAAGCCGCCGCGCACCCCGACGAACAGGTGGGTGATGCCCTGCTCGCGCAGCCATCGGGCGGCGGCGGGGGCGGACCAATCCTCGACCTGGGAGGCCTGCTCGTTGAACAGGGTGACCTCCTGCGCCAGGGCTGGGCCGTAGATGTAATCGGCGGGGGGCGTGGTGGACGCGAGGCCCGTCAGGGGCAGCAGCCAGGCGCCCCCATCGCTGCCCGCCCAGGAGGTGCCGAGCCAGCGCCATGCACTGACGCCAACGCGCGCGTTGGCTGGCAGGTTGGCTGCCATCCATTCCAGGCCAACGGCATCCTGCGGGTGGGCCAGGATCGTCTGCGGGTTCAGGATGGTTACCTGGTGATGGATGCCGAAGAGCAGGCTGGCTGCCAGCCCGGCCCCCAGCAGGGCGTGGCGCAGGGCGTGCCACGCGGCGGGGCGGGGCAGACGCCCTGCCGCCCGCGCACCCCATCGCCACGCGCCGTCGAGGAGGAGGGCGATGAGCAGGGCGAAGGGGAAGAAGAGGGTGATATACATGCTGTTCAGGTTCACCAGCCAGCTTTCCGGCAGCCCCACGTATCGGCCCGCCAGCAGCAAGCCCAGCACGCCGACCCATCCCCCCAGCGCCAGCGGAAGCGCCGTGTGCCGCCGACCCGCCACCCAGCGTGCCAGCGCAACGAGCAGGCTGGCCCCCACCAGCAGGAGGAAGCCGCGCTCCCACCCCGTGGTCAGGTAGCCCATCGGGAAGGCGTTATACCCCTCGATGCCCGTGCCCAGCGAGCCCAACGTCTCGCCGCGAGGGAAGAGTTGCCAGGCGCGCCAACTCACCAGCAGCAGGGCGAGCGCGCCCGCCGCAAAGAGGCGCCCGCCCCGCCGCCCCCGCCCCGCCAGCCAGACGAGCAGCGGAAAGGGCAGATAGTACAGGAGGACGCGCAGGTGGATGAGGAAGAGCCCGGCAGCCAGCAGCCCCACCAGCCCCCACACCCGCGCCCCGCCCATCGCCCCCCGCAGCATCCGCCAGGTCAGGGCCACCAGCGGCGGCATGACCAGCATCCCCGCCAACTGGGTGTATCGGCCCCACGTGGCATAGTAGCCAGGAAACAAAAAGGGCAAGGCCACCAGAAAGGCGGCAATCAGCGCCACGCCCTGCCGGCGCGTCATCAGCCACGCCGCCGCGTAGACCGACAGGGGCGCTAGCGCATTCAGCAACTGGCCCAGCAGCAGGAGGAGCTCCGGCAGGGGCACGCCGCTCATCAGGCGCAGGCTGGCGGCGAGGGTGTGAAAGCCAGCATGGTAGGGGAAGCTGTCAATCGGCAACCACGGCTCGTACGAGGCAATGGCCTGGCCGCTCGACGCCATGATCTGCGTGATCAATCCGTGGCGCACCGCGTCCACCCAGGGGGGAAAGGCAAGGTCGCGCACCGCCAGCAGCCGCGTGGCCAGGCTTACGAGCAGGATGCCCCCCAGCATCCCCATTCCAGGGGCAGCGCTGCGGCTCGGCCCGCGCCGCTTCCTTCCCACCGCACGGGCCCGCTGGAAAATAATCAGCGCCCACCCGGAGCCAACCAGCAGCCACAGCGCCGCCCCCGACCACCGCGCCCCGAGCACGCTCGGCCAGAGCCACAGGAGGGGCCAGAGCGCGAGGCCGAGCGCCAGGGCAACGCCCGCCCAGGCGGCGGGATCCCAACCGCGCCCCCCGCGCGCGGCAAGCAACAAGAGCAGGCAACCGGGCAGGGGCAGGAACGCCAGGGCGAGCAGCAACAGCGCGCCGTGCTGCCAAAGCATCCGCCCCAGCGTGCGAAGGGCGGCGAGGGGGGTCAGGGTATAGCGCGCGACGAGGCGCAGCGAGCGCGCCTCGGTTGGCGCCCCGCTCACCACGAGCGCCCCTGCGTCGTGCATGCTCAGCGTGGAGCCCCACACGGAGAAGGGTCCGCTACCGTCAAGCTCTAGTTGGTAGGGTCGCCCCGCGGAGGCCGGTTCGGGGGGGAAGGCGAGGGTCACCGTCTGGTTATGCACCAGCGTTGTGGCGTCCAGGCGGCGCTCGGCCACCAGCCGTGCCCGGTCGTCGGTCAGGCGAAGCCACAGGTCGCCGCCCGCCTCCTCCGTCTGGTAGCGCACAAGCTGAAGCTCCACCTCGCTGAGCCCGTCGTGGCCCGGCACAAAGCGCTGCTCGACGCGCACCGCCCCGTCCAACAGGGGGAGCGCCTGGTTCAGATGGGTCAGCCGCAGATCGTCCGCCACCACCGCGCCGGGCCACCCCCCCCGCCACGCTGCCAGTAGCACCAGCAGCACCCCCGCCACCCCGCCCATCACGGCGAGGTAACGATCAGGCAGGGAGCGGCGCGGCGACAGATCGCTCAAGTGACACACTCAACAAGAAAGCCCTGGTTGCCAGCCATCACCCCTCGTCCGTTTCGTCGCCTCCCCCGCCAGACGCTCCAGCACCCCCACCAGGGCCGCCCAGGAGAAGCGCGCCCGCGCCGCCGCCACGCCCGGCGCGAGCCGCTCGCGCCACCCCTCGCGATGGTAGCGGATAAGGGCGTCGGCCAGCGCAGCCGGATCGTCCGGCGGGACGAGGAGGCCGGAGCGCTCATGCTCGACAGCTTCCGGCAGGCCGCCCACGGTCGTCGTGATGACGGGAATGCCAAAGCCAAACGCCAGTTGGACCACCGCGCTCTGCGTCGCGGAGCGATAGGGGAGCACCACCCCATCCGCTGCCCGAAAGAGGGCAACCATCTCCTCATTGGAGATGTAGCGGTCGAGCACCGTCACGGCCCCGCGAATCGCGGGATCCATCCACTGCTCCGGCCCGCCGGTGCCGCGCCACCACTCGCCCGCAATCGTCAGGTGCGCGTCTGGCAGCGCGGCCAGCACGAGGGGCATCGCGCGCAGCAGCGTGTCCACCCCCTTGTACGGGCGAACAAAGCCGAAAAAGAGCAGGTGGGGCGAGCCAACGGGGGGCGCGGCGCGGGGCTCGGGCCTCCCGCCGCGCTCGCTTGCTTCCACCAGCCCGGCATAGCTCGGCAGCATCACGCGAACAATCGGCTTGTCCGGCAGCATGGCGCGTAGCTCGCGCTCGTCGCTTTCGGCGTGGCAGATCAACTGGTCGGCGCGGGCCATCACGGCTCGCTGCGCCCACCGCGCGAGCCGCGCCATCAGGGGGTGCCCCGCCTCGTGGGGGGAGGCATTGTGGCAGATGAGCACAGTGCGCGTGCCAGAGGGGGCCAGCCCCAGCAGCAGCCAGAGCATCGGCGCCCAGAAGGGGACCGTCCATTGCGCGACGAGCAGAGCCGGCACGGTGCGGCGGATTGCCCACGCGGCCCGCCACCATGTCCAGGGATTCACGCCATCCAGCATCGCCTCGCCATCCACCCGCAGGGCGGCCTGGCTCGCCTCGTCGCGGTCGCTCCGGCCCGGAAAAAGCCAGGCCGGATACTGGCGACGAAAGGTGAGGAGCCGCACCGTGTGCCGCTCGCGCAGGTGCTGAACGAGCAGGGTGGTGTAGTGGCTGATGCCCCCACGGAAGGGATAGGTAGGGCCTACCACAATGATGGATAAGGGTTGGCTACGGGGAATACTCATCAGATGGTAAACAGAAGGGTGGGGCAAAGAAAACACCCGGCACGGTGCCGGGTGTCTCTATCATACCTCTGCCGCCCGATGGCGGCTGCCCGGCCTCAAGGATAGGGATACCCATCCCCAATCCTGACCACGGTGTAGGCCGTGTCGGAGGCGCCAGTGGATGAAAAGAACTTGGCGTACACAACAACAGGGCCGTCCGGCGTGTCGTATGGAATGATGGAGGGGAAGGAGGTAAAGTAGGAGAAGTTCGGCGAGCACGATGCAGCATACAGACCAAAGTTCACCACTTCATAATCCGCCAGGCGCCGAGCCACCAACGCAACCGCGCAGGTGCCTGAATAGTCATAAATGTCATACAGGACAGTGTATTCTACCAACTGGCCCTGGAAGGCCCTGCTTCTCGGTATTGGAACCCCGAGATTATTATAGTCTGCGGTATATACACAAGAGTAACAGGGAACGCCGTTGGCATACTCTCCCATGGTGACTGAGGTAATTTCCTGCAACGCATCCCCTCCGGCCACGCGATTGGTATGGGCAATGCCCTGCCCATGCGCTCCTTCCGTAGATTTGCCGCCCGCCCGTTCATACAACTGATTTGCAAACAATTCCGACTGTACCAACGCCCGTTCCAACTGCGCCTGCTCTGCGCGCTTCTCCGCTGTGGCCGCCGTGGCCCATAGTAAAGTGAGAAGCATCAAGCCGCCCACCAACACCATCAATCTTCTCCGAGCCTGCCCCATAACGGCTCCTTTCTTATCCAAAGAATAAATAGCAATAGCATAGCCGGCGAGATTTGACCGAGGAGCGAAGACGGAGGAGGAGAATTAGTCGGTCAAACCGCTTCTCAGTCCTCGCTCTGCGGTCAACTATATAGCTTCTGAATAAAGTCTAAGTCTAGTATAAGCTCTTGCACCGCCCAGGTCAATAGCCGCACCCGCTTGCGGTATCCCCTTCGGGCTGAAAAAAGAATAATTTCCCGCCCCTGCATGCGCATCAGCACTTATCTTATGGCGTCTCTGCCGCCCATGTTGGTAAGGTAGATTCTTCGCTTCGCTCCTGAGAAACAAGGTCCGTTTTCCCTGCCCCTTCCCTGTCATGTTGAGTGGGCACGCCGGGCCACCTCGATCAGGCATGCAACTAGCGAAACATCTCTCCTGGCATAACTCATTGAATCAGCCTTGCACAGATTCTTCCCTGGCTTCATTCCTTATGGTGACGCGGAGGAGCGGCCGGTCAGAATGACAGGGGAGGGGCAGGGAGTTTTTCGTTGCACGAAGGCGGCCCCGCCGCCTGGGGTCCTCCTGAGAAACAAACCCGTTTCTCCCCGCACTGTGGCGGCTCCGCCGCCTGGGGGATTCAGAATGACAAATTAAGGGCTATTGCTCAGTTGTTACCTGAAATTGGTATTAGCTGCAAATCAACCCTATCGAGTTCATTGTATAATCCACGCATCGGCGACTCCGTATCGCCTGCGTGCTGTGATAACCTTCAGTTGCTACGGGGTCGCCGTTTTTGTTCAGTTCCCCCTTCACGCAAAGTGGGGTACCGCAAGCCGCACCCGCCTTTTCGCTGGTCTGACTAGCGCAACATGGCGGGAAAGAGGGCGTACCAGGCAGCCGAGCGCACGACGTCGTCGAGCAGCACGGAATCATGGGTGGTATGCGCGGTTTCCTCCTCGCCCGGCCCAAAGCCGATCGAGGGGATGCCCGCCTTGCCTGCCCAATAGATGCCATTGGTGCTGAAGTTCCACTTGCCCACGTGCGTGGGTTCGCCCCACAGTGCCTCGTAGGCGCGCAGGCCAGCCTGCACGATGGGGCTTTCCTCCGGCACCTGCCAGGCAGGAAAATACTTGTCCACCGGAAAGACAAAGCCGGTATAGCTCGGCTCTTCGTAGAACATCATCTCGGTCACGATCCGGTCGCGCTCCCCCTCCGGGATGAGCGCCGCCACCTGCGCGATGGCCGCCTCGCGATCCTCGCCCCAGGTCAGGCGGCGATCAATGGTCAGCGTGGCAAGGTCGGGCACGGCATTGATGCTCGGCGTTTCCACCTCGATCAGGGTCGCCGTGATGCGTCCCTGCCCCAGAAACGCATCGCTGGGCAACTGGTCGTTCAAATCGCGGATCCCTGCCAGGATGGGCAGCAGTTTGTAAATCGCGTTGTCCCCCAACTGGTTCGCCGCGGCGTGCGCGCTCCTGCCGCGCGCGATGACCTGCATCTCCACCCGCCCCTTTTGTCCGCGGTAGATGCCCATCTTGGTAGGCTCGCCGATGACCACGAAATCGGGGCGAAGCTTCTCGTGCTCCACCAGGGCGTGCGGCGCGATGCCGTCGCACCATTCCTCCATGTTGCCAAAATAAACGCCGCGCCAGCCATCCAGCAGCCCGAGCTCGTGCGCCCAGGCCAACCCATAGACCATGCCCGGCGTGGAGCCCTTCTCGTCGCAGGCGCCGCGCGCATAAAAGCGCCCGTTCTCGATCTTGCCCTCGAAGGGGTCCCATTCCCACGCCGCCGGGTCGCCCACGCCTACCGTGTCAATGTGGCTGTCATAAAGCAGGGTGCGCGGCCCCTCGCCGATCTCGCCAACGATGTTGCCCATCGCGTCGAACCAGACCTTGTGAAAGCCAAGCGCGCGCATCTCCTGCGCCACCCGCTCGCCTACCTCGCCAATCTGCGAGTCCATGGAGGGAATAGCGCATAGCTCTCGTAAAAAGCCAATCAGGGTCTCGCGATGGCTGGTCGTACGATGGTGCAGGGCTTGGATGATGTTGGGTGAAAGAGGGTTCATGTAGCTCTGTTAAAGGTGAATGCCCTCCGGGGAGGGCGTGGGTGATTGTCTACGTCGGAGCGCTAGCCGGCGACCGGCGCCTCCAGAAGCGTGAAGGTGCGTCGGTCGAAATCAAGGGCGGCACGAACGCCGAGAGGAAGAATCCATTGGGGGTCCGTGTGACCAAAATCCAGGTTAGCGACCAGGGGCAGGTCGGGCCTGCCAAACTCCACGGCGAGGACGGCGACGGCAGCCTCGATCAACTCCTGCTTCTGCGCCGAGGTGTACCTGCTGGGGCGCCCAATCAAGAGTCCTGCAATGCGCTCGAATACTCCCTGCATCCCGTAGTTGCGAAGCATATACTTCACCACCGTCGGGGCAGGGGCGTCCTCGGAGGTTTCCAGGAAAAGCAGTTTCCCGTCCCAGAAAGCCGATTCGGGCCAAAAGCGGGTGCCCTTCATCATCTCCAAAACCTCGATGCACCCGCCGAACAGTGTCCCTTCCACCCGCCCCTGCCCCTGCACCCATGCCCAGCCCTCCTCGTTGGGCTGGGGCTCGTTGACGAGGCCGAGGGTTTCCGCGTGTCCCCAATCCGGGTAGCCCTCCGACCACGCAGGGAAGGGCTGATACGCATGGGCGTTGCTCGGCTCGAAGAGCATCTGCCTGATATGCGCCTCGAAGGCTGGTGGCAGGGCGCGCAATTGGGCAAGCCCCGCCATCACCGAGGGACCGTTAAAGGTCACCAGCCCCAACTGATTGCAGTAGGCGAGGAGGGTGGTGGTGTCGGAGAAGCCGAGCAGGATCTTCGGGTTGGCGCGGATGATGTCCGCATCCAGGTAGGGCAGCAGGCGCACCGAGTCATCCCCGCCGATGCTGGCGATGATGGCGCGCACCGTTGGGTCCGCGAAGGCAGCGTTGATATCCGCCGCACGGGCCTCGGGATGATGATACAGCCAGTCCGGATCGGCCCGCGTGCCAGGAAACTCCCTGACGGATAGCCCGAAAACACTCCGTAGGGTCGCCAGCCCCAGGTCGAAGATCGCTGGAAAGCAAGCGGGACCGCCCCACGAGGGGGAAAGCACCGCCACCGTGTCGCCTGCTCGGAGCTTCGTGGGCCGCTTAAAGTCCATATCCTCCCTGCTTACGGCCAGATACCACGCAGCAGGGTGTTCTGCGCCACGCGGTTGACAGAAAGGATGTAGGCGGCCACGCGCAGGCTGACCTGGTGCTCATCGTGAATCGCCCACACCTCGTCAAAGGCACGGCTCATGATCGAGCGCAGGAGATCCTCGATCTGCTCGACCCCCCAGAAGAAGGCCTGCACGTCCTGCACCCACTCAAAGTAGGAGACCACCATGCCGCCCGCACTCCCCAGAACGTCGGGGATGACCACATGGCGATCGTGCCCCCCCTGCTCCAAAACGCGATCCGCGCGCGGTGTGACGACCCCCGGCCCTCCCTCGGCGATGATGCGCGCCCGCACGCGGTGCGCGTTGTCCGCGCGAATCTGGTTGCCCAGGGCGGCCAGCACCAACACATCCACGTCCATCGAAAGCAGGTCCTCATCGGTGATGGGTTCGACCCGCTCCATGGCTGTCACCGTGCGATGCTGAGACACCACGTCAATCAGTTCTGGCACGTTCAGCCCATCCGGCGCATAGATGCCCCCGCCCGCATCCGCCACGGCCACCACCTTGGCCCCACAGCGTGCCAGGTACAGAGCAGTGTTGGAGCCGACGCGCCCGAACCCCTGCACCGCCACGGTGCTGCCGCGCAGATCTCGCCCCAGGTGGGCCAGGGTCTTCTCGATGCAGGTGAAGAGCCCCAGGCCAATCGAGCCGGCCTGCCCCACCGAGCCACCCAACGAGATCGGCTTGCCCGTTGCGACAGCGGGCACCGCGTAGCCGCGCTTCATGGAAAAGGTGTCCATGATCCAGGCCATCGTCTGCTGGTTGGTGTTCAAATCGGGCGAGATGATGTCCCCTTCTGGCCCCAGCAGCGGCGTGATGTCGTTCACATAGCGGCGCGTCATCCGCTCCAACTCGCGCTTGGAAAGGCTGAAGGGGTCCACGGCAATGCCCCCCGCCGCCCCGCCAAAGGGAATGTTCACCACCGCCGCCTTCCAGGTGTTCCACAGCGCAAAGGCTCGCATCTCATCCAGCGTGACGCCAGGGTGGTAGCGCAGCCCGCCATGCGTGGGGCCGGGAAGGTTGTTGTGGTGGACGCGGTAGCCATCCAGCACCTGGATGCTGCCGTCGTCGCGCCGCAGCGGGAAGCTGACGATCAAGGCCCGTTTGGCCTGGCGCAAAAAATCAATCACCCCCTGGCGCAGCGACAGATGCGGCAGGGCTGCCTCGAACTGCTCGATGGCCATGGTGTAGGGGTTAGGGCCACTGGTGAAGGCCCCACGCGCCATGAGGGCACCCTTCGCGTGCAACTCCTCGTCGTCCCGCTCCAGCGACAGCAGATGGATGTCCGCCGATTGGGCAGCAACGGCGCCTTCAGCAGTTAATTCCTCGGTGTCCATGGTCCCTCCTTTGGGGGTTCGCTGCGATGGCGCATCGAAAAGCGCCGCTCCATTGCGGCGGTTCATGGGTAGATCCCGCGCAGGTCATAGGCCTGCGCCACACGCTGGAGCGCCACCGTGTAGGCAGCATCGCGCATCGAGAGACCGCGCGCTTCAGACAGCGCCCACACCTCCTCGAAGGCACGCAGCATGATGTGGCGCAGCTCGCTGATGACCTCTTCCTCGCTCCAGAACAAGTTTTGGAGGCTCTGCACCCACTCGAAGTAGCTCACCGTCACGCTACCCGCGCTGGCCAGAATGTCAGGGATGACGAGGATCCCGCGCTCCCGAAGGATGGCATCGGCCTGGGGGGTGGTGGGCGCGTTGGCCCCCTCCACCACGAGCCGCGCCTGCACCGCCGGGGCGTTGGCTGCGGTGAGCACGGATTCCGTTGCGGCGGGAACGAGGATGTCGCAGGGAACCGTCAGGATCTCTCCGGTGATCTCCTGCGCCGCGTCAAAACCGTGGAGCGAGCCGGTCGCCCGCTTGTGCTCGCGCAGGGCAGCGATGTCCAGCCCGTCCGCATTGTACAGCGCCGTGGCGGAATCGCTGACCGCGACCACGCGGGCGCCAAACACGTGGCTCATCAGGTGCGCCACCGTGCGGCCCACCTTGCCGAAGCCCTGCACGGCCACCGTAGCGCCCGCCAGGTCCAGGCCGAGCCGCCGGGCTGCCTCGCGCAGCACGAAAACCACGCCGCGCCCCGTCGCACGATCCATGCCCTTCGTGCCGCCAATCTGGAGCGGCTTGCCTGTGACCACGGCGGGGACGGTATAGCCACGAATCGCGGAGTAGGTGTCCATCACCCATGCCATCACCTGAGCATCGGTGCCCACGTCGGTGTCCGGGATGTCGCGCTCCGGGCCGATGAACAGTGCGATCTCTCGCACATAGCGCCGCGTGAGCCGCTCCAACTCGCGCTTGCTGAGGCTGGTCGGATCGCACACGACGCCGCCCTTCGCGCCCCCAAAGGGGATCCCGACAACCGCTGTCTTGAAGGTCATCAGCATCGCCAGCCCCTGGATGTCCCCCAGGGTAACAGTGGGTGCGTAGCGCAGGCCCCCCTTTGCCGGACCGCGCGCTGTGGAATGCTGCACGCGGTAGCCGGTGAACATTTGGACGGAGCCATCGTCCCTCTTGATGGGAAAGCGGACAGTGAGGGTGCGGGCAGGCATCCTCAAGTGGGCACGGATGCCCTCTGCCAGCCCCATCTGGACGGCCACGCTTTCAAAATACTCCCGCGTCATTTCCAACACGGATGCCTCATCGGGCAAAGAACACCTCCTCATCGAGGGTGAATGTATTGAATTGACCGCGCGGCCTGCGCGGCAAGTTTACGCCTGCGCCTGCATCGCCTCCAGCCTTGCCACAATCAGCGAGCGCACCACCTGCGGGTTCGCTTTGCCCTGCGTGGCTTTCATGACCTGCCCCATCAGAAAGCCTGCCACGGATGTCTTGCCCGCAAGGAACTTTTGCACCTCGTCCGGGTTGCTGGCAAGCACCTCATCCACCACCGTCTCCAGTCGGCTCTCGTCCGAGATCTGCGCCAGCCCCTCCGCCTCGACAATCTGTCCGGCACCCTGCCCGGTCGCCAGCATCTTCTCGAGCACCGATTTGGCGACATTTTGCGAGATGCGCCCCTGCTCTACCAGGGCCAGCAACTCGATGAGCGCCCCCTGCGAGAGGCCCAGGCCGGCGAGCGGTTGCCCCGCTTGGCTGCTCAACCGAAAGAGCTCCCCGTGATCCAGTTGCTCACCGTCTTGGGCGCGATGCCGCTCGCCTGGGCCTGCTGGAATGCCTCCTCTACCCAGGCCGCCGACTCGCGCTCGGCGGTGAGCACGCGCGCATCGTAGGCGGAAATTCCATAGCTTTGCTGGAAGCGGGAAGCTTTGGCGTCGGGCAGCTCCGGCATGGCGGCGCGAATCGTTTCGATCCACTCCTCCGAGATGCGCAGCGAGGGCAGGTCCGGCTCCGGAAAGTAGCGGTAGTCATCCGCCTCTTCCTTGCGGCGCTGGGAGACAGTTTCCCCCCGCCCCTCCTGCCAGCCGCGGGTTTCCCGCATCACCGTCTGGCCCCGCGTGAGGAGGATGCTCTGCCGCTGCTGCTCGTATTCCAGCGCCAGTTTGACGGCGCGGAACGAGTTCAAATTCTTCACCTCGACCGGGATGCCGAAGGTTTTGGAGCCGACGGGGCGAATGGAGACATTCGGCTCCAGGCGCATCGCGCCCGCTTCCAGGTCGCCACTGCCCACCTCGATATAGCGAATGATGGCGCGTAGCTTTTGCAAAAACTGGCGCGCCTCTTCCGGCGAGCGCACGTCAGGCTCGGTGACGATCTCGATCAGCGGGACACCGGAGCGATTGAAGTCAATCAGGGTCCGCTCCCCTACATGCATGGAGCGGGCGGTGTCCTCCTCCAGATGCACGCGGCGAATGCCGATGCGCCGCGCGCCCTGCTCCTCCGTCTCGATTTCCAGCCACCCTTCCCTACAGAGGGGCATGTCAAACTGCGAGATCTGGTAGCCTTTGGGCAGGTCGGGGTAGTGATAATTCTTGCGGTCCCACTTGGTCACCTGCGAGATGGTGCAGTTGAGCGCCAGCCCGACGCGGATGGTGTACTCGATAGCCTTCCGGTTCAGCACGGGCAGGGCGCCCGGCAGCCCCAGGCACACGGGGCAGGTGTGGGTGTTGGGCTCCGACTCTTGATAGCTTGCGTTGCAGCCGCAAAACATCTTCGAGTTCGTCAGCAGTTGCGAGTGGACTTCCAGGCCCACGATTAGTTCGTATTTCATAGGTTTACCGCTTCCCGTCCCTTTTGCCTTTTCTTTACCTGCGGCATTCGTCCACAAACGCTTCAATCCGGGTAAGCGCCTCTTCAATCTTGACCATGCTGGTGGCGTAGGCGATCCGCAGAAAGCCCTCCCCGCTCGGGCCAAAGGCGGAGCCAGGGACGCAGGCCACATGGTGCGCTTCGAGGAGACCCTCAGCAAATTCTTCGCTGGTTAAGCCGGTGGAGCGGATGTCGGGAAAGCAGTAAAACGCACCCTTTGGCTCGAAGGTGGGCAGCCCAATCTGGTTCAGCCCATCCACGATGACGCGGCGGCGCTGGTCATAGCTCTGGCGCATGTGCTCCACATCGTCCTGGCAATCGCGGATGGCGGTGATGGCGGCGACCTGGGCGGTGGTGGGGGCACTCATGATAATGTACTGGTGCATCTTGCGCAGTGCGCCGATGAGTTCCGCGGGCCCGCAGGCATAGCCAAGCCGCCAGCCCGTCATGGCATAGTTTTTGGAAAAACCGCCCAGCAGGATGCTCCGCTCCCGCATGCCCGGCAGGGCGGGGACGCACACATGCTCGACCCCATAGACCAGGCGATCATAAATCTCGTCCGAGAGGACGAAGAGGTTGTGGCGCTCGGCCACAGCGGCCACCTCCAGCATCCGCTCGCGGCTCATCACCGCGCCCGTCGGGTTGTTGGGGAAGCCTATAAAAAGCACGCGCGTGCGCGGCGTGATGGCCGCCTCAATCGCCTCGGCGGTCACCTCGAAGTTGTCTTCCGCGAAGGTAGGCACATAGACAGGGGTGCCGCCTGCAAACACGACAGTCGGCCCATAGGCCACAAAGCAGGGCTCCGGAATGATGACCTCATCCCCCGGCTCCACCAGGGCCATGAGCGCCAGCAGCACCGCCTCGCTCACCCCCACGGTAATCAAAATTTCTTCTGGATCGTAGCGCACGCCATACAGGCTATCCAGGTGGTCGCTCAGCACCTCGCGAAGTTCCAGGATACCGCTGTTGGACGTGTAGCCGGTCTGCCCCGCGTGCAGGCTCTCCACCCCCGCCGCCACGATGCGCGGCGGCGTCACAAAGTCCGGCTCGCCGATGCCGAGCGAGATGACCTCGTCCATCGTGGCAGCAATATCGAAGAAGCGCCGGATCCCACTGGGCGGCACGCTCTTGACGCGGTTTGAAATCCACTTTGAGTAATCCACCACGCCTCCTTGCGGGGAAGGGTGCAAGGTGCCAGCCGGACACGCTTGCTGCCCTCCCCTATCCGAAATCTACCACCGAGGAATCGCCCACGTTGAGGTGCCGATAGCGCCCGCGCACGGTGGCGCCGTGGCCAATCAGTGACTCGCTGAGCATCGTGTCCTCGATCACCGCCTCGGCATCGACGATGGTGTCGCGCAGCACAGCGTTGCGCACCTCGCAGCCCTCCGCCAGGCTGACATAGGGGCCAATGACTGAGTTGACCATCTGCACGCCCGGCGCTATGTGAACGGGCGGAATGATCACGCAGTTGTCGCCCGCGGCGTCAGTTGCCGCGCCGCCGCGCTCCAGCATGTAGCGATTGGTCTGCAGGAGCGCCTCGGGGGTCCCACAATCTTCCCAAACCTCCACCGTGCGGGCCTCCAGCTCCATCCCGTCGGCCACCATCAGTTGGAGGGCATCCGCCAGGAAAAACTCCCCCTTGGTCTGGATATTTTCGTCCATCAGGCGCTCGATGGCCCGGAACAACTTCTTGTAATCTTTCAGGTAGTAGATGCCGATCACCGCCTGGTTTGACACCCACTCGCTGGGCTTCTCAACAAAGCGTTGAATGACCCCGCGCTCGTCCGTGGTCACCACGCCAAAGCGTCGGGGGTCCTCCACCTCCTTCACGAAGATCACCCCCTCCCGCTCGCTCTGTGCCAGGGAGCCCAGGTCGGCATTCGAGATCGTATCCGAGAAGAGGATCAGCACCGGCTCGCTGACAAGTTCCCTGGCCAGGTAGATCGCGTGGGCCTGCCCCTTGCGGTCCACCTGCTCCACATAGTTTGCCTTGAATTCCGGGTAGTGCTCCGACACATACTTTTCCACCTGCTCGCCCAGATACCCAACGATAAAGGTGAGCTCGCTGATGCCTACATGCCTCAACTGCTCCAGGATGTGCCCCAGGACCGTGTTGCCCGCCACCTGCACCAGGGGCTTGGGCTTGCTGTAGGTGTGGGGGCGCAGCCGCGTACCATAGCCCGCAACAGGAATAATAACGTGCATGAAAGTCTCCTCGTTTTAACGCTCCAACGCTCCAACGCCCAGCACCCCCCGCGCCTCCTCGTAGCGGTGCGCCGCGCCCAGCAACCGCTCCTCCTGCCACGCGGGGGCAATCAGTTGCAGCCCGACGGGCAAGCCATCGGACAGCCCGCAGGGGACGCTGATGCCGGGCAGCCCTGCCAGGTTCACGGGGATGGTATAGATGTCCTCCAGGTACATGGCAAGCGGGTCGTTGGCGTGCTCGCCGAGGGGAAAGGCTACCGAGGGGGTGGTGGGGCCGACGATCAGGTCCACCTGCTCGAAGGCGCGGTCAAAGTCCTCCTTGATGAGGGTGCGGACCGACTGCGCCTTTTTGTAGTAGGCATCCTGGTAGCCTGCCGAGAGGGCGTAGGCGCCCAGCATGATGCGCCGCTTCACCTCCGGCCCGAAGCCTGCCTCGCGGTTCTGCGCGAGCATGTCAAAGATGTCGTCCGGGTTGCGCGCGGCGCGCACGCCGTAGCGCACGCCGTCGTAGCGCGCCAAATTGGCGCTCGCCTCGGCAGGGGCAAGGATGTAGTAGACAGGGATGGCATAGTCAGTCAGCGGCAGGTGAATTTCCCGAATCTCGGCGCCCATCCCCCGCAGGGTCTCGATGGCACCCTCAACCGCCTGCCGCACCCCCTCGCTCAGCCCGCTGCCGAACCACTCGCGCGGGATGCCCAGCCGCAGCCCCTCCACGCCACGGCTCGCGTCCAACGCGGCGGCGAAGGCGGGCACGGGGCGCGGGGCACTGGTGGAGTCATGGGGGTCATGGCCGGCGATGGCCTCCAGCAGGAGCGCGGCATCCCGCGTGTTTTTGGTGAGCGGGCCAATCTGATCGAGCGAGGAGGCGAAGGCGACCAGGCCATAGCGGCTCACGCGCCCATAGGTAGGCTTCAGCCCCACCACCCCGCAAAAGGCGGCGGGCTGGCGCACGGAGCCGCCCGTATCGGTGCCAAGCGCGGCCAGGCACATGTCCGCCGCCACCGCGGCTGCCGAGCCGCCCGACGAGCCGCCGGGCACCCGTTGGGTGTCCCACGGGTTGCGCGTCGGGCCATAGGCCGAGTTTTCGGTGGAAGAGCCCATCGCAAACTCGTCGGTGTTCGTTTTGCCCAGAAAGACGGACCCCGCCCGGCGCAGCCTGGCAACGGCTGTGCCATCCCAGGGGGGAACGTAGTTTTCCAAAAAGCGCGCGCCGCAGGTGGTACGGATTCCCTCGGTGGAAAGCACATCCTTGAGCGCGATCGGCAGCCCCAGCAGGGGGTTGGGGGAGCGCCCCTTCTCCAGCACTGCATCCGCCGCGCGCGCCTGCTCCATCGCTAGCTCAGGCGTGAGCGTGAGGAAGGCCTTCAGGGTGGCATCGCGCGTGCGAATGCGCGCCAGAAAGGCCTCGGTCAGCTCGACAGAACGAATCTCGCCCGAATCAAGGAGGTGCCGCGCCTCGTGCAGGGTCAGGTGGGTCAACTCTTCCATAAATTTGTCACTCACCTTCCAACACGGCAGGCACCGAAAAGAAGCCATTGGCTGACACGGGCGCATTGGCCAATGCCTCCACCTGCGTCAGCGATGCCTCGATGACATCGTCGCGCATGACGCCAACCAGGCCCGTCACGTTGGCCGTTGGCGGAACATTGCTCGTGTCCAACCCCTGCAGCCGCTCGGCGTACTCGAGGATGGCGGAAAGTTGCTCGCGGAAACGCTCCTGCTCCTGGCGCGACAGGTCCAGCCGCGCCAGCAGGGCAATCTCTTCAACTTGTTGTAAGGTCAGGCTCATGGGAATGATTCGGTTCCAGAAACTAGCGATGGACTGACGATTATATCACCCACCCCAGGCGCGAGCAAAGGATTTCTGAAAAACGCGTCAGCGCTCGTCAGTGCCCGCGCGCGTGCATCAGAAGATTGAGGGTCTTGTAGACCAGCTTGGCAGTGATAAACTCGCTGGCGTGGTGGCCAGGAATCGGCGCGAGTTCGACGCAATCAGCGCCGAGGATGCGCCCCGCCTGGCGGGCCACGATGCGGAGGATGTCCAGCGCCTCGTTCCAGGAAAGCCCGTCCGGCTCCGGGGTGCCCGTCGCGGGCACGAGCGAGGGGTCCAGCCCATCAATGTCAATCGAGAGGAAGACGTCGCGCCCGCTCACACGCTGCTGTAACTCGGCGCGCCAGCTGTCGTCCTGGTGGATCTCTTCGGCAAAAAAGACGCGCAGGTGGTCGTGGAAGTGCTCGATCGCCTCCACCTCCTCCTGAGAGACCGAGCGTATTCCCAACTGCACGATGTCCCAGCCCGCGTCCAGCAGCCGCCGCGCGATGGAGGCATGGGAGTAGGCAGTGCCCTCGTACGAGGCGCGCAGGTCGGCGTGCGCGTCCAGTTGGACGAGCAGGGGGCGCTCTGCCCCCTGTGCCCGCGCCAGCCCGCGCCCCACCCCGCTGGAAATCGAGTGCTCGCCGCCGAGGACGAACAAAAGCTTGTCCGGGTGGCGCGTCGCCAGATCATACACCGCCGCCTCGACATGCCCCACCATCGCCTCGGGCGAGGCATGGTGGATGGCGAGGGGTTGCAGGGTGTGGACCCCGTATTCCGGCGCCATCTCCTTGCCAAACTCACGGTCGTACAGTTCCACCTGCATCGAGGCGTGGAGGATGGCGCGCGGGCCCTGTCGGGTCCCGCCCCCATAGCTAACCGTGCCCTCATACGGGATAGGCAGCACCAGCACCGCCGCCCTGTCTAGGTCGCTCTGCTCCTCGGCTCAGCCCCAGAAAGCTTTCGGGGGGTGCAAATTCATACTCCATAGGTTATGCTTCTTCCTGCGTCTCATGTTCCCACACCCCCCGGCTCACCACGCCCCCCTGATAGCCATGCTCCAGCAGGTCCTGGGGGTCGGTGGGGCGATGGGCGCGGTAGGTGTCCGCCAGCCGCCCCAGCAACTCGGCGCGCCGGTCGTAAAGGCGCTTGGGCGGGCGCGGCGCGCGCCGCGCCAGGGCATAGGCGGCGATGAGCGGCATCGCGATGGTGGAATCGGTGTAGCAGACCACCGTGTCGGGCAGTTGCTCGGGGTCCACCTTGCCCCACGTCACCGCCTCGGCGGGCGTGGCGCCGGAAAGGCCACCCGTGTCGGGGCGTGCGTCGGTTACCTGGATGAAAAAGTCGTGCCCCTTCTCATCAATGCCCATGATTTCTTGAATCTGCGGCTCGGTCTGGAGCGCGAAGTTTTTGGGCGAGCCGCCGCCGAAGATCACCACGGCGCTTTGGCCGCCGCTGTGCTTGGCGTCGTAGACGATGGCGGTCGTCTCGTTCACGTCCGCCTCAGGGTCAAAGCCGATGTCGTAGCCTGCCAGGCGCAGGGCTGCCACGTTCATCCCCAGCGTGGAATCGCCGGGCGACGAGGTGTAGATGGGCACCCCCAACTCATAGGCCGCGCCTAGCACGGAGCGCACGGACGAGCCGCGCTGCATCTCGAACTCGCGCACGTAGCGGCCCAGGTGATAGTGGAACTCGGCAGTGCTCAGGCGACCGCGAAATTCAGGCTCCTCCAACACGCGCCGCACGAAGGCATCCGATTTCAGCAGCACCTCCTGATCGAAGACGATGTCGTAGATGCGGATGATGCCCTCGTCGCGCAGTTGCACGTCGTCCACGAAGGGCGAGCTCTGGTACAACGCGAAGCCGAGCGAGCGGTGCAGGTCGTGATACAGATTGGCACCTGTCGAGATGATCCAATCTATCAGCCCGGCCTCCATCAGCGGCACGATGGCCGCTGTGCCCAACCCCGTCGGCGTCAGGGCGCCCGATAGGGTGACGCACACCGTCACGTCCGGCTCGGTGCACCGCTCGGCAAAGAGGCGCGCGGCCTCCCGCAGGCGTGCTGCATTGTAGGCAAAGAAAAAATCGTCAATCAGTTCTGCTACCGTCTCGTCGCCACGCAACGGTCGCGGGTCTAGCCGTCGTCCAAGCGCCATCGCGCCTCCTCGGGGGATTACAGGGTAAAACATAGGCGCACGGGCTCCCGTGCCGCGCCCGGCCCTCTCCTGGGCCCGTCATGGCAGAGCAAGGCACGTTCCAGGGCAGCCCCTGCGATGCCTGGTCAGCCTACGCGAACGGCTGTGCCGCTTACCGTCACCATCAGCATGCTGCCGCCCTCGTGGATGGTGATCGTCTCGTAGTCTATGTCAATCCCCACCACCGCGTTCGCGCCCAGGCGGCGCCCCTGATCCTTCATCTCTTCCATGGCAATCTCGCGCGCCCGCCTCAGTTCCTTCTCGTAGGATCCCGCGCGCCCCCCTACGATATCGCGAATCCCTGCGAACAGATCGCGAAAGATGTTGGCGCCCAAAATCGCCTCCCCCGTCACGACCCCCAGGTACTCATACACTTCCAGGCCCTGAATGACCGCCGTCGTGCTCAAGATCATGGCCTACCTCCTTTGTCGTCGGGCTCCTGCGCGGCGATTGTACCCTGAAATCCTGCCCCCTGCGAACCTCCAGGGCCAATAGGGCGCGCCGCGCCGCGCCCAGGACCCGTGTTTTCCTTTGCCATCCGGCCCAGCCTGTGTTATACTCCGTCGCTGTTGACTATGGGAACCCTCACGCTGGCCACGGCTGGCTGACGGGTGATTGAAGGAGCAAAAAAAGATGGCCCTATCGAAGGCCGAAAAAACATTGATCGTGCAGGAGTTCGGATTTTCTCCGAACGATACGGGGTCGCCGGAAGTCCAGGTCGCCCTGCTGACGACCCGCATCAACGAGTTGACGGAGCATCTGAAGGCGCACAAGCACGACGAAAGCTCGCGCCGTGGCCTGCTCAAGCTGGTCGGCCAGCGCCGCCGCCATCTTTCTTATCTTCAGCGCAAAGACCTTAGTCGGTATCGCTCGCTCATCGAGCGCCTCGGCCTGCGCAAGTAGCCGACACCAGCGATTCCACATAGCCTTACGGAAAACGGGTCATGGGCCTCGCCCCATTGACCCGTTTTTGCTTGTTCCGGAGCGGAGGAATCGGAATTGCTGTAAAACCGCGCTATACTTTACCAATCTGGCCGCCTCTTATCCGGGCGGGAATTGGAGCGAGCGCCCGAAGCGTTCAAAGATTTGGGTGCTGGCTCCAGTCCCTGCCTCACGGCGGCGCAGGTATCTGACGACCAACCAATGTAACGGAGTGTTAAAAGATGAACCAAGATTTGAATCAGCCTAATCGCTACACCGCGACGCTAGGCAACCACGAGATCGTCATCCAGACCGGCAAGCTTGCCAAACTCGCCGGTGGGGCGGTGACGGTCCACATGGGCGACAGCGTGGTGCTGGTGGCCGCTACCGGCTCCAGCCAGCCGCGCGAGGGAATCAGCTTCTTCCCGCTCAGTGTGGATTTTGAAGAGCGCATGTACGCTGCGGGCAAGATTCCCGGCTCCTTCTTCCGGCGCGAGGGGCGCCCTACGGAAAGCGCCATCCTGCTCAGCCGCCTGGTGGATCGCGGGCTGCGCCCGCTCTTCCCCAAGGGCTACCGCAACGATGTGCAGATTATCATCACGGCACTCGAGCCACGATGACCAGATGCCGCTGGACACCATGGCGGCCCTGGGCGCCAGTGCGGCGCTGAGCATCTCCGATGTGCCCTTCATGGGGCCGGTCGCCAACGTGCGCATCGCCCTGGACGAGAACGACGAGTTTATTGTGAACCCGACTGCGGCACAGGTGGAAGCGTCCCGCCTGGACCTGCGGGTGACGGGCAGCCAGGATGCGCTCCTGATGGTGGAGTGCGCCTCGGAAGAGGTGGACGAGGAGATGATGGTGCAGGCGCTGGACCTGGCCCATCGCTCCATCCAGCCGCTGATCGAGCTTCAGAAGCAGATGCAGCAGGAGCTTGGCAAGACCAAGCAGGGCTTCCCCTCGTTCGAGACCCCCGCCGAGATTGACAGCGCGGTGCGCGAGTGGCTAGGCGACCGGATGAACCAGATCATCCAGGAAACCTCGATGAAGGAGGATCGCAACGACCGCCTCGACGCCCTCCAGGCCGAGTTGGACGCTGCCTTCACCGACGCGGAGACGGGGGCATGGCGCTACGAGAAGAGCCACGTGCGCAATGTCTACGAGTCAGTGAAGAAGGAGACGGTGCGCCGCCGCATCCTCGATCAGGGGGAGCGCCCCGACGGGCGAGGCCCCAGCGAGATTCGTGCCGCTGTCGGCGGAGGCGGGGCTGCTGCCGCGCGCCCACGGCTCCGGCCTCTTCACGCGCGGCGAGACGCAGGTGCTCACCATCGCCACCCTCGGCACGCCGCGCGAGGCGCAGGACGCTGGACGACCTGGCGCCAGGAAACCAGAAGCGCTACATGCACCACTACAACTTCCCGCCCTACTCAGCACGGGCGAAACCTACCCGCTGCGCGGCCCGTCGCCGCCGCGAGATCGGCCACGGCGCCCTGGCCGAGCGCGCCCTGCGCGCCCATGATCCCGCCGATAGGACGAGTTTCCCTACACCCTGCGCCTCGTGTCGGAGGTGCTCGTCGTCCAACGGCTCCACCTCGATGGCCTCGGTGTGCGGCTCCACGCTGGCGCTGCTGGACGCCGGCGTGCCGATCAAGGCGCCGGTGGCGGGCATCGCCATGGGCCTGGTCACCGATGGGCGAACGGTACCGAGATCCTGACCGACATCCAGGGCCTGGAAGACCACCTGGGCGACATGGACTTCAAGGTGGCGGGCACGCGCCGTGGGCATCACCGCCCTGCAGATGGACATCAAGATCAAGGGCCTCTCCGATGGACCTGATGCGGCGCGCGCTGGAGCAGGCGCGGCGAAGCCCGCCTGCCAGATCCTGGATGCGCTGACCGAGGCTCTGCCCGCGCCCCGCGCCGAGCTCTCGCCCTATGCCCCGCGCCTTGACCGATCCGCAGTCGACCCGACAAGATCGGCGCCATCATTGGCCCCGGCGGCAAGATGATCCGCAGGATCCAGGAAGAAACCGGCGTCGAAGATTGACATCGAGGAGGACGGCACCGTCTTACATCGCCAGCGTGGACCAGGAGGCGGGCCGCGCGGCGCGCGCGACTGATCGAGGCGCTGACCGAAGAGGCCGCAGTCGGCCAGATCTACACCGGGCAGGTCACGGTGCGCGCACGGGCTTCGGCGCCTTTGTCGAAATCCTGCCCGGCACGGACGGCATGGTCCACATCTCGCAGCTGGCCGACTACCGCGTGCCCTCCGTCGAGGAAGTGGTCAAGGTGGGCGACGAGATCATGGTCATGGTCACCGATGTGGACGAGGACGGGCGCATCCGCCTGAGCCGCCAGGCCGTGCTGGAGGGCTGGGACCTGGAAACCGCGCGCAGCAACGACCGCGCCATCGGTAGCGGCGGTGGCGGCGGCGGCGGCGGTGACCGTGGTGGTCGCGGCGGCGATCGTGGCGGTCGTGGCGGCGGCGACCGTGGTGGTCGCGGCGGCGGTGGCGATCGTGGCGGTCGGCGCTAGCCGCTCCACCCTGCCTTTCAGACAAAAAGCAATACGGGCGCTCCCCCAGGGGGAGCGCCCTTTGTTTTGGCATGGGAGATGCACAGGGAAGCGCACCGACCCAACCGCATGGATGGACAACAACCTTATGTCAAAGCAGCACGGTCCCTGGCGCATCGAGGGCACCAGGGAACTTTACCACACTGAGTTTATCGCCCTTCGAGAAGATCAGGTAGTCCAACCGGATGGCAAGCCGGGCGTCTTCGCCCTGGCCACGTTGCCGGAAGGCGTGGCGGTTTTGCCGATGGACGAGACGGGGCAGGTCCATCTCACGCGCCAGTTCCGCTACGCCCTGGGCAACGAGAGCGTCGAGGTGGTGAGCGGCGCCCTGGATGAGGGGGAAGCCCCCCTGGCGGCGGCGCAGCGTGAGGCGAAGGAGGAGCTTGGCATCGAGGCGGAGGTCTGGCACGAGCTAGGCCGCATGGACGCGCTCACCTCGAACGTGTACGCGCCCGTTCATCTGTTCCTGGCGCAGCGGCTGACCTTTTCTTCGCCGGAGCGGGAAGGAAGCGAGAAGATGGACAGCGTGCGCCTCCCCTTCCACGTGGCGCTCCAGATGGTCCTGCACAGCACCATCACGCACAGCCCCAGTTGCGTGCTGCTGCTCAAGGCCGACCACTGGCTGCGCCACAACGAGCCGTAAGGCACACAGCGGAGGAGCCATGCAACTCACGCGGGTGACATCCACCATGATTTATGCAGCCGGCTACGACGAAGGCTGCGAGCGGCTGGACGTGGTCTATTTCAACGGTGTCTACCGCTATTACGACGTGCCCAGGGCCCTGTACGAGGGGCTGCTCGCCGCCGAGTCCAAGGGCACCTTTATGCACGAGCACATCCTTGACCGCTTTCCCTATCGGCGGCTGGAAAGCGAAAGCGAGGGCGGGGAGGCGTAGCGCCTCCTCGCTCTAGGGCAGCGTAAACTCGGCCACGACCCCGTGGCTAGCCACCTCGTAGCTGCCCCCCGGCAATTCCGCTACCTCGAGCGGCACTACCTGCTCGAAGGGGGTGCGCTGGGGCGCGCATCGCTGGTTAGGCTGGCGGGCCACCAAGAGGGTGAGGGTCAGGCGGTTGCCCTCCTGCGCCTGCTCCACCCGCTCCACAAAGGAGCAGGCGTCCGGCAGGGTGCCGCTCACGACAGCCTGTGCCTGAAGCGGGGACGATTCCTGAATTTGAACGCTGATCGCCCCCACCTCCACCTCGCTCTCCTCGATCATTGGCTCCACCCCCGTTGTCGCCGTGGCCACAGGCGGGCTCGCCACGGTGCCCGGCACCTCGCTCCCGCCAGGGGCGGGGGCTGCTCCACAGGCAGAAAGCGCTATCATCAGCACAAGCTGCCCAATCCAAAAGCTATTCTTTTTCCACATGGTGCTTCGCTTCCTTTTGACTGTCGTTGAACGATTCTCTGTCACGCCGAGCGGTGGGCCAGGCTCATGCCTCCGCATCCGCTGAAAGAGGAACGACCGATCGCGTCAAAAGGTTCCAGGCGTAGGAGGGGTGGCTTTCCCGCCCTCAAGAGTCAGCGCGAAGATAGCGTCCATGACCTGCCGACGAAACGCCTCGTTGTCGGTGAGAAGCTTGAAGAGTTGGATATCGTCATTGAGCAAGCAGCGAGCCTCCTACACAAATGGGTGCAACGAATCCATAGCCCAGCGGAGGGGATTCATCAGAATATACTCCGCAATCTGGACGTACTCCGCTTCGTCCCGAATGATGTGCTCCCAATAATTCCGCTGCCAGAGCCGCCGATCAAAAGGAGGCCACCGGCATTCTTTGACGCCACGAATATACGCGTTTGTCGTCATTGTCTTCAACCACTGGATTACGGTTGCCAAGGACACCGTGCTTGCCGAGGGGTTGTCTTCGATGTGAAAGAGAGCGTGCACGTGATTTGGCATGACGACGGTCGGCCCGACTGCAACCGATGGAAACTTGTGCGGCAGTTCCTCAATCCAGCGTTCGATCATCATTCCAGGCTCGTTCAGTCTTAACGTCTCGTCCTCTATTGCCCCAAAGAGGCAAAGTCGTCCTTGCACACAAATTGTTACAAAGTAATCGCCGGGCGCTGCATAATCATATCCAGGCAATCGGATCGAGCGACGATTCCGTCGGGCTGGTTGGCTCATAGATTCTTCTTCATTTCGTGCACAGCCCTCACGTCGGGCGTCCTGTGTCCTTCCCTACTGTCGGTGCGCATGCCAGTTATCCATCCCCACAATGCCCCCGCGTCCGCCTCGTTATGCCAGCGTGGGTGTAGGTCAGACCAGATATATCCATCATGACAAGCCTGCGGTCGCCACCCCGATTGGCGGGTGTGCATAGGGGCACGGTAGGGGCGCCTCCTGTCACGGGCGGACACACAGGTCCGCCCCCTACCATCGTCGGTGCATGTCGGGCATGGCCATCATGACAAGCCTGCGGTCGCTACCCCGATTGGCGGGTGTGCATGGAGGCTCGGTAGGCGCCTCCTGTGCACGGGCGGACACATCAGGTCCGCCCCTACCATCGTCGGTGCGTGTCGGGCATGGCCATCATGACAAGCCTGCGGTCGCTACCCCGATTGGCGGGTGTGCATTAGGGGCACGATAGGGGCGCCTCCTGTCACGGGCGGACACATAGGTCCGCCCTTACCATCGTCGGTGTGTGTCGGGCATGGCCATCACGAGCAGGCCTGCAGTCGCCACCCCCGATTGGCGGGTGTGCATGGAGGCTCGGTAAGCGCCTCCTGTCACGGGCGGACGCACAGGTCCGCCCCTACCATCATGTCGGTGCGTGTCGGGCATGGCCATCATGACAGGCCTGCGGTCGCCACCCCGATTGTTGGTTGCGCATGGGGGTTGGTCCGGTAGGGGCAGACCTGTGTGTCTGCCCTAGCCTGTCCTATCAGGGCGGTATGGATTCATCTTGTCCCCTGGCACCCACAACAGAGTATAAGAGAGATGCGACAGGGCCTGTCGCTCGGGCACCCCTGCCCGACCCCGCCTGGCCTACCCGCGAAACTCGGGCAGCACCTCGCGCTCGTAAAATTCGATGAACCCTTCTTGATCCGGTCCTACCTGATGCACGATGATGTGGTCCACGCCGGCATCAACATACTTCTGGATGCCCTCCAGGTGGCGCTTGGTGTCCGGGCCGCAGATGACCGACTCGGCCACGTCTGCCTCGGTGACCATCTTGGCGGCCTGCTCGAAGTGGGCCGGAACGGGAAGAATCTGCGCCAGTTCGCCCGTGATGGCCGCATTGGGCCACCACTCGAAGGCAGTGCGGCGCGCCTCCGCCTCGGTCGGCGCCCAGCAGACGCTGATCTCGGCATAGATGGGCTTGCCGGCGCCCCCCTCCGCCTTGAAGGTCTGGATCGCCTCCTTGTTGGCCGAGGTGGTGATCAGCCCGTCCCCGATGCGCCCGGCGGTGGTGGAGGCGATGGGCCCCTCGGCGGCGACGATGATGGGGGGCAAGGTGTCTGGCAGGGTGTAGAGCCGCGCGTTTTCTACGGTGTAGAACTCGCCGTCGAAATCCTGCATCCCTCCCTGCCAGAGCAGGCGAATCACCTCCACCGCCTCCTCCATCATGGCGATGCGAACGGGCGCGGGGGGCCAACGGTCGCCCAGGATGTGCTCGTTCAGGGCCTCGCCCGAGCCGATGCCAAAGACAAAGCGGTCGGGCAGCATGGCGGCGGCGGTCGCCGCCGCCTGCGCGATGATGGCCGGGTGAATGCGCACCGTGGGGCAGGTCACCGCCGTGCCCAGGCGCAGCCGCTCGGTGGCCGCCGCGATGCCGCCAATCACTGCCCAAACAAAGGGGCTCTGCCCCTGCTTGTCCACCCAGGGGTGGAAATGATCCGAGATCATGGCGAAGGGAAATCCTGCCTCCTCGGCGCGCCGCGCATTGCGCACGAGCGCCAGGGGGGGATGCTCCTCGCTCGACAGTTTGTATCCAATCTGCGCCATTATGCCTCCTCTAACCAATCGCTGCATGGGTCGGTACGTCACCTGCAAGCCGCTCAGGAGCAATAGCGTTGCCAGGGGCGGGGGGTGCGGCAACGTCCCCGCCTTTTGACGTCCCTCCCCCACTGAATACACTAAGAGGCGTCGTAGCACAACCCATCGCGGGGGAGTCTGCTGGCTCGCCCGCTTTTTGTTGCATTCCCACGGAAGGAGGGAAGGGATCAGGTGACCGTCGCCTGCCCCCCTCCTCGCAGGCGGAAAGGACGTTTGATGGAGCAATTTACGGTTTTTGTGGCGGAAAAGCTGGAAGCGCTTGGCCAGGAGCTACTGCGCCGCGAGGCGGAGGTCATCGTCGAGTTGGGCCTGGCGCCCGACGAGCTGATCCAGCGACTGAACGAGAGCAAGGCGGATGCGCTGATCGTGCGCAGTGGCACGAAGGTGACGCGCGCCATCATCGAGGCGGTGCCCTCGCTGAAGGTGGTCGGGCGCGCAGGGACGGGCGTGGACAACATTGATCTGGCCGCAGCGACGGAGCGCGGCATCGTCGTGGTCAACGCCCCCACCGGCAACTCAATCGCAGCGGCAGAGCACGCCGTCGCGCTGATGATGGCGCTGGCGCGCCACATTCCCCAGGCGGACGCAGCCATGCGGCGCGGCGAGTGGGAGCGGCACCGCTTCACCGGGCGGGCGCTGGCGGGCAAGACGCTGGGCATCGTGGCGATGGGGCGCGTGGGCAGCGAGGTGGCCCGCCGTGCCAAGGGGCTAGGCATGCAGGTGCTCGCCTTCGACCCCTACTTTCCACCGGAGCGGGCCGCTGCGCTCGGGGTGCCCCTGGTGGAGTTGGAGGAGGTGTGGGCCAAAAGCGACTTTATCTCGCTCCACGCCCCGCTGACGGACAGCACCAATCAGTTGATCAACGATACCACCTTGGCCAAGATGAAGCGCGGCGTATACATCATCAACGACGCGCGCGGTGGGCTGATTGACGATGAGGCACTGGCGCGTGCGCTGGACAGCGGCCAGGTGGCCGGGGCCGCGCTGGATGTGTTCGAGGAGGAGCCGCCGCCCGCCAACCATCCCCTCATCGGCCGCCCGAATGTGATCGTGACGCCCCACCTGGGCGCCAGCACCTCCGAGGCGCAGATGGATGTCGCCAGGGAAATCGCCGAGGCGGTGCTGGGCGCGCTAAAGGGAGAGCCAGTGGGGAGCGCCGTCAACGCGCCGATGATCCCCCCCGAGTTGCTCCAGGCGCTTCGCCCCTACATGGAACTGGCCGAAAAGCTGGCAAAGCTGGCCGTCCAGTTCGAGCCGGGCCGCCTGGCGGATGTTCGCGTTACCTACGAGGGCACCCCCGCCCTGCCCGACACGCGCCCGCTCAAGGCTGCCGTCATCAAGGGGCTGCTGGAAAGCATCTCGGAGTCGCGCATCAACCTCATCAACGCCGAGAGCGCCGCCCGCGAGCGCGGCCTGCGCGTCACGGAGGTCAAGCGGGCGGAATCGAGCGGGCCGGTGCACGACACCATCACCATCGAGCTTGGCAACGGCGAGCTTAGCCGCTTCCAGGGGGTGATGCTGCGCGGCTCGCCGCACGTTATCCGCATCCAGGACTTCTGGATTGACTTAGAATTAAATGGCTATATACTGGTGTGCCAGAACCAGGATCGCCCCGGAATGATTGGCCAGGTGGGTGCGTTGCTGGGTCAGGAACAAGTTAATATATCCTTCATGCAAGTTGGTCGCGATCATCCGCGCGGCACAGCCGTCATGGCCATCGGCCTGGACGAGCTTCCTCCGGATGGCCTGGTAAGCGAAATCGCGTCGCTGCCAGACATCACGAGTGCGCGTTTGATACGAATAGACTAATACCCAGGAGACTGAGTGGACAACGATCTGCTACAGGTCTCCGAGTTGGGGCTACCCCTTGCCACGAGCGGTCGAACGATTACCGCTGCCGCGTGGCCCAAAGCCCTGCTCCGAGACCTTCTAGAGACTGTCTTGCCCGCCCTGATTATCGCCGTCCTGCTGGTGGTGTACGTCATCCAGCCCACCCGCGTAGATGGCACCAGTATGGAACCGACGCTGCACACCGAGCAGCGATTGGTCATCGAGAAGCTTAGCTATCGCCTGCACCCGCCGGCCCACGGGGACATCGTCGTCCTCAAGCTGCCAGGGCTGCAAGAGCGTGCCCTAATCAAGCGTGTCGTGGCAACGGGGGGCGACGTGGTCGCTGTCCGAGATGGGCTGGTATACCTGAACGGTGCGCCGCTTGACGAGGCGTACCTGACCCAGATCACGCCGGGCGAGGTACCTTCGATGGTCGTGCCAGAGGGCTACGTCTTTGTCCTCGGTGACAATCGGGGCGCCAGCAACGATAGCCGCACCTTCGGCATGGTCCCTGCGGATCAAATTGTCGGCCATGCGATTTTAAGCTACTGGCCGCTCGATTCGCTGGGGATTGTGCGGTAAGCGCAGCAACGGCAAGAGCAGGACTACCCAAACAAGTGAGGCCACCCAACCGGGTGGCCTTTTTTGTTGCTCCTGCAGGGTCGCTAGCCAGCGGGCGGGGGCCCTGCGGCGGCCAACCGGCTCCCGATAGAGCTTCGCGCGCGTTCGCGCTATAATTCCCCAACCGCTGTCGAAGATTCAGGGTGATTGTATGGATGAAGAAGCGCTGCACCAGCTTGAAGGAACCATCGAGCGGCTGACGTTTCACAACGAGGAAAATGGCTACACCGTCGCCAAGTTTGTGCCGAAGGGCAAGCAGTACGAGGTGACGGTGGTCGGCTCCATGCTCGGCGTGAACGTCGGCGAGTCGCTGCGGCTGTCCGGGGTGTGGACGACGCACCCGGACTACGGGCGACAGTTCGACGTGCGCCACTACACGGTGCAGCTACCCGCCAGCATCGAGGGAATCCGCAAGTACCTGGGCAGCGGGCTGATCAAGGGCATCGGCCCCAAGATGGCCGAGCGCATCGTGGACCACTTCGGCCTGAACACGCTGGAGGTGATTGACGGCCAGTGCGAGCGGCTGAAAGAGGTGCCCGGCATCGGGCGCAAGCGGGTGGGCATCATCGCCAGTGCCTGGGCCGAGCAGCAGCAGATCAAGGAGATCATGATCTTCCTGCAGGCGCATCAGGTGAGCACGAGCCTGGCTGTGAAAATCTACAAACAGTATGGGGATGCCGCCATCTCCATCGTGCGCAGCGACCCGTACCGCCTGGCGCGCGATGTGTTTGGCATCGGCTTCCAGACGGCGGACACCATCGCGCAGCGCCTGGGCATGCCGCACGACGCGCCGGAGCGGGTGCGCGCCGGGCTGATCCACTCGCTCAACGCGATGACCGACGAGGGGCACGTCTTTTCGACGCGCGAGCAGTTGGTCCCCAGGGCCTCGGAGATGCTGGGCGTGGAGCCGGGCTTCTGCGAGTTCCAGTTGGATCTGCTGCTGGGGGAGCAGGAGGTGATCGGCGACGAGCAGAAGGTGTACCTGCCGCCCTTCTTCTATGCGGAGGGGGGCATCGCCAACAAGATTCGCCTCCTCCTGCGCACGCAGCAAGACCGGCTGGGCTTTTATCGCAACGCCAACTGGCCCGCCGTCTTTGCATGGCTGGACGAACGCAACCCCTTTCGGCTGTCGGATCGGCAAAAGGAGGCTGTCAAGATGACCCTGACGGAGCGGGTGGTCATCCTGACCGGCGGGCCAGGCACCGGCAAGAGCACCGTCACGGGCACCATCATCAAGCTGTTGAAGGCAAAGGAAAAGAGCGTGCTGCTTGCGGCCCCGACGGGCCGCGCGGCCAAGCGGCTGAGCGAGGCGACGGGGGTGCCCGCGCAGACGATCCACCGCCTGCTGGAATACAAACCGATGAGCGGCAAGCAGTTCCTGCGCGACCGCTTCAACCCGCTGGACGCCGACCTGATCATCGTGGATGAGGCCTCGATGATTGACACGCTGCTGATGAACCACCTGCTCAAGGCGGTGGAGGCGGGCTCCCACCTGCTGCTGGTGGGCGATGTGGACCAGTTGCCGAGCGTGGGCGCGGGCAACGTGCTGCGGGACCTGATTGGCAGCGGCGTGGTCCCCACCATCACGCTGGACACGATCTATCGCCAGGCGGAAGGCTCCTATATCATCCTCAACGCGCACCGCATCAACCAGGGGCGCATGCCCAAATTCGAGCGCGACTCGCAGGATTTCTTCTTCTTCCACGAGGCGGAGCCGGACAAGGCGGCGACCCTGCTGCTCGATGTGGTGAGCAAGCGGCTCCCGCAAAAGTTCGGCTTCGACCCCCTGGCCGATATCCAGGTGCTCTCGCCGATGCACCGCGGGGCGGCGGGCGTGAGCGCGCTGAACGAGAGGCTCCAGGAAAGGTTGAACCCCCCTGCGCCTGCCCGCGAGCAGCACAAGATCGGCCACCGCCTCTTTCGCCAGGGCGACCGCGTGATGCAGATTCGCAACAATTATGACAAGCTGGTCTTCAACGGCGATATGGGGCGGCTGCTTCGGCTGGATCGCGAGGAGCAGGTGGCCCTGGTGGACTTCGAGGGGCAGGCTGTGGAGTATGAGTTTTACCAACTGGATCAACTCGTCCACGCCTATGCGGTTTCCGTCCACAAGAGCCAGGGCAGCGAGTACCCCGTCGTCGTGGTGCCGGTGCTGACGCAGCACTACATGATGCTGCAGCGCAACCTGCTGTACACAGCCATCACGCGCGCCAAGCAGATGGTCGTGCTGATCGGCTCCAAGCGCGCGGTGGCCATGGCCGTGCGAAACGACAAGATAGCCGAGCGCAACACCAGCCTGGCAGAGCGCCTCCGCGGCCAGCCGGAGGGTACGGCGGCGCTTGATTTGTACGCGGTAGGGTGAGGGAAAGCAGCCCTTGACTGAGCTATCCATCCTCCAACGCGAGAACGCCGTCATCTCTTTTCGGCAGGCCGGCGAGGCGGGGCCCCCGCTCGTCTTCATCCACGGCTGGGCGGATAGCAGCATCGTGTGGGCGCGTGCCCTGGAGGAATGGGCACCCCGCTTCCGTGTGGTAGCCCTGGATCAGCCGGGGCATGGGGGGTCCGCGCCCGTTGCGCCCGAGGCAGGGGTGGCAGGCATCGCCGCATGCCTGGCGGACGCCCTGGAAGCACTGTCCCTGTCAGACATTCGGCTGGTCGGTCACTCGCTCGGCGGGCTGGTCGCCCTGCGCCTCACGCTCGACTTTCCCCACCTGGTCGAGCGGCTGGTGCTCGTCAATCCCGCCTGGTCGGGCAGGCTGCCGCCCCCGCTGCCCGCGCTCCTGCGCGAGCCGCTGGTGATCGGTGCCATGAAGCTCAATCGCCCGTGGCGCAGCGCGCTTGGCTGGCTGCCCGAGCGCCTTCGCGGGCAGATGAGCGAGCGCCAACGCGCCCAACTGCGCCGCTGGCAGGAATTCAACCATGTGGCGCCAGAGTGGCTGTATCACACGGTCACGCTGATCACGAGCAGCGACCTGCGCGCCGAGCTTGCTGGGGTCACCCAGCCCGCCCTCGTTCTCGCAGGCACGCGCGACCCGCTCATCCTGCCCGAATGGTCTCGCGAGCTGGCACAGCTGCTGCCGAACGCGCAGTACAGCGAGATTGAGGCAGGCCATCAGGCGGCAGAGGACAACTTTCCCGCCTTCCGTACCGCCCTGAAAGCCTTCCTGGGCGACCCCTAACAGGCGCATGGGTACACCCCTTGAGGCAGGAGGGGCTCCTGCCTCATCCATCAACCAGCGTTTGAAGGGGTGTGAGGGGCAGCAACAGGCGCGGCGATGGGGGCGCAAGCGCTACAGCGCCCCGATCAGTGCCTCCACATATTGCTGCGTGTTCGACTGGCCACCGAGGTCGCGGGTGACCCGGGTGCCCTCGGCCACCAGGCTTTCTACGGCACGCTCGATTCGTTCAGCGGCCGGAATCTCCCCCAGGTGGCGCAGCATCAGCGCCCCGCTGAGGATCAGGGCTGTCGGGTTCGCCACCCCCTTGCCCGCAATGTCCGGCGCGGAGCCGTGCACCGCCTCGAAGACTGCATAGCGATCCCCGATGTTCGCACTGGGGGCCATGCCCAGGCCGCCCACCAGCCCGCTCGTCAGGTCGGAGATAATGTCGCCAAACAGGTTCTCCATCACCAACACGTCAAACTGGGAAGGATCAAGCACCAGTTTCATCGCTGTGGCATCCACGATGCTGTCCTCGAACTCAATATCATGGTATTCCCGCGCCACGCGCCGCGCCACCTCCAGGAATAACCCGTCGCTCAGCTTCAAAATGTTGGCCTTGTGCACCGCCGTCACCTTGCGACGGCTGTACTTGCGCGCCGTCTCGAAGGCAAAGCGGACGATGCGCTCCGACGCCGCCTCGGTGATGATGCGCAGGCTCTCCACCACGCCGGGGACGACTATGTGCTCCAGCCCGCTGTACAACCCCTCCGTGTTTTCGCGGATGACGATCAGGTCCACGTCCTCGTAGCGCGAGGGCACCCCCTTGATCGTTCGAGCGGGGCGATAGTTGGCGTACAGCTTCAGCGACTGGCGAAGCTGAACGTTGACCGAGCGGAAGCCGGTGCCCACCGGGGTGGTGATCGGCCCCTTGAGCGCCACCTTGTTCTTCATGATCGAATCTAGCGTTTCCTGCGGCATGGGCGTGCCGTAGCGGTTGATCACGTCACCGCCCGCCTCGCGCACGCGCCAGTCAATCTCCACCCCCGTGGCATCTATCACCTTCCGCGCGGCCTCGGTCACCTCCGGCCCTATCCCATCCCCTGGAATCAACGTGACTGCATAAGTCATCCTGTCCTCCTGTGTCGCGTCTGGCGCTTGTAGGGCGCCCCTGAATGAGCGCCTGGCCTTGCCGCCCCTGTGCCATCATGATTATACTGTACCTGCCTTTGCCAGAGGAGATCGTCGCTCTGGCTCCTCATGCTTCGGCCTGTACTCCTCACAAGCCAAAACCGTTCCACTAGCCTTGTGCGTGCCACCCGGCTTTTCTGCCTTGGGGTTGCGCACGATTCTTGCTACAATTTTACTTGTCAATCAAACCAATATCGTGCGACTGCTGGGGGAGCCCGCCACGGGCTGAGATTCGCGATTCGCGTAAACCCTGGAACCTGATCTGGATCATACCAGCGGAGGGAAGCGGTTAGCAGCCTGTTTCTGCAAAACCCGCCCTGGCGGGTTTTTTGTTCCCCGCAGCGCACCCAGGAGGAACCATGAACCGTTTCATGTACTGGATGGTGCTGCTGAGCCTGGCGATCCTGCTGGCTGCCTGCGGCCAACAGGAGGACGCGCCCCCCCCTCCCCCACCGCCGAGGCGGGAGCCGGGGACGGGGGCGCACGCGTGGTGAGGCTCGTCACGCACGACTCGTTCAGTGCCAGCGACGAGGTGCTGGCGCTGTTCGAGGAGGAGCACGACGCGCAGATCGAACTGGTCCCGCTCGGGGACGCAGGGACGATGGTCAACCAGTCCGCGCTGTCGGTCAACAATCCGTTGGGCGATGTGATGTATGGGGTGGACAACACCTTTCTTACGCGCGCGCTGGAAGCCGACCTCTTCGAGCCGTATGAGGCCCCTAACCTTGTCAACGTGCCGGACGCCTTCATCTTGGACCCGGAGCATCGCGTCACGCCCATTGATTATGGCGACGTGTGCCTCAACTACGACCTCAACTATTTTGAGGACGTGGGGCTGCCCGTGCCCGCCTCGCTGGAAGACCTCATCAGGCCTGAGTATCGAGGGCTGACCGTGGTCGAGGAGCCCTCCGCCTCCTCGCCTGGGCTGGCCTTCCTGCTGGCCACCGTCGCGCACTTTGGCGAGGAGGGCTGGGAATCGTACTGGCGCGACCTGCGCGCCAACGATGTGCTGGTGGCCGCCGATTGGTCGGAGGCCTACTACGATCACTTCACCGCGGGGGGGGGCGAGGGGGAGCGCCCCATCGTCGTCAGCTATGCCAGTAGCCCCCCCTTCACGGCGGGCACCACCGCCAGCCTCATCGCGGATGGAAGCTGTTTCCGGCAGATCGAGTTTGCAGGGGTCCTGCGCAACGCCGAGCACCCCGATCTGGCACGCGAGTTGGTCAACTTTATGTTAACTTCAGCCTTCCAGCAGGATGTGCCGGAGCAGATGTACGTCTTCCCCGTGGTCGAGGGCACGACACTGCCCGATGCCTTTATCCAATACGCCACGGTGCCGGAACTACCCGCCTCCATTGACCCCGCGTTCATCGAGTCGCAGCGGAGCACGCTGATCGAGCGCTGGACAGAGGTCGTGCTGCGCTAGCATGGATGGGGGTGCGAAACGCACCCCCACCATCAAAACCATCCGGCGCGGCGGGGCCATCCATCTTCGCCGCGCCAGCCGTCACAGGCCGCACCCTTCACTGGACCTTCCATGCACCCCAAGCTGCTACGCTTCCGCTGGATCGCCGTCTCGCTGCTGCCAGTTCTTTTTCTGCTGCTCTTCTTTTTCTATCCCCTCGCCGCCATCTTTCAGATCAGCCTCTTCCCGGAGGGCGTGCCCGATCTGAGCGGCTTCGTCGCCCTGGCCACGCGCCCCTACCTTCGCAGCCTGCTCCTCTTTACTGTGGCACAGGCAACGCTTTCCACGGCCCTGACGTTGCTCGCAGGGTTACCCGCTGCCTATGCGCTGGCGCGCTACCGCTTTGTCGGCCAATCGCTCGTCCGGGCGCTGCTCACCGTCCCCTTCGTGCTGCCGACCGTCGTGGTCGCCACCGCGTTTCTGGCACTGCTGGGGCCACGAGGCTACGTGAGTACGGCGCTGATGAGCCTGTTTCACCTCGATGCCCCGCCCTTCCGGCTGGAAGACTCCTTCGCCCTGATCCTGATAGCCCATGTGTATTACAATCTGACAGTGGTCATCCGCATAGTCGGCGGCTTCTGGGCCAACCTCGACCCCACGATGGAAGAGGCGGCGGCCATGCTGGGCGCCAGCCCGGCGCGCGTCTTCCGCGAGGTGACGCTGCCGCTGCTGCGGCCAGCCATCGGCGCGGCGGCGCTGCTCATCTTCCTGTTTACCTTCAGCAGCTTTGGCGTAATCCTGATCCTGGGAGGGCCACGCTTCGGAACGCTGGAAGTTGAGATTTATCGCCAGACAGTGAGTTTCTTCAACCTGCCCTTGGCCGCCGCGCTTAGCCTGCTCCAGATGCTGTTCACCTTTTTACTCATGACCCTTTACTCGCGCCTGCAGGCACGCGCTAGCCTGCCGCTTGCCCTGCGCCCGCGTGTCGCCGTGCAGAAGCCACTCGCTGGCTGGCGCGCACGCCTGTTGGTGCTGGCGGCCGTGGGGCTGCCAACCGGCCTGGTGCTGGCGCCGCTGCTGGCGCTCGCGGGGCGCGCCCTGGTTGTCGGCGGCCGCCCCTCGCTCCAAAATTTTCTGCTGCTCGATGAAGCGGCTACACGGAGCGTGCTGGCGAATGCGCCGCTGCTGGCCGTGCGCAATTCCCTGCTCTTCGCCGCGCTCACCATGCTGCTCAGCCTGGTGCTGGGGGTGCTGGGCGCCTACGCCCTGGCCGCGCCACGGCGCGGCGGCTGGCGGACCCTGCTAGAGCCCTTCTTCCTGCTGCCCCTGGGCACCAGTGCCGTCACCCTGGGGTTCGGCTTTATCGTCGCGCTGGATCAACCGCCCCTGAATCTTAGAACATCTGTTCTATTAGTGCCCCTGGCCCATTCCCTGATTGCCTTCCCGTTCGTGCTGCGCGTCATGCTACCGGCCCTGAGGAGCATCCACCCTGCCCTGCGCGAGGCGGCGGCGATGCTGGGCGCGTCCCCCTGGGAGCGACTGAGAGAGATTGATCTTGCCCTGCTGGCGCGCCCCCTCCTCGTGGCCGCGAGCTTTGCCTTCGCGGTCAGCCTGGGCGAGTTCGGCGCGACCTCGCTCGTTCAGCGTCCCGAATGGCCGACGATGCCGGTCCTCATCTTCCGCTTGTTGGGTCGTCCGGGCCCTGACAACTACGGGCGCGCCCTGGCGATGAGCACCATTCTTATGACAACCACGCTGGTTGGCTTTCTCGCCATCGAGCGCTTTCGTATCGGCGACTGGGGAGAGTTCTGATGGTTTCACGTGAAACAGTGGGACGGCTGGAGGTACGGGAGGTGAGCAAGCGCTTCGATACCGTCTATGCCCTGGACCGATTCTCTTTGCAGGTCGAGCCGGGCGAGATCGTATGCCTGCTGGGGCCGAGCGGCAGCGGGAAGAGCACGTTGCTCCGCTGCATCGCGGGGCTGGAAGTCCCCGATGCAGGTCAGATCTTGCTGGGCGGCACGGAGATTACTCGCCTGCCCCCCCACCGTCGCGGCTTCGGCATGATGTTCCAGGCCTTCGCGCTCTTTCCCCATCGCACGGTGGCCGAGAACATTGCCTTTGGCCTGAAGATGCAGGGCGTTCCCGCTGCCGCCCGCAACACACGGACAGACGCCATGCTCGACCTTGTAGGCTTGCAGGGGTACGGCGAGCGGAGTGTCTTCGAGCTAAGCGGCGGGGAGCAGCAACGGGTGGCCCTGGCACGCAGCCTGGCGCCCGGCCCGCCGCTCCTGATGCTGGACGAGCCCCTCGGTGCGCTGGATCGGGCACTGCGGGAGCGGCTGATGGATGAGCTACGCACCATCCTGAAGGAGATCGGTGTCACAGCGCTGTACGTGACGCACGACCAGCAGGAAGCCTTCGCCATCAGCGACCGGATCGTCCTGATGGACCGTGGCGCGAAGGTGCAGGAGGGGCCGCCGGGCGAGATGTACCGCCAGCCCATCAATCGCTTTGCTGCCCGCTTCTTCGGCCTGCGCAACCTGTTACCGGCGACTGGGGTGCATCAGGGGGATGCCCCCGGCCACTGGCGCGCCGACACGCCGTTGGGCACCCTGCACTTTGTTTCCGCCGCTTCCCCCTCCGATACGCTGCTGCTTCGCCCCGAGGCGGCGCGGCTCCCGCGCCCCGACCTGCCCAACCCCATCACGGGGATCGTCTGCGAGCGCTCCTTTCGCGGCGGCCATTACCGCCTCGTCACAGAGCATCCCGGCGGCTTCCGGCTGGAATGGCAGATCGTCACGCCGGATCAAGAGCTACCGCCCCTTGGCGCGCCCATCACGCTCGCGCTCCGCCCCGACGCTATCACCTTCATAGGCGACTAAACACGCTCATTCCAGCGCGCCGCGCTGCTGACAGACCAGCAACATGCCGCTGGCAATGCGAATCGTCGCTTGCTTCTGCTGCAAGATATTACTGATACCACGCGCCGGGCCGAACGGGAGCACGGCATCCTCCAGCTCCCATGTCAGACCGGACGTGTAGACCCCCGTGACAGCCCCGCCCCAGGGAAGCAGCGAGACGGTCTGCCCTGGCTCGCCCTCCAGTTCGATCTGATCATAGACCAGAAAGAGGTGCTGGCGCTCGACCACTACCTCGGCTGGCACGCTGGCCGCACTGGCGAGGGCAAGCAGCGAGATATTGGCCAGGGTATGATCGAGGCGCCCCCCGCTGACACCCAGGAACAAGACAGAGGCCGGACGGAGCGCGAGCGCGTGGCGCAGCGCCAGTTCCAGGTCGGTTGCGTCCTTGTCGCGCGGGTGATCGTGGCGCGGCACCTGGTGGTCAGCCAGCCACCGACGTAGGGGGTCCGGCAGGGAATCGCTGTCGCCAATCAGCAAATCAGGCACGCGACCCAACTCCCACGCCAGGCGCGTCCCCCCGTTGGCGACGATGACCAGATCGTCCTCATGAAGGAGTGCCCGCGCATAGTCAGGGTCATCCAGGTCTCCGTTGGCCAGCAGCACAACTCTGCGATTCATCTGTTTCACGTGAAACACCGCTTCCGCTTCTGTGTAGGGTAGTGATGGGATTGTAGCTTGCTCCGTGGGCCAGAGCGAGGGAATTGCATGCTCCAGCCTGGGGAGGAGCGCACCACGCAACTACGACGTTTCACGTGAAACAAAAGAGCCACGCGGACCGTTGGCGGTGCCACGTGGCTCTTGAGAGCGAGCGCGCTTAACGACCAGCGCCAATATGCATGGGCATGATGACGTGGACAAAGCCCTCGTTGCCGACGGGGCGAATCACGCCCGGCGTGCTGGAAGATTGAGTCTCGATGGCAACCTGCGCGCTATTGAGGACGTTCAATACATCCATCAGGTACTTGGCATTGAAGGCAACCTCCATGCCGCCTCCCTCGATGGTGGCGACCAACTCCTCGCTGTTTTCGCCGATATCCGACGCCTGAGCGCTGAGTGTCACCTGCCCTGGGGTGCCGGGCTCCGTGTCGCTGATCTGGAGGCGGATGATGTTGGCGGCATCACGGGCGAAGATATAGGCGCGCTTCACCGACTTGAGTAGCTGCGAGGTATCCACGATGGTGCGCGTCCCGTAGCTGCTCGGGATCAGCCGCTGCACGTCCGGGAAGTTTCCCTCGATCAACTGGGTGACCAGGTCCACCCGCTCCATGTGGAACAAAAGCTGGTTCCGGTTGGGCGTCACGGTGATTTCAACGTATTCGTCCGTGTCGCTGATGATGCGCCCCAACTCGCTCAGCGCGCGCGCCGGAACAATAACGTGAGCGGGGGTGGGGGAAAGTTGGTCAAGATGGGCGGTACGCACCGAGAGGCGGAAGCCATCCGCCGCCGCAAAGAGGATGCGATCTTCTTTGATGTCCATCAGCACCCCGGTCAGGATGGGGCGGCTCTCATCTATCGCTGCGGCAAAGGTCACCTGCTCGACCATCTCCTTGAGCAAGGCAGCAGGCACGCGGATGACTTTGCCGCCCTCGGCGGTGGGGATAATCGGGAATTCGTTGGCGTCAATCCCCTTGATCGTCGCATCCACGGACGCGCAACGGTAGTGCATCTCCTGGGAGCGCTCTTTAAGGTCCAGGTTGATTCGCTCCGGCGGGCTCTGGTTGACCAGATCGGCGAAAAGCTTGGCGGGCAGGGTGGTTGAGCCACCCTCCTCGATCTTTGCTTCGACCCAGGTGGTGATGCCGATCTCCAGGTTGGTGGCGGCCAGTTTGAGCCGCCCGTTGTCGGTGCCTACAAAGATGTTGCTCAGCACGGGCAGGGTGGAGCGGCTGGCAACGGCGCGGTTCACCGTGCTCAGCCCGCGCGCCAGTTTGTCTTGCATACAGGAAACACGCATCAGCGAGACTCCTTTAAGGGAATTTTGAGTTAGCTAACCCAACTATTAGCTATTGCATGGATTAATGCCAGCACAACGGTTGGCGCTACAGGGTGTTACAGGATGGGATGCCACCAACAGAGCGGACGGAGGGCGAAGCGTGCTTCATCTGGCACTTGATGTCGCCTGTCTCACTCTTGCTGTCGGAACAGATAGATGCCTTCTTGCAGCGGATAGCTACGCCCACAGTCAGCACAGCTAAGCCCCTCGTCGCTTGACATAATGTTGTATCTTGCACAGTGGGGGCAGCGCCACTTGCTGTCCAGGATCTCATCGTTGGTGGGCAGGTAAGATTCCAGGAAGATGCTCGGCGTCAGGCGGAGGCGCGCCAGGGGCGCTTGCAGCGCCCCATCCACGCGGGCGAGGAGCTTTGCCGGCACCAGTCGCTTGAGGGGCGGCAGGCGGAAGAAGCTGACGCTTCGCTCCGCGCGCGTCACAAATCCCGCCGCTGCCAGCCTTTGTTGGATGAATCGCGGGTGAAAGTCAATGTTCAGCGGCACAAACTCGAATGGCTCGATCGAGAAGGGGTTCTCGCCCGCCTTGCCCCGCCGCAGACCATAGCGAAGGATAGCCTTCAAATTACGCTTGTTGGCATACTCCGTTACATAGCAGCCGCGCGGCGCCGTGATGCGGGCGATCTCGCGAAAGGCGGCGTTTACATCCTTCAGGTGGTGCAGCACGCGCACCGTGACCACCGTATCGAAGAAGCCGGTGGGGAAGGGCAACGAGTAGATGTCCCCCTGCACGAAGACAAAGCGAGGGTCGTGGCCCCAGCGATCATGTGCCTGCTCCAGCTGCGACTGGGCATAATCCACGAGGTAGATTTCGTCGTATCCCTGATACAGGTCTGCCAGCCGTCCCGCGCCGGCACCGATTTCCACGATGCGACGACCGCGCGGCGGCAGGAAGCGGCGCAGGGCGTAGCGCTCTGCCTGATCCTCGTAGGAGCGCTCTGCGGTCCAGAAGTCGCTCTGGTAGCGCGACCCCTCGTAATCACATCGGGGAAGGGTGGAAAGTGTCTGATGATCCAAAGTGGCTAGTCCGTGAATAAACGATCGTAGATACTCTGCAAGTCCTCGTCATTCTCGAAGTGGATGACGAGTTGCCCGCCCTTGCGGCGGCGGCGCAGTTCCACGCGGGTGCCAAAGGCATTGGCAAACTCGCGCTGCAGCTCGCGGTCCTGCGGCGTCGGGGACGCATCCGAGCCACCCGTGGGTGGGGGAGGGGAGAGGTCCCGCTTGACCCACTCCTCCGCCTGGCGCACATTGAAGCGCCGCTTGATCCATAGCTCGGCGGCCTCCATCATCCGACTGGCGGACGAGAGCCCGAGGAGGGCGCGCGCATGCCCCTCGCTCAGGCTTCCCTGCCGGACCAGGTCCTGCAGGGGTTCCGGCAGTTGGAGCAGGCGCATGGTGTTCGCCACGGCGCTGCGGCTCTTGCCCACCCGATCGGCTATCTCGCTCTGCGTCATCTGGCTGAACTCGGCCATCTGCTGGAACGCTGCCGCCTCTTCCAGCGGGTTCAAGTCGGCACGCTGGATGTTCTCGATGATGGCAAGCTCCAGCATCTCGCGCTCGGTGGCCTCCTTGATGACAACGGGGACATAGGCAAGGCCCGCCCGCTTGGCCGCGCGCCAGCGCCGCTCGCCCGCAATCAGCCGAAAGCGCTCGCCCACCGCCCCATCCTCGATCTGCGTCACGATCAGCGGTTGGATGATGCCATGCTCGCGGATGGAGGCGGCTAGCTGATCCAGCTTTTCCTCTTCCATCAGCGTGCGCGGTTGATGCGGGTTCGGCAAGATGTTGTTGGCGAGCACCATGCGATAGCCGTCCGACGGATTCTCGCCCGTACCCTCAGCCGCCTGTCCTTCCGACAGAGCGCTTTCTCCGCCGGGAATCAGCGCCCCCAGCCCCTGCCCCAACCCACGTCGTTTGCGACTGCTCATACCCCTCCCTCAGGCGCAGCGAGGCCCACGGCTAGGCGGACCGACTTTCGTGCCGCGCCACTACCTCGTTGGCCAGCGCGGCATAGGCCTCCGCGCCCGATGAGCGCGGGTCCAACTCGAAGATGGTGCTGCCGTGGCTCGGCGCCTCGCTGAGGCGCACGTTGCGCGGGATGTGCGTGTTGAAAACCTGATCCGGAAAGTGCTTGCGTAGCTCTGCGGCCACATCAGCCGCCAGGTTGGTGCGTGCATCGTACATGGTCACGAGCAGCCCCAAAATGTTCAGCCCGGGGTTAAGCTGCTCCTGGACGAGCTCCAGCGTGTTGATGAGCTGCGTCAGCCCTTCCAGCGCAAGGTACTCAGCCTGCACGGGGACGATCACCCCATTGGCGGCTGTCAGCGCATTGACTGTCAGCAGCCCCATGCTGGGCGGTGGGTCCAGCAGGATGTAGTCGTACCGACTGGCAACCTGGCTGAGCGCCTTGCCCAGCAACTGCTCGCGCGCCATCATGCCCACCATCTCGACCTCGGCCCCCGCCAACTCGGTGACAGCGGGCAGCAGGTCCAAATGGAGGCGGGTGGTGTGGATGATCGCGTCCCGCACGGGGGTGCGCTCCACCAGCACGTTGTAGATGGACCTTTCGACCTCCCCGCGCCGGTAGCCCAGGTGGCTGGAGGCGTTGCCCTGGGGGTCCAGGTCTACCAGCAGGATCCGCTTGCCCGCCGACGCGAGCGCGGCGCCCAGGTTCACCGCGGTGGTGGTCTTGCCCACGCCGCCCTTCTGATTTGCCAGCGCCAGAATATAGGCCATTGCCCCTGCCTCACGCCTCGATGGGAAGAAAAAACAGAAAGTCAGCGCGCGGTGGCACCCTACTGCATCCCTGCGTGCCACGCCTCGACCTGGCTGCGCGTGGGGATGCCCTCCACCCCCGGCTGCTCGATGGCAAAGGAAGCCGCCCCGTTGGCGAACGCAGCGGCAGCGTAGGGATCTCGGGTTTCCAGCAGACGCACAAAAAACGCGGCAGCAAACACATCGCCCGCGCCTGTGGGGTCAACCACCGTCGTGGGGCGGGGGGGCACGCTCCGGCTTCCCTCGGGGGCGTGAACCGTCGCCCCTTCCCCCGCCTGCGTCACTGCTACAATTGGCACCGCCCCGATCAGCGCCCGCACGGCGGTGCGGTCATACGCCACATCCTCGGCGCTGAACACCATGGCATCCACGGATTCCAGCGCACGGGCCGGCTCCGCCAGGGGGGCATAGCGGACATGGCCGCTGCCATCCCAGCGCCGCATCCACCCCTGCGGCGTGGCGCAGACCAGCGAGTGCGGAAAGCGCGCCGCCAGGGCGGGCGCCACTTCCTGCGCCACCGGCGCCAGATGCACCAGGGGGACGGCGCGCCACGCTTCTGGAATATCCTCCCAGCTCAGCCCTGGCGCCACCCCATGCACGATCTGCTCGCGCTCGTCCCCACGGTACCGGTTTTCAAAGATGGTGGCGCGCTCGGTTGGAAGGGCGCAGAGCGCGACCCCGGGCAGGGCCGCCTGCAGGTCCACCCCGGGCGGCACGCGCGTCACCAGGGCCACGCGGCACCCCAGCCGCTGCGCTGTCACGGTGGCATAAAGTGCCGTACCACCCAGCACCAGCCCCTGGGGGGTCAGGTCCTGTGTGACATGCCCAACAATCAGATAATCAGCAGCCAAGCGTCGCCCCCTCGCGCGAATCAGGCAGGATTGTAACACAAACCCCCCTTGGGTAAAAGACTATCCCCCTCACTGCGTGCGGCCCCCTCCCCATTCTCCAATCTTCCTGTCGCGTGATATGATTAGCGCATTCCTTGTCCTTCCTGCTTCATGCCGTCAGGACCGTTTCGCCCCCTTGCCCTCAAAGGAGAGGTTTGTGTCAGACACGATGAAGGCGCTCGCCAAAACCCATGCAGGCCCCGGTCTGAGCCTCATCGAGGTGCCAGTGCCGCGGCCCGGCCCGCAGGATGTTCTGATCCGCGTGACGGCTAGCTCGATCTGCGGGACCGACGTCCATATCTACAACTGGGACGCCTGGAGCCAGTCGCGCATCCGCCCGCCGGTCGTGCTCGGCCATGAGTTTGCTGGCGAGATCGTGGAGGTAGGGCGCGACGTGCGTGGCTGGCAGGTGGGGGAGTCGGTCTCGGCAGAGGGGCACATCGTAGATTGGAGCTGCGCGGCCTGCCGCAACGGGCAGCCGCACCTATGCGCCAACGTCAAGGTGATCGGCATTGATCGCGACGGCGCCTTTGCCGAGTTTGTGGCAGTTCCGGCAGAAAACGTGTGGCGCAACCCCCATGACCTACCGGCAGAGATCGCCAGCCTGCAGGACCCGTTTGGCAACGCGGTCCACACCGCCTATGCCTTCGATCTGGCTGGCAAATCGGTACTCATCACGGGCGTGGGGCCCATCGGCCTGATGACCATCCCGGTAGCGCGGGTGGCAGGTGCCGCGCAGATCATCGTCACCGATGTGAGCGAGCCGAAGCTAGAGCTAGCCGCGCGCATGGGCGCCGACGTGATGCTGAACCCCCTCCGCGATGACGCCACCGCCGCCGTGCGCGATCTGACAGGCGACGGGGCAGACGTGCTGCTGGAAATGAGCGGCGCCGCCCCCGCCATCAGTAGCGGGCTGGCCGCCCTGCGCCCCGGTGGGCAGGCCGCGTTGCTGGGCGTGCCCGGCAAGCCTATCCAGATTGATTGGGCCAACCTCGTGGTCTTCAAGGGCGTGACGATCCAGGCCATCTACGGGCGCAAGATTTGGGACACCTGGCACCGGATGCGCGCCCTGCTTGTCACAGGCGCCGTGGACCTGTCCCCGCTCATCACCCATCGGCTGCCGCTGGAAGAGTTCGAGACAGGCTTCGCGCTGATGCGCTCGCGGGACGAGGTGGTGGGGAAGGTAATGCTGCGAGCGTAACAAGCCCTATTGTTTTGCCGGGCGCGTCGTGGCGGCAAAGCGCCCTCGCGCCATCTGGCTGACCATCCAACCGGAGGGAATTTCTATCATGCCGAGCAACCATCCGCTTGCCTGGATAGACGACGAACTGGCCTCGCTGGAGGCCCAGGGGCTGCTGACGATGATCCGCACCCTGGAATCGCCACAGGGGGCATGGCTCTCGGTGGAAGGGAAGCAGGTGCTGAACTTCGGCTCCAACAACTATCTTGGCCTCGCCAACCACCCACGCCTGGTGGCCGCCGCCTGCGAGGCGATGGAGCGGCTGGGCATCGGCCCGGGCGCTGTGCGAAGCATCGCCGGCACGATGAGCATCCACCGCGAGCTAGAGCAGCGACTGGCCGAGTTCAAGGGCGCGGAAGCCACCATCGTCCTGCAGAGCGGCTTTCAGGCCAATACGGCAACGATCCCCTCGGTGGTGGGCAAGGGGGACGCCATCTTCTCCGACCGCCTGAACCATGCCTCGATCATTGATGGGTGCCGCCTGAGCGGGGCCAAAACCATCCCTTACGAGCACAACAGCCCGGAGGCGCTGGATGAGGCGCTTCAGGCCAACAAGGCGCAGTATCGCCGCCTGCTCGTCGTCACGGACGGGGTCTTTTCCATGGACGGCGACATCGCGCCGCTCCCCGCCCTGACCGAGGTCGCCAAGCGCCACGGGGCGATCATGATGGTGGACGACGCGCACGGCGAGGGGGTGCTGGGGCGCGGCGGGCGCGGCATCGTGGATCATTTCGGGCTGCATGGCGAGGTAGACATCGAGGTAGGCACGATGTCCAAGGCGTTTGGCGTGGTCGGCGGCGTGGTGGCAGGGTCCGCCTCGCTGATTCGCTGGCTCCGGCAACGGGGGCGCCCCTTCCTCTTTTCAAGCGCCCTCACCGTCCCGGATGCCGCCGCCTGCCTGGCCGCCGTGGACCTGCTGGAAGCCAGCACCGATCTGGTGGATCGCCTGTGGGACAACGCCCGCTATTTTCAGCAGGGCATGCAGGCGCTCGGCTTTAACCTGGGCAAAACCGAGACCCCCATCACCCCGGTCATCCTGGGCGAGGCACCGCTGGCCCAGCAATTTTCCCGTCGCCTGTTCGACGAAAACATCTTTGCCACCGCCATCGCCTTTCCGACAGTGCCGCACGGCACGGCCCGCATCCGCGTCATGCCCTCCGCCGCCCACAGCCGGGACGATCTGGACTTTGCGCTTCGCACCTTCGAGCAGGTGGGCAACGAGTTGGGCGTGATTGGCGGTTGAGCGGCCACGGTGGCCGCGCGCTCATTCCCAGAAACACCCATATCGGAGGGAACGATTTGGACGGCGCTCTGGCCCGGCGCAAGGGGGAGGAGCGTGCCATCGGCGGTGACGACGCGCACGAGGGTGTTTTCCCCCTCCCGCCGCCACTGCGCCTCCCACACCTGCCCGTCGCGGAAGAGCAGGGCGCGGCCCGTGCCCTGCAGGTCAAAGTGAAGCGAGCGATTGCCCAGGGAGTCCTCGACGATGGGGGTCACCAGCATCGGGGCGAAGAGGACTATCACATTGTCCATCGCCAGGTGGGTGCCGCTCTGCGTCACATGCGCGTTTTGCCCCTGGTAGCGCCAGTAGCGGCCGGTGCTGGGGTCATAGCGATAGCTCACGGAGGTCGAACCGCCGGAGTAGGGGACATAGGCACGGGTCGCCGCCCCACCGCCGGCGGGGGGCGCCTCGCTGAACTGCCAGCCGCGCAGGGGCTGCGGGAGCGTGTTGCCCCCCCGCGCCGCAATCACGCTCTGGATAAGCTCGTTGTTGCTGTAGGTGGTCAGCCAGCCCACCGGTGCCAGCGACGGGTCAATCCGGTAAAAGGCGGGATGGCCAGCCAACTCGTCAATGTCGCGGTCGGCGAAGGGCGATGCCCAGATCATGTCCGTCTGCGGCTGGCTGGCCCCCACATGGACCAGCCACGCCTCCAGCATGGGGGTCAGGTGGAGGTCAATGAGCCGCGCGGAGCGGATGGGGCCGACGGTGCGCGGCGTGCGACAGTGGAAGGTCACCGTCAGCCGCGTGACGCCCCCCTCGGCGGGGGTCTCCCAGAGCACGTCGGCGTTGTCCAGCCCCGCCTGGGGCCTGCCCTGCGGCGAATTGTCAATGCGCACGTTGATCGGGCGGAGGGCGGCCACCCCCTCGGCGGCAGGCTCGCCCGTCAGGGGGCAGGTGCCCGCCGGCACGCCCGGCAACTGCGCCACCCACTCGTCCGGCACGCGGCCCGGCGGCTCCGGCACGTCGAACTGGTCGTGGATAAACTCATACGCGCCCGGCGGGTACGTCTTGCCGTTGGTGATGCGGCCCGGGCTGGGGGGGCGCTCCGGTGGGACGGCCAGAAAATCCTGGAAGGCCGGGGTGGGGGGTGGCTCCGGGGTCGCCGTGGCGAGCGGCGTGAAGGTCGGCGCCGTGGTGGAGGTGGGCGGGCGCGTCTCGGTTGGCGGGGGGGCAACCGTCGCACTGGGCGGCGGGGTTGCACTGGACGGCAGGGGCCCGCTCGGCTCCGGGAGGGGGCTCGCCTGGGAGGGGGAGGGGGAGGGCTGGACCGCCACGGGCGCGGGGTCTGGCGTCGCCGCGCCGCCGCACGCGGCGAGCGCGCCCAGCAGGAACACTAGCCAAAGCATCTGCTTCATCATCGGGCTGCCTTCAACCCCCCTCTGCGGCAAGCCGGACCATCCGCTTGCCAGAAACGGGGGCATTCGTGAAATCATGGGTTGGCGCATAGCCTAGCATGAAGGGGGCGAAGCCCAAAGCGTACCCGTCATCGGCCTGGCCCCCTCGTTGGCCCCGCCCCTGCGCCAATGTTACAATCTTTTACCCTAGCCATCACAAATATCAGGACGAGGAGGTTGACGTGACCGACCAGTTCCGCAATGAGCCGTTCACCGACTTTAACAAGGACGAGCACCGCGCCGCGTTCATGGCTGCCCTGGAGGAGGTGCGCGGCGAGTTTGGCCGCACCTACCCGCTGCTGATCGGGGACGAGGAGATCGTGCTCGACGACACGTTCGCTTCAAATGACCCGAACCGACCGCAGCAGGTGCTCGGCCACCTGTCTAACGGGACGGTCGAGCACGCGCAGCGAGCGCTGGAAGCGGCGACCGAGGCCTTTCGCTCGTGGAGCCGCGTGCCGGTACGCGAGCGTGCCGAGATGATAGAGGAAGCGGCGCGGCGCATGCAGGCGCGCAAGCATTACTTTTCTGCCTGGATGGTCTATGAGGTTGGCAAAAGCTGGGCCGAGGCTGACGCGGACACCGCCGAAGCTATAGACTTTCTCCGCTACTACGCGCGCCAGATGATCCGCATGGACGAGGAGGCCGACTCGCTCCTGGCCCCCTATGAGCCGGAAATCAACGAGTTGGCCTACATCCCGCTCGGCGTGGGCGCGATCATCCCGCCCTGGAACTTCCCCAATGCCATCCTTCTCGGCATGACGGGCGCCGCCCTGGTGGCGGGCAACACGGTGGTCGTCAAGCCCGCCTCGCAATCGCCGATCATCGGCTTTCTGGGCGCCAAACTGCTGCGCGACTGCGGCATCCCTGGCGGCGCGCTCAACTTCCTCACCGGCCCGGGCAGTGTCATCGGCGAGGCGACTGGTGGATTCGCCGCTCACCCGCTTTATAGCGTTCACCGGCTCGCGCGAGGTGGGCACCCGCATCTACGAGCGCGCCTCCCGCGTCCAGCCCGGGCAAAAGTGGCTCAAGCGCACCATCATGGAGATGGGGGGCAAGGACGCGGTGGTCGTGGATGAAACCGCTGATCTGGAAGATGCTGCGAGGGGCATCGTGCAGAGCGCCTTCGGCTACCAGGGGCAAAAGTGCTCCGCCGGGTCGCGGGCGATCATCGTCAAAGAGGTGTACGAGCCGGTCGCCCGGCGTGTGGCAGAGTTGACGCAGGAGCTCACGATTGGCCCGACCGATGATCCGGAAAACTTCATGGGCGCGGTGGTGGACGAGGGCGCGTTCCGCAAGATTCGCCAGTACATCGAGATTGGCAAGGAGGAGGCCGACCTGCTGGTGGGCGGTGGCGCCGCCGACAACCCGGAGGAAGAGGGCTACGTGATCGAGCCGACGGTCTTTGGCAACGTACCCGGCGACGCGCGCATCGCCCAGGAAGAGATCTTTGGGCCGGTGCTCGCCCTCATCCCCGCCAGCGACTTTGACGATGCGCTCGCCATCGCCAACAGCACCGACTACGGGCTGACGGGCGCGCTCTACTCCAACGTGCCGGAGCGACTGGAGCGGGCCAAGCACGAGTTCCACGTGGGCAACCTGTACCTTAACCGCAAATGCACCGGCGCGCTCGTGGGGGTCCACCCCTTCGGCGGCTTCAACATGAGCGGGACCGACTCCAAGGCGGGCGGGCCGGATTACCTGCTGCTCTTCACGCAGGCCAAATCCATAGCTACCAAGAAGCCTAACCAGGGCGAGAGCCAGGCGAAGGGGGAGATGTAGGCGGGGCGGCATAGGATATGCTTTTCCAGGCGCATTCTATACCATGTGTTTTGCCTGGAGGGGTACAGAATGCTGGGTCGAACCTACTTTTTACTCATCAGCCTGGTCGTGCTACTTGCGCTAAGCGCGTGCGGGGGCGGCGATGACGCGCAGGGCGTCACCGGCGTGCCCCCCACGCCGGAGGCGGGGCTGCCCGTGCTGGAGTCCACGCCGGACATGATCGAGCCGGTGCCCAACTCGCCGGACGAGTTGGGCACGCCCGAGCCGGAAGGCTCCGCCACCGAGGAGGGGGGGCAGGGCGAGATGATCGGCCAGGAGGAGGCCGATGCGCCGCTGGCGGACGCCCGTAGCCCCAGCGAGATCTTCGGGCTGGAAATCCCGCTGCCCGACGGCGCACAGTTGGTCGAGGTGGCCGACGATGACGCCGCCCGGAACACCAAGGCCACCTACGAGGTGCCGACGATGAGCGCCGAGGAGGTAGTCGCCTTTTACCGCGAGGCCCTGCCCGCCGCAGGCTTCACGCTGAACGAGGAAGATAGCGGCGAGGGGGAGGGGGTGGAGCAGATTCGCTTCACCACCGAGCAGATCGAGCGGAGCGGGCTGGTCAGCGTCGTGGCGGCGGAGGGCGGGGTGCTGCTGACCCTCACCACGGCCTCGATTGACGAATAAAGGAGCATCGCCCATGACAGACACGGTGCCGGAAGCGGCTCAGGAATCGGTGTGGGACTATCCACGCCCGCCGCGCGTGGAGCCTGTGGCGCAACGGGTGCGCGTCCTGTTCAACGGCGAGACGATCGCCGACACGACGCGGGCCCTGCGCGTGCTGGAAACCAGCCACCCGCCCACCTACTACATCCCGCCGGAGGACATCCAGATGGCCTTCCTCCGCGCCACGCCGCGCCGCACTGTCTGCGAGTTTAAGGGGCAGGCCGGCTACTTCACGCTCCAGGTAGGCGAGCGCCGGAGCGAGGAGGCCGCCTGGGCCTACGCCTCCCCCGCGCCTGGCTACGAGGCCCTGCGCGGCCACCTCGCCTTTTATGCCAGCCGCGTGGATGCCTGCTTTGTGGGCGAGGAGCAGGTGCAGGCACAGGAGGGGGATTTTTACGGAGGCTGGATCACCAGCAAGGTTCGTGGTCCCTTCAAGGGGGGGCGCGGCACCGTCGGCTGGTAATCCATGAGCCTTCCCGCCCCCCTCACCTTCCGTGCGGCCCGCGCGGAAGACCACCGGCAGATCGTGGAGCTCACCCGCACGATCTGGGAGGGCGAGGACTACCTCGCCTCGGTCTGGCAACGGTGGGTGGAAGACCCGCGCGGGCTGCTGCAGGTAGGGGTGCTGGGCGAGGAGATCGTGGCGACGGGGCGCGTGGTCGAGTTGGCGCCGGGCGGTGGTGGTTGGAGGGGCTGCGCGTCAACCCGGCGCACCAGGGCAGGGGCTTTGCCACCCACCTGCACCACCACCTCGTGCGGCTGGCGCTCGAGCAGCCCGGCATCCGCTCGCTCGGGCTGGCGACAAGCTGGAAAAACGAGAAGGTCTTCCACCTGGCGCGCGCCAGTGGCATGCGGCAGCAGGGCGACTATCGCTACCTCCGCGCGCCCGCCCACCCCGACTCCCTCTCGGCCATCGCCCCGGAGCAGAGCCTTTCGCCCGCCGCCCTGCTCGCTCGCCTGCGCGCGGGGCCCTGGCTTCGGCAGACCGGGGGCTACCTGATGGCAGGGTGGGTGGCGCAGCAGGTGGACGAGCCCTGGCTCGCTGAGCGGCTGGCTGAGGGGAGCGTGTGGCGCTTCGGGGAGGCGCTTGCCCTGATCGGCAGGTCGGAGGGCAGCGTCTGGCTGTATGGGCTGGACGGCGGCAGCGAGGCGGAGCAGGAAGCCCTCGCGCGCCACGCCCGCCACCTTGCCTGGCGCCCGGACGCCGCCCCCCAGGACTTTCCCTCCCTCCGCTGCTTCGCCCCGCCAGACCCCGCCCTGCTTCGCCCCCTCCTCGCTGCTGGCCTGGGCGACCCCTGGCCGGACGAGCAATTCCACATCCTCCACTTCGCGCGCGACCTGACGGATCGGTAGGCGACCCCTTCGATAGGTGGCGTCCCCCTTACATCCCCGCGCCCCCCGCGACAGCCAGCAGGTGCGCTTCGATCTCGTCCACCATGCGCTCCAGGGTAAAGCGCTCGCTCACCGTCTGTTTTCCCGCCTGGGTCAGTCGCTGGTAGAGGGAAGCGTCCTGCTGGAGCAGTTGAATTTTTTGCGCCAGCAGCGGGGCGTTGCCTGCCTCGAATAGCAGGCCGTTGACCCCATCCTCGATAATCTCCGGGGTGCCCCCCACCGGCGTGCCGATCACAGCCAGCCCGGCAGCCATCCCTTCCTGGATCACGCGGGCCAGCGGCTCCGGCCAGATGGAAGGCACCAGCAGCACATCATGCTCGGCCATGATCTGCGGGATCGCCTCCGCCGGAAGCCAGGGATGAAAATGCACCCGCTCGCTCAGCCTCAGTGCCTCCACCTGCTGGCGCAAGCGTGTCTCGTATGCCTCCGTCCCCTTGCCAACGATCGAGAGCGACACGGGCGCGGCATGGGGCACTTCCTGCGAGATGGCCGAGCGCCTCGATGAGGGTGTGCACCCCCTTCGCCTCGACCAGCCGACCTGTGTAAAGCAGCCGGAGGGGCGCCGCGCCATCGCGCCGCGCGCGGGGGGGGAAGGCGGTGGGCTCCACCCCGTTATGCACCACGAAATGTTGTCCTGCTGCGAGGGCAGGCACCTGCGCGACCAGTGTCTGCCTCATGTAGCCGCTGACGAAGAGCACCCGCCGAAACTGAAGCGCCGAGCGAGCATCCTCTGCGCCGTACCACGGGCGCAGGAGCAGGGCCGCTGCGCGCTTCAAAGGTCGGTGCACGGACCCAGCGCAGGCAAAGCCCAGTAGGCGCTGTGGGCGTCCGGCTCGGCGGGCCAATAGCTCGACATAAAATACAGTACCCGTTCGGGGTACAACTCTTCCAGGTGCGCCGCAACATGGCTCGAGAGGTTCCACATCCCGTTGATAAACACAACCTCCGGGCTGAATGCCGCTGCCACGCGATCGAGGGACTGGAGGTTCTCGCGGCGGCGGGCCCGCACGCGCAGGGTATAGACAGGATGGTAGTGGGCCACATCTGGGCTTTCCAGATGGAGCACGCGCGCCACCCAGGGCTCCGGCGCCGCTAAGGAATCCGCACCTTGGGTGCTGGTCACAATTTGGACGCTGTGGCCACGCTGCCGCAGTCGCTCCGCGACATCCCGCGTGTTTTGCTCCCACCCTCCATGCTCGAAGGGGGGGTAATAGTTAGAAACTATCAAGATTCGCATCGTAGCGATTAACTCTCCAAGCCTCCCCGCCCCCGCTACAGGCCTCGCTCCTCGCGATGGTAGGGCTGCCCCAGCGCGGCGGGTGCGCCCACGGAGCGCGACAGCTTCTCATAGACGGTGATCCCCACCATGACCAGGATGGTAAACAGGTAGGGGAGCATGTTTAGGAAGGAGGCGGGGATGGTGGTGCCCGCCGCCTGCATGCGGAACTGGATGGCGTTGATCCCGCCGAAGAGCAACGCGCCGATCACGGCACGGGCGGGGTCCCACAGCGCAAAGATGACCAGGGCGACGGCTATCCAGCCGCGCCCGCCGGTCAGGTTCTCCGTCCAGCCGGGGGTGTAGGCAAGCGACAGGTGGGCGCCGCCCAGCCCGGCCAGGGCCCCGCCCACGATCGTGTACAGGTAGCGGATGCGCGCCACATCCACCCCCATGGCATCGGCGGCGCGCGGGTTCTCGCCCACGGCCCGCAGGTTCAGGCCGGGGCGCGTGCGGTACAAAAAGTAGGTGGCCAGCGGCACGAAGAGGTAGAGCGCGTAGGTCACGAGGTCCTGCTCGAAGAGGGACGGGCCGATCAAGGGTAGCTCGCTCAGGCCGGGTATCGCCAGGCGGTTGAAGCGCGGCCCCTGCAGGCCGACCAGGGGGGCGCCGCCCGACCCCAACCGTTGCCCCAGAAAGGAGGCCAACCCCAGCCCAAAGATGGTCAGCGCGAGGCCGCTGACCACCTGGTCGGCACGCAGCGAGATCGTCAGGAAGGCGTGGATGGCAGCCAGCAGCGCGCCGACCAGCATCGCCACCAGGATCCCCACCAATGCATTGCCGGAATGGTAAGCCGCGGCAAAGCCGCTCACCGCCCCCATCAGCATCATGCCCTCCACGCCGAGGTTCAGCACGCCGGAGCGCTCGGCGAAGATTTCGCCGATGGTCGCGTAGAGCAGCGAGGTGCCCGCGCGGATGGTCACGGCCAGGATCGAGGTAAGGAGCGTGATATCCATAAAAGGTCCCAGGGTAAAGGTGGCGGATGGCAGGCAGCGATGGGGGAGGGGCCTATGCCCTCATGGAACTGTCTCGTGCGTGACCGCGATGGGCGGCGCACTGCGCAGGGTCTGGTACACCACGCAGTAGCGCTCGGTCAGGCGAATCAGCGTTTGAAGCTGTTCCTCGCTGGCGTCGGTGTCCAACTGGAAACGCAGCCGAATGTCGCGAAAGCCGACCGGCGCCTCCTTCGAGACGCCGAGCGTCCCGCGAAAGTCCAGATCCCCCTCTGCCATCACCGTTCCATCGCGCAGGTCAACCCCGATGGCCGTGGCCACCGCCTTCAGCGTAACGCCCGCGCAGGCGACAAGCGCTTCCAGCAGCATGTCGCCGGAGCAGAGGGCGAGCCCGTCGCCGCCCGTCGCCGGGTGCAGCCCCGCCTCTGCCAGCGCCTTGCCCGTCGCCACGCGGCAGGTGATGCCCTCGCCAAGCTGTCCCTCCGCCCGTAGCGTCAGCAGTGCCGCTTCCGGTGCCTCGCGGTAGCGCTCCTTCAACGGCGCCTGGAGCGCCTTTAATGCTTCTGCGTTCATCCACCCACCTCGCTCCCCCTGATCGCGCGCGCACCGCCCACCCCTGTCACGCGCAGCCTATACTGTGTAAAGATGTCCCCGCCAAGCACGAAGAAAAAGATGATGCCCTGCAGCACCAGGCCGATCGAGGCGGGCAGCCCCATCGTCATTTGAAGCTGATCCCCCCCCACCAGCAGCGCAGCCAGCGCAAAGGCTACAAGCAGCACCCCCCACGGGTTCAGGCGCGCCAGCCAGGCGATGATGATGCCGGTAAAGCCATAGCCGAGCGTCAGCCCCTGCTGCAGGCGGTGCGAGATGCCGGCCACCTCCGCCATGCCCGCCATCCCTGCGATGCCGCCGCTCAGCAGCATCACCAGCAGCGTGATGCGCGCGACGTTGACGCCCGCGTAGCGCGCCGCCACCGGATTTTCGCCGAGGAGGCGAATCTCGTATCCCCAACGCGTCCGCGTGAGCAGGAACCAGAGCGCGAGGGCGGCCAGCAGGGCGAAGATCAAGCCCCCATGGACGCGCCCGGTCAGGCGGGGCAGCCAGGCGAATTCGGGGAAGGCGGCAGTGCCCGGAAAGCCCATCCCCTGCGGGTCCTTCCAGGGACCATAAAACAAAAACTCGATCCAGCGGATCGCCACATAGTTGAGCATCAAGGTGGTGATGATCTCGTTCACGTCCAGATAAGCCTTCAGGGCGGCGGGGATCAGCCCCCACAGCGCCCCCGCCGCAAAGCCCCCCACGACGAGCAGGGGCAACCAGATTCCCTGCGGCAGCCAGGGCAAAGCGGGCGGGCCAAACAGGGCGATGCCCGCCGCCGCGCAGGCACCCATCGCCAGTTGCCCCTCCGCGCCGATGTTCCAGAATCGCATCTGGAAGGCTACAGAAACTGCCAGGCCGGTCAGCATCAGCGGGATCGCCTTGACCAGCGTCTCGGTGAGCGCGTAGCGATCGCCCAGTGCGCCGACCAGCATCGCGCGATAGGTGGTCAGGGGGTTGGCCCCCGCCGCCGCCAGCAGCAGGGCCCCCGCCACAAAGGCCAGCAGCAGCGAGATCGCACGGATCGCCAGCACCTGCCTCGGTGACGAATCAAGGCGTTTTTCAAGAGCTAATTGCATGATAGACCCTCGCTTGGAGCGCCGCCCGCCACGGGGGCATCGCTCAGGTTGCTGTCTCGCCCGCCATCATCAACCCAATCGTCTCGATGTCCGCCTCCTCAACGGGGAGGATGCCCATGATCCTCCCCTCGGAGAGGACGGCTATGCGGTCGGCCAGGGCAAAGTGCTCGTCCAAATCTTCCGAGAAGAGGAGGACCGCCGCCCCGGCGCTGCGTTGCTCCAGCAGATGGCGGCGCACGGTCTCGGTAGCGCCGATGTCCAACCCGCGCGTGGGGTGGACGGCGACCAGCAGGGCGTGGGGCGCGTCAATCTCGCGCGCGAGGATGGCCTTCTGCAGGTTGCCCCCGCTGAGGGTGCGCACCGGCGTTCGGGGGCTGGGCGTGGCGATGCGAAAGGTCTCGATCAGGCGCTGCGCGTAGCCCGCGATGGCCCCAAAGGAGAGGAGCGGCCCGCGCGCCAGCGGCTGGCTGCGGTAGCCCTTCATGATCAAATTCTCGGAGACCGACATGTTGCCCGCCACGCCCACATGAAGGCGATCTGCAGGGATGTGGCTGACCCCGGCCCGGATGGCATCGAGCGGGCTGCGGCGGGTGAGATCCTCCTCGCCCAGGTGCACCTGCCCCGCCGTGACGGGGCGCAGGCGGGTGACCACCTCGGCCAACTCCTGCTGGCCGTTGCCCGCCACGCCGGCAATCCCTACAATCTCCCCTCGGTGCACCTCCAGGTCAATGCCCCGCAGGGCGGGCAACCCCTTGTCGTTCAGCGCCCGGACATCGCGCAGCGACAGGATGACCGCGCCGGGCGTCCCCTCCCCCTTGTCGAGGCGGAACAGCACGTCCCGCCCTACCATCTCGCGGGCCAGCCCCGCCTTGGTGCTGCCCGCAATCTCGTGGGAGGCGATGACGCGCCCGCCGCGCAGCACCGTGACGTGGTCGGCAAAGCGCGTCACCTCGTCCAACTTGTGGGTGATGAAGATGACCGACTTTCCCTCGGCAGTCATCTCGCGCAGCGTCTCGCCCAGTTCCTCCGCCTCCTGGGGGGTCAGCACGGCAGTGGGCTCGTCCAGGATGAGCAACTCCGCCCCGCGATAAAGCAGTTTGAGGATCTCCACCCGCTGCTGCTCGCCCACCGAAAGCTGCCAGATGGGCACGTGCGGCTCGACGCGCATCTTGTAGCGCGCGCCAATCTCGCGAATGCGGGCAGCCACCTCGTTCAAATCCAGCGCGATGCCCTGACCCAGCCCGAGCGTGACGTTTTCCGCCACGGTCATCGGCTTGACCAGCATAAAGTGCTGATGGACCATGCCGATGCCCAGCCGGAAGGCATCGCGCGGGGAGCCAATGTCCACCGGCTCCCCCTTCCAAAAGATTTGCCCCTCGTCGGGGCGGTACAGGCCGGACAGGGCGTTCATGAGCGTGGACTTGCCAGCCCCATTCTCACCCAGCAGGGCGTGGATCTCCCCGCGCTGGATGACTAGATTCACGTCCTGGTTGGCGATCACGCCCGGAAAGCGCTTCGTGATGCCTCGAAGTTCGACGAGCGGTGACTCCATGATACCGTTTCCCAGGATCGAGTGTGGTTGAGCGTTGGGGCGTTGAAGGTCGGACCTCGCAAAGCGGAGCCGCCTTCAACGCCCCAGCGTGTGGGCCAAGCCCTACGGCGTAACAGTCCAGGCAGGCACCTTGTCGCTGGCCTCGCCAAGCCCCTCCTGGGCCTCGGCGGGTGCCTCCGCCTGCACTCCCTCCACGTACCAGTCCATCGAGAGCAGTTCCTCGTCGGTGAGGCAGTTCCCCTCCGCCACGACCAACACGCCCGTGTTGGAGGTGATGGGGCCGCAGAAGACATCGGCTGTGCCATCGCGGATGGCCGCATCCTGCGCCTCTACCATGTCCACGATGCGGGCATCCACCTGCGCGCTGAGCGGGGCAAGCGCGACGATGTCCGACCCGTAGTAGGACTCGGTCTGGTAGGTGCCCTCCATGACCTGGCGGACGATCTCGATGTACTTCGGACCCCAGTCCCAGACGGGGCTGGTCAGCACGCTGTCGCCCACAATCGCGCTCATGTCCGAGTCATAGCCGATGGACACCGCGCCCGCCTCCTGCGCGGCCTTTTGCGGCTCCGTCGTGTCCTGGTGCTGCGCGATCACGTCCGCCCCCTGGTCCAGCAGGGCCTGCGCGGCCTCGCGCTCTTCCGGCGGGCCAAACCAGGTGTTGGTGTAGACCACGCTCACCTCGGCGTCCGGGTTCACGGCGCGCGCGCCCAGCGTGAAGGCGTTGATGCCGCGAATCACCTCCGGGATGGGGAACGCTGCCACAAAGCCAATCTGGTTCGACTCGGTGGCCTCGCCCGCCACGACACCGCTCAGGTAGCGGGGAATCTCCATCCGGCCAAACACCGTGCTCAGGTTGTCGGCGGTCTTGTAGCCGGAGATGTGGACGAACCACGTTTCCGGGAACTCCTGCGCCACCTCCACCGTGTAGTCCATGTAACCGAACGAGGTGGTAAAGATCAGGTCATAGCCCTTCTGGGCAAAGTCGCGGATCACGCGCGCCGATTCGGGGCCCTCCGGCACATTTTCGATGTAGGTAGTCTCGACAGCATCCCCAAACTCCTCCTCGATGGCCAGTCGCCCCTGATCGTGCGCCCAGGTCCATCCGAGGTCGCCGATGGGTGCTACATAGACGAAGGCCACCTGAAAGGGCTCGCCCGCCTCGCCGGCTTCCTCCGCCGGTGCCTCGGCTGCCTCGGTCGGCTCGGTGGCAGTTCCCTCGTCGGTGCCCCCCGTGTCACCCGTGGTAGGGGTGCTTCCCCCACAGGCCGCCAGCATCAGCGCCATCAGTACGATCGCTACCGTCAATACGCCCTTCACTCGCTTCATCTCTCCTCCGTCCTTGATCCGATATAACGAAACACAGCGCGCCGCAAAGCGCGCCCGCCGCCAAAGGCCAACGGGCTGAACGCACAAAGCCACGGGCGTGAAAAGCCACCGTGGCTTTGCGCACTCAGCCCGGCCGCCTTGGGGACCGGATATCAGTTGTAGGTCGAATGCCACGGCTTCGCGAGCCTTAGCTTGATTCGCTCAGCACCGCGCCCTCCAACGGCAGCCGCGCAACAATCTCACCTTCGACCACCTCGCCCGTAGGCTCGAAGCCCAGGCGGTGGTAGAACCCGCGGGGCTCCCCTCGCCGGGGACATAAGAGACGTACAACACGCGCGCGCCCGGGCGGGTGCGAACATGCTCTACCAGCAGACGGATTGCTTCCGCCCCATACCCCTTGCCCTGGTGTGCTGCGTCAATCATGAAGCGCCAGAGGAAATACTCTTCCTTCTCGGGGTCGTCTTCCAGCATCACGAAGCCAACCGGCACCTCGTCGGCGTAAACAGCCCGGAACCAGGCTTTCGGCTCAAAGTAAGCCTGCGCGATCGAGTAGGCGTTGGGGGCCACAAAGTGGGCCTGGTCAGCCCGCACGCGAAGCCGAATCACGGCACGCGCCGTATCGTCAGTCACCTCGCGCAGCGTGACCGTTGCAGGGGGGCTGGCGGCGGGGCCGCGTCCACCACGGGGTCGGGCGCCGCCTGCGATGCCTTCCACGCTCGATGGATGCCGTGCATCTGCTCGATGTGATCCGGCACGTGGCGGGTGTAGGTGTCGAGCCAGTCGTCGAGCGTCATGGTCCCATTGTCGGGGTGCTCGATCGTGCGCCCCCACGCCGACTCCGGCTGCTGGCAAATCAGGTTGTAGCTGCTCTGGCGGAGCCAGCGGAACAGCTCCAGCGCCTCGTAGGGGTCGCGCGCGTGGTAGTCAAGCTCGGTGGCCCAGCGCTGCTCGTCGTAGGCCATCACCGTCCCGCCCGGCTCGGCAAGGCAGCGGCGCAACCGCACGAAGCTATTGGCCTCGCTGTCGGTGAGGTGAACCAGCACCTCGTGGATGGTCCATCCATCGGGCGCGGCCCTGAACTGCCACATCTCCCGCGGGAGATAGGGAAGCGCCTCCTGTAGAAAGGTGGGCGCGTACCCGTACAACTTTATCTTTTGCTGGCGCTCCGCAGATGTCATAGGGCTCTCCATCGTGAGGGGAGGGGGGCGCGGGTTAGCCCGCCACCAACGCGGCGGCTATCTCGTTGTGCCGCGCCACCACCTGCCCCAATTCCCAGCCAAGCAACTCGCCGTGGTCCACCAGCACGCGCCCGTTGACCATGACCATATCGGCCTGGCGCGGGTGGCAGAAGAGCAGGGCGGCCAGCAGGTCGTGCGGGGCCGCGCCTGCATAGTCCAGCCTATCCATCCGGAAGCCGATCACGTCCGCCGCCATGCCAGGGGCGAGCGCGCCGATGTCGTCCCGCCCCAGCACCGCCGCCCCGCCGCGCGTGGCAATTTCCAGCGCCTCGCGCGCGCTCATCGCGGCGGGGTTGCCCTGCACCCGCTGGAGCAGCAGGGCCTGCCGCGCCTCGGCCAGCAGGTGGTTGCGAGTCGTTCGAGGCGGAGCCATCCACCCCCAGCGACACCTTCACGCCCGCGTCCCGCATCGCCCGCACGGGCGCGATGCCGCTGGCCAGCCGCATGTTGCTGGAGGGGCAGTGGCTCATGCCCGTGCCGGTGCGCGCCATCAGGGAGATCTCGACGGGGTTCACGTGGACCGAGTGGGCCCACCACACCTCGTCGCCGGTCCAGCCGAGCGACTCGGCGTACTCGCGCGGGACGCTGGCCAAAGCGCTCCAGGCAGAAGCGCTCCTCGTCCAGCGTCTCGGCCAGGTGCGTGTGCATGCCCACGTGGTAGGCGCGGGCCAGGTCGGCGCTCTCGCGCATCAGCTCCGGCGTGACGGAGAAGGGGGAGCAGGGGGCCACCCCGACGCGCACCATCCCGAAGCGGTCCGGCTCGTGCCAGCGCTCGATGGCCTGCTGCGTCCGCTTGCAGGATCGTCGGCTCGTCCTCCGTCACGCGGTCGGGTGGCAGCCCGCCCTGGCTCTCGCCCAGGCTCATGGAGCCGCGCGTGGGGTGGAAGCGGATGCCAAGCTCCTGCGCCGCCCGGATCTCGTCCTCGATGTCGCAGTCGTTGGGGTACAGATAGAGGTGGTCGGCAGCGGTGGTGCAGCCGCTGAGGAGGAGCTCTGCCAGGCCGGTCAGCGCACTGATGTAGATGGCCTCGCCGGTGAGCCGCGCCCAGATGGGGTAGTGCGTGAGCAGCCAGGCGAAAAAGCTCGGCGTTCTGCGCGGCGGGTACCGCGCGGGTGAGGGTCTGGCAGAGGTGGTGGTGCGTGTTGACCAGCCCCGGCAGCAGCACCATGTGGCGCGCGTCTGTCGTGCGCTCAGCCTGATCTTCCCACTCCGGCACGATCTCCGACGAGGGGCCAACCGCGACAATTTCCCGATCACGCACCACCAGGGCGCCATCGGGGATTTCCCGCCGCTCCTCATCCATCGTCACGACCAGTGCTGCGTTACGAAATAGGCGAAGGGTCATCGAATCTTTCCCGGTTGCATGGTGCAACGTCAGCCTTTAGGGTGGCGCGGAGGTCAACCAGCGCCTGCCTGATGCTCATGTGCCGCGCATTATAATGCGCGATACCGAGGGCCGCAATCTCAAGCGTACGGATACGCCAAGCGGGGAACTTGTCCGCTGCCCTCTGGCTGGCTACACTGAGGAGCAACTATTGTGTGGCAGGGGGTGAGGCAATGAGGCGAGAGGGCGATTGGTGGCGGGGTATCCTGGCGGGGGCGCTGTCGGTGGCAGCCGTGGCGGGCTTCAATCACCTGTCCGAGCAGGCGAGCGCACCGCCCGTGTCGGTGCTGGGCGGCGAGGGGGGGCGCTACCCCTGGCGGCTGGGTGGAGTGGCTTACCGGGTGGCGGGGCCGGAGGAGGGGGAGCCCCTGCTGCTGCTGCACGGCATCCACGCCGCCGCCAGCGCCTACGAGTTTCGCAACAATTTCTCCTATTTTGCCTCGAAGGGGTACCGCGTCTTTGCCCCGGACCTGCTGGGCTTCGGGCAAAGCGACCATCCGGCCATGAGCTATACCGACGAGGTATTCATCGCGCTGATCGCCGACTTCGCGCGCGATGTGATAGGGCGGCCGACCCACGTGATCGCCACCTCGCTTTCCTGCTCCTTCGTCATCGCCGCCGCCGCCCGCTACCCGGAGCGCTTTGGGAAACTGGTGCTGATCGAGCCGGTTGGCCTGCAGCAGCTTCGCAGCAAGACTCCCCTGCTGGGGGATCTGTTCTACGCCTTCGTGCGGGCGCCCGTGGTGGGGGAGGGCTTCTTCAACCTGTTGACCAGCCCGCCCAGCCTGCGCTATTTTTTGAAGGGGATGGGCTACCACGACCCCTCGCTCGTGACGGACGAGATGATCGAGTATCACTACGATGTCTCGCATCAGCCCAACGCCCGCTTTGCGCCGGGCGCCTTTGTCAGCGGCTACCTGAACCGCGACGTGCGCGACGAGTGGGCACGGCTCAAAAACCCCCTGCTCCTCGTGTGGGGCTATCAGGCGCGGACGACCCCCGTGCAAAACGGAACCGAGTTTCTCCGCGTGAACCCGCGCGCCGTCGTGAACGGCTACGACGCCAACCTGCTGCCCCACGACGAGCAGCCCGACCGCTTCAATTCCGACACCCTGGCCTGGCTGGAGGGGCGGCGCAAGGACTGACGCCGCCCCGCACGCGCCTCAAGCCAACGCGCCCCGCACCACGAGCACCGGGCGATCTGCCGTGCGCACCACATCGCTGGCCAGATCGTGCTCCAGAAACGACAGGCCCGCGCTGCCCAGGTGCCCCCCCACCACAATCAGGTCATAGTCCCCCTCTGCTGCCTCTGCCAGAATCTCATCCAGGATGCGACCCTGGCGCATCTTGGACCCTGCACGAATGCCCTGGCCGTGCAGGGTTTGAACCCCCTGCTCCAGGTGGCGCAGCGCAGCGGTAGCGGTTGGCACATACGCCACGGTCGGAGCAGACGCATACTCGAAGGAGAGGGGGGTGACGGGAATGGGTGGGGGCACGACGTAGAGCAGGGTGGCGCTCGCGCCAGCATGGTGCGCCAGCTGTCCCCCCAATAGAACGTCCAGCTTGCCCGGCTCGCCCGCTGCCGTGCACAGCAGTACGCGTCGCAGGGAGGGCTGATCGCCCCTCATCACTAGCACGGGGGTTGGGGCATGGCGCACCACCCCTTCGACCACGTTCTCCCCCGCATCCGACGTGCCGCCAGATGGGTCTCCCTGAATCAGCGCCAGATCGTAGTGTCCGCCCTGAATTTCCCGCAGAATCTCCTCGGTGGCGGCGCCGCGCCGCGCCTTGAAGTGGATGCCCGGTCGGTGCCCCAATTGCTGGCGCGCCCCCTTCAAACGCTGCTCGGCTGCCTCAAGGGTGCGCCCCACCGCCAGCACCGTGACGGGGCCGCTACTCAGGCTCGGGAGCAGCCTGCCTGCCCTGTGCAAGGCTGCATCGTCCCACCCCTCTGTCACGCAGAGCAGGAGCGAGGGCGCGACGCGCGGCATCAGGTGGAAGGCCTGGATGCCCACCCACACGGGTTGACCCACCTCAAAGCGCGTTGGCTCCGGCTCGCCGGAAAGCTGCGCCACCTGCAAGGTCACCTCCCCCTCACCGTAGCGTGCGGCCAGCGAGCGAATGCCGGGGAGCGGCTGCAGGCGGACGTGGACGCGCTGTAGCGCCCCCAGAAAATCTACCTCCTCCACCGTCCCCTTGCCCAGGAGCGGCGACGACAGCTGCTCGCGATTGGTTGCCACCTTCAACGCTTCGGGGCGCAGCAGGACCGCCACCTGCCCATCTGGCGGAAGGTCCGGCGGCGCAGTGGGCGCGGGGAGGGTCAACGCCCCCAGGTGCAGGTGCCCCGCCTCCCACTGCCCCCCCAGCAGCGTGGCACTGCCCAGAAACTGGGCCACGAATTCGTGGCGGGGGCGGCGGTACAGTTCCATCGGGGTGCCCACCTCCAGCAGCCGCCCCTTGTCAATCACGCCGATCCGGTCAGCCAGCTCAAAGGCTTCTTCCTGATCGTGCGTCACGAGGATGGTCGTCACGCCCAACTGGCGCTGCACCGCTTTAAGCGTCTGGCGAAGCTGAGCGCGAATCTTCACATCCAGCGCGCCGAAGGGCTCATCGAGCAGCAGCACCGAGGGCTCAAAGGCGAGCGCGCGCGCCACCGCTACCCGCTGCTGCTGCCCGCCGGACAGCTGTCGGGGATAGCGCCCCCCCAGCCCGGCCAGACCGGCCATCTCCAGCAACTCGTCCCGTCGGGTGGCGCGCGCGGCTTTCGGGACGCGCCGGATTTCCAGCCCAAACTCAATGTTCTGGGCGACTGTCATGTGACGAAACAGCGAATAATTCTGGAACACAAAGCCCACGTTGCGCGCCTGGGGGCTAAGCTCCGTCACATCGCGCCCATGCAAGAAGATGCGCCCCTCGTCCACGGGCATCAGCCCCGCAATCATGCGGAGGATGGTGCTTTTGCCGCTGCCGCTTGCCCCCAACAGCACGAGGAGCTCCCCGTCGGCGATGTCCAGCGACACATGATCCACCACAGTTTGAAGAGCGTAGTGCTTGACCAACTTTTCCAAAACGATGCTCATCGTTCGCTCCTTGAGAGGGACAGGTAGGGGGAAGGCCGATCAATGCTGCTCGGCGCGTGCCCGCATGTGCTCCATGCCGAGGAGCACCGCAAATGAGACAGCCGCGAGCACGAGGGAGGCGGCGTAAGCGCCAATATATTGCCGCTCCTCCATGGCGCGCCAGATATAAAGCGTGGCGGTTTCCGTGCGCCCGCTCACCGCGCCGCCGACCACCAGCACCGCGCCAAACTCGCCGAGCGCACGCCCCAGGGTTAGCGTCAGCCCGTAGCCCAGCCCCCAGCGGATGCCCGGAAAAGTCACGCGCCAGAACGCCTGCCAACCGCTGGCACCCAGCGTATAGGCCGCCTGCTCCGGCTCTTCCCCCATCTGCTGCAGCACGGGCATGATCTCGCGGATCACAAAGGGGATCGAGACAAAGAGCGTCACCAGGAACATGCCAGGCAGCGCGAAGAGCACGCGAACGCCCGTCGCCTCCACCAGCGGCGCGAACCACCCCCCGCGACCGAACAGGAGGATAATCATGTATCCCGCGATGACGGGCGAGACGACAAAGGGCAAATCCACCAGCCCATTGATCCAATCGCGCCCACGAAAGTTGTGCCGAACCAGCACGTAGGCCACCAGGGTGCCAAACACGCCATTGACCAGCAGGGCACCCATGGCGAGCGAGAGGGTGAGCCAGAACGCGCGCAGCACATCGGGCTGGCTCACCTCCGCCACGAACCGCCCAGCCCCCTCTGATAGCGCGCCGCGCAGCACCGCGAGCAGCGGCCAGGCTATCAGGATCAGAACATACCCCACCACGATGCCGATAAGCAGCGCACGGCCCCACCGCACGCCGCGCCACCGCGGCAGACTGATTGGCTGACTCCAGGTCAAACTACGCATGCTTCCCCTCCTCCCTGCCCAATAAGCCGGACGCTATCCCGCTCATGCTCGCCCGCCTTGCCGCTGCTGGACCCGCTCCACGACGACGATCAGCGTGAACGCAAGCGCGAGCATGACCAGGGACATGGCGCTTGCCCCCTGCTGGTTGTCCGATTCAATCTGGCTGAGCACGTACACGGCAGCGGTCTGCGAGCGCATGGGGAAATTGCCGGCGACCACCACGATGGAGCCGAATTCCCCCAGGGCGCGCGCGAAGCTGAGCAGCGCACCCGTGACGATGGCTGGGAGGATGGCGGGCAGCAGCACGCGCCGGAAGGTGTGCCACGACGAGGCGCCCAGGGTGTATGCCGCCTCTTCCTGGTCCAACTCGATGCTCATCAGCACGGGCTGGAGCGTGCGCACCACAAAAGGAAAGCTGACGAACAGCAGCGCCAGGATGATACCGGGCGGGGCAAAGATCACCTGCCACCCCCAGTTCTGGTTCAGCCAGCCGCCAAGGGCCCCCTGCGGCCCGTACAGGAGCACCAGCATCACCCCGGTGACGAGCGTGGGGATGGCGAAGGGGATGTCTATCAGCGCGTTGATCAGCGAGCGGCCCGGAAAGCGATAGCGCACCAGCACGTAGGCCGTCAACGTGCCCATCACCGTGTTGACCACCATCATGGCAGCCGCCGTCCAGAGCGTGAGCCGGATCGCCGCCCAGGCGGAGGGGCGGCGAATCTCCGCCCACAAGCCGCCCAGCCCCTCGCTCAACCCATCCTGCGCCACTGCTGCCAGCGGCAGCAGGAGCATCAGGGCCAGGTAGCTCAACGCCAACCCGCGCAGCAGGAGCGGCCCCCCCAGCCGTGGGCTCAGCCTGCTCTCCTTGATGAGTGGGAGCATCGTGCGCTCACTGCTCACGCTGCACCGCCTCGATCATCTGGATGTAAAGCCCTGCCTCCCCAAAGAAGGGGGCGGTGACGTTGTTCCAGCCGCCGAAATGCTCGACAGTGAACAGATCCTCGACGGGCGGGAAGAGTGCCGCGCTTTCCTGCGCCACCTCTGGGTCTACCGAGCGCAACCCATGCTCCGCAAAGATGCGCTGCGCCTCCGGCGTCCAGAGAAAATCGCGGAACGCCTCGGCCACCTCGCGGGTGCCATGCTCGTCCACGTAGCGATCCACCACTGCTATCAGGGTTCTCAATCAGGATCGTCGAGCGGGGCACCACATACTCATAGTTCTGCCCGTTCTGCTGCCCTACCAACGCCTCGTTCTCGTAGGTGATCGCTACGTCGCCAATCCCCTTCTCGAAGGTGGTGATGCTGTCGCGCGCAGACTTGTCGAGCACCGTGACATTGCTGAAGACCGTCCTCAAAAACTCGAATGCGGCGGTGCGATCGCCCTCGGCATACCCAGGAACCGTGCCGCGCTCGGCAGCGCCCAGCATGGCCAGCACGTTCCACTGGGCCCCACCGCTCGTCTGCGGGTCCGGGGTGAGCACCTCCAGCCCTGGCTGGGCCAGGTCGGCCCACTCCCGAATCCCCTTTGGATTGCCCTCGCGCACCGCGATGACCACGACCGAGGTGCTTACCATCCCGCCATGGGGCAGTGCCTTCCAGTCATGGGTAATCAGCCCCGCATCCGCGATGCGCTTCACATCCGCTTCCAGCGAGAGCGCCACCAAATCCGCCTCGAACCCTTCCACCACCGCTCGCGACTGCGCGCCGGACCCCAGGTAGGATTCCTCGAAGCGCACGCTCTGCCCGCTCTTCTCTTTCCAAAACGCTTGAAAGAGCGGGATGATCTCGCCGTATGCCTCGCGAGGGGTGGTATAGCCCCCTAGCGTCAGCGTCACCTCATCCGCCGCGCCGGACGCAGTCGAAGCGGGCCCGCCACAGGCCACCAGCCCCCCGACGAGCACCAACCAGAGTAGAAGGCCCAACAAGAGCCACTTGCGCATTCCCATCTTTACCTCCTCCGTGGATCAAGTCCTCACGATAGGGCCAGTATCGCCCCCTGCGGTGACAGGGCGGGTAGCGCGGCGGTGACAAGTTGGTGATAGGCCGACAGGGGGAGCGGTCGCTGGTGGCAAAATCAGTCGGCGTTAGGGGAACAGCAAGGTGGGGAAGCCCTACGGGGAGGTCAATCGCTGCACAGCGCATACCCGACGCTGCCCACCGTCTCGATGTAGGTGGGGTTGGCCGGGTCCGCCTCGATCTTGCGGCGCAGGCGGCGAACCAACTGCTTCAGCAGCATGCGGTCGCCCGTGTCGCCATAGCCCCACACATGCTCGATAAGGGTTTCAGAGGGGAGCACCTGGCCGCGATGGATCATCAGAAAGTGGAGGAGGCGAAATTCGAGCGGGGTGAGCTTGACCGGCGCGCCATCGGCGATGCGTACCTCCTGGCGATCCACGTCCAGCCTCAAATCACTGGCCGCCAGGTCGCCGGTGGGCGCGGCCCCGCTCCGGCGGAGGACCGCGCGGATGCGGGCGAGGAGGGTCTTGGGGCTGAAGGGCTTGGGGATGTAGTCGTCTGCCCCCAGGTCCAGGCCGCGCACCATGTCCTCCTCGTCCCCGCGCACCGTCAGCATGATGACGGGCGTCTTGCCCGCCTCACGAATGTGCCGCAGCACCTCGTAGCCATTCAGGCGGGGCAGGTTCACGTCCAGCAGCACCAGGTTGGGCTGCTCCGCCTCCCATAGGGCAAGCGCCGCCTGCCCGTCGTGCGCGCTGAGCACGATGAAGCCCTCGCGCCGCAGCGTAAAGGCGATGATGGTCGCCAGTTGCACGTCGTCATCCACCGCCAGAATTTTCATAACCCCTCCCCCTTGTCATCCCGCTCAAAGCGGCAGCGTGAACCAGAATGTTGCGCCCTCCCCTGGCTGGCTGCGCACCCCGACGCTGCCCCCGTGCCGCTCGACGATGGCGCGGACGATGGATAGGCCCAGGCCGATGCCGCTGCGAGCCGGATCCTCGTCTCGGGAAAAGGGCTGGAACAGGTGCGGCTGCAGATCGGGCGGAGTCCGGGCCCCCTGTCGCTCACCTCGACCAGCACGTCTGCGCTCCGCTCCTCCACCCGCAGCCGGATGGGCGCCTGGGGGGGGCCATACTTGCTGGCGTTCGAGATCAAATTGACCAGCACCTGATTCAGGCGGCGCGCGTCGGCTTGGATAGGGGGGAGGGGGGAGGGGGCATCTACCTTCAGCCACTGGCCGCGTGACGCGAGCAGCGGGCGCATGCCCAACAGCACCTCCTCGATCACCGCTTCCAGCTCGGTCGGGTGGGGGCGAACAGTGAAATGGCCCGTGTGCAGGCTCGCGCTGCTCAACAGGTTGTCCACCAACTCTTCCAGCCGAACGGTGCCCTGCCACACCGAGTTGACCAACTCTTGTAGCTCCGCCTCGGAAAGGGTGGGCAGGTCCGCCACCAGAAACTCGACAGCGGCCCGCAGCGCGGCGAGGGGGGTCTTGAACTCGTGGGAGACGTTGGCAAGCAGAAACTCACGCAGCCGCAGCGAGCGTTCCTCCTCCGTTACGTCACGAAAGACGTAAGCCTGCTCCCACGCGCCATCGCTTGCCGAGGGCGCGCTCCCGCTGGTAATCAGCAGCGTCAGCGGCTCGCCCGCGCGCGTGAACCCGGTTTGCCGCGTGGCGCCCCCGCCCGTCACGATGGGTAGCGGGAAGGAGGGCTCCGCGCCACCTGGGGCCGCCTCCCCGATGAGACCCCAAAAGGAACGGCCAATCACATCCTGCGCCTGCCAGCCCAAAATACGCTCCGCCCCCGGGCTGAAGGAGGTCAGGTGGCCCGCCGCATCCACCGTCACGACCCCCTCCGCCAGGGAGGCAATCAAATTTTCTGACCAGGCCTTGGAGCGACGCAGTGCCTCATAGGCCGCCTGGAGGCGGCCCCGCATCTGCTCCAGCGTATAGGCCAGCGTCACCACCTCCGTGACCCCCGCGCGCGGCTGGATCGGCGTCGCCAGGTCCCCCCGCCCCATCCCCTCGCTCGCCGTGACCAGTGCCTGCACGGGCGCCGTCACGTGGTGGGCCACCAGCGAAGCGAGCAGTGCCGCTGTCACAGTCACCAGCAGCGTGCTGGAGCCAAGAAGCTGTACCACGCGCGCCCGCGTCTCGACCAACTCGCGCGCGGGCAGGGCGAGCACATCCACCACGGAGGGCGACCCTTCCTCCAGGGCGAGGTGCTGCAGGTAGAAGGGCTCGTCCCCCACCTGCAGCGGCTCGGAGGGGAGGGCACCCAGGCGAGCGGGCAGGGCGGGCAGCGTCGTGGCGACCTGCTCCCCATCCAGAAAAAGCGCGTGGTGCACCCCCGTCTCGCGCTTCAAATCGCTCAAAAACGCCTGATCCACATAAACCAGCCCCACCACCGCCCCCACCACCGAGCCATCGTCCGCCTGCACGGGCGCGCGGGCCACGACGGCGAGCGCGCGCCTGCCCGCCAGCGTAATCGGCTGCACGGGCGTGAGCCCCTGGCTCGCCGTCAGAAAATCTACCCCGGCGCCGGTGGCCGGCACCTGCGCCACCAGGCGACCCTGCCCGTCCAGCACAGCCAGCCCATCCAGGCGGGCGGTCGAGCGGATCGCTTCCAGGTAGGGCGGCAGGTCGGCCACCTTTCCCTCACTCAGCAACTGGTAGAGCGTGGGCCGCTCGGCAGCCAGCCGCGCCAGGGCCTCTACCTCCCGAAGCCGCGCCGCGTAGAGCGCCTCGGTGGCGCTCGCCGCCTGGGCCACGCGCGCCGTGGCCTGGCGTTCCAACTCGTTCTCGAGCAGCCGCAGGGCTGGCAGCCCCACCGCGAGCATGGCGAGGACGATCACCGCCACAAAACTAAGCAGCAGCCGCGTGGATAGATTGTGCGTGTCAGGCAGAAAGTGCATAGGGGAGATGGGAAAGATAGCGAATGGCCGTGCCCGTCGCAGTGCAGCATAGCAGCACCGGGTGACAAAGCGGTGACATAACAAAGGGAGAGGCGATAATGCCTCTCCCTGTATGAGAGTGTAAGGGCCGCTCAGCCGGGCGCAGCCCCTTACCGCCGCGCCCGACGCTTCGCGCCGCGCAGGCGGGACAGCGTGTCGGCGTCTGGCTCATCGCTCGCTTCGGCGGGCGGGGGGGCGCCCCCCTCGTCCCTGCTCTCGGGGCGCGGGGCTGCTGGGGCGGGGGCGGGGGTCACTGGCGCGCCCCCCACCGCTGGCCGCCCACCGTCGTCCATCGTCCGCCGCCGCCCCCCTCGCTGCTTGGCCTCGAACAGGGTGCCCAGCACGGGCTCGTCGGCGGGCAAGGGGGCGGCCCCGCCCGCGCGGCGCGCGGCCAGCCACGCACGGGCCGCCTCCCACTCGCGTTGGCCGAAGAGGACGCGGCGCACCGCCACATCGAAGGGGAAGAGCAGCAGCGCCAGGCCGAGCAGCCAGGGCCAGAGCGCCTGCGCCTTCGTCACCTGCTGCGGGGGGTGGACAAACACCGCTTCGGGCGCGTCCAGCGTCCGGGCGATGCCGCCCGTGCGCGCGGCAAGCTGCGTCAGCAGGGTCTCGTCCGCCTGCTGCAGGCGGTACTCGGGCGAATAGGGCACGACAAAGCCGCGCGCACTGCGGGCCAGCGGCTCGCCGCTCTCGTCCGTCTGCGTCACGTTGACCAGATAGGCCCCGATGGCATCCACCGGCAACTCGGCGCGGTAGCGCCCCGCGCCCACCTGCGGGACGGTCAGCTCGGTGCTTTCCAGCTCCGGGCTGACGATGATGGCGCGCGTGTCCGTCGCGCTGACCGGGCGGCCCTCCTCGTCCAGCGAGGTGACCTCCAGAAAGGTGGCCCCGCCCTCCTGCCGCGTGCGCACCTGCAGGTCGCCCGACTGCGGGTCGGGAAAGCTCCACCCGACCAACTGCGAGGCGAAGGCGGGGTAGCCCCCCCACGTCAGCCATTCCCCCGCCCAGCGTCCGGACAGGTCGCTCGTCCAGGCAACCGTGCGCCCGATCCCGTACCGGCGGGTGGCAAGGAGCGGATCGCCCTGGGGGGTACGCATGATTTCCGTCGCGTCCGCCTTGATGGTCGAGCCGTTGTAGCCGATCAGGGGCGGGACCCCCTGCTCCAGCGGGAGCCCGGCCAGGATCGAACTGTTCCCGCCCATCAGCGTGGGGTAAAAGGGCTCCTCGATGATGTAGCGCCCCGAGATGCGGATCGTTTCTTTCAGGAAGATTTGTGGGATGTCTTCCATCGAGGCGGCAGGGTAATAGGCACCGCCGCCCGCGTCGGCCAGCATGGCCAAATCCTGCGCGGAGCCAGCGCCCGCCGCGACGACGCTCAGCGTGATGCCCTCCTCGGCCAGTTGGTCCGCCAACAGCTGATGATCGCCCGCGCGGCTCCAGCCGTCGGTCAGCAGGATGATGTGCTTGACGCGCGCATCCACAGCACTCAAGCTCTGCTGCGCCGCGGTGAGCCCCGCGAAGATGTTGGTCTCCCCGTTGGCATCAATCGGGGCGATGGCCTGCTCCAGGCTGGCCAGCCCGGGGAAGCGCTGTGTCTCCAGCGCCCAGCGCGCGGCAGAGTCAAAGGCGACTACCCCTACAAAGTCCATCTGCCCCAGCGCGTTCGTTGCCTGAACGATGGCGTCCTTTGCAATGTCCACCTTTGGCAGGCCACTCTCGAGGCGCTGCCCCTGCTGCTGCGCGTTGTCCGGGTCATCGCAGTGGCAGCGCCCCATCGAGCCGCTCTTGTCCACCGCGAGCACCAGGGCCACGTTCGCCTCCTGGTCGCGCGGGCGCACCTCCATGTCCACCGGCAATGCTTCCTCGACGGGGGTGCGAAGCCACTGACCCGCGCCGAAGCCCTCCGGCCCGCCGATCATCACCAGCCCGTGCCCCCACTCGCGCACGAAGGTGGGCAGCACGGCCATCGTGGCCGGCGGAATCTCCGGCGCCTCCACGCCCACCAGCACGATGGAGTCATACTGCACCAGTTCCGGAAGGCTCTGGGGCAGCGTTTCCGGCGCAAGCACCGTCACGCTCATGCGCGCCGCTTCCAGCGCGGGGAGCAGCGCCGAGACCTCCTCCGGGTTGCTCGTGACCAGGGCCACGCGTGGCTGGCCGGTGACCTCCGTATAGGCAGCCGCCTCGTTGTTCTGCGGGCGCGTGTCGGCCTCGCCCTCGATGACCGCCCGATAGCGACGGAAGCCCTCCTCGCCTGCCTCGATCGGGACGCGATAGCTGGTTCCCCCCTCTGGCACCTCTACCATCTGGTCGAAGAGCAACCGGCTGTCCCCAAAGACGCGCAGCCGCACGCGGGTCGCCGCCGTCGCATCCAGCCGCACCGCCAGTTCAAAGCGCTGGCCCAGCGGGACGGCGTCGGGCGCGTCCAGCGAGGTGACCTGCACCTCCGGCCCGCTCACCCCGCCGCCGAGCGGCAGCACGTCCAGGACCACCTGTCGCGCCGCCACCAGGTCGGCGGCGGCGCGCGCGTCCCCCTCGTTCTGCTGCCCGTCCGAAAGGAGCACCGAGCCGCTTTTGGGAGTCGCCGGGCAGCAGGGCCAGGCCCAACTGGATGGCATCCTCAACGTTGGTGCGCGTGGCGATGGGCACGCTGGCCAGCGGGTCCAGGCGACGCAACGCACTGGCCGTTCGCTCGACCAGCGCTTCCCGCCCAAACACCACCACCGCAGCCTGATCGCCCGCCGGCATCGCCTCGACGGCGGCCCGCACAAACTCGGCGGCCTCCTGCCGCGCCCCGGCAGGCATCGAGTCACTCACGTCCACCAGGAAGACGACTGTGAGGTTGTCCACCGGGCGGCGCAACTGCGCGCCCGCCAGCGCCAGCACGACCAGCAGCAGCACGAGCATGCGCAGCACCAGGCTGGCGCGGCGGCGCAGCGGCGGGAGCGCGCGCGGCGCCAGCGCCGCCAGCGCCCAGGTGAGCGGGAGGAGCAGCAGGGCCCAGAGATAGAGCGGATCGGTAAAAGAAAGTGTCATAATGGTTACAACTTCATGGTTGGGTGAGGTCGCCGCTTTTGACGCTTCACGTCCAGGCAAGGGCTCGGCCTCGCCTCGCTCATCGCGCGCCCCGCGCCAGGCGGCGGCGCAGCGTCAGCAGGGCGTCGCGTTGGTAGACGAGCCACTCGCCCGTCAAAATCAGCAGCCCCACGAGGAGCAGGGGCCGCCAGATTTCCTGCCGCGCCTCGCCCGCCAGGCCGCCCGCGGTAGACAGGGGTGTCCCCGCTGGTTGCCAGGGCAAGCTCCGGCTGGGGCTCGATGTCGCTCTCGGCGGGCGCGAACAGGTTGACAGTGAACTGGATAGGCTGCTGCGAGCCGCCGGGCCAGCGCACCGTGTAGACCCCCGGCTCGCGCGGCTGGAAGGAGGCGGTGGCGGCCCCCGCCCCTGTCTCCGGGCGAAGCGTCTCGCCCTGCGGCGTCACAATCTCGAGTCGCTCCGCATCCAGCAGGGGCAGCGAGAGCGCCTGCCCCGGTGTGACGCTCTCGCCCGCCAGCCCGCCCGCTGGCCCGGCGAGCAGAAAGTCCGCCAGGCTGGCGATGAGCACCGGGAAGGCTGGCTGATACACCAGGTTGGTCAGCACCACCTCGCGCGGCGGGTCGAGCGTCAAGCTCCGCGGCTGGCCGAACAGGGGCGTAGCGAGCACGGCCACGCGCCGCCCCCCCTGCTCCCCTACCCACAACAGGGGCGTGCCGGTGGTCGCATCTTCCAGCACCACCGTGCCCCAGGGCGGCACCTGCGTCACCTGCGCCTCGACGAAGAACAAATCGCTCTCGAAAAACAGGTTGTCCTCGATCAGCGGCAGGGCGCCCGTCGCGAGCGGGAGGGGGTTGGTGATGGTGCCCGTCGCCTGGATCACATCGTTGCCCTCGGGCGGCGCGACAATTAGCAAATTCTCGGTGGTTCCGGGCAGCCCCGTTTCCGGCAGCCAGCGATCCAGGATCAGAAGGTCGGCGGGCGCTTCCCCCTCGACCGTTGCCGTGTCGCTCAACACGTTGCCCACGGACAGATCAACCCCCAAAAGCTGGAAGGGCACGCGCAGGAAGCGATTGTCGCCCGCCGCCTGCCCGCTTCGCGGCGGGGTCAGCAGGCGGACGCGCCGCTGGCCCGCCGGGCCCGGCACCGCCCATGCCACGTCGTCGCCCGGCAGGGCATCCTCGCCGACGAGCCGCGCCGCCACGCGAAAGCTGTCAGTCCGCTCGATCGGCAAAATCTTGGAGGTCTGCTGCCCCGCCGGGATGGCCAGGTCGCTGGCGGTAAAGGGCTGCTCGTCTATCTCCAGCAGCAGGCGGCGCTGTACAGCCTCCGTCCCATAGTTCGTGGCCTGCACGAACAGGTCGTAGCCGCCGCCGCGCGGCGTCAGCGTGAGCGCACTGATGGCCTGGTTGTCGCGCGACGCGCCCAGCGAGACATAGCGCACCGGGCGATCCACCGCCAGCGCATTGGGCAACTGCACGGCCCCATCGCTGAGGATGACGATCTCGCTGTCCGCCTGCCGCGCGGCGGCGGCGGCGGCCAGATTCAGCGCGGGGGTCAGGTCGCTGTCGCTCGCCAGCGGCTCCAGGGCTGCCAGCACCTCGCGCACGGCCACGCGATCGTCGGTGTTCGCCGCAAGGATGTCGGCGCCATCGCCAGCCCGAATGACCGTGACAAGCCCGTTGTCCGCCAACCCTTCCATCAGGCGAAGCGCCTCCGCGCGCGCCGCGTCCAGCCGCGTGCCCTCGGCGGTGTCGCGCGCGCCCATGCTGATGGAGCTATCGAGCACCAGGATCAGGCTCTGCCCCGCGGCGCCTGCCGTGCGAACAAAGGGGCGCGCCAGCCCAAAGATGGCAGCGAGCAGGAAGAGCAGCTGAAGCAGGAGCAGCAGGTTCCGGCGCAACTTCTGCCAGGGCGCGTTGGCCTCGATATCCTGCACCACGCGCTCCCAGAGGAAGACGCTGGACACCAGCGCCTCCTCGCGGCGGCGTTTGAGCAGGTACATAGCGATGACGGGCGCCAAAAGCGCCAGCCCCAGCAGTCCCAGCGGTGCGGCAAGTCCCATTCGTTATCCTCGATGCAGCGGGCGCAGCGACCTGCGCCCAGGTGGCACGCTTGTTCTATTGAAGTGTGCGCTGTTTTCTGATATAGTTGACATGCAACATCGTTCGAGCTTGAGGAGGAAATGCCTATTGAGCATATGCCAGAGCCTCAACGATAAATCTTCTACGTCTTTAATCGATACGGCGATATAGTGATATCGCTTGCGGCTCGAAGCCGCACCCAAAGGGTCTGGGGGGCACCTGTAAAGCCCCTCTTTTTGTTGCATCGCGCCCTGGCCCCTCACCGCAGCACGTTCTGCCGCCGCAGCAGGCTGAGCGTCACCTCTTCCACGGGCAGCGAGGAGTCAATCGTGGCATAGCCGATGCCGCGCGCGCCGCACCACTGTCGTAGCTCCGCCTGCCAGGCGCGCAGGTTGTCCTGGTATCGCTGCAGCATGGCGGCGTCCACCGTTAGCTCTAGCTCGGTGCCGCGCTCGATGTCGCGCAGCCGCAGGTCGCCCCCCAACGTTGGGGACAACTCGTCCGGCGCCAGCAGATGCAGCACGGTGATGTCAAAGCGCCTGGCCAGCAGGGCGCGCAGCCCATCCTGCCAGGTCGGGTCGAACAGATCCGAGATGAGCAGCAGGGGCCCGGCGCCCCGCGCCCCCTGCGCGTACCGTTTCAGCGTGGTGGCCAGGGTGGCACTGCCTGACCCCTGCAGGCCGAGGAGGAAGCTAAAAAGCGCGTGCGCCTGCTGCTTGCTCCGGTGCGGCGGAAAGATCATCGGCTCGCCGCCAAAGGTCGAGGCGGTGACGCGGTCCAGCCCCGCCAGGGCGATGTAGCCCAGCGCGCCCGCCAGTTGCTTGGCCACCCACAGCTTGTTCGGCGTGCCCCAATCCATCGAGCGCGACGTGTCCACCAGCAGGTGGACTGTCAGATCCTCTTCCTCCACGAACAGCTTGAGGAAGAGGGTTTCCAGCCGCGCGAAGACATTCCAGTCAATCATGCGAAAATCGTCGCCACGGCTGTACTGCCGATAGTCGGCAAACTCCACCGACTGGCCGCGCTTGGGGCTGCGCCGCTCCCCCTGCATCTGCCCGGCGCGTAGCCGCTTCGAGACAAGCGCCAGTTGATCAATCTGCCGAAGGAAGCGCTCGTCGAAGAGGCGAGCGGCGCCGCTCTGGCCCTCGGCCTTTGATTTTCGGATGGGGAGCGACACTCGGTTTTCCACTGTCATTCGTGCTTTTCCACAGAGGGGGTGGAGTTGTCCACAGGTTTTTCAGGGTCAATTGGGGAGGGCAGGGCCCTCGATACTACATCTTGTGTCCCGCCCGCTCAGTGCGCGCCAACCCGCTCCTCGGCGGGCACCTGCTCCAGCACCTGCTCCACAATCCAATCAGCGCTAACCCCCTCCGCCTGCGCCTCAAAATTGAGGATGAGACGATGGCGGAGTGCCGGCTTGGCGGCGGCGCGGATGTCATCGAAGGCGGCGTTGAAGCGCCCATCGAGCAGGGCCATGATCTTCCCCGCAAGGATCATCGCCTGCATGCCGCGGGGGCTGCTGCCAAAGCGGACAAACTGGCGCACGGCGTCGGGGGCGAGCGCGCTGTCCGGATGGGTGGCGCCGATCAGCCGCGCGGCATAGCTGGTCACGTGGCTCGCAATGGGCACCTCGCGCGCCAGGGCCTGCATGGCGAGGAGGGTGGGCCCATCCGCCACCTTCTGCAGGACAATTTCCTCGGCGCCGGTGGTCCGCTCCGCGATGGTCACCAACTCCTCCACCGACGGGAAGGGCACATCAATCTTGAAGAAGAAGCGGTCTAGCTGCGCCTCGGGCAGGGGGTAGGTCCCCTCCTGCTCCAGCGGGTTCTGCGTGGCGAGCACGAAGAAGGGCTTGGGCAGGCGGTGGATCTGCTTCGCCACCGTGACAGTCCGCTCCTGCATCGCTTCCAGCATGGCAGACTGGGTCTTGGGGGTGGCGCGGTTGATCTCGTCCGCCAGGAGCAGGTTGGCAAAGATGGGCCCCGCCTCGAACTGGAAGCGGCGCGCGCCGCTCTCGTCCTCGACTATGATGTTGGTGCCCACGATGTCAGCAGGCATCAGGTCGGGCGTGAACTGGATGCGCGAGAACTGGATATCCATGACCTCGGCCATGGTGCGCACCAGCATCGTCTTGCCCAGGCCGGGCACGCCCTCCAGCAGGGCGTTGCCGCCTGCCAGCAGCGTAACCAGCGTCTGGTGGACGAGCGCGCGCTGGCCCACGATAAAGCGTCCGATCTCGCGCTCGATGGCGGTGGCCGCCGTGCGGAACTGTTCGGGGGTGAGGGGGGGTGCAGAGGACATAGCTGCTCCTGAGATGTGAAGGGGAGGTTTAATTCCCGCTGATTTGTTCCTGGTACCTGATGATAAGCTCTTCGTAGTAGCTTGGCAGGTCGGGCCGGTTTTCCCCAGCGTAACTGCCGGGGTCAAAGCCGCCAGCAAAGGTGCTGCCGGGGACGAGGGTGCCGTTGTTGAGGCCAACCTGCGAGCCACTGCCCTCGCTCTCCTGCGCCTCGCCGCCGCTGCCCTGCTGCCCCTGGATGAGCGAGGGGTCGCCCCACGAGGGGACTAGCACTTCCTCGTTCCCGCCAAAGTTGGGGTCGCCCTCGTTCGCCCCGGCACCGGGGCGGTTCGGGTCGCTGCCAGGGAAGCCGCCGTTTCCTGTGTTGCCGCCCTGGTCGGTCGGCGACGAGGAGCCGCCGCCCCCGCTACCGGTACCCTGACCCTGGCCCTGGCCCTGGCCCTGACCCTGACCCTGGCCCTGGCCCTGACCCTGACCTTGACCCTGACCTTGACCCTGACCTTGACCTTGACCCTGACCCTGACCTTGGCCCTGGCCCTGACCCTGGCCTTGGCCCTGGCCTTGACCCTGCCCTGGCCCTGCTGACCCTGCTGGCCCTGCTGGCCCTGGTTGGCCTGCGCCACGGCATTGCGGCTGGCCTCGATCTGCTCCAGGGCGCGGGCGATGGCCTGCTGATCGTTAAGGCCCTGCTGCGCCTGGTTGAACGCTTGACCCGCCTGCTGCGCCGCCTGGTTGGTGGCTGCCTGGTCGCCCGCTTCCAGGGCGTTCGCCATGGCCTGAAGCGCCTGGGCCAGCGAGGCGTCGGTGGCCGCCGCCTGCGCGGCCTGCTGGCGCAGGCTGGAAGCTGCCTCCTGCCGCGCCTGCTCGCTCATCTGCCCCATCTGCTCGGCTAGCTGGTTCAGCGCCTCGGCGCCCTCCGCCAGCGACTCGCGCTCCTGAGCCTGCTCGTTCCCACTCATCCGCTGTAGCTGCGCGGCAATCTGCTCCAGCAAGGCCTGCCGCCCGCCGCGGTTCGGATCCTGCCGCTCGCGCAGCGCCTCGCGCGCCCGCTCGATGTCGGCCAACGCCTGCTCGCGGTCGCCGGGGTTCTCGCGGAGGGACTGCGCCAGCTCTTCCAGCTCGGCCAGCATCCGCTCCCGATCTTCCCGCGGCAGGGAGGTGGTGTCCTCCAGATCGCGCCGCGTTTCTTCCAATTCCTCGGCCTGCGCCTGCGCCTCCTCGCGCACCGCGGCGCGATCGGCCAGAACGGCATCCATCGGGTTGGGCAGCCAGGGGGCCACGAGCGTGGCGAGCAGCAGCCCCGCCGCCAGCGCCACGGGGCGGCGCGACCACTCCCACGGGAGCGCCTGCCGGGGCGCGGCGGCCACGCGCCGCGCTGTCTCCGCCGCATCCCGCTGCTGCTTGAGCGCCAGATCATCCTGGCGCGCGCTGGCGTCCAGATAAAGGGCTGTCGCCAACCGCTCCCGCGTGCCCGCCTCCGCGTCCACGCGCCGCGCCACCCTCTCGGGCGACAAGCGGCGCCCGAGCACCCACGCCAGCCATGCCAGCACCGCCACCACCAGCACCGCCGCGCTCCACCCCATTGCCCGCTCGACAGGCACCACGCGGGCGATCCCCTGGACGGCCAGGGCACCCGCCGCGGCCACCCATGCCCATTGCGAGGCAGCACGCACGCCATCGCGCCAGCGCAGCCGCGTGCGTAGAATGGCCAGAGCGGTGTAGATATCTTGCTGTGTTTCGTCACGCGTTAATTGTTCCACGTCGTCCTCCACGTCTCGTTTCTACAGGCTATCGCTTCGGGGGTACGGGGTCCACCAACTCGATTGCCGGCTCGATCATTCCATCTATGGGCTGAGGGCCCGCCACATCGGGGGTGCTCAGGATCTGCCGCCAGTCCGCAACGCTAAACACCTGGCTATACACGCCCCCCAGCGCAGCGACCAGCAGGAGCGCCAGGAGCCCCTGCGGCAGGGACACCCGCCGCCGCCCGACGGGGCGCACGAGCAGCACAGTCGCCAGCCCCAGCACGACCGCCAACACGCTGAACAGGGCGAGCGTCCAGTGCCAGGCAGGGTGATTCAACGGGGTCACAGGGCCGCCCATCCCCGTACCGGCCAGAAGGCCGAACAAAAAGTAGAAGGGCCCCCCGCCGAAAAGCGAGCCCTGGTCCGGGCCTAGCTGCACGATGCTGAACATGGCAGTGAATGGGTTGGCGTACAGCAGCCCCGGCGGGGGAGTCTGCCGCTTCAGGACGCCCCAGAACGAGTAGACCACATAGGGGGCGAGGATGAACAGCAGCAACGTCATGTAGCTCATCACGGTGGCGCGACCGGTGCGCCGCAGCAGGGCGGACCAGAACATGCCGATGATCCCGAAGGTCAGCGTCGTGCTTGCCAGGATCAGCAGCGCCAGCGCCATGTCGCGCACGGTCACCCCGCCGAAGACGTACACCAGGCTGAGCAGGGGCACCGCCGCGAAGATCAGAAGAAAGACATAGAAGAGCGCGGCGATCATCTTGCCCAGCATGATGGACGAGGCGCGCAGCGGCGTGGCCACCAGCATCTCGTAGGTCAGCGATTCCTGCTCCCCGCTGATGGTCCCCGCCGTCAGGGCCGGGGTGATAAACGCCACCAGGAACAGTTCGAAGAAGGCCAACCCCAGAAACATCGAGACGCCGACGGAAGCGCTCATCGAGGCGGGGCCGAAGCTGAAGCGGAAGCTCTCCTCCAGCGTTTTATAAAGCAGGAAAGCGATGCCGCTCAGCAGCAGCAGGAAGCCGGTCAAGATAAGGAAGGCGCGCGGGCCGCGCATGCGGCTACGCAATTCCTTGATCAAAATTGGGTTGATGCCGGGGCGCTTCAGTCTGGGCAAGGCCAGGCGGCGCGGCACTGTTGTTTCAGCAGCCATGGGACGTCCTCCCTCCACTGTTGTAGGGGCCCTCATCGAAGCAGGAAAGGCAGCCGCCCGGCCCCCTTTCGTGCTCGAACGGGCTACCCGTTCTCACCACTGACGACAAATTGTTAACGCTGGCCCCAGGCCAATGTAAAGCGCGGCCAAACCCGCCACCCCCACCAGGGCCGCCGTCAGCCGTGCGCTGCGCCACGGATACGAGGTCAGCGCAGCCAGCCGCGCCTCCGCTGCCAGAAAGAGCAGCCCCGCCAGCGCCCCGTAAAGCGGCAGCGAGGCGGGCAGCAGCAGGCGCGCGTTGAACTCCGGCTCCTCGACCAGGATCGCTGCCATGGACGCCGCCGGGTGGAGCAGCCCCAACGCTGCCGCCACGCATCCCACCTCGCGGCCGTCGTTCCCCATGATCACCAGCAGGACTATTGCGCCCAGCGGCAGGGCACCGAACAGCAGCACGCAGATCAGGTAGCACAGGGCAGTCGCCACCCCGCTGCTCCGGAACAGGGTGCTCATCAGCAGGCCCAACGTGCCGAGCAGCAGCAGCACCGTCGCCACCAGTGCCACCCACCAGAGCAGCATGGTCGGCGGCACACCGCCGAACAAGAAGACCAGCGCGTTGATGGGCAGCCCCGCCAGCATGAGCAGGAACAAATAGTTCATCGAGGCGAGCAGCTTGCCGCGCAGCACCTGCGCCGGGGAAAGCGGCGTCGCCATCAGCAGGTCAAGGGTCTGCTTCTGCCGCTCGCTGGCGATGGCGCCCGCCGTGAGCGGCGGGGCCACCGCCGCCAGCATCAGCGCTTCCGCCACGCTCACAAAGCCGAAGATCGTTCGCCCCGCATAGGCAGCCGACGCGCCCCCCACCCCCGCGATCAGCGTGTAATAGACCATCAGGCTCCCCCCCGCCAGCAGCAGCAGGAAGAGCGTGATCCCCACGAAGGTTCGTGCGCCCCGCATCGTCGAGCGCATCTCTTTGATAAGGATGGGGGAAGGCTTGAGTCTCAAGAGGGTATCGCCTCTCCTTGTTACTGAACTTCGCCCTTTGTCACCGCCAGGAAGATGTCTTCCAGATCGCTCGTGGCCTCCGCGAAGGAGAGGACGGGTATCCCCTGCTCGACGAGGCGGCGCAGCAGGTCGCTGGCAGCCCCATCATCCCCCGTGAAGGGCACCTCCAGCGCATCCGGCAGGGCGAACACCTCGCCCACCCCCGGAAAAGCTGTAAGAACCGCTGTGGCCCGCGCGACGCTCGCCTCATCCATGGCGAGCAGGCGTACCTGAAGCAGCTTGTCCGCCCGCGCCGCCCGCGCGATCTCCGCCACGGGCCCGGACGCCACCAACTTCCCCTTCTCGATAATCGCCACGGCGTCCGTCATCTCCGCCAGCTCGGTCAAGATATGGCTGGAAATCAAAACCGTCTTGCCCATTCGCCCCAACTCGCGCAGAAGCTCGCGCATCTCGATGCGGGCGCGCGGGTCCAGGCCGGAGGCCGGCTCGTCCAGCAGCAGGATCTTCGGGTCGTGCACCAGCGCATGGGCCAGGCAGAGCCGCTGCCGCATGCCGCGGCTGAGGCTTTCCACAAAGGCCTCCCGCTTGTCGAACAGGTCCACCAGGTGCAGCAGTTCATCCACGATGGCGCGGCGCCGGGCGGGCGGCAGATCGTAGCAACGGGCGAAAAAGTCCAGGTACTCCCACACCTTCATGTCATCGTAGACGCCGAAGAAATCGGGCATGTAGCCGACGAGCCACCGCGCGCGCGTGGGGTTCTTCCCTATCTCCTCCCCCTCTATCAGGATCTCGCCCGCGGTGGGCTCCAGCAGGCCGGCCAGCATGCGGATCGTCGTGCTCTTCCCCGCCCCGTTCGGCCCGATAAAGCCGTAGAGCGATCCCGACGGGATGGACAGGTTCAAATTGTCCACCGCCGTCAGGCCGTTATAGCGTTTAGTAAGATTTCGGGTCTCAATCGCGTTCATGATGTTCAGGGTTACCGATTAGCGGTCCAGGATTCCAACAGCATTGTCCAGCAGCGTGCCCTTCAGCGCCACATCAAAGTAAAGACAGCCCCCCTGGTTGCGGTTGGGATTCTGCACGCGAAGGCGGAGGATGCCATTGTCGCTCAGCAGCGCGTCTGGCTCGGCCACCTTGTTTTGCCCCATGACAGGCTCCACCACCTCCACCCAGCCGCCCGCCTCGTAATCATAGAACGCCAGGGCCGGCGTGTTGGCCCAGCCCCCGTCAGAAGAGATGTGGAGCGCAAGCTCGGACGGGTCGAGTTGCTTGACCTGGTTGGGAAGCTCCCATTGGATCTCTGCCTCCTCAAAGTCGGGGGACAAACTGGCGACTCCTGGCCCGTAGCAGGTGCCCCCATCGTTCTGGACGATGCGGGCGCGCAGCATGCCGCGCGGCAGCGACACGGCGCCCGCCCCAAAGCGCACCGGCATTTCCGAATACAGCAGCGTGGTTCCCACCTGGCTCACGCGCGAGTCCTCAGACAGGCTCACCTGGGTCGGGGTGGCATCGAGCCATGCCACCAGCACCGGCTGCGTGCTATACGCCAGCGAGCTACTGCCGAACGATCCACCGTACAGGCTCGACAGTACCTGCTGCTTGACCTGTACGTCGCGGCTCGCGCCGGTGGGGGTGTTGAAGGCTTGCTCGAAGATCCGCCAGACCACGTCACCGCCTGGCTGCCCCACGTTTTCAGCCTCGAACGACAGCTGAACGCTTTCCCCGCGTGGCATCTCCCCCACGCGCTCAAAGTTGCTGCCCAGGATGACCACCACATCGTGCCAGTCGTAGGCGCTGCGATTGGCAATCGTGCCGACGATGCGCCCGTCCGACACCGACAGGTCGCTGTCAAAGCCATACCCCTCGGTCGCCAGCGATTCGGCGGTGACGCTCTGCATGGACCACTGATTGACCGTGAAATTTTCGACCAGCGCAGGCTCCCCCTGCAGGATCACCGCCTGCCGCGCATTGCTCGTGCCACCCGCAAAGGGATCGCCAGGGATGCGGGAGGGCGCCACCAGTGCCTCGTTCGAGATGGTCAGATCGTAGGTGCGGCGTGAGGGGGAAAACACCCCGATGACGGAGCGCACGTAGCCCCCCTCGCCGCCCGGCACCCCCTGCACGACCGCCACCTGGTTCACGATCACGTCGCTGCCCCGCAGCCCGTAGCCAAGCCCGTACGCCCCCGCACTGAACAGGAGCGTGATCACGGGGATGGTGACCCACGCCAGTTCCATGCGGCGCGTGCGGCGCAGGGCAAAATAGTTCACTGGCCCGACAATCAGAATATACAGCGCAAGCAGCGGCACCAGCAGCCGCAGCGAGGGCAGATCGAGGGAGGGCAGATTTTGCAGGGCATAGTAAAGTTGCTCGTTGATCATCTGCCGCGGCGAGATATCGGTTGGCATGTCCCGCGGGTGAAAGGCGCGGTCACCCACCACCGACAGCCAGAACTCGTCGGTGCCTGCCCACGCGTCGAACGGTGTCAGGGAGGGGTCCAGCGCCAGCCAATAAACGACGCCCCGCCCCACCTGCCGCTCGACCAGGAGGGGCAATGCCTCCTGTCGGAAGCGCACGGTGGCGTCCGCCGCCGGCTCCGCCTGGGCCACGGGGAACGGCCCGGAGACACGGATGGCCTCCCCCGTCAGGGCTTCCAGGGCGGGCAGCGATTCCAGCGTGCCATCCCCCGCCAGCGTCACCGGCTGGAGCGCCTCGGGGATGCCCGCGAGCACGCGGTTGGCCTCGGGCCCGCCCCCCAGCACCAGCATGCCGCCCAGCGAGACGAACTGCTCCAGCGCCGCCTGCTGGCGGGGGGTCAAGCTGCTGGTGTCTACCCCCGACAGCACGAGCATGTCGAGGGTGCGCAGCGCCTCGGGGCGATCCGGCAGCGTTGCCAGCGTCAGCGGGACGAGGACCGATTGGTCGCGCGGCCCCTGCGTGCCACGAAAGTTCAGCCCGATCAGCGGCTCCAGCCCGTCGCCGCCCGCGCTCAGGGCGGCCACGATGAAGCGGATGTTCGGCACGGGGCGCACGTCCGCCTCGGCTGTCACTAGCGCTTCCGCCTCCCCATCGGCGATGAACTCCACCTCCAGCCGACGCGAAAAGTTGTTGGGCACCGTGTAAATCATCACTTGCTTGCGTGCCCCGCGCGGCAACTCCAGCCGCTGGGCGAAGAGGGTCTCTTCGCCCGATGCGCTGACGCGCACCTGCACCTGGCCGCTCACATCGTCGCCGCTGTTTTCAAGGTCTACCACCACAGGCAGCCACTCGCCATACTTGCTGGTGCCCTCATACAGCGCCTGGGCCTCCATCGTGATGCCCGGACCCTGGGCACTCACGGTGACGGGCAGGAGCAGGACGCCCAGTAGCGCCAGCACCAACCAAACGATTACTCGACGCATACCCCCGCCTCCTTGCTCAAGGTCGGCTGGCGGTGCCCGCACCCCCCACCGACCCCCCAGACCTGTTCATTGCATACCCGGAAAGTATATGGCATTGCGCCTTCCATTCCATCGGTCCCTCGACCGATCTTTAGCTGCCCATCGCGGCGGCGCGGCTCCGCCAAATGGCGTAGACCACGATGGGGCACCTCGCTCGCTGGGAATAGAACGTGGCCAGGCGCCCAAAGGTTCCCTGCTGCGCTCAACTGGCTTGCGACGGATCGCCCTGTGTACGGTAGCACGCGCGGGGCTACAGCCAAATGGTACGGAATGTGCTTTACGAAATTCTTGGTCGTTAGATTCAGTATCCCTGGATACAACAAGGAGATTACCGATGATTACCGTGACTGGACTGTTCGACAATCGTTCGCAGGCAGAAGAGGCAATTCGAGACTTGCACGCGCAAGGTATTACGTCAGAGGACATCAGCGTCGTAATGCGCGATTCCCGCGAAGCCGCTGACCTGGCTGCGGCTGAGGATGTCACCGCTGCCGAGGGTGCCACCATCGGCGCGCTGGAAGGTGGCGTGCTGGGCTTGCTGGCGGGCATCGGCGCGCTGGCGATTCCCGGTATCGGCCCCGTCCTGGCGGCGGGACCCCTGATTGGTGCCCTGACGGGTGCGCTCACGGGCGCGGCGACCGGCGGCCTGGTGGGCGCCCTGATGGATGCAGGTGTGGATGAGAACGACGCGCAGGCCTACCAGGCCGGCGTGGAGGGCGGCGGCGTGCTGTTGAGCGTGCGCACCGATGACGGGAATGCAGCGGCAGTCCGTTCGGTGATGGATCGCTACAGCACGAGCGGTGCGGGCGATGCCACGGGCGACTATGACAGCGGCGACGAGACGGGCGCCAGCGAGGCGGCCGGCGGGGCGGCAGGCGGCGTGTCCGGCGCCGTGGTCGGTGGCGCCATCGGTGGCCCCATCGGTGCCGCCATCGGCGGGGTGGCGGGTGCCGCTATCGGCGCGGCAGCCGCTGACGCTGTGGAGGACGACAACACCGATCCGAGCACCTCGGCGGCGGGCGGCGCAACAGGCGCGGCGGTCGGCGGCGTGCTGGGTGGCCTGGTGGCTGGCCCGGTGGGCGTAGCGGCGGGCGCGGCAGCGGGTGGCGCCCTGGGCGCTGGCAGCGCCGAGAATGCCGCCAGCGAGTCGGATGACGCAGGCTCCTATCGCCGCGATGACTCCTCCAGTGATGAGGCGGTGGGCGGCGCGGCAGGTGGCGTGGGTGGTGCCCTGATTGGCGGCGCGCTCGGCGGCCCGGTCGGTGCGGCGGTTGGTGCCGCAGCGGGCGCGGCGGGTGGTGCGGCTATCGCGGACTCGGACGACCATGACGACACGAGCGGTGCGGGTTCGGCAGGCGGCAGCGCGGCGGGTGCGGTTGCCGGCGGCCTCATCGGTGGCGCCCTGGGCGGCCCGGTGGGCGCGGCGGCTGGCATCGCGGCGGGCGGCGCGGCGGGCGCCTCCCTCGGTGAGGAAGGCGAGCAGGATCAGGCCACCGGCGGCGGCTCGAACGAGGCGGCCGGCGGCGTGGCTGGTGGCACGGCTGGGGCCGTGCTGGGCGGCGCCGTGGGTGGGCCGATCGGTGCCGTAGCGGGCGCGGCCATCGGCGGCGCGGCGGGTGCCGGAGCGGCTGACTCGACCGAGGAAGGCGAGGGCTACGGGGATAGCGGTAGCTACGGCACGTCAACCGGCAGCACCTACGCCACCACGGGTAGCGTGTACGGTGAGACGGACAGCAGCTATGACGAAGAGTACGGCGATGATCCCTCGAACGAGATCGCTGGCGGGGCGGCGGGCGGCGTCGGCGGCGCGTTGATCGGTGGCGCCCTGGGCGGCCCGGTCGGCGCGGTGGCGGGCGCGGCCATCGGTGGCGCGGCAGGTGCCGAGGCGGCCGATGAGTCCGAGGAGGCCGACCAGTACGAGGATCGCCGCACGGGCGACGACGGCATCCTGTAAGCAGAGCTTACCCGTTCATCAAAGCGCCCTGGCACATGCCAGGGCGCTTCTTTATTGCTTCAGCGCCACGCGGTGGGAATCTGTATCCCACCCCTGGGATCAACAGAGGAAATAAGTGGACTTTGGAAACCGGCACACGGTGTTGGCGATGCCCGCCGAGGCGGGGGCGCAGGAGCGCCCACTTTCCCGATTCAGCCAACCTCCGTTATGATTGCAGATACCCACTCCCGTCGCACCCCAGAGGAGGATGAACCATGCGCGTTGCCTCGATGATCCTGGCTGGCGGTGAGGGCTCGCGGCTCACGGTGCTCTCTGAAAAGCGCGCCAAGCCCTCGGTGCCCTTCGCGGGCAAGTTCCGCATCATTGACTTTGCCCTCTCGAACTGTGTCAACTCCGGCCTCTTCAACGTCGCCGTGTTGACCCAGTATCGTCCGCACTCGCTGAACGAACACATCGGTATCGGTAGACCCTGGGACCTGGACCGCATGCGCGGCGGCGTGCGCCTGCTCCAGCCCTACCAGGGGCGCGGCAAGGAGGACTGGTATCGCGGCACCGCCGACGCCGTGCTCCAGAACCTGTCGTACCTGGAAACGACGCGTGCCGACACCGCCCTGATCCTTTCCGGCGACCACATCTACAAGATGGACTACCGGCCCATGCTCAATTTCCACCAGGAAAAGGGCGCGGACCTGACGGTGGCTGTCATGAATGTGCCCCTGGAAGAAACGGATCGCTTCGGCATCATGACGACGAATCGCACAGGGCGCATCGTGGAGTTTCACGAGAAGCCGAAGACGCGCGACAAAGGCACCCTGGCGAGCATGGGCATCTACGTGTTCAACGCGGATATGCTGAGCGAGCGGTTGCGGGCGGCGGCGGAAGAGCACGCAAATCTGGACTTCGGCCACCACCTGATTCCGGGGATGATCGAGTCGAGCAAGGTCTTCGCCTTTCCCTACGAGGGCTACTGGGTAGATGTGGGGACGATTGACGCCTACTGGCAGACCAGCATGGAACTGCTGGAGCCCGACTCCCCCCTGCGGCTGTACGAGCCGGAGTGGACCATCCACACCGTCAGCCAGGAGCGCCCCCCCGCCAAGATCGGGCCGCAGGCGCGCCCGCAGCAGAGCATGATTTGCAACGGCTGCATCATTCGGGGGCAGGTCGAACGCTCGGTGCTCAGCCCCGGGGTCTATGTCTCGCCGGGGGCCATCGTGCGCGAGTCGGTCGTCATGAATGACACATGGATTGGCCCGGGGGCGGTGCTGGATCGGGTCATCGTGGACAAGGAGGTGGTCATCGGCGCGGGGGCCCACGTGGGGCAGGGCGATGATTTTTCTACGCCGAACAAGATCCTCAAGGACAAACTCAGCAGCGGCATCACGGTGGTTGGCAAGTCGGCCCACATCCCCGCCAACGTGCGCATCGGGCGCAACGTGTTGATCAATGCGGACGTGGACGAGGAGGCCTTCGCCGCCTTCGGCGACACGGTGGCCAGCGGGGAAACGGTGTAGCGTTACAGGGGAAAGCTTGAACCACGAGGCGTTGCCGCGCTGCGCCTGATGACTCAGAGGAGGAACCCATGGCAGCCCAATCGGCTTTGGCGCTTATTCTGGCGGGGGGCGCGAGCCCCGCGCTGAGTGTGCTCACAACGCTGCGCGCGGAAGCCGCGCTCGCGTTTGGGGGCAAGTACCGGATCATTGACTTTCCGCTGTCGAACTGTGTCAACTCGGACATCTACTCCGTTGGCGTGCTGACCCAATATCAGCCGCGCTCGCTCAACGAGCACATCAGCAACGGGCGCCCCTGGGACCTCGACCGCTCGGCGGGTGGCCTGCGCCTGCTTCAGCCCTACGTGGCGCATGCGGGGCAGAATAGCGTATGGCAGGAGGGCACCGCCGATGCGGTGCGCTTCCACCTGGATTTTGTCGAGGAGTCGGAAGCGGAGATGGTGGTGCTGCTGGCGGGCGATCACATCTACAAGATGGACTATCGGCCCATGCTCCGTTACCACCAGGAGCACCGCGCCGACGTGACCATCGCGGTGCGTGCGGTCAGCCCCTTCGAGACGCACCGCTTCGGCATGATCACCGCCGACCTGGATGGGCGGGTTTCGCGCTTCGAGGAAAAGCCGAAGCGCACCCGCAGCACGATGGCGAGCATGGGGGTCTACGTCTTTTCGCGGGATCTTCTCCTCTCCTGGCTGCGCGACGGGGGGCGCAAACAGCGAGACTTTGGCAAAGAGGTGATCCCCGCCCTGATGAATGCGGGCAAGCGCCTCTTCGCCTACAGCGTGCTGAGCTATTGGGCCGACGTGGGGACGGTGCAGGCCTACTGGGAGGCCAACATGGCCCTGCTGGCCGAGACCCCCGCGCTCGACCTCTACGATCCGGAGTGGGTGATTCACACCCGCAGCGAGGAGCGCCCGCCGGTGCTGCTGGGCGCGGAGGCGCAGGCCGATGGCAACCTGCTCAGTGATGGCTGCCGCGTGGATGGCCGCGTGATCCGCTCGGTGCTGTCGCCGGGGGTCTACGTGGCGCCCGGCGCTGTGGTGCGCGATTCGGTGATCCTGACGGACAGCGTGGTGGGGCCCGGCGCGGTGGTGGACCGCGCGATCGTGGACAAGCACGTGGTGATTGGCGAGGGGGCGCGCGTGGGCGAGGGGGACGACAACACGCCGAACCGCGACCTGCCCGATCGCCTCAACACAGGGTTGAGCCTGGTGGGGAAGGGGGTGCGCATCCCCGATGGCACCCTGATCGGTCGCAATGTCGCCATTCGCCCCAACACCCGCGCTCGCAAGTTGGAAGGCAAGGAAATACCGAGCGGGAGCACGGTTTAACGAAGGAGGATAGATGGGAAGTTTAATCGCGAGGTTGATCATCAATGCGGTGGCGCTGTGGGTGGCGGCGCAGGTGGTGCCTGGGATTCAGTTTGGGGTGACGGGGCGGGAGTCCATCGTGCCGATCCTGATCGTGGCGCTGATCTTCGGCGTCGTGAATGCCCTTATCAAGCCCATCCTGAAACTGGTCACCTGCCCCTTTTATCTGCTGACGCTGGGGCTGTTCACCTTTATAGTCAATGCAGCGATGCTCTGGCTGACGTCGGCGGTCTCTCAATCGCTGGGTCAGCCCTTCGTGGTCCAGGGGTTCGTCGCCGCCCTGCTGGGCAGCATCGTCATCAGCATCATTAGTTTCCTGCTGAACATCTTCGTCAGCGACGACGGGAACGACTGAGCGGCGGGAAGGTACCAGAGAGGCGCGGCGGGCCGCGCCTCTCTTCGTGTGGCCGCATCGGCGCGGCCTGATCGTCCCTGCGCGGCGGGGCGGAGACGCCCCCACCCCACCGCTCTCAGGGTGCCAGCCGCCCCAGGTCGCGGGGAAAGAGGGTGGCAAGGCGCACGTTGGCCGCGCCGGATAGCTGCATCAGCAGCCGCTCCAGCCCGATGGCGAAGCCCCCATGCGGCGGCATCCCAAAGCGGAACGATTCCAGGTAGCTCTCGAAGGGCTCGACGGGCAGCCCCACGCGCGCCAGGGCGGCCAGATAGTCGGCATAGCGATGCAGTCGCTGCCCCCCCGTCACCAACTCCGTGCCCCGGAAGAGGAGGTCGAAGGAGTTGGACCATTCCGGCTGGCTGGGGTCTGGATGCGTGTAAAAGGGGCGCTTCCCCATCGGGTAGCCCGTCACGAACAAAAAGTCGCTCCCGTGCGCTTCCTGCGCCCACGCGCCCAGCCATCGCTCGTCCTGCGGGGAGAGGTCCGGCTCGCCCCGCACGTCCACGCCATGCCGCTCCCATATCCCCTGCTGGGCATCGCGAAAATGGATGTGCGGGATCTCGGCAGGCACCTGCGGCAGCGTAATCCCAAGCAGTGCCACCTCCGCAGCGTGCTGTGCTTCCAGATGGCCGATGATGCCCGCCATGACCTCGCGCAGCAGCCGCATGACTGTGAAGTGGTCCTCGATAAAGCCCATCTCCACGTCCAGGCTGACATACTCGTTCACGTGGCGCGTCGTGTCGTGCGGCTCCGCGCGAAAGACCGGCCCCACCTCGAAGACGCGCTCGAAGATGCCCACCATCATCTGCTTGTAAAATTGCGGGCTTTGCGCCAGAAAGGCAGGCCGCCCAAAATAGTCCAGCTGAAAGACGTTGGCGCCGCCCTCCGTGGCGGAGGCGACGATCTTTGGCGTCTGCACCTCGGTGAAGCCGTGCGCCCCCAACGTGGCGCGGAACCCCATCATGGCGCCCGCGCCCAGCCGGAACAGTGCCCGCCGCGCGGGGTGGCGGTTGGTGACCGCTGCGTGATCGAGCAGGGTCGGCAGGGCGGCCCGAATCTCGCGCTTGTTGATGGCGACGGGCAGCGGCTCCGTCACCGCTTCCACCACGCGGATAGTGGGCTCAACCACCTCGAAGCCGCCAGGGGCCTGTGCCTCGGCCCGCACCCGCCCCTCCACCTCGATCAGCGATTCCGGCAGGGCCCGCGCCGCCTCCAGCGGGGCCAGGGCCGCCTCGCCCTCCGCGATGATCTGCGCGGTGCCCCACCCGTCGCGCAGGATCAAAAAGACAAGCCCCCCCAACTGTCGGCGCGCCTGCAGCCACCCCCGCAGGCACACGCGCTCGCCCTCATGCTGCGCCACCTCGGTAGTTCGAATCCTCTCGGCCATCGCTCCCCTCCTTCGCGGCATCGCCCGCCGCTGGAAATAAAAAAAGCCCCCGTCCATTGGAGGACGAGAGCTTGCGCTGTCGTGGTACCACCACCATTCACCCGCGAGGGCCTCGGCTCGGTTCGCCGCCGCCCACACTGGCCGCAGGAAACCGCAACGCGCTAACGGGCGTCAGGCGGAAACGGCTACTGGCGCACGCCCCCGGTTGGGGGGCGGCACGGTTCGCCGCTCGGCTCGGGGGTGTCGTTCGGGAGGGGGCTGCCGCCGCGCTCACACCGTCCGCGGCTCGCTGGATGCCACACGCCGACCCTACTCTTCCCCGTCACAGCCTTTACTCTTTCCGATTGTGAGCACACTATAGCAGCAACCTGACGCTGCGTCAACAGTGATTCAACAAGCTTCCACGATGCATATCCGCTATTGAACCCGAAGCCCAGACGTAGTACACTAAAGTCATGAAGTATGGAGGTATGACCCATACCCATTCCGGTTGGTGAGGTTGCAAAGGTAACTACGGGCAATTTTGGAAATTACCCTACGCCCCTCGTAGGACAATTTTGTAAATTGTCCGCGCTACGGCGCCCTCATGCATAGCTACCCTTCGGAATCGGTATCAGGAGGGATATGGCATCCTCACGTAAAGCATCAAGATTACAAAGTAAGGGTCAGGTAACGATCCCTATCGAGATACGGGAAAAACTGGGCCTGGAAGAAGGCGATCTGGTAGCCTTTGAAGAGACCCCGCATGGAATCGTGATCAAGCCCCAAGAGGTCGTGTCACGGGGAAGTTTAGAACGCCTCGGTCAAGCCCTACAAGAGGAAGGTTTTTCACCTAGATGCGTACCTCAACTTCCCGACGTTCGTGAGGGAAAGGAAAGATGAAGAAACGAACGAGGCTCAGCCAGTTGCACGTATGAGTGTTGCGGACAAGACCTTTGGTGTCTTCGAGTCTGCTCAACAGCCTGCGGACTTCAAGGCCCTGCGTCGCTTGTTCGCGGAGGTCATGGCCGAGAATGCTATTTCTGATGCCACGGCTGAGCAAGAGTGATTATGCGTTTTGTAGACACCAACCCCGCTTGAAAGGAAGCCGGACGGCTGATGTCGCAGTCGGGGCCACCCGGCAACCCCGTGCAGGCGCAATCCGCCCGGCCCCCGCTTCCCAAGTTGCCCATTCGCGTTGCCCCACGCCCAGCCCTGAGATGGGGTGAGTTGTCATGGCGGCGCAGCCCCTCACCCCAGGCTGGCGAGTTGGGCGCGGATGGCCTCGTCCAGGCGGGCCTGCTCGGCCAGCAGGCGGGCGTGCTCGGCGTTCAGCGCGGCGATGGTGTCCTCGGACGCGTTGAGTTGGCCTACGTAGCGGGCGCGCAGGGCCCCCTCCTCGCCGCTATCCTTCAGCCCGCTCATGTTCTTGCGGGCCTGCTCCTGCGTGGCCATCTGGCGCTTCCGCTCCGCCTCCACCTGCCCGAGCCGCCCCACCGCCCGCTGCTTTTGTGCCTCAAGGTCCAACACCGTGCGTAACTCACCCGCCAGCGCCTCGTCCAGCCAGCGCTCGCGCAGGTAACTGGCCAGGGAAGCCCTGGTCACCGTAGCCAACTGCTGCCGCGTCAGGTCCACCCGCCGCTCGCGCACCGTGAAAACCGCAGCGCCCTCCGGCCCGGCGGGCACCTCCACGCGCCAGCGGCGATGCTGCTCCGTCGTCTCCTCCGGCTCGGCCATGCCCAACGGCACAAAGCCGTGGTGGCGCGGGTGCTCGATCAGCAGGCTCAGCGCCTCCTCGTTGTTGTTGCTCACCTCGTACGCCGTCTGCTGCGTGGTGTACTGGTGAAGCACCAGAAACTCCTTCTCGACCGACACCTGGAAGGTCTCGCGCGTGGTGTGCTGCGCCTCGCGCACGCTCACCCCCAAATCCACAGCGATGGCTAGCAGCACCTCCGCACGCGGGCGCGTGAAGGGGAAGATCGCCTCGCCCAGGTAGCTGTCGTTTTCCAGCACGGTGATCGGCCCCCGCTCCAGCGTCAGCCCGCTCTCGTTGCGGAAGCGCAGCACCACCACCGGGTGCCGCGGCTGCTTCGCGCCATTGTAAACATGCTCCTTGCGATAGCCCAGGGAGGCACCCAGGATGGGCACCATCGCTGCCTCGCCGCGCGACACCGACACCGGGTGCTCGATGCGATAGGCGAACAGATCGCCCTGCGCCTCGCCCGTCGCGGCGATGGGCACCCCTTTCTCCAGCGCCTGCCGCATCGGCGGCGCTGCCGATGCGGCGACCATGTAGGCAGCCTCACTAGCATCATCCGCCATCTCCATGCGCATGGCCATCTTGGCACGGCTTTGCCTCACCGCGCGCTCCATCTGCACCGGTGCCGCCGCCACGCGCGCCTCCTCCTTCACCTCCGGGCGCTCCGGGGTGAAGGGGGTGTACAGGTCGTACACGAACGAGATAGGCATGCCCGACACCAGGCTCATCCCCACCCCCTCCAGCGGCTCGTCAAAGGGGTTGTCGAAGATGCCCCACCCCTGGAGCAACGCGCGCCGCTCGCCCGCCTCCTCCGTCTCGCCCACAAAGCGGTACGAGACGCGCCACGTCGGGCTGGGCACCAGGTAGCGCACGACCAACTCGTGCTCCCCCTCGGACAGGCGAAGCGTGACCGTTCGCTGCTCCGGCTCGGAAGTGCTCAGGCGGAGAAAATAGTCCAGATCGGCACGCGCCTGGGGGTCGAGCGGCTCCACGCTGGCAATCTCGCGCAGGCGCAGCACCCGCACCCCCCCCTCCACCAGCAGGGACAAGCGCCCCTGCCAGAAGGGCGCGCTCTCGCCCACATCCAGCCCGACCACCATGCCCGTCAGGGTCTGCGCCCCCTCCCCCTCCGCCAGCGTGACGCGCACCGTCCGCCCGCGCAGGTCGCGCAGCAGGTCCACCAGGCTCGAGTCCTCCGACAGGTGGATCGAGCCACGCTGGAGTTTGCGCTCCCTATCTTCCGGCGCGTCGTAGGCGACGGTGCGCACCTGGCCCCCGCCCACATCGAAGGCCACCAGGCTCTTGAGCACATCGTTCATCTGATCGAGGTGAAAGGTGAGCGTCACCTCCTCCCCCGTCACCGCGCCGCCGCGCTCCACCACGGCGATCCCATGCTTGTAAAGGGTGAGGTGTCGGATCGAAAGGGTCATAAAGCAATCCTTTGGTTGGGTAATGCCATCATCGGACGGAAAGCCCTAGTCGTAGCGCAGTGCCTGGACCGGGTCGAGGCGCGCGGCGCGGGCAGCGGGGTAGAGGCCCGCCAGCAGCCCAACGAGGGTGCCAAAGACAAGCGCGCCGAGCGCCAGCCACGGGGGCACGATGCTGAGCGCGCCGATGCCCGTGATCTGCTCGGAGGCCAGGTAGCGATGGGCGAGCCAATCCACGAACTTGCCGAGCAGGGTCCCGAACAGCACCCCCGTCGTGCCGCCGATCAGCCCCATCATGGCGGCCTCCACCATGAACAGGGTGCGGATGTCATGCGGCGCGGCGCCCGTCGCCTTGAGCACCCCTATTTCCCGCGTGCGCTCGTAGATCGCCATGATCATCGTGTTGACCACGCCGAGCGAGGCGACAAAAAGCGCCAGCGCCCCCACGCTGGCCAGCAGGGCCTGCAGCACCGCAAAGATGCGCGCCGCCAAATCAAGCACCTGCTGGAGCGACTGGGTTTCAAGGCCCATCGCCTCCAGCGACTCGGTCAGTGCGGGCACCACCTCGATGCGCTGGGCGCGCACCAGCAGGGCGTCATACCCCTCTTCTTCCAGGATGTTGGGGCGGTTGTACCACCACGCCTTGATCGCCGCGCGCTCCCCAACCCCTATGTAGGTCGAGCGCCCCTCGCGGTCGGAGACCCCCACGATCTGGCTCGTCACGCTCGTCTGCTCGCCACGGGGGGTGGTGACCAGCAGCGTGGCTGGCTGCCCCACCAACGCCCCCGCCGCCTGCCCAAGCTGCTCCGCCACCCCGCTCGACAGCACCAGCCCGCTCTCGTCGCCCGGCTCCAGCAGGCGGCCCGCGAGCGGCTCGGGGTCCGGCTCGAAGGCATCCTGCCCCAGGTCGGTGATCAGGCGGATGGCAGCATCCGCGCCGCCCACCTGGACGCGAATGTCCATGTTGCGCGGTAGCTCGATGGAGGGGGAGACGCTTTCGACCCCCGGCATCGCCGCGATTTCCGCCACCAGCGCGGGCGTGAGGGGGCGCTCCACCTCGGCGGGGGCAAAGGGGTCGGCATTGTCCTCGTCGAGCGCCCGCGGAAAGGCGAAGATGGTTTCCAGGCCGATGGCGCGGATGTTCCGCTCCAGCTCCCGCTGCACCCCGACCCCCAGCGAGGTCATCGTCACGACCGTCACGATGCCGACGAAGATGCCGAAGATCGTCAGAAAGGAGCGCACCTTGCGGCGCGTGAGGTTGGACAGGGCGGTTTGAAGGGTATCAGAAAATCGCATGGGTTTGATCAGCCGTCTGGGGCGCTGGCATGCTCGGCCCGCGCCTTGAGGATGCGCAGGATGTAGCCCTGCAAATCGCGCATGATCCAATCGGTCCAAAAGCCGCCGTACTGGTTGAAGCGGGTGGTCAGGCGATGCTCGCTGCTCAGGTGCAGCCGAATCTGCCCATCGCCCAGCGGCTCCATCCGGTAGCTCCCGCGCAGGATGTCGAGGTACTGGCCGCCGATCTGGCTGAGCGGGGCGGGCAAGATGGCGCCATTGTTCACGCGAATCGAGAAGCCCAGCCGCTCCTGGGGCTCCCACACATCCACCGTCTCGACAAAGGTCAGGCCGCCCTCGAAGGTAGCCTGGCGCACGCCGCCGACCCCCTCATGGGACACCAGTGCCGCCAGCGGGCGCGGCAGCCCCAGCAGGTGGAAGAGACTGGCGTGCTGCTCGTGGGGCTGAATTTCCGGCACGCTCACGATGGTCTGCCAGACAGCCGCCTCGCTCGCCTGAATGTCAATGAAGGTGTCCACGCGCCGCACCGATTCCGCCAGGGGGCGCTGCAATTCCAGCGGGGTGACGCCAAAGGGCAGCAGCAGGATGAGCAGCAGGGCCAGGGTCGAACTTGTGGGGCTTGTGGGGGTGGCCGACTCGCCGCGTGGCCGGCGCAGCGCATAGATCAGGAGGCCCCCGACGCTCGCCATGGCCAGCAGCAGCGGCAGCGCCATCACGATGCAGATCGAGGCCTCCCAGCCGAGGACGCCCGCCGCCAGCACCCACAGCAGGGTGGACAGCCAGGGCATCAGGATGGCGTAGGAGGCGGCATGGCGCATGGACGCGGGCGCGAGGTACACGGTGAGCGCCCCCACCGCGAAGGGAACCAGGCACAGAAAGCCCAGCGTCATCGTGCTGAAGAGCGTGTCCCACCTCCCGTTGGAGGCGAACGCCAGCCGCGCCAGGAGGCCGTAGAGCATCCCGAATGGGACGCCGGAAAGCGCCGATAGAAGGAATCGCGGAGAAAAGCGCATGATGATCCAGAAAGGGCTGGGTGCCGATCCACTGACAACGAACGAGCGCTGCGACCGGACGGCAGGCAGGCGCGTAGTGCCAACCGTGACACACCGCGCGCGAGATGCTACACTGAAGCTGTCTTCCGAAACTGCATGATCCATGCAATTCTAGCACAGGGCACAAACATTGACGTGCCAGCCCGTATCGGCCACAGGTCAGCCCGCGCGCGTTGTGCCGCTGCCTGGGGTCCCTCATCTACCGTTCTTTTACCCTTTCCTGAGCTAAACCGATGAACAGGTTGCACCCGTCGCTGAGGTGGAGTATTGCTGTGGCGCTGGTGGCGCTCTTTATAGCGGGCGCGCGCGTGCTGTGGCCCTTCCTGACCCCCCTGGCGCTGGCGCTACTGCTGACCTACATGCTCGTCCCCCTCGTCAACCGCATCGAGCGCAACACGGGCTGGCCCCGGACGGGGGCCACCGCGTTCGTCTACGTGTGGCTGCTGCTCGGCCTGGTTCTTATTCCGCTGCTCGTGGTGCCCGTGGTGGTGGAGCAGGTGCAGGCGCTGGAGCCCATCCTGACGAGCGGGATCGAGGAGATCGGGCAGACAATCGAGGCGCGCGGCAGTTGGACCATCCTCGGCCAGCGCCTCAATCTTTTCCAGCTGTACCAGGGGGTGTCCGATCAACTGCTGGCCCTCACCACCTCGCTTGCCTCTGTCTCGCTCGAGGTGGCCCTGGGCCTCGCCTCCACCTTCGTCTCGACGGTGGTGTGGCTGCTGCTGATCCTGGTCATCTCCTTTTACGTGGTGCGGGACTCGCCCAACATCGCCAGTTACTTTTGGAGCCTGATCCCGCGCGAACATCGGGTGGAAACCTACTATCTGACCCAACGCCTCAACCGCACGTGGAACGCCTTCCTGCGCGGCCAACTGCTCCTGTGTACCGCCATCTTCGTGGCGACGACGGTGGTGCTGCTCGTCCTGGGGGTGCCGCAGGCACTGTTTCTGGGCATCCTCGCGGGGCTGATGAACCTTATCCCGAACCTGGGGCCGGTGCTCTCGGCCATACCGGCCATCCTGCTGGCCCTGGTGCAGGGGCCCAGCCATTTCGAGATGTCCAACCTGCTCTTTGCGCTGCTGGTCGCTGGCGCGTACACGCTGATCCAGCAGTTGGAAATCAATATTCTGGTGCCGCGCATCATCGGCAGCAGCGTGCAGTTGCACCCGGCGATGGTGCTGCTGGGCACGATTATCGGGTTCAGCACGATAGGCCTGCTTGGCATCTTCCTGGCAGCCCCGCTGCTGGCCTCGATTCGCGTCATCGGCGGCTATGCCTACCGCAAGTTGCTGGACCCCACCTTTGAACCGCCGGGCATCGTGCTGCCGCCGGAACTCGTCGCCATCTCCGACCCGCGCGAGCGGCCCGTCAGCCCGCTCCGGACCCCCTCGGAATCGCCAACGCTTTCCCCGTGGCGGCAGTGGGTAGCGCGGGTAAGGCGGTGAGGCAAAGGATGACAGGGTGCCTGACGAAGCAAGAACAAGGAAGAAGAAGCGAATGATCGAGCGGGGACGGGTCGAAGGGATTGTGTTTGATCTGGATGGAACCCTGATGAAGCTGAGGGGCGGCCAAAAGGGCGGCTCGTTGGCGGGGTGGCTGCGGCCGGTGGCGCCCTGGCTGCCCGGGGGCGATGCGCAGGCGGCGGCGCGCCGCTTCTTCGTCGTCACCGAGACGCCCACCAACTATCTGCTGGCGGTGATGGACCGCACGGGGCTGATGACGCGGCTCGCCCCCCTGGTGGACCGCGCGCGCGTGGCGAAGGGCATCGGCACCCTGGGCAACCTGCACCCCATCGAGGGCGTGCCGATGCTGCTGCCGCGCCTCGCCGCGCGCTTCCCGCTGGCGGTGCTGACCAACCGCGCGCGGCGGGAAACCTACGGCTTTCTGGAGGCCAACGGGCTGCGGGAGTGCTTTGGGGCGGTGACGACGCGGCAAGATTTGTGGCGCTTCAAGCCCCATCCGGAGGCGGTGCGGCGCAGCGCGCGCCTGCTCGACGTGGCGCCGGAGCGCCTGCTGATGGTGGGCGACATGCCGGTGGACATGCTGACCGCGCGGCGTGCGGGGGCGCAGGCGCTCGGGGTGCTCACCGGCTTTGCCACCGAGGCAGAGTTGCGAGCCGCGGGCGCGGATGCGGTGACGGCGAGCGTGACGGACATGGTGGAGCTACTCGACCTCCCGCGCGAGGAGGGGGAACCTCGGCCCGGCGGGGCCTGGCGTGCGCCCGTGAACCCCTTCACCCGCTTTTTGCGCACCCTGCGCCCCATCGCCGAGCAGGAGGAGGTGGCGCACTTTGTGGCGTGGTGGGACGCCGTGGAAGCGATAGTGGTCGAGGTGAACAAGCGCGGCGCGGCCACCGACGAGGAGCGCGCGACCTATGCCGACGCCCGCGCCGCCCTGCTGCGCGACTACCCGACCCGCTGGGCGCCGCGCTTTGCGCCCCACTGGCCCGCCACGCGGGAGGCGGGCCGCGCCACCCCCGCCGACCCCTTTCCCCGCATCCTCGCGCCCGCCACCGCCGACGGCTTCGCCCAAAACTGGCCCGCCATGCAAGCCCTCGCCTCCGCGCGGGAAACCTTGAACCGCTATATCCTGGCCCTGGAGGAGTAGATGCAGCTACCGACCCTGCACGTTACCCGTGAAACCAACCTTGCAGCCGAGTTAGCGATTCTGGAAACCCAACGCATAGTCTATCGAGAGCTTTTGCTCACCAATGGAAATCGGCTGGAAGTCAACAGGCAGATTGTCTGGAAAGATGAGAAAGGTCAACCCTACAAATTGGGGCCCGATCTCTCTTCGATTAGCTCTGAGGCGGAGGTGATGTTTTGGAGCGGGGAGTTGAAGGGAGGAGCCGACCCCGCCGGCTCAGAACGAGCACTGGAAAACAGCGACGCGCCTCTTTAATCGTATTGTGGAGGCGAGCGACCAAACCAACCGCCCACGCCCTAAACTCTCGTTTATCGCAACCATTCTTGTGGAGCGCGTGGCACGGGAGGCAGCAGTTCTGATTGCCGAAGGCAAGCTGCACTCAGTGTATAACTTGACCCATCTTGCGGATAATCCAGAAAAACAGGCAGCCTTTCTACGAGACATCGCTTCCTTCCTCGGCTACCCGCCTGCGGGATGAGCGCCCTCACGCGGTCTGCAGGCGCGGGGTGCGGCGGCTGCGCAGCAGGCTCTCGCCGGTGTAGAGGGCAAGGGCGATCCAGATCAGCACGAAGCCGACGAGGCGGGACAGCGACAGGGTTTCCCCGAACAGAAAGACGCCTATCAAAAACTGAAGGGTCGGCGCGATATACTGCATGATGCCCAGCGAGGTAAGCGTGATTTGCCGCGCCGCCTTTCCAAAGAGCAGCAGGGGCAGCGCCGTGACCACGCCGGAAAAGGCGAGCAGCGCCGTGGTCCCTGCATCCACGTGCCCAAAGGCCCCGCGCCCGTCCCCCTGGAGGAAGAGCAGGTAGGCAAGCGCGAATGGCGCAAAGATCAAGGTCTCCAGGGCCATCCCCTCCAGCGAGGCAAGGGGCGCTGTCTTGCGGAGCAGGCCATACAGCCCGAAGCTAAACGCCAGCGTCAGCGCAATCCAGGGAAGGGTCCCGTAGCTCACCGTCAGGTAGGCCACGCCCGCCACCGCCAGCGCGATGGCGGCCTTTTGCCCGCCCCGCAGGCGTTCCCCCAGGAAGAGCATCCCTAGCAGCACGTTGACCAGCGGGTTGATGAAATAGCCCAGGCTCGTTTCCACGATAAAGCCAGCGTTCACCGCCCAGATGTAGATGAACCAGTTGAGGCTCAGCAGCGCAGCAGTAGCCGTGAAGGTCAGCAGGCTACGCCGATGGCGCAGGGTGGGGCGCACCCAGCCCCACTGGCGGCGCACCGCCAAGATGAGCAGCACGAACACCAGGGACCACACCATGCGGTGCGTCAAAATTTCCAGCGCGGGCACCCCATGGAGCGCCTTCCAAAAGATGGGCAGGAGCCCCCACAACGTGTAGGCCCCCGCCGCGTATAAAATTCCGCGATTCATGCTGCTTTGCTATCCTCCAACTCTCGACACATGCTTTCACACGCCCACACCCAAGCCAGTCCCTAATCGTATGCAAAAGCGATGCAAGCGCTAACCTGGCGCAAAGGAGGACCCATGGAAGCCGAAGCCCCCTCTTCCCTCACCGTCCTGGCGGTCGAATCTTCCTGCGACGAGACGGCGGTAGCCATCGTGCGCGACGGGCGCACCATCCTGTCGAACGTTGTTGCCTCGCAGATCGAGCTCCACCAGAAGTACGGGGGGGTCTTTCCGGAGATGGCATCGCGGCAGCACATCCGCGCCATCACGCCGACGCTGGAGCAGGCGCTCGCGCAGGCAGAGGTGGGGTGGGAAGCGATTGACGCAGTGGCCGCCACCTACGGGCCGGGGCTGGCAGGCTCGCTGGTGGTGGGGCTTAACTTTGCAAAGGGGCTGGCCCTGGCGCGGGGGCTCCCCTTCATCGGCGTCAATCACCTGGAGGGGCACATCTATTCCAACTGGCTGACGGACCCGAAGCGGGAAAGCGTGCCGCAGCCCCGCTTTCCCGCGCTCATCCTGATCGTCAGCGGCGGGCACACCGAGCTTTTCCTGATGAGCGACCACGGTCGCTACGAGTTGCTGGGGCGCACCCTGGACGATGCGGCAGGCGAGGCGTTCGACAAGGTGGCGCGCCTGCTCGACCTGCCCTACCCCGGCGGTCCCCCCATCCAACGCACCGCCGCAGGCGGCAATGCCCGCGCCTTCGAGTTCCCGCGCTCGCTGCCCAACGAGTATGACTTTTCCTTCAGCGGGCTGAAGACGGCGGTACTGCGCGAGGTGGAGCGGCTGAAGCCAGACCCCGGCAAGGCCAGCAGCCGCTTTGGCCCGACCGTGGTGCGCCCGGTGCCCGTCGCCGACCTGGCAGCGAGCTTCCAGCAGGCGGTGGTGGACGTGCTGGTGGAGCGGGTGGTCAAGGCGGCGCGCGCCTTCCAGGCGGAGCAGGTGCTCATCGCGGGGGGGGTGGCGGCCAACGGCCCGCTGCGCGATGCCATGCGCGTCGCCCTGGTGCCGTTGGAGACGCCCGTGTTCTATCCCCCCATCGCCCTCTGCACCGACAACGCCGCCGCCATCGCCGCCGCCGCCTATTGGCGGCTCGTGGCGGGGCAGCAATCGGGCTGGTCCCTGGAGGTAGCGCCCAGCTTGAAGCTGATGTGAGGCACGCGCTCAGTCCGTCCAGGCGCGCCGGATGGCCTCCTCCTCCTCGACGGACAGCGTATGGGCCGAGGCGCCGCGCGCCAGCGGCTTGGCGTAGACGCGCACCCCCGTCCGGCTGTGCAGGCTGCTGAGCACCACCCCGCTCCCCTCCTCGTTCAGCCACGCGATGGCAAAGCTCTGGTCGCCGCCCGCGTCCTGAAAGGGGTTGAAGCGCACCATCCCGACCCGCCCCGCGTGGTGCAACAGCCGCTCGTGCGTGCCAGTGCTCTGCGCTTCCAGGGCCAGCAGGCGGGCCGACAGGTCGGCCTGCGTTGTCTGCTGCGTCGCCAGCCAGCCTTCCAGGTCAACACCCGCCACCGTCTCCATGGCAGCGGCGTAGCGCCGATGGAGCAGGGCCAGCCGCCCTTGCAGCACGATCAACCAGAGCAGCAACAGCAACGAGGCCACGGCGCTGCCGAGCGCGATTTCCGGACTGTAGTCTTGGTAAAAACTGATGAACCCCTGCATCTCAGTCCAGGTCATCCTTTCGCTTCTTGCCGCGCCCCAGGGACACCGAGCGTTGGTAGGCAGCCCAGATCCCGCGCGAGATGACGGTGCGCAGGCCCCCCTTTTCCATGTGATAGAGCGCCTCCGCCGAGGTGCCGCCCGGCGAGGTGACCTGGTTGCGCAGCTCAGCCACGTGCTTGCCCGACTGCGCGGCAAACTCCACCGAGCCGCGCATCGTCTGGAAGACCAATTGCTCGGCGATGCGGCGCGAGAAGCCCAGGTGGACCCCCGCGTCAATCAGGGCCTCCATCATCATGAAGATATAGGCCGGGCCGGAGCCGCTGAGGGCCGTCGCCATGTCCAGGTAATCTTCCTCTTCCACGTAAATTTCCTGGCCCAGCGAGCCGAGCACCGCCCGCGCCTGCTCCCGCTGGGGCGCGGACACCTCTGTCGTGGCCGTCCAGACGGTGATGCCCATCCCAATCTGCGCGGGGGTGTTGGGCATCGCGCGGGCCACCGCCGCGTGCGCCATGCCATTGGCGAGCCGCTCGATGGGGGTCCCGGCCAGGATCGAGAGCACCAGGTCGCGGCGGCGCAGGTGGCCGCGAATTTCCGGCATGACCGCCGGCAGCATCTGCGGCTTGATGGCCAGCACGACGATGTCCCCCGCCTCAGCGGCCTCCGTGTTGGCAGTCGTCGCGCGGATGCCATGCCGGGCATGTAGCTCATCGGCGCGCGCACGGCGGGGCCCCGCCGCGACAATCTGCTCGGGTCCGACCAGTTCCTGCGTCAGCAGGCCGCGGATCATGGCCTCCGCCATCATGCCGCTGCCGACGAACGCAATCGTGGTATCTTTCAACATGCTTGCATCGCCTCAAGCGCACGCGTCCGGTCGGTGCCGGGCGCGGCGCGGCTCGTAAAAAACGTAGCCTCACAGTATAGGGAGAAACGGAGAGAATGGAACTTCTTGTCGCGACGAATAACCCCGGCAAAGTAAAGGAATACCAGCAGATGTTAACGGAGCTCCTGCCGGCGCTCACCCTGCTCACGCTGCAAGATGTCGGGATCGAGTTCGAGGTGGACGAAACCGGGGAAACCTTTGAAGACAATGCCCGCCTGAAAGCTGTGGCCTACGGCCAGCGGAGCGGGCTGCCCACCCTGGCGGACGATAGCGGGCTGGAGGTGGCGGCGCTCGGCGGCTTTCCGGGGGTGCACAGCGCGCGTTGGAGCGGGCCGACCGCGGCGGATCGCAACCAGCAGTTGCTTGCCAGGATGGAGCAAGTTCCGTGGGAGGCGCGCGGGGCACGCTTTGTCTGTGTCACGCTGTTTCGCCTGCCGGACGGGCGCGAGGCGCAGGGCGTGGGGGAGGTGGCGGGCCGCCTCGGCTGGGCGCCGCGCGGCGAGGGGGGCTTCGGCTACGATCCCCTCTTCGTGCTGCCGGACGGTCGGACCCTGGCCGAACTGGCCCCGCACGAGAAACACGCCATCAGCCATCGAGGGCGCGCGGCGCGCGCCGTTGCCCCGGCCATCCTGGAAGCGTACCGATTGCGGGGCTGAGCGCGCTCAGCCCCGCAACCGTGACACAGCGCTACTTGCCCTGTCGGTACATCCATAGCTCAATCTCGTCGCGCGCGAGGTGATCGAGAAGGTGGATGGGGGCGGCAATCTGGAAGGCGGTCAGCCCTGATTGCGCGGAAAGGTTCAGGAAGGGGGGGATGGAGCTACCGGTCTGGGAGGCAGCCTTGAGCCAGTTCAAGTCCCCCTGCTGCTGGATGGTGCTGCCGATGGCGATCAGCCACCCGTTCCGAAGCTCCAACTGCGCCAAACGATCCTTGGGAATCCATAGGTATTGATCCTGCATCCAGCCTGGCACGATCAGCGCCACGCCGCGCTCGTCCACGCCCAGCACCAGTGGGGGCGGCAGCATCAGCAGGGCAACGAGCGCCATCGGCAGCACGGCGGGCCAGAGCGGAATCAGATCGTACCACCATGCCACAAACGGGATTGCCCCGCCGACCAGCATCCCGACCAGTGCCCACAGCCACTGGCGCGGCGCGCGGATACGCCATCGCCGCTGGGGCAACTGCGGCGATCGGCCTAGCGAAAGAGCGGGGAAAAGCCGTTGGAGCATAGAAGGGGACCCTGATTTCTGGTTTTCCTCAACTATACCATACAGGGGGGCAGGTGACAGCTTCGCCCGGCGAGATCGCCCGATGACAAGGTGACGGAGAAGGACAAGGGCATCATGGAAACGATTGAACTGACTACCGAGCAGATGGCATACGGGGGCGCGGCGCTGGCGCGGCACGAGGGGCGGGTCATCTTCGTTCCCTTTGCCCTGCCCGGCGAGCGCGTGCGGGTGCGCTGGGAGCCGACCGACAAGCGCTGGGCGCAGGGGGAACTGGTAGAGATTGTGGAGGCCAGCCCCGACCGGATCGAGCCCCGCTGCCCCCACTTTGGCCAACATGGCTGCGGCGGCTGCCACTGGCAGCATGCCCGCTACGAGGCGCAGCTACGCTACAAAAGCGAGATCGTGCGCGAGCAGTTCGAGCGCATCGGCAAGGTGGAGTCGCCACCCGTGCAGCCCTGCCTGGGCATGGCGGAGCCCTGGCGCTATCGCAATCACGTCCAGCTTCGCGCCACCCCGGAGGGGGTAGGCTTTGTGCGGGTGGACCATCGCAGCGTGCTCCCCATCCACCTCTGCTTTATCATGAACGATGCCATCTACCCGCTCTTCGAGGCGATCGAGGGAAAGCCCCTGCCCGGCGTGGCACGCGTGGCCCTGCGTGGCAGCGAGCGCACCGACGAGCGCCTCGCCATCGTGGAGGGGACCCCTGCGACCCCGCTCCCCCTTCCGTCCGAGGTGCCCGTGCTCCATCAGGCGGGGCAACGCGCACGTGGCAGCGCCAAACCCCGCCGCCGCCCCGCCGGGGGGCGGACGAGCCATCGCCCTCCTTCCGCGAGCGGGTGGGCGAGCGCACCTGGCAGATCAGCGCCGAAAGCTTCTTCCAGGTCAACACCGAGCAGGCCGAGCAGCTGCTGGCCGTTGTGCGCCGGCTGGCAGGCCCCCTCCACGGCGACGAGACGCTGCTGGACGCCTACGCGGGTGTCGGGCTCTTTGGCATCACGCTGGCGGGCGAGGTGGCCCACAGCTACCTGGTCGAGAGCCACCCGGCGGCAGTGGCCGACGCGCGCCGCCACGCAACGGGCAACCCCACCATCACTGTCATCCAGGCCACGGCGGAGGAGGCCCTGCCGAACTGGGCCGATTATGGCCCCCCGCCACAACATCGTCCTCCTGGATCCGCCTCGGGCCGGCTGCCATGAATCGGTCCTCCGTGCGCTTGGAAATATGGCTGTTCCCACTATTATCTATATCGCTTGTGACCCCGCCACGCAGGCCCGCGATGTCCGCTACCTGCTCGATGCGGGCTACGCACTCGACACGGTGCAGCCGGTGGACCTGTTTCCACAAACCTACCACATCGAGTCTGTTGCCCGCCTTCGCCGTCGCTCGTAATCGGTAGACAGCCATGTTCCTACAGATTACCATCAGCGGGCTCAGGGCGTTGGCCCGTCTACCGATAACCGAGGAGAGATCGTGAACCGTTTGATTCGCATTCTGTTGCTGTCGTTGTTGCCGCTCCTGTTCGCCACGGCTCTGGCTGCCTGCGGTGGCGAGACCGTCTACGTGGTCGTCACCGCTACCCCCGACAGCGGTGCGGCAGGCGCCGCCTTGCCCACCGCCACCCCCTCCGCCGACGACGAGGAAACGGGCAGCACGGTCCCCCTGCCCCCCAGCCCCACCGCAGCCAACGAGGCCCCGGCCGAGCCGGCTGCCACGCCGGAGCCAGCGGGCGCTGCCCAGCCCCCCCTCGACCCCGCGGCGGGGCGCATCGCCTTCATGGGCCCCTTTGGTGACGGTGGAAACCTGCACGCCTATGTGGCCAATGCCGACGGTAGCGGCCTGACCTACCTGTCAGAAACGCTGGATGCAGGCTTTTTCCCCAACCTGTCGCCCGACGGGAGCAAGTTGGCCCTTACCGCCAGCAGCGAGACCGGCGATGCCGATTTGTTTGTGGTAGATGTGGCCACCGGCGAATCCACCAATCTTACCAACTCGGTAGGGCAGGACATTCAGGCCATCTGGAGCCCTGATGGCAGCCAGATCGCCTTTGTGTCGGAGCGCGAGGGCGGCGACGCCGACATCTGGCTGATGAACGCAGATGGCAGCGAGCCGCGCCGCCTGGCCCGCACCACCGGCGACGATCAACTGGGCAGTTGGAGCCCGGACGCGCAGCAGATTGCTTACAGCAACCGCAGCGAGTTGGGCGAATCGCTCTGGATCCTCGATGTGGCCACCGGCGAGAGCCGTCAGTTAACGGAAAACGCCGCGGGCGCGGACAGTGCGCCGGCGTGGAGCCCGGATGGGGAGCGCATCGCCTTCTACTCCGCCCCCAACGACGCGCCCCCTCAGCTTTACACCATCCGCCCGGATGGTAGCGAGCAGACACAGATTACCGAGGAGGCCGAGCCAGCGGTCTTCCCCGTCTGGAGCCCCGATGGCCAGTCGCTGCTTTACACGACGGTCGGCAGCAACAACCAGTTCAACATGGTGGTGCTGAACCTGGAAACCCAGGCGCGCAGCCCCGTGCCCAACGTGTCGGGGCTGCCAACGAGTTGGCGCGCCGTGGGGGAGCCCCTGGCCGAGACGGACGTGACGCAGGGGCCAAAGCAGACCGCGGTGACGGTGGACCCCGCCGTGCTGGAAGCCGCCTACCGCAAGGGCAGCCCGGACGCGCCCGTCACCATCATTGAGTTCAGCGACTACCAGTGCCCCTTCTGCCAGCGCTGGGTCAACGACACCTACTCGCAGCTATTGCCCTACATCGAGGATGGGACGGTCCAACTCATCTTTGTGGACTTTCCGCTGACGATCCACCCGCAGGCGCCTGCCGCCGCGCAGGCAGCCCGCTGTGCCGGGGAACTGGGCGGTACCGATGCCTACTGGGCCATGCACGATGCCCTCTTCGGCAGTCTGGACAGGTGGAGCGGTCAGCAGGCGCCCGCCCCCATCTTCGCAACCCTGGCGACCGAGGCAGGGCTGGATGGCGCGGAGCTGCAAGGCTGTGTGGAAAGCGGTCGCTACGAGCCCCAGGTCAACGCGGGGCTGCAGGAAGGGATCCGCCTGGGCGTGAGCGGCACCCCCACCTTCTTCATCAACGGCACCCGCCTGGTGGGCGCGCAACCCTTCGAAGCCTTCGCGCAATATTTGCCCGCCAACTAGCGCACAACCATCCCCCAAAGCCAAAGCGCCCTGGGGACAAGCCTGACCCTGCCCCGTCGCCCCTTCGCTCGTTTAGGAGGGGGCGACGGGGCGTTGCCCTTTGCCCTCTGCCGCGCCGACTGGCCGCTATACCAACAACCGCTATACCCTTTTGCTAGCGTTTCATGCACAAATGAGCATATTCATCCACGCTACATGACAGGTTATCCACAATTAGCTGGTTTCCTACGGAATCAGTTGCGAGCGAAGGGGCCCTCTGTTACAATGGCCCCTCTATGGAATCTTACAATTATCCACAAGTCTGGAACAGCCTGGCTGCCAGCGAGAAAACCACCCCTGTCAAAAGCTGTGCCGCCGTCGCTCCCCTCTCGGGAGGGGTGGCGCGCAGCGCCGGGGTGGGTGCCGTAGCAAGGGCCAACGGCTAACGACAACGACACCCACCCCTGCCCCTCCCAGGAGGGGAGCTACAGCCAACGGCCACGACACCTATCAAAAGATGTGGGTAATAGTAAGCTATGGAATGGGTGGCCCCACGAAGGATGCCGCACGAGGGATAGGCGATGGAGTCGAGCGAACTAAAAAAGGTGTGGGATGCCGCCCTGGGGGACATTCAGCTCCAGATGACGCGAGCGACCTTCGATACCTGGATGAAGGGTACCGAGCTGGTCAGCTGCCAGGACAGCCAATATGTCATCAGCACGCCCAGCCCCTACGCCGTAGAGTGGCTGGAAAATCGCTTGCGCCGGATGATCAAGCAGACGCTGGAGCGCCAATCAGGCCAGGCGGTGGCGCTACGATTCATCGTGCGCTCGAGCGGCAGCGACGTGCCGGAGCCCCATGAGCCGCCCGCTGCGCTGCGCCCGCCGGCAACGGCCCCCGCGCCGACAAAGGCTGCCCCCGTCGCGAAGCCCTACGTGCCCGTAGCCAGCCCGGTTGCCCCCCCCGTCATGCATGCCCCTTCCCCCCAAAAGGGTGGGGACGCGTGGCAGCAGGAGCGCTATTCATTCGACACCTTTATAGTTGGGCCGAGCAACCGCCTGGCCCACGCCGCCGCCGTGGCCGTCGCGGAGCGTCCCGCCCTCGCCTACAACCCCCTCTTTATCTACGGCGGCGTCGGGCTGGGCAAGACCCACCTGCTGCTGGCCATCAAGCACGAGGTGGAAAACAAGGGGCTGACCGGCGTCTACGTTTCTTCGGAGCGCTTCACCAACGAATTTATTGCTGACATCCGCTCCCAGAACACCGAAGCCTTTCGCACGCGCTACCGCAGCGCGGACCTGCTGCTGATTGACGACATTCAGTTTCTGGCTGGCAAGGAGTCCACCCAGGACGAATTTTTCCACACCTTCAACACGCTCCACGCAGCGGGCAAACAGATAGTCATCTCCTCCGACCGCCCGCCCAAGGCCATCATGCTGCTGGAAGAGCGGCTGCGCTCCCGCTTCGAGGGGGGGCTGGTCTGCGACATCGCGCCGCCCGATTTGGAAACGCGCATGGCCATCCTGCAAACCAAGGCCGAGACCCAGACGATCCTCGTGCCCCCGATGATCATAGAGCTGATCGCCCATCGCGTGCAGTCCAACATCCGCGAGTTGGAAGGTGCCCTGATCCGCGTGGTGGCCCACGCACAGCTGAACGCGCAGCCGCTCACCTCCGAGCTAACGGAAAAGGTGCTGCGCGACGTGCTGGACCGCCCCCAGAGCATCGAGGTGCCCGTCGTGCTGGAAACCACCGCCACCTTTTACAACCTTTCCATGGACGAGCTTCAAAGCTCCAGCCGCCGCAAGCCTATAGCCTTTGCGCGGCAGGTGGCCATGTACCTGGCGCGCGAGGAAACCGACGCCTCGCTTTCTGAGATCGGCGAATTGCTAGGGGGGCGCGACCATTCCACCATCCTGTACGGGGTGGACAAGATTTCCGAGATGATCGAGAGCGATGACAGCGTGCGCCGCGAGGTCATCGCCATCCGCGAGCGCCTCTACAACACCGGCGCCTGAGCCGGGTACCTCTCCCAAGCAGATCAGGGCGCCCCAGCGGTGCCTTTTTTCTTGCCCTTGCCCTGCCTCTTTTTGCCCTGGGAAAGGCTGTGGAAAACCCCGATTTGTGGGGACTATGGGCGCTTACATCCCTCGTATACAGGTCAAAAAATGCTGCTATTTGTGGATAAGTGGATAGGTCGGTGTGGATAAGCATGGAGGGGTGGGGATAACCTGCATGGCTCACATCTGAGAGTAGTATTGAAGGACGAAGCCGACACAACATATAGGGGTGCCCGTCGCGCCCGCCCCCAGCGGACCCGGGCGGGGCGAAACACTTATCCAAACTTGTCCACACGCTGTTCTGACGCATCCCCACCGCTGCATGCCCCTTCCGTGGCTGCATGCCACAACATATAGCGCTCGTCGGTGCCCAACCAACTAGGGAACCCAGAGTTCTGCACCCCCTGTCGCCCTTTTCCACATATCCACAGCCCCTACTACTACTATAAAAGAATTAATGATAAAGTGTTGGGGAAAAATAGAGGTGTGAAGCCTTGAAAAGAACATCAAGCCGGGCAAAGCGGCTGCCCTCCCATGGCAGCCAGCCCCCCATCCTTGCCCCGACATAGAGAGCCCGATGGACGACAATCAGAAACAGTTGCTTCGTGCCCTGCCTGGCGTGGACACCCTGCTCGGCCAGGCCGCCATGCAGCCCCTTCTGGACCGCTACGGCCAGGCGTGGGTGGTTCGCGCCTGCCGCGAGGCGTTGGATGGCGCGCGGGAGCAGATTCGCCTGACGGGCAGCGCACCGACGGAGCTGATTGCCGCGGTGCGCGGGCGGCTGGAGGCCCGCGCCACCCCGTCCCTGCGGCCCGTCATCAACGCGACCGGGGTGGTGATTCACACCAACCTGGGGCGCGCCCCCTTGAGCCACTCCGCCATCGCCGCCATGGCCGCGGTAGGGGGCGGATACAGCAATCTGGAATTCGACATCGAAAGCGGCAGGCGCGGCTCCCGCTACGAGCATGTGGGCGCGCAGCTGGCAGAGGTGAGCGGGGCCGAGGCGGGGCTGGTGGTGAACAACAATGCGGCGGCGCTGGTGCTGGCCCTGGCAACGCTGGCTGCGGGCCGCGAGGTGCTGGTCTCGCGCGCGCACCTGGTGGAGATTGGCGGTGGCTTTCGCATCCCCGACATCATGCGGCAAAGCGGGGCCCTGCTGCGCGAGGTCGGCACGACCAACCGCACCTACACCCGAGACTTCACCGAGGCAGCCGGCGCGGACACCGCGCTCTTTCTGCGGGTCCATCCCAGCAACTTTCGGATCGAGGGCTTCGTGCACCAGCCCCAACTGAAAGAACTGGCCGCCGCCGCGCACGCGCGGGGGATGATGCTCATGGACGATGTGGGCAGCGGTGCCCTGCTGGACACGAGCCGCTATGGGCTGGCCAGGGAACCGATGGTGCAGGAGAGCATCGCCGCCGGGGCGGACCTGGTGCTCTTTTCCGGGGACAAGCTGGTGGGGGGGCCGCAGGCGGGGTGCCTGGTCGGCTCGCACGAGGTGATAGGGCGCCTGCGCCGTCACCCCCTGGCGCGGGCGCTCCGCGTGGACAAGAGCACGCTGGCGGGGCTGGATGCCACCCTGCGCAGCTACCAGCAGGGGCGCGCCATCGAAGAATTGCCCGTCTGGCAGATGATCGCGCGCCCGGAGGGGGAAATTCAGATCACGGCGCACCGTTGGGCGGCGACGCTTGAGGAGGCAGGGCTTTCCACCGAGGTGCGGCGGGGTGTCTCCACCATCGGCGGTGGCTCCCTGCCCGGCGAAACTTTGCCAACTTGGCTGCTGGCCTTGCCCGGGCCCCACGCCTCTGCCTGGGCGGCCCGCCTGCGCCACCACCATCCGGCAGTGGTAGCGCGCCTGCAGGACGACGAGGTGGTGGTGGACCCGCGCACCGTCCTCGCGGAGCAGGAGGACGCCCTGCTCGCTGCGCTGCGGGCTACCCGCCCGGACGGGGCCGTCGGGCAGGGCTTGGCCTAGCTTTTCGACGCATTTCGGTGAAAACATGAGATAGGCGCAACGCATTGGTTGAGGCAGGGCGCGCATCGCCAGGCAGGGCTGCCGCACGATGGAAACAGCAACCTATCCACAATCGCCGATGGTTATACACGGAAACTATTCCCTTATCCACCTTTTCACCCCTCCACTTTGATCGTTGGCACCTCCTCGTGCTTGTCGCCACCGGCCTCATCCTTGTCCTCCACCACCTGCGCGCGCACGGTGGCCAGGGCCTCGGGGGCAATCCACCCCTGCTCGGCAGCGTGCTGGGCCGCCGCGAAGGTGTCGTCCGCCAGCAGCAGCGTGCTGCCCGCCTGCGTCACCTGCGCCGCCAGGGCGCGGATTGCCTCGGGGCGCTCCAGGTCGCGGCTGACGTTGCGGATATACACGGCCAGCACGCGCTTCGGGTAGGCCCGAACGATGTCATGATAGATCTCCGGGTCCTCCTGGCCGCTGTCCCCAATCAGGATAAAGGGAAGGTGGGGGAAGGTGTCAAAAATCTTGCGAATGGACTTGTGCTTGTGAGGCGCATGCTTGGTGGGCAGCACCTCGTCGTTCGAGATGCCCCAGTCGCGCAGCATCAGGGGGCCAATGGTGATCCCCTGCACCTGCAAAAACTCGGTCAGCAGATCGTACAAGTTCCACGGGCTGCTCGATACGTAAAAGAGCGGGTTAAAGTCGTGGCCGCTCGCCCCCGCCTGGAGGGCCTCATAAAAGGCAGCCACGCCGGGGAAGGGCACGCGCGTGTGCGCGTTGCCCAGGAAGACCGTCCGCCCCATCTTCAGCAGGCTGGTGGCGTTGGTGAGCACCACCGTATCGTCCACATCGCTGATGATGCCGAAGCGCGTGGTGGCGGGCGGCACCAGGGCGTAGCCCGTGGCGCGCACGGGGCCGTGCCCCTCCCGCAGCGGCTCCACTAGCTCCAACTCCACCTCGTGCCAGAGGCGATCTGTGGGCAGCGCAGCGGCGGGCTGGAGCCATACCTCAAAATAGCCCTCTTCGTCGCTTGTAGCCTCATACTGCTGCCCCTGGAAGCGTGCCAGGAGGCGCGCCCCCGCCACCTCATCGCTCTCGAAGCGCTTGTAGACGTTGATCAGGTTGCGCCAGATCGAATCTTCCAGCGCGGCGGGGGAAATCCCCTCATCCTCGATCACCCGCCCCTTCAGGTACAGCCGCTCCGCCGTGCCATAGCCGCGGTACACGATCAAGCGGATCGGGTCGGCGTGGGGGCCGGGCTCCCCCTCGCGCTCCTTCCAGCGATCGAAGCGCCGCTCGGTGCGGTGGGCCAGCCGATTGAAGCGGGCCTCCCAGCGATCCAGCGTCTCGCTGGCCCGCTCGGTCACCTGCTTCCGTGCCGCACGGCTGCTTCGCTGCGTCACGCGGCGCGCCCGATGCACCAGCATCGCCAGCGGGCTACGTGCGTAGAGCAATGACAGCAGTGTGATGAGCAGGCTGGCGGGCAGCAAGCGTCGCCGGGGTCGTTTGCTCATTTTGGTTGCTCCTCCTTATGCTTCCACAGACGCCAGCCGCGCACCACCAGCCACCCCAGCGACCCATACAGCAGCACGTAGCCCCCATCTACCAGCAGGTGCAGCCACCAGGCCGGATCGTCCCAGCCGCTGTAGCTGGCGACCAGATGGTCCAGGTGAAAAAACAGCAGGCATATTACACCGATGAGGCCACTCCACAGCAGGTCGCGGCGGGCAGGGGAAAGCATGGGTACTCCTCTATGCGGGGGCGCTGCACATTGTAAACCAGGGCGGCGCAGGAAGACAACCGTCGTCGCTGGTCTAGCCCTTGCTCTGCTTGCTCCACCTCACTATTGACAGCAAGGGAGAAGCCAATGAGCTACCGCAACCCAGCCGATCTGGTCCGCGAAAAGACGGAGCCGCAGCCCAAGATCCACGAGGAGCGCCAGGAACGCGCCGCCGAGCTTGAGGAGCAGCACGAAGCAGCCTTCCAGGAAACCGTGGACGAGCAGGAAGCAGAGCAAGACGAGGGCGATCAGGACTAGCGCCCGCGCCCTCACCGCCCCACCAACCCAGCGCGGGGGCAGGCACCGCAGTCCGTCCTGCGGTGCCTGCCCCCGCGCCGTTCTAGCCCCTTCCTTTCCGCCTCGCTGTCTCCCGCGCCCCACCGCCACCGAGCGCGTCGCTCACCGCTGACGCTCTAGAACCCTCTGCTCGCAGCGCACGCTCTCGCTGAGGGCGTAGCGAGAGCCCTACGCGCTGTCATGGAAACCGCACCCCAGTGCGTGGTAGGGTCGGCGATATGTGAAGTGGAGTGACCCCCATTTACCGGTTCTCCCGCAGGTTCCGTGCTGCTGTGTCTGAATGTAGGGATGTTACTCCGAGTTGTAGTCAGCACGAGGCCTCGACTTCCATTCCCCAGCCTCTCACGCCCTACTTTTAAGGATTATTTTTGCCCAAGCACGGAAGTTGCGGGAGACCAGCTTTCGAGGCGCAGTACACAAGCATTCCCTTGTTTCCTATACTTTCAAGAAGTAACAGTCGTTTCTCATTACCTCTTTTATAAGCATCGGAGAACTCCTCATGTACATTGCGCCATTCGTACAGGGTATCCCTATGGCAATCAATGGTTGCTGCAAAGGATTCAAAGCTAAACCCCTGAGCCATATGGTTAATCAGCATCTGGCAGTACTCACTTCTATAGGTCGTGGGTCTGCCACCAGGATGTTTGGGTTTTAGTTCAGTTGGTAAAGCTGGGAGGTTATTACTATCTTCCATATAAGCTACATATTAACACTTGACAGCGGGGGTTTCTAGTCGGGGTACGGGAGTGGGGGTAGAATGGAGAATCAAATAAAAGAGGGGGAATACACATATGTTTAACGCAGAAGTCCTTTTAGCATTGGTAAGTGCCTTAACAAGTCTATTGTTTGGTGTAGGTGCTAACGTAATAGCCGATATGGGGGTTAAAGACCTAGCCGATACTGAGCTAGGACGTGCCCTCGGTCTTAAAAGAGAACCTCAGACCGAGTCATACAGTGACCCGCATGGCACGTTTGACGTTGAACCTCACCACGGCTTCCAAGGAGGTGGACAGCGTATTGACTGAACTGACACAGGTAATGACATCTAGGGAACGGGCAGTAGCGGACTTGGAGACCAGTGTACGCGAGCTGGAAGAGAATGAGAGGCACCTACAAAAAAGGATTGATGATTTGAAGGGGGTTCCTCTCCCCGCTGTCGAGCACTTCGCAGCGCTAACAGCCCCGGGAGAGGCAAGGAGTGCAAGGCGGGACTACATGCTCTTTGATGCAGGAGTCGTAGTCAGCACAGTCATTTCGATCATCCTTGCTCTAGTGTTCGGAGGGTAAACCCCTCTCCCCTACCCTACTCCACCACTCTGTTTTAGCGGTGTGGGAGAGGTTTAGTTCTGCAGGTGCGCCATCACTTTGTAATGCCCCCCCAAACTTGGTTCTTCCGCTTCTTCGCGTCCTTGGCACCGTATAACTTGGTCTGAGGCAATGCTTGTTCCTTGCCTTTCGTTGCCTTCTCCCTTTCCGTCTGGAGCGACCCCTATTTGCCAGACCAGAGAGATAGTCAACTTCTTGCTTGAACAGTAAATTGGTAAGCAAGGAGAAGTGACACGACGAACCCACAGCCGCAAGTTCAAGCTACGGATCACAGTTGGCCTGTGAGAAGCAGCCCGCGCTGGTCTCACGCGCTGCCCATTAAAGGCGGCGCACGTGGTGACGAAGCAGTACGAGCAGTTTGTCGATAATCGGCCCGCGCCAGATAGCCCATCTTCCCCGTCCACCAGGAGACGCGCGCCACTGCTCGCCAGAATAGCCGTCTGCTACCCATCGCCTCCGCCCCTTCGCCAGGGGAAGCGTGGGATCGGACCCGGATAGCGGTAATCGCCATTCGCCGTCAGCACCTGCCGCGCCCGTTGCTTCAGTGTGTCAGCGGTATCTGGCGTGGCGTCCTCGTCCCCAATTGTGTCGCGCCCCACCACGGGAACCTTGGTGGGCAGAATCTCTACGACGAGCGACGGTTGACTACCATTACCGGCATCGGTACTACCAAGGTAGCGGGTAATGTCGTCCGAGGGCCGCGAGCCTGCATCTACATTGGCAGCCGTACCCGCATTCTTGTCGCTTTCTGACGGTCTACCTCCCGTGCGGCCTCGTACCATTTCTCGTCGCTGGCATACTCGGGGTTGCCCTTGTGGAATTCCTCGCCCCATGGGCGGGCTATGGAAGAGGGCACAGTCAGGGTGACGTGCCCTCCTCGGCACGATTGTAGCCACGCCATAGCAGGCCGAGGGGCGAATCGTTCACGCTCGGGAAACCCATGGCTTTACGGTTTTTCTCGCGGAATAGGACCGTCACCGCGCAGCACGGTTACCACGTTCAGCCAGGAGGGGTCCCCGCGGATGAAGTCATTCTTCTGGTAGGTCGGGGGCACGTGGTCGACGTGAAGCTCGCCCACGAAGCGGCCACCTGTTGTGCCGCCGAGTTCCACGGGGTATTCCAGTGTCATCTTGCCAGTATAAGGATCCTCATAGGAGAAAAGCGTCTTGTCGCGGCGCAGAATTTTGCGCCCGTTGCGTATGAGTCGATCCCGAAGTCGTTGGGGTCGCTGTAGCGCTGGACACCTATCCAGCCGTGTATGCGTTGCTCGCGCTCTAGGATGCCATTCGGCAGGCTACCGTGCCGCTGTTCGTAATCGCGTGCATCGTCTTCCTCGTGGGGCGTGAGGTAGCGATTGCGGTCAAGGTCGAAGAGGGCGTTACCTACTACCTTGTCGATCTCGATGATGGCGGGAACGCGCGCCTTGCCCCTTTCGATGGAAACGTAGCGTTTCGGATCCCAGGTGCAGTGGCGGTAGGGTGTCAAGAGCTTGCCCTGAATCATGACCTAGGTGCCCCTCTGATACGAACAGGCCCGAAGCATTTGGAAACGCTTCGGGCCTGTTGTTCGGCTGTGCGGCTATCGCAGTTCGGCGAGGTTACCTGTGGCAGGCAGCCTCGCCAGACCTCGACTCTTTCCCCGCTTAGATGTCCAGGTTCCGCACCTGGCGCGCGTGCGTCTGGATGAAGCGCTTGCGCGGCGGGACGGCGGAGCCCATCAGCATGTCGAAGGTCTTATCCGCCTGGACGGCGTCCTCGATGGTCACCTGCAGCATGGTGCGGCGCTCCGGATTCAGCGTTGTGTCCCAAAGTTGCTCCGGATTCATCTCGCCGAGCCCCTTGTAGCGCTGAATCGTCACATTCTTGCCCACCCACTCGCGCTGCTTCGCCTCCTTCTCGGCATCGTTGTACACATACACCTCTTCCTTGCCCGCCTTGAGCTGATACAGCGGCGGCTGGGCGATGAACAGGTGCCCGTGCTCGATGAGGGGCTGCATGTAGCGGAAGAAGAAGGTGAGGAGGAGCGTCCTGATATGACTTCCGTCTACGTCAGCATCTGTCATAATCACGATCCGACTATACCGGAGGTTGGATAGGTCGAAGGTGTCCCCGATGCCCGTGCCCAGCGCGGAAATCAGCGCCTGCACCTCGCGATTGTCCAGAATCTTGTTGATGCGCGCCTTCTCGACATTCAAGATCTTCCCGCGCAGGGGCAGAATCGCCTGGAAGCGGCGATCCCGCGCCCCCTTTGCGCTGTTGTGGACGAACACGCCACTGGCCAACGCGAAGTTGTGCGTGTGCGGCACCTCGATGTCATAGACATCCATCCGTTCCTCGATGCGCTCGACGGAAACGATGCGATGGTTGTAGGTGGCAAGCGCTTCCAGTGCTTGTTGCTCAACTCCCCCGACACCTCTTTGAGCTTGTTAAAATCGAGATGGTGGCAATGATCGCCATCCTGCTTCTGATATACGCCAAGCCATCGGTTATACCAATCCGCCAGCATGTGCGTGAACAGCCATCCTGATGAGGCCGGGTCCCATACCATCTCATACCCCTGATGTAATCCCGGCTCAGCCATGTCGGAAAGCTTGCGGTACAGGGGCATCAACGAGTCGTCGGGCGTCAGGTCGGCGGCGGCTTTGTATGTTCCATCCCGCAGCATGAAGCGGTGATCCGGCGTGCAACGAATCACCTCGCCGTTGTCGAGGGTTACGCGGACAACTGGCACGTTGCGTTGGGTCACGCGGGGATGGAGCACCCGCTCCACGCCGATGATTCCATCATGCCGGATGGTGTAGCAGAAATGTTCTTTCCCGTCGGCCTGCTCTGCCACCAACTCCACAAAGCTAAGGGAGCGTCCGTCTGCCAGGGCCACCTGGGTGTCCCCCGAAAAGCAGCCGCCTGCAGAATCTCCCTCGACCAGGAAGACCTCGGTCTTTTCCGGGTCGCGCTCGGAGCAGTCGGCGAGCTTGCCGGGCAGCGTCATGGACTCGAGAGCGCTCTTGCGGATGACCATGTCGCGCGCCTTCTTCATGGCAGCGCGGGCGCGGCTGGCCGTGAGCACCTTGTTGATGACCTCCTTGCCCTCGCGCGGGTTTTCTTCCAGCCAGGCGGCCAGGGCCTCGTTCAGCGTGCTTTCCACAGCCCCCTTCACCTCGGGGTTGTTCAGCTTGATCTTGGTCTGCGCCTCGAACTGTGGGTCCTTCACCTTCACGCTGACGATGGCCGTCAGCCCCTCGCGCACATCCTCCCCGCTGAAGTTGGTCTCCTTCTCCTTGATCAGCCCCACCTTGCGCGCATAATCGTTGATCGTGCGGGTGAGCGCGGAGCGGAAGCCTGTCAGGTGCGTCCCCCCCTCCGGCTGGTTGATGTTGTTGGCGAAGGTGTGGATGGATTCCTGGTAGCCGTCCGTGTACTGCATCGCCACCTCGACCAGCACCTCTTCCACCTCGCGACTGACATAAATCACGGGGTGCACGCGCTGGCGCGTGCGATTCAGGTAGGCGACAAAGGCAGCGATGCCGCCCTGGAAGCAATAGCTCGACTCCAGCCCCGGCTCGCGCTCGTCCACCAGCGTGATCTGCAGCCCTGGCGTCAAAAAGCACATGTCGCGGAAACGGTGGGCCAGCGTGCGAAAGCTGTAATCCAGCCCTTCCGCCTGGAAGATGTCGCGGTCAAAGCGCCAGGTGGTTTCGGTGCCGGTGTCCTGCTTGTCCACCTTGCCGATTTTTTCCACCGGCGTTACCGGGATACCGCGCTCGTAACGCTGGCGGTACACCTTGCCCTCCTTGCGAACCTTGACCTCCATCCACTCGCTGACCGCGTTGACAGCCTTCACGCCGATGCCGTGCAGCCCGCCGGACACCTTGTAGCCGCCGCCGCCAAACTTGCCGCCCGCATGGAGCTTGGTCATGATCACTTCCAGCGCGGGCAGCCCCGTCACCGCGTGCGTGTCCACCGGAATCCCGCGCGCGTAGTCGCGCACCGTCACCGTGCTGTCCGGGTGGATCGTCACATCAATGCGGTTGCCGTGCCCCTGCAGGGCCTCGTCCACCGAGTTGTCCACCACCTCGAAGACGCAGTGGTGCAGCCCCATCACATCGGTGTTGCCAATATACATGCCGGGGCGCTTGCGGATCGGGTCCAGCCCTTCCAGCACCTGGATGGTGCTGGCGTCGTATCGTACCTCTGTCACAATGATCTCCTTGGTTCGATGATTTGAAGCATCGTTCGATTACTCATCCTGGGTCGGCAGCGGCTCTGGCAGGGCACGGCGCTGCTCATAAAATAAAAACATAGCCGCCGCTATGGTTGTTCCCAGGGCGGCGTTGGCGACGATGCTGGTGCCGTGACCCGCCGCCGACACGGCGCTGAGCCACCCCCAGATTCCCTGAAAGCCCGCGCTGAGGAGCATCCCCAGCCCTATAAAACCCAGGGCGCCCCAGAAATGGCGCCGGACCACCGCCAGGCTTTGCCGCGCCGCCTGCAGCACAGGGACATCATCCAGCACGATGGCCGCTATGGAAAAATACAAGTGCAGCCCCACCCACAGCGCGCCCCAGCTTGTGCCCAACGTCAGCAGGCTGGCCAGCCCCTGGCCGATGGCCGGCACCACCAGGGTCACCACCGCCACCCCTATCGAGAGCGGCACCAGCAGCCCCACCAGGAGCGCGATCAGCCCCATAAAGAGGAGCAGCCAGCGCAGCGCGTGGCGCACGCTCTGCCGCGCCCGCACGGGCAGGCTCGCCCACGAGAGCGTCTCGCCCTCTCGCCTGCTGTCGGCCACAATGTGCAGCCAGAACACGTTTAACCAGAGCCCGAAAAGCGCCAGCGCCACCAGAATCCCCAGCACGCTGCCTATCTGCCCCACCTGCAGCGCGCCCTCGGCGCCGACTGTCGGGGAAGGGGAGGGGCGGCCCGCCAGCGTTGGCCAGAAGAGGAAGGGGAGCAGCAGGAAGGTCCATAAATTCGTCTCGCCCAGCAGGCCGTTCAGCGCCTCGTAGACCGCCCCCACATCGTTCCCCAGGGTGCCCGGCAGCGTTGCGGCACCAGCGGGCTCGAAGGGCGCCACCAGCATCTCGACCAGCCCGGGCGCCAGCCGAAGAGGAGGGGCCAACCAAAAGAACAGATCGGCCAGGACGGGCAGCAGCAGCAGCCACGGGTTGCGCGCCACCACGCCGATCCCCGCCGACACCGTCTCGATCACGCCCATCGGCTTTTGTGCTACTTGTTTCGATTGATTCATTTGTTATTTTACCACACCCATGCGTCAGAGCGAAGCGCGACCCGCACCAGAGCAGAATATCTGTTCTAGTTTTTGGTCTTGCCCCCTTGTTTTTCAGAGCAGCGTTTATTATAATACCATCTGCGACCCGTGACCCCTATTCTAACAATAGTCAAAGGCGTGTCGCCCTTCGACAATCTTTTTTTGACGGCTGCTGTTTCCCTTGTGCCGCGAGGCCGCGCAACGCGCCTCGCTCCAAACTGGGGGAGGCGGGGATGGCGGTGCCTGTCCGTACGACGGGCCTTCGCCTGGGCCACCGCTGGTTACGGTACGACCTACCCGTTACAGGACTCGCCAGGCGGTTACACACGGAGGGCATCATGGGGGCAGCAGTGACACGGGCGAAGCCCTGGCTTGTCGGGCTCCTGCTGCTGATTGGGGGGGGCGGAAGCGCCCTTGCCCTGCGCAGCCCCGCGCCCACCCCCCTGGCGCTGGAAATGCCGACAGTGGTCCCGAGCGTTACCGTTGCGCCGACGGCCACCGCGGCGCCGCTCGTCGTTTATGTGAGCGGCGCGGTGCATGCCCCCGGGGTGTACACCCTGCCGCCCGAGAGCCGCGTGGTGGATGCCCTGAACGCCGCCGGCGGGCCTACCGAGGACGCTGCTGTCCAATCGCTGAACCAGGCTACCCGCCTGAGCGATGGGATGCAGGTGCACATGCCCGCGCAGGGCGAGGCTCCTGCTCCCCCCGCCCCTGCGCCTGTCACCGACGCCGCCAGCCCCGGGGAAAGCGATAGCACGCTTCCCGTGCGGCTGAACCATGCCAGCGCGGCGGAGCTAGAAACGTTGCCCGGCATCGGGCCAACCCTGGCGGCCCGTATCATCGAGTACCGCACGGCCAACGGCCCCTTTGCCACCATCGAGGCGGTGGGCGAGGTAAAGGGGATCGGGGACAAAGTGCTGGAAGAGATCCGACCCCATCTTGTGCTGGATTGAGAGAATTCCATGATTCGTATCCTTCATTTCGCTGACCTGCACCTGGGCGTTGAAAACTACGGACGGCTTGACCCCGAAACCGGCCTGTCAAGCCGCCTGATGGACTTTCTGCACGCCTTTGATTTTGTGGTGGACTATGCCATCAAGGAGCAGGTAGACCTGCTCCTCTTCGCGGGCGATGCCTTCAAGAACCGCGACCCCTCCCCCACCCACCAACGCGAGTTTGCGCGCCGCATGCAGCGGCTGAGCGCTGCGGAAATTCCGACCTTCCTGCTTGTCGGCAACCACGACCTGCCCAACGCCATCAAGCGCGCCCACGCTGTCGAAATCTTTAACACGCTGGAAACCCCCAACATCACAGTCGCCGAGCGCCCCGGCTACCATCGCATCGCCACCCGCGGGGGACGGTGCAGGTGGTGGCGCTGCCCTGGGTCACGCGCAGCCACCTGCTGGCCCACGATAGCTTTCAGGGGCTGAGCATCGAGGAGGTCAACGCCAAGCTGGAGGCAACCCTGCAGCGCATCATGGAGAGCCTCGTAGACAGGGTGAACGACGACGAGCCTGCGCTGCTGGTGGCCCACGGCACCGTGCCGGGCGCGGTGTTTGGGATGGAGCGGAGCGTGCTGCTCGGCCAGGACCTGTTGCTGAGCCCCTCCATGCTGAAGGACAAGCGCTATGACTATGTGGCGCTGGGGCATATCCACAAGCATCAGGTGCTCCACGACGACCCGCCCATCGTGTACAGCGGCTCGATCGAGCGGATAGATTTTGGGGAGGCGCACGAGTCAAAAGGCTTCGTGCTAGTCGAGCTAGACGATGGGCCCACGCGCTGGCGCTTCGTTGAAACCCCCACCCGCCCCTTCCGCGAGCTCGTGTTGGACGTGCGCCAGATACCCGATCCTATGCCCTTTATCCGGGAGAAGATCGAGGCCGCCGACGTTGACGGGGCGGTGGTCAAGGTAGTCATCAAGGCAGGCGTGGACAACGAGTCCCACCTGGACAACACCGAGATTCGCCGCCTGCTCCGGGGCGCCTCCCACGTGGCCTCCATCGTCCGCGATGTGGAGCGCCCCCGTCGCCTGCGCCTGGGCACCGCGCAGGAGATCGCTGAATCCGGCCCGCGCGAGCTGCTGCGCCGCTACTTTGAGGCCAAGCAGGTTCCCGCCGAGCGTCGTGAGCGTCTGCTACACTACGCGGATACAATCTTCTCTGACGATGAATGAAGGTTGACGGACTATTATGAACAGCTTGCAGACGGCTAAACTGAGTGTGGTGGACGGCGTGAGGCGGCCCAACCCTGCCGAGATGGGGGAGGTTCGCGCGCGCGGGGGCACCCTGTACGTGCTGGCAGAGGTGTCGGCCCCCACGGCGACCTGGGACAGCGCCAGCCGCCAGATCGTCACCAGGGCGCTCCAAACCTTTACGTCGAGCCAGGGCAACGAGACGAACGCCTTGCAGGCCGCTGCCGACGCCATCAACCTGATGCTGCTGGAAAAAAACCAGAGCCTGCCCAAAGAGCAATACATCTGGGCAGGGTTCAACGTGGCCTTTGTCCGCGAGGGCCACCTGTACCTGGCGCAGGCTGGTCCGGCCCTCACCTACATCGCACGCAACGGGGCGGTGACGCGCTTCCCCAAAAGCTTTGACGAGCTTCAAAATAGCCCCGATGCCCTGATGCCCCTCGGCGAGCGCCCGACCGTCAAGTGCCGCCTGGCCCATTTCCGGCTGGAGCCGGACGATCTGATCACGCTGTCGTCCAGCCACCTGCCCACCCTCGCCGCCGAAAGCGCCATCGCCGAGGCCATGCGCGGCGACAAGGCCGAAACGCTGGTGGGCGACCTGGCTCGCCTGGCGCGCAACAATGACTTTTCGGCCTACGTGATCCATTTCGAGCCTGTCAGTGCCGACGAGGCTGTGGCCGCGCCGGAGGCGGAAGCGGAGGAGGAGTGGGAGGATGAGGAGGAGCTTGCGGAGGAGTGGGAGGATGAGCTTCCCGTGAGCCAGAGCGTGACGCCGCCGCCCCTGGCGGCTGCCTCCGCGCCCACCCAGCCCTTTTCCCCCCCGCGCGAGCCGAAGGCCAGCCCGCCGCGACCCGTGCCGACGCCTGCCGAGCCCACGGGCAAGAGCGGGCGGGCTGCCGCAAAGGGCGGGGTCCGCGTGCCCCCCGCTCCCCCCGCCGAGGTACCAGAAATTCCGGGGCGCTACCGCAAGCGCCCCACGAGCGAGCCCGCTAGCTGCCGAGCCGCCCCCCGCCGAGCGGACCAGGCGCGCCCAAGCTGCTGCCGGTGCCCCCCGCGACCCTGAAACCCGCGCCCGCGTCCCCCTGCCAGCGGAAGAGCCCCCCACGAGCCGCACGGGTGCCTTTGCCGCGCAGGGCGCGGAGGCGCTGCGCGCGCTCCCGTGGGAGGGGTGGCTGAGGCGGGGCGGGGCGGGGCTGATGGGGGCAGGGGCTGCGCTCATGGGCGCGCTTGCCGCGCTGGTGGCGTGGTGGGAGGCGCATGTGGCGCCGCGCGCCGGCTCCGCAGCGCCCGGGCTGGACAAGATGGCCCACGGTGGCTGGCGCGTGAGCTATCGCCTCGCGCATTGGGCGCAGGGCACGCTGCGCGGGGTCCTCCCCGGCGACCACCCCCTCCCGCCCCCACGCGACGATGTGGTGCCGCCCCCACCGGGCGACGGCAGCGGCTTTCTGCGGGTGGCCGTGATCGTCCTCCCGCTGCTGCTCATCCTGGCTGTGGCGCTGGCAGCCTGGGGGCTGGGCGATGATGCTGCCAGCGGGAGCGGCGCGCCGCCCGCCGACGGTGCGCCCGCGACCGGGGACTTTGGCGGGATGGTGGCGCGCGCGCGCGAGCTCCTCCTCCAGGCCAACAACGTGGATGAGGCAACCGCCCAAACGCTGGCGCAGCAGGCAACCGAGTTGCTGGCTCAGGCCGCCCCCTGGCGCCGGATGCCAACGCGCAGGCAGAGGTTCAAGCGTTGCAGCAGCAGGCTGCCCAACTGGTGGCGCGGGCGGGCGTTACCGTGCGCCCACCCACCACGGCCCTGGCTGTGATCGGCCCCGGCAGCCAGCCTGCGCGGCTGGTCCAGGGGGGCGGCGAGCTCTTTTTGATCGAGCGGAGCCGCTCCGCAGTGTATCGCCTTCGCGTGGACCCCTCGCAGACGGTGGACCTGGGGCAGGTGGCACCGCTGGTTGCCGCGCAGGATAGCCTCGGCAACGGGGCCATGGTCGGGACGCCGCAGTTTATCACCTGGGTTCCTGCGGGCGCGGGACGCGCGCACAACGGGCTGGTGATCCTGACGGGCGAGGGGCAACTGTTCGACCTGGACGTGCAGGCGAACCTGCTGCGCCAGCTCAGCTTCCCTGTGGTCGTGACCGACGCCCTGCGGGCGGGGGGTGGCTACGAGGGCAACTTTTACCTGTTAGACGCAAGCAGCAAGCAAATCTGGAAGTACGTGCCCGACGCGGCGGGCGAGTATGGTGCCGCGCCGCTTCCGTGGCTGGACGCCACGGCCCAGCAGGCGCTGAGCGCGCCGCTCGATATGGCCATTGATGGCTACATCTTCGTGCTGGAAGAGGGGGGGCAGATCACTCGCTTCCAGGGGGGCAAGCCCAAATCGGGTTTTACGCTGGACCCCGTCACGCCGCCGCTCACCCAGCCCGTCGCGCTGGCCAAGGTGCCCCCCGAGAACAGCGACCTGTTCGTCGCCGATGCCCAACGCGTCCTCCGCTTCGATTCGAACGGGCGCTTTCTGGTCGAGTACCGCGCCCCGCTCGGCAGCGATTGGGGCGCCATCCAGGACATTGCGCTGGATGCGGAGCGCGAGATGCTGTACGTGCTCAGCAGCACCGGCCTCCACATGGTGGACCTTCGCAACACCCGCCAGGCGCCGTAGCGCCTCCCGGTTCTCCCACTATGCAAGACGCCTTCCTGGCCCCCACCCTGATCGAGCCGGGCACCGCCTATGGCTTCTTCACCGATACGACGCTGTGCATCGGCTGCAAGGCGTGCGAGGTGGCCTGCAAGAACTGGAACGGGCTGCGCGACGACGGCATGGCGATGACCGGCTTTTCCTATGACAACACTGTCGAGTTGGGGGCCTGGACGTGGCGCCACGTGGCCTTTGTGGAGCAGGAAAAGCCGATGACGGTGGGGGGCATGCCGCAGCGTTGGCTGATGATGAGCGATGTTTGCAAGCACTGCACCAACGCGGGCTGCTTGGACGCCTGCCCCACCGGCGCGCTCATGCGAACCGAGTTTGACACCGTGTATGTGCAGCCAGAGGTGTGCAATGGCTGCGGCTACTGCGTGCCCGCCTGCCCCTTCGGCGTCATCGAGGTAGACCTGGGCGGGAGCGGGATGGCGCAAAAGTGCACGCTCTGCTACGATCGGCTGCGCGGCGGGCTGGAGCCTGCCTGCGCCAAGGCCTGCCCCACCGACTCGATCCTGTTTGGGGAGATGGGCAGCCTGGTCGAGCACGCCACGGCGCGCGTCTCCCACCTGCAGGGGCGCGGCGTGAGCGATGCCTATCTGTGGGGGCTGGATGAGAGCGTGGCGGGCGGCGTGAACGCGTTCTTCCTGCTGGTGGATCGCCCGGAGGTCTACAACCTGCCGGTGACCGCCACCGACCCCGTGAGCCGCCTGCCGGAGGCCGCGCGCAGCACGCTGGGCGCGGCACTGGGGCTGGCCCTCTTCACGGCCCTTACCTTTCTGTTCGGGGGCAAGCCCCGTACGCCACGCGAGCCGCGAACGGGGTGAGCCATCACAGCGCCTGAGCCGATGAGCCCCATCGAGCCGACCGACGCCAAAGAGCCCGGCGCCTGGGGCGACTACCCCACCTATTACGGGGTGCGTGCCATCCGCGCCGGCCACTGGCACTGGCTGATCATCGTTTATTTCTGGGTGGGCGGCATGGCGGGGGCAAGCGCGGTTCTAGCCGCCTTTGCCACGCTCTTCGGTGACGAGGCGGAGCCAACCTATAGCTCGCTGGGGGCGCTACCTGGCTTTTGTATGCGGCCCCGTGCTCAGCCCTCCCCTGCTGATCCTGGACCTGGGCCGCCCGGAGCGCTTTATCCGCATGCTCCTCCACTTCAACCCGCGCTCGCCGATGAGCGTCGGCTCGTGGGGGTTGGCAGCGTTCAGTGGCGTGGCCACGCTGAGCGTCTGGGCGCAGGCGGCGCGTGATGGGCTGCTGGCGGGGCTTCCGCCGCTGGCACGCGTGGGCCAGGCCTTGCCTGTCAGGCCCCTGGCTGCCACAGGCGCCCCGCTAGGCTTTTTTATGGCGGGCTATACCGGCGTGCTGCTGTCCAACACATCGGTGCCGCTGTGGGCACGCAACGCCCGCAGCAACAGGCCCTGTGTTTCTGTGCAGTGCCTTTGCCACAGCCTCTGCCGCGCTCTCGCTCGCCTTGACGCTGAGCGGGCACGAGAGCCGCACGGGCCAGCAGAAAGCTGCCATCGTCCAGGGGGGGGCGACACTGGCGGAAAGGGCGATGCTGGTGCAGGAGATGCACGGCACCTGGGGCCGCTGCGCGACCCGCTGCTGCGGGGCCAGAGCGCGCCGCTGTTTTATGGGGCCGTGCTGTGCGGGCTGCTGCTGCCTACGCTGTTGGGCTGGTCGCGCGCGCGGCCCGTGAGGTGCTCAAGGCACTCTCACGTTGGTCGGGGGGCTCCTGTTGCGCGCGGCCATCGTGCGGGGCGGACACGAGAGCGGCGCCAAGCCCAGGCCTACTTCTGGTTCACGAACCGCAGCGGAAATAGGGCAAAGCCGGCTTTTGTGGATAAGCCGCACCCAACCGTGGATAACTAGGCCAGATTGTGAATAAATGTTCGAGAAATCTTATTTGCAACCCCTGCTGACAGACCGTCAGCAGGGGCAGCCACCCCGCAATGGCCCCTCACGCTTCGGCCAGCAGGCGCTCGATGCGCTGTGCGAAGCGCTCCGGCGTGGGCGGGCGTCCGGTGCCCCTCGACGTACCATGCAGCCCCGCGCGCCAGAAAGCCCTGAAGCGAGGCGGCCAGGCCTCGCGGTCCCACTGAGCGCCTGGACGCCCGTAGGTGGCATCGCCCAGGAAGAGCGCGTTACCCGGCTGAACGTGGATGATGCATTGGTCGGCCACGTGCTGCCCGCCAGCATGCTCCATCGTATCTGGTAGCCCCCCCAGTGCAACGTGTACTGTGAGGTGAAGGTCTCGTCGGCGGGGACGGGCGCGGAAGGTGGACCAGTCGGGCACCGCGCCAGGATCCACTTGCCACCACCTGCCCGCGCGGGAAGCTCTCGCCTTTGGCGCGCACGTAAGCCTCGTCCCACGGCTCCTGCGCCATCGTCTCCAGGTGTCGCTGCGTCAGGTCGTGCGCGACGATGTGTGCCTGGGGAAAGGCGCGGCTGCCCGAACACATGGTCCCAGTGGTGGTGGGTCAGCAGGATGTGCGTCACGGGCGGCGTCGCGCCCCGCTCGTCCAGCGCCCGCTGGATGGCTGCGGCTTGCGGGCCCGTTGCCGCTATCCACCAGCACCGTTCCGGCGGGGGTCACGATCACCCCGACCCAGGGCCGCGCGTGGACCATGTCGCCGGGGAAAGCGTAGACTTCCTCCGCCAGATGCGTCAGATCGCTCATGATGCAGCCCCATCCTGCCCAGCAGAGCAAAGCCGCGCTCCGCCTTGCCGCGCGCCTTCCGGCGCCAGGGGCAGCGAGCGGCTGAAGTGCTCGACGAGCGCCGACAGATCCGCCTCCGTGCCGCCCACCTTCAACTCGCACTCCAGCTCGTGCATAGCCTCCTGCCGCCCTCCCGCTTGAATCCATCCCCGATCCAGCGCCACCTCGGCCACAACCGTTCCCTCGCGATACACCTCCCAGGTGTAGCGCTGGTTTTGAATCTCGAAGAGAGGGGAAGAGCGCTCCTTCGCCAATGATTGCCTCCACGTAGGCCCGGAAGAGC
>CAVRLZ010000029.1:0-71310 GCA_963721895.1 uncultured Chloroflexia bacterium | reverse complement strand
CGACCACCTGACGCGCTTCGCCAACAACGAGGTGCACCAGAACGTGGCCGAGACCAACATCGAGGTACGGGTGCGCGTGGTGGTTGGGGCGCGGGTGGGGGTTTCCGTCGCCAACTCGCTGACCCATTCGACGCTGCAGGCCACCATCGAGAGCGCGATCCAGCTGGCCCAGGCACAGCCGGAAAATGCCGAGTGGCCGGGGCTGCCCGAGCTGTCCGGCCAACCGATGTTCCCGGCTTTTCCGAGGCGACTGCGAGCGCCAGCCCGCGCATCCGCGCCGAGGGGGTGGACCGGGTGACGCGCGCCGCGCACGAGGCGGATTGTGTGGCAAGCGGTGCCCTGCGTACCACCGTTCACGAGTTGGCCCGTTGCCAACTCCAACAATCTGTTCGTCTACTACCCCTGGACCGAGGCCTCCTTCGTCACCGTCGTGATGAGCGACTCGGGCAGCGGCTATGCCGCCGCCGCGCACCAGGACCTCAACCACCTGGACACCCACGCCCTGGGCGAGGAGGCCATCCAGACAGCGCTGCGCAGCCGCGAGCCGATAGAGGTGGAAGCGGGCGAGTGGGATGTCGTGCTGGACAGCTACGCGGTGGCGGACATGGTGCGCTTCCTGAGCGTGCTGGGGCTGAACGGCGCGGCACTGGTGGAGCAGCGCAGCTTTGCCACGGGCCGCCTGGGCGAGCGGGTGACCGGCGCCAACGTGACGATCCGCGACGATGGGCTGGACGGCGCCACCCTCCCGCTCCCCTTTGATTACGAGGGGGTGCCGCGCCAGCCGCTGACCCTAATCGAGGAGGGGGTGGTACGCGGCGTGGCGTGGGACCGCGCCTGGGCCGCGCGCGGCGGCACCCGCAGCACCGGCCATGCGCTGCCTGCCCCGAATACCTGGGGCCCCATCCCCACCCACCTGCAGATGGAGCCGGGCACGACCCCGCGCGCGGAACTGGTGCGCGGCGTCAAGCGCGGCCTGTTCGTGACGCGCTTCAATTACACGCGCGTGGTCCACCCGCTGAAGACCCTGGTCACCGGGCTGACCCGCGACGGCACCTTCCTGATCGAGGATGGCGAGATTGTCGCGCCCGTCAAGAACCTGCGCTTCACCGAGAGCTACCTGGACGCCCTGGGGCGCGTCGAGGCCATCAGCGCCGAGCGCCGCCTGCTCAGCGACCCCTTTGGCGGTGCCCTGCTGGTGCCATCGCTTCACATTCGCGGCTTCACCTTCACGGGCAAGACGCAGTTCTAGCGCCCCCGCAGCGCCGCGTGCCGGAAGCAGGGGACGACATGGTCGTTCACCATGCCCGTCGCCTGCATGAAGGCGTAGCAGATCGTCGGGCCCACAAAGCGAAAGCCGCGCGCGCGAAGCTCCTTGCTCATGGCCTCTGATTCGGCTGTCTGCGCGGGGAGCTCCGCCAGCGTCTGCCACTGGTTTTGCCGGGGGGAGCCCCCCACGAAGCCCCAGATGTAGCGGTCAAAGCTGCCCCACTCGCGTTGCACCGCCAGAAAGGCCTGCGCGTTCTGGATGGCGGCTGCCACCTTGAGCCGGTTGCGCACGATGCCCGCATCCGCCAGCAGGCGCCGCAACCTTGTCGTCGCCATAGCGTGCGACCCGCTCCGGATCGAACCCATCGAATACCTCGCGGTAGCGGGGGCGCTTGCGGAGGATCGTTTCCCAGCTCAACCCGGCCTGCGCCCCCTCCAGCAGCAGAAACTCGAACAGCCCGCGCTCGTCGTGGAGGGGCACCCCCCACTCGGTGTCGTGGTAGGCGACCATCAGATCGCCCCGCGCCCACTCGCAGCGACCGACCCCCTCCTCCCCCTCGTCCCCTTGCTTGCCCATCTTTTCCCTCCGTGCGGTTGCCTATTATGTTTCCATCGTACCACCTCCCTGCGTCTCCACGCGCAGCGTAACGTTGCCCCCTTGATTTTGTCGCAGTACTGAATTATAATCGGTGAAACAGGAGAAACGCCGAATGTTAGATAGCATAGACCAGCTTATACTGAAGATCGTGCAGGAGGATGGGCGGGTGACCAACGCCGATCTGGCGCGGCAGGTGGGGTTGACCCCCTCTGCGGTGCTGGAGCGCGTGCGCAAGCTGGAAGGGCGCGGAGTGATCCAGGGATACGAGGCCCGGCTGAACCCGCGCGCCCTGGGGGCGGGGCTGCTGGCCTTTGTCTTCGTGCGCGCCGAGGAGCGGCTGGCCTCGCAGGAAACGGGGCGCTTTCTCGCCTCCATCCCGGAGGTGCAGGAAGTGCACCACATCGCGGGGGAAGATTGCTACCTGGTGAAGGTGCGCGTGGCGGACACCGAAGCGCTGGGCCGCCTGCTGCGCGAGCGCTTCGGGGACAGCCCCACCGTTCGCTCCACGCGCACCACGATTGTGCTCTCAACAGTGAAAGAAAGTGCCCGGGTGCCGCTGGAGCACCTCCGGGGGGAGGAAGACAATGAATAGGTTCAACGTGCGGTTGATAGCGGCCTTTGCGGCGGTTTACATTATTTGGGGATCCACCTATCTGGCTATCCACTTCGCCATCGAGACGATGCCCCCGCTGCTGATGGCGGGCGTGCGCTTCTTGATCGCCGGGGCGCTGATGTACGGCGTGCTGCGCGCGCGCGGGGCGGTGGCCCCCACCCGCGCTAACTGGAAGGCAGCCGCTATCGTGGGGGGCTTGCTGCTGCTGGTGGGCAACGGCGCCCTCGTCTGGGGCGAGCAGTACGTGCCCTCCGGGCTGGCTGCCCTGCTGATCGCCACCGTCCCACTCTGGATGGTTCTGCTGCACTGGCTCGCGCGCGGCCCGCGCCCCACAGGGCAGGTGGCCGTGGGGCTGGGGCTGGGGCTGGTGGGCATCCTCGTCCTGGTGGGCCCCAGTGGCCTGACGACCAGCAGTGCCTCCCTGCTGGCGATGGTCCTCATCCTGGTCGGCTCGCTCGCCTGGGCGGCGGGCTCCGTCTACGCCAGGAATGCCCCGCTACCGGCCTCGCCCCTCATGGGGACGGCCCTGGAAATGCTGGCGGGCGGCGCGATGCTGGTGATCGTCGGCTCGCTGATGGGGGAGTGGTCCGCGCTCGACACGGCGGCCATCTCGCTCCGCTCGCTGCTGGCCATGGGCTATCTGATCATCTTCGGCTCGCTGGTAGCCTTTTCTGCTTATGTCTGGCTGATTCAGGTGGCGACCCCCGCGCAGGTGGCCACTTACGCCTACGTGAATCCGGTGGTCGCCGTATTGCTGGGGTGGGCCTTTGCGGGTGAGGCGCTGACCCGCTCCATGATGGTGGCGGCCGCCATCATCGTCGCCGCGGTGGTGCTCATCACCCTCCCGAAGCGGACGCGCGTCGGGCGGCCGCGCGGCGGAACCGCCACGCTGGCGCCGGTTGCCTCGATGCCCGGCGAGGGCGCCTGAGCCGGCGCCCTGCCTGATACGCAATGAAAGGCCTTCGCCATGATTTATCAGTCTGTCGGCGCGCTCCACATGCACACCACCTTTTCCGATGGCACGGGCAGCGTGGCGGACCTGGTGCGCGCGGCGAAGCAGTGCGGCCTGGGGTGGATCTGGATCACCGATCACGACAACCGCGATGCCAGCGCGCAGCAGGGAATCCACGACGGGGTGGTGACCCTGGTCGGCTACGAGATCACGCCGGACCGCAACCACTTTCTGGTGGGGGACGTGGACGAGTTGATTTCCCGCGATCTGCCCCCTGCCGAGTTCGTGCGCGAGGTGCAGCGGCGCGGGGGGGTCGGCATCGTGGCGCACCCCGACGAGCGCGCGACGAACGAGTACACCGAGCCCTACCGCTGGGACGATTGGGCGTTGCGCGGCTTCACGGGCATCGAACTGTGGAACTATATGTCCGATTGGATCGAGCATTACACGCCGCGCAGCAAGTACGCCAACGTGCTCTTCCCCAACCGCGCCCTCAAGGGGCCAACCGCGGAGACGCTGCGATGGTGGGATGCGCTCCAGGCGGAGGGGGCGCGCCCCACGGGGGTCTTTGGCGTAGACGCGCATGCCACAAAGGTGCGACGGTTCGGGTGGGAGTTTGAGGTCTACTCCTACGCCCACTGCTTCGCGCGCCTGGTAAACTATCTCCAGCTTGACGAGCCGCTCAGCGATTCGTTTGAGGAGGCATCCCGACAGGTGTGGGAGGCGCTGCGGCGCGGGCGCGTCATCATGGCGAACCGCGGGCAGGGCGATGCGGCGGGCAGCACGTTTCTGGCGGTGCGGGGCGCGGGCGACCCGGTGGCTACCTGCGGCGACGAGGTGCCGCTGGGGCAGGGGGTGACGCTGGAATTTGTTTGCCCGCAGCCGGCAGAGCTAACGCTGATTTGCAACGGGGCGCCCGTGGCCCATGCGCCCAGGAGCCAGACGCTGCGCTTCGATTGTCGGGAGGCGGGGCACTATCGCGTCGAGGCGCACCGTCGCGGGCTGTGGATCATGACCAACCCCATCCATGTGGTGGGCTGACCGATGTGCTATCTTGTTTCAACAATAGCCGCTTGCTGAGTACAATCTTCCAACGTCGGCCCGATGGGGTAGCTGCCAGCCATTTCCTGCCTGCTGCCCCGCGCTCCCTGCCCGTCGCTCTGGAAAGTTACTGCAGAAGCTCATGCGTCGTATGGTTCGCTGGTTCGTCCTCCTATTGATAGGCGTTGTAGCGGCGGTTGGCCTCCTCCTGGTGGGGATGCGCTTTTCCCCCTTGCTTTGCGGGGAGGCCTGTGAGCCTCAGGAAGCCCTGCCTGTGCTGGAAACCGTCGTGGCGCAGGTGCGCCTCGTCACCGCTACCCCCATCCCCACCGTTCCTGCTACTCCCCCCGCGACCATCACGCCGCTGGTCAGGGTGCTCCCCTACGGGAGCAACGCTGACGGCACGAGCAACCTCGTCACGCCTACCCCGCGCCCCCGCTTCCTCTCCGAAGAAACCCTGGTCGAACGCTACGGTTCCACAAGCTTTCCCTCGGTGGACGCCATGCCGGAGGAGATGGCGGGGTACGTGAGCACCACGGTGGCGCAGGTGGCGGAGTTCTTCGACGTGCGCGAGGGCGGACCTGCTCCGCCTGCTGGCCGCGCAGGGCGGGGGCGGCTTCCAACTGCGCAGGACCACCGACGCTGGCGCGGTGGAGGGGGTGTTGGGCATCGCCCCGCGTGGCTGGAATGGGTGGGCCGCGCCGCAGCACACCGACTACCTTCAAGACCTGCGGGCCATCGAGCAGTATGGCGGGCTTGGCTTCGACTGGGCCGGCCGCTTCGTGTGGCTGAGCACGGTCCAGGCGGAGCGGGTCAGCGGCGCGCCGATTGGCCTGCGCGCCGACCCGGCGCGCTTCGACAACAACGTGGCGGCGGCGGCGCGCTTTCTGCTGCGCCACGGCCTTAGCCGCAGCCAGGCTGCCAGCGAGCCGGAAGCCTTCGCGCAGCGGCTGGCGGCGGCGCTTGCCCAGGCGGAGTTGCTCTTGGTTCAGCCGGAGGGGCTGGGCCCACTGCCGCAGGCGGGGGCGCTCGCCGCCGCGCCCGATCAGTCAGCCGCCCTGCGCTTCGCGTACCAGCGGGCGCTGGATGCTGCCCTCGGCGTGTCGCTGACGGAGCCGGAACTGCGCGCGGCTGTGGATGCCACAGTCGCCGCGGCGACGTGGCGAGCGGGCAGCGAACGGTCGAGGCGGGGGCGCAGCTTTTGTTGGAGCAGACGATAGAGCAGTTTTTGGCGGCGGGCAACGCTGCCGACGAGGCGGGGCGGACCCTGCCCTGGCCCTTCGTCCTGACCCCGAAGAGGTGGCCGTGCAGCGGCTGGCGGTGCAGGCCACCGGGCACACCCTGTCCCGCTGGGAGCTTCGGGCGCTGTGGGAGGATGAGGAGGGCGACCTGGCTGCCGTGGAGGAGGCGCTGCGCTCGCGGGGCGACGCGGGACTGATTGCGGCGGTGCGCGAGTTGGTGGACAGCCAGCTTCAGCGCAGCGCACGCGGGTTGGCGGTTTACAATGCCGAGGTGGCCCACCTTTCCCGGCCAGCCCTCGCCTCCTACAACCACCTGTGGGTGGGCGGGCGGGAGGCGCGGCAGGCGCTCGGCGAGGTGGAGCATCAGTTGCGCCTGCTGCCCGAGTTTGTCGAGCTGAACGGCGACCTGGTCTTCAACGCTACCCCCTTCTCGCCGATGCCCGATCGAATCCTCCAGCCCTTTGGCGTGCCCGCCCGCTACCAGCCGGGGGGGGGTGCACACGGGGCTGGACCTGCGCGGGGATCGCGTGGGCGGCCAGCAGCCCCCTATCTATGCGGTGGACGATGGCACCGTCGTGCACGTGGGGGCGCTCTACTGCCTGCAGGGGGCGTGCCGCGGGCCGCACGCCATCGTCATCCACCACGGCAACAACGTATACTCGGTGTACAGCCACAACAGCGAGGCCAGCGTGGTGGAGGGGGACGTGGTGGTGGCGGGGCAGCAGATCGGGCGGCAGGGAAACGAGGGCTACAGCCGCGGGCCGCACCTTCACCTGGAGGTGCACGTGGGCGCCCCCTTCAGCGGGGACTGGGTGACCCCCTGGTATGCCGGGGAATCTGTGGACCCGTGGCCCTGGCTCCCGCGCGGGGAGGAGCAGAGCTAGTGGCCGCCCTGCTCTGCCTCCACAGGGGGCTCCGCGGCGGGCAGGGCGTAGCGCACCGATAGCCGCTCGATGGCGAGCCCGTCCACCGCCTCCACGAGGAAGGTCACCTCGTTGATGGTGACCTCATCCCCCACGACGGGGGGCGGCTGAGCTCGGCCAGCACCAGCCCGCCCACCGTCTCGACGTCATAGTCGTGCTCGCCAATCGGCACCACCTGGGCCACATCCTCCAACTGGACGCCCCCCTGCACCACCAGGTGCCCGGGCGCCACCACCGTCACCGGCACCTGCTCGTCCTCGTCGAACTCGTCGCGTACCTCCCCAACAATCTCCTCCACCAGATCTTCCAGCGTGACCAGCCCCGCCGTGCCGCCATACTCATCAATCACGATGGCCATGTGCACATGCTGCCGCTTCATCGAGGCGAGCAACTGCTCGATGTAAAAGCTTTCCGGGACGGTCGGCGCCTGGCGCAGCAGGGCGCCCAGGTCAAAGGGCTCGCCCGCGAGGCGCTGGCGCACCAGATCTTTCAGGTGAAGGATGCCCACGATATTGTCAATCGTGCCCTCGTAAATCGGGAAGCGGCTGTGCGGAGGAGGCCACCACGCGGCGCAGCAGGGCTTGCTCGCCGATGTCACGAGCAAAGGCCTCGATGCGCGTGCGCGGCGTCATCACCTGGCTGACGCGCCGCTCGCCAAAGTCGAAGATGTTGACGATCAGCTGCTGCTCCCCCTGGTCGAGCAGCCCGCCCTCGTAGCTTTCCGACACGATCAGCTCCAGCTCATCCGCGGTGTGGAGGCGAGCGCCCTTGCCCGGTGGGGGCACCCGCAGCAGCCGAAGGGTGAGCAGGCCAATCTGGTTGAGCACCGTCACGGCCAGCGAGAAGACGGTCTGCATGATGCGCATGGGCAGCGCCAGCGCGATGACCGTCTGCTCGGCACGCTGGAGCGCTATGGTTTTGGGCACCATCTCGCCCAGCACCACGTGCAGGTAGGTCATGAAGGAGAGAGCAATCACGAAGGAGATGCCGTGAACGATCTCCCCTTCCAGCCCGAACCAGTCGTGCAGCGGCCCTTCCAGCAGGTGAGCGATCACCGGCTCGCCGTACATGCCGAGCCCCAGGCTCGCCAGCGTGATGCCAAGCTGTGCGGTCGCTATGTAGCGATCCTGCTTGTTCGGGTTGCGCACCACCTCGCGGATGCCGATGGCCGTGCGGTCGCCCTCCTGCGCCATCTGCTCCACGCGCGAGGGGCGAACCCCGATGATCGCAAACTCCGCAGCGACGAAGAGCCCGTTGATGGCTATCAAGAGGAGGATGATCCCGAAGGGGATGAGTAGCTCCATGTCAGCCTTCCTCCTCAAATTCCACGTCTGCCTGGGCGGGCAGATTCAGGCTGAGCGTGCGCGACCGAGCGCCCGGCGACAGCCTCGACCTTGAAGCGGATGGTGCTCACCTCCACCTCGTCGCCCACTATCGGCGAGCGCCCCAGTTGGTCGAGGATAAGGCCGCCCACCGTGTTGGCCACATCGGTAGGCAGGGATAGCAGGAGGCGCTCGTTCAGGTAGGAAACCAGCATGTCGCCGCGCACCACGATGCGCCCCTTGCCATCCGGCTCGATCAGGGCGCTCTCGTCGTCAAACTCATCCTGAAGTTCCCCGAACAGCTCCTCGATCAAATCCTCCTGGGTGATCATGCCAGCGGTGCCGCCATACTCGTCAAAGACAATCGCTATGTAGGACTGGCCCGCGTTGAGCATGTTCCACACCTCGACCGCCGGGGCGGTTTCCGGCACAAAGGGCGCCTTGCGAAGGATGGTGCGCAGCGCCGCCGTGCTGCCTGACTGGTGCAGCCGGAACAAGTCTTTCAAATGCACGAAGCCTATCACCTGATCCAGATTGTCCTGGTAAAGGGGAATGCGCGTGTAGGCAGACTCGACAGCGAGCGCGAGCGCCTCCTCCACCGGGGCGTCCGCGTGCACCGCCACTATGCGCGTGCGCGGGACCATGATTTCCCCTGCCGATAGCTCCCCGATGCGGAAGGCGTTGTGCAGCAACTGCCGCTCTTCCGCATCGAGCAGCCCGCCCTTGTGGCTCTCGCTCACCAGAATCTCGATTTCTTCCGGCGAGTGGATGTGGGCGTGGCCGCCGCCATACTCGAAGCCAAGCAGGCGAAGCACCAGTTGGCCGCTGCCGTTCAGCAGGACGATCAGGGGTTTCAGAACAAAGTCAGCCGACCAACGCATGGGGATCGCGGTGGCGAGCGCGACGCGCTCGGGGTAGCGGATGGCGAGGGTCTTGGGCACCAACTCGCCGAGGACCACCTGGAGGATGGTCAAAATCACCAGCACCAGCGTGGCGGTGGCCCCGCCGGTCAGGGCGCGCTCGAGCCAGGGGTTGCCCTGGAGGGGCAGGGAAGCGAAGAGGCCCTGGAGCATGGGGGTTAACGCATTTTGCCCGTAGATGCCCAGGGCGATGCTGGACAGGGTGATACCGACTTGGCTTGCCGCAATATAGTTGTCGAGCTTATGCGAGTCTTCCAGCACGGGGAGGAGCGTGCGCGCCAGGCGGTTGCCCTCCTCCGCCTGCTGCTGGATCCTGTTCTTGCGGGCGCTGACCGTCGCAAACTCACCAGCGACGTATAGCGCATTAAAGCCAATCATCAGGGCAACAAAGGCCAAGATGATCAAAAAGTCCATGGTTGGCTAGCCTGTAAAGGAAGGGTCAGAGTGTAGCGGGGGAAGCACAAAGTATGCCTATGGGGGCGGTGCCACTTTGCCTGCGGCCCGCGCCCGCGCCAAAAGTTGCTCGGCGGGGCGCACGATGGCCGGGTCAATCATCTTTCCGTCAAACTCAAAGGCGCCGATCCCCTGCTGCTGGTGGCGCTCGTGCGCCTCCACCAGGCGCTGCGCGGCGGCAATCTCCTCGTCGCTGGGGGTAAAGGCGCGCTGGAAGGGCTCGACCTGGAGCGGGTGGATGGCCATCTTGCCCTGGAAGCCCATCCCGGCGACGAGGTGGGCCTCCCGATAGGCGCCCTCGCTGTCGGAAAAGTCCAGAAAGACGCCATCAATGGCCTGCAGCCCGTTGGCGGCGGCGGCCAGGGCCACCACCGAGCGCGCGTGGAAGATTTCCCTGCCCTCCGCCGAGCGCGTCATCCCCATGTCCCCCGCCAGGTCCTCCGCGCCGAGCTGAAGCGCCGTCAGCCGCGGGGAGGCTGCCGCAATCTTGTAAGCTGCATGGATGCCGCCGCGCCGATTCCACGATGGCGTGGAGGGTGATCCCCCCGCGCGGCAGGCCATGCTGCGCCTCCAGGTCGTCGAGCAGCAGATGGACATAGCGAACCTGGGCGGCGTTCTCCACCTTGGGCAACACGTACCCGTCCGGCACGCCCCCAATCGTCTCGATCAGATCGCCTGCTGTCAGGCCGGTGCCCACCCCGTTGGCGCGCACCAGCCGCTCGTTGGAGCCAAAGTCTACCTCGCGTAGCGCGGCGAGCACGGAGGCGCGGGCCGCCTGCTTTTGGCTGTACGCCACGCCATCTTCCAGATCCATGATCACGGTGTCCACCTTCATGGAAGCTGCCTTTTCAATCTTGCGGCGGCTGTCCCCCGGCATGTACAGGCAGGCGCGGCGCACCCGAAGGGGGCGAGGAGGGGATCCAGGGTGGGTCATAGGGCAGCCTCCTGGGGTCGCTTCAGGAAGAGCACGTTGCGCGTCACCTCCGCGACCACCGTGCCATCGGGCTTGCGGGCGATGTGCTTCAGCTTGATGATGCCCGCATTGGGGCGGGAGCGGCTCTCGCGCTTGGCCAGCACCTCGCTTTCCACGTAAAGGGTGTCCCCGTGGAAGAGCGGGTTGGGGTGGCGCACGCTCTCGTAATCCAGGTTGGCCACGATCGTACCCTCCGTCAATTCGGCGATGGTGATCCCTACGGTAAGCGCCATCGTCAGCATCCCGTTGACGATGGGCCGGCCAAACTCGGTGCGGCTCGCAAAATCGGCGTTCATGTGCAGGGGCTGCGTGTTCATGGTGATGGCGCAGAACAACACGTTGTCGCCCTCGGTAATCGTTCGCCCCAACGAGTGGCGAAGCCGCTGCCCAACTTCTAGCTCATCGAAATACTTGCCTGCCATGGCTGCTCCTGACTTCCTTGTCGCTGGCGCATCCTACAAGACTCGCAACTGGTCCTCGATCTCGAAGCGCAGGCACTCGTGCGCGGCGCGCAGGGCCGCCTCCACCGTGGCAGGGGCGGCGGCGCGGGCGAAGATGAAGCCCAGGTAGCTCTCGCCCTCCGGCAGCGGCACCAGGGGGTAATCGAGCGGGGCGGTGATTTCCACGCCGGTGATATGGGGGACAGTCTGGCTCGCCTCCTCCACCCCCGCCACGGCGCGCAGGATGCCCCGCTTCGGGATCGGGATCATCAGGACCCCCGCCGCGCCCTCGCTCTGTTCCAGGGGCGGCAGGGGCAGGCCGGTTGCCTGGCGGACAATCACCTCTTCCAGGCACACCTGCGTGCCAAATTCCAGGATGGAGCCGCACAGGCCCCCGATGGAGCGCCCTGCCATCTCGATCAGCCAGGCCTCGCCCTCATGGTAGCGCAGTTCCGCGTGGACGGGGCCCGTGCGCAGCCCCAGCGCGGCGGCGGCCTGCTGCGTGCGCTCCTTCAGCGTGGCCTGCAGCGCCGCCGGCAGGCGCGAGGGCGTGATGTACAGCGTTTCCTCGAAGTAGGGGCCGACCAGCGGGTCCGGCTTGTCGAAGAGGGCGAGCAGGTGGAGCGTCCCCTCCACCAGCAGCCCTTCCAGGGCCACCTCCCCGCCCGGCAGGTATTCCTCGACCAGGATCGCCTGCCCATCGCCGCCCACGCCGAGGCGCCGCAGCAGGTGGCGGAGCCACTCGCCCACCGCCTCGAGCGTCGCCGCGTCATCGGCGCGAATCACCCCGCGGCTGCCCGACAGGAGCAGGGGCTTGACGACCACGGGGAAGCGAAGCTGCTCCGCCACGTGGGCCAGGGGCTCCCCCTCCGCCACGCGGCGAAACCACGGTTGGGGCAAGCCCCCCGCCGTGCAGCATCTGGCGCATGACTGCCTTGTTGCGCGCCGCCTCGGCAGAGGCCGGGTCGTTGTGGGGCAGGCCGAGCGCGGCGCTGGCATGGGCCGCCAGCAGGGTGCCGGTGTCGTCCACCGCCAGGATCGCATCGAAGGGGCTCTGCTGGGCCTGGGCGACGATGCGCGCTGTAGAGCCTTCCAGATCCGCAAAGTTTAGCGCGAGGGGGACGTGGTACAACTCCGCCAGTTCAAGCGGCATGTGGATGCCGTGCATCACCTCCACCCCCAGGGCGCGCGCCACCGAATCGAAGGCCTGCGTTCGATAGCTGGTGGCGCTGACGAGCAGCAGCAGGCGCCGCGTCGGCGCTGGATCGGGGGGGGTGGATGGATTCATGGTCAGGTGGGGTCGGGCGAAGCGTCCTCGGTGCGCTGGTAAAGGCGCATGGGCGAGCCAAGATGGCTAGGAAATTCTGCCACGGGCCGGTACCGCGCCGCAAAGCGGGCGTCGGTGACGATCTGCCCGAGGATCCAGTCAAAGGCTGGATGATACAGCAGGTAGTCCGGCTCGGACAGCCAGAAGTTGCTTTCAAAGTCCAGGTTGCTGGCGTTGTCGCGCAGGCGCGGCGATGTCAGCCCGGCCAGGTCCACCACCGGTTGCTCGGAAAAATAGCCGAGGTAGCCGATCTCGGCAAAGGCGACGGTGTGGCCCGGCGCGGCGTGCGCGCTCAGCCAGGCCGCCACCGCGCGATAGGTGGGGGCGCGCGCGTCCCCCGTGCTCCCCTGGATGGAGGCGAGGCTGAGGCGCAAAGCAAAGAAGAAGAAGAGCCCGGCCAGGGCCACGCCGGCGCCACGCTGGGCGCGCCCCCGATGCGCCAGCAGCCCGAGCAGCCCCAGGGCGGCAAAAAGATGGAGCGCGAAGAGGACCGGCAGCCCATACCACCAGTAGCCCGGCGCGCCGAGCCAGCCGTACCCCGCCAGAAAGAGCCCCAGCCACCCCGCGAGCAGGAGCAGGGGGCGGGCGCGCCGCGCGGCGTGGAAAAGCCCCGCCACGCTCAGCGGCCAGAGCAGGGACAGCGCCGGGGAAAGTCCGAACCAGGCGGCGTAGCCCGGCAGCCACTCTGTTCCGAGGCGCTCGACAAAGGGGCGGCCCGGCCAGCCCTTCCCCTGCTCCAGCTTTGCCGAGGCGCTGTTGGACAGCAGGCTGCCGAAGTGGGGCAGGGCATAGGCCGCCCAGGGCAGGAGGGGCAGCAGGGCCCCCCCCGCAAAGCGGAGCAACGTGTCCGGCCACGGTCGGCCCCCGCGCGCCAGCAGCCACGCGCCTGCCAGGGGCACCATCGCCAGCCCCTCCGGCCTCAGCAGAAAGAGCAGGCCGGCACACGCGCCGCTCAAAAAGGCGTGCCTTCGACCCGCCAGCCAGACAGCCAGCAGCAGCCCGAACACGAACGTTGCCCCCTCCATCCCGAGCGCGGCCAGCCACCAGCCCCCCAGGCAGAGCACGCTTGCCGCAGCAAGCGCGCCCCCGTGGCGGCGCAGCCCGAAGCCTGCATGGCCGAGCAGAAGGAGCCAGGCCGAGCCCAACCAGGAGAGGGTGCTGAGCGCCACCGCGAGCCGCTCCAGCGATACCGAAGGCAGCGCACGCGCCATCGCGGCGAGCAGCAGGGCAAAAAGCGGCGTGGTGGTGCCAAGCGCCTCCTCGCCCCCGTTAAAGCGCCAGCCGTTGCCCGCCGCCAGCGATTTGGCATAGGTCAGCGTGATGTAGGCGTCGTCGTTGCGGTCGGTCAAATTGTGCGAGGCTGCCCAGAGCGGCAGCAGGGAGAGGAGCCCCACCGCCAGCACCGGCAGCCAGTGCCGCAGCCTCGCCCGCCCCATCGTGCCCCTACTCCGGGGCGCGGCGCGTGATGTCGGCCTGGGCGGCACGTTGCTCAGCGGACCAGAAGGATTTGATATAGGCCAGAACGCTTTCCATCTCCTGCTGCGTGAGCTTGCCCTCGAAGGCAGGCATCCGGCTGCCCGGCGTCCCGCCGCCGTTGGCGATGATGGCGAGCAGTTGGGGGTCGGGATGGTGCCAGGTGTGGCCACTGCCGTCATGCGGCGGGGCGGGCATCACCCCGTCGGCGCCCGCCTGCTGCCAGTTGGCCTCGCCCTCGCCGCGCAGCCCGTGGCAGGCCGCACACTCGGCCTCGTACACCGCCTGCCCCTGGGCCAACTGCTCGTCGCTTCCTCCGCAGGCTGTCAGAATCAGCGCCAGCCCCAGCAGCCCCAGCGTGTGCGCGCCCCTCATTCCGCCTCTACCTTGTCCAGGGCGCGCCGATATTGAAAGCCATTCTGCACCCCGGTCAGCCGCTCGATCTCCTCGCCCGCCTTGAAAAAGAGGACGGTGGGCGTGCTCAGGATGGACCACTCGCGGCTCGCGGCTCGCTCGCTGCTCAAATCGAGTTGCCCCACCAGCACCTGCTCGCCCCGCTCCTGCGCCAGCCGCTCGATGGTCGGCTCGAGCGTGGCGCAATGGGGGCAGGTCGGCGAGAAGAAGGCCACCATCGCGCTGCGCCCCTCCTTGAGGAGCGCTTTCAGCTGGCGCGAGGAGAGCGGAAGCGGCGCACTGCTTTGCTGCGACGGCGTCATCGGGCGGCCTCCTTAAAAGGTCATGCGGTACAGCATGTAATAGATGACCCACCCACTGCTTGCCACAAAAAGCCAGACGGGCAGCGTGACGCGCGCCCATGTTCGGTGCGTGCGAAAGTCTCGCTTGCGCAGGGCCAGGTAGATCAGGTAAAGCGCGAGCGGCCCGACAGCGATGGCGAGCAGGACGTGGGGGACGAGGATGAGGTAGTACAGCGCGCGCCACCCCCCCTCGCCCGCAAAGGGCTTGGAGCCGTAGACCAGGGCGCGCGTGACGTAGGCCACCAGAAAGAGCGCGGCGAAGAGCGTGGCGGTCAGCATCGTGCGGCGATGCAGCGAGATGTTCCGACGCCAGCGGATAAAGTACCAGCCGAGCAGGAGGCTCAGGCCGCTAAGAACGATAAAGGAGGTGCTGAGTAGGGTTAGTTGTTCCAGGGCCATAGGGTGCCTGTTGGGCAGAAGGGAGTGTTGTGAAAGATTTCACCAGACAATGATACCCACCGCGGCCCAAACTTCAAGCACTGCCCCGCCAACGACATAGCCGCTGGGGGCGGGCGGCCTACGGGTCATCCGGCGGCGGCTCCTTGGGCCAGGGGGTCTGCGCCAGAAAGCCCGTGCGGTGAAAGATGATGAACAGCGCCCCGCTGCAGATCGTCGCCCCCACCAACGTGCCCGTGAAGATGGAGCTTCCCGTCAACAGCCGATCCCCCGCCCACGCGCCCCCTATCGTAACGATCAGGACGAGGAGGATGGTGGTGAGCGGAAAGCGCCCATCGGGGAAAAGCTGGGACAGCATGGTTGTCATGATGAAGGATGCTATCAGGTAGCCGAGGAATGCTAACATCTCATCGCTCCAAAGGTTTGCTCAAGTTGAGGCGCTCGGTTTGAAAGCCGAGCGCGTGATAAAGCGCCTGGGCTGCCGTGTTGTGCGCGGCCACCGTCAGCCCTAGCTCGCTATCGCCGCGTGCCCGGCTGCTCTGCTCTATAGCTTCCAGCAGGGCCCGCCCGATGCCCTGCCCGCGCGCGCCTGGCTCGACGAACAGATCATAGATATAGCCGCGGCGGGCGCCCGTGTACGGGTCGCGCGCCTCCCCAAGCCACACCTGCCCCACGTTGGGCTGCTCCGGCAGGTCCGCCACCAGGATGACGTTGTCCCCCTGCGCCATCAGCACCTCCACCACATGCTCGATGGCGGGGGCGATGGCCGCCTGCGTCAGGCGCTCCCGCTGGAAGGCGGGCAGGTCGGCCCAGGCGGTCTCGACGATGCGCGCGACGAAGCGACGGTACTCGCTCGGGTGCAGGGGGCGGAGAAGGGGGCTCATGGGTGGGGGGCTAGGGGGTGGCGGGGCGCTGCAAAAAGCGCTGCCAGGCAATCGCTGCCGCCGCCTCGTACACCTGCCGCGTGGGCACGTGGTGCGCCTCCGCCGCCAGGCGGCATGGCTCGAACTCAGGGACCGCTCCGACCACCTCCCCCTCCATCACCTTCAACTTGATGGGGATGAGCCCGAACGGGGTTTCCACAGTCTCGATGCGTCGCTCCGCCGCGTGGCCCCGCACGTCGAAGACCCTCATCCCCAGGGTAGTCGTTTCCCGCAGCAGCACTTCTGCAATCCGCCCCTCGGCTGTCTTCGGCGCGAGCACGGATAGCTTCACGCCGGGGCGATTCTTTTTCATCTGGATGGGCATCCACCACACATCGCGCGCCCCGCTGGCAAAGAGCCGCTCCGCCACAGCAGCATACAACTCCGGGTTCATGTCGTCAATATTGCTCTCGATGAGCACGGAAGGGGCGCGGTGGGCCTCGCCCGGCACGGGCGGCGCGACGGCGGGGTCGGGCGCCGTCGGGGGGCTGGCCACCGGCTCCCCCAGCCAGAGGCGCGCCACATTCGGCCATTCAAACTCTTTCTGCCCCGCCCCAAGCGCCACCCGCAGCAGGCGCATGGGCGGCTGCTGCCAACGCTCCCCCACAAAGTGCAGCACGAGCGCCGCCCCCGTCGGCGTCACCAGTTCGCCCGGACCCGGGGCGGGGCGAATCGGCGCGTGCCCGCGTGCCAGCAGTTCCAGCGTGGCGGGCGCGGGGAGGGGCAACCTGCCGTGCTGGGTGGCCACAAAGCCCGGGCCGAGCGGCAGGGCTCCCGCGTGCAGGGCCTGGCAGCCGAGCGCATGGAGCCCGGCGCAGACGCCCACGATGTCAATGATGGAATCCAGCGCCCCCACCTCGTGAAAGTGCACCTGCTCCGCTTCCATGCCGTGCACCGCGCCCTCCGCCTCGGCCAGCCGCTGGAACACGGCCAGCGCATCCTGGATGACCCCATCGGGCAGGCGGCTTTCTTCCAGCAGCGAGCGCATGTCGTGCAGGTGGCGGTGGGGCTGGCCCCGCTCCTCGGCGCGCACCTCCACCAGCGTGGCGCGGAGCGCGCCCTTGCGTACCTCGCGTTGCGCCACGGACCAGGCTGCATGGTCGAAGCCATCGGGCCAGGCCAGGGCATGCACGCTGGCGCGCAGGGCGTCCAGCGGCCAGCCGGCATCCACCAGGCAGCCCAGAAACATATCGCCCGAGATGCCGGAGGGGGTGTCAAGAAAAGCTATCATGGTCGGGGTGCCGAGGGTAGGGCGCAGCGCCACCAGCGGTAGGCCTGCGCGAGCGGTTGGAAGCCCATCTGGCTGGCAGCCTGGGCACTGGGGTCGTCTGCCAGGCTGACCACCGCGCCCACCAGCGAGCCCTCCCCTGCAAGCAGGGTGCGTTGTGCGGTGGCAAGGCCCGCAGGCGTCAGGGGCGGCTCGGCCCAGAGGCCGCTGTACGCGAGGGTGCGGACGGGGATCAGGTGGCACGGGTCGCCCGCCTCGTCGTGCGGGAGGGGGCCGCGCGACCAGATAAAAACGCGATGGGCCGGCGTGTCGGGCACAAAGCCGCAACGGGCAAAGGCGCGTTGGCTGGCCTGGTTGTTGGTGGCGACCAGGGCGCGGGCTACAGAAAGGCCCCGCGCCTGCCCGGCCACCATGCTGGCCGCGATCAACCCGCTGCCCAGGCCGCGCCCTCGCCAGGCGGCGGCCACCGCGAGCAGGTCAATTTCCCAACGGCGCGTCCTATCCGCCGCCACCGTGGCAAAGCCACTCACAAAGCCGGCCACCTGCCCCGCCCCCTCGGCCACCCACGTCGCGTGATCCGGGCTTGCCAGAACCTCGCCGACGGTTTCCAACTGGATGGGGCTGCCCGGCCAGAGCTGCTGATACAGCGCCGCGATGGCGGGGGCATCGGCGCGCCGCGCGGGCCGCAGGGGGAGGGGCCCACGCTAGGGTGCCCCCTCGCGTGTCAGGACGGTGAACAGAACCCCCAACGGGCTGGCAAACTCGGCCACCCCCCGAAACCCGGCGCGGCGCGCCAGGCGGAGCGCCCGCTCGTTCCACGACGCCACCGTGACGCGAAAGCCTGGGGGGGCGTAGCGACGGGCCGCGAAGCGCAAGACAGCCTGGAGCAAGGGCGCGCCGTAGCCTTGCCCTGTCAGGTCAGGGCGCATCCCTATTCCCACATCCAGCCCCTCGCTCGTCGTAGGCATAGCCCCCCACCTGCGCATCCTCCCCGAAGCAGCAGAAGGCAAGCAGGGCGCCCCCGTCGGATCGGATCGCGTGGTAGCGATAGGCCGGGTCGAGGAAACTCGCGATGCTCTCGTCGAGGGGGGGCATGGCGTTGTAAAAGCTGTAGGGGCCCTCATACTGCCACGTCGCCATCTCGCGCGCCTCGGCCTCGGTGAGGGGCGTGATTTGGAAGGAGGGGGTCATGGCGGTGCAGGGGCGAGTGGTGGCGAGAGGGCAGACGGGCAGGGTAGAAACCATTTGAAAGGCCACCCCCCCTCGTCCGACGAGGAAGGGGTGGCCGGGTGGGCCGTTGGATCAGGCAGGCGGCTGCGGGGGCGTGGCCGGGCGGCGGGCGGGCCGCGCCGGGCGGCGGCGCTTGCCGGTGGAGGAGGCACTGCGCCCGCGGGCCGCCTTGCGGCGGACCGGCTCCGGCTTCACCTTGTCCAGCAGGGCATAGGGCAACACCTCATCCATCCGCTCCACAAAGCGGATGTCCACCTCGCGGCGCACCTTTTTGGGCACGTCCACCATGTCCTTCTTGTTCTTCTTGGGCACCAGGAAAATCTTGATGCCGGCACGGTGGGCGGCGAGCGCCTTTTCTTTCAGGCCGCCGATGGGCAGCACCCGCCCCCGCAGCGTGATCTCGCCCGTCATCGCTACATCGTGGCGCACCGGTCGGCGCGACAGGGCGCTGATGAGCGCCGTCGCCATCGTGATGCCCGCGCTCGGCCCATCCTTCGGGATCGCCCCCTCCGGCAGGTGCACGTGGATGTCAATCTTGTCGAAGTCCTTGACCTCGATGCCGAGCACCTTTGCATTGGCGCGGGCGTAGGAAAGCGCGGCCTGGGCGGACTCCTGCATCACCTCGCCCAGTTGGCCGGTGAGCATCAGGTTGCCGCGCCCCTCCATCACGATCACCTCGATGGGCAACAAATCGCCGCCCACCTCGGTCACGGCCACGCCCGTCGCCACGCCCACCTCGGCCTGCTCCTCGGCCAGGCTAAAGCTGTACTGGGGCGGGCCGAGCATCTTTTCCACGCTGGCGCTGGAAACCAACTTGGGGGCCTCGCGCCCCTCGGCAACGGAGCGCGCCGCCTTGCGGCAAATGTTGGCGATTTCCCGCTCCAGGTTGCGTACCCCCGCCTCGCTGGTGTACTCGCGGATCAGGCGGCGCAGCGCCTGCTCGGAAAAGGCTATGCTGTTATCTTCCAGCCCGTGCTTGTCCAACTGGCGCGGCACGAGGAAGTTGCGGGAAATTTCCAGCTTTTCCTCCTCGACGTAGCCGGAAAACTCGATGATCTCCATGCGGTCCAGCAGGGCGGGCGGAATCGTCCACAGGACGTTGGCGGTGGCGATGAACATCACCTGCGACAGGTCATAGGGCAGGTCCAGGTAGTGATCGCTAAACTCAAAGTTTTGCTCCGGGTCGAGCGCTTCCAGCAGGGCGGCGGACGGGTCGCCGCGAAAGTCCATGCCCACCTTGTCAATCTCGTCCAGCATGAACACGGGGTTCACCGTGCCCGCGTTGCGCATGCCCTGGAGCACCCGCCCCGGCATGGCGCCGATGTAGGTCCGGCGATGGCCCCGAATTTCCGCCTCGTCGCGCAGCCCACCGAGCGAGACGCGCACGAACTTGCGCCCCAGTGCCTCGGCGATGGAGCGGCCCAGGCTCGTCTTGCCGGTGCCCGGCGGGCCCACAAAGCAGAGGATGGGGGAGCGCATCTTTTCCTTGGCCAGCTTGCGCACGGCGATATGCTCCAGGATGCGATCCTTGATCTTGGGCAGCCCGTAGTGGTTCGCCGCCAGCACCTTCTCGGCGTGCTTCAGGTCCATGTTGTCGGCGGAGTGCTCGGCCCACGGCAGGTCCAGGATGCAATCCAGGTAGGTGCGGATGACGCCCACTTCCGGCGCGGCGGGGGGCATGGCTTCCAGGCGGCGCATCTCGCGAAGCGCCCGCTCGCGGGTGGCGTCCGGCATGGGGGAGCCTTCCAGGCGACCGCGCAGGTCGCCCAACTCGCCCAAAATCGGGTCGCTCTCGCCCAACTCGCTCTGGATCACCCGCATCTGCTCGCGCAGAAAGTACTCGCGCTGGCTTTTGTCCACCTCGTCCTGCACCTGCGCCTGGATTTTGTCTTCCAGTTCGAGCAGTTCCAATTCCTGCGCCAGCAGGACGGAAACACGCTGCAGGCGGGCCACCGGGTCGAAGGTTTCCAGGATCCCCTGCTGGACCGGGATATCGAACTCCATCATGGAGGTGATCAAATCCGCCATCCAGCCCGGCTCATCGGCGTTCATGGCAGCGATGTAGGCATCTTCGGGCAGGTTGTGGCTGAGGTGGACCACCTTCTCGAAGAGGCCCAGGGCCGCGCGCATCAGGGCCTCGTCTGCGGTGGTCGGCTCGTATTCCTCCACCACGACCTGCGCACGCGCGCGCAGGCTGGCCGCGTTCCGGCAGCCACTCCAAAATCTTCATCCGCGCCTGCCCCTGCCCCAGCACGCTGCTGGTGCCGTCCGGCATGCGCAGGACGCGGCCAACGCTCACCTCCGTGCCGACCTCATACAAATCTTGCGGCGTCGCGTCGGTCTGCTCGGAGTCCAACTGGGCCACCACCAGGATCGGCTCATCGGCCTCCATGGCCGCTTCGATGGCGCGGATGCTCCGGTCGCGCCCTACAAAAAGGGGTGCCACCATGTTCGGGAAGACCACCGTATCGCGGACCGGTACGACCGACAGGATAACGATTTCGTCATCGCCCTCAAATTCATTCTCATCGTCAAACGCTTCAAACTCGTTGAGCGGTTCGCTCCGAGCTTTTTTCATGCTTGGCTCCGTTCTGATAAAAAACGCTTTCCGCATATTGGTGGAAAGCGCTGGGAAAAGTATACCATAGCTGGGAGAAAACAGGTAAAAGCTTGAAGCTTTTTTCAAATAGCGACCCTAATCAGAGTCAGAGGAGCGATCCGGCTCAGCCGCCGCACGCGGGGGTTCGGGGGCCGGGGGAGGGGCGGTGCGGGCCAGCCCTATCAACTCGTCCAGCCGCGCGTTGAGGGCGTCAATCCGCTGGGCCAACTCGGCTGCATCGAGCGTATCGTCCCGCCCCCTTTCCCGCCCGCGCCCCTCATGGAAGCGCCCCATCAGGTCGGCCTGGAGGCGGCGCATCTGCTCCTCCGCCATCTCCCCCTGCTCGACCACCTCCTGGAGCCGCCGCTCGATCTCCTTCTCGATGGTGAGGAGCGCCGAGGCGGGCAGGGCCAGCGAGCGGCGCAAAAGCTCCAGGGGCGTGGCGCTGTCAAAGCGAATCAGGTTGGTCAAAAAGCCGAGCGGCGCGTGGGAGCCTCGCTTCTGCTGCTCGAAGATGATCTGCGAGAGAGTGACGGCGGTCAAATCCTCGCCCGTGTCATTCTCGATGACGGCGACGTCCTCTCCCTGGCGGATCAGTTCGGCTATACCTTCCAGCGTAATATAGCGTTTGCCCTCGGTGTCATACAGCTTGCGGTTGCTGTAGCGCTTGATGGTTCGCATGGAAAGATTTTCTGGCGGTTGGCCGTGATTTCAAACAGTGACAAGACGGGAAGGAGGCGGGCCCATACCATAGCGCCCGTGCGGGAATACGAAAAACGGACGGTGGGGCACCGTCCGTTCCGGGGGTGGGAGGCTGGGTTACTGCGAGAACTTATCGGGGTCGGTGGATTCTGGCCCGACCTTGATGTTGCGTCGGTAAAAGAGGTATCCCCCCACGACCACTGCCAGGCCGAGGATGAACAGAATCAGACCTATGGTAAAAATATTATCCATTAGCGTAATCGCTCCGTGGTGCTTGCTCCGCTGAGGGTGAAAGCATAATTGGTGCCCTGACAACCCCGCTCATCGCCCGCCCCCTTCCCGCACGATGCGGTACACGAAGCCGCCCTTGTCATCCGAGACAAAGAGCGCCCCGCCCACGCCCACCGTCACCCCCACCGGCCGCCCCAGGCTCTCGCCGTTTGGCAAAAGCCAGCCCGTGGCAAAGTCCTCGACGGGGCCGCTCACGCGCCCCGCTTCGAGCGGCACGCGCACCACCTTGTAGCCCGTCGGGGGCACGCGGTTCCACGAGCCGTGGAAGGCTATAAACAGGTCCCCCTGAAATTCCGCAGGGAAGAGCGTCCCCCTCGTAGAAGGTGAGGCCCAGGGGCGCGCTGTGTGCCTGCATCGTCACCACGGGCATCGCCACCCCCTCGCACGCGTCAGCCCTTCCAAAGTCGGGGTCTATCAGCGTCCCCGCGTGGCAGCGTGGCCAGCCGGCATCGGCCCCTGCTTCCAGGCGGTACACGGTTTCCGGCGGCACCTCGTTCCCCAGCAGGTCGCGCCCGTTGTTGCTGGCCCATATCTCGCCCGTGGCTGGATTCAGGGCGAGCCCCACCGCATTGCGAAGCCCCGTCATGAACAATTGCCCCTCGCTGCCATCTGCCTCGTACACCCACACGGCGGCCTGGCGCGGGTTGCTTTCCTCGCACACGTTGCACGTGCTGCCGCGCGACACGTAAAGGCGGCCATCCGTCCCAAAGAGCACGGTGGTGGTGTTGTGGCCGCCTCGCTCCGGCAGGTCGCTGACCACCGTGTCGCGCGCGGTGGCGCGCAGCCCGTCCACCTGCAGCCGCGACACGCGCGACGTTTCGCCCACGTATAGCGCGCCAGTCCCAGGCTGGAACGCCAGGCTGGTGGGTGAGTCCAACCCCTCAGCCACCACCACTGTCTCATCGGCGCGCCCGTCCCCGTCGCGATCCGGCAGGGCAACGATTCGGTCCCGCCCGCGCTCGGCCACGAACAGCGTGCCGTCCGGGCCAACCGCCATCAGGCGCGGCGCGTCCAGCCCCTCGGCGAAAAGGTTGCTGCGAAAGCCAGGGGGGAGCGTGGGGGAAAACGCCTGGGCGCTGCCGCTGGGCAGGCTCACCCCGGCGAGGCGCAGCAGGGGCCCGCGCGCCATCACGATGACCAAGAGGAGCAGCAGCACCGAGAGCAGCGTGATGGCGACGAAGCGCTTGCGGCTCATGGCGCCTCTTGTACGCGGAAGGGGCTATTCAAGATTGCCTCGTGGAAGGGGGCGGGCGCATCGCTGAAGGGGGCGTGGCCCGCGTTGGGAATCAAGATCAACTCGCTGGCAGGCATGATCTCGTGGGCACGCTGCGCGTTGTCCGGGGTGGTCAGGGTGTCCTCCTCGCCCCAGATCAGCGTGGTGGGCACCCGGAGCGTGCCGAGCTCGTCCAGCAGCGGCAGGGCCCACGCCCGCACGCCGAGCAGCTTGCGGAAGGCCACCTCGCCGGAGCCAGGCGCTGCGGAAAGCTGGTAGTAATAGTCCAACAGCGCGCCGGTAGGGTAGGGCGTGTCTGTGGCATCCATGCCGCGCGCCTGGCGCACCAGGGAAGGGCCGAGCGGCCCCGCCAGCCGCACGATGCGCTGGGGGGGCAAGTTGTAATAAACGCCGTTGAAGGGATGGACGGGCCGCGACATGCCGCCTGCGTCCACCAGGATCAGGTGGGCGACGGGCGCGGGGTGGGCCAGGGCATAGCTGGCTGCCACGAACCCGCCCATCGAGTGGCCGAGCAGCGTGATCTGCTCCAGCCCCATCGTCTGCCGCCACGCTTCCAGCGACTCGACCCACCAGCCCCGCGCCTCCTCTGCCGTTCGCCCCGTGAAGGCGGGGCGCTCCGAGCGCCCCCAGCCCAGCAGGTCCACGGCATAGAGCGTGTAGTGCTCGGACAGCGCGTCCAGGTTCCTGGCAAAGACCCCCACGCCGCCCCCATGCCCGTGCAGCAGCACGAGGGGGGGCTTAGCCCCCTCCCCGACGATGACCGTGTGCAAGGAAACCTCGCCTGCGGGGACCATCCTGTGCGTCAGGGGGGCCTCAACGATGGAAAGAACCTGCGCCTCGGCAGCTTCCAGCGCAGCGGGCGAGGCAGGCGAGGGAGAGCCACTGCAGCAGCGCCACCACGCCGACCACGCCCGCCGCCACCGCCCCCACTGCCAGCACTACCATTTTTGCGTTCAACGGGTACCCACCCTGTTCTTTCCTTTCTCGCCCGGGCCGACGATCAGCCGCATGCTTAGCCCGCCTCGTCCGCCGCCCCCTCGTGTTTCCCCGTGTCGAGCCAGAGCACCTGGTTGGGCCCCAACTGGAGCGGGGATTCGGCGCTGATCGCTTCGCCGGTGATAAGGTCGGTGAAGCTGGTAGCTCAGCCCGAACACGCGCAGGCGGTTGGCGTCCATCCGCGCGGGTGCTCGGAAAAGTTCGCCACGATCAGCAGTCGCTGGCCCGCGTTCTGGCGCACAAAGCCGAACAGATGCGGGTTGGCCGTGTCCACCACTTCCATCTCGGTGCCATCCCAGGGCCGGCAGCCGCTTGCGCAGCGCAATCAGATGGCGCAGCCCGTGCGAAGACCGGCCCTCGGCGTGTCTTCGGGTCGTGCCGGCGCTCCGCAGCCGCAAAGTTGGTGCGCGGGCGGTGAACCCAGCGGCTGTCCGCCGCCTTGGCAGGATCGGCGACGTAGGAGTAATCGTTGAGCGTCCCGATCTCGTCGCCCAGATACACCAGCGGAATGCCGCCGATGCTCAGGATCACGCTGTGCAGCAGCAGGATGCGGCGCACCGCCAGATCAATCTGGACGGGGTCGCTGGCGCGGCAGCGCCTTTTCCAGCCCCGCCAGCGAGGCCAGCGTGCCGGAGACGCGCGCGTCGCCCGTCACCGGGTTGTCCTGAAAGGGCACCCCGCGCGCAAACGAGCCGGGAAACGCCCGTGTAGAAGTTGTTCAGGAAGCGACGGTGATCCGCAGGGGTCGATGCCGACTCGCCAGGCGTCGTCGTCGTCGAAGGTCCAGCCGATGTCGTCGTGGGAGCGCAGGTAGTTGACCCAGGCGCAGCCCGGCGGGAGCTGCGAAGCGCGTCGCGCATCGAGTGCGCGCAGCAGCTTGACATCCCGCGTCGCCAGCGCCTCCCACAGCAGCGCCATCAGCAGCGGGTTGTAGGAGAGCTGGCACTCCTGCCGGCTCGATGTAGCGGAGCACCTCGTCGGGGTGGACGATCGCCTCGGACTTGAACAGCAGCGCGGGCGCGGCGATGCGCAGCCAGCGCGTTGAAGGCCTGGATCAGCAGATGCGCCTCGGGCTGGTTTTCGCAGCTGGTCCCCATCCGCTTCCAGATGAACGGCCACCGCGTCCAGCCGCAGAATCTCCACCCCCGCGTTGGCAAGAAACAGCATCTCATCGGCCATGGCGCGAAACACCGGCCGGGTTGGCGTAGTTCAGATCCCACTGGAAGCTGTTGAAGGTCGTCCACACCCAGCGTCGCATGTCGGCGTGCCAGGTGAAGCTGCCGCGGCGCACCGTCGGGGAAGATCTCGCGCAGCGTGCGCTCGTACTGCATCGGGGCATGGTCCGGTCGGGGAACATGAAGTAGTACTCCTGGTACTCGGGGTCGCCCGCCTGGGCGCGCCTGCGCCCACTCATGCTCGTCCGAGGTGTGGTTGAAGACGAAATCGAGCACCAGGCTGATGCCCTCCGCGCGCAGGACCTCGGCGCCAGCTCGCCTAGCTCCTCCATCGTGCCGAGCGACGGGTTGACCGCGCGGTAGCTGCTGACCGCGTAGCCGCCGTCGCTGTTGCCGGCCGGGGCAGCGAACAGCGGCATCAGGTGCAGGTAGGTCAGCCCCAGTTCCTTGAAGTAGGGAATGTGATCCTTGAGCCGGGCAATCGTCTCGCTAAACAGGTCGACATACAGCACCCCGCCCATCATCCCGTGCGATTGGTACCAGAGCGGGTCGGATTCCCGCTCCTCGTCCAACCGCTTGAGCGAGGCGGGGCGGGCGATCCAACTCTGGGCGGTGGCGCTGAGAAGCTGTTCAAGATGGAAGAAGAAGTCGTAATGGTGTCCGTACAGCCCTACCAGCAGCCCGAAAAGGCGCGGCCACTCCTCCTGGAGCCGCCGCTCGAAGGCGGGCCAGTGGGGGCGCGCCTCGTCGGACTCGAACAGGCGCCTCGAGCCGTGGCCGAAGCCGTTCCAGGGAAAGTGCAGCTTCCTCGCGTATCCATGTGGGGTCTGCCATTGATCCTCCTGATTGGGTGAGCGGGGCGTAGTTTCCGTGAAGACAGACAAAGAGGCAAACCTGCTGGCCTTCCTCTTGCTGGCTGCTCTGAGCCTATCTGGCCAGCCGAACACAGCACGACGCACCCCATCTATGACACTTTCTGTGGCAACCCTTCCACCCCTGCTCCAAGACTATTTAACCCGACACGGCTTTTGGGCCGGAGCGGCAGATTATGATTTCTGGTACGCGGTCCATGCGGAAGAGTGGTACTGGCTGCATGTTCGACGCCTGCGCGAGGTGACCCTGGCGCTTTCCCTCTTCGTGCCGGAGGAGGGCGGGGTCGAGATGGACCTGTACAACCTGTCGCGGGCCCCCGTTCATGGGTTGCGGGCCACCATCGCCAACACGGCGCTGATGACCCTCCAACGCGACGAGCCAGGGCGGCCCCTGGTAGCGATGCGGCTGCGAAGCGGGGCGAGCGCGCGCTTTACCCTGCCCCGCCACCCCACCACCCTGCCCGATGAATGGCTGGCCGAGGTGATGGAGCGGCTGCACGGGTCGCTGAACGAGCAGTGGCACCTGCTCCACGCGGCCTGGCCGGTGGATCGCTACACGCTGGCTACCCTCTGGCCAGAGTGGGCGGGCAGCGGACCGTTGGGCTAGGCCAGCTCCCCTAACTGCGCCTGCACCAGTTCCATCAGGCCGCGCAGCGTCTCCTTGTCAAAGGCGAAGCGGATGCCCGCTGCCTCGAACAGGTCGGGCAGCGGCTGCGTGCCGCCCAGGGCGAGGGAGCGGCGGTACGCGGCCAGGGCCTCGACCGGGTCGGCCAGGGCGTTGCGCCACAGTTGCAGCGCCCCCACCTGCGCCAGCCCGTACTCGATATAGTAGAAGGGGTAGAGGAAGATGTGGCGCTTGCGGTGCCACCCCGTCTCCTTGACAGCTTCCAGCCCGGAATAGTCTATCCCTCCCATAAAGCGATCCCACAGGCGGGCCCAGGTGGCGTCCAGATCGTTTGCCGTCACGTTCTCGGGCGCCTCGGCATATACCCAGTGCTGGAAGGCATCCACCACCGCCATGTAGGGCAGGAAGAGCACTATCTTTTCCAGATGCTCCACGCGGGCGCGGCGCGCATCGGCCTCCCCGTAAAAGCCGCCCTTTGCCTTTTCCAGAAAGGGCTGCGCGAGCATCTCCATCCCCATCGAGGCGACCTCGGCCATCTCCATAGGGGCGTGGCGCATCCACACCAGGGGCAGGTGGTAGGCGTGCTGGTTGTGGAAGGCGTGGCCCCCCTCGTGCAGCAGCGTTTGCACGTTGCGGTGCTTGCCCACCGCGTTCATGAAGATGAAGGATTGTTGGGAGACGGGCAGGCTGCGGCAGTAGCCGCCCGGTGCCTTGTTGGCGCGGGAATCCAGGTCCAGCAGGCCGCCGCGCAGCCCCTCGAACTGCTCGCCCAGGACGGGATCAATCGCATGGAAGATGCGGGCGCAGCCCTCCTCCAGCTCCATAGCCTCCTGAAAGGGGGCAAGGGGCGGCTGCTCCACCACCTCGACATCCAGGTCCCACGGGCGGAGCGAGCCCAGCCCCAGCGCCTCGCGACGGGCCTCGTACAGGCGGCGCGCCACCGGCACCACCTCTGCCTCGATGGCATCGTGGAAGGCGAAGGCATCGGCTGGCGTGTAGTCGTAGCGGCCACGCTCCAGCCACGAATAATCGCGATAGGCGTCGAAGCCCGCATTGGCAGCGATCCGTCGGCGCAGGGCCAGCAGCGCCAGATACTGCTCGTTGAGCACCTCGCGATCCGCCAGCCAGCGCTCGTGGATGGCACGCCAGGCGGCCTCGCGCCGCGCTCGCTCCGGGTCGGCCGAGCAGCCGGTCGGCCTGATCCAGCGTCAGCGTTTCCCCCTCCCACGGGATGCTCATGCGCCCCGTCACCTTGCGGTGCTCGTTGCCGAGCACGCTGGCCTCCGTGGCAAGGGGCACGTTTTCCTCGCGGAACAGCCGCTGCTGCGTTCGAAAGTCGCGCATCATCGGCCACTGCTCGGCGGGTGGCTCATAGCCCTCCAGGGCCAGCAGTTTGCGCTTGAGCGACTCGTGCGCCACCTCCATCTGCGGCAAAATTTCGCGGACGTAATGGAGGTGCAGCGCCTCCGCCTCGCTGTCCGCCGTGTTGCTGTGGGCGCGGCTGGCGGCGTTGCCTGCATCCTCGTACAGCTGCGATTCCAGGTCGCTCCAGCGGCGCAGCCAGCCCTGCACGCTTTCCAGCGACAGCGCCTCGGCCTCCAGCCGCTCGTATTCGGCGCGCACTGCGTTCCAGTCCTGTGTGTTCAACGGGTCCATAGCGTCTTCCTTGTATCAGGCTGAACGGTATCTTATAGGGAGTGTACCGACATCCCTGGCGTGCGTCAATCTTGAAATGCACAGGACCCTGGCAGGGCCAGGCGCAAGCGCGGGGGCGGCTGACCCTGAAACTCAGCCCTCGTTTTGCTCCAATAGGGTTTGCAAAAAATACAGAGTGTTAGTATAATGCTTTCCTAGAGCAAAAGCCGATCCAATCGGCTCCCGCACCCGACATCCCGCCCCCTGCGCGAGGATGTCGTTTTGTGAGGGATATAGACGGAAACGAGAAGAAAGGTAGGGGTTCGGCTATCGGCAAGCAAAATTACCGCATCAATGACCGGATTCGGATTCGCGAGGTTCGGCTGATTGATGAAGAAGGGCACAACGTCGGTATTCTTCCCACGCAGGAAGCGAGGGAGTATGCCACCAGCAAGGGGTTAGACCTTGTCGAGGTTGCCCCCGAGGCACGCCCCCCGGTTTGCCGTGTCATGGACTTTGGAAAGTTCATGTACGAGCAGACGAAAAAGGAGCGCGCGGCCAAGAAGACGCAGAAGCAGATAGAGGTCAAGGGCATCCGCATCCGCCCCGATACGGACTCGTATCACATTGGCTTCAAGGTGCGTCAGGCGCGAGGCTTCTTGAAGAAGGGAAACAAGGTGCGTGTCACCTGCCTCTTCCGCGGGCGCGAGCGCAGCCATCCGGAAATCGCGCGGGACGTGATGCAGCAGATTGCCGATCAGCTGAAAGACGTGGCGATCGTCGAGCAGCACCCCAACTTTGAGGGGCGCAGCATGACGATGGTGCTTGCCCCCGGCACGCCCACTGCCGCCGCTGCCGCCGCCACCTAACGCCTTGCCTGTCGTGATTGCTCCATCCTCAGGTGGATGCCGCGCCTGGGGATGTTTTGTTGTTTGAGTTCTGTTCAGAAAGAGAGATCACCCATGCCGAAGATGAAGACGCACAAGGTGACGGCCAAGCGCTTTAAGTTGACAGGCTCGGGCAAGCTGATGCGCACGCACATCGGCAAGAGCCACCTGCGCCGCCGCGCATCCGGCCGTGTTCGCCGCTCGTTCGACAAGGTCGAGCCGGTGCTGAACAATGCCTTCCGCCGCCGTATCCTGAAGCTAGCGCCCTACCTGCGCAAGTAAGTCCTGCTGCGCTTTGCAAAGCGCCCCGCCGTCGGCTGGCCCTCCACGCCTTCGCGATGGCTTCTACACTTCTTTTTCTCTCAAGTTGGAGGATAGTCAATGGCACGTGTCAAGGGCGGTGTGGTTACCCGCCGCCGTCATAACAAGATTTTGAAGATGGCTCGCGGCTATCGCGGGATGCGCTCGGCGCGCTTCCGCACTGCCAACGAGCAGGTCATGCACTCGCTGCACTATGCCACCGTGCACCGCAAGCTCCGCAAGCGCGAGTTCCGCCGCCTGTGGATTCAGCGCATCAACGCGGCGACGCGCGCGCATGGCCTTTCGTACAGCCGCTTCATGCATGGGCTGAAGCTGGCCGGGATCACGCTGGATCGCAAGGTGCTCTCCGACATCGCGATTCGCGACCCGCAGGGCTTTGCCACGATCGTGGAAAACGCCAGGGCGCAGCTGTAAAGGGTCCGAACTTGTCCCGCCACGGCGGGCGCGACTGACAAAAAGGGCAGGGGGCGAATACGCCTCCTGCCCTTTTTTCTTGCCCGGCGCGTGTGGTACACTGGCCACCATGATCGAGAGCGAGCAGAACCCCAAGGTCAAGCTGGCGCGTGCCCTGCGCCGCCGCCGCGAGCGGGCGCGCGCCGGGCTGGTCGTGGTGGAGGGGGTGCGCCTGGTGACGGACGCCCTGGCTGCCGCCCCTGCGCCGGAACTTCTCTTTTTCACGCGGGCGGCCCTGGCGCAGCCCGCGGTGGCGGCGCTGGTAGAGCGATGGCAGTCGGCGGCGTGGGAGGTGAGCGAGGCGGTGATGGGGACGATCGCCGAGACGGTGAGCCCCCAGGGCATCGCCGCCATCGTGCCCCTGCCCCAGCTACCCTGGCCCCAACAGCCCACCCTGCTGCTGGTGGCCGACGGGGTGCGTGACCCCGGCAACCTGGGGACGCTCCTGCGCTCGGCGGCGGCGGTGGGGGCCGACGGGGCCATCGTGCCGAAGGGGGCGACGGACCCCTGGGGCGACAAAGCGCTTCGGGCGGGCATGGGGGCCCACTTCCGCCTCCCGCTCCAGGACGGGGTGCCGTGGGGGGAGGTGGAGGGGCTGCTGGCGGGGCTGACCGTGCGCCTGGCCGATGCCGCAGCCACGCTTTCCTACGAGGAGGCCGATTGGTCAGCGCCCAGCGCCCTGATTGTCGGGGGCGAGGCCACCGGCGCGGGCGAGGCGGCCCTGCGCCGCACCGATCAAAAAATTTCCATCCCGATGGCCAACCAGGTAGAGTCGCTCAACGCAGCGGTGGCCGGAAGCGTCATCCTCTTTGAAGCGATGCGCCAGCGGCGGGCGGCGCGCCCCGGTTGACGCTCCCCTGCGGGAAATTAAAAGATTCCCACGCCCCCACCCGTATCTGCGCCCCAACGAAACGCGGGGCGGAGCCACCGCGCTCCCAGCACGCGAGCGCGGTGGTTCGTAGTTCCGCCTTTAGGCGGCCGCCGTGGGTCGGCTGGCTCAGGGTGGCGGGCTACGCCGCGAGCGAGTGGGTCACAGTGTGGAAGGGGACAAAGCGGCTGTCCAGCAGGATCGGCGCGATGTCGAACACGTCACACTGCGCGCAAAAGTCAATGTCGTCGTGATAGCCAAGCTCGCGCAGCTCCTCGGCGCTGGGGGTGGCGCGAAAGACCGCCTGCGGGTGCTCGTCGCGCAGCAGGTCCGGGTCGCCCGTCGCCCCCAGGGCGATGAGGCGGCGCGCGATCTGGCGGGCGGCGCACATGTCTTCCTCCGCGTGCTCGCCGTATTCGCCCGCGGCCACCAGCACGATGTCCCGCTCCCGCTGCGCGGCGACCTGGTAGGCTGCCTGGGCCACCGCCTGGGCGTTCAGCGTGGTGCCCATAAAGATGGCCGAGGCGCCGTTGCGGGCCTCGCACACCATCTTTGTTCCGTTGCTCGTGGAAAGCACCAGGGTTTGGCCAGCAAGCTGCGTCTGGCTGCGCTGCAGCTCGGTCGGCGAGTTGCCGTGGTCGAAGCCTGGGCACTTGGCACCGTGGCGCTCCCCTGCCACGCGGTGGAGCGGGCGCCCCACGTATCGCTGCGCGTCCTCCACCGTCAGCACCGGCAGCACCCCCTCCGCGCCGAGCGAGAGGGCCGTCACGGTGGTCGAGCAGGCGCGCAGGGCATCCACCACGATGGTGACCGCCCCACGGCGGGCGGCATCGCGCGCGCCCTCTTCCTTGAAAAGAATTTCTACCTTCATTTGGACACCCACCTGTTCTCTTTCTCGAAAAAGCGCCACGGGCGATCCCGATGCTCGGGCGCTGCATAGTCAATGCCTATCCGGGGCGAGCAGAGCACCTCCCCATCAGCGACGGGGGTGCCAGGCTCGAACCAGAGGGCGGCGCTGCTTGTCACATCCTCAGCGTTGAGGGAGCGGTCAATGGCCATGGCCTGGCAGAGCTTCCCCGGCCCGTTGGTCAGGCTGCGGAGCGGCACGGGGCGCAGCGCCAGCATGGCCTCCACCCCTTCCAGCGGCTCCACGGCGCGAACGAGCACAGCCGAGGGAAAGCCCTCCTCATCGGTGGACACATTCAGCATGTGGTACATCCCATAGATGAGGTACACGTACGCATGCCCCGCCTCGCCGAACATCACCGCCGCCCGCCCCTGCGGCCCTGCCCGCCCGTGGCTGGCGCTGTCGTCATAGCCGTGGTAGGCCTCCGTCTCGACGATCCTACCGCGCAGCGTCTCGCCCCCCGGAAGGTGTCGCACCAGCACGGCGCCCAGCAGGTCGCGGGCAACGGTCGGGGCAGGTTGCTGGAAAAAGGAGCGTAACAGTCGGTTCATGGGCGTGGGGCTGCTTTGTTGCGTGCGCTGCGGCGGCAACCAAAAAGAGGCCCAGCGAGCATCGTGCTCGCTCGAGCCTCTTCATTGCGGCCAGCGTGTTGAGTTGAGGGGGGTAGAGTATCCCACGACGGGCCCCCTGTCAACTTTTACAGCTACTGGCCCCCCGCCAGCCAGTCGGCTGCCTGCTCCACCTGCGGGTCGCGGGCGCAGGCGTAGCGGCTCCAATCGGTGTTGTCTATCACATCCGGCTGCACGCCGATGCCCTCCAGCGTGGCGCCATTCGGCAGCATGAAGCCCTGCTCGGCGATCCACACGCGGGCGCCAAAGGGCAGACGGCGCGGGAAGATGGTTTCCACGTTGCCCTGGGTGCGCTGGCCCAGCACCCTCGCGCCGCGCTCCGCCTGGAGCACGGCGGCCAAAACCTCGGCGTAGCTTTCCGTGCGCTCGCTGACCAGGACGACCAGGGGCAGATCGGGAAAGGCGGGCGGGGGCTCGTCCGCGCGCGGCGCCACCAGGGGGTCGCTCTCCAGGCGGCCATGAAACTCGCCCAACTGCCCCGCCACAAAGGTGCCCAGGATTCCCTGCAGCACCGGCCGCCAGCCGCCCACGTTCGAGCGCAGGTCAAGGATCAGCCCGTCCAACGGCCCCTCGGCTTCCAGCGCCTGGAGCCGCTCGCGCAGCTTCTGCGGGATGTCGAAGACCCACAGCGTATCAATTCGCACGTAGCCTATACGATCCGCGCGCCCCGGCAGCACCTCGCCCGGCACCTCCAGCACCTGGCGGATCTCTTCGCGCGTCAGGGTGAGCGTGTAGGCCCCCTGCCCGGGGCGCGCCATGCCGAGGGTGGCCTGCGTGCCGACATCGCCCCCATCGCCCCAGTAGCCGCCGCCATCCAGCGCCGTCACGCGGTCGCAGGCGCGCACCCCCGCTCGCTCCGCCGGGCTGCCGGGCATCACCTGCAGCACCAGTGCCCCGTCCGGCAGCGGCATCGTGTACAGCCCAAAGCCACCGTAGACAAGCTCGTTGCGGGTCAGCTCAAAGTGGCGGAAGGCTTCATCGGGGGTCATAAAGCGGGAGTGCGCGTCGTTCAGCAGCGCCACCATCGCCTTGATTTCTCGGTAGTATCCCTCGTCCCCGCTGGCAGCCAGGGCGCGCGGGCGATAATAGTCGTACTGCGCCGCCCAGTTGACCCCGTTGAAGGCCGCGTCAATGTAGCGCTCGTTGATCATGCGCCACGTTTCATCGAAGAGCAGCGCCCGCTCCTCCTGCGTCAGCGGGTGGTCTGGCGTGGGCCAGGGCGTTGGCGACGGGGCGCGGGTCGGCGTTGCGCTGGGCAGGGGGGTGGGCGTGACCGACGGGGTAAGCGTGACCGACGGGGTAAGCGTGACCGAGGGGGAGGAAGTGAGGGAGGGGGTGACCGAGGGGGAGGGGGTTGTAGTCCACGAGGGCACAGGGGTCGGCGTCAGAGTGGCAAGCGCCGCGCTTGCCACGGTGGCGCTCGCCTCCTCCTCTCCCGTGCTCGCGACAGCGCGCGGCCCCGCGCACGCCGTCGCCAGGAGCAGTACGACCAGCCACCAACCCTTTATCCAACCCATGCTCGCCCCATCTTTCATCTATCCATCCAGGCACGCCTCGCAACCACAAGATTGTAGGTAGCGGGGGGCATCCATCCAAGCGGATGGGAAAGGCTGGCGGTCGGTGCGCTTGATTTTCCCCGCGAAGGCATCGCGGCTGTCTCGCTTGTGTGGTACACTCCAGCATAATAAAAGGTTGAACCGGAGCGGACGGAGAGGAAGGCGGAGCATGGCAATTCGGCGCCTGGCGGCGGATGTGGCGAGCAAGATTGCGGCGGGCGAGGTGGTGGAGCGGCCAGCCAGCGTGGTAAAAGAGTTGGTCGAAAATGCGATTGACGCGGGCGCGACGGAGATTCGCGTGGAGCTCAAGGGCGGCGGCAAGCAGTTGATCCGCGTGAGCGACAATGGCTCGGGCATCCACGCCGACGAGATCGAACTGGCCTTCGAGCACCACGCCACCTCCAAGCTTCAGGAGGCTGACGATCTGTTCGCCATCCTCACCCTAGGCTTTCGGGGCGAGGCGCTCCCCTCCATCGCCGCCGTGAGCCAGCTGACGGTGCTGAGCCGCACGCGCGAGGAGGAGGTGGGCACGCAGTTGCGGATCGAGGGGGGGCGCCGCGTGGCGCGCGAGGCGCGGGCCGCCCCGGCGGGCACGATCTTCAGCGTCGAGGAGCTATTTTATAACGTGCCCGTGCGCCGGAAGTTTTTGCGCACCACCGCTACCGAAAACGGGGCGGTTTCCGATGTGCTCTCGACCTATGCCCTTGCCTACCCCGAGCGCCGCTTTGCCCTGACCATCGAGGGGCGCCAGGTGTTTCAAACGGCGGGCAGTGGCAAGCTGGAAGATGCCCTGATTGCCGTCTACGGCGTCGAGATGGCGGGCGAGATGATTCCGCTGCCCCTTGTGGAGGACGAGGCGAGCGGGATCACGGTGGACGGCTATCTGGGGGGGCCGGCGCTCCATCGCCCCAATCGCAAGTACATCACCCTCTTTGTGAACGGGCGCGCCGTGCGAAGCCCGATCATCCAGACAGCCATCGAGCAGGCCTACCAGAGCGTGGTGCCGACCGGCCGCCACCCCGTCGTCGTGCTGCGCGTCACCGTGCCGCCCGACGAGGTGGATGTGAATGTCCACCCGCAAAAGCAGGAGGTCAAGTTTGCGCGCAGCGACGAGGTCTTCGGCGCCGTGCAGCGTGCCGTGCGCCGCCGCCTGATCGAGGCAGCCCCCGTGCATCGCTACGGGCGCCCGACGGAGCCGGTGGCCCCCTCCGGCACGGAGGGCTGGCAAAGCTTCGACCGCTCCCGCTTCGAGGGGAGCGGCGGCGCGGGGGAGCAGCCCGCAGCGGATGAAAGGGACCCAAGCGAGCCCGCGCCGCCCGACGAGGGCGCGGTCGAGCGGGAGGGTGCCCCGCGGGGGGAGCGCCCCGCCCGCCGCGACGCAAGCCACTGGGAGCAGGTGGCCGCCCAGCGTGAGGCGCAGGCAGCCCCGGAGCCGCCCCCGTCGCCGCTTGCGGGGGGGCAGTACAGCTTTGGCGATTCGTTGCCCCCGGCAGAGGGGGCCGGCTACTACGATGTGGCCGGTAGCTCGCGGCTGCCGCCCCTGCGCGTGCTAGGGCAGATTCACAGAACCTTCCTGGTATGCGAGGGGCCGGATGGCCTGTACCTGGTGGACCAGCACACCGCGCACGAGCGCGTGCTGCTGGAGCGCTTCCGGCGCGCCCGCGCGCGGCAGGCGGTGCCCGCGCAGCGGCTCCTCGCGCCGCTCACCCTCGAACTGACCCCGCAGCAGTTGGCCCTGGTGGAGGGACAGCAGGAGACCCTGCTGCGCCTCGGCTTCGAGGTGGAGCCCTTCGGCGGCCTGATGGTCATCGTTCGCTCACTGCCGGAAATCATCCAGCACCACCCGGACCCCGCCGCCGCGCTGGCCGAGATTTTGGACGGGGCGATCGCGGACCGCTCCGGCCTTTCCTGGGAGGAGCGCCTGGTGATGTACGCCGCCTGTCGCGGCGCGGTCAAGGCAGGCGATGCGCTTTCCCTGGATGAGATGCGCGACCTGATGCGCCAGTTGGAAGAAACCGACCTGTCCCGCACCTGCGCCCACGGTCGCCCGACGGTGGTCCGCCTGTCCCAGGCTCAACTGGAGCGCGAGTTTGGGCGGCGTTGAGGTCGCAGGTTGCAAGTTTCAGCTTGCAGGTTAACAGCGGGCGCGGCACGTAGGACAAATTTGTAATTTGTCCCGCCTACTCCTTGACTTTCATTGTTGAGCACACGGAGAGAACCATGCCATCGAGCGAGTTAGAGCAGGACATCCGCCAGTTTTTGAAGCGCTTCGGCGTGCAGGCGGATCGGACGATTCAGGAGGCAGTGGAGCGGGCCCTGGCGGAGGGGCGGCTGGCGCCGGGCGACACCGTACCGGTGCGCGCTCACCTGCTGCTGGAGGCGTGCGACGTGGAGATGACCATCGAGGCGACCCTACGGGCGGGCGATGCTGAGGCATCGTCCCAGTCGTAGCGAGGGACGAGGGAAAGAGCTGCCAGGTTTTCAAAACCTGGCAGCTCTTTTCGTTGAATGGCTACGCTTCCCCGCGCAGCGGTGCCAGCTCGGCGCGGAGTTGTGCCAGCTCAGCTTCCGCCTCGGCGAGTTGCCGCGCGGCGGTGTAGGACTCGGCGGGGCGAAGCAGCGGTTGCCCCGTAGCGGTGTCCACCAGGCGGAGGTGGCTCTGCTCTCGCCGCACGCTTAACCCAAATGGCTCTCTGATTGAGGGGTCATGTATCGAACAAGGGGGCAGACAGTGCGGTATCCGTGGGCGAACACAGTGCTACTCGCCCTGCTGGTCATCCAGTTTGGCACAGGGGTTGCCGGGTTGATGAGCGGGACTCCTTCGTTTCGCTGGGTGCTCTGGCTCCACGCGTTGGGCGGCTACGCGCTCGCGCTCGTCCTGGTGTGGAAAGGGGCAATCGTGTGGGACGTGCTGCGGCGCCGCAGGCTGACGACAGCGCGGCTTGCCTTTCTCGGCATGACAGGTTTGCTGCTGGTGACGCTGGCGACGGGCTTCGGCTGGAGCTACCTCGGGCCGAGCGTTCTACTCGGCTTTAGCACGATGGTCGTACACGGCACGCTGGCTGTTCTGCTCCTGCTCCTCCTTGGATGGCACGTGATCGTGCGGCGGTGGATTTTCCGCGTGCCCCGCGCGCGGGACCGGCGCGCCCTGCTGCGCGGCCTGGCCGCAGGCATGGTCGGCTTGATAAGCTGGCGACTAGCAGAACAAGCCAAACAAGGGCTCGGCCTGCCTGGGCGCGAGCAGCGCTTCACCGGCTCCTACGAGCAGGGTAGCTTCACGGGCCGCTTTCCCGAGGTCAGCTGGCTCTTTGACGCGCTGGACCCCGTCGCGACCGATGGATGGCGCCTTACCATCGCGGGCATTGGGACGGCACCGCTGGCCGTCTCTCTCGATGACTTGCTACGCCTGCCGCAACAGACCATCGCCGTCACGCTTGACTGTACGGGGGGCTGGTACACGACCCAGTGGTGGCGGGGCGTACGTGTGGCTGATGTGTTCGCGCTGGCGGGCCCTGTGCGGGAGGCCCGCAGCTTCACCGCCGAGTCGGTAACCGGCTACCGCCGCCGTTTCCCGATGGCCGCGCTGGAGGCGTACGTGCTGGCAACGCATGTCAACGGCGAGCTGTTGAGCCACGGCCATGGGGCGCCATTGCGGCTGGTCGCGCCAGGGCGTCGTGGCTACGACTGGGTAAAGTGGGTGACAGCAGTGCACTTGAACGAGAGTGAGGCTTGGTATCAGCCACCCCTCCCCTTGCAGTGACTGCTCCACCGACCCACCAGGTCGCACCCAGTTCCGCCACGCCGCTCCCACCTGTCGCTCTAAATGGCTACTATTCCCCACGTGGCGCGCATGCTCTGGCTTATGGTCGCCCTTCCCTGCTGCTCACCCCTCGCCCCAGAATGTCTCGATAAGCGCCTGCTCAGCCGCGGCGCTCCACATGTCACCGGGGCCAAGCGCCGCTCCGACCTCCGGATAGCGCTCCTTGAGCTCCTCGATGCTGAGGAGGGGGAGGCCGCTGATCTGCGGGAAGATGACGATCTTGCCAGCATAGCGGCCATCCATCATCGCCTCGACCCCCTCGCGCGCCGCCTCGATGCCGCCCACGGCCGCCACCGACCGGTTGGGGGAAAGCTCGCCCGCCAGCGTCTTGCGGAGCACCAGTTCCTGATCGGCCAGGGCGGAGCCGGAGGTGCCTGTATACTGCGCGTTGTCCCGGTACACCTGGCTCAGGTCGAGCGGCGCGTAGGTGCCGTTGGGCACGCCCGCGAAAAAGACGAGCATCCCGTCCGATGCCACGAGCGTCGCCGCCTCGGCCATGACCGACGCCACCGGCACGCTGACGATCACATCGTCCGCCCCGCGCCCGTCGCTTTCCTGCATCACGAGCTCGCTCAGGCTCTGCCCCTCGCTGGTGCTGGGGTTGAAGGGGATCAGCCGCCGGTCATGCTCGTCGGCGAGGGAGGAAAACAGGCGGCTCAGCGCCTCGAGCCGCATGCTGTTCATGTCCGTTGCAATCACGGTGCGCGGCCCCGCCGGCAGTTCAAGGGCACGCTGCACGTGCATCTGCCCCATCGGGCCGCCCGCCCCCACGAACACGGCGACCCCACCGGGGCGCAGGTCGGCGCGGTTGCGCGCCTCGCCGTAGGAAGCCGCGATGTCCGGCCCGGGGTTGCCCACGTAGGCTGTGTAGTCGTAGTGCAGGCGCCCCACGTCCACCTCTGGCGTGCCGTCCAGGGGCTCGTTGCCCACCAGGTTGAAGGTGCCGCGCCGGGCGATCAGCCGCGCCGCCGCCGCCACCGCATGGGCCGAGCGGGGATCGAGCATCACGATATCGTCAAAGCCGCGCCCCTCGGTCAGCGACTCGCCCAGCGCCGCGTACCCGTTGGGCGCTACCCCATTGTGCTCGACAAGTTCCACGTTTTGCCTGGCTTCCACCAGGGCGCGGACCGCGTCCGGCACGTCGGTGAGCACGATGGTTGCAGGCGCATCCAGCCCCTCGGAAAAGGTGTAGGGGGTCGGGTCATCGGCGCGCCCGATGATCCACATGGTGCCGCCCATCCGGGGCTCCAGCCGCCGCCGCTGCGTGTACGCCGCCTCCACGCAGGCCCATGGCTCCGTCAGGGCCGTTTCTGCGTAGCCGAGGCTCTCTTCCACGGGCAGCACGTAGGCACCATCGTCCGCATCCAGCACCTCGGGGCCTATCAGGTGGTACTGGGTCAGGCCGCCGGGGATGGTGTAGCCATAAGCAGTGCTCATCCCGTCGCGGTAAATGTCGGGCTGCACGGCGAGCCGTTGGCCGGGGTGGTACCGATCGCGCAGCGTCTCGCCCACCTTGAGCACGGTCAGGGTGGCCTCGTGGCCCAGGCGGGTGGGCTCCGTGGCCAGGTCGCGGTTGTACAGCTTGGGGTGGGCGCCGCCCTGGCGGATCAGTTTCACATCGGAAAAGCACATCCCCACCGCATCTACCCGCACCAGAAGCTGCTCCTCGTTCGGCTCCGGCACGGGGAAGCGCTCGGGCTTTCCCTCGCGCCCAATGTTCTCGACCCCCGCCCCGTACATGTTCCAGGACCAGGTTTCCGGCGGGATGGGGGCGTCAGGCGAGCGGTACTGCTCGTGTTTGTTAGGCATAAAGATAACAACTTCCTGTTGGTGGAAAATCGCGATGGGAGGGGGAGCAGCCGGCGGCATCTGAATCTAGGGAAGCGGTTTGTCGCTGCCGATGTCCAGCGTGCGAACGATCACCGGATGGCTGCCGAAGAGGCTCGGTGCGGAGCAGGCCCGCCGCCTCCGCGTCCGACGCCGCGCGCCGCGGCGTCGGCGAGGCGCCGGTGTTGGCGACATTCGCCCGACGCTCAAGTGTCAGGTTGAAGCGCGGGAACCAGGGTGTGAAGCTGTAGATTAAAAGATAAAGAGCTACCGTATCGCTGTCAATGGGCGATGGATGCACTCAAGGTCGTACAAAGGGAGAAGGGCTCGTACCAACTCCGATTGATGAGGTTGCAAGGGTGTTCACGGGCAATTTGCAAAATTACCCTACGCCTCTCGTAGGACAATTTTGTAAATTGTCCGCGTTACGTTGACCCAATGCATAGGTACTCATCGGAATCGGTATCGGATGGGATCGCTGCTGCGGCGGAGATTCAGAGCATCCTCAAATGCCCAAGCGGTTTGTCATGATGCCAAGCGCGAAAAATCATAACAATGCGGGGAGAGGTAGAGCACAAAATTGCCCCTTGACAACCGCGCGCATTCATCGTATATTTACGATATCAGCCCAACGAGCAGAAAGCGGTACCCATGAAGCCTGTTGCTGTCACGACGGACGAGGAGCGGCTGCTCCGCATCTTCAAGGCCCTGAGCCACCCCATCCGGTACAAGATGGTGCGCTACATGGTGGAGCACCCCGGCTGCATCACCGGTGACCTGGTAGACTTTGCGGAGCTAGCCCAATCCACCGTCAGCCAGCATTTGAAGGTGCTGCGCGAGTCGGGGCTGGTTTGTGGCGAGATCGAGGGGGTGGCGACGAGCTACTGCCTCGATGTGGGCACGCTGCGCTGGTTTCGCCAGCAGGTGGACGAGGTGGCGGAGCATCTGGTGGCCTGCTGTTGATGGGGGCACCGCCTTTTTTTTGCTCGCATTCATCGTAAAAATACGAAGAAAGCGACCTGCGGGGCGCGGGGGCTGTGGCTGACGTAGCGGTTTCCTGTTTATCTGTCGTATCTTTTCAAGGAGGTTTCCCGATGACCGATCTGTCTGCTGTAACCGAGGCCGTGCGCGAGCGCTATGGCAGCATTGCCAGCGCCGTATTGAGTGATGCCCCGACAAGTGGCTGCTGCGCCAGCGACTGCTGCGGGGGAAGCTCGATTTCGACCGACACCATTTCTGACCATCTGTATGCGGGCGATGAGCTGGACGGCCTGCCCTTGAAGGCGGCGTTGGCCTCGCTGGGGTGTGGCAACCCCACGGCCCTGGCCGCGCTGCGCCCCGGCGAGACGGTGCTGGACCTGGGCAGCGGGGGCGGGATTGACGTGCTGCTCTCGGCGCGCCGCGTGGGGCCGGAGGGCTTTGCCTACGGGTTGGACATGACTGACGAGATGCTGGCGCTGGCGCGGGGCAACGCGGCAGAGGCGGGGGCGACCAACGTGGCGTTTCTGAAGGGGGACATCGCCGCGATCCCGCTGCCGGACGAGAGCGTGGACGTGATCATTTCCAACTGCGTCATCAACCTGGCGGCGGACAAGGGGCCGGTGCTGCGCGAGGCGGCCCGCGTGCTCCGTCCGGGGGGGCGCTTCGCCGTTTCCGACATCGTGATCCACGGCGGCCTGCCGGAGGGGTTCGTAGACAGCGCCGAGATGCGCCGCGACCTTTCCTCCTGGGCGGGCTGCATCGCGGGGGCGCTGACCGACGCGGAGTACCGCGCCGGGCTGGCCGAGGCCGGGTTCGAGGCCATTGACCTTGAAGTGACCCGCCGCTATGAGCTGAGCGACCTGGGAATGCCGCTGCCCGCCTGGGTGGTCGGCATGGGCGATGAGCTTGCCGCCGAGGTGGTCCACCGCTTCGCCAGCACCTTCGTGCGGGCCACCAAGCCGCAGTAGCCGGTAGCCTACAGCACCCGCTCGTAGTCGCTGATTTCCAGCTTCCAGACGGGGATGCCGCAGAAGCGGTCGCCCTCCGGGCAGTAGGGACGCACGCTGTGCGCGCGGTCGCCGCCCGCGTAGCGCAGCGTGCAGGGCGCCCCCAGATATTGGCCGATCCCGGGGTTGACCTGCTGGATTTGCAGGGCCTCGTCCTTGCTGGCGGCGAAGATCTCTTCCTGCGCGTTGTAGCAGAGGCGCATGCGGAGTTTGTGGTGCAGGGCTAGCAGATCCGCGCTCTCGGTGAAGCGGATGGACACCGCGTTGGGCAGCAGGTAGCTCGCCGCCTCCTCGCTCGCGCCCAGGGCGCGCAGGCGGCGGATGGCGGCCCAACTGTCGCCCATGGCATCGTCGTAGCGTTGTCGGGCAGCGTCGTTGTGCTGGAACAGCGTGGGGGTGACATAATCCGGCTCGTCGCCCAGGTAGGCGTGTAGCGCGGGGCGCGAGCCGGGGGTCATGCGGTGGCGCTGATCCTGGCTGTCGGCGGTGTGGGAAAGCTTCTTGCGAAAGGTGTAGTGGGGGTGGACCAGGGCGCGCGTCAGCTTGCTCATAGTGGTCACGTTCAGCGCTTCCCCGAAGTAGGGGTTGTGGCGCGGGTCGAGCACCAGGGCGATGGCCTCCGCGTCGCCCATCTCGCTGCGCGCCAGCCCGAGCACCTCGCGCACGGCACCCGCCAGCAGGGCCTCGTTGTCCGGCTTCCACGAGACGAGCTTGGAGGTGTGCCCCTCCAGGCTCGCGTCGAACTCTTCCACAAAGGCGCGGCTGGGCGGGGAGGCGCGCCCCGCGAAATAGCGGTACTCCAGCGTCTCCTCCAGCGGCAGCGGCTCCTCCAAAATTTGCTCGAAGAGGGGGTCGTACTCCAGCAGCAGGCGCACCATCTCGCCCACCACAAAGCGCGTCTCGGTCGGGGCGTCGAACTGCTGGCAAAGCCGCCAGTAGCGCAGCAGGGTCAGCGCGCTGACGGTGTGGTACAGGTAGGCGAAGGTGCCCACGGGCAGCACGTAGCGGGCAACCTCCTGCGCCTTTTTGGGCAGGGTGCGCTTTGCCAGCGGGTGCGCCCCCTTGCCCGCGCGGGGGGCGCGGCTGGGGAAGATGTCAAAGTAAAGGTGCTCGACCGTCGGGACGAGCATGGAACACAGCGCCTCGAACGCGCGCGCCTGCTTTTCAACCGCAGCCAGGTAGACGCGCAGCGCCTCCCCCTCCAGCAACGGCACGAAGACCCCCTCCGTATCGGTCCTCACGTACCGCTGCGACACCTGCTCCGAGTTGTAAAATGGGTGGGCGTGCAGAAAGCTCCAAATGAACTGGCGGGACACATTGGCCAGCGAGAACTGCACATGCGCGTGCTGGAGCGTGGTGTGGTGCCCCGCCTGATAGGTGCTTGCGGCGATCCGGTCGCGGAGGGCAGGCTTTTCCGCCACCTGCTCGGTGGTGACGATTCCGCTGCTGGAGTAGCAGGTGCGCGCCGTGGCCACCGCGTTCTCGTAGGGGCGCTCGAAGCAATTGACTAGCTCGACCTGGGGCGCAGGGGAATGGAAGGGGGGCGGGGCGGCGCTGTGCGATGGCCCCACAGGCAGGGCAATGGACAAGGGCGAGATGGGTTTGTGCGTCATGGGGGCACCTGCGCTCGGATGGGCGGGACTAGGGGGTTGTTGCACAACAACGGAATGGGCAGGAGCGTAGCCCAGGGGCTGCTAGCTGGCAAACGGAGCGGCCTGCATAGGGGGAATGATTGAAATTTTGCGCTGGCACGCATCCTGCTTTTTTATGGAGCAGTAGGACTTTGTACCTTGAAGCCCTGCTAGCTTGTAGTCGCGATCCGGGATGGTTTTCTGGAGAGACCGCTCGATCGGGACGACCCTCTATCCGGCGTGAGGCTCTGCCATTACAACCGCTCTACACTGACGACACTGCCCTTCATCGTTAGCGCATCGCAGCCCCATCGCAGCCCGAAGAGTTGCCTAACAGCCTCGTCGCAGCCCGCACAGACTCTTTCAGAGCCTCGCGCCGCATAGACATCAAGAACACGACCCTGGTGGTCGTGTTTTTTGTGCTGACAGGGCGCAACAGGAATCGCTAGTGCTGCGTAATCCAGCCACGGCAACCCATCCTTTTCAAGTCACGAGGGGGCGCATGAACAGGGCATCCAGCAGCCACAGGGGCGTTCCCATCGAGGAGGGGGAGCCGATGATCCGCATGGAGGCCCTTGTCAAACGCTATCCAGGCACGGCCCAGGCGGCAGTTCAAGGGGTTTCCCTGGATATCCGGCGCGGGGAGATCTTCAGCCTGCTGGGGCCAAATGGCGCCGGCAAAAGCACCCTCATCAGCCTGTTGAGCGGCTTGATCTCGCCCACCAGCGGTGAGGCGTGGGTGGCGGGGCACTCCGTCACGCGGCAAAGCAACGCTGTCAAGCAGGTGCTCGGCGTCGTGCCGCAGGAACTGGCCATCTACCCGACGCTCACTGCCCGGCAAAATTTGGCCTTCTGGGGCAAGATGTATGGGATGGGGGGCAAGCCCCTGCGCGATCGTGTCGAGGAGGTGCTGGCGCAGGTCGGCCTCGCGGAGCGCGGCAACGATACCGTCGCCACCTACTCCGGCGGCATGAAGCGCCGGGTGAACCTTGCTGTCGGGTTGATTCATCGCCCCCAGGTGCTCTTCCTGGACGAGCCGACCGTCGGCATTGACCCGCAAAGCCGGCGCACGATCCTCGACCTTGTGAAGTTTTTGAACCGCGAGGGGGCAACCGTGCTGTACACCACCCATTACATGGAAGAAGCGCAGGAGCTCAGCGACCGCGTGGGCGTCCTGGATCATGGGCAGTTGATAGCGCTTGGCACCCAGGCAGAACTCACCCGCCAGGTGGGCGAGAGCGACACGATCCATTTGACGGTCGAGCAGGGGGCGGCTGACCTGCTGGCCGCCCTGCCAGCCCTGGCCGGCATCCGCCACGCCAGCCAGGAGGCAGAGCGCGTGATCCTGCTGGTGGAGGACGCCAATGCTGCGTTGCCGCCCATCCTTGCTGCCGCCGCCCAGGCGGGCACGCGCATCAGTGCCATCACCCTGCAGGAGCCGAACCTGGAATCGCTGTTCCTGCACCTCACAGGGCGCGCCCTGCGCGATTAGCGTGCTGATCCCCCTTTTTACCCCTAGCGAGCGCCGCCGATGAGCAAAGCCTGGACGATTGCCTGGAAAGACACCATCGTGCGCCTGCGCGACCGCAGCGCCCTCCTTTACCTGCTGCTGACCCCGCTGCTGCTGACCTTTCTGATGGGCACGGTTTTTGGGGGCGGGGGGGACGATGAGGGGTTCGTCCCGCCGCCAGCCGACGTGGCCCTCGTCAACCGTGACGAGGGGGAGCTTGGCGCGGCCCTGGTGCGTCGCTTCCTGGAGGAGCCGAGCATCCGCGAGCTTGCCCACGCCACGCAGGTGGAGGATGAGGGCGCGGCGCGCGCGGCGATGGCGGCGGGGGAGCGCTTCTGCTGCATGGTGCTCATTCCCCCCACCTTCAGCGCCAGCCTGAGCGCGGGCGACCCCATCGAGCTTGTCGTCGTCTCCGACCCTGCCACCCCCATGAGCGGCCTGCTGGTTGAAGGCATCGTGCGACAGGTGGTGGCGGACATGGTAGCCCGCGCCACCACGGTGGGCGTTACGCTGGAGGGGCTGGCACAAAGCGGGCGCATCCGGGAGCCGGCGGCCTTGCAAAGCCTGGGCACCGCGCTCGCGGCGGCCCCCCCGACGGAGGGGGCAGGGTTGACGCTGCGCACGGTGGATCAGGAGGGAGAGCAGGTCACCTTCGACGTGCTAGCGTACCTCGCGCCGGGCATCGCGCTGTTATTTCTCTCGTTTGGCGCGGCGCAGGCAGGGCAGTCGCTGGTGGCGGAGGAGGAGAGTGGCACGTTGGCGCGCCTGGCCGTGACGCCGACCCCCCCGGCAGCCATCCTGGGGGGCAAACTGATAGGGGTCTTTCTGCTTGGCCTGCTCCAGTTCGGCGTGCTCATGGCGGGGGGGGTGCTCTTCTTCGGGATTCGCTGGGGCGACCCCCTGGCGGTGACGGTGCTCTCGCTGATGCTGGTCGTTGCGTTCACCGCCCTGGGGTTGCTGCTGGCTGCGTGGGCACGCTCGCAGGAGCAGGCCTCGACCCTGGGCACGGTGGTCAGCCTGCTCTTTGCGCTGTTGGGGGGCACCTTCATCAACATCGCCCTCTTCCCGAACTGGCTGCGAACCATCGGCCGGGTGACGCCGAACGCGTGGGGGATGGAAGCCTTCACCAAACTTGGCCTGGGCCAGCCCCTGAGCGCCATTTTCCCCGAACTGGGTGGCCTGCTCCTCCTTTCCATCCTCCTTTTCCTGCTCGCCCTCCTCGGTTACCGACGGCGCCCTGCGAGGCTCTCCCTATGACCCAGATCCTTGCCCTGGCGCTCACCGACATCCGCATGGCCTTCAGCGAGCGCTCGACCTGGTTTGTCACCTTCGCCATGCCGCTCGTCTTTACAGCCCTCCTCGCGCTCGGGAGCGGCGCGCGCCCGACCGAGGCGCGCGTGACCCTGCTGGTGGTGGACGAGGACCGCGGCCCGGTGGCCGCTCAACTGTTGGAGGCGTTGAACCGTTCGTCCGTTGTGGAACTGGCCCGCGCCGCAGAGGGCGAGCGGCTGCCCACCACGCGCGCCGAGGCGGTGGCGCGGCTCGATGCGTTCACGCGCATCCTGCTGCTGCCCGCCGGGTCTGAGTGCTGCCTATGAACGGGGTGAGTCGGGCACCCTGGAACTGCTGCTGGCGGCAGACCATTCCGTGGAAAGGACGAGGGTGGCCCAGCAGGAGCTTCGCATTCTGCTGGCGCAGCACAACAGCGCCTGGGCGACGGCGCGGACAGCCACCGAGGAGGCGGCGAAGCTTTCCCCCTTCGCGAGCGCGGCGGCGCGGCAGGCTTACTTCGATGGGGCGCTGGGCAGTGCCCGCGCGCGGCAGGCGGCGGCGCCCATCACGATCCGCAGCGAGCGGGCGACGCGCCAGCCAGCCCCGCTCCCCAGCGCCGCAGAGCAGGCGTCAGCGGGGCAACTGGTCACCTTCGCGCTCGTCACCCTGCTGGCCACCTCCGCCGTGCTGGTAGGCGAGCGCAGCCTGGGAACGTTGCGCCGCCTGCTCCTCGCCCCGCTTTCAAAGGGCACCATCCTGATGGGCAAGGTGCTGGGCCGCCTGCTGATCGGCATCGCGCAGATGAGCGTGCTGATCGTGGCGGGACAGGTGCTGTTCGGGGTGCGGTGGGGCCAGAGCCCTGCGGCCCTGGCCGCGTTGGTGCTGGCCTTTGCCCTGGCGGCGGTGGCGCTCGGGCTCTTCCTTGCCACCATCGTGCGCAGCAGCGAGCAGGCGGGCCACCTCACCACCGGCGCGGCAATGCTGCTGGCAGCGGTGGGGGGTGCCTGGTGGCCGCTCGAGGTGGTGGGCTCTCGCTTTCTCCAGGTGCTGGCCCTGCTGCTGCCCAGCGGCTGGGCCATGCGCGGCTTCCAGGCAGTCATCCTGCGGGGCGCGGGCCTGGCAGAGGTGCTCCCAACGGTGGCGGTCCTGCTGGGGTTTGCCCTCCTGTTCTTCGGCCTCGGGGTGTGGCGCTTCCGTTTCGAGTAGCGCGGCTCAACCCTCCAGCCCCGCCCGCCACTCCTGCTCCAGGATGGCGAAGAGGAGGGTGTCCCACCACCGTTCGCGGTACCACTGTTTTTCGCGCAGCCGCCCCTCCAGGCTCATCCCTAGCCGGGCGAGCACGCGGGCCGAGGCGGTGTTGTCCGCCACGCACTCGGCGGCGATGCGGTGCAGCCCCAAGTCCGTGAAGCCGAAGGCCACGATGGCGCGGGCGGCCTCGGTCGCGTAGCCCTTCCCCCACTGCTCCGAGGCCAACTCGTACCCCATGTTTGCCTCGCGCGCGCCGGGCGCCGCCATGCGAATGCCGCAGTTGCCGATCACCTGATCGCTCCCTTGGACGGTGATGGCAAGCTGAAACTGGTGGCGCGGCACTGCCCGCTGCTGCGCCAGAAACATGGCCACAAAGGCCTGCACCGCTTCGGGGGTGCGCTCGCTCCACTCGTAATAGCGCAGGTAGAGCGGGTCGCGTTGGTAGCGCCACACGTCCGGCCAATCCGTTTCTCGAAACTCGCGCAGGCGGAGCCGCTCGGTGATCAGTTCCACGGGGGCCCTCAGGCTGGCGCGATGGCGAGGACGCGCAGCGGGCTGCCGCTCCCCCCGACAATCTTTAGCGGGGCGGCGATGACCACGGCGCCGGTCGGGGGCAACTGATCCAGGTTGCACAGGCTGGCCAGGCCGAACTTTCCGGCGCCGTGCATGATGGCGTGGTTGGGAAAGGGCGGGTCAAAGGTGCCGGCCTGCCCCGCATCGGTGCCCACGGTTTCCACCCCCACGCCCAGCACGTCGCGCTCGCGCGCCAAAAACTCCGATGTTTCCTGGTGGAAGCCAGGGCTGTGCGGCCCCCCTTCCCCCACGTTCAGGAACGAGTCGGCATCGGCGCGCTTGCTCCAATCGGTGCGCAGCAGCACCCACGCGCCGGCTGGGATGCGACCGTGCTCCGCTTCCCACGCTTCAAGCTGCGCCCGCCCCAGCAGAAAATCGGGGTTCTGGCTGACCTCCGCCGACACATCTATCACGCAGGCGGGGCCAACAAAGCGCCGCGCGGGAATCGTGTCGCAGCAGTTGTCCGGCAGGTCGCGCCCCGATGATCCAGTGGACCGGCGCGTCAAAGTGGGTGCCGGTGTGCTCGCCGAGGTGGAGCGTGTTCCAGTACCAGCCCGGCCCCGCCTCATCGTAGCGCGAGATGGGCTCGATGGTCACGCCGGGCGACGAGGCAAAGACGGGGGGCAGGCCGATGACCGGCGTTTCCGGGCCGAGCGGCTGCGTTAGATCAACCACTTTCAGCGTTCCAGTGTTCAGTTCTTCCACCAGTTGGGTGAGCACGTTTGACATACGATTCTCCATGAGCAAAGGGGTAAGCGGCTAATCTCGGAAGTTCTGCGTGACCATCAGGCCACGGGCCCGCCATCGAGGATGCCGATCCCGACCCGTCCGTATTCGGGCCGGAGAATGTTGGCGCGGTGGCCAGGCGAGTTCATCAGCCCGTTGTGCGCGATGGTCAGCGTCGAGGCGTGGGCCAGGTTTTCGCCCGCCGTCAGGTAGGGCACGCCCGCCGCCCGGATCCGATCGAAGGGGGAAAAGCCTTCCGGCGTGGTGTGGGAAAAGTAGCCGCGCGCGAACATGTCATCGGAGTGGCGCCGCGCCACCTCCGTCAGCTCCCCATCCATCGCCAGCAGGGGCAGCCCCGCCTTGGCGCGCTCCTCGTTGACCAGCTCCAGCATCGCGCTGCTCCAGGTCGGGCGCAGGGAGGCGCGTCCGGCCACCGTGTAGGGCAGCTGCACCATCTCGTCCGACTCGGGGTGGATGGTCAGCAGGTTCAGCGTCTGCGAGATGGCATCCCCGAAGATGGGGGTGAGGTGGGATTCCAACTGCTCGGTCAGCGAGGCGAAGCGGTTGGCGAGCGCGCTGTCGCGGGTGGCGCCCAGCAGCCCGCCCGACAGCGGCAGCGACAGCAGCAGCGAGGCGAGGATGGCCACGGCGATCAGCCCGTTGACCAGCCCCGGCAGCATCCCGAAGAGGCGGTTAAGGTCGTTCAGGTGAACCCGCACCGGGATGCGCTCGATCAGCGTCCGCCCCAGCAGCGTGAGCAGCAGCCCCGCGACCAGCGCCGTCAGCGCAAAGGCGATCGGGGGGGCCAGCCCCTCCGGCAGCGCGGCCACCGCGGCCAGCCACGGGGTGCCACCACGCGGTAAAAGCGAAAGGCTGCCAGCAGGCTGCCGATCCAGCTCAGCAGGTCCCACAGGCTGATGATAAAGCCGCTTTGCCACCCCCGCAGCACGTTGTAGGCCACTATAAGGATGAGCAGGATGTCTACATAGCTCTGGATCATGGCTGCGATGCGTGGGGGGAGTGGGGGATGACGGGAGCTATCATGGCACCTTGTAGCTGCCCACGTTGAAGCGCAACGTGTAGTCGCGGGGGTCTTCCTCGAACCATAGTTCCAACTGCTCCGTCTCGTTTTGCCCCATCAGCGGAAACTCCAGCGGAACCTCCTCGATAACCTCCTCGCCGTCCGCCAGTTCAGCCGTGATCGTCAAATCCTGCACCCCCTCGCCCCGCAACTGCAGCGTGACCGGCAGCACCCAGGCCCCATCCCGCTCCTCCAGCCGCTCCCATTCCACGCCGTACTCGAAGTGGATGGGCGTTGGCGGCTGCACGCTGACCCACACCACATAGCCCAGCAGCAGGAGCACCAGGAGCAGGCTCATGCCCCGCACCGACCATTCTAGCAGGGTCGGTGGCTCGGCTGGCTCCTCAGCATCGGTCGCCTCAAGCGCTTCCTGCACCGCCTCGATGCGCTCGGGCGACAGCCGCTGGCGCAGGCGCTCCACCACGGCGCGAGGATCCAGATCGGACCATCTCATATGATCAGCCTTCCCGCCGAGCCGCCCAGCGTCGTGGCGTAGCCCAGCACGATCACGTTCGTCACTAGGTCGGGCAGCGCCGTGCCCGCGTCCACATAGCCGAAAAACCAGAGCAGAAAGACGCTGACACCCAGCGCCACCCCATACGATACCAGCGTCTCGGTCCCCACCGAGCTGAGCAGGCCGTGGCGCTCGTCGCGCTCGACAAAGTCGGCAAAGTAGGTCATCACGGCCGAGACGAAGAGCGAGAACAAGATCAGGCCTACCAGATGCGCGCCGTTCACCCCGGTGGCGATCAGCCCTATTTCGATAGTGGGGGAGATGTTGTAGGAAAAAAGGAGGGCCCCCAGGATGGTCGCCATGATCTTTCGCAGGTCGGGGGAAAGGTCATCGGCAGGCTGGCGCAGTTTGACAGCCCCGCGCGCCCCCAACTGGTTGATGGCCAAACTGGCTCCGAAGCTGGAAATGGTGCTTTCCAGCAGGATCAACCGACAAATGTTTTCCAGCGGCGTTTCCGGGGTATAGCGCCCGATCAGCCCCAGCGTGCAGGCACTGGCGACGGCGCCGATGCCTAGGGCAGTGAGGGCATCGAACCAGGCAGCCTTGCGCTGCGGCTCTGGCTTGTAGCCCTCAAAGAAAATGTACCCCACGTTCGCGATATAGCCCACCGCCAGCCCCACCACGAACATCCACCACGGGAGGGTGCGTGCATGGTTCCACATCTCCTCGGTGTAGTGCAGCGGCAGGGCGACGAACAGCGCCCCGCAAAAGCCGCGTGCCAGGTCGCGTAGCTCCTTCAGCCACAGTTTCTGCTCTTCCCCTCCGACTCAACGATGGTGTCGAATGGGGAGTAGCGTAGCCATGCCCTTTGGCTCATAGTGCACCGCCAGTGTGCCGCCCCCTCACGACCACAGCGGGGCGAGGAGGACGTTGAGGGCGTTGTAGCCCGCGTGAATCAAGATGGTCACCGTGGTGCTCTCGCGCTGGCGCAGGATGCCCAGCACGAGCCCGATCACGAAGACGCTGAACAGGGCGGGCGACAGTTCGTACTGCGTGTGGCCCACGGTGAAAAGCAGGGTCGCCAGCAGCAGCCCGAAGCGCGGCTGGAGCGCGCCGCGAAACAGGAGCTCCTCGCCGATGCCCGCCGACAGCCCGATGGTCAGCGCGCCCAGGGGGCCCATCACGCCGCCAAAGAGCGTCTCGCTGATGCGGCTGATCCGCTCGAAGGAGGCGGGGTCCGCCGCCTGCCAGCCCAGCGACAGCAGGGCATCCCACACGGTCAGCAGCACGATGGCCCCCACGACGATGGCCCCCTGCCGCCAGGTGAGGGGGCGCAGCCCCAGCCGCTCCCACGTTTCGCCAGCACTGCGGCGCAGCCCCAGCCCCACCCCCAGCAGGGCAAAGAGCACAAAGGCGATCCCCTGCTCCCACAAAGCGCCGAGCGTCAGCTCGGTTCCCTCCGCCAGCACCTCCACCGGCAGATCGCCAATCAAGAGCAACTGCGCCAGCGTCAGGCCGACGAGCCACAGGGCAAAGGTCATGGCCACCAGATGCACCGTGTCGTCCGGGTCCAGCGCCAGCCTGCCCAGGCGGATCAGCGCGGGGCGCACCCGCGGCACGAGCAGCAGCACGCTCCCGAGCACGGTGAGCAGCACCAGCAGCGCGGAGGGCACGGTACTCACATTCGCCATCGCCTCGCCGGCGCCCCCGGCCTGCACCAGTTCGCGGAGCAGGGTGGGCCCGGCCACCAGCAGGAGCAGCCCCGCCAGCGCAAGCACCGCATCGAAGGCCAGGATCAGCCCTATGGTGATCCAGCGCCACACGCGGCCCGCAGGCACCAGGTTGGCGGCGAAGATCGTCAAGTACAGTGGCAAAAAGTTCAGTATCAGCACCGAGGTTCCAGTTCTCCCTCTGACGGCCCTTTGCGGCAAGGACGGTTTTTTGCCTGCCTCACACCCCTCGGTACATGCCCCCATCCACCAGGAGGGTCTGCCCGGTCATGTAGGAGGCGCGCTCGGATGCCAGAAAGGCTATCACGGCGGCCTGCTCCGCCGGGTCCGCCATGCGGCCCATCGGGATGGCATCCAGGATGGCGCGGCTGGCCTCTTCTTCTGAGATATTCTCCCGCTCGGCGCGCCCCTCGAAGATGTGGTGCACGCGCTCGGTCAGGGTGTAGCCCGGGGCCACATTGTTGACGGTGATGCCGTGAGGGGCAAGTTGCGTGGCCAGCGAGCGAACCAGCCCCACGATGCCCGGGCGCACCGTGTTGGACAGCAGCAGGTCGTCCAGCGGTTGCTTGACGGAGATGCTGGTGATGGTGATGATCCGCCCCCACCCCGCGGCGCGCAGGTGCGGCAGCGCCGCGCGAATCAAGGTGGCCGTGCTCAAAAAGTTCAGCTGGAAGGCCTGCTCCCACATGGCGTTGCTTACATCATCGAAGCGGCCCCCCGGCGCCCCCCCGGCATTGGCTACCAACACGTGCAGTGCGCCGAAGCGCTCCACCACCTGCGCGATGGCAGCCTGAACCTCCGCCTCCACCGTCACATCGGCCACCACCGGCAGCACCTCGCTGCCCGTCTCGGCTGCGATCTCCTGCGCTGCCGCGCCGAGCGCTTCCGCCGAGCGCGCGCAGATGGCAACGTGCGCGCCCTCCCGCGCGAGCTCGCGCGCCGCCGCCTTGCCCAGCCCCATGCTGGCCCCCGCCACAAAGGCTACCTTGCCCTGCAAGCCCAGATTCATTCTTTGTAACCCTTTCGGATGCCCTATCGTTATAGCAGGGACAGTAGGGGCTCTTGGGAACGCTGTCAAGTTGATTTGCAGCGCGACGGGCCCCCGCCGCGCCGAAAGCCTTGCACCGTTGTGACAGGAACCTTATAATAGTTGAAACAGGGCGCCAGGGTAGGGCAGGGGCATGGACAAACTTCTGATTCGGAACTTTGAACTGCACGCGGCGGTGGGGGTATCGGCGGCGGAGCGAGAGGTGGGGCAGCGACTGCTCATCACCCTGGAGGCCGAGTTTGATCTGCGACCCGCCGGGCAGAGCGATGCGCTGGACGATACCATCTCCTATGCAGCCCTGGCGGAGACGGTGCACGCCATCGTGACCCAGGGCGAGTGGAAGTTGCTGGAAGCCCTGGCCGAGCAACTATGCGAGGCCCTGCTCGCCGCTTTTCCCGTCGCCTCGATCCGCCTTCAAGTTCTCAAGCGCCCGCCCCCGCTCGCCCTGCCGATCGAGGCGGCAGGGATCGAGATCGTCCGCACGCGGGGGCAAGGGTGAGCGCAGGGGGCCCCTGGTGGGAAGGGCTGCTGGGCCTTGCCGAGCCGGACGATGTGCGGGGCTGGTTGGAGCACGGCGGCGGCATTGCCCTGCAACGCGCGCTTGCCCTGCCGCCCGCCGCCCTTTACGACCGACTGCTGGCGCGCGGGGCTGCCTTCCCGTGGGACGGGAATTTTTCGCTAGGGCGCGCCCGCCTCCCCCTCGCTTGGGATCGCGGCAGAGCTTCCCGTTTGGGCGATCGAGGGCGCGCTAGTGCTGGCGCGGGCCACCGGCCAACAGCGGCTTTGCCTGCATGCGGGGGCTGGCGGGCGGGCGCTGGTTGAGCTGTGGGAGGAGGTGATCGCTCGCCTGATGGGGCTGCGCGTCATCGGCCCGCAGGGGTGGGCGGGCGGGACGATGCTGCACCTGTCGCGCACCCTTCCCCCGCCGGGCGCGCCCGACCTTGAAGCGCTCCTGATGCTTCCATTCTTGCTTGCAGGCACTCGTCATCTTCCCGAAGCTTCCATCATCCAGGCATACCCATGACTACCCCCAACGGCCACCTGCCCACCGACCCTACCGAAGAAAAGCAGAGGCTGCTCGGCCTGCTCGAACGCTCGCGGCAGGCGGCGCTCGTGGCCCTGCAGGGCGTCTCCGATCGCGCCCTGGTCTACGCCGACACGGGCTGGCGCGTGCAGGACCTGCTCGGCCATCTGGCGGCCTGGGAGCGGGAGGCGCTGGCTGCCCTCCAGGCCCACGCGGAGGGGGAAGCGTATAGCCTGGACGACGAGGCGCGACGCACCTTTAACGAGACAGCCTTCCTGCGGCGCAAAGAATTTGACCCCATGCAGTGCCGGATGGATTGGGGCATGGTCCGGCGCGACCTGCAGTTTGCCATCTACGAGATAGACGCCGCGCGCCTGGCCGAGCCCCTGCGTCTCCCCTGGGGCACCTATGGCACCGTGGCCGATCTGGTGGAGCGCATGGTTCGGCACGAGGAAGCGCACCTGCGCGACATTGTGATGGCGGTCAGCCAACGCTAGGGGCTGTGATGCGTAAGGACGTGACATAATCTGTAGCCGCCGTCGCTCCCCTCTCGGGAGGGGTGGCGCGCAGCGCCGGGGTGGGTGTCGTAGCAAGGGGATGCCAAGGGGCGTAGCAACGACCAACGGCCACGGCAACGGCAACGGAACCCACCCGCAACGCCCAACGGCAACGACCAACGGCAACGACGTGCGGCAACGGTAAGCTCCCAGGAGGGGAGCTACGGCTCACGGCCACGACATTGTGCTCGTGAGAGAACCGCCCCTCCCAAAAAGATGTGGGTCACGGGTAGCTCCCGGGGGGCTGCGGTGCGTGGGGTGCCGTTAGGCTGTACTAGTGCGCCACGCTTTTACGCAACGATGTACCAGGGCCGCCGGGCAAGGCGCAACGTAGAATAGGGCACCATGGATAACGGATTGCTGGGCGCGTTGGGCCATCTGGCGGAGGCTATGACGGAGGCGAGCGAGCCAGAGCAGGTGCTGTCTGCGCTGGTGAGCGAGGCGCGTGGCCTGCTCCCCTATTCCGCTGCCGCACTGGCCCTGCGGGGGCCGGAGGGGTGGCGGGTCTGGCGGAGCACGACGGCGCGGCCCGCCGCGGTCACGCTGAACGCGGCGATTCCCGCCCCTGCTGCCGAGACGCTGGAGCGCTTCTTGAGCCACGGCCACCTGCTACGCATCAACGACCTGCTGGGCGCCCCCTGGAGCGACTCCACCCATCGCGGCATCCTGTGGAAAGATGGCACGCGCTCGGCCCTGCTCGTCCCGCTCGTCGCCGCGCGCCGCCCGCTGGGGGCGCTCTCCTTCACCTCGGCCCGTCCCGATCAATACCCCGATGCCAAGCAACCCCTGGCCACCTTCCTGGCCTGGATGGTAGCCCACACCCTGCGAGCCCTGGCGACGGAAGGAGCCGAACGGAGCAACGATGAGCGATCCTAGACGGCCCAGGCGCCCCAGCGCTTCCCTCGCGCGCCTCGGCGGCCTGCGCCAAAAGCGGCGCGGGCGCGGGGTGTGGGCGCGGGGCATGGCCCGCGCCGATGCGGGGGAGCAGGGTGCGCTCGGCCAACCCGTGCGGGCGCGCCCGCTGAAAATCGAGTTTATCGAGGAATACGAATACAACCTCGCCATCCAGCGCCACTCGCTCTACACCAAGCCGCCGGTGCGCCAACTGGGAGAGATACAGATTGCCCTGCCCTGCGAGAAGATGGGGCCCGAGGCGCGGGCCGATGGCAGGCGCCTGGCCAGCCACCGGCGGGACAAGCCGCCGGTGCGCTATGGTTGGCTCGCCGTGTCACATATTGCCAAGACGGACCTGCCCCAGCGACTGGCGCGCGTGCGCCCCTGGAAGTCGCCGGGATTTAACGCCTTTCCCCTGACCTTCCCGCTCCTCGATGAGGCGGCTGAGGCGCTGGAGGACGCTGTCGAGGCGGGCAGGTGGGGCTGGGAGCAGTTGTACTACCGGCCTGATAGCCCCGTTCCCTTTCCCTTTGAATTTTCCCTTTTCCTGGCGCGCGATTCAGCCGTGCCCACCGACCCCTTGCCCCCTGGCGCGGACACGCACCACCGCCTGGAGGCGCCAAACGGGGCCTCCGGGCTGGAAGGGGCGCTGCACGTGCAATTTGCCTTCAAGCTGCGCCGCCCGCCAGGACTCAAGCAGGAAGAGTGCGCCGTCACCATCGGGCGCATGCACATCAACTGGCCAGTGCCCGTCGTCAGCAGCGAGTTGGCCCTGCTGGGCGCGGCGGCGGGGCGGCTCTCGGTGGACGAGCGCTACCGTCAGGTAGTGATCGAGGGAGTGCCCGCGCGGCTGATCTGGTCCGAGCGCGGGCCGGTGCGGGCGGAAGTGAGCTTTCGAATCGGCATCCGTCGCCCTGCCACCCTCCAGGGCAAGCGGGAGTTCCGGGGCAGGGCGCGCGTGGATGCGCGCGGCATCACGCTGTCCCGCCTGCGGGCGCAATATTTTGACGCGGCGGGCTACGTCCAGAGCGACAACTGCGAGGGCAACCCGCTGATCAGCTACCGCAGCGAGATTCACATAGTCTGGTCCTGCGTGCTGGAAGAAAGCTACCACGGCGTACCGCTGCTGTTGGAGCGCCACTACACCTGGCCCGCCGTCGAGACCGTGCCGGAGCCCTTCGAGGAGGTGGAGGCGTCGCTGCGCGAGCGCGGCTTTGAAATGGATGCCGCGCGCAGCCTTCGTCGGGCGGGCGTGGAGCAGCGGTGGTGGGCCACGCGCACGGTGGATGGGCAGCCGCTCGTCCTGGACGTGCTGATCCAGCAGCGGACGCGCCCGCTCCACCGCGTGAGCCCGCTGGTGGAGGAGGGGGTCAGCCCCGTCATCGTAGCGGATGAGATGTCGCCCACCGTTTACGATCTGACGCTGCGCAGCTATTATCGCGGGCGCTGGGAGGTGGCCCTGGAGCAGGTGCAGCGACTAGAAGATCGCCTGCGCGAGCGCCTGCACTTTCGGCAGGATTCTTAGGTCGAGCGGGGAACTTTTTGCTATGACGGAAGCACCTACCACGCGCAACCCGGAAATGGACGGCCCTACCCCCCTGCCTGCGGTCGTCCAGGCAGTTCCCTTTATCGGCCATCGCCACCGCTGTACGCTCTGCCACGAGGCGGGGCGCGCGAACGAGCCGCTTTATCTATGCCATCACTGCGGGCGCCCCTTCTGCGCCGAGTGCGCCCCCCGCCTGTGGGGGCCCCTGCGCTTCTTCTTCGAGCATCAGGATATGAAATGGTGGCGCGGGCGCGGGCAGCACGTTTCCTGGCTGGACCGCCGCTTTGGCCACGCCGCGCTGGAGGCGGCCCATTGCCCCTACCACGTCCACTACACGCCGCGCACCCTGGCCTGGATTGCCCTTGGGATGGTAGTAATCTTGCTTGGGGTTGGACTGGCGCTGACAGAGGCCGGCACGACGTGGATCATCGCCCTACCGCTGCTGGCAGTGCTGGTGCCCGGCGGCGCGCTCTACTACTTTGCCTGGGACAGCTACCAGAAGAGTGAGCTGTTTTTTCCGCTGGACGCCGCGCCCCCTGTTTTGGAACTGCGCGAAAAGTTTGAAGCAGATGCCGTGCTCGACAGCGATGGGTACAGCGAGCGCTTCCGCGAGGGGATGCCGCGCGGGCTGCTGGAGGTGACGGTCCCCCTGGAAGCCGTCATGGCGGAGGAGGTGGACCGTTTTCAAAGTGCCTACAACCTTACCAATGAAGAGCTAGAGCAGACGCCAGCCACAGCAGGCACCGTGGTCATGGAGGGGGTGGGGCGCGTCCGCCAGCCGACCCCGCCCTGGCCCACGCGGAACGTGCGCGGCTGGGCGCTGGCCGCCCCCTTGCCTCGCTGGCCGCTTCTCTGGTCCCGCTCCGGCGCCCCGAGCCAGACGCTCGAATACCATTACCAGATTGACTGGCAGATTCCGCGCTTGCCCTACCAGTTTGCCTTTCCCGTCCAGGTGCAGGCGCACTTTCCGGAGCGTGGCAACCGCCAGACGCTGGAACTGCTCTTCGTGCTGACCGGCTGGATGCCGCGGCTCAACCCCTACTTTGAGCGGGCGATCCTGCGCCGCGGTCGCGGCCTGCCCCCCTTCGCCCTGCAACCGGCGCGCGGGCGGGCCATGGCGGGGGCGCTCGAGCAGGAAGTGGTGGTCGAAGACGCGCTGTTCGATCCGAACGACCACATCGCGCGCGTGCTGCTCCGCCTGGCCGAAGAGCCGCCCCTGGGCGAAGAGGCCTGGCTGACAGGGGAAATGGTGGCCGGCTTTGTAGACACCTTTTCCGGCATGACGATTGATGCCTGCTACGACGCCTTTGGCCATCGCCTGCAGGCGCCGCAGATCGAGATGCTGAGCCGCGCCCGCCTGCATTTTCGCATTGATTTGGGGGCCCTGCCCTACCAGAGCACCACGCACCACCGTTGCGTGACGACGCTGCGCGGGGCGTCCGCCCGCCGCGACGATTTCGTGGTGCGCGAGCTAGAGCGACAAACGCGCGTGGTCCACGTGCACGAGCGCGTCCTGGAGCGGGCGCTTGTGGAGGCGGACACGCGCTTTCGCGTGCCCATCCGCGACGTGATGGGCCACTGGCCCCCGGCAGAGGGGGAGGAGATGGGGCCCGTGGTCTTTCACCTGCACATGGTTCCCTCGGCGCAGCACACGCGGGTGCAGATTCAGGTCGAACTGCCCGAGACCCGCACCGACCCGACGCACGCGCGCGCCCCGGCCATCTGCGCGCAGCTGACGAGCCTGCTTGACAGGGCGGACCGTGCCTTCTGGGACGGCTCTCCAGGGGCAGCCAGCGATGAGGGCCCCTCGCCCCCCGACGGCGGGGCCCCCCCGCTCCTTCGCAAACTTTACCGAAGGGATTTGTAATGCCAGCCACGCCGCCGGCTCAAAGCGATATTGTCCGATGCGGTGCGGCAGGGGCCGAGCATGGGGCGGTGGTGGGCTGCTGCTACCGCTGCGGCCTGATCCTCTGCGAGCAGCACGTCTTTCACGTGGTGGCGAGTCGCCACTTTGGGAGGGTGGATGGGGTCGGTGCCCGCCCCCTGGTGTGTGGCGAGCATCGCCCGTGGGGGGCGCGGAAAGGGCTGCCCGCGCCCCCTGATTCCCACGCCAGGGAGCGCGACGGCTTTCGCCTGCTCCGCCCCAGCACCCCCCCCCCGCGCCGCCGAGGGCGTGAGTAGGACAGGGCACGCCCTGCGTTTCCACCTTTGACCCGTTTATCCGCATCTTAATAGAGGTAACCATGTCCACCGTCGCACACGATCAACTGAATCGCATCCTTTATGCCTACCACCACGACCCGTTCCAGGTGCTTGGCATGCAACCGGTCGAGCAGGATGGGGTGGCGAGCGTCGCCGTGCGCGCCTTCCGCCCGGAGGCGCGCGCGCTTCACCTCGTGCGGACGGACACGGGCGAGACGATCCCGATGGAGCGCGTTCAGGAGCACGGCTTTTTTGAGGCCGTGGTGGAGGGGGAGGGCTTTTTCCCCTACGAACTGGAGCTTTCGCTCTACGATGGGCAGGTGCGGCGGGAGCAGGATCCCTACAGGTTCGCCCCCTACCTTTCCGATTTCGACCTTCAGCTTTTGGGGGAGGGGAACCACCACCATGCCTACAAGCGCCTGGGCGCGCACCTGATCGAGCATGAGGGGGTGGCGGGGGTGGCGTTCGCGATTTGGGCCCCCAACGCCCAGCGTGTCAGCGTCGTGGGCAACTTTAACGGCTGGGACGGGCGCCGCCACGCCATGCGCGTGCGCGGCGGGAGCGGCATCTGGGAGCTATTCATCCCCGGCCTGGTCGAGGGGGAGCTGTACAAGTACCAGATCCTCGGCCCGCACGGGCAGATTCTCGAAAAGTCGGACCCCTATGCCTTCGCCACCGAGATTCGCCCCAACACGGCCAGCAAGATATGGAACCTGGAGCGCTTTACCTGGAGCGATGACGAGTGGCTGGCACGCCGCGCCAGCACCAACTGGCTCGAGGCGCCTGTCAATATCTATGAGGTCCATCTGCCCTCGTGGGCGCGCTCGCCGGACGATCCTGACGGCTATCTTGATTATCGCACCCTGGCCCACAAGCTGGTGCGCTACGTGGAGCACATGGGGTACACCCACATCGAGCTCCTTCCTATCACCGAGTACCCCTTTGATGGCTCGTGGGGCTACCAGGTCACTGGCTACTTTGCCCCCACCAGCCGGCTGGGCAACCCCGACGATTTGAAGTACCTGATCAACCATTGCCACGAGCACGGGATCGGCGTATTGATAGACTGGGTGCCCGCGCACTTCCCCAAGGACGCGCACGGGCTGGGCCGCTTTGATGGCACCGCCCTGTACGAGTATGCGGACTCGCGCATGGGGGAGCACAAGGATTGGGGCACCTACATCTTTAACTTTGGGCGCAACGAGGTGCGCAACTTCCTCATTTCCAGCGCCTTGTTCTGGCTGACCGAGTATCACATGGATGGGCTGCGCGTGGACGCTGTCGCCTCCATGCTCTACCTGGACTATTCGCGCAACCCCGGCGAGTGGGTGCCGAATCAGTACGGGGGGCGCGAGAACCTGGAGGCCATCGAATTTTTGAAGCAACTCAATGGGGTGGTCCACCATTACCACCCCGGCACGATGACCGTGGCCGAAGAAAGCACCTCCTTCCCCCTCGTCACGCGCCCTGCCTACCTGGGCGGCCTCGGCTTCGATTTTAAGTGGAACATGGGCTGGATGAACGACACCCTCAAGTTCATCGAGAAGGACCCGATCTACCGCAAGTACGAGCACAACAAGCTCACCTTTGGGCTCATGTACGCCTTCAGCGAGAATTTCATCCTGCCGATCTCGCACGACGAGGTGGTGCACCTGAAGCACTCGATGGCGGGCAAGATGCCGGGCGACCACTGGCAGCAGATGGCGAGCCTGCGCGCCTATTTCGGCTTCATGTTCACGCACCCCGGCAAGACCCTCCTGTTTCAGGGGCAGGACATTGGCCAGTGGACCGAGTTCCACGAGAACCGCAGCACCGACTGGCACGTGATGGATTGGCCGGCGAATCAGGGGATCAACCGCTGGGTGCGCGACCTGCTCCACCTGGTGCGGGACGAGCCGGCCCTGTACGAGCAGGACCACACATGGGAGGGCTTCCAGTGGATTGACGCCAACGACTGGGAAAGCTCGATCATCTCCTACCTGCGCTTCGCCAAGGACCCTGCAGACTTTGTGGTGGTGATCCATAACTTTACGCCGGTGGTGCGCCAGGGCTACCACATCGGCGTGCCTGCCGGGGGGGCCTATAGCGAGGTGCTCAACTCGGATAGCGCCGACTACTGGGGAAGCAATGTGGGCAACAGCGGGGAGGTGTGGGCCACCGACGAGCCGTGGATGGGCTTCCCCCACAGCCTTTACCTGGACCTGCCGGCGCTGGCCACCCTGGTCTTCAAGCCCAAGCGGGACCCCGAGCCGGGGAACCTGGCCTCGCGTGGCGGGGGCACTGCCCGCGCCGCCGACGAGCCGGGCTGGGTGCGAAACGTTCAGCAGGAGCAACAGCGGGCGCGCCTGGAGGAGGGCACCCCCGCCACCGAGCCGAGCACCCTTTCCGAGGCCCTGGCGGAGGCCCCCCTGTCAGCCGGGGAGTGACGCGGCCACCGACGCGGCAGGCAGCGAGGGCTAACCCAGGGCGCCCTGCTCCGAGGGGCGTGGCTGGAAGCGGAGGCTGGGGCGGGCTGGCTCGTCATTGTGAACAACGATGTCGGCCAGCCGCTCCGGCTGCACGCTGGCCAGGTAGAGCCGCTGCCCCGGCTCGTATCGCTCCGCGTCCAACTGGCGCAGAAGGTCCCGCTCTTCCGCCGTTTCCGCATCGCGGGCCAGCATGCGGGCCAGCCGCTCCTCGGCCCCGACCCGGACGAAGAGGCGCACCTCCCACTGCGGGAGCAGCCGCGGGCGCAGCAGGAAGATGCCATCCATGAGCAGGATCGCGTCGGGCGGCGCGAGCTCCCACCGGACGGGCAGGGGGGCGTCGGCGCGATGGTCGAAGCGCGCCGCCTGGTAGCGTCGGTCGCCCCCCGGGCCGAGCGGCAGGAGCAGCACGCTGAGCAGCGTGTCGTAGTCAAACGAATCTTGAAAGTACCCTTTGGGCGAGCGGGAGCCCTGTCGGTAGCGTTGGGCGCGCGGGCGATGAAAGTGATCCACCGAGGCGCGCAGGACGGGCCGCCCGTGCGCGGCCACGAAGGGCACCAGGTCGTCCGCCAGGGTGCTCTTGCCGGCGGCGTCCACCCCGTCAATCGCCACGCGCGTGGGGTGGGGGTGCACCTCCCGCGCGAGTCGTGCGGCCACCTGCTCCAACATTTCTGTGCGCGTCAGCGACGATGCGGTGCCCATGCTATCTCCCACCTTGCTCCTTGCTGTAACCCTCAACCCCGCGATTGATCGCATCCTCCCCGTGCCTGGCTTTGCGCCCGGCGCCATCTTCCGCACCAGCCAGGCGCAGGTGCAGGCTGGCGGAAAGGGGCTGAACGTGGCGCGCGCCGCCCATGCCCTGGGGCTGCCCGTGCGGGCGATGGCCCTGATCGCCGGGGACGCAGGGCGCTATTTTATGACCCTTGCCGCGCGTGAGCCTTTTCCCTGCCAGGGCCTTTCGCTCTGGCAGGGCGAGACCCGCACCGCGACGCTGATTTTGCACCCGCCGCAGGAAAGCACGGTCATCAACGAGAGCGGGCCGACGCCCGACGCAGCAGCCTGGGATCGCCTGGGGGAGACCCTGCTCGCCGAGGATGCGGCGCTGATCGCCTTTTCCGGCTCGGTGCCGGGCGAGCGACCCGACGGCGCCGCCTTTGGCGGGCTGCTGGATCGCCTGCTGGCCGCCGGCCGGCGCGTGGCGGTGGACAGCAGCGGCGATCCGCTGCGCGCCGCGTTGGGTCGGCCGCTCTGGCTGCTCAAGATCAATGCTGCCGAGTTGGGCGGGGCGCTGGGCGAGTCGTTGAGCGGGCGCGCCGCCCTCGTCGCCGCCGCGCGCCGCGTGTGCGCGGGCGGCCCCGAGTGGGTGCTGGTCACCGACGGGGCGCGCGGCGCCTGCCTGGTTGGCAAGGAGGGGGCCTGGTGGGCCACCCCGCCCCCCATTGAAGCTGTCAACTCGGTGGGCGCGGGCGACAGTGCGCTCGCCGGCTTTTGCCGCGCCATGCTCGACCCCCTCTCAGCGGCGGCTGCCCCCGACGCGCTCCGCTGGGCAATCGCGGCGGGAACGGTGGACACCCTCTCGAACGCGCCCGGCGTGGTGACGCTGCGCGAGGTGGAGCAGGTGGCGGCGCGCGTCCAGGTGAGCGATCTCAGCGGCTAGCGGGGGCCGCCCCCCTCACACCGGCATCTCGTGCGGCGGGTAGCCCTCCGGCTCCAGCTGGATCGTCACATGGTTGATCGCAAAGCGCTCATGGAGCGTCTCGCGAATCTGCTCGAGCAGGGGCCGCGGGGCGGTCGGCTCGCCGGTGCTGACGTGGGCGGACAGGGCCACGATCCCGCTAGTGACCGTCCACACGTGCAGGTCGTGCACGGCCACCACCCCGGGAATCGTTTGCAGGGCATCGCGCACCTCGTCCACATCCAGGTGGCCGGGGGCACCCTCCATCAACACCGAAACCGATTCCCGCAGCAGCGACCAGGACGAATACAGCACCAGCAGCCCAATCGCCACCGACACGAGCGGGTCTATCCAGTTCCAGCCCCCGAGCCAGATCAGCACCCCCGCCACGATGGCCCCCACGCTGCCGAGTGCATCGGTCAACACGTGGAGCCACGCCCCCTCCATGTTCAAGCTCTCGCCCCGCCCGCCGTTCAAGATCCACAGGCCCAGCAGGTTGACCGCCAGCCCCCCCACCGCAATCGCCGCCATCAGGCCGCCCTGCACCTCCGGCGGCTCGCCCAGCCGCTCGTAGGCCTCGACAAAGATATAAATCGCCACCAGCACCAGCGTGGCCCCATTGACCAGGGCAGCAAGAATTTCTGTCCGGTAATACCCATAAGTGTGGCTGGAGCGCGCGGGCCGCCGGGCGATCCACAGCGCAAAGAGCGACAGCGCCAGTGCCCCCACGTCCGACAGCATGTGCGCCGCATCGGCCAGCAGCGCCAGCGAGTTGGTAGCCAGCCCCCCGATCACCTCCGCCACCATGTACCCCGCCACCGCGAGCAGGGTGATGGCCAACCTTTTCTGATTCTTGCTCCGATGGCTGCCGTGATCGTGCCCGTGGTCGTGCCCTGCTCCCATCCCGTCTGCCCCCTCCATTGTTGCGCCTGTCTCGCTGCAACCAAGCAAGGGCGGTGCCGCCTGGCACTTACCTTTGCCCCTATCTCTAGGTGTACCCAGGCATCGTGCCTCTTGAGAGGCTCAGCTGCTGGGTGCCGTGCACGTGGACTGGTGTCGTTGCCGTTGGCCGTAGCTCCCCTCCCGGGAGGGGCAGGGGTGGGTTCCGTTGGCCGTTGGTCGTTGCAGTTGGCCGTTGCGTTGCTACGCCCTTGCCACGGCACCCACCCCGGCGCTGCGCGCCACCCCTCCCGAGAGGGGAGTGACGACACGGCACCCACCCCGGCGCTGCGCGCCACCCCTCCCGAGAGGGGAGTGACGACACGGCACCCACCCCGGCGCTGCGCGCCACCCCTCCCGAGAGGGGAGTGAGGGCGGCACAGCTTTTGACAGGGATGGTTCCCGCCCTAGCACGGTGTCGTGTAGGGTCAGTGACACGGCTGCCCGTCTCTATGGGTAACAGGCAGTGCGCGCACGGGGCCCTTCGGCTTTCCGCGCCTTCTCGCTATACTTCAACGTTTTGTGGCACCCAAAAAGGAAGAGTGATGCAATCTATCAGGCGCTCGTTGGCCTACATGCGCTCGTCGCGCGCCATCGCGGCGGGGGCCCTGCTTTCGCTGCTGCTGGTCACGGGGATCAACCTCGGCTCGCCCCAGTTGGTGCGGCTGCTGATTGACGAGGGGATCGCGCAGCGTCGCTGGGCGATGATTTGGGCGGCGACGGCGGGGCTGCTGGGCGTGGCCGTGGCGCGCGGGCTGTTCAACTTCTTGCAGGGCTACTGGTCCGAGAAGGCCTCGCAGAGCGTGGCCTATGAGCTTCGCAACGACGTATACGCCAACCTCACGCACCTTTCTTTTTCCTACCACGACCAGCACCAGACCGGCCAACTGATGACGCGGATGACCTCGGACGTGGAGGCGGTGCGCCTCTTTTATGCCCAGGGGCTGCTCCAGTTGCTTTCCGCCCTGCTCACCCTGGTGGGCAGTGCGGCGATCCTCTTTGTCACCGATTGGCGGCTGGCGCTGGCGGCCCTGGCCACGGTGCCGCTCATGGGGGGAATCATCGGCGTGCTGTTCAGCCAGCTATTCCCGCGCTTCCGCCTGGCGCAGCAGACGCTGGGGGAGTTGAACACCATCCTGCAGGAAAACCTGGCAGGGGTGCGCGTCGTCAAGGCCTTTGCCGCCGAGCCCTTTGAGTTGGCGCGCTTTTCCGCGGTCAACGAGGCGCTCTACCAGCAATTTTTGGGCGTGGTGCGCTTGTTCTCGCTCGGCTTCCCCTTTGTCTTCTTTTTTGCCAACCTGGGCACCCTCATCGTGCTGGGGTACGGGGGCAACCGCGTCATCTCGGGGGAGCTCACGGTGGGCACCCTGATTGCCTTTAACACCTATCTGGCCTTCCTGCTCATGCCCATCTTTCAGCTGGGCTTCATCTCCCAACTGCTTTCCCGCGCCACAGCCTCCGCCGAGCGCTTGTTCGAGGTGCTGGATGCCCAGAGCGAGGTGCAGGAGCGGGCCGGCGCGGTGGCGCTCTCGGCCGTCCAGGGGCGGGTGCGCTTCGATGATGTGCATTTTCGCTATGCGGGGATGGAAGAGGAGGTGCTGCGCGGCATCTCGTTCGAGGCGCAGCCGGGGCAGACGGTGGCGATTCTTGGCATGACGGGCAGCGGCAAGAGCACGATTATCAACCTGATTCCCCGCTTTTACGATGCCACGGGCGGCGCGGTGTCCGTGGATGGCCACGACGTGCGCGACGTGACCCTCTCGTCGCTGCGCCGCGCGATCGGCGTGGTGCTGCAGGATGTCACGCTCGTCAGCGGCACCATCCGCGACAACATAGCCTTTGGCAGCCCCGACGCCACCGACGCCGACGTGGAGCAGGCGGCCCGCGCGGCCCAGGCGCACCAGTTCATCCTGGAGCAGCCCGACGGCTACGCCACCCCCGTCGGCGAGCGGGGCGTCACCCTGAGCGGGGGGCAAAAGCAGCGCATCGCCATTGCCAGGGCCCTGCTCATCAACCCGCAGATCCTCATCTTCGACGATTCCACCAGCGCGGTGGACGCCGAGACCGAGTGGCAGATTCAGCGCGCCCTGCAGCGGCTCCTGCGCCCCGAAAGCGGCCAGCGCACCGCCTTTGTCATCGCGCAGCGCCTTTCCACCGTGCGCGACGCCGACCTGATCCTCGTCCTGGAGCAGGGGCAGATCGCCGCGCGGGGCACCCACCAGACCCTCCTCGAAAGCAGCCCCCTCTACGCCGAGATGCTCGCCTCGCAGCTCATGGACGACGAGCGCCCGGTGACGGTAGCCCCGGCCCTGTAATCGCCATTCCGAAGGCCCCAGGCGGCGGGGCCGCCTTCGTGCAACGAAAAACTCCTTGCCCCTTCCCTGTCATTCTGACCGGGTGCTCCTCCGCATCACCATAAGGAATGAGGCCAGGGAAGAATCTGTGCAAGGCTGCTTCGATGCAACTTTCAAGGCGAGATTTCTCGCTTCCCCCATTCCGGCAGGCGGCGCGGGGGAGCGCGCGCTCGAAATGACAATGAAAGACAATGTCATTCCGAAGGCCCCAGGCGGCGGGGCCGCCTTCGCACAGGGAGAAACAAGCTACGGAGGTGGTATACTAACGGCTGAGCCGTCCAGGCAGTTAAGACCGACAAGTCCGTTGGTGTCTCGCGACCCGTTTCCGAAGGTGGTCCCGGTTCTAGCAGGTTTGTGCATTGGTGGCTTTGACCCCGTTCAGGATCGTCCGGTTGGTGCAAAGAATCGGGTCTGGACCGCTCACCCTTCTCCTCTGTGCAAAGACTAGAAAGCCAAGACAGCAATGAGCAAGCAAAAGCGGATAAGCGTCAAGACAGCCGACGTCGAGGGGATGCCGATCGTGCATCCGCAGGCGGCGGGCATCGACATTGGGGCGAGCGAATTGTGGGTGGCGGTGCCGCCACGCGTGAGGGGCCGACGGTGCGCTGCTTTGGACCGTATACGCGCGACCTGGAGGCACTGGCTGACTGGTTGTTAGCCTGCCAGGTCGATACGGTCGCCATGGAATCCACCGGCTTGTACTGGTTACCGCTCTATGAGGTGCTCGAGGCACGCGGGCTGGAAGTCTATCTGGTTAATGGCTACCATAGCAAGAACGTGCCGGGCCGCAAGAGTGACATCGCCGACTGCCAGTGGTTGCGCAAGCTGCACAGGCTGCGGCTGCTGCGCGCCTCCTTCCGCCCGACGGCGGAGATTGCCACCCTGCGCGCGTTGGTACGCCAACGTGAAGTGGTGGTGCAGAGCCGCGCGATGCACATCCAGCATATGCAAAAGGCCCTCCTGCAGATGAATGTGCGTTTGACCGAAGTGGTCAGCGACATAGCGGGCCTGACCGGCTTGCGCATCATCCGCGCCATCCTGAACGGCCAACACGACCCCGTCCAGTTGGCGCAGTTGCGCGACCCCAAGTGTGCCAAGAGCGAGGCCGAGATCGCTGCGGCGCTGGAAGGCAACTATCGCCGCGAGCACCTGTTTGCCTTGCGCCAGGCCCTCGAAGCCTTCGACTTCTACCAGGGGCAGTTGGTCGCCTGCGACGGCGAACTGGCAGCCCACTACGCCACCTTGCCCGATGTGACCCCCGACCCCAGCATCCCGCCGCCACGCCCGCGGCGCGCCAAGCCGCGCAAGAATCAGCCCACCTTCGCCCTGGTTGACTACCTCTTTGCCAAGGTCGGCGTCGACTTGACGGCAGTGGATGGGATAGACGCGCTAAGCGCGCAAACCATTGTGGCCGAAATTGGCCTCGATATGAGCCGCTGGCCGACCGTCAAACACTTCACCAGTTGGCTGGGTCTCTCGCCCCACAATGATGTCTCCGGTGGCAAACGCTTGCGTTCCCGCACGCGCAAGACCGCCAATCGTGCCGCGACCACCTTCCGCGTCGCCGCCCAATCCCTGGCGCGTAGTCAGAGCGCCTTAGGCGCCTTCTACCGACGGCTGCGTACCAAGCACGGCGCCCCCAAAGCGGTAACGGCCACCGCCCACAAGTTAGCACGCATTGTCTATATCATGCTCAAGGAGCGCACACCCTACCAGGACCTCGGTGCCGACTATTACGAGCACAAGCAGCGCGAGCGGGCCCTCCGCAATCTCGAACGCCGCGCCAAGAGTTTGGGCATGGAGCTGGTCCCGCGCCGTGATCCTCTCCCTGACACGACCGCCGCATGACCTCTTGTTTCTCAGGAACGGCTGCCCCGCCGCAGCCGCTTCCGATCCAGCAGTGAGGAATCTGTGCAAGGCTCCTTCGATGCACCTTTCAAGGCGAGATTTCTCGCTTCCCCCATTCCCGCAGGTGGCGCGGGGGAGCGCACACTCGAAATGACATATGAAAGACAATGTCATTCCGAACGGGGGCCCCTCCGCAGTCGCGCTTCCGATCCAGCTAGTGAGGAATCTGTGCAAGGCTGATTCATCGCAACTTGCCAGGCGAGATTTCTCGCTTCCCCCATTCCGGCAGGTGGCGTGGGGGAACGCGCGCTCGAAATGACAATGAAAAACAATGTCATTCCGAACGGGGGCCCCTCCGCAGGCGCGCTTCCAATCCAGCTAGTGAGGAATCTGTGCAAGGCTGATTCATCGCAACTTGCCAGGCGAGATTTCTCGCTTCCCCCATGCCGGCAGGTGGCGCGGGGGAGCGCACACTCGAAATGACAATGAAAGACAATGTCATTCCGAACGGGGGCCCCTCCGCAGCCGCACTTCCAATCCAGCTAGTGAGGAATCTGTGCAAGGCTGACTCAAGGAGACAGGCCAGGAGAGACCGTACCCCTAACCCACGGGAGGGGCAGGGAACCGGACCTTGTTTCGGGATGGACACCTTGCACCCTCGCCAGGCGGTGCGTGGGGGGCTTATCGGCCTGCTTCGGGTACCCGCTCCAGAATTTTCTGCTCAATCAGCCTGTCAAACTGCGCGGTGACCTGGCCGGGCAGCAGCCCGCCCTGCACGAGAACCCCCAACTCGATGTTGCGGCTCATGGCGATAGCCGGTCAGGTTGGCGCTGGACAGGAAGAGGCGCTCGGCGTCGGCCACGGCGCACTTGGCGTGCAGCGAGCCGACGCGCCCGCCCCCTGCCGCCTGCCGCTGCGCCAACGGCCACAGGTAGATGGCCACGTGGGGGGCAAGCTCGCTGCCGAGGGCGGCGATGGGGTCATACCCAATCTGCCCGGAGGCAGGAACTTCCAGGCAGAGGCGAACCTGCACCCGCCGCGCGACGGCGCGCCGCAGCGCCTCGGTGATGCGGGGGATCTGGTACACCGCGAAGCTCACGATGAGCAGGGCGTGCTGCGCCGCCTCGATCACTTCCAGCAGCGCCTCGTCGGTGCGGCGCAGGGTGATCTCCTCCACCTCCGGCCCCGTCCAGATCAGATCGACCCGCTGCGTGGCCTGCATCGTGCGGGCGGCGCTGGCGGCGGTGTGCAGCAGCAGCGCCACCACCGCGGGCGCAAGCGGCGGGCTGGTGCCGCGCCACACATCCAAAAAGTGCTCCAGCGGGGCGCGAAAGTGGGGCTGGGGGGTGGCCTGGAGCAGGTGGCGCCGCGCCTGCTCCCACTCGTCGCTTTCCCGCGATTGGAGCAACTCGGCCAGGCGCAGCAGGAGGGGCTGCGGCAGGAGGGTGGCCAGCCGCGCGGCCTCCTGCGCCACCCGCGCCCCGGGCAGGCTCACGCGGGGCCCTCGAAGAAGGCGAGGTTGTCCCGCTCGACGGTGGGGACGAGCACCGAGCGGTCGAGGTACTTGTTGCCCCGCTCGCAGGAGGTTTCCGGGGCGAAGAGGCAGGCGTGACACGAGGCGGCGTGCAGCGTGATGCCGCGCGGATCGGGTGATGCTCGGCGCAGAGCGGGTCGGAGCCGCACAGACGCACGTTGCGCAGGGCCTTCGCAGGTGCCGCTCCAGCATCCCCGGCCCGCCCAGCTGACCCAGCCCGCCCAGCGTTCCCTCGCTGTCCGAGGCGGCGGTGTAGAGGAGCACGCCCGCCATCGGTTCCGGATTGGCCTCCGAGTCGCCAGGGTTGCGGATGTACAGGCGCTCGCGGATGCTGGCCGCCACATAGCCGCTTTCCAGCACCATCTGCCGCATCAGGGCATGCGCGATGGTGTGCAGCAGCACGTAGCGCATGCCGGGGTAGCCCTCCTCCTCCGGCTCGATAAAGCGCGCCGCGCGCCAGCGGCGGTGCGAGTCGAAGAACTGCTCGTCGCGCGCCCGGACCGCAGCCTCGTTGAGCCACGCCTGGAGGCGCTCCTCCCGAAAGTGGAGGAAGATCCCCTCGCCGCGCACCTCGATGGCGGGCACCCACGTCGGGCGCTGGCGGCTCAGGGGCATGCGTCGCTCGCGACCGGCGTCGGGGGTCGCGCCCAATTCGCCCGGCGCGTCAATGCGCGTAAAGCCGATCAGCGCCTGCACCTCGCGCAGCTTTTCCACCAGCACCACTTGTTCCAGAACCTCCTCGAAGCCCGCTGGCGTTTCCACGCGCCGCAGGCGAAAGTCCTCCGAGGCGGGGGCGCTGGCCGGGTGCGTCAACATTTCCCATTCCGGCTGCTTCAGGTCCACCTGCTCGGTGGCGTCGGCGTCGTCCTGCTCGCGGCGGCGCTGGATGGCGCGCCAGATCTCGGCATCGTCATACTTGAGGAAGATGTCCGCCAGTTCGACGATTCGCATCTTCCGCATCAGGCTGACGGTGCCGACCTCCTCAAAAAGTTGCAGCCGCGCCCACTGCTCGTCCACCAGCTTTGTCAGCCCCACCGCATCGGTGGGGATGGCGAGGGTGGCGAGCACGTCGGGGAACCAGAGGTTGGAGGCCCCCAGCAAGATCGTCCGTAGCTGCCCCGCGCAGGGGGTCGGGTTGTAGTCGCGCAGGTGGGGGCGGCGACCCCGACAGTGCGGCAATGGCCGCCCGCGCTCGCCAAATGGCCGCGTCCGCCAGAATCCTTGCCTGATTGCAGGTGTCGCAGCGCACCTGCAGGTTCCGCGCCTCGCCGGTGGGGCTGATCAGCAGGCGCAGCGCGCTCTCGCAGGCGGTAGGCCCCCGATGGACAAACTCGACCCACGGAAAATCATCCAGGTGGCCCTGCTCGCAGGCCACCAGAAAGCGGGCGGGCACCACCGTTGGCTTTCGGCTCTTCGGGCAGTTGCTATGCACGTAGCGCGTGCGGTCGGGCCGCCACTGGTTGCTTTCTAGGGTGATGAGGCCGCTGCCCACCGGCGCGAGCAGGCGGCACTGGGTGATACGATCCAGCGGGGAAAGGTG
>CAVRLZ010000028.1:0-46193 GCA_963721895.1 uncultured Chloroflexia bacterium | reverse complement strand
TGGTAGGTGTCGTTGCCGTAGCCGCCGCGCAGCAGGTCGTCGTCCGGCCCGCCGGTCAGCAGGTCGTCGCCCGCGCCGCCGTCCAGCAGGTCATCACCGAAGCCACCGAAGAGGCTGTCGGCGCCCTGCGCGCCGAAGAGTTGCTGCGGCGTGCTCGTGCTGCGCAGCGTGTTGGCCCCCGGCCCCCCCGGCAGGATGGGGTGGTTCAGCCGGGCGCCAAAGACGAGGTAGGCCGCCCCAGCGTTGTTCGCGTTCAGGTCAACCCCTGGCGCGCCGATGATCACATCGTCGAAGCCATCGCCATTCACGTCGCCCGCCCCGCTCACCGCCCGGCCAGCGGTAACGTCCGTCGCGGCCCCGTTCAGGGTAAAGCCATTGGTGCTGTCCAGCGAGGACAGGGAGACGGTGGCACTGCCGCGCTCGCCTTGCCAAACACCACGTAGCTCGCCCCGGCATGTTGCCGTTCGGGTCGGCGCTCGGCGCGCCGATGATCAGGTCGGCGAAGCCATCGCCATTGACATCGCCCGCCGCGCTCACCGAGCGGCCGGAGCGGTCGTCCGCCGCGACGCCGGTGAGCTTGAAGCCGTTGCTGCCATCGAGGCTGGAGAGGTCGAGATTGGCGGTGAAGCCGCCCGCCTTGCCGAAGACCACGTAGCTCGCCCCGGAGTAGCTCCCGTTGGGGGCGGCTCGATAGGCGCCGATGATCAGGTCGTCAAAGCCGTCGCCATTCACATCGCCCGCCGCGCTCACCGACGAGCCGGAGCGGTCGCCCGCCGCGACGCCGGTGAGCTTGAAGCCGTTGCTGCCGTCGAGGCTCGAGAGGTCGAGAGTGGCGCTGAAGCTGCCCACCTTGCCGAAGACCACGTAGCTCGCCCCGGATGGAAGCTCCCGTTCGCGTCGGCCCGTAGGCGCCGATGATCAGGTCGTCGAAGCCGTCGCCATTCACATCGCCCGCCGCGCTCACCGAGACGCCGGAGTGGTCGCGCGCCGCGACGCCCGAAAGCCTGAAGCCGTTGCTGCCGTCGAGGCTGGAAAGGTCGAGATTGGCGCTGAAGCCGCCCGCCTTGCCAAACACCACGTAGCTCGCCCCGGCCGCGAAGTTCCCGTCTGGGTCGGCTTCGCGAGCGCCGATGATCAGGTCGGCGAAGCCGTCGCCATTGACATCGCCCGCCGCGCTCACCGAGAGCCGGCGAAGTCGTCCTCCGCCGCGCCGCCCAGCTTGAAGCCGTTGCTGCCGTTCAGAGCGCCGAACTCGACGGCGCCGCCGGTGCCCACGGCCGCCTTGCCAAAGACCACATAGGTCGCCCCGGATCGGTGCCGTTCGGGTCGGCGCCGCGGGCGCCGACGATCAGGTCGTCGAAGCCATCGCCATTCACGTCGCCCGCCGCGCTCACCGACGGACCGGTAATCGAGCGCCGCCGTGCCGTTCAAGACGAAGCCGTTGTGCCGTCCAGGCCGAGCGCTACGATGGCCGCGAAGCCGCCCGCCTCGCCAAACACCACATAGCTCGCCCCGGAAGGCGTCCCCGTTCGGGTCGGCACGTGGCGCCGATGATCAGGTCGTCGAAGCCGTCGCCATTCACATCGCCCGCCACTCACCGACGAGCCGGAGAAATCGTATGCTGCTTCGCCGTCGATCTGGAATCCGTTGCTGCCGTTCAGGGCCGAGAGTTCCAGAGTCGCGGCAAACGCCGTACGGCTCCCGAAGACCACATAGCTCGCCCCGGAAGAGAGGCCGTTCGGGTCGGCATTCAGCGCACCGATGATCAAGTCATCGATCCCGTCGCCATTCACGTCGCCCGCCCCGCTCACCGCCCGGCCCGACCGATCCCCCCCGCCGCGCCCTCCGGCGAAAGCCGACTGTTGCCGTTGCGCAGCCCGACGATGGTGCCACCGCTGCCAACCCTCGCCCCGCCGAACACCACATACGCCGCCCCGGAGAGTACCCGTTCGGGTCGGCACAGGGGGCACCGATGAGCAGGTCGTCGAAACCGTCGCCGTTCACGTCGCCCGCCCCGCTCACCGCAAAGCCCGCCCGATCGTCCGCCACCGCGCCTTCCATCCGGAAGCCGTTGCTGCCATCCAGCGACCCGAGGTTGAGGGTGCCGCGGAAGCCCACCCGCGCCGCCAAACAGCAGATACGCCGCGCCGGAATGATCCAGTTGGGCCAGCCGAAGGGCGCCGACTGAGCAGGTCATGCAAAGCCATCGCCGTTCACATCCCCCGCCCCGCTCACCGCATAGCCAGCACGATCCCCCGCCGCCGCGCCGTCCATCCGGAAGCCGTTGTTGCCATCGAGCGCGCCAAGCGCGACGGTGCCACTGCCGCCCACCCCCGTCCCGCCAAACAGCAGATAGGCCGCGCCGGAGTCGGGCTCATTCGTGTCGGCGAACCGGGCACCGACCAGCAGATCATCGAAGCCATCACCGTTCACGTCGCCCGCCCCGTTCACCGCATAGCCAGCACGATCCCCCGCCGCCGCGCCGTCCATCCGGAAGCCGTTGTTGCCATCGAGCGCGCCGAGCGCGACGGTGCCACTGCTGCCCACCCCCGCCCCGCCCCATACCACATACGCCGCGCCGGAGCCGATCCCGTTCGGGTCGGCGAACTGGGCACCGACCAGCAGGTCATCCCACCCCGTCGCCATTCACGTCGCCCGCCCCGCTCACCGAAGCCGGCCCGATCACCCGCCGCCGCGCCGTCCAGGCGGAAGCCGTCGCTGCCATCCAACGCACCGAGCACAATCTCGCCGCCAGCCCCCACGTCCGCCCCGCCGAACACTACATATGCAACGCCGGAGTCGGCCCCGTTCGCGTCGGCACCGTCGGCGCCGACCGAGCAGGTCATCGCACCCGTCCCCGTTCACATCGCCCGCCCGCTCACCGCATCGCCCGCCCAGTCATCCCGCGCCGCGCCCGCCAGGCGAAGCTCTCGTTGCCATCCAGCGTAGTGAGGTACGAGGCGCCGAGAAACCGCCGGCCCCGCCGAACAGCACATACGCCGCGCCGGAGTGGGCCCCATTCGTGTCGGCGAACCGGGCACCGACCAGCAGGTCATCGAAGCCATCCCCATTCACGTCGCCCGCCCCGCTCACCGCCTGGCCGGCGACGATCGTTCGTGCGCCCCCCCTTCCAGGCGGAAGCCGTCGCTGCCATCCAGCGTACCCAGGGGTGCCGCCACCGTGTCCGCCCGCCCAAAGAGCAGATAGGCGGCGCCGGAGCTGTAGCCGTTCGTGTCGGCCCGCGGGGCCCGACGACCAGGTCGTCCACCCCGTCGCCATCCACATCGCCCGCCCCGCTCACGGCAGAGCCAGCGCGATCACCTCCGCCGCGCCGTTCAGGCGGAAGCCATCGCTGCCATCCAGGGCACCGAGCGCGATGGTGCCCTCGCTGCCCACCCCCGCCCCGCCAAATACGACATACGCCGCCCCCGAGAGCTTCCGTTCGGGTCGGCAAAGGGGGCGCCGACCAGCAGGTCGGCGAAGCCGTCGCCGTTCACATCGCCCGCCCCGCTCACCGCGCGGCCCGTGTACTCGTACCCGTCGTCCCTGCATGACGAAGCCATCTGCTGCCATCCAGCGACCCGAGGGCAATGGTGCCACCGCTGCCCACCCTCGCCCCCCCCAGACCACGTAGGCTGCCCCGGAGGCACTCCCGTTCGGGTTCGGAAGCGTCGGGCGCCAAGGAGCAGTCCGCGAAGCCTCCCCATTCACATCGCCCGCCCCGCTCACCGCATAGCCAACCTGATTCCCACCGCCGTGCCGTCCATGCGGAAGCCATTGCTGCCATCCAGTGCGCTGAACTCGATGGCGCCGCCGCTGCCCACGCTCGCCCCCCAAAGACGACATACGCCGCCCCGGAGTGTTCCAGGCGGTCGGGTCGGCATTCAAGGCGCGCCGACCAGCTGGTCGGCGAAGCCGGTCGCCGTTCACGTCGCCCGCCCCGCTCACGGCGCGGCCCGGGGAGTCCGCGGCTGGCTGCGCCTGGGAGGCAAAGCCGTCGATGCCATCCAGCGCGCTCAGCTCGATGGTGCCACTGCTGCCAACGCTCGCCCCGCCAAACATCACATAGGCCGCGCCAGATTTGGCTCCAGTCGGGTCGGCCTCTGGGCGCCGACCAGCTGATCGGCTAAGCCATCCCCTTCACATCGCCCGCCCGCTCACCGCCTAGCCCGCGTTATCGCCTTCGCCAGTGCCCTTCATGACGAAGCCATTGCTGCCATTCAGCGTCCCCAACTCGACGACGCCGCTGCTGCCGACCGTCGCCCCGCCGAACACCACATAGGCCACGCCGGTAGTCGCTCCCGTTCAAGTCGACGCCTAGGCCGCCGACGAGCAGGTCATCCCAGCCATCCCCATTCACATCGCCCGCCCCGCTCACCGTCCAGCCTGCGCAATCGCCTGCCACCGCGCCCTTCACTACAAAGCCATCGCTCCCGTCCAGCGTGCCCAGATCGAGGTCGGCCGGAGAGCCGCCGGCCCCGCCAAAGAGCACATAGGCCGCGCCGGCGTACTCCCCTATCGCATAGGCCTGGGGGCGACGACGACAGGTCGGCCAACCCATCCCCGTTCACATGGCCCGCCTCGCTCACTGCCTGGCCCGTTTGACATCGCGTCCGCCACGCCGTCCAGGCGGATGCCGTCGCTGCCATTCAGCATGCCCCACTCCAGGTCGCGGGAAAGTGGCTGGGGGCGCTAAGAGGGCGGGGGGCTGGCGATGCCGCCACCGCCCCCGCAGGGGGACTGCCTGGGCACGGTGGCCAAGCGGAGGGCGGCAAAGGGCGCTACGCCCAGCGCCAGCAGCAACGTGCCGCTGCCCACAACGCGAATAAGGCACGACGGGCGCGCGGGGTGCTGCGCAGGTGGCGCTTCCAGCGCACGAGTCGTTGGAGGGGTTGGCGGGGGGAAGGGGGAGGCATAGCTCGAATGGTCTCCTTGCATGGAAGCGCGTAATGAGAGCCGATTCATCCTTGCGCGCTGGGCGTCAGGAAATAGCAGGACGGCGCTATGTCCAGCAAGCTCTGCTCGTAGGGGCACCCGACTTGAGCGGGCAAAAGCAGGAGGAGAGGGGGTGGGAGAGGGCAGGCGGCGAAGCGAAGGCGGTAGGGCCCTGGAGTATAGTGCTCAACCTTTTACGGTACCGACCCCCAGTATACAGGGGGGTGTTTACAAAAGCAATGCTTCAAATTTGGAATGCGGCACTCCTGATGGCAGCAGGCCGTAGGGATTGCGAAGCATCCCTTGGGACGGGAGATTGCGAAGCATCCCGTAGGGACAAGGAGCAACGGAGCAACGGAAGCACCGGCAAAAGGCGGGGCCGCCGCCGTGGGGGTGCAGCGGGTAAGGGAGGCGGCCTGGGGGCTACGACCCGCCTGAAGGCGGAACTACAAACGGGGGGCGGGGCGGGCAGGTCGGTGCGCACGGGCGCGGGGTGTGCGCCAGGGGGCGTTGCCGGGCTGGCCCCGCCCCCCTTGCGGAACCCATGCCGCCGGGGATTGAAATCCCCGGCTCAGTGGAGCCAACCCCTCCGGGGTTGTACGACAGGCGGCGCATCGTGCCGTGTGTCCGGAGGACACGCTCGGCTAGCCCGCCGTTTTAACGGCGGGCGGCGCGGCCCACAGGCGGGGTCGGGGACGCAAAGCGGCGGGCGGGCATCAGGGGCGCCGCCCTGCCCCCCAACGAAAAGGGGGACGGTTGCCCGCCCCCCTTCCATCATCCCAAAGGGATGCTGCGCGATCTACCGTCGGCGCCGCAACCCGAGCGCGCCGAGCAGCCCCAGCAGCGCCGCCCCAGCGCACCCCAGGGCGCAGCGGGGGTCGCTTCCATTATAAGGGGGCCAATCGTGAGCGCCGTCGGCAGTTCCACAAGGGCGCTGACGGGGCCATGCAGGGCGCTCTCGCCGGACAGCTCCACCGCCTCCAGCCAGTAGAAGTAGGTGACGCCCGGCGCGGCGCTCTCGTCGAGCCAGGTGTAACTGGCGCCCTGGCCGCTGCCGGGGGCCTGCGCGGGGATCAGGTCGGGGTGGAGGCGCTCGCCCACCTGCGCGGCGTCGGTGCTGCGGCGCAGGTAGAAGCCCAGCGCGTTCACCTCGCTCACCGTTTCCCACGTCAGGGCGATGGCGTCCTGGGTGGCCACCGCCTCGAAGCTGGCCAGATCCACCGCCAGGGGGGCGGCCATGTTCTGGTAGGTCAGGGTGACGCCGCTGTTGGTCAGCGTGATCGTCCCGTCGGTCGGGTTGCCCGGGGGGGTGAAGGGCTGCCCCTCCGCGTCAAAGATCAGCGTGTCCTCCTCGTCGCCGCCGCCGTCCAGGGTCAGGTTGCCATTCTTTTGCAGGCTGCTGGCCGTGACGGTGAAGGTGTCCTCGCCGCTGCCGCCCGTGACGCTATTCAACCTCCGTGCCGGAGTACTCGACGCTGTTGCCGTTGCTGTCCGTCACCGAGATGCTGCCGAGCGTGACATCCAGCGCCTCCGTCACCGCGCCGAAGTCGAGCGTGTCGCCCGTGTCGGTGGTGCCGCGCACGTGCTCCTCCTGCACGCGGTCGTCGCCCCAATCATCGGCGAACCGGTACGTATCGTTGCCGGAGCCGCCGCGCAGCAGGTCGTCGCCCGGGCCGCCGTCAGCAGGTCGTCGCCCGCGCCGCCGTCCAGCAGGTCGTCGCCGAAGCCGCCCAGCAGGGTGTCGGCGCCCAGCGCGCCGAGCAGTTGCTGCGACGCGCTCGTGCTGCGCAGCGTGTCGTCGCCGCCCGTCCCTGGCAGGATGGGGTGGTTCAGCCGGGCGCCGAAGACGAGGTAGGCCGCCCCGGAGCGGCTCCCATTCGGGTCGTCCCCATAGGCACCGATGAGCAGGTCGGCGAAGCCGTCCCCGTTCACATCCCCTGCGCCGCTCGCGCTATAGCCAGCGTAAGCGAAGGCCTCTGTCCCGTTCAGCACAAAGCCGCTGCTGCTGTCCAGCATCGCCAGCAAGAGGGGGCCACCGCCGCCCACGCTCGCCCCGCCAAAGAGCACGTAGCCCGCGCCGGAATAAGACCCGTTCGGGTCGGCCCACGGCGCGCCGAGGAGCAGGTCGTCGAAGCCATCCCCGTTCACATCGCCCGCCCCGCTCACCGACTCGCCGGCGTGCTCGTAGGCCGTCGCGCTATGCACGATAAAGCCATAGGTGCCATCCAGCGAGCCCAGCGCCACCGAGCCGCCGCTGCCCACGCCCGACCCGCCGAACAGCACATACGCCGCCGGAGAGTACAAGCCGTTCACGTCGGCGGGGGCGGCAGGGGAGCATGCGGCCTCGTTCGCCCTGGCGGCTCCGACAGGGGCACGACACGGCAAGGGTTCACGCGGGGCGCCGACCAGCAGGTCGTCAAAGCCGTCGCCGTTCACATCGCCCGCCTCGCTCACCGACTGGCCAGCGGCATCGTAGGGCGCCGCATCCGTCAAGACGAAGCCCGTGCTGCCGCCCAGCGTGCCAAGATCGAGGTCGGCAGGAAAGCTTCCCTCCCCCCCAAAGACGACATACGCCAACCCGGTGTAGGAGCCGGTCGGGCTGGCGCGCGGGGCACCGACGAGCAGGTCGTCAAAGCCGTCGCCATCCACATCGCCCGCCCCGCTCACCGCCCAGCCAGCGTAATCGTAGCTTGACTCGCCGCTCAGGCGGAAGCCATCGCTGCCATCCAGCGCGCCCAGGGCGACGGCGCCCCCGCTGCCCACCTCCGTTCCTCCAAACAGCACATAGGCCGCCCCGGAACTGAGCGCGCCCGCGTCGGCCCGTGGGGCGCCGACCAGCAGGTCATCGAAGCCGTCCCCGTTCACATCGCCCGCCCCGCCCACCGCCCAGCCAGCCTTGTCGCCCGCCGCCGCACCCGTCAGGCGGAAGCCAGCGCCCCCATCCAGCGTGCCCAGCGCGACGGTGCCGCCGCTGCCCACGCTCGCCCCGCCAAACACCACATACGCCGCCCCGGCGTCATTTCCACCGAGATCGGCATAGGGGGCGCCGACCAGCAGGTCATCGAAGCCATCGCCGTTCACGTCGCCCGCCCCGCTCACCGCCCAGCCAGCCTGATCGTTCGCCGCCGCGCCCGTCAGGGCGAAGCCAGCGCTGCCACCCAGCGAGCCGAGCGCTACGCTGCCCGCGAAGCCCGCCGCGCTGCCGAATAGCACATAGCTCGTCCCGGAGTTGTTTCCGTTCGAGTCCATCTCCCGGGCGCCGACGAGCAGGTCATCGAAGCCATCGCCGTTCACATCGCCCGCCCCACTCACCGCCCGGCCCGCGAGATCGCCCGCCGCCGCGCCCTCCAGGGCGAAGCCGTCCGGGCCAGTCAGCCCGCCCAGATCCACCGCCACCGTGTCGGCGCGGCCAAAGAGCAGGTAGGCGGTGCCGGAGTTGATCCCGTTCGGGTCTGCCCGGCGCGCCCCCACGAGCAGATCATCCACCCCGTCGCCGTTCACGTCCCCCGTCCCGCTCACCGAAAAGCCTGCGTAATCGCTCGTTACCGCGCCCTTCAGGCGGAAGCCGTTGCTGCCGTCCAGCGCGCTCAACTCCATGGTTCCGCCGCTGCCCACCCCCGCCCCGCCGAACACCACATACGTCGCACCTGACTTCTGTCCGTTCGAGTTGGCATAGGGAGCGCCGACGAGCAGGTCGGCGAAGCCATCGCTATTCACATCGCCCGCCCCGCTCACCGAAAAGCCCGCTTCATCGTTGGCTACCGCACCCTTCAGGCGGAAGCCATCGCTGCCATCTAACGCCCCGAGCGCCACGCTGCCACTGTTGCCCACCGTTGCCCCGCCGAAGAGCACATACGCCGCGCCGGAGCTAAATCCATTCGAGTTGACCTCTGGGTCGCCGACTAGGATGTCGGCAAAGCCGTCCCCATTCACATCGCCCGCTCCGCCCACCGAAAAGCCCGCCTTACCAGATATCGTCGCGCCGTCCAGGCGGAAGCCGTTGCTGCCATCCAGCGCGCCCACCTCAATGGTTCCGCCGCTGCCCACGGCCACCCCGCCGAACACCACATACGCCGCGCCGTAGGGCGGACCGTTCGGGCCGGCATAGGGACTCCCAACGATCAGGTCGTCAAAGCCATCGCCATTCACGTCGCCCGCCCCGCTCACGGCTTTGCCCGTGTAATCGAAGCTTGATTCGCCGCTCAGGCGGAAGCCACCGCTGCCATTCAGCGCGCCCAACTCCATGGCACCGCTGCTGCCCACGCTCGCCCCGCCAAACACCACATACGTCGCGCCGGAGTTGCTCCCGTTCGGGTCGGCATAGGAGGCGCCGATGAGCAGGTCGGCGAAGCCATCCCCATTCACGTCGCCCGCCCCGCTCACTGCACTGCCTGTGCGATCCTCCGCCGCCACGCCGTTCAGCACAAAGCCATCGTTGCCATTCAGCGCGCTCAATTCGACGGCGCCGCCGCTGCCCACCCCCGGCTTGCCAAAGACGACATACGCCGCCCCGGAGCGATTCCCGTTCGTGTCGGCCGTCGAGGCGCCGACTAGCAGATCGTCGAAGCCATCCCCGTTTACATCGCCCGCCCCGCTCACCGTCCGGCCCGTGTAATCAAACGCCGCCGCGCCGTTCATGACGAAGCCATCTGTGCCATTCAGCGAGCCGAGCGCCACGCTGCCCGCGAAGCCGCCTGCCCCGCCAAACACCACATACGCCGCGCCCGAGTTGCTCCCGTTCGTGTCGGCCGCCGAGGCGCCGATGAGCAGGTCGGCGAAGCCGTCCCCGTTCACATCGCCCGCGTCGCTCACCGCGCTGCCAGCCTCATCGCCCGTCGCCGCGCCGTTCAGGCGGGTGCCGTCGCTGCCATCCAGAGCGCTCAGCTCGATGCTCGCGGGAAAGTTACTGGTGCGATCAAAGATAGCGGGGGCCGGGCGCGCGGCCTCCAGCAGGGACAGCGGCACCGCCTGCGCCACCGGGGGCCGGAGCGCGGCAAAGGGCGCCAGGCCCAGCGCCAGCAGCAACGTGCCGCTGCCCACGGCGCGGCGCAAGCCGACGGCGCGCGCGCGGCGTGCCGCGCAGGTGGCGCTTCCAGCGCACCAATCGTTTGGAGGAGTCGGCGGGGGTGAGGGGGGAGAGCATAGCTTGAAATGACTCCTTATAGCGGGGAAACAAGAATGAGGGCCAATGGATAGACTTTGTAGGGCAGGTGGCCGATTATAAAGGAGGTAAATAGGCCGCGCAAGGGGCGCTGGACGGGTACAGCAAGCTGTTGAAATAGGGGCCAGCAGGCGGGGAGGCGGTATGTGCGATAAAGGGCGCAGGCATCAACAGGCGAATCGCGTACGCCGTTGTTTGTAGTTCCACCTTCAGGCGGGCCGTAGCCGCCAAGCTTGGAGCCAGGTGTTGGGGGCGCGGCGTAGGGGCGGGGCCAGCGGCCACCGACGCCGGGACGCGCAGCGCCGCCCTTTCCGCGGCCTCGCCCGCCGCATCCATCGCACCGGCCCGCGCCCTTCCACACAAAACCCGCTGGGGGCGTTGGGGGGCAGGGGCGGCGCCCTGTTTGCCAGATCGGTTCCGCGTGGGTGGGGGTGGGCGGGCGAGGCCGGCGCGAGGGGCGCGGGTGTGTATGCGAGGGGGGTTCCGCGCCTGGCCCCGCCCCTACCCCGCCATCATCGCAATCTGCCGTTGCTGCCGTTGTCCCTGTCCCTACGGGATGCTGCGCAATCTCCCTGTCTGCCGCTTGCGGGACGGGGGGGCATCCTTTATACTGGGCCATGCCGTGGGGGGCGCGCGCGGCGGTGCTGCCCGCGCATGCTTCTAGCTTCCATCTCTCCCATTTTTGATCAGGTGCCCTATGACAGAGCCAACGATTACCCCCCAACCCGCCCTCGAGCTCATGCCGTCGCGCCAATTTCCCAATTGGCTGGCCGAGCAGCGGGTCAGCCTGGCCTTCACCACCTACCAGAGCGGCAAGCTGTTCCTGATTGGCGTGAAGGGCGACGGGCAACTTTCCATCTTCGAGCGCACCTTTAACCGCGCCATGGGCCTGTGGGCGGACCGCCAGACGATCTGGCTGAGCACGCTTTATCAGCTGTGGCGCTTCGAGAACACGCTCTCGCCGCGCGAGATGTACGATGGCTACGACGCGCTCTACGTGCCCCAGGTGGCCTACACCACCGGCGACCTGGACATTCACGACGTGGGGGTGGACGACGCGGGGCGCCCGATCTTCGTCAACACCCTCTTCGGCTGCCTGGCCACCACCAGCGAGACGCACAGCTTCAAGCCGCTGTGGACCCCCCCCTGGATCTCGCGGCTGGCGGCGGAGGACCGCTGCCACCTGAACGGGCTGGCGATGCGGGACGGGCAGCCTGCCTACGTGACGAGCGTCTCGCAGAGCGACGTGGCCGATGGCTGGCGCGACCGGCGGCGCGACGGGGGCACCGTGACCGACGTGGCGGCCAACCGCGTGCTGCTCAGCGGCCTGTCCATGCCGCACTCGCCGCGTTGGCACCGCGGCAGCCTCTACCTGTTGGAGGCGGGCACCGGCCACCTGGTGCGCGTGATCCAGGGCGAGGAGGGCACCGCGCACGTGGAGCGCATCGCCTTCTGCCCCGGCTTCCTGCGCGGCCTCGCCTTTGCGGGCGACTTTGCGCTCGTCGGCACCTCCAAGCCGCGCGAGAATCGCACCTTCAGCGGGCTGGAACTGAACGAGACGCTCAAAGCCAAGGACACCGAGGCCCGCTGCGGCCTGTACATCATTGACCTGCGCACGGGCGACATCGTCCACTGGCTCCGCATCGAGGGGGTGGTCACCGAGCTGTACGACGTGGCGGTGCTGCCCGGCATCCGCCGCCCGATGGCGCTCGGCCTCAAGACCGACGAGATCCGCCGCATGCTGACGATGGAGCCCGCCGGCTGAGGCTGGCGGCGGGCGGCCAATGCCACGACAGCCGTTGACTTAGCGGGGGCGGGACGGTATCATAGGCGGCACGAGCCGTCCGCCATCCACCCTTCGCTTTGCACAGGGCAAGCGGCCACCCTCCACCTCCCACCATGTCTCCCCTCGAACACTACCTGCGTGACCTGGCCATGATCCACGCCTCCGGCGCTGCTGTGCCGGAGACGTCGTATTATGGGCCGCTGGCGAATCTGCTGAATGCGGTGGGGGCCACGCTGCGCCCGGCGGTGCACTGCGTGATTCAGCTGCGCAACCGGGGGGCGGGGATGCCGGATGGGGGGTTGTTCACCGCCGATCAGGTGGGCGGGGAGGGGCCGCAGCCGGGGCAGTTGCCGGCGCGGGGCGCAGTCGAGGTCAAGGGGGTGGGGGAGGCGCTGGGGCAGGTGGTGGCCAGCGGGCAGGTGGCGCGCTACCTCCAGCGCTATGGCTTGCTGCTGGTGACGACCCTGCGGGAGTTTGCGCTGGTGGGGCGGGACGGCGCGGGCGCTGCCCACGGTGCTGGAGCACTATTCGCTGGCCGAGAGCGCGGAAGCGTTTTGGCGGGGGGCGGCGCTGCCCGGCGCGCTGGTGGCGGCGCACGAGGCGCGCTTCAGCGAGTTTTTGCAGCGCGCCATGCAGGTGGCCGCGCCGCTGGCCTCCCCCGCCGACCTGGCCTGGTTCCTGGCCTCCTACGCGCGCGAGGCGCTGGCCCGCCTGGAGGGGCGCCCGCTGACCGCGCTGGCCCCCGTGCGGGCCGCGATGGAGGAGGCGCTGGGCATCCGCTTCGAGGGGGAGCGCGGCGAGCACTTTTTCCACTCGACCCTGGTGCAGACGCTCTTTTACGGCATCTTTTCCGCCTGGGTGCTGTGGAGCCACGACCCCCACCGCCAGGGCGAGCGCTTCGACTGGCGGCTCAGCCCCTGGCTCCTCCACGTGCCGATGATCCGCGCGCTGTTCGAGCAGGTCTCCATGCCCTCCCGCGTGCAGTCGCTGGGCATGGTCGAGGTGCTGGAGCGCGCGGGCGAAACGCTGAACCGCGTGGAGCGGGAGGCCTTTTTCGCCACCTTCGAGGAGGCGCAGGCGGTTCAGTATTTCTACGAGCCCTTTCTGGAGCAGTTCGACCCGGCGCTGCGGCGGCAGCTGGGGGTCTGGTACACGCCGCCGGAAATCGTGCGCTACATGGTGGCGCGGGTGGACCAGACGCTGCGCGAGCAGTTGGGCGTGGCGGAGGGGCTGGCCGACCCGCAACGTGCTGGTGCTGGACCCGGCCTGCGGCACCGGGGCCTTTCTGGTGGAGGTGCTGCGCCACATTGCGGCGCGGCGCGCGGCGGCGGGGGCGGGGCCGCTGCTGGGCGCGGAGCTGAAGCAGGCGGCGCGCAGCCGCCTCTTCGGCTTTGAGCTGCTGCCCGCCCCCTTCGTGGTGGCCCACCTTCAGCTGGGGGTGCTGCTGCAGCGCTTTGGCGCCGCGCTGGGGCCGGAGGAGCGCGTGGGGGTCTACCTGACGAACGCGCTGACCGGCTGGCAGGAGGGGAGCCAGCGCCCGCTGCCGCTGCCGGAGCTGGAAGCGGAGCGGGACGCGGCGGAGCAGATCAAGCAGCGGGCGCCCATCCTGGTGGTGCTGGGCAACCCCCCGTACAACGGCTATGCCGGGCTGGCGATGGGCGAGGAGCGCGACCTGACCGACGCCTACCGCGAGGCGCGGCGCGTGCCGCGCCCGCAGGGGCAGGGGCTGAACGATTTGTACGTGCGCTTTTTCCGCGTGGCCGAGCGGCAGATCGTCGAGGGGACCGGGCGCGGCATCGTCTGCTTCATCTCCAACTACTCCTGGCTCGACGGCCTCTCCTTCACCGGCATGCGCGAGCATCTGCTGGAGGCGTTCGACGAGTTGTGGATTGATAATTTGAATGGGGACAAGTACAAGACTGGCAAAGTACCCCCGGGAGAGCCGCACCCCGAGACGGTCTTTTCCACGCCGCAGAACCGCGGCAGGGCATCCAGGTCGGCACGGCCATCGCGCTGTTGGCGAGCGAACGCGCCCCCAGGGCGCTGACGACCCCGCGCAGCGCTGGCGACCATGCATTACCGCGACGTGACGGGGCGCGGGCTGACGAGCGGCGAGGCGCTGCTGGCACTCCCTCCAACAAGGCGAGCGCCGAGCGGCTACCAGCAAATCGCACCCCCGTCTGGCAGATTGGCCTTCCCTTCTCCCCCGCACGATCGGAGCAAGCTACCTCGACTGGCCCCTGCTGCCCGACCTGTTCCCGATCTCCTTCCCTGGCGTCAAAACCAGCCGCGACGAGGCATTGGTGGAGATAGACCGCGAGCGGCTGGAAGCGCGCATGCGCCGCTACTTCGACCCCGCCGCGAGCGACGAGGAGATCGCCCGCCTGGCCCCCCGCCTGATGGAAAGCACCTCCCGCTTTGATGCCCGGCAGGTGCGACAAACGCTGCTCCGGCGCGGCTTTCTGCCCGATCACATAGTCCCGTATCTTTACCGCCCCTTCGATCTGCGCTGGCTCTACTGGGAGCCGGAAACCAAGCTGCTGGACGAGAAGCGCGCCGACTACTTCCCTCACGTATTCGAGGGGAACGTATGGATCGAGGCTCGCCAGAGGCAGCCAAAAGCCGACTTTGATCGCGGCTATGTGGTCACGCGGCTGGCCGACAATTTTGGGAGCGGGCTTTCCAACTTTTTCCCCCTCTACCTCGCCCCGCGCCGCGAGACGCTGTTCGACCTGGCGGATGCGCAGCATCGGGCCGCGCCCCAACGTGAGCGCCGAGGCCGCCGCCTATCTGGCGCGGCTGGGCGCCAGCCCCGACGCCCTCTTTTACCACACAGTCGCCATCCTGCACGCCCCCGCCTACCGCGCCGAAAACGCGGGCGCGCTGCGGCAAGACTGGCCGCGCGTGCCCCTGCCCGCCAGCGCCGAGGCGCTCCAGCACTCCGCCGGCCTGGGCCGCCGCGTGGCCGCCCTGCTGAACCCGGAACAGCCCGTCCCGCTGGAACCCTTCCGCGCCCTCGCCGCCATCGCGCGGGAGGGGGGCGGCATGCTCAGCGCCGACGAACTGGCCCTGACCGCCGGGTGGGGCTACGGGGGGCGCGGCGGCATCACCATGCCGGGCCAGGGGCGCCTTGCCGAGCGCGAGGCCACCGCCGCCGAACAGCGCCGACATGGCCGACGCTGGCCGCCGCGCACGGGCTTTCCCCGGAGCAAGCGGAGGCGCTCCTCGGCCCGCCACACCCTCGACATCTACCTGAACGACAGCGCCTACTGGTCCAACATCCCCGCCCGCGTCTGGGGCTACACGCTGGGAGGGTATCCGGTCCTCAAAAAGTGGCTTTCCTATCGCGAGCAGCCGCTGCTGGGCCGCCCCCTCACCCTGGACGAGGTCAACACCTTTTCCGGGATCGCCCGCCGCATCGCGGCCCTGCTGCTTGTGCAGCCAGCGCTGGATCAAAGCTACGCCCGTCAGTCAACCGCCTGACCCCCGCGGGGCGGGGTTCGTAGTCCCGCCTTCAGGCGGGCCGGAGGCCCGCGCTCCCAGACGCCCCTTGCGTCGGCCTCCTCATTCGCCCACCGCCCCACAGGCGGGCCGGAGGCCCGCGCTCCCAGGCTCCCCGCCTCTTTGCTGCCCCGCCTGCGGGCCACGCCGCCCGCCGTTGGAAACGGCGGGCCAGGGGAGCGTGTCCTACGGACACACGGCACCGTGCCCAGCCAGCCGTACCACCCCGCAGGGGTTCGCTCCCCTAGCCCGCGCTCCTCAATCCCCGGCGGCGCTGGGAGCGCGGGCCTCCGGCCCGCCTGTGGGGCGGCGGGGACCGTCCGGGTGCGGGGCCACCGCCCGCCTGAAAGCGGAACTTTGAACCCCGCCGGCCCCCTCACCCGCCCACCTCCCCCTCACCCGTAGCGGCACGGCACCGCCGTGCCCTCGTGAGCAATGCGGCGTCCCAGGCCCCCACCTCGCCCCCCCACCCCACCTGCTGCCCGCGCCGCCCGCCGTTGGAAACGGCGCGCTAGGGGAGCGTGTCCTACGCACACACGGCACCGTGCCCAGCCAGCCGTACTAACCCCCCAGGGGGTGGCTCCCCTAGCCCGCGCTCCCAATCCCCGGCGGCGCGCCTGGGAGCGCGGGCCTCCGGCCCGCCTGTGGGGCGGCGGGGACCGTCCGGGTGCGGGGCCACCACCCGCCTGAAAGCGGAACTTTGAACCCCGGCGGGGCCCTCTGCGCTCACCACCCCACCCACCTGTAGCGGCACGGCACCGCCGTGCCCGCGTGGGGCGGCGGGGACCGTCCGGGTGCGGGGCCACCGCCCGCCTGAAAGCGGAACTTTGAACCCCGCCGGGGCCTGCCAGCCCATTCGTCCATTTCTATCTGATCTCTCTATAAGGGTCTTCCGTGCCAGCGCCAGCCCGCCCTTTCAACTGGGGGGTGTGTTTTATCAGCAGCGCTTGTGAGATACCTATCAATCGCTTATACTCGCCAGCACAGTACCCTTGCTCAAGGGCGAGCAGCGGAAAGCGGTCAACCTGGCCGCTTTCCCCCCTCTCCCCGCTCGCCATCCCCGGCCCCCGTTCTACATTTGCTTCAATCCCACATCCTTATAAAGGAGTCGGCCAAGCCATGCCCCCTTCCATTCCTCCCACTGATCCCTCCTCCAAACGACACGTGCGCTGGAAGCGCCACCTGCGCGGCACGGCGCGCGCGCGCCAGACACTGGCGCAGACGGTGGGGCGCGGCAGCCTGCTGCTCGCGCTCGGCGTGCTGCCGCTCCACCCCTTTCTGCCGCGGCAGGGCACCCTGCCCGCGGTGGCCCTGCCGCCGGTGCCCCCAGCCGTGGTGCGCACGAGCAACTTTCCGGCGACCATCGAGCTGAGTGCGCTGACTGGCAGCGATGGCTTCCGGCTGAATGGCGCGGCGGCAAACGATCGCGCGGGCCGAGCGGTGAGCGAGGCGAGCGATGTGAATGGGGACGGCTTCGACGACCTGCTCGTCGGGGCCTATGGGGCCGACCCGAACGGGGACCCTTCGGCCGGCGCGGCGTATGTGGTGTTTGGCGGCCCAGGCGGCTTTTCGGCCACCCTCGACGTCGGCACGTTGGATGGCAGCAACGGCTTCACCCTGGAAGGCGCAGCGGCGGACGATCACGCGGGCCATGCGGTGAGCGGGGCGGGCGATGTGAATGGCGACGGCTTCGCCGACCTGCTCGTCGGGGCCTATGGGGCCGACCCGAATGGGTCGTCCTCCGGCGCGGCGTACGTGGTGTTCGGCGGGGAGACGGTGGGCAGTGGCGGCAGCGTCGAGCTCGGCACGCTGACTGGTAGCGATGGCTTCCGGCTGAATGGCGCGGCGGCGTTTGATAACGCTGGCTATTCAGCGAGCGGGGCGGGCGACGTGAATGGCGACGGCTTCGCCGACCTGCTCATCGGCGCCTATGGGGTCGACCCGAATGGGGCGTACTCCGGCGCGGCGTATGTAGTGTTCGGCGGGGCGAGCGTGGGTAGTGGCGGCAGCGTCGCGCTCGGCACGCTGAATAGCAGCACTGGCTTCCGGCTGAACGGCGCGGCGGCGTTTGATTACGCGGGCCGGTCGGTGAGCGGGGCGGGCGATGTGAACGGCGATGGCTTCGCCGACCTGCTCGTCGGGGCCTATGGGGCCGACCCGAATGGGTCGTACTCCGGCGCGGCGTACGTGGTGTTCGGCGGGGAGACGGTGGGCAGTGGCGGCAGCGTCGAGCTCGGCACGCTGACTGGTAGCGATGGCTTCCGGCTGAATGGCGCGGCGGCAAACGATCGCGCGGGCACTGCGGTGAGCGGGGCGGGCGATGTGAATGGCGATGGCTTCGCCGACCTGCTCGTCGGCGCCCGATACGCTGACCCGAACGGGAGCAACTCCGGCGCGGCGTATGTAGTGTTTGGCGGGGCCACCGTGGGCAGTGGCGGCACTGTCGCGCTCGGCACGCTGGATGGCAGCGATGGCTTCCGGCTGAACGGCGCGGCGGCGTTTGATTACGCGGGCTGGTCGGTGAGTGGGGCGGGCGATGTGAATGGCGATGGCTTTGCCGACCTGATCGTCGGCGCCATCCAACCCGCCCCGAACTTGGGCCGCTCCGGCGCGGCGTTTGTGCTGTTTGGGGGGGAAACGGTGGGCAGCAGCGGTGCTGTGGGTCTGGGCACCCTGGATGGCAGCGATGGCTTCCGGCTGAACGGCGCGGCGGCGTTTGATTACGCGGGCTTTGCGGTGAGCGGGGCGGGCGATGTGAATGGCGATGGGGTGGATGACCTGCTCATCGGGGCCCCGAAGGCCGACCCGAATGGGGGCCTGTCCGGCGCGGCGTACCTGCTGTTTGGGCGGGGGAACACGGTGACAGTGGGCCTGGGCGCGCTGGATGGCAGCGAGGGCTTCCAGGTGGCGGGCGCGGCGGCAGTGGATTACGCGGGCCTCTCGGTGAGCGAGGCGGGCGATGTGAATGGCGATGGCTTTACCGACCTGATTCTCGGCGCCCCGTATGCCGACCCGAACGGGAACAACTCGGGCGCGGCGTATGTGCTGTTTGGGGAGGCGGGCGGCTTCCCCGGCAGCGTGAATCTGGGGGCGCTGGATGGCAGCACTGGCTTCCGCCTGAACGGCGCGGCGGGGGGGGATCTCGCGGGCTGGTCGGTGAGCGAGGCGGGCGATGTGAATGGCGATGGCTTCGCCGACCTGCTCGTCGGCGCCCGAGGAGCCGACCCGAACGGGGCTGAATCCGGCGCGGCGTATGTAGTGTTCGGCGGGGCGGGGGTGGGCAGCAGTGGCAGCGTCGCGCTCGGCACGCTGAATGGCAGCACTGGCTTCCGGCTGAACGGTGCGGCGGCGTTTGATTACGCGGGCTTTGCGGTGAGCGGGGCGGGCGATGTGAATGGCGATGGCTTCGCCGACCTGCTCGTCGGCGCCTTTAAGGCCGACCCGACCGCCGACAACTCTGGCGCAGCGTATGTAGTGTTCGGCGGAGCCACCGTGGGCAGCAGTGGCAGCGTCGTGCTCGGCACGCTGAATGGCAGCACTGGCTTCCGGCTGAACGGCGCGGCGGCGTTTGATTACGCGGGCCGGTCGGTGAGCGAGGCGGGCGATGTGAATGGGGACGGCTTCGATGATCTGCTCGTCGGCGCCCTAGAGGCCGACCCGAACGGGAATGAGTCCGGGGCGGCGTATGTGCTGTTCGGCGGAGAGACGGTGGGCAGCAGTGGTAGCGTCGCGCTCGGCTCGCTGAATGGCAGCGCTGGCTTCCGGCTGAACGGTGCGGCGGCGTTTGATTACGCGGGCTTCTCGGTGAGCGGGGCGGACGATGTGAATGGCGATGGCTTCGCCGACCTGCTCGTCGGCGCCCCACGGGCCGACCCGAATGGGACCAACTCCGGCGCGGCGTATGTGGTGTTTGGCGGGGCCACTGTGGGCAGTGGCGGCACTGTCGAGCTCGGCACGCTGACTGGTAGCGCTGGCTTCCGGCTGAACGGCGCGGCGGCGGGTGATTATGCGGGCTGGTCGGTGAGCGGGGCGGGCGATGTGAATGGGGATGGCTTTGCTGACCTGATCGTTGGGGTCCCCAATGCCGACGCGAACGGAACTGACTCCGGTGCGGGGTATGTGGTCTTTGGCGGAGCCACCGTGGGCAGTGGCGGCAGCGTCGAGCTTGGCACGCTGGACAGCAGCGATGGCTTCGTCCTGAACGGCGCGGCGTACGATCAGGCGGGCCGGGCCGTGAGCGGGGCGGGAGATGTGAATGGCGATGGCTTCGCCGACCTGCTCGTCGGCGCCCCCTTTGCCGACGTGACCGACTCCAACGCCGGCGCGGCGTATGTGCTGTTTGGCAGCCGGCTGAACCACCCCATCCTGCCGGGCGGGGCGGGCGACGACACGCTGCGCAGCACGAGCGAGCCGCAGGCGCTGATTGGCGCGCAGGGCGCCGACGGCCTCCATGGCGGCTTTGGCGACGACCTGCTGGCGGGCGGCGCGGGCGATGACCAGTTGGCGGGTGGCCCGGGCGACGACCTGCTGCGCGGCGGCTCTGGCAACGATACCTACATGTTTGCCGACGACTGGGGCAACGACCGCGTGGAGGAGGAACAGGTACGCGGCACCACCGACACGGGCGACACGCTCGACTTTGACGACGTGACGGCGCCCCTGGCGGTCACGCTGGGCAGCATTTCCGTGACGGACAACAACGGCAACAGCGTGGAGTACGGGGGCACCGAGGTGGAAAGTGTGGTGGGCGGCAGCGGCCAGGACACCTTCACTGTCACGGCCAGCAGCCTGCAAAAGAATGGCGACCTGACGCTGAACGGCGGCGGCGCTGAGGAGGACACCCTCACCTTTGACCCGCAGGGGCAGCCCTTCACCCAGAGCGGCAACCCGACCAGCGGCACCATCACGCTGACCAACAGCGGCGTCACCCTGACCTATCAGAACATGGGCGCCGTGCTGGCGGTGGATCTGGCAAGCTTCGAGGCGGTGGCCACCCCCAACGCCATCGCCCTGACATGGGAGACGGTGAGCGAGGTGAACGCGCTCGGCTTCTACCTGCGCCGCAGCACCGATGGCGCGCAGGTGGGCGAGCGCCTCCACCCCGACCTGATTCCCGCGCAGGCCCCCGGCAGCGGTCAGGGCGCCAGCTACGAGTGGCTGGACGAGAGCGCCGAGCCCGGCATCACCTACTTCTACTGGCTGGAGGCGGTGGAGCTTTCCGGCGAGAGCGCCCTCCACGGCCCCGTCAGCGCCCTTGTGGAATTGCCGACGGCGCTCACCGTCAGCCCCCTTATAATGGAAGCGACCCCCGCTGCCCCCTGGGGCGCGCTTGGCGCGGCACTGCTGGGCTTGCTCGGCGCGCTCGGCTTGCGGCGCCGACGCTAGGTCGCGCAGCATCCCTTTGGGACGGACGCATCGCATGATGGGTAGGGGAAGGGGGGCGGGAAACCGTCCCCCTTCTCGTTGGGGGGCGGGGGCGGGGCCAGGCGCGGAACCCCCCTGGCACACACGCCCGCGCCCCTCGCGCCGGCCTCCCCGCCGCTGCTTACGCGGTTGGTCAGTCTGACCGAGGAGCGCGGAGCGGCAACCGCCCCATTTTTCTCGGTCGTCGGTCATCGCTCTTCGGTCAACTCTCCGCCACTGCGTAAGTGCTGTATGATATGTCACCCTTTCCTGACCCTTATGACGGCCTTCGCCCCTGTACTGCTGCCTTTCTGTAGGCCCAGGTGGTCAGGGCGAGGGCCAGCGCAAGCAGAAGGGCCGTCACGGCAAGACGTGCTCCGAAATTGGGGAGCCAGGTGAGCCATGCGGGGGCCGCTGGGTCGAGAATGAGGCGGATGCCTGTTGCCGCTGCAACACCCATAATGACCATGGCAAAGATTTGAAGAATGTCGTATTTCATCAGCCCTTCCTCCTGAATTGACTTACAGACCTTATTTTAATACATCGTACTAAATAAATCAAGAGAGGGGTGGAGCCAATGCACCACAAAGAGCAGTAAGATGCCCAAAATCGTTGACCATACCGCGCAGCGGCAGCGAATCGCGGACGCTGCGCTGGAACTGATAGGGAGCAAGGGGCTTGAGCACACTACCGTGCGTGCCATCGCCAGCCAGGCAGGAATGTCGGTTGGCTCAATGCGGCACTACATCGCCACGCAGGATGACCTGTTTGTCTTCGCCATGGAGCTCTTTAGTGAGCGCTTCAAGGCACGGGTGGCGGCGCTGGCGCCTGAAGGGTCGTTGATAGAGCGACTACAGGCGGTTCTGGAGCAACTGCTGCCGCTGGACGATGAACGCCGCCTGGAAACGGAAGTGTGGCTTGCCTTTGTAGTACGCGCTCAGAACAAACCTAAACTGAAGGCTACCCTGAAGGAGATGAACGAGGCGATTCTGTGGCACATTGAGATAGTGTTGGACATTCTGATTGCCACAGGCTACTTTCGAGAAGGGGTGCAAAAAGAGGTGGAAGGGGAGCGGTTGCTTGCGCTGATCAACGGCCTCGCCATCAATGCAATACTATGGTTTGAGACGACGACACCCGACAAGATGCGCGCCCTTTTACGGAGCCATCTTCTCTCCATAACAGTAGAGCCGTAGCGCCACCAGAGCTTGCGCTTCTGGCTGGAAGGGCCGCCGAAAGAGAAGGGCCGAACGAATCTGGGCAAAGAACTCTGATCCGCCCCCTGCTGGCATGGGAGAGCGAGCAATCTCGCCTTGAAAACGGCAAAGAAGCAGCCTTGCACAGATTCCTCATTGGCCCCATGCCCAGCGCGACTGCGGGGGGATGTCCATTCGGAATGACAGTGATTTTCATTGTCATGTTGAGAATTCCAGGCGGCGGGGCCGCCTTCGTACAGGGAGAAACGGGTTTGTTTCTCAGGAGTGCGGGTACCCCACACCCAATCCTCCCCCGCCCCACTAACGACGCCTTTGGGATTACTGAAGCCCCTCCTGGGAGCGCGGGCCTCCGGCCCGCCCTTCAAGAAGCAACGTAGGCACTACCCCACATCCACTCCTCCACCCGCCCCGCCAACCCCGCCTTCACCGGATTCTCGTGGATGTACGCCATCGCCCGCTGCCAATGCGCCTCGTTCCGACTATAGCGATCGAAGTAATCCGCCTGCCAAAACGCGCCGCGCCGATTCAGCAACGGGTTAGCCTCCCGTGCCGTGAAGCTCTTCCACGACCGCACAATAGCATGGAGCGGGAAGCCCTCCCACGTCTCCAGCAGCCCATGCACATGGTTCGGCATCACAACCCAGGCGAGCAGGCGATAGCGCTGCGCATCAAAGTGCAGGAGCGCCTCCTGCACCAAGCGCGCGATGCGCGGGTCACGCAGGTGGCACGCACCGTGGCCCGCGTCCAGATACTGCTCGATACGCCGCCGCAGCACCTCCTCCTGGGTGGGACTGTGGCGCAGTTCCTCCTTCCAGGCAAGCAGCACGTCGGCGGGCAACGCATCGAGGTGACGCTCTGGATCGCCTCGCCCGCATCGAAATGAGGCAGGAAGCCACGCGAGTACCAGTCCTTGTGAGGTGGGGGTGTGGGGGGTGGGGCGGGGTCGTGATGGGCGGGGCGATTCATGGGGCTTCTCTTTTTCGATGATGGGACGGGCGGGCCGGAGGCCCGCGCTCCCAGGGCTCCCCGCCGGCGGCGTTGCGGGGGGGGAGGAAATGGTTGCGGCAACACGCGGCGCGGGGGACGCTCCCCGCACCCCCATAAAAAGTGCCAAAACAGAGTCGGGTAAGTATAAAGGAGGGGTACTCTGGGGGTCAACCATGAGGACGACTCCCCCTTGAACCGAACTGAGAAACAAGGTGCGTTTCCCTGCTCCTTCCCTGTCATGTTGAGAATTCCAGGTGGCGGGGCCGCCTTCGTACAGGGAGAAACGGGTTTGTTTCTCAGGAGCGCGCGCTCCCCCGCGCCACCTGCTGGCATGGGGAGAGCGAGAAATCTCGCTTTGAAAGTGGCAAGGAAGCAGCCTTGCACAGATTCCTCACTAGCTGTACTGGAAGTGCACCTGCGGAGGGATACCCGTTCGGAATGACATTGTTTTTCATTGTCATGTCGAGCGCGCGCTCCCCCGCGCCACCTGTCGGGCATGGGGGAGCGAGAAATCTCGCCTTGAAAACGGCAAAGAAGCAGCTATGCGAGATTCCTCATTGACCCGCGCAGCGTGCCCCTCGTGCTGGCCCCGCGCGCCGACGGTAAATCGCGCCGCCGCCCTTTGGGCCTTGTACCCCGCGCCTGCTTGCTGTATACTGCGTGCGTCAGGATGACAGGGCAAGGCACGCTGGTCGCGAGCTTTGGGAGCTGCCAGGTCCGGCTATACCCCTTCGACCTCCATCCTATACGCAGCGGAGCGTTCTCATGAGAAGTGTGCATCGTCGTGTCTTGCCCATTGCCTTAACAATGGGCCTTTTTGGCGTTGTGTTGTTTGTGCTGCTGGCCCCTGGCCGGGGCACCGCAGTGGCCGCCGTGCCTGAGGCGATCAGTGCGCCCGCCAACATTGCCTGCCTTCCCTTCCCGCAGGAGACGGTGACCGATTTCAACGGGGCAGCGATCGCGGGCCCGTACACGAGCGACACCACCTCCAGCTTTGTCACGTGGCGGGACGAGTCCGACTCGGAAGACAGTTATGAGGTGGAGCGGCGCACCAATAACGGCTCGTGGGGGGTGATCGCTACCCTTCCAGCCGACAGCTATGTCTACCAGGACACCGTTCCCGATGCGAGCGACACCTATCATTATCGGGTACGCGTCAAGGATGGCAGCGATAGCGAGCTCAGCGCCTCCTGCCGCAAGCCCGCCTGGGCAGACAGCGACGACGGCAAGTTTCGCGTCTTTTACCGCCCCGGTTCCCCTAGCCCCGATTGCCCATCGCTCACCGATCCCGACGCCAACGTGTTCCCAATCTGCACCTCACAGGCCACTGCCCAGCGGATCGCGGATCTGATGCAGATTGGGCGGGAGCAGATCATGGCGGCCAGCGCGGACGGGGGCACCCTCAAATTCAAAGACCCCGTCGCCAACGCGCCCGTCGTGGTGGACCTGATTCCCTGCGACGGGGTGGGCTGTGCCCGTGGCTCCTCTTTCATTGCATTGCAGCCTGTCTCCATGTCAATCCCCTTCGACCCGGCGACGGGCAACGGGATGGACAGCATCTGGGTGCCCCTGCACGAGATCTTCCATTTCGTCCAGACGGGGCTGACCGACCCTGCCAGTGACTGGGTGCGGGAGGCGCAGGCGCGCGCTATCGAGGACAAGTTCTGCCTGGATGAGACGCCGCAGAACCCCTGTGTTGTCTCGAACGACAGGTTTGTCACCGGCGCCTACACGTGGCGCATCGGGAAATACCTGGACAACCCCAACATCACCCTCACCGAGGCGTCCTATACAGGGGTTCTCTTCTGGGCCTACCTGATGGAGCAGTATGGCACGCAGCAGGACGAGCCGGAGTATGGGCTGGACATCCTCGTCTGGTTCTGGAATGTGGTGGACGATGTGGAGCACTCCGATGGCACCCAGGTGCTTGACTATCTGCTCAACGAGATGGGCTATGCGGGCGTCACCTTTGAAGATGTGTACAAGGACTTCATGGTGTCGAACTATGCCAAGGACATCCCCAACGCCCCCGCCAAGTACCTCTATGTGGACGAGACGCAGACGCCGGGCAGCTATGGCCCCGTGGCCCTGACGATGGATGTGCCGCTCACGATGGGGCAGCAGGTGCTGGCCGATAGCTTCGTGCTCCCCTGGGCTGGCCGCTACTTCCGCTTCACGCCCGATGCCACCGTGCCCAGCATCGAGGTTGCCTCGCAATCGCTAGCGAACAGCACGATGTACTACACGTTGCTGGCCGTGAAGGGCAACAACATCGTGGAGGAGATCAACTACACGGGCCCCGACTTTGCGGCAACCGTTGCCAATGACGACCTGGACGAGGTGGTGCTGGTCGTGGCCGGGCTGGATCAGCAGAGCAACTTCAACCTCGCCATCAACGGCACCGCGCCCGAGTTGCGGATTGCCGACCCGCTCACCAGCCGCCCCGCGCAGGGGGGGACCCCGCCGCGCCCGAAAAGATTCTGGTCAAGGTAGAGGTGATCTCGCCGGCCAATGGCGGCGAGCCGGTGGCGGGGCTGGCGCTGGATCAGTTTGTTGTCACCGTTGGCGGGGCAGCCGTGCCAGACTCGCAGATCATCAGCAGTGCGTACATCCAGGGCGAGTACTGGCTGCTGCTGCGCGCGCCTGCCCAGGCGGCGGCGGGTAGCTATGACCTGACTGTGGAATACGACGATACCTTGAGCGACACCAACGAGGATGCCGTCGTTTACAGCATGCTGATCGAGTCGGACAACCTGATCGTGGCGGACCGATCGGGCAGCATGGACGACTTTGACAAGCTCGAGGCGGCGCAGGCGGCGGCGCGGCTGTATGTGGACTCGTGGGAAACGGGCGATCAGATTGGCCTCATCAGCTACAGCGACACGCCAGTCACCGACCTGACGCTGCGGCCCTGGACCACCGACAGCCGCGACGATGCCCTGGAAGAGATCGAAGATTGGATAGCCGATGGGGGCACCGGCATCGGGGCGGCGCTGATCGCCGGGCTGGCGGAGTTCGACGCGCGTGGCGATGACAGCCATCCGTGGGCCATCGTGTTGCTGAGCGACGGTCAGGAAACCGTGGACGAGCCGAACATTCAGGACTTCCTGGATGCCTATGAGGAGCGGCTGGCGGCCGACCCCCCGCTCTTGTCTCCGACGGTCCACGCCATCGCGCTGGGCGCGGACGCCGATCAGGCCACCATGCAGACGATCGCGCAGGAAACCGGTGGCACCTACCACTTTGCAGGCGAGCCAGGGGGGCTCCAGCCGGCGGGCGGCACAGGGGTCCTGCCCAACGAGTTGGCTGAAATCTACCGTGTGGTGGGCGAGACGGTGGCGCGCGAGCAGCAGGTGATGGCGGTTCACGGCACCCTTCTGCGCCGCGCCACGCGCATCCACTCCGTGAAGGTGGATGGCAGCGCGAGCGAGGCGATCTTTGCGGTGAACTGGGTGCCGAACGGGCTGGAGCCGACCTTCATCCAGCTGAAGCGCCCGGATGGCTCGCTCGATACCACCCCCGATCTGGTGGATGATCGCCACGTGCTCTGGCGCGTGCCCGTGCCGATGCCGGGAACCTGGGAAATTCAACTGCTGCACGTCGAGCCGGGCGCGGCGCTTGATGGGCTGCCAGACGCGCGGGGAAGACAGCGCCGAGTATCTGGCGGAGGCTGCCCTGCGGAGCACGCTGACGATGGATCTGTTCCTGGGGCTGGCGCCCGAGGAGCGTCTGGCAGGCAAGCCGATGCCGATGCTGATCAGCCTGTCGGACAGCGAGGCGCTGCCCAATGCCAGCGTGCAGGTGCGCCTGACCTCGCCGAACGGCGCCACGCTGACCAGGACCATGTGGGACGATGGGGCGCATGGGGATGGGGCGGCGGGCGACGGCTTCTACGGCACCACCTTCTACAACACGACGATGCCGGGCAGCTACGTTGTAGAGGCCACCGCCACCGGGAACGCCCCGCTGGCGGGTGCCTTCGAGCGCCGCCTGCGCGCCTCCTTCTACATGGCACCGGGCGAGGACGATGATGGCGATGGGCTGCCCAACTGGTGGGAGGAGGAGCACGGGACGGACCCCACCCAGCCAGACGATGACGAAGACCCCGACGGGGATGGCTTGCCGAACGGGCGGGAGTTCTTCGGCGGCACCGACCCGCAGAACCCCGACACCGACAACGGCGGCGAGGGGGATCGCTCGGAGGGGGAGCAAGCAAGGGATCCGAGGGACCCCGCCGACGATCAGACGCGTGCCCCCCGCGTGGTGCTCTATCCGGGCGCGGCGCGGCTATGGCTCCGCTACACCTACGAACCGCGGGATGACCACCTGGACATCTTCCGCTCCGAAGGGCCAGAGGGGCCCTGGACCCTGGTGGCCCGCAACCTGGAGCCGACGGGGGAGTGGCTGGACGACGAGGTGCAGAACGACATCTCTTATTGCTACCGCGTGGAGGCTGTCGCCGTCAGCCGGCGCGCGCAGTGCGACCCCGAACCAGGACTGCGCCATGCCCAAGGCCGACCCGAACCCACCGTTCGGGGTGGTGAGGATCGGGGCGGGGGAAGCCGCCCGCCACGGCAGGACGGTCCTGCTGGAGCTCCGCGCCTCCGACCTGCCCTCGAACGATGAGTTCGACGAGGACGAGCCGCCCACCGACCAGGGCGCAATCGTCAGCGGGGTCGCGGAGATGATGATTGCCAGCGACGGGAGCTTTGCCGGGGCCACCTGGGAGCCCTACCAGCACACCCGCCTGTGGACGCTCCAGCCAGACGAGCACGGCCGCGCCACTGTCTACGTCAAGTACCGCGACCATGCCGGCAACGAGTCCCTGGAAATGGGGGCCATCGTCGAAGTGCTGGACGGCTCGCGCCTGCTGCTGCCCGTGGTGGTCACGCGCTAGATAGGGGGCGGGGACAGCGGAACGGGGGGTGGGCGTGGGCCCACCCCCTGTGTTTGCCTGTGTGCCAGAGTAGCGCTGGGGCGTTAGCGGCGCCCTGTTTGCCGGGCTGGTTGCGCGGGGAATCGGGCGGGCGAGGCCGCGCGAGGGGCGTGGGTGTGTGTGCCAGGTCGGTTCCGCGCTGGTGTCACGGCGAGCCGCGCACGCGTTCGCTGCCCTGTTTGCCAGATCGATTCGGGGGGAAACGGGCTTCGCAATCTGCCGTTGCTGCCGTTGCTCCTTGTCCCTACGGGATGCTTCGCAATCTCCCGTCTCCCTGTCTGCCGTGTCCTTGCTTCCCGCGCACCATGCCGTATACTACGCCCATTGGCAGCGCACGGGGCGGGGCATGTATGGAATGGGTTGAAGAAATCTGGCGCACTATTGAACAGTGGTGGCTCAGTCGCTCACCAGGGGTGCGCGATGAGATGGAGGCGTGGTTCTATACTACGGTAATGTTGGGGCGACCGCCGCTGTAATAGGGGCGGTGGCGCGGTGGGCATGGCAGCGGCGCTCCACCCCACCCATCCAGGTGCAGGTGGTAATGCCCCCTCGCCTACCCCCCCCCCCACATACCCCTACACCCTCGCCCGCCCTCACCTCGCCCGCCGTCCGCCTCCCGGAGGGGCCGCGCTTGCAGGCGCCGGACCCGGACCCGAACTTTGTGGGGCGCCGCTCGCTGCTGCGTGCCCTGTATGGGGCGCTGAGGAAGCAGGATGGGCGGCTGGTGAGTTTGTGGGGCGGGCCGGGGGTGGGGAAGACGGCGATTGCTACGGTGCTGTACCACCGGACCCAAGAATTGTTCCCCGATGGGCGCTATTGGCTGGATTTGCGGGGCGGGGATGCGGCGGCGGCGCTGCGTGCCTTGCTGGCGCTGCTGGGCGTTGACCCGCAGGCGATGCCTCCCACGCTGGAGGGGCTGTGCCATGCCGCGCACCACCTGCTTCAGGACAAGAAGGTGCTGCTGGTGCTGGACAATGCCGAGACGCTGGCCGCGGAGGACCCCGCGCGGGTGCGGCACCTCGTCCGGCAGATGAAGCTCCCCGCGCCTGGGGTCACCCTGGTGACCAGCCGCGTTTCGATTATCCCGACGGGGGACGAGCACCGCGTGGAGGTGCTGGACGAGGCCGATGCGCTGGCCCTGCTGCGCGCGCACCTGCATTGGGACGACGCGGAGGCGGCGCGCGAGGCGGCAGACGCGCGCAAGGTGATCGAGCGGCTGGGCGGGCTGGCGCTGGCGCTGGATTTGACGGCGCGCCACATGATGGAGGGTGGCCCGCCCCCGCAGCGCTGCGCGGAGGCGCTGCGTGCGCTGGAATCGGCCCCGCGCCTGGTGCATGCCCTGCACCTGCGCCCCACCGATGGGGCAGGGCGCGCCGCAGCCGATGCCTTTGCCCTCAGCTACGACCCCCTGCCCGCCCCCGCCCGAGCCGCCTTCCACGCCCTGGGCATCTGCCACCCCTCCGGCGCCTCCGTGGGCGCGCTGGCCGCCCTGCTGGACGTGCCGGAGGAGGAGGCGCGCGACCTGCTGACCACCCTGGTCAACCGCTCGCTCGCCACCTGGGTGGGGGAGCGCGCCCGCGCCCGCCTGCACCCCCTCCTCCACGACTTCGCCGCCCAGCGCGCCGAGGCCGACCCCGCCACCCACCGCACCCTCCTCCTGCGCCACGCGCGCCACTTTGGCGACCAGATCGGCGGGGCCTATCAACGCGCGATCAACGACGATCAGGGCGCGGCGGCGGACGAGGCGCTGGCCCGCACCGATGCCGAGGCGGACAACGTGCGGCTCGCCCAGACGCGCGCCCTGGCCGATGGCTTCCCCGACGCCCGCCTCGCCGTGACGCTGACCGACAACCTGACGGGCTACTGGACCCTGCGCGACGAACCGCAGGCGCTGGCCTGGCTCCAGCGCGCCGCGCACCTCGCCGAAGCGACCGGGCAGACCCATGGGAACGCGCCAACGTGCTCCGGGAGATCGGGAGGGTGCAGCGGATGCAGGGGGAGCACGCGGCGGCGCTGGCCTCGTTCGAGCAAGCGCGGGCGCTCTATGAGCAGGTCGGCGACCGCCTGGGCCGCGCCAACGTGCTCCGGAATATCGGGGCGGTGCAGCGGGATGCAGGGGGAGCACGCGGCGGCGCTGGCCTCGTTCGAGCAAGCGGGGGCGCTCTATGAGCAGCTCGGCGACCGCCTGGGCCGCGCCAACGTGCTCTACGAGATCGGGACGGTGCAGCGGGAGCAGGGGGAGCACGCGGCGGCGCTGGCCTCGTTCGAGCAAGCGGGGGCGCTCTATGAGCAGATCGGCGACCGCCTGGGCCGCGCCAACGTGCTGGCGGAGCGGGGCCAGGTGCTGCTCGTGACGGGCGACCCCACGGAGGCCGACCGTCTGCTGGACGAGGCGATTGCCCTGTACACGACAGATCGGGGATCGGTACAGCATCGCCGCCATGACGGGCAACTATGGCTGGACGCTGCGGGGCGCAGGTCAGCCGGAGCGGGCGCGGCCCTACCTGCTGCGGGCGGCGGCGCTGTTCGAGGAGATGGGCATGGGGGAGCGGGCGGAGCGGCTGATCGGCGGGCGGCGGAGTGAGGAGACACGGCAGATTGCGATGATGGCGGGGTAGGGGCGGGGCCAGCGCGGAACCAACGTGGCAAACAGGGCACCGCCCCTCGCGCGGCCTCGCCCGCCCGTGCCCCCGCGGAACCGACGTGGCACACAGGGCGCCGCCCCTCGCGCTATCTGACAAACACAGTGTGGTGCGGACAGCGGGTAGGCGTAAGGAGGTGGGTGGTGCGATGGATGCGGCGGGCGAGGCCGCGGAAAGGGCGGCGGTGCGCGTAAGAAGGTGGGTGGCCGCTGGCCCCGCCCCTACGCCGCGCCTGCCCATCCTCCTTGCGGAACCCATCCCGCCGGGGATTGGAATCCCCGGCTAACGGAGCCAACCCTTCCGGGGTTGTACGACTCGCGGGGCATCGTGCCGTGTGTCCGGAGGACACGCTCTCACAAGCGACGACCTGTCATCATCATCTCCAACACCGTTTATAACCGTAACACCTCCGACCTTGTAGTAGTAGCCATGACGTCCAACCCGGCTAAAGTCGAGTACGGTTTCACCATCACTTCGTCAGATCTGGCTCGCGGCCAACTCAATCGGTCCGGCACGGTTCGTGTGGATAAAGTGTATACCTTGTCCCAGGCGATAGTTGTCACGACATTCGGACGAGTCAACAGCAGCGTCCTCGACCAAATTCGCACCATGTTTCAAAAACTCACTGCGAAGAACCCCTCGTAGCACTTCCGCATTGTCAGCCACTGTAGCTCCATCTTCCTAAGAAAATCGAGAGCGGGGGGACGGTAGATAGTGGACGGTGTGGCGCGCGGGCACCCCCGCCCCCCGGTTGCGCAGCTGAATCACGCAGTGCACCGCCGGGCGCAGCGTGGCCCCCACCGCATTCAGCAGATTCGCCAGCGGCCCATAATACGACGTCTCCGGCACAGCAGCGCCGGAGGCGTGGATCATGGCCAGCTCACGCAGGTAGTGTTCGAGGGGGGACATGGTGGAGGCGCTCCGCGTGGTGGATGGTGGACGGTCGCTCCGCGCGGTGGACGACCTGTGCGCCTCTATCTTACAAAGAATCGCCAGGCCGGTCAATGGAAGCACAGCCGCCCATACAGGCTACGATGCCCCCTCGCCTCCCTGCTCAAGCGCACGCAGGAGCAGCGATTCCACGCCCAAGCTCGCTGCCCACCGATGCAGGTAGGCTTCGTCAAGATGGCCTGCTTGGAGCTTCATGACCCCCAGAATGTCGCGCCACTGCCGTTCGGACACCTCGCCACCCATCTTGAACCACTCTAGCTTGGCCAGAATGATATCTTCAGCGCTGCAAACCCAAGCCGCTTCGTGGGTCTGTTCGGAAAGAGCTTTCTCCTCACGTCGGCGGAATTGTGAGCGCTCGAAAGGTCGCTCCTTCTTGATAAACACATCCACCTTGAACAACGTGTCCCGATGCACCAGCGCGAAACTGCTCTGATGGTGGATAGCGGCCACTATGCTTGCCTGGTCAATCCAGAAATCCGCTTCTAGCACCTCTGCAAGGAGGCGAGCTTGAGCGACATCCATCTCTGCCACCAAGTCCACATCGGCAGTGGTGCGAACCATGCCATGCACGATGCTAGCAAGAGAGCCACCGATAAAATAGGGGACGCCCAATTCCTCAAAGGTTCGGGTTACCAGAAGCGTGATAGGGATAGGGTCAGGCGGGTGGATCATCGCTATGGAGGTCGCTCCATTCCCCAAATAACCGTTGCGCCCACTCACTCCCGTGCATCATCTCGGCCATGCGGTAGCGAAGTTGCACCTCGCTCTCGTCGGGATGGCGCTCGCGCAAGCTTTGATAGGAGAGACGATAGGCAGCAATGTTTAACCCTGACAACATCGCCATCTTGCGTGCGGGGGTGAGGCCACGCAGCAACTCAAAATAGAACGCCTCGAAGTCGGGCGTGCTATCCATGTTCATCTGTCGCCAAGTGGGGAGCGCTGACATTTTTACCAAAAGCGGACGTTGAAGCTACCTGTTCGCTTCTATCTTACAAAGAATCGCCAGGTCGGTCAATGGGGCGCGGACGCTGGGGGTACGGGCGCTAGGCATCGCGGAGATCTTCTAGGAGAGATGTTTCGCTGGTTGTATGCCCAATCCAGGTGGCCCGGAGCGGCCGCTCAACATGACAATGAAAGACAATGTCATTCCGAACTGGGTATCCCGCCGCGGTTCGCGCTGGGCATGGGGCCAATGAGGAATCTGTGCAAGGCTGCTTCCTTGCCATTTTCAAAGCGAGATTTCTCGCTCCCCCCATGCCAGCAGGTGGCGCGGGGGAGCACCTGCTCGAAATGACAATGAAAAACAATGTCATTCCGAATGGGCATCCCTCCGCAGGTGCGCTGGGCATGGGGCCAATGAGGAATCTGTGCAAGGCTGCTTCCCTGACCTTTTCAAGGCGAGATTTCTCGCTCTCCTCATGCCAGCAGGGGGCGCGGGGGAGCGCCTGCTCGAAATGACAATGAAAAACAATGTCATTCCGAATGGGCATCCCGCCTCGGTTGCGCTGGGCATGGGGCCAATGAGGAATCTGTGCAAGGCTGAGTCAATGCGCTATGCCATGAGAGATGTTTCGCTGGTTGCAGGCCCGATGCTCGTGGCCCGGAGTGGCCGCTCAACATGACAGGGAAGGGGCAGGGAAACGGACCTTGTGTCTCAGGCCGATCTCGCCCACTCCGCGCCGCCCCTGGCGCTGGCCCCGCCGTCGTGGGGGGCAGCGCGGCCCGTATGGCATAATAGGGGCGGTGTCGTGTGCCCTGCTATCCTCCTACCTCTGCTACCCCGGTTCACGTGCTTGAACCACACTGGCTCGTGCCGTGGGGCGGCACACCGTGATGATGCTCGGACTCGTGCCGGTTAGCGGCTCTAGTGTCCAATCGCCGTACTGGCGGACACTATCCAGCCCGTGGCAATGCAGCAGCGCGGCGAGTTCCTGAGGAAAGGTGTAGCGTAGCGCCGTCCGGGTCACCCTCGTGTGCTCCTCCCCCTCCGCTTGCCAGCGCCGATAGCTCGTCAGATGCAAGAGCTGAGCGATCGGGTCGTACACGCGCGTCGTTGTCAGGTGTACGTCGTGGCCATCGGCGTTGACAAAGGATGGCCAATGCTCCTCCTCACGCTGGCTGTCCAGCGGGAAAAAGAAACCGTCGGGGCGCCTCGTGTTGGGGAGCAAAGGGTTGCGCGTTTCGAAGGCAAACAACCCGTCATCAGCCAGATGGGCCCGCACGCGCTGCAACAATGCCGCCTGCTCGGCGTTCGTCACAAAGGCCTGAAACGCGTTGCCCGTCATAAAGATGAGTCGAAAGCGCTCATGGAGGTCAAAGGTCCGCGCGTCTCCTTCCACCCACCGAGCGGGCAAACCAGCCGACTTGTTGCGTGCCTGCTCCAGCATGCCAGAAACGATGTCCAGGCCCGTCGTCGCGATCCCCGCTCGCGCGATAGGAACGGTGACGCGACCCGTGCCACACGCGATCTCGAGCACCGGACCTCCAACCTCCTGCGCCAGCCCGAGGTAGAAGGCGATGCCCGTATCGCTGGCATCTTCCAGGTCGTAATTAACGGCGTCGGCGAACTCCTCCAGATTGTCATGATCGAGCATTATTGCCTCACCTTGTAGCCACCCAATGCCCCTGCCCACCAACGAGAAGGGGGACGGTTGCCCGCCCCCCTTCCCCTATCCATCATCCCAAAGGGATGCTGAGCCATCTACCGGCGTCGCCGCAAGCCGAGCGCGCCGAGCAGCCCCAGCAGTGCCGCCCCTAGTGCGCCCCAGGGCGCAGCGGGGGTCGCTTCCATTATAAGGGGGCTGACGGTGAGCGCCGTGGGCAGTTCCACAAGGGCGCTGACGGGGCCGTGGAGGGCGCTCTCGCCCGACAGCGTCACCGCCTCCAGCCAGTAGAAGTAGGTCACGCCCGGCGCGGCGCTCTCGTCGAGCCACTGGTAGCTGGCGCCCTGGCCGCTGCCGGGGGCCTGCGCGGGAATCAGGTCGGGGTGGAGGCGCTCGCCCACCTGCGCGTCGTCGGTGCTGCGGCGCAGGTAGAAGCCGAGCGCGTTCACCTCGCTCACCGTTTCCCAGCTGAGCAAGATGGCATCCTGCGTGGCCACCGCGTCGAAGCTCGCCAGGTCCACCGCCAGGGCGGCGCCCATGTCCTGGTAGGTCAGCGTGACGCCGCTGTTGGTCAGCGTAATCGTCCCGTTGGTCGGGGTGCCGCTCTCGGTGAAGGGCTGCCCCTGCGGGTCAAAGACGAGCGTGTCCTCCTCCGCGCCGCCGCCGTCCAGGGTCAGGTTGCCATTCTTTTGCAGGCTGCTGGCCGTGACGGTGAAGGTGTCCTCGTCGCTGCCGCCCGTCACCTGCTCCACCTCGGTGCCCGAGTACTCGACGCTGTTGCCGTTGCCGTCCGTCACGGAGATGCTGCCGAGCGTGACATCCAGCGGCACCGTCACCGCGCCGAAGTCGAGCTTGTCCTGCGTGTCGGTGGTGCCGCGCACCTGCTCCTCCTGCACGCGGTCGTTGCCCCAATCATCGGCGAACCCGTACGTATCGTTGCCGGAGCCGCCGCGCAGCAGGTCGTCGTCCGGGCCGCCGGTCAAGCAGGTCGTCGCCCGCGCCGCCGTCGAGCAGGTCGTCGCCCGCATTGCCAAACAGGCTGTCGGCCCCCTGCGCGCCGAACAGTTGCTGCGGCTCGCCCGTGCTCCGCAGCGTGTTGGCCCCAGGGCCCCCCGGCAGGATGGGGTGGTTCAGCGGGCTGCCAAAGAGCACGTAGCTCGTCCCGGCCTTGTCCCCGTTCGTATTATCGGCCCCATAGGCACCGACGAGCAGGTCGGCGAAGCCATCGCCGTTCACGTCGCCCGCCCCGCTCACGGCATAGCCAGCGAAATCGTATTCCGCCGCGCCCCGCAGCACGAAGCCCTCGCTGGCATCGAGCGTCCCCAGTTCGACCGAACCGCTGCTGCCCGCGTTCGCCCCGCCAAACACCACATACGCCGCCCCGTACTCGAACTCAGACGCGCCGGCGTCAACACCGTAGGCACCGATGAGCAGGTCGTCGAAGCCATCCCCATTCACATCGCCCGCGTCGCTCACCGCATGGCCCGCCTCATCGTAGGCCGCTACGCCGTTCAGGACGAAGCCATCGCTGCCATCCAGCGACCCCAGATTGATGCTGCCCCCGTTGCCCACGGTCGCCCCGCCAAACACCACATACGCCGCGCCGGAGGCGGGCCCGTTCAGCTCAACACCCGGCGCCCCAACGAGCAGGTCGGCAAAGCCATCGCCGTTCACGTCACCCGCCCCGCTCACCGCATGGCCCGCGTAATCCTCCGCCGCCGCGCCCTCCAGGTGGAAGCCATCGCTGCCACTCAGCGAGCCCAGGGCGACGGGGCCGCTGCTGCCCACGCTTGCCCCGCCAAAGACGACATAGGCCGCCCCGGAGCGGTCCCCGTTCGGGTCGGCCTCTGGGGTGCCGATGAGCAGGTCGGCGAAGCCATCGCCGTTCACGTCGCCCGCCCCGCTCACTGCATAGCCAGCCTCATCGTCCGCCGCCGCGCCGTCCAGGCGGAAGCCATCGCTGCTATTCAGCGCGCTCAGCTCAATGGTGCCGCCGTTGCCCACGCCCGCCCCGCCAAAGAGCAGGTAGGTCGAGCCGACGTCAGAGACTCCGTTCACATCGGCCTCTGCGGCGCCGATGAGCAGGTCGTCGAAGCCATCCCCGTTCACATCGCCCGCCCCGCTCACCGCATTGCCCGTGTAATCACTCTCCGCCACGCCATGGATAACAAAGCCATCGCTGTCATCCAGCGCGCTCAGCTCGACGGGGCTGCCGATGCCCACCCCCGCCCCGCCAAACACCACATACGCCTTCCCCACGTCGTAGACTCCGTTCACGTCGGCCCCGTAGGCGCCGATGAGCAGGTCATCGAAGCCGTCGCCGTTCACATCGCCCGCCCCGCTGACCACATAGCCAGCGTAATCGCCCTCCGCCGCGCCATTCAGGATGAAGCCAGCCGTGCCATCCAGCAAGCCCAGTTCCACGCTGCCCGCGAAGCCGCCCGCCCCGCCGAACACCACATACGCCGCCCCGGAGTAGTCCCCGTGCGGGTCGGCATCGGGGGCACCGATGATCACGTCGGCAAAGCCGTCCCCATTCACATCGCCCGCGTCGCTCACCGAATAGCCAGAGGAATCGCCCGCCTCCTCGCCATTCAGGGCGAAGCCGTCTGACCCCGTCAGCCCGCCCGTCTCCACCGCCACCGTATCGGCCAGGCCAAAGACCAGGTAGGCGGCCCCGGCATCCTCTCCGCCCAGCTCGATGGTCTGGGGCACCGACTAGCATATCGCTCACCCCATCGCCATTCACATCGCCCGCCCCGCTCACCGCCCTGCCAGAGCGATCGCCCTCCGTCTCGCCTGCCAGCACGGAGCCCGTGCTGCCATTCAGCGAGCCCAGGGCCACGGCGCCGCCGCTGCCCACCTCCGCCCCGCCAAATACCACATAGGTCGCGCCAGTGTCATAGTACCCGTTCAGGTCGGCATAGGAGGCGCCGACGAGCAGGTCGGCGAAGCCATCCCCATTCACATCGCCCGCGTCGCTCACCGAGGTGCCAGCCTCGTCGCCCTCCGCCGCGCCCTGCAGGACGAAGCCATCCGGGGCACTCAGCGTGCTCAGCTCGATGGGGCCGCTGCCGCCCACCATCTCCCCGCCAAAGACCACATACGCCGCGCCGGAGTTGTAGTATTGGGGTCCGTTCGGGTCAGCCTCTGCGGCGCCGATGATCAGGTCGGCGAAGCCATCCCCGTTCACGTCGCCCGCCCCGCTCACCGCCTCGCCAGCCTCGTCATCCTCCGCCGCGCCATTCAGGACAAAGCCATCCGGGGCGCTCAGCGTGCTCAGCGCGATCGATGCCGCTGCTGCCCACCATCCCCCCGCCAAAGACCACATACGCCGCGCCGGCCTCATAGTTCCCGTTCGGGTCGGCGCCTCGGGCGCCGACCAGCAGATCGGCGAAGCCATCCCCGTTCACATCGCCCGCCCCGCTCACCGCAAAGCCCGCGTCGTCATCCTCCGCCACGCCCGCCACAACAAAGCCAGCGCTGCCAGTCAGCGACCCTAGCTCAATGGTGCCGCTGCTGCCCACGCCCGCCCCACCAAACACCACATAGGCCGCGCCCGTGTTCTCCCCGTTCGGGGCGGCCTCCGGGGCGCCGATGATCAGGTCGGCGAAGCCATCCCCGTTCACATCGCCCGCCCCGCTCACCGCCCGCCCCACGCTCTCGCCCTCCGCCGAGCCGTTCAAAACGAAGCCATCGCTGCCATCCAGCGACCCCAGGGCCACGGTGCCGCCGCTGCCCACGGTTGCCCCGCCAAACACCACATAGGCCGCGCCGGCGTCATAGTAGCCGTTCGAGGTGGCGTCGGGGGCGCCGACGAGCAGGTCGTCGAAGCCATCGCCGTTCACATCGCCTGCCCCGCTCACCGCCCGGCCCGTGTTATCGTCGGTGGCCGCCCCCTCCAGCCGGAAGCCATCGCTGCCGTTCAGGACGTTGAGTTGGAGATTGCTCGAGAAATCATCCTCGCCAAACACCACGTAGGCTATGCCGGCGTCCTCCGCGTCCGCATCGGCACGAGGGGCACCGATGATCAGGTCGTCGAAGCCATCGCCGTTCACATCGCCCGCGTCGCTCACCGACCGGCCAGCGTAATCATAGTCCAACGTGCCATTCAGGCGGTAGCCGTTGGTGCCATCCAGCGTACCTAGCTCGACGGTGCCGCTGCTGCCCACCGTCGCCCCGCCAAGCACCACATACGCCGTGCCGCTCTCGTACCCGTCCGGGTCGGCCTGTGGGGCGCCGATGAGCAGGTCGTCCACCCCATCGCCGTTCACGTCGCCCGCCCCGCTCACCGCCTCGGCCCGCATAATCGTAGGACGCTGCGCCGTTCAGGACGAAGCCATCCGTGCCATCCAGCGCGCTCAGCTCGACGGCGCCGCTGTCGCCCACCGTTGCCCCGCCAAACACCACATAGGCCGCCCCGTAGTTGGAGTATCCGTTCACGTCGACCCCATAGGCGCCGATGATCAGGTCGTCGAAGGTGTCGCCGTTCACATCGCCCGCGCCGCTCACCGCTGTGCCAGCGTAATCGTTCGCCGCCGCGCCCTTCACGACGAAGCCATCCGTGCCATCCAGCGCGCTCAGCGCAACGGGGCCGCCGCTGCCCACGGTTGCTCCCCCAAACACCACATAGGCCGCGCCGTAGTCGGAGTACCCGTTCACGTCGACCCCATAGGCGCCGACGATCAGGTCGTCGAAGGTGTCGCCGTTCACATCGCCCGCCCCGCTCACCGACACAGCCAGCGTGATCGTTCGCCGCCGCGCCGTTCAGGACGAAGCCATCTGGGGCACTCAGCGATCCCAGCTCGATGGTGCCGCTGTCGCCCACGGTTGCCCCGCCAAACACCACATAGGCAGCGCCAGTGTCGTCCCCGCTCGAGGCGACCCCATAGGCGCCGACGAGCAGGTCGTCGAAGCCATCGCCATTCACATCGCCCGCGTCGCTCACCGAAAAGCCAGTCTCGTCGTTCACCGCCGCGCCATTCAGCCGGAAGCCATCTGCTGCCATCCAGCGCGCCCAGCTCGATGGTGCCGCTGCTGCCCACGGTTGCCCCGCCAAACACCACATAGGCAGCGCCGCTGTCGTATCCGTTCGGGTCGGCATCGGGGGCACCGATGAGCAGGTCGTCAAAGCCATCGTCGTTTACATCCCCCGCCCCGCTCACCGCCACTGCCAGTGACATCGCCCGCCGCCGCGCCATTCAGCACGAAGCCATCTGGGGCACTCAGCGAGCCCAGATTGACGGTGCCGCCGCTGCCTACATTTGTTCCCCCAAACACCACATACGCTGCCCCGGCGAAGAAGTCGTTCGTGCTGACCCCCAGGGCGCCGATGAGGAGGTCATCGAAACCATCGCCATTCACATCGCCCGCCCCGCTCACCGCATAAGCCAGCGACATTGAAGAACGCCGCCCCCTCCAGCCGGAAGCCCTCCGTGCCGTCCAACGTGACAAGATCGAGGTCATAAGGAAAGCCAGCAGCCCCCCCAAATACCACGTAGGTCTTACCGGAAATGAACCCATTCGGGGCGGCGAAGGGGGCACCGACGATCAGGTCGTCGAAGCCATCGCCATTCACGTCGCCCGCGTCGCTCACCGCGGCGCCAGCGCGATCGGTGCTTGCCGCCCCCTCCAGTTTCGAGCCATTGCTGCCATCCAGATCCTCTAGCTCGATCTGCGCCGGAAAGTTGCTGGTACGATCAAAGATAGCGGGCGCCGGGCGCGCAGCCTGCAGCAGGGACAGGGGGGCCGCCTGGGCCACCGGGGCCCGCAGCGAGGCGAAGGGCGCCAGGCCCAGCGCCAGCAGCAAGGTGCCGCTGCCCACGGCGCGAACAAGCCGACGGCGCGCGCGCGGTGCCGTGCGCAAGTGGCGCTTCCAGCGCACCAATCGTTTGGAGGGATCGGGGGGGGTGACGGGGGAGGACATGGCTTGAATGGTCTCCTTTGTTGAGGCGCCCAGAATGAGGGCTAACGGATAGACCTTATAAGGAAGGGGACCAATTATAAAGGATATGTATAGACCCGCAAGGGGCGCTGGTGGGGTGCAGCCAGCGGTTGAAATGTGGGGAGCAGCAAGGGAGGCGGTCTGTGTTAGAGGGAGCAGTTCCGCCTTCAGGCGGGCCGTAGCCTCCAGGCTTGAACCCAGGTGGGGGCTACACAAACATGTCAGAGCCACCGTTGGAGGGGGGCAGGCCCGCTCGCCATGACAATGAAAATCACTGTCATTCCGAATGGGCATTCCGCCGCAGGTCGCACTTGGCATGGGGCCAATGAGGAATCTGTGCAAGGCCGCTTCTTTGCCACGTGCAAGGCGAGATTTCTCGCTTTCCCCGTGCCGGCAGGTGGCACGGGAGCACGCGCTCGGAATGACAATGAAAGACAATGTCATTCCGAATGGGCATTCCGCCGCAGGTGCGCTTGGCATGGGGCCGATGAGGAATCTGTGCAAGGCCGCTTCTTTGCCACGTGCAAGGCGAGATTTCTCGCTTTCCCCATGCCGGCAGGTGGCGCGGGGGAGCACGGCTCGAAATGACGATGGAAATCACTGTCATTCCGAATGGGCATTCCGCCGCAGTGGCCCTTGGCATGGGGCCAATGAGGAATCTGTGCAAGGCTGCTTCTTTGCCACGTGCAAGGCGAGATTTCTCGCTTCCCCATGCCGGCAGGTGGCGCGGGGGAGCGCGCGCTCGAAATGACAATGAAAATACAATGTCATTCCGAATGGGCATCCCGCCCGCAGGTGCGCTTGGCATGGGGCCAATGAGGAATCTGTGCAAGGCTGCTTCCTTTGCCACGTGCAAGGCGAGATTTCTCGCTTTCCCCATGCCGGCAGGTGGCGCGGGGGAGCACGCGCTCGAAATGACAATGTTTTTTCGATGCTTCACGAATTACCCCGCCACCGTGCCCCTGCCCCCCAACGAAAAGGGGGACGGTTGCCCGCCCCCCTTCCCCTACCCATCCCCCCAAAGGGATGCTGCGCGACCTAGCGGCGGCGGCGCAGGCCGAGCGCGCCGAGGAGCCCCAGCAGTGCCGCCCCTAGTGCGCCCCAGGGCGCGGCGGGGGTCGCTTCCATTATAAGGGGGCTGACGGTCAGCGCCGTGGGCAGTTCCACAAGGGCGCTGACGGGGCCGTGCAGGGCGCTCTCGCCGGAAAGCTCCACCGCCTCCAGCCAGTAGAAGTAGGTGACGCCTGGCTCGGCGCTCTCGTCGAGCCACTGGTAGCTGGCGCCCTGGCCGCTGCCGGGGGCCTGCGCGGGGATCAGGTCGGGGTGGAGGCGCTCGCCCACCTGCGCGTCGTCGGTGCTGCGGCGCAGGTAGAAGCCCAGCGCGTTCACCTCGCTCACCGTTTCCCACGTCAGGGCGATGGCGTCGGGGGTGGCCAGGGCCTCGAAGCTGGCCAGATCCACCGCCAGGGGCGCGGCCATGTTCTGGTAGGTCGAGGGTGATGCCGCTGTTGGTCAGCGTGACCGTCCCGTCGGTCGGGGTGCCCGTGGTGGTGAAGGGCTGCTCCTCCGCGTCAAAGATGAGCGTGTCCTCCTCGTCGCCGCCGCCGTCCAGGGTCAGGTTGCCATTCTTTTGCAGGCTGCTGGCCGTGACGGTGAAGGTGTCCTCGCCGCTGCCGCCCGTCACCTGCTCCACCTCGGTGCCCCGAGTACTCGACGCTGTTGCCATTGCTGTCCGTCACCGAGATGCTGCCGAGCGTGACATCCAGCGGCTCCGTCACCGCGCGAAACTCAGCGTGTCGCCCGTGTGGTGCTGCCGCGCACCTGATCTTCCTCCACACGGTCGTTGCCCCAGCCATCGGCGAACCCGTAGGTGTCGCTGCCGGAGCCGCCGCGCAGCAGGTCATCGTCCGCGTCGCCGGTCAGCAGGTCATCGCTCGCGCCGCCGTCCAGCAGGTCATCCCCGAAGCCGCCGAAGAGGCTGTCGGCGCCCTGCGCGCCGAACAGTTGCTGCGGCGCGCTCGTGCTGCGCAGCGTGTCGGCCCCCGGCGCCCCCGGCAGGATGGGGTGGTTCAACCGGGCGCCAAACACCACATACGCCGCCCCGTAGCTGGTCCCATTCAGATCAACCCCTGCGCCACCAATGAGCAGGTCGTTGAAGCCATCGCCATTCACATCGCCCGCCCCGCTCACCGCACGGCCCGCGAAATCGTACTCCGCCGCGCCATTCATGACGAAGCCAGCGCTGCTATCTAGCGTGCTCAACTCAATGGCGCCGCCGCTGCCCACGCCCGCCCCGCCAAACATCACATAGGCGGCGCCAGAGTGGCTCCCGGTCGGGTCGGCCCCATAGGCACCGATGAGCAGGTCATCGAAGCCATCGCCATTCACATCGCCCGTGCCACTCACCGCCGGGCCCGCGCGATCGTCCGCCGCCGCGCCGTTCACGGCGAAGCCAGCGCTGCCGTTGAGCGACCCCAGGGCGATGGAGGCAGGGAAGCCGCCCGCCCCGCCAAACACCACATAGGCGGCGCCGGAGTTGCTCCCGGTCGGGTCGGCATTCAGCGCGCCAACGAGCAGGTCAGCGAAGCCATCCCCGTCCACATCGCCCGCCCCGCTCACCGACCAGCCCGCGTAATCGCCCGCCGCCACGCCCGTCAGGCGGAAGCCAGCGCTGCCGTTGAGCGACCCCAGGGCGATGGAGGCAGGGAAGCCGCCCGCCCCGCCAAACACCACATAGGCGGCGCCGGAGCGGTCTCCCGTTCGGGTCGGCAAAGGGCGCGCCAACGAGCAGGTCAGCGAAGCCATCCCCGTTCACATCGCCCGCCCCGCTCACCGCATTGCCCGCGTAATCGTCCTCCGCCACGCCCGTCATGACGGAAGCCAGCGCTGCCATTCAGCGTGCTCATATCACTCAATGGCGCCGCCGCTGCCCACGCTTGCCCCGCCAAACACCAGGTAGGCCGCGCCGGAGTAGCTCCCGGTCGGGTCGGCCCCAGAGGCACCGATGAGCAGATCATCAAAACCATCGCCATTCACATCGCCCGCCCCGCTCACCGCATCGCCCGCGTAATCGCACTCCGCCGCGCCATTCATGACGAAGCCAGCGCTGCCATTCAGCGTGCCCAACTCACTCAACTCAATGGCGCCGCCGCTGCCCACGCATCTCCCCGCCAAACACCACGTAGGCCGCGCCGGAATAGTACGCGTGCGGGTCGGCCCAGGGGGCACCGATGAGCAGGTCGTCAAAACCATCGCCATTCACATCGCCCGCTCCGCTCACCGCCTGGCCCGCGTGATCGTACTCCGCCGCGCCATTCATGACGAAGCCAGCGCTGCCAGTCAGCGAGCCGAGATTCAGGCTGCCCGCGAAGCCGCCCGCTCCGCCAAACACCACATAGGCCGCGCCGGAGTAGCTCCCGTTCGGGTCGGCATAGGGGGCACCGATGAGTAAGTCGCCGAAGCCATCGCCGTTCACATCGCCCGCCTCGCTTACGGCATAGCCAGCGCGATCACCCTCCACCGCGCCCTCCAGGGCGAAGCCGTCCGGGCCAGTCAGCCCGCCCAGCGCCACCTCCACCGTATCGGCGCGGCCAAAGACCAGGTAGGCGGAACCGGAGTCGTCCCCGTTCGGGTCGGCCCCTGGGGCGCCGACGAGCAGATCATCCGTGCCGTCCCCGTCCACATCCCCTGCTCCGCTCACCGCCCACCCAGCATAGTCATAGGCCGATGTGCCCTTTAAGACGAAGCCATTGTTGCCATTCAGCGACCCCAGGGCGACGGTGCCGCTGCTGCCCACGCTCGCCCCGCCGAACACCACGTACGCGCTTCCGGAGTTGGTATATGTAGTTGGACGCGTCTGCGTCGACCCCTGGCGCACCGATGATCAGGTCGGCGAAGCCATCGCCGTTCACATCGCCCGCCCCGCTCACCGCCCTGCCAGCCTGATCGCCCGCCGCCACGCCCGTCAGGCGGAAGCCATCGCTGCCGTTGAGCGACCCGAGGGCGATGGTGCCAGTGCTGCTGCCCACGCTCGCCCCGCCAAACACCACATACGCCGCCCCGGAGTAGGTTACGTTTGGGTCGGCATAAGGGGCACCGATGAGTAAGTCGTCGAAGCCATCGCCGTTCACATCGCCCGCCCCGCTCACCGCCCTGCCAGCCTGATCGCCCGCCGCCACGCCCGTCAGGCGGAAGCCATCGCTGCCATTCAATGCGCCCAGGGCCACCGTGCCGCCGCTGCCCACCGTCGCCCCGCCAAAGACCAGATAGGCCACGCCGGAGGACGCGCCGTTCAGGTCGGCCCGTGGGGCACCGATGAGCAGGTCGTCGAAGCCATCGCCGTTCACATCGCCCGCCCCGCTCACCGCCCTGCCCGCGTAATCGCCCGCCGCCACGCCCGTCAGGCGGAAGCCCGTGGTGCCATTCAGGGCGCCGAGGGCGACAGTGCCAGTGCTGCCCACGCTGGCCCCGCCAAGATCAAGTACGCCGCGCCGGAGTCCTGCCCGTTCGGGACGGCCTGCGGGGCGCCGATGAGCAGGTCGTCGAAGCCATCGCCGTTCACATCGCCCGCCCCGCTCACCGCCCTGCCAGCCTGATTGAGCGCCGCCACGCCCGTCAGGCGGAAGCCCTTGCTGCCGTTGAGCGACCCCAGGGCGATGGTGCCAGTGCTGCCCACGCTTGCCCCGCCAAACACCACGTACGCCGCGCCGGAGTCGGTCCCGTTCGGATCGGCAGAGAGGGCACCGATGAGCAGGTCGTCGAAGCCATCGCCGTTCACATCGCCCGCCCCGCTCACCGCATCGCCAGTGTAATCGCCCCCCGCCGCACCCGTCAGGCGGAAGCCCGTGCTGCCATTCAGCGTGGCGAGATCGAGGTCGGCAGCGAAGCCACCCCCTCGCCAAAGAGCACATAGGCCGCGCCGGCGTTGCTCCCGTTCGTGTCGGCATAGGGGGCACCGACTATCAGGTCGGCGAAGCCATCCCCGTTCACATCGCCCGCCTCGCTTACCGCCCGGCCCGCGCGATCGTACGTCGCCGCGCCGTCCAGGCGGGTGCCATCGCTGCCGTTCAGCGCACCTAGCTGGATGCTCGCCGGAAAGTTGCTGGTGCGCGCAAAGAGGGCGGGGGCCTGGCGCGCGGCCACCGCCGGCGGCAACGGGGCCGCCTGGGTGGTGGAAACTAGGCGGAGGGGGGCAAAGGGCGCCAGGCCCAGCGCCAGCAGCAACGTGCCGCTGCCCACGGCGCGAGCAAGGCGACGGGCGCGCGGCGTGCCGCGCAGGTGGCGCTTCCAGCGTACCAATCGTTTGGAGGGGTCGGGAGGGGTGACGGGGGAGGACATGGTTTGGGGGATTCCTTTGTTAGGGCACGAGAATGGGGGCCAACGGATAGACTTTATGGGGAAGGTTGCCATTATAAAGGATGTAAACAGACACCGCAAGGGGCGTGGGCAAGACGTAGGAGGCGGTTGAAACAGGGGATGCCAAATGAACGCAGGGGGTAGAGGAGGCGGCCTTGGGGCTACGACGCCGCCTAAAGGCGGAACTACAAACGGGGGGCGCGGCGTAGGGGCGGGGCCAGCGGCCACCGACGCCGGGACGCGCCGCGCCGCTCTTTCCGCGGCCTCGCCCGCCGCATCCATCGCTCGCCCGCTGCCCACACGAAAACCCGCCGGGGGTATTGGGGGGGTTGCAGGCATGGGGTGTAGGGGCGGCGCCCTGTTTGTAGTTCCGCCTTTAGGCGGGGTGGGGCGCTTGTTGCTTACCAGGAAGGGGCGGGCGAGGCCGGCGCGAGGGATGGCGCCCTGTTTGCCAGGTCGGTTCCGCGTGGGCGGGGGTGGGCGGGCGAGGCCGGCGCGAGGGGCGCGGGTGTGTGTGCCAGGGGGGTTCCGCGCCTGGCCCCGCCCCTACGCCGCGCCTGCCTGCCCCCTTGCGGAACCAACCCCGCCGGGGATTGAAATCCCCGGCTAGTGGAGCCAACCCCTCCGGGGTTGTACGACCTGCGGGGCATCGTGCCGTGTGTCCGGAGGACACGCTCGGCTAGCCCGCCGTTGGAACGGCGGGCGGCGCGGCCCACGGGCGGGGCGGGGAAGCAAAGCGGCGGGGCATGGGGTGGGGTTCCGCCCCTGCCCA
>CAVRLZ010000027.1:0-37018 GCA_963721895.1 uncultured Chloroflexia bacterium | reverse complement strand
TCAAGTCACAAACTCTGGGTTGTCAAAGGGGCGGGGCACAAAAAAGCCCCGCAATCGCGGGGCCGTGGAAAGGCACCTGCCATTGCTCTACGCGCTATCCGGTTGGCTCGCAACGATAGTGGTCAGCAAGACAGAGGTTCCTTCCGGTACATGTCGGTCAATGTGGCTTCTTTACATTTTATCGGGGTCGGCCCTTTTGTCAAGAGCACCCTGCTAGTGGGCGATTCAGGACTCGAACCTGAGACCTCTCCCTTATCAGAGGAGTGCTCTAACCAACTGAGCTAATCGCCCCCACGATAGCGGTTTGCCAACAGAAGAGTGATAACAAGCACGCGCGGCCCGGTTCGGCCGTTAGTAAGTCAGGAGACTAGGTCTCCCTAGAAAGGAGGTGATCCAGCCGCACCTTCCGGTACTGCTACCTTGTTACGACTTCGTCCCAGTCACCACTCCCACCCTCGGCAGGCGCCTCCCAGAGGTTAGCTACCCGACTTCAGGTGTTAGCGACTCCCATGACGTGACGGGCGGTGTGTACAAGGCCCGGGAACGCATTCACCGCACTGTGGCTGACGCGCGGTTACTAGCAACTCCGCCTTCATGGAGTCGAGTTGCAGACTCCAATCCGAACTACGACGCGCTTTGTGGATTCGCGCCCCCTCGCGGGGTGGCTGCCCATTGTACGCGCCATTGTAGCGTGTGTGTCGCCCTGGACATAAGGGCCATGCTGACTTGACGTTATCCCCACCTTCCTCCCGATTGGTACCGGGCAGTCGTCGGTGACATGTAAAACACCGACCAGGGGTTGCGCTCGTTGCGGGACTTAACCCAACATCTCACGACACGAGCTGACGACAGCCATGCAGCACCTGTGCTGGCTCCCTTGCGGGTCGGTCGGGTTTCCCTCCCCTACTACCAGCATGTCAAGCCCAGGTAAGGTTCTTCGCGTCGCATCGAATTAAACCACACGCTCCGCTGCTTGTGCGGGCCCCCGTCAATTCCTTTGAGTTTTAGCCTTGCGGCCGTACTCCCCAGGCGGTGTGCTTACGCGTTAGCTGCGCCGCGCAGCCACTCAAGGCCACACAGCTAGCACACATCGTTTACAGCGTGGACTACCAGGGTATCTAATCCTGTTCGCTCCCCACGCTTTCGTCCCTCAGTGTCAATCATGGCCTAGCCAGTTGCCTGCGCCTTAGGCGTTCCTCCCGATCTCTACGCATTCCACCACTACACCGGGAATTCCACCGACCTCGACCTGATTCCAGAACGACCGTTTCCCGTGCACTCGCCTAGTTGAGCCAGGCATTGTCACACCAGACAAATCGTCCCACCTACGGACCCTTTACGCCCAGTCACTCCGGATAACGTTCGCCACCTACGTATTACCGCGGCTGCTGGCACGTAGTTAGCCGTGACTGATTCGTGTGGTACGCTCCTTGCTGCTCCCACACAAAAGAAGTTTACACCCCGAAAGGCGTCATCCTTCACGCGGCATTGCTGGGTCAGGGTTGCCCCCATTGCCCAAGATTCCTCACTGCTGCCTCCCGTAGGAGTGGGGACCGTGTCTCAGTTCCCCTGTGGCTGACCACCCTCTCAGGTCAGCTACCCGTCATCGGCTTGGTGAGCCGTTACCCCACCAACTACCTGATAGGCCGCAGGCCCCTCCGCGAGCACATTAAGCTTTGCTTAGCGCGTGATGCACCAAGCTCATGCGGTATTAGCCCTCGTTTCCGAGGGTTATCCCCCACTCGCGGGCAGGTCACCTACGTGTTACGCACCCGTTCGCCACTCACGTCCGAAGACGTGCGTTCGACTTGCATGTGTTAAGCATGCCGCCAACGTTCATCCTGAGCCAGGATCAAACTCTCCGTGAAAAAGCTCGACCGCAGCCGAGACTTGATTCGACGTGTTACCGTTTTTGAGCGTTGCTTGCTATCACTCTTCTGTTGGCAAGGTTCGGCTGCGTTCCCGCAGCGAAGGAAGAGTATATCACTCTTTCCCCGTTTGTCAACTCCCGCCCGCTCGCTGGCATCCGTTTGGGGATGCGCGCCGCCTGGCGTGGGGCGACAAAAAAACCGCTGCGCGGCGCCTGCCGCCAGTCGGTTTTAGCTTTCTCTGCTTGTTTGATCTGCCCAGCCACTGGCTGCACGAGACCCGCTTCCTGCCCGCACCCCGCGCCTCGCTTGCGAGCGCGCTGCGTTCCGGGCTGAACGCTTGAAGTAGGAGTATACTCAGCGGGTCCCACTTGTCAAATGCGGCGGGGATGCGAGTAGGGGTGCGTCACAAGGCGATGGCGTGGAACCCGCTCGATGATGAAATCAAAGACAAGTCCTACGATCCAGGGGTCCACAATTCTGCCCCGTAGACTATCCATCCCGCAGGAGACACTGATGGCTGAGACAAGGTTGCCCCCCACCCCCTATCCTGCAATCAACGCGCTTCTGGATGAGGTGCTGGCCGGGGCGCAGAGGATCCTGGGTAGCCAGTTCCTCGGCATGTACCTGGAAGGCTCGCTTGCCACGGGCGCCTTCGATGAAGCAAGCGATATAGACTTTATCGTCGTGACCCAGGAGGAGGTCTCGCAGGAGCATTTCGCGGCTTTGCAGGCGATGCACGAGCGCATCGCCGACCGGGGCACGCCGTGGGCGATCCAGTTGGAGGGGTCGTATATCGGGCGGCGCGCTCTGCGCCGCTATGACCCGGCCCGCGCCACCCATCCCAACATTGAGCGCGGTCAGGGGGAGCGCTTGAAGTGGGCGCGGCACGGGGCCGACTGGCTCGTCCATCGGCAGATCGCGCGCACGCGCGGCATCGTGCTGGCAGGCCCGCCGCCCGATGCGCTCATTGATCCGATCTTGCCGGACGACCTGCGGGCGGCCATGCGGTCCACACTGTCTACCTGGGTGGTGCCCCTCCTCGAGGACCCTGCCCGTATCCACCCGCGCGGGTACCAATCCTACATTGTCCTCTCGCTCTGTCGGATCCTCTACACGCTTGAAACAGGGGCAGTGGCATCGAAACGGGAGGCGGCGGGATGGGCGCGCGAGACGCTGGGTGAACGGTGGCACCCCCTGATCGAGCGGGCGTGGGAGGGGCGACAGCATCCAGACGCGGAGCCGTCACCGGAGGAGGTGGCGGGGACGGTGGCGTTGCTCTCCTATGTCATTCAGCGTTATGCCTCATAGCGATCACGGCAGAGGTGGCGCCGCCGCCAGTCGGTGTGGAAGACGGGAAGCGGCCGATGGGGCGGGCTGCCAGGTCAGCCCCCCCGAGGCACCACGCCCTACAGTTGCGCGCCCACCTCGTTCGGCGCGGGCGCCGTCTCATCATGGCGAAACTGGCTCTGGTAAAGGTCGTAGTAGGCGCCGCGCTGCGCCAGCAGCTCATCGTGCGTGCCGCGCTCCACCACCTGGCCAGCCTGGAGAACCAGCACCTGATCGGCGTTGCGGATCGTGCTCAGCCGGTGCGCGATGACGAAGCTCGTCCTGCCTGCCAGCAACGTTTCCAGTGCCCGCTGGATCATCCGCTCCGTGCGCGTGTCAACGCTGCTCGTTGCTTCATCCAGGATAAGAATGCGCGGGTCCGCCAGGGCGGCGCGGGCGATGGCTATCAGTTGCCGCTGCCCCTGGCTCAGCCCGCTGCCTCGCTCGCCCAGCACGGTGGCATAGCCTTCCGGCAAGCGCTCGATAAAACTGTCTGCCTGCACGAGGCGCGCCGCCGCGATCACCTCCTCGTCGCTGGCGTTCGGGCGCGCGTAGCGAATGTTGTTAAAGACCGTATCGTTGAAGAGGAAGTTGTCCTGGAGGACGATGCCAATCTGCTCGCGCAGGCTCCGCGCCTGGACATCGCGCACGTCCGTGCCATCTATCAGCACTCGCCCCTGCGTCACATCGTAGAAGCGCGGCAGCAGGTTGATGATGGTGGTCTTGCCCGCCCCGGTCGGCCCCACGATGGCCACGGTTTGGCCCGGCTTGGCCTCCAGGCTCACCCCTCGCAGAACCGGCTGACCCGGCTCGTACTCCGCCCAGACCTCTTCGAATCGCACATGCCCCTGGATGCTCGGCATCGCCGGTGCGCCCTGGCGATCATAGATGTCGGGCGCTTCATCCAGAAACTCAAAGATGCGCTCGGCCCCCGCGATGGCGCTCTGCAGGTTGGTCCAAAGGACGGAGATTTGTTGCACGGGCTGATTCAAACGCTGCACGTACCCCAGAAAGGCGATGACCAACCCCAGGCTGAAGATCGTGCCAAAGACCGGCGTACCGCGCAGTGCCCAGATCCCGCCGATCCCCACGATGATGGCGATGGAGACAAAGCTGAAAAAGTCCAGGGTGGGCGCAAGGGCACTGGTGAAGGCCACAGCCCGCACGTTCGCGTCGCGGTTGGCAGCGTTGGTCCGCTCGAAGGTGGCAAGATTTTCGTCCTCGCGGCTGAAGGCTTGCACCTCGCGCACGGCAGCAATGTTTTCCTGCAGTCCCGCATTGATGGAGCCCATCTCCTGCCTGGTGACGCGAAAGGCCTTGCGCGCCTGGCCGGACAAAATCTGTGTGGCCGCCAGCATGAAGGGCACCGTGGAAAGGGCAAGCAGGGCATAGATCACATTCTCGCGCATCATTGCCGCGAGGATCCATACCATCAATATGATGCCGCTCACGACCTGGACCAGTGCAAAGCCGAATGCTTGCTGGATGGTGTCGGCGTCACTGGTCAAACGGCTCATCACATCGCCGGCTTCATGGCGCGTGTAATAGGTCAGCGACAGGCGATGAACCTGGGCAAAGATTTCTTTTCTCACTGAGGTCAGCACGTGCTGCCCGGTCCAACTCATCATGTAAAACATCAGACCCGTGACGACCGCCCCTGCCACAAAGAGGAGCACCAGCAGCAGGAGGAGCCGCCCCAGGCCGCTCACGCTGGGCCCGGGCGTGTCGGTAAACCAGCAGTTTTGAGCGGATTGTGGCGTGACAGCGATAAAGCAGTCCACGGCTTGCCCCGTCAAGTCAGGGGCCTGCACCTGCGTCCAGGCGCTAAAAAGCATCAATACGAGAACCCCCAGCAGCACCCAGCCAAAGGGTGCAAAATAGCGCCCCAGCCGCCCCAGCGTGGACCACACATCGGCGGCCTTGCTGCTTTCCTGGCTCATCATTTGGCGTTGACCGTCCAGCATGATCGGTTGACTCCTTAAGCAAACTGGTTACAGGGCGCGGCTCAGGCCGGGTGCATGGCGGGGGTAGCCCCGACTGCTGGTTCCGCGTCGCCCACAAGCTGCGAGTGGTAAATTTCGGCATACAGGGCGCTCTCATCCATCAACTCGCGGTGCGTGCCGCGCGCCACGATGCGCCCCTTTTCCAGCACCAGAATCTGATCGGCGCTCAAAACTGTAGAAATGCGCTGTGCGATGACGAAGCTGGTGCGCCCTTTCATCAGGCGATCCAGCGCTTCTTGAATCTGCGCCTCGGTCGTCACGTCCACCGCGCTCGTCGAATCATCGAGGATGAGGATGCGGGGGTTGAGCAGCAGCGCGCGGGCGATGGCGATGCGCTGCTTTTGCCCGCCGCTCAGCGTGGTGCCGCGCTCGCCCACCTTCGTGTCATAGCCATCCGGAAAGCCCACTATAAAGTCGTGCGCGCGCGCCGCCTGCGCCGCCGCGGCCACCTCCTCTGGGGTGGCGTCGGGCCGCCCAAAGGCGATGTTGTCGCGGATGGAGCCGCTGAACAGGGTGGTTTCCTGGAGCACGATGCCGATCTGGCGACGAAGGCTTTCCAGCGTGATCTCCCGAACGTCCTGCCCGTCCACGCGCACCGCGCCCTCGCTCACGTCATAGAAGCGGGGGATCAGGTTGATGATGGTGGTCTTGCCGCTGCCGGTAGCGCCCAGCAGGGCCACGGTCTGCCCCGGCTCTGCCACAAAGCGAAACCTGGCTCAGGATAGGGTCGCCGCTGCCAAAGTAGCGGAAGGTCACGTCCTCAAAGGTCACGCGCCCCTCGATCTGTTGGATCGCCAGCGACCCGGGGCGATCGGCGATCTCGTTGCTGGCATCCAGAATTTCAAAGATGCGCCCCGCCGAGGTGTTGGCCTGCGCCATGAGGGAGATGATGAAGCCCAACTGGCCGATAGGCAGGAAGGCATAGATCAGATACAAAGAAAACTTTTGCCACTCGCCCAGGGTCAGCGAGCCGCCGATGATCATGCTGCCCCCGAAGTAGAGGACAGCTGCCTGGCCCAGGTTCGCCGTCAGGAAGACCACGGGGAAAAGGAAGCTGAAGACGCGGCTCACGCGGAGCTGCTGCTCCATGTAATGGTCAGTTGCCGCGCCGAAGCGCACCTGCTCGCGCGGCTCCTGCGCAAAGGCCCGAACCACCCGGATACCCGCCAGATTTTCCTGCAAGATCGTGTTCAGCGCAGAAAGGCGCTTTTGCACCTCCCCAAAGAGCGGCTGGCTGACGGCCCCGAATATCATGAACAAGATCATCGCTATCGGCAGGATCGGGATGACGACCAGCGTCAGTCGCGCGTTGGTCCAGAACAGGACAATCAGGATGCCCACCAGCATGACCAGCGCCTGCACGGCGAGGACCAGCCCTTGCCCCAGGAAGCCGCGCACCTTTTCCACATCGTCCGTCGCCCGCACCATCAGCTGCCCCGTGCGGTTGCGGTCATGGTAGCTGAAAGAAAGGCGCTGCACCTTTTCAAAAATCTGGTTGCGCAGGCGAAACGCCACGTTCTGCGAGGACAGTTCGGCGAGGTATCCCTGGGCAAAGGAAAAGAGGGCGCGCACCAGCGCGAACAGCACGATGGTTCCCATCGCCAGCCAGATGGCCCGCTCGTTCGCGGCGCCGCCGGTGAAGCGTGTTTGAGCCCCCTGCACCACAGCATCCAGGATGTTTTGCACCAGTTGCGGGATGGCCAGTTGTCCCAGGGTGGCAATCAGCACCGCAAAGTAGGTGGCGCCGGTCAATCGGAAGTCATATTTCAAATAGCCGATGGCGCGCTTCAGCCCGCCATTGTCCGCCCCTTGGGGGCGCGCCGCTCTGCCTCTCATCTTGCTTGCCTCTGATTCAAATTCGATATCATCGGTTGAACTCTGATTCGTCTTGCGGCCTATCGGCTTCAAAGGACGCGCGCCGCGCGGCCACCACGCGCCCCAGCCCGTCCAGGGCTTGTTCCAGCCCTGCCAGCTCTGCCTCGTCCAACTGCGCCAGCAGTTCCGACAGATGCTCCGCCCCGCGCTCCGCGATGAGGGAGCACATGGCTTGCCCTTCCTCTGTCAGCTTTAGCAGGAGCTGGCGTCGGTCGTCCGTGTCCGTCTCTCGCTGCACCCAGCCTCGCTCCACCAGGGTTCCCACCAGGCGCGACACAGCAGGCACCGATACCTCGTGCAGGGCTGCCAGGCCGCTCGGCGAGTTGGGGCAGTGGCGCAGCGTGACCATGATCCGGAACTGCTGAAGCGTCACGGTGCCATCCACATCCATCTCGCGCAGGTCGCTGCCCAGCCGGTGAAGCAGGGGGGGAACCACCTCAAGAAAACGCCGCGCGGCACGGCGCTTCCGCTCCTGGTTGCTCATGGTGCCTTGCCTTTGTCCAGAATCCCATTCCTGTTCGGGGTGATCTAACTAACACTACAACGAGACTTCGGCTGTTTTGCGCTGTCACGCTGAGCGGCGCTCTGAAGAGTGCGCTGCTTCGCTCCGCTGCTGAGAAACAAGGTCCTTGTCACCGCCCTTGCCCTGTCATGTCGAGTGGATGACCCGGACCAGCAACACTCGGCATGGAGAGAACGAGACATCTCGCCTGGAATCAGTCATTGACGGAGCGTTGCACAGATTCCTCATTCGCCCCATTTCGGACGGTGGTCCGGGGGCGCGTCCATTCGGAATGACAGGGAAGGGGCATGGATTTCTCCTGGCAGGAAGGCGCTACCGCCGCCTGGGGGTCGCAGCATGACAAATCAACAAAATCTCGTTGTGGTACTAGTTAACAGTGTTAAAGTTTAACACTGTTAACTATAAGCAAACAAGATCGAAAGTCAAGTTGGTACGAGGCATATTTCCCAACTTGAAAGGGTTGGTCCGTAACCTGCTTTTAGCGATTTTTAGGTAGCCCCACAGCGTTCTGAACCAGGCTCCTTGCTACACACCACACCAACGCACACTCAAAGGACGATGGAGAACACGATGAAGACCGTATACGCTCGTAGCCTGGGGAAGATGGGGTGGGCGGTGGCGCTCAGCGCGCTGGTGGGGATGCTGGTCCTGGGCCTCCTGCCGGGTAGGGCCTTCGGTGAGGGGAATGATGCGGCAGAGGTAGATACCTCCACCGTGGCCATCATCCGGGCAACCGATTGTTTGTACGGCTGCTGGCGAGTGTCGTCGGTGGAGTACGAGCGCCCGCAGGCGAGTGGGCCAAACAGCATTTATGGTCGCCTGGTGCGGCAGGGGTACCAATTCACTTCTGAGGCTTGGCACGTCGTGGTCGAGGATGCCGATACCACGCTCCACAACGAGCCCTTCCCTGACTGGTCCGAGTATCCCATGGAGCGCTGCAATCCCTCAGAGGATGCCACCACGCCCTATGTGGCCTTTGCGGGTGACGACCCGGACCGAAGCGATCATATCCAGGGGCTTGATTTACCCACCTGTGCGGGCATGAACTTTCGCATTCTCTGGCACTGGCAGGATGCGATCCCGACATCCACCGTGAAGAAGGTGTGGATTCCGGTGCTCGGGCGCGGGCGCTAGCGTTCCTTCACCCCCTACTCATCGTAAAACTCGTCCTGCTTCAGCGGAACCTCGGGCAAGAACAGGGTGGCCCCCAACGCCAGGACGGTGGCCCCCAGCGCCAGCAGCAGCAGCCGCGAGACACCGAGCGATAACGAGAGATGCAGTGCCGACAAAAACTGTTGGTGAAGCAGCGGCCCCTCGCTGCCCAGCGTATCGAACAGGTCGCGAATCGCCCCCTGCGTCTGCGCGTTGATCAGCCCCTGCGGGTCGAGGAGCTCCGCACGCTGCGTGGCAGGGAGCCCTGCCAGCGCCTCGACTGACCTCAGCAGGCAGCCGCCGTGCAAAGTCAGCCGCGAAGGTGCTGGCGAGCGCCGCCCCCAGAAGCGGGGCGGCCACCACCCCCCCCAGCGAGCGCACAAACTGCTGCGTGGCGCTGACCATGCCCATCATGCGGTAGGGGAAGGCGTTCTGCACTGCCACGTTTAGCAGGGGCAGGATCGAGCCCGTGCCCACCCCGAACAGCGTCGAGTACCGAACAAAGGCACCCCGCGAGCTATCCGGCCCTAGCCCCGCCAGCAGTGCCAGCCCTGCGCCCATCGCCAGCACGCTCGCGATGGCCTGGAGGCGGTAGCGCCCCGTCCTCGACAACAACTGCCCGCCGAGCACGCTCCCCGCGATCAGGCTCAGCATCATCGGGGTCATCGTCTGCCCCGCGGCGCGTGCGCTCAGCCCCAGCACCCCCTGCAGGTAGAGCGGCAAAAACATGATCCCGCCAAACATGGCAACGGAGACCAGAAAGGCGACCACCGCTGTGCCCACAAACACGCGGTCGCGAAAGAGGAGTGGCGAGATGATGGGCGAGGCGGCGCGCCGCTCCACCGCCACAAAGAGGGCCAGACCCAGCACGCTCGCGCCGATCAGCGCCCCCGTCAGGGCAGGTTCCTGCGTCGCCTCGCCCAGCCGCGTGAACGCGAGGAGCAGCGGCAGCAACCCTGCCACCAGCAGGAGGCCGCCCAGCCAATCCACGCTTGCCCGTCCGGGGGTACGCACGGTGGGCAGGGCATACCATACAGCCACCAGCGCCACCAGTGCCAGCGGCAGGTTGATGTAAAAGACCCAGCGCCAGCCCCACTGGTCCGTGATCCAGCCGCCAAGGGTGGGCCCGATCCCGCTGGCCACCGCGTAGATCGCTGCCACCACCCCCACCCATCGCCCGCGCTCGCGCGGGTTAAAGATGTCCCCCACCGTGGCCAGGGGCATGCTCAGCATCGCCCCCGCCCCGATCCCCTGAAAGCCGCGCGCCGCGATCAAGCTGCGGCATGCTTTGCACCAGCCCCGATGCCGCCGACCCGATCATGAAGAGCACCAGCCCCAGGGCATAGAAGGGTTTGCGCCCATAAATGTCTGACAGTTTGCCATACAAGGGCACAGTCACCGCCGACGCCATCATGTAAGCTGTGAAGACCCACGCATACAGCGAGAAGCCCTGTAGCTCGCCGATGATGACCGGCATGGCCGTGGACACCGTTGTCTGGTTCATGGACGAAAAAAACATGGTCAGCAGGACCGCCGCCAGCGCCCAACGCCGCCGTCGGCCCACGATCTGGTTGCTGCCCTGCACCGTTGCCTCGCCCGAAGGGTGCTCGGCGCTACGAAGCGGAATGGAGTCTGCCATACGATGGCTCCTTGTCTTGGGATAGCACGTCCATCCGCACGGGCAACCCTTCGGGCTGGGGCGGGCCGCTCTTGCCTACGGAGCCACCGTCGGGGTGGGCGCGCAAGCTGGAGAAAATCGTCGCGCCGCTTTTCGACGAAGCTTGCAGCGGTGGGCGAGGCGATTTGCACGAAATAGGGCGACTCCGACCACTTTGCTACCGCGCTCCCCGCCGCCGCGTCTTCCGCGCCTATCAGCAGGGTGTGGGTCTCCCCCTCGGCGGTGCGGAGCGTGACGGTTGCGCGGGGCGATGCCAGGCCATACGCTGCCTCCTCATCGCTCCCCAGGGGGCGCACCATCGTCATGCTCGTGGCCTGCGCCAGCATGGCCGTCAGCGCGCTTTGGTTAAAGGTTTCCCCCTCGGCCAGCCCCACCAGGCTCCACGCCTCCCCCTCGCGCGTGAACTCGAAGGTGCCGGATGCATTGCTCAGCGTTAGCCCCACCGTCGCCGTCAGGGGCACCGTGTAGTAGGTGGGGTTGATCCACCCCGTAGCCACGGCATTCGCATCCCAGGAGGCCAGATCACCGGTCAGATACACCTCCGGCTGCTCATCCACCCGTATGTGCGTGGCGCTTGGCCCTGCCGACGTGCCGATGCGTAGCTCGTGCGTGCTGCCATCCGCCATCTCCAACGTCACCAGCCGCTCGAACGCCTCCTCGGCCACCTGCAGCCGCTCGTGGCTTTCCTCTGTCTGGGTCACCAACCGATTGGTGCGCACCAGGGCGAGCTTGTCCAGAAAGGCAGCTACCTTGCTGCTGTCTGCCGGGAACTCATCCGCCTCGGGCAGAACCCAGCCTTCGTCGCGGCGAGCGAGCGCTATGCTATTCGCCTCCGCATCCTGCACCGTCAGCATCGCCACGTTGCCCGGCTCAAAGTTTGCCAGCAGGGGCCCGCTTGGGCTCCCCGCCGCGCCGGGCCGCGGCCACAAATATACCAGCGCCACCAGTGCCATCTGCAGCACCAGCAGCGAGGTTAAAAGTTGATTGCGTCGTTCCATGGGGTCCTTTTGAATGGTTGTCCTGACTCGCCCTTTAAAGCAGGTCGCCTTGCTCAGCTTGACGGGTGGAGCGGGGGCGCCCCGCTGACCCGTCCCGCTCCCCCTTCCGTCGGGGGGAGCAGCACCATAGGCTTCTCGTTGCGGCGGCGCAGGCGCCACAGCGCGCCGATTCCCGCCAGGGCCAGCAGCGCCACTGCGTAATTGCCAATTTCCCACGTGCGTTGCTGTTGCTCCGTCAGCGGCTCCAGCACGCGCGCCGAGGTCCCGCGCGAGCGGATGGTCAGCAGGTCCAGATCTTCCACGGACCAGTCCACCGCATTCTGCATCACTTGAAGGCTGTTCAGGTAGCGCTCCCCGGTCAAGCTGGAGGAAAGCTGGAACACGATGTCGTTGAGGAACTCGCCGCTCCCGATGACGACCAGCCGCGCCGTGTCCGGCGAAGAAACGATAGTGCCGATCGTGTCCGTCGGGACCGTCGTGCTGTCCGGCGTGGTTTCCCCCGTCAGCGCGGAGGCCGCCGTCGGGATCGGCTTGCCCTCGAAGAAGCTGGCGAAAGCGCCCTGGAGGGAGACGGCAAGCGGGTACGACTGGGGCTCCCCCTCGACCGGGAAGCCAAGCTCCGGATACAGCACAGGGTCCGGCTGAATATCGGTGCCGGTGCGGAGCCACGACTGCGGGCTGGAGCGCATGAGCGTGGTCACGGTCTGCCCCTCCGTCGCCGCCTCGTCCACCAGCAGCGGCGAGGCCCAGTTGAGCGTCAACGCTGGCACGCTTGCCAGGATCGGGCTTTCCCGGTCCATCCCGTCCGGGCGCACATCCACAAAGAAGGGGTAATTCATCGCCTGAATTTCCATCACCTGCATGCCACCCACATCACGCGCCATCTGCACGGGAAACGGTTCGTTCTGCGGGTCCAGGACCAGTGCGGGCTGCACGTCCAGCCCGTAGTGGCCCAGCAACGCCTCGATGCCCCCCTCGACGGGGGCCACGCCCAGATTGCCCGTAAGCGGATCGGGGTTGAGCACGAAGGCCCCCGTCGCCACCACCACCGCCCCGCCCCGCATCAGATACTGATCCACCGCGTATAGCTCGCGCTCGCTCATCCCCTGCGGGGCCACCAGCACGAGCACGTCCACCTCCGGTGGCACCTGCCCCGTGGTCAGGTCCATCGGGGTCACCGTGTAATCCTGCCGAAGCTGATCGGCAATCGCACGATACTGCTTGAACGAGGGGGCCTGCTGGCCGAAGGGGTCGGCGGTGGGGGTTTCCGGCGGCGTCCACAGCCCCACCACCTTCAAGAAGCCACTCGAGCCACGCTTCAGCCCCGACTCGATGCTGGTGCGAATGTCCGCCTCCGTCAGGTCGCCCGACGGCGCCAGCAGTTGCTGCTCCTCCCCCACCTGCAAGATCATGTGCAGGTAGTAGCTCTGGGTGCCGAACAGGTCCGCCGCAATCGGCTGGAGGCCGAAGCGCTCCACCATCGCCTCGCGGGACACAGGGCTGGCGGGGTCGTCTACGTTCACCGCCTCGTAGCTAAACTTGCCGGCTGCCTTCCCCTCGATCTCGCCTGGCCACTGTCTCGACGGTGGCGGGCACCCCTGCCAGCCACTCCGGCAGCGACTCTGGCGTGTAAAAGAGGGTCAGCGCGGCGGGCTCGTCCAGCTCCGCCAGGGCCGCGTCCACGCTCTGGAAGCCGTAGACCACCCGCTTGATCGAGCGGGTCAGGTCGTATTCCAGGTTTCGCAACCGCACCTCCACATCGCCGGTGGGGGAGGGCTGCACCTCGATCAAATCTTGAAAGCCGAGCACGGCGTTTTGATCGCCGTAGCGAATCAGCACATCAAAGTACGCATTCACCACCGATGCCCCATAGCGGTCGCTCGCCTGCAGCGGCGTCGGCTGGATGCCATATGTCTGGTTGGCCTCGGCCTCTTTTTCTGGATCTTCCAGCGGGTCCACAATTTCCACCACCACGTTTCCGCCCGATGCAATCTCGTACTCGCGCAGCATGTCCCGCACGCGCGGCACCAGGGGCGCTAGCAGGGGATGGGTGCGCTCGCTGAAATAGCCCCGAATCAGCAGGGGCTCGTTCAGGGTGCCCACCAGGGCACGGGTCGTCGGCGAGAGGCTGTATTCTTTTTGCGACGTCATGTCCACGCGGGCGCCGCTGAGGGGAAAGAGCCACGCATTGAGGGCCACCCCATTGAGGGCCACCAGGGCCGCGGTCAGCAAGAGCCCCTGGCGGTACGGGCGCATGGCCGCGCCGTGGCTCCAGCGCTTGCTGTCGAGCGAGATCACATTCAGCGTCAAAAAGAGCGCCGTCACCGTGACAAAGTAGGCCAGGTCCCGCAGGTCCACCACGCCGCGCTCGATGCTCTCGAAGCGGCTGCCCGTTCCCACAGCCCGCAGAAGCTCGGCTACCCCATCCCCGACGAAGGTTGTCACGCTGGGCGAGCCTACCAGGTAGAGCAGCCCCCCCAGCAGGACGGTCAGGATCAGGGAAACGATCTGATTGTCGGTGCGTGAGGAGACGAACAGCCCGATGGCGGCATAGGCAGCCGCCAGCAGCAGGGCCGCCAGATAGCCCCCGATCACCGGCCCCCAATCCAGGTTGCCCAGGAGCCCCACCGTGAGCGGCAGGAAGAGGGTCAGCGCGAGCGCCACCGCCACCAGGGCCATGACCGCCAGAAACTTGCCCAGCACCAGCTGTGTCAGCCGCACCGGCGAGGTGAGCAAGATTTCCAGCGTGCCCGTCTGCTGCTCCTCGCTCCACTGGCGCATGGTCAGCGCCGCCGTCAGGAACACCAGCAGGATCGGCATCCATTGAAACATCGGGCGCACGTCCGCGATGCCGCGCGCAAAAAAGGCATCGGCCCAGAAAAAGGTAAAAAGCGTAGTGGCCAAAAAGACCCCTATAAAGATAAGGGCCATGGGCGAGCCAAAATAGCCCGCCAGCTCTTTGCGCATGATGGCAAGGGTTTGAGTCATGCCTGCTCGTCCTTCCTAACTTGGTTCCACATCGGTTTTCTCGTCCCCGGCGCTCTTCGGAGCGCGCCGACTGGTGTCCTATGGCGCATCATGCAGCCGTCGCAAGCTGGTTAAACACGGCCTCCAGCGTTCGCACGTCCCGCCGTAGCTCGCGCAGCGGCCAATCGTTGGTGCGGGCCAACTCGTAGATAGCGGGGCACAGGTCCGCCTCCCCCTGCCCGACCACGCGGTAAGCGGGAAAGCCGTCCGGCGTCTGCATCGGCTCCACCTGCCGCACCCCCTCCAACCGGCGGAGCGCTTGCCCCGCCTCCGCGCGCGGCTCCTGAAGGACCAGCACCGCATTGGCCGTCGCGGCAAGCTCTGCCAGCCGCGCGTCCGCGCGCACCTGCCCGTTCATGATAATAATCACGCGGTCGCACAGCGCCTCGACCTCGGACAGGATGTGCGAGGAAAAAAGGATGGTGCTGCTGCGCGCCAGCCGACGAATCAGGTGGCGGATTTCGACTACCTGCGTGGGGTCCAGCCCTACTGTCGGCTCGTCCAGGATCAGCAGTTTTGGCTGGTGGAGGATGGCCTGGGCGAGCCCCACGCGCTGGCGCAGCCCCTTGCTCAACTGGCCGATGGGGCGCGTCAGGTACTCAGCCATCCCCGTCGCATAGATAGCCTCGGACAGGCGCGCGGTCTGCTCGCCTTCCGGGATCTCGCGCAGGTCAGCCATCAGGCGCAGGTAGGATTGCACCGAAAGCTCTGGGTAGAGCGGCGTGTTTTCGGGCAGGTAGCCGATGCGCGCCTGAACCGCCTGCGTGTGGGTCAGCACGTCCAGGCCGTCCACGCGCACCGTGCCGCTGTCCGGCTGGAGAAAGCCGGTGATAATCTTGATGGCTGTGGACTTGCCCGCCCCGTTGGGGCCAAGCAGGCCCACGATCTCCCCTTCCCCCACCTGGAAGGTGATGCCGCGCAGGGCCTCGATGGGCCCGTAGGATTTGGTAAGCTCTGCTACATCAATCATGATGGTTGTTCCTTGTAAGGGGACGACTGCGCCCTGGGCATCCGCCAGGGCCACGCTTCCCGTTCAAACCCGATGTTTTACTCAAAATGCCTCTTGTTTTCAACTTTTACCCTTTGCGTGGCGGGCCGACGGGTGCCTGCCCCCTCAGCAGCAAGGCAAGGTAACGATGCCAGGCAGTGACATCCCTACAACGCGCCACAGCGCTAACCCGCGCCTTCGGCAGGGTGCGGCATGGCTGTTCGTGCTCGTGGTGGGCTGGTTCTGGTGGCGCTCGCTCCGCGGGCTGCCCCTCGCCGCAGGGCTGGCCCAGGTGCGGGGGCGCGAGGGGTACCTGCTGCTCTCGCTCGGTTGCGCGCTCCTCTACCTTGTCGGGCAGGCGGCTGTGTGGAGGGGTATAGTAGCTGATCTGCTGGGTGTTCCGCTACCCTGGCGGCGCGCGCTTCGCGTGTGGATGCTGTCCAACATGGGGCGCTACCTCCCTGGCTCGGTGTGGCACCTGGTGGGGCGCGTGGTGGCGGGGCAGGGGGAAGGGGTGACGCGGCAGCAGGGCACGCTCGCCGTCTTTCTGGAGCAGGCGCTGCAGTTGCTGAGCGCGTTGCTGCTCGTCAGCCTCAGCCTGCCCGGCTGGCCGGAGGGCAGCGCCGTTCGAGGGTGGGCGTGGCTGGCTGCGCTGGTGCCGCTGGGGCTGCTGGCCCTCCATCCGCGCCTCTTCTTCCCGCTCGCCAACCGGGTCCTGCTGCGGGTGGGGCGGGAGCCGCTGCCCAGCATGCCGCGCTACCGCACGCTGCTCGGCTACCTGCTGCGCTACACGGTCGTGCACCTGGCCAACGGGATGGCCCTCGCTGCCGCCCTCCTGGCGCTGGGCGCCCCGCTGCGGCTGGTGCCCGCTGCGCTGGGGGCCGCGCTGGCTGCCTGGAGCGTCGGCTTTGTGACCATTCTGGCACCGGGCGGCCTGGGGGTGCGCGAGTGGCTCGTCACCGCTGCCCTGGCGCCCCTTGTTGGCGCGGACATCGCCGCCCTGGCCGCCCTGCTGTGGCGGGCAGCCAACCTGCTGACCGAGGCAGGGGGGGCCATCGGGTTCGGCTGGTGGGGGCGCGAAAGCAGCCGGTGAGAATTTGTTGTAATTCGTTCCGGAATAGGTATCCTTGTGTATGACTGTATCTGAAACTTCGCACGCTCCCTACTGAAGGAAAGTCCCACGTTATGAAACGCACACTTTTTGTCCTGCCGTTGCTTCTTGCGATGGCCCTGGCTGGGTGCCAGGCCCAGGCCGATACGAGCGGCCTTGAACAGCGGCTGGGTGAGTTGGAAACACGGATGATGGGCGCTGAGGAAAATGTGACAACCGGGGCCGCTTCGGCGGAAGTGGCTGCGCTGGAAGCGCGCGTGGCGGAGCTGGAAAGCATGATGGGCGAGATGACCACCGCCGCCGCACCGGGCGAGGCCACAGGGGCTACCGATGTGTACCCGGTGGTGCTGACCCTCTATGAGCTGGACAACGCGGGGTTCCACGGGATGGATGAGACGCTGAACGAGGAAGGGGTGATTGACCCCTCCTACGTGGGGCGGGTCCTCCGCGTCGAGCGGTTGATGGCCGTCACGCCCTGGGCGGAGCCCTTCCAGCCCCAGGTGGCCGCTTTCCGCCAGACCCTCAACGACTTTGCGGCTGCCCTGGAAAGCGACGATGTGGAGGCTGCCAAGCCCCTGTCTGCCCAGGTGCACGAGGAGCAGCATGACCTTTCCCATGATGTGGGGGAGTGGGTGGCAGAGCAGATGGATGAGGGGAATTAAGAGCGCCTGATGAATCGTTGGCACTTTCTCGCCCTGCTGCTCTGCCTCATCGCCTGGCGCTTGCTGGCGGCGGCCCCCGCGCGCGCCCATGCCGAGGTCGAGCGCTCCAATCCGCCCGCCGACGCAGTGCTGGCGCAGGCGCCGTCGGTGGTGGAGCTCTGGTTCACGCAGGAACTGTTTCGGCGCGAAGGGGAAAATCGGCTGGAGGTGACCGGCGCGGATGGGGCGCGGGTGGACCAGGGGGATGCCCGCCTGGACGATGACGACCGCACGCACATGCTGGTCAGCCTGCTGCCCGACCTGCCCGATGGGATTTACACCGTCCACTGGCGGACGCTGTCGCTGGATGACGGGCACGGCGAGGAGGGCAACTTCCGCTTTACTGTAAGTTCCCAGGCGGACCCCGCCGCCGCGGCAAGCCCTGCGCCTGCCACCGTCACCGTTCCCGCTGTGCCAACGAGCGTGGCCACCCCCTCGCCCCTTCCTGCCGCCCCCCCGACACCCACGGGGGCCCCCGCCAGCGGTGCCTTGCCCTGCCTGGGGGCAGTGCTTCTAGGGGGGGTGGGGCTCGTTGCCGTGGGGGGACGGAAGCGACGATGAGGCGCGCGCTCTGGGTAGCCATCCTCCTGCTGGCCGTAGCGTGGGGCCGCGCCGCGCCGATTTCCGCCCATGCCATCCTGCTCCGCTCGATCCCCGCCGCCGATGCGTCGCTGCCCGCGGCAGCGGTCGAGCGGGTCGAGATGTGGTTCAGCGAGCCCGTCGAGCCTTCCTTTAGCAGGGCGCGCCTGCTGGATATCAATGGGGAAAGCGTGCCCACGCCGCCTGCCGAGGTGGACCCGGCGGACCCCTTTCACCTGATTTTGCCGGTGGGGGCGCTCCCCCCTGGCATCTACACGGTAGCCTGGCAAAATGTCTCGCAGGCAGACGGGCACGAGTGGATAGGCTCCTTTCCCTTCACCATCTTGAACCCGGATGGCACCCGGCCGGATGGCACGGTGCCAGAATCGCTGGTGGCGAGCGGGGACGAGACGCCCGGCCTGGGGCAGACGATTGCTCGCTGGCTGTTGCTGGTCGGTAGCATGCTGCTGTTTGGCCTTCCCCTTTTCCGACTGCTGGTCGTGGGCGCCCCCACCGCGGCAGGGACGCCAGTGGATGCCACGCTGGCTCGGCTCTTTGGGGGGGGCGTGCTCCTGGCAGGGGCAGGGGTCGTGCTGCAGACGCTTCTTCAGGCGCAGCGGCTGGGGGGGTGGCCGACGCTTTTCCCGCTGCTGACCACCACCCGCACGGGCCAACTTGCCCTGGCGCGCCTGCTGCTGATCGTGGCAGGGGCCGCGGTGGGGCGGCTGAGCCTTTCGGCGGCGCGGCGGTGGCAGGGGCGCTGGCTGGCGGGGGCCCTGCTGCTCGCCTTGATCTCGGCGGGGAGCCACGCCGCAGCGGCGCCGGGGCAGATGTGGGCGCTGCTGGGGGACTTTTTGCACCTGCTGGCCGCCGCCGCCTGGCTTTCCGGGCTGCTCGTCCTCCCGTTTGCTGCCGCCCTGGCGCTGCGGGAGCCGGAGCAGCGACCCATGCTCGCGGCGATGGCGGGGCGCTTCTCGACGCTGGCGGGGGGCGCTATGGTTGTCCTGCTGGGCACCGGCCTGTTCAGCGGGGCTGTGCAGGTGCCCTCGCTGGGGGCGATCCTGGGCACCACCTACGGGCAAACCCTGCTGGTCAAGGGGGTGCTGGTTGCCCTGGTGCTCGCTGTTGCCGCAGGGAACCGATGGGTGGTCGGGCGCCCTGCTTCGTTGCGGGGCGGTGGCGGGGCCTGGCGAATGCTGCGCTGGCAACTCGGCTGGGAGGTGGCCCTGGCGCTGGCCCTGATGGGCATCGTGGCCGTGCTGGTCCAAACGCCCGTGCCGCCCAGGGTGGTGGAGGAAAATCGCTTCGAGCGCTTTGCGGAGGCGAACGGCCTGAACGTGTTTTTGGAAATTACGCCCAACCGCGTGGGCAACAATCAGTTTTCGGTTCACCTCTATGAAGAGGATGAGAGCGTGATGGGCGAGGTGCAGCAGGTGCGCCTCTTCTTTGACTATCAGGGCGAGGCCCTGGGGCAGGCGATGCAGGAGATGGTGCCGGTGGAAGCGCCCTATCACTACTCGCTGGACGGGAGCTATCTCAGCCAGGCGGGGCTGTGGGAGGTGGGGGTCTACGTGCGCCGACGGGGGTTGGACGATACGCTGGTGACCCTCCCGGTCGAGGTGCTGCCGCCCGCGCGGGCGGCAACGCCCTGGCAAAATCCTATCCCGCAGGTGCCCCTGCCGTGGGTGATTGCGCTGCCCCTTGGCCTTGCGCTCCTCCTCGCCTTCCTTTGGCGCGGGCTGCTGGCACGGCGCCCGCGCTCCCCCCAGACGAACCTTTAGCGCCGATCCCCCCCTCGCCCCCCCGCATTTCTCGCGGCGGCGCGCCCCGCTACAATGCAGCCTCAATCGTCAGACTATCGAAAAAAGGTGCATACAATGAACGCAATCGCCTACGCCCACGACCAGCGAGAGGAGGCAGTGGAGCAGCTAAAGCTCTTCCTGAGCATCCCCAGCGTCTCGACTTTGAGCGAGCACAGCGATGACATGGCGCGCGCCGCCCTGTGGCTGCAGCGGGAAATGGAGCGCATCGGGCTGGAGCAGGTCGAGATCATGCCCACCGGCGGCCACCCCATCGTGTACGGCGAGTGGCTCCACGCGGAGGGGGCCCCGACGGTCCTGATTTACGGTCACTACGATGTGCAGCCCACGGGCCCGCTCGACCTGTGGGAAAGCGGCCCCTTTGTCCCCACCGAGCGCGACGGGGCGCTGTACGCGCGCGGCGCCTCCGACGACAAGGGGCAACTCTTCATCCACCTGAAAGCGCTGGAAGCGCTGATGCAGAGCGAGAACAAGCTACCCGTGAACGTGAAGTGCCTCTTCGAGGGGGAAGAAGAGGTGGGCGGGGTGAACCTGGATGCCTGGATCGAGGCCAACCGCGAGCGGCTGGCGGCGGATGTGGCAGTCGTCTCGGACAACCACATCTTCAGCGAGGAGCAGCCGACGCTCGTCTACGGCCTGCGCGGCTGTGCCTGCATCGAGGTGCATGTGGAGGGGCCGGCCACTGACCTGCACTCCGGCGGCTACGGGGGTGCCATCCATAACCCGATCCAGGCCCTGTGCCAGATGCTGGCGCAGCTACACGATGAGCAGGGGCGCGTTGCGGTGCCCGGCTTCTACGAGCGCGTGCGCCCGCTGGACCCCGCCGAGCGTGTCGAGATGGCGCGGCTGCCCTTTAACGAGGCGACCGTGCTGGAAGAAAGCGGCGCGCCCCAGGCCTGGGGCGACCCCGACTATACGGTGGTGGAGCGGATCACGGCGCGCCCCACGCTGGACCCCAATGGCATCTGGGGCGGCTTTCAGGGGGAGGGCTCCATGACCGTTCTGCCGGCAAGGGCAGGGGCCAAGATTACCATGCGCCTGGTCCCCGACCAGGAGCCGCAGGCCATCGCCGACCTGGTCAGCGACTACCTCCAGGCCATCGCCCCGCCCACCGTGCGCGTCAGCGTGCTCCAGCAGGCCCACGCCCTCGGTGCCCTCATCCCGCGCGACCATCCCGCGATGAGGGTGGCCAGCGAGGCCTATGAGGAGGTCTTTGGGGCGCGCCCCCTCTTCATGCGCGAGGGGGGCAGCCTGCCGGTCGTCGCCACCTTTCAAAGCGTGCTCGGCATCCACACCATCCTGTTAGGCTTTGGGCTGCCGGACGATAACCTGCACGCCCCCAACGAAAAGCTCACCCTTTCAATGTTCCACAAGGGGGTCGAGACGGCGATCCTCTTTTATCAGAAGATGGCCAGGGCGGGGAGGAACATGAAGTGAGACGCTTGCTGGGGCACCTGTTGCTGGTAGGGCTGTGGGCGCTTTCGCTGCGGCAGGCGCCCGCTGCCATCGCGCAGGGGCGTGCTGCGATTGCTGTCACGACGACCGCGCCCGGGGTGGCGGCGGATGGCGCGTGCTCCCTGGTGGAGGCCCTGCTGAACGCCAACGCGGACGCCCCCCTTCACGCCGATTGCCCGGCAGGCGCAGGGGCGGACACGATCCGGCTTGCGCCAGACGCTCTCTACACGCTTGTCGCGCCGGCCAACCCGGGCGATGGGGGCACCGGCCTGCCCGTGATTAGCCAGCGACATCACGCTTGACGGGCGCGGGGCCACCATCGAGCGCAGCCCTGCGCCCGAGACGCCGCCCTTCCGCCTCTTTTCCGTAGCCGCCGCAGGCAGCCTGCTGCTTGACGACCTGACCGTGCGCGGCGGCCTCGTCAACGCGGGCGCGGGGGGCGGGGCGATCTTCAATGCAGGCACCCTGACGGTGAGCGGCAGCAGCGTGCGCGACAGCGTGTCGGCCACGGAGGGGGGTGGCATTGCCAACCGCGGCGGGACGCTGACGCTGCTCGGCAGCAGCATCAGCCACAACAGGGCGACGGGGGCGGGCGGGGGCATCAGCAACCGCGATGGGAGCCTGACGATCGAGGGCAGCACGGTCAGCGACAACCAGAGCGCGGGCGGCACCGATGAGGCGCGCGGCGGCGGCATCGCGAGCCACGCCCGCACTGCCACGGCCAGCCTGACCCTGACGGACAGCCTCGTGACGCGCAACACGGTGGATGGGCTGGGTGGGGGCGGCATTGACAACGCGGCCTCGGCGGGGCGCACCGCCACTGCCCTGCTGACGCGGAGCACGGTGAGCGACAACGTTGCCCTGGGAACGGACCACACGGAAGGGCTGGGGGGCGGGCTGCAAAACAGCTTTTTCCGACCCGCCAGCCAGGCCACGGCGCAGATGACCCTGGTAGACAGCACCGTTAGCGGCAACCAGGCGCTGGATGGGGGCGGCATCAGCAGCGGGATTGACTTTGTGGGCAACGTGCTGCGCCTGACCCTTGTCCGAAGCACGGTGAGCGAAAATCGTGCGGCGGGGGATGGCTTTCAATCGGGCAACGGCGGCGGGCTCTACAGCGTCAATGGGGAAACCACGCTGGCCAACAGCACCGTGACGGCCAACGCGGCGCTCGGCACGGGCAATCTGAGCGGGCTGGGCGGGGGGATCATGAGCGCCGGGCTGAACGGACCCGCCACCCTGACCGTCGTCGCCAGCACCATCAGCCACAACCAGGCAGCCGACAGCGGGGGCGGGCTGGCGAACACCTCGTTCAACGGTGGGGCGACCAGCACCTTTCTCACCGGCACCCTGCTGGCCGCCAATGAGGCGCCCGACGGGCGCAACTGCACCAACCAGGAGGGCACCCTCGCTCTCGCAGGGGCACAACCTGGAAGATGCCGCTACCTGCGCCCTCGATCAACCGAGCGACCTGACCGACAGCGACCCCCTGCTCGGCCCCCTGGCGTTCAACGGGGGCCCCACGCAAACGCGCGCGCTGCTGCCCAACAGCCCCGCCCAGGATGCTGGCGATGCCGCCGCCTGTGCTGCGCCCCCCGTTGATGGCGTAGACCAACGCGGCGTGGCCCGCCCCCAGGGCCCTGCCTGCGACATCGGTGCCTACGAGGCAGCGGGGGTGAGCGGGGCGGTGGCCTATCGCTACAGGATGGAGGATGGCAGCGAGGGCAGGGGCACCTTCACGCTGCTGGACGATGGCACCTTCGTGGACGAGAGCGGCGGCGCGGGCACCTGGCAGAGCCGCGCCACGCCCCCCGGCCTCCAACTCCGTTACCGCGCGGGGGTGCAGTGCGGCGCCCTCTCCATTGGCCGCTTCACCACCCCCACCCAGCTACGCGGCCCGCGCCTCTGCCAGGATGGCTCCGGCACGCGCGGCGCCTGGGTCGGCACCCTGTCCGCCCCCTAGTAGGGGGTGTGGTGCGAAGCTCCAACAGTGTTGAGCGACCAGCCCTTCCAGCCAGGATCGGCTTGAACTCGTTGAGCGCTCGTGCCCCGGCAAGCGAGCGCCGTGGTTCGTAGTTCCGCCTTCAGGCGGCGTCGTGGGTAGCACGCCCGCCCCCCTTAGCCTGCGCGCCCCCCCACGACGCGCGGGGCGGAGCCCCGCGCTCCCAGGAGGCGAGCGTCGTGGTTCGTAGTTCCGCCTTTAGGCGGCCGTCGTGGGTAGCACGCGCCCCCCTTACCCTGCGCGCCCCCATTGTCCCAATGGTGTCTGCCCCCCAACGAAGCGGGGCGGAGCCCCGCGCTCCCAGGAGGCGGGCGCCGTGGTTCGTAGTTCCGCCTTTAGGCGGGCGTCGTGGGTAGCACGCACGCCCTCCTTACCGTACCTGCCCCCCAACGAAGTGCGGGGCGGAGCCGCCGCGCTCCCAGGCGGCGCCGTGGGTAGCACGCCGCCCCCCTTACCCTGCGCGCCCTCATCGTCCCAAGTGTCTGCCCCCAACGAGCGCGGGGCGGAGCCCCGCGCTCCCAGGAGGCGAGCGTCGTGGGTAGCACGCGCGCCCCCCTTACCCTGTGCGCCCGCATTGTCCCAATGGTGTCTGCCCCCAACGAAGCGCGGGGCGGAGCCGCCGCGCTCCCAGCAAAGGGGGTCCGGGGATAGCCGAGGGAAAAACAAACAGCCCGCGTGGGGCGGGCTGCTGTCGGCTGAGCGCCAAGGGGTATGATTCTACTGCTGCAGCATCGCCTTGATCAGGGCCGCCTGCTCCTGCTGGTGCACCTTGAAGGAGCCCGTCGCCGGGCTTGCCGCGGGGGGGCGCCCCACGTAGGCCAGGGGGGTCCGGCCGGCGTTGGCTACGTCCTCGGCGAGGAAGGGGTTGATGAAGCTCCAGGCCCCCTGATTTTTCGGCTCCTCCTGCGCCCAGACCACCTCCGCCGCGTTGCCGTAGCGCTCCAGGATGGAGCGGATCGCCGTGCGCGGGTAGGGGTAGAGTTGCTCCACCCGCACCAGGGCCACGTCGGGCCGCGTGCGCTCCTTGGCCGCCTCGTAGAAGAGCTTGCCGCTCATGAACACCACCCGCTTCACCCCCTCCGCACTCGGGGCTGCTGGATCGTCCAGCACGTACTGGAAGGCGCCCTCCGCCAGGTCGTCCAGCGTGCTGGCCGCGGCAGGCAGCCGCAGCAGGCTCTTTGGCGTCATCACGATCAGGGGGCGCTGCACATCGTCCAGCTTTTGGCGGCGCAGCAGGTGAAAATGGTTGGCGGGGGTGGAGGGAACCGCCACCCGCATGTTGTCCTCCGCGCACAGCTGTAGGTAGCGCTCCATCCGCGCCGAGGAGTGCTCCGGCCCCTGCCCCTCGAAGCCATGCGGCAGCAGCATCACCAGGTCGCTGTAGCGCCGCCACTTGACGGCACTGCTGGCCAGGAACTGGTCCACGATGGTCTGCGCGCCGTTGGCAAAGTCGCCAAACTGCGCCTCCCACAGCACCAGCGTCCGCGGCGCAACCATGGTGTAGCCAAACTCAAAGCCCAGCACCGCTTCCTCCGACAGCATCGAGTCATAGACGCGGAAGGGCGCCTGCTGCGCTGCCAGATGGTTCAACGGGACATAGTTCGCGCCCGACTCGTAATTGTGCAGCACCGCGTGACGCTGGCTAAAGGTGCCGCGCCCCGAATCCTGCCCGCTCAGCCGCACCGGGAAGCCTTCCAGCAGCAGCGAGCCGAAAGCCAGCAACTCGGCGGTTGCCCAATCAATCTGCCGCGCATTGTCCCCCTTCAGCTCGCGGCGCCGAATTTGGCGCAGCAGCTTGGGATGGCCAATAAACTCTTCGGGCGGGTTGGCGAGCACCTCCGAGATGCGGAGCAGGGTTTCCCGCTCCACCGCCGTGCGGGGCGGCTCTGCCAGCGCCAGATCGAGCGTCTCGTCATAGACCAGCGTCACCTGCGGCTCCGCAAAGTCTGTCGTCAGCCCCTGGGTTCCCTCATCCAACTGCGCCATCGCATTATCGTACAGCGCCTGCGCCTCCTCCCGCGTGATCACCTTTTCCCGCAGCAACTGCTGCGCGTAGACCTCGCGGGGGGAGTTGCGCTGCTCGATCAGCTTGTACATGCGCGGCTGCGTGTAGCTGGGGTCGTCGCCCTCGTTGTGCCCCCAGCGGCGGTAGCATACCAGGTCAATCACAACATCCTTGTGGAACTGCTTGCGATAGTCGAGCGCGATCTCGCCCACGCGCACCACAGCTTCCGGGTCGTCGCCGTTCACGTGGAAGATGGGCACCTGGCTCATCTTCGCGATGTCGGTGGGGAAGGGGGTGGAGCGCGCGTCGGCCGGCTCGGTCGTGAAGCCGATCTGGTTGTTGATGACGATATGGATGGTGCCGCCGGTGCGGTAGCCGCGAAGCTGTGCCAGGTTCAGCGTTTCCGCCACGATGCCCTGCCCCGCAAACGCAGCATCGCCGTGGATGAGCAGCGGCAGCACCTCGTCCAGCGCCAGCCCCTCCAGCCCAGTCACGCGCATCCGCTGCTTGGCGTGTGCCATCCCTTCCACGACAGGGTCCACCGCTTCCAGGTGGCTGGGGTTGGAGGCGAGCGTCAGCTCGATGGTCTGGTTGGAGGGAGTCGTCCGCGTGCCGCTCGCCCCCAGGTGGTACTTCACATCGCCGGTGCCCTGCGTGCTCTTCGGGTCCACGTTCCCCTCGAACTCGGAAAAGATGACCCGCGCCGACTTCTGCATGATGTTTTTGAGGACGTTCAGCCGCCCGCGATGGGCCATCCCCAGCACCGCTTCCTGCACGCCGTTGGCGGTGGCACGATCAAAGATCGTTTCCATCAGCGGGATGACCGCCTCGGCCCCCTCCAGCGAGAAGCGCTTCGAGCCAACGTAGCGGCGGTGAAGAAACTGCTCGAAGGCCTCCGCCTTGGAAAGCGATTCCAGGATTGCCTTCTTGCTCTCCTTAGACAGCGGGGCGGGCGGCTCCGCCTGCTCCATGCGTTGCTGGATCCAGCGGCGCTCTGTGGGCTCCTGGATGTTCATGTACTCGACCCCGATGTGCCCGGAGTAGGTGCGGCGCAGCACGCCCAGGATCTGGCGCAGGCTCGCCCGCTTCAGGCCAGCCAGCCCCTCGGCCAGAAACTCTCGGTCCAAATCCCACAGCGTCAGCCCGTAGGTGGCCGGGTCCAGATCGGGGTGATACTCCTTCGGCTCGTTGGTGAGCGGGTTCAAGTCGGCCAGCAGGTGCCCCCGCACGCGCGTGGCGCGGATCAGCTGGAGGATGCTCGCTTCCTTTTCCGCAGCTGTTTTTTGGGACGAGCCGGAAAACAAGACAGGCTTCTTGTCCTGCTGCCAGCGCACCGGGCGGGTAGGGGACGAGCAGCGAGCGGAAGATCTTGTCATAAAATCCATCCTCGCCCAACAGCTGCCGGTGGATCTCCGCCAGGAACATCCCCGACTCCGCCCCCTGGATGATGCGATGATCGTACGTGCTCGTGATGGCCATCACCTGCGAGACGCCCATCTCGGTCAGCACCGCCGGGTCCGTCGCCGAATACTCGGCGGGGTAGCCGATGGCGCCGGTGGCGATGATCGTTCCCTGCCCCTCCATCAGCCTGGGCACCGACGAGACAGTCCCCAGCGTGCCGGGGTTGGTCAGGGTGATGCTGGTGCCCTGATAGTCCTTCGTCGTCAGCTTGTTGGCGCGGGCGCGACGGATCAGGTCGCTGTACTGGTCCATGAAGCCGCGGAAATCCTGATGGTTCACCGCCTTCAGGTTCGGCACGATCAGCGAGCGCGTGCCATCTTTTCGCTCCATGTCAATGGCGACGCCCAGGTTCACGTCGTGGCGCAGGATGCGGTGCGGCTTGCCGTTGATCAACGCATAGGCAGCGTTCATCTGCGGGAACTTGTGGAGCGCCTGGATGATGGCCCAGGAAATCAGGTGGGTAAACGAGACCTTGACCCCCTTCGCCAGCAGGGCATCGTTGATCACGCGGCGGTTTTCTTCCAGCACCTTTACCGGCACGACGCGCTGCGAGGTGGCCACCGGCAGCCCCAGGCTCTGCTCCATGTTGTCCACGATCAGCGCCGCCACCCCTCGAATGGGCTCCGCTTCTTCGTAGGCTGCAAGCTCGGGATTGATCAGGGCTGCGGTCGTCAGCACCCCTGCCGGCGGGGCAGCCTGGGCGGGCGGCGGGGCGGCGGGCTGGGCGGGCGGCGCGGCGGGCTGGGCGGGTTGGGCGGGCGGGGCAGCCACCCCGCCGTTGCCCGTGGCGCGGGGGGGCTCCGCCTGGGGTGCCGCCCCCATATCATGGGTCTCGAAATAGCGCCGCCATTCTTCCGACACCGTGACGGGGCTGTAGCGCCACTGCGCGTACAGCTCTGCTACATACTCGGCGTTCGCGCCGAACTCATCCAGGATTGTTTCGGGCAAGCTGGTCATAGGTAAAAATCCTTCGTCCGCCGGTGCAGCCACCTGCACCTGGCTCTGGCAGCGCTGCCGCCCCGCTTCGTTAGGGGAAAGCAGAGAGTTATTTTGTCTGTCTAGTATAGCAGCATTTAGCTTACCATGAAGTCAGCCCCAGGCGGTCGCCGCCCCGTTACCTGCTACCTATTAGCCGCAGTCTGGAAAAGCCTGGCAGCCAGGGAGACCCCTCTGCAAGGGTCAGCCGTTTCATTACCTCCTCTACGCGACACTGTGTTAAGGGCGCAAACCATCCCTGTCAAAAGCAGTGGGTCGCCGTCACTCCCCTCTCGGGAGGGGTGGCGCGCAGCGCCGGGGTGGGTGCCGTAGCAAGGGCGTAAGCAACGGCGACGGCGACGGCCAACGGCGACGGCCAACGGCGACGGCCAACGGACCGCCGCGCCCTCCCAGGAGGGGAGTTACGGCAACGACTAACGACCAACGACACCCACCCCACGCTTCGCAGCCTCCCGGGAGGGGAGTTACGGCAACGGCCAACGGCAACCCGACCCCACGCTTCGCAGCCTCCCAGGAGGGGAGTTACGGCAACGACCACGACACCCGCCCCACGCTGTCGCAGCCTCCCAGGAGGGAGTTGCGGCGGCTCACGGACACGACACCGTCCTCATGCCAGAACCACCCCTGTCAAAAGATGTGGGTAATAATGGGTAGCACTACCTGGCCGCGAGCTTGCCATAATAGACCTGGGTGTCATACTCCATCCGCACCTGCCCCTCCTGCTGCTGCTCGTGGAACAGGCGCTCCAGTTCAGCCAGCATCGGCAGGTGGTTCGGGTGGTCCGGGCGCGGGCGTGTACGAGGAGGAGAGCAGGCGGCCCTTCAGCCCCTCCCACTCAAAGTCTTGATGGGAAGGGAAGGTGGCGACGGCCCACCCCGGCCCAAACCATCGGGCGAGTGCCTCCTCGCTCACGTTCGTGTGGGTGACCTGCTCGTAATCGGTGCCAAAGCGCTGGAGCAGTTGCTCGTAGCCCTCCAAAAAGGGGGTCGAGCCCATCCGGCGGTCGTTCCACACCAGCACCACCCACCCGCCAGGGCGGAGGATGCGCACAAATTCCGCCCTGGCTCGCTCGCGGTCGAACCAGTGAAAGGCCTGCCCGGCTGTCACAAAGTCTACGCTGCCTGACGGCAGCGTCGTCGCCTCTGCCGTCGCGGCGACACTGGTGAAGCGAGGGTAGCCGGCCAGCAGCCGCTCCGCCGCCGCGCGCATGGCCTCGTTCGGCTCCACGCCGAAAAGCGGATTTCCGTTTGCCAGAAATATCTCGCTCAAGATCCCCGTGCCCGAGCCCACATCCGCGATCACCGCATCGGGCGTTAGGCCGCACGCCTCCCTCAGCCGTTCTAGGAGCGCCGCCGGATAGCCTGGGCGCGAGCGGATGTACGCCTCCACTCGGTTGGAAAATCGTTGGGTTGAGTCGGTCATAGACGCTCCTGTGGCGATAGAGACAAAGATAAGGGGCACCGAGCATAGCAGCAGGGAACAAGCAAGTCGAATGCTCGCAGCCGTGCACCCCATTGGAGCAGAGTGCCTTGTCCGCCCCTTTTCACCGCCGCCGGCTTCGGGTACACTTGTGCTAATCCCACCCTGCTCCTGCGTCCCTTCTCGCCCATGACCGCTGCCCAACTACGACAACAGCTAACCGATTACTTCAGCGACGGCGAACTGCGCGACCTGTGCTTTGACCTGGGCATAGACTATGAGTCTTTGCCCGGCACGCACAAGGGGGAGCGCGCGCGCGAGCTTATCCTGCACATGGAGCGCCGCCGCGACACGGAGCGCCTGCTGCAGGCCTGCCGCCGCCTGCGCCCGGCCCTGGAGTGGCCCCCGCTCGACCCCGCGCCGGGGGGTGCCATGCCTGCCGGCGATGAGGGGTGGCGCGGGCTGGTGGCGGGGCGTGGGGGGGATGTGATCGTTGGGCAGGTGGGGGCGAATGCCCGAAATGTTGCCATCGGGAAAGGGATCACCCAGCAGGGGGGCGACCCCGCTGCCCCAGCGGACGAGCGGCAGGCGATTCAGGAGCAGTTTGCCGCGCTGAGCGCCACGCTCCGCGCCCTGCGCCCCTCGCTGGACCCTGCCATCGCGATGATGGCTGACTTTCAGTTGCCGCTGCTCCACGCCGAGTTGGCGCGCGCCGAGGGCGACCCGCCGCCGAGCAGCAGCACCGTCGTGCAGGTGGGCAGTTGGTTGCTGGCCCATGTGCCCGCCCTGCGCGCCGACCTGGCTCGCCTCGTGGCGCTGCCCGCCACGCGCCGCTTGCTGGAGCGAGCGGGGGCGGAGGCGGTGCGCTGGGCGACGGCGACCTTTGGCCCTGATTCCGCCTAGCCGCCCCCTCCCAGGAGAAACGCCGCGTGGCAACCATCCCCCCGCCCCCACCCGACCCCCTTCCGGCGACGTGATAGTCGGTCAGGTCGGCGAGGGGGCGCGCGGGGTGGCCGTCGGCAAGAACATCATCCGAGATCGAGCGCTTCATTCTTCCCGCTCTGGCTGTGGGCCTTGCTGCTCCTCCTGCCGCTGCTGCTGGCCTTGCTGGCGTGGTGGGCGCTCGTGCCCTCGCGCATGCCGGACGACACCTTCAATGTGGCGGTGGCTACCTTTGGCAAGGGGGAAGATGGCACGGTGCGCCCCGCCTGGCGCGCGCCGCACGCTGAGCCGCCCGGTGGCAGAAACCCTAGCGCGAAACAGCGCCTTCACCGCCGCCTCCTCCACCAACCAGGGCGTAACGATCTGGCACGATCGCATGCGCGCCTGGCAGGAGCGGCCTCGGTCGCGCCCCGCTGGCACGGCAGCGGAGCGGAGCAGGCGGTGGAAGCCGCGCCGCGCGGCTGAACGCGGAACGTGGTCATCTATGGGGAAATGGACGGACCGACGCGCCTGGCGCTGCGTTTACATCACCCCCGCTGGCCGCGCCGAGAGCGCCGCCACCCTCGCCTATCTGGAAGCGCCACCAGCCGCCATTACCACTTTGGCGAGCCGTTGCGCGTGCCCAACGACCCGTCCAGCGAAGCTCGCGCCTGCCGAGCGCGCCCGCTCCTCTTTCGCCTGCTGCTCGGCCTGCGCGAGGTACGGTGGGAGCGGAGCGACGCGCTGCAGCAGGTGTGGGCCCTGTCGGACCCCTCGCCTGCCCCGCCGACCCCCGGCGAGGGAGCGAGTTCCAGGACTTTTTGTGGGCAGGCCGCCTTGACGCTGCGCCAGGAGGCGAGGCGCAGCTTGCCTTCGAGCGGCCATCGCCGGAACCCCGGCTACGTTCCAGGCTGATTGGCGCGGGCACCGTCCACCACGAGCGTGCCCAATGCCTGCTGGCGCGCACGCCGCCCGATCTTGCGCGCCGAGCGGAGATTGGCGGCGGCCATCGCTCGGTACGAGAGGCGCTTGCCGCCGCCCCGCGGGGAAGGACAGCCTGCCGCGCGCCCATCTCGGTGGCCCTGGACCGCCTACCGCCTTCAGGGCTATAGCTGGCTGGGCACGCGGCGACTATGGCGCGGCGGAGCAATGGCTGAGCGATGGCGCGACGGTCATCGAGAGGGGCCTGCCCCCCCTGGCGGGGGCGGGCGGAGTATCGGCTGGCGGGCCAGGGCACGCACTGCTTGTCGCTCCCTCTACAATCTGCGCGCCTGGGTGGACGATGCCCAGAAGTTCAGCCCTCTAACAGCGAGCGCCCACCGCCTGGCCGCGCACGATGCCTACGCCGCCTACGTCGCCCTAGCGGCGAGGGCGACCCGTCGCGTGAGTTCGACTGTATTTCTCAAGAAGAGATTATCGCCCGCGTGTGCCAACCCGCGCTTGACGGCAGCCCCCTTCCGCCGCAGCCCCACTCTGTGAGTAGGGGGCCTTACCCGCGGCGCACCGTTTGAGGAGAACCCAGGATGAGCGGACAACTGCGTGTAGGGCTTATAATGGTACTGCTCGCCATGTCGCTGCTGGCGGTGTGGCGACGAGCCTGGGGGCTGGCTGAGCTACCCGATCCGACCGCCACGCAAAGGGCTGCCTCCCCCGCGCCCGTGGCCACGGCCACCAGGGTGCCCCCCACCCCCCCAGAACGTGCCACCGAGCCCCCGCCTTCGGCTACCCCCCTGCTGTGGACGGCTCCTATCGAGCCGGCTGCCACTTAGCCCGCTGCCACTTAGCCCCCAACTCGGGCCGCGGCGACATCGGCTCAGCCCTCCGCCACAGCGAGCCGACCCTCCGCCACGGCGATCCCACCGTCGGCCACCGCCCTGGCGGTGCCGCCGCTAGCCTTTATCCCTGGCGTCTTTCCGCTGCCCATCTGCGACCGCCTGTTTGGCGGAGGGGTGCTGGCACCCGTCGTCGGCTCCATTACGCCGGAAGGGGTGCTGCTTTTTCAGGACAGGGTGCTCCTGCAGGCTGCTGTCTGGTTCCCACACAGCTGCGAGGAGGAGGTTTCGTCATCCAGCCAGATGGCACCAACATCCGAAGCGTGAGCTGGACCATCACGGGGCCGGACGGAATCCCCCATTACATCCATACCGAGAATGCATGGCCGTACTGCCTGTTTGGCGGCAGCACCACCACCTGTGACCCCCTCTGGGATTTTACAGCCAACAACTGCGAGTGGCCGGATGGGGTCACCTTCGAGCCGAGCGGCGTCGTGGCCGTCGAGGGGGCCCATTCGTTACAGATAGATCTGCTCAGCAGCAGCGGCGAGGCGGAAACCTGGTTCAGCCCTGTCTTTTTCCTTGACTTTTCCGATGGCCATCCCTGCTCCCCATGAGGCCGCCTTCCATTGTCCTTTTTTCCTCATAGCGGCTAAGCTTACGCTGAGTATTCTGCACTCGTCCATCATCCATCACGCATCATCGCTATCCTTATGCCTCCATCACCCAGCCGTTCCGGCGTGTCCCGTGGCCTGCTCATGGCCATCGGCGGCGCCGAGGACAAAGTTAACGACCGCGCCGTGCTTGTCCAGCCGCTTTGTCCAGGAGGCGGGCGGGCCGAACGCGCGCATCGCCATCTTCCCCACCGGCTCGCAACTTGCTGACACCGGTCAGCGATATGCCAACCTTTTCCTTGATCTGGAAGCAGACGAGGCCCACGTCATCGAGATTCGCGATTGCGAGGATGCGCTCCAGCACGCGCAGGCCATCAGCGGGCTACTCGAAGACATGACAGGGATCTTCTTCGCGGGGGGAATCAGCTCCGACTGTCCACGGTCCTCGGCGGCACCGACATTGTTTGCACGCTGCGCCGCCGCCACGCGGCCGGGGCGGTGGTGGCGGGCACCAGCGCGGGCGCCTCCCTCCTTTCCGAGCACATGATAGCCTTCGGGCAATCCGGCCCCGCCCTGAATCATGCGATGGTCACCCTGGTGCCAGGGCTGGGGCTGACCAACCGCGTTGTCGTGGACCAGCACTTCCGCGAGCGGGATCGCCTGGGGCGGCTGCTGACCGCCCTCACCTATAACCCCTTCATGATAGGGCTAGGCGTAGACGAGAACACCGCCGCCCTGATTGACGCAGCGAACCGCGTCCACGCGATAGGCACCGGCGCCGTCACCGTCGCTGACGCCGCCGCCAGTTCCTGGACCAACGCGGACCGCATCATCCACCTTCAGGCTCCCCTGGCGATCCTGGGGATCTCCGTACACATCCTCACCCCAGGCTGCACCTTTGATCTGGACCAGCGCCGCGCCTTTCCACCGGGCTCTGCCGTAGGGGAGGGGTGAACCCCTAAGCAAGTACAGAAGTACTTATTGAAATTTACCATCTTGTTCAATTGCTGTATTATAAGGTAGTGCGTTAGTTAACCTCCGTCTGTGCTGTAAGGGCTTCTAATACCAGTTCCGGCAGGGCTATATGCATTAGTTAGCTAGGATTGGCCTCGTATGGCACGGGTATCACTCAAAACTGGTATGAGGCGAAGCACAAACGTTAAGACTCTCTTCGTCAATAGCGAGCTATTCAAGGGCTGAACTATTTCTGAGAGGAAGATAATGGTATAATGCGCTGCGTCTGTGTTCTATAGACGTATCTTTTTGTGGTGTCATAATGTTGGACTTATGGCTAAAGGCAAAGGCATGAACATGGATCCAATCTTACGTACAATAAAGGGCCTGTCTGAGAAGCTGTCTGACATGCAGCACGATGCAGAGGCGGAGGCGCAGTCGGTCAATCTTGCTAAGCGGCTGAACGAGGCTCGCTCTGCCCTGGACAGAATCAAGTACTTGTACAGCGAGCAACGGCTCCAGGGATCGCTTGCTCGCCAGGAGGAATCCCACCTGGCAGCGATTATTGAATCGTCATCCGATGCGATCAAGAGCCAGTCACTCGACGGGATCATCTTGACCTGGAACCGTGGGGCAGAGCGCTTGTACGGCTATTCTTGGGAAGAAGTGATTGGGGGGTCCGCCAGAATCCTGATTACATCTGAGCAGGCGGGCGAACAAGCTGAACTGATAAATCGTATTAAAGCCGGGGAGCGGGTCGAAGACTTTGAAACGATGCGGCTTCACAGAGAGGGGCATAGTCTGGATGTCTCCCTCACCGTTTCCCCCTGATCTGGACTGCAGTAGGGGCGCTCTTAAGGGCATCGCCACCATCGCCCGCGACATTTCCGAGCGGAAGCAGCTGGAGCGCACGCTGGAGCAGTATGCAGCGCGACCCGCAACAATTGCGAGTTGAAGGACTTCGCCTATGTGGCCTCCCACGACCTCCAGGAGCCGCTTTGGAAGATTCAGGCATTTTCCGACCGCCTCCGCTACCATGAGACGCTAGGGCCGGAGGGGCAGGATTATCTGGATCGTCTTCATGCGGCGGCCCAACGCATGCAGGTGCTTATCCAGGACCTCCTCTCGCTGTCCAGGATTGCCACCGCCGGCCAGCCGTTCGTCGAGGTGGACCTGGAGGCGGAAGTGCGTCAGGTATGGTCCGACCTGATGATGGCTGTTGAAGAGGCTGAGGCCGAGCTGGAGATTGAAGCCCTGCCAACGATCGAGGCTGACCCCTCGCAGATGCGGCAGTTGTTTCAAAACCTGTTTAGCAATGCTATAAAGTTTCGCCGTACCGATAGGCCGCTCCGGATCCAGGTGGGCGCCACACGGCTTCCGGCTGCATCGGTCATCCAACTCCAAGTGCGGGACAATGGCATAGGGTTCGAGAGCCGGTTCGCGGAACGCGTGTTTGGCCCCTTTGAACGGCTTCACGGGCGGAGCGAGTACCCTGGAACCGGCATCGGCCTTACCATCTGCCAGCGTATTGCGGAGCGCCACGGCGGAACCATCAGTGCGTCGAGCGAGTTGGGGCAAGGGGCTACCTTTACCATCACCCTGCCTGTACGGCAAAGTTAGGAGCGGTTACTTATGGCTCAATCTTCGTCCATCCTTATCCTCATGGCCGATGATGACCCGGATGATCAAATGCTTGCAAAAGACGCACTGGAGGAAGGCCGCGTTCGCAACGAGCTTCGCCTTGTTGACGACGGCGAGCAGTTGATAGACTACTTGAAGCACCAGGGCAAGTACGCAGACCCCGACTCCTCCCCCCGCCCGGCTTTATTCCTGCTGGACCTGAACATGCCGCGCATGGACGGACGGGAAGCGCTCTCCGTCATCAAGGCGGATGCTTCCTTACGGCGCATCCCGGTGGTAATATTGACCACCTCTCGCTCGGAGGAAGACATCGTGCGCTCCTACGACTTGGGGGTCAATTCGTTCATTACCAAGCCTGTAACCTTTGAAGGCCTGGTAGAAGTGATGAAAGCATTTGGGCGCTACTGGATTGATATTGTAGAGCTCCCTTCCCATACAGCCTGAAGCAGGGACACCATGAGCGTGCAGCCGATCTGGCAGTACAATATTCTACTCGTCGAGGATGACGAGGACTACCAGTTTCTGGTACGCTCGATGCTGCGCGACATTCGCGGGACGCGCTACGAGTTGCGGTGCGCCTCTAGCTACGAGGAAGGGCTGGCCGCCCTGTACGACCAGAGCTATCACGTGTGCCTGCTCGATTACCATCTGGGGGCACAGCGGGCTGGAACTGCTGGAAAGGGCGCAGGCGTCCGGGCTGGAGGGCCCCTTCCTGCTGCTGACAGCCCATGCCGACCGCTCGCTGGACGTTCAGGCCATGCAGGGCGGGGCTGTGGATCATCTTGTAAAGATGGACCTCACCCCTGCCCTGCTGGAGCGAGCCATCCGCTACGCCGTGGAGCGCCAGCGCAGCATCGAGTCGGTGCGCCATGAGCGGCGCTTTCGTGCCCTGATCGAGAACTCCAACGACCCCATCCTCCTGATTGATGGGCAGGGAGCCCTTGTATGCCAGCCCCCCTGCCTACCAGATTTTAGGCTACACCCATGAGGAATATCTAGCACTCAACGGGCTGGAATATGTTCATCCCGCGGATCAGCAGCTCGCCATGGAAGCTCTCGCGTAACGGAGGCGCCGGGGGAAGCTGTGCAGTGGCGCTATCGTGGGGTTCACAAGGATGGCTCTACTATGTGGCTTGAGGGCACCGGCACCAACATGCTGCATGTGCCGGAGGTGGGGGCCATCGTCGTCAACTACCGCGACATCACGGCTCGCGTGCAGGCAGAGGAGCAGGTTCGCTTTCAGGCGCACGGTCGACTGCGTGAGCCAGTCCGTCATTGCCACCAACCTAGAGGGGAAGATCCTTTATTGGAATAGTGGCGCCGAAGCCCTGTACGGCTGGCAGGGCCAGGAGGTGTTGGGGGAGATCATCAACGAGCATCATCCCCACCGAAACGACGCTGGAAGAAAGCCTCGAGTGCTTTGCGCGCCTCCGTTCAGGGCAGAGTACGGCAGACGAGATGCGGCTGTATCGGCGCGATGGCTCCCCCGTCTATGTGCACGTCACGGCCTCACCGATCACCGATCAGGAGGGAGAACTCATCGGGATCGTTGGCATCTCGCATGATATTACCGCGCGCAGGCGGGCAGACGATCAAATCCGTTTTCAGGCGCATCTGCTCGACAGCGTGGGCCAGGCCGTGATTGCGACGGACCTGCAAGGGCACATCCTGTACTGGAATCGCTTCGCCGAAACGATGTATGGCTGGTCAGCCGAGGAGGTGGTTGGCCGCAACATCGTGGGGGTCACGACCAACGAGGCGACCACCGAGCAGGCCAGGCAAATCATGGCACAGCTGGCAAAGGGAGAAACCTGGCAGGGCGAATTTCCTGTCACGCGGCGCGATGGCACCCTGTTCCCCGCCCTGGTCAGCAATTCCCCCATCTTGAGCGAAGACGGGGAGCTGATGGGGATCATCGGGGTGTCGGCGGACATGAGCAAGGTCAAGGCAGCCGAGGCACGCCTGCACCACCTGGAAAGGATGCATCATGTCTTATTCGAGACGATGGCGCAGGGCGTGATCTATCAGGACGCCGAGAATGTCATCATCTCCGCCAACCCGGCCGCCGAGCGCGTTCTTGGGCTAAGCCTGGATCAGATGCAGGGGCGGGCCGCTTCCGATATCCG
>CAVRLZ010000026.1:0-48753 GCA_963721895.1 uncultured Chloroflexia bacterium | reverse complement strand
TCGAGCGCGGGGGCCACGTGGGCGGCGATGGCGCGGAAGGCGGCGCCGGCCTCGGAGGTGGGGTTGAGGGCGGCGGGGGTGCCCTCGTCGCCGCCCGCGCGCACGAGGGGCTCGAAGGGGACCTGGCCGAGCAGGGGAAGACCCATCTCGTCCGCGAGGGCCTGGCCCCCGCCCTCCCCGAAGAGGAGATGGCGGGTGCTGCAGGTGTCGCAGAGGAAGTAGCTCATGTTCTCGACCACGCCGAGCACGGGCACCCCCATGCGGCGGAACATGCCTATAGCCTTCCGGGTATCGTCCGCCGCCACCCCCTGCGGCGTCACCACGACGAGGGCGCCGTCCGGCTGCGCGTGCTTGCTCAGGGAAAGGGCGATGTCGCCGGTGCCCGGGGGCAGGTCCACCACCAGCACGTCCAACTCCCCCCAGGCCACGCCGTGCAAGAACTGGCGGAGGAGCTTGTCGGTCATCGGCCCGCGCCACAGCACGGCCTGCTCCGCCCCGACCATCAACCCCACCGAGATAACCTTCACGCCATGCGCGTCGGCGGGGGCCATCCGCCCCTGCTCGCTCTCGGGCAGGCTGGTGATGCCCAACATGCGCGGCACGTTGGGGCCGAAGATGTCGGCGTCCAGGATGCCGACCCGCTGCCCCTGCTGGGCCAGCGCCAGCGCCACGTTGACCGCCACCGTTGATTTGCCCACGCCCCCCTTGCCGCTGCCCACCGCGAGCACGCGCCGGATGCCGGGCAGATGGGGGGCGCGGGCCGCGGGCTCGCCGCGCGGCTCCGGCAGGGGGCGCTGCCCGATGAGCACCTCCACCCCCGTGACGCCCGGCAGGGCACCCACCGCGCCGCGCACGGCGTCGGCGATGGTCGCCTGCGTCTCCCTGCCAAAATGGGAGATCGCGAGGGTCACGGCAACGTGACCGGTCGCCTCGTCCGCCTCCACCCCCAGCACGGCTGCCAGGAGGGAGCGATCCCACCCGGGAAAGCCAGTGCCTTCAGCGCTTCCCACACCCCTTCTTTAAGCATGCCCCTTCTCCTTGCCTGCCACATGACTATGCACTAACGCGGGGAGCAGTCCGCACCACGCACGACGTCCCCTCTCAGGGGGGAGCGAGTTCCCCGGCGAGGGTGTCGAGGGTGGGCCCGTCCAGGGGGCCGAGGTGGCTGCCGACGATCTGCCCCTCGGCGTTGATGAAGAAGGTGGTGGGCAGGCCCAGCACGCCCAACTGGTCCGACAGCGTGCCCTCGGGGTCCAGCAGGATCGGGAAGGGCAAGTCTAGCTCCTCCACGAACGCGCGCGCCGTCGCCTCGTCCTCTTCCAGGTTCACCCCCACGACCACCACCTCGCCGCCCCGCGCCTCGTGCAGGGCGGCCAGGGCGGGCATCTCCACGCGGCACGGATAGCACCAGGAGGCCCAAAAGTTCACGATCAGGCCGCGCCCGCGCCACGCCGCCAGGGTGGTTGCCTCGCCATCCAGCAGGGGGAGCAGCGTATCGGGGGCCGGGCCCGGCGTGATGGTGGGGAAGGGCGCGCCGACCGCGGGCACGACGGCGGCTCCCCGCCCCTCGCCAGCCCGCTGACCACCAGCCACCCGGCCAGCACCCCGCTGATCAGCGCCGCCAGCACGATGGCCACGAGCACCCGCGCCGCGCTCTTCCCCTCGCTCACCCGCCGCTCGCCTTCAGGCGGGGCGCTCATGCCCCCGTCACGGCTGATAGCCCACGCGGTAGATGCGCCCCGGCCCCCAATCGGCGATGTACAGCGCGCCGTCGGGCCCCACCGCCACATCGAGCGGGGATTCCATGTCCGTCACGAAGGGGGCAAGGGTGGTGCTGAAGCTTTCCCCGTCGGGCGCCAGATCCACATGGACGACGCGATGGGCGCCCTCGATGTGGCTCCACAGCGCCACGAACAGATCCCCGCGGTAGCTCGCGGGGAAAAGCGCGGCGTCATAGGCCGCCACCCCGTTGGCGCTGGAATGGGGGAGGAGGGTGGCAACCGCCGCCCGCGTATCCACGCAGCGTGCCGGCTCGTTCCACACGTAGAACGCCGCCACCTCCCCCTGCTCGGTGGTGAAGCAGTAGGGCCACCCGTACGACTGACCGGGCAAGATATGGTTCAATTCGTCGGGCGGGCCATTGTCGGTGGCGTTGTCCGTCGCGAAGATGGCCCCATCCGCCCGCACCGTCACATCGTACGGGTTGCGCACGCCGGTCGCCACCCGCTCCAGGCTGGCCTGCCCCCGATCCGGGTGGGCGCGCAGGATGCTGGCGTGCCAGGGCTCGCCCGCCACCTCCTCGTCCTTGCCGTGGTCGCTCATCGCCCCCTGCGCGATGTACAGCCAGCCGTCCGGGCCAAAGGAAATCCCGTTCGTCTGGTGAAGCTCCGCGTAGCAGCAGGGCAGGCCTGTCAAAAAGGGCTCCCGCTCGTCGGCCACCCCATCCGCATCGCTGTCGCGCAGCATCGTCACGCCGCCCCGATGGGAAACGAAGAGGGTGTCGGTGCCCGGGCGGAAGGCCACGCCCAGCGGCACGTCCAGCCCATCCGCAAAGGTGGTACGGGTGCCATTTGGCGCGACGCGCACGACCTCCCCCTCCATGCGGCTGACATACAGCGCGCCCTGCTCGTCCCAGGTCAGGCCGGTCGGGTGCACGATGGGCCGCGCCGCGCTGTCCGCCACCACCGAGATGACAAAGCCGCTGGCCTGCGCCTTCGGGAAGCGCCCGGCGGTGGTGGTAGGCAGGGGCGGCGGCGTGGGCGCGGCGGGCGGCGCGCCCAGCAGCCCCGGCGTGCGCCCCTTGAAGGCATCGCCCAGCAGGATGCCGCGCGTCGTGCCGCTGGCCGCATCAAAATGGAGGATGCCGCGCTGGAAGCGCTGGTAGATAAAGTCGTGGTTCGCCGGGTCCCGCGCGGGCTCGCTCGTCGGGAAGCCCCAGACCTCCAGGGCCACCAGCCCACGCATCGCACTGGGGGTGGTGGGGGCCGCGCTCAGGTAGTAGCGCAGAAAGCCGACAGGCTCCCCCTCCCAGCTGTCGGGCACCAGGGCCTCCAGATGCTGCTGCACGGAAAGGCCATACTCCAGGTCGTCTATGGCGGGCGCACTGGCGGCCACGCTGCTGCTGTGGGCGGGGAAGGTGGAGCCGTTGAGCGTGGTCAGGGGCATCACATCGGGATCGAGCAGGTTCAGGGGGCGGGCCTCCGGCCCGTTCACCTGCAGCACGTGGCGCTGGAAAACCTGCACCGGAAAGCCCTGGTAGCTCATCAGCGGGCTCACCGGGTAGCCGAAGGTGTCCACGCCGCCGCGCGCCTGAAAGTAGTTCCAGATCACATCGTTGTCCACACGCTGGCCGGTCTGCGCGAAAAAGCGGGCGTCGGCCGGGGTTCCCTGCGCCTGCAGGGCGTGGGCCCCCACCCCGAATCCAAGCAGCAGCGCCAGCAGCAGCGCCACGGTTCGGGGAAAAGATTGGAAAGGTATCGTCATCTTGCTCCTGGGAAAGAACGTCTGGGAGGGCGCTCCAGGGCCCTCGTGGGTGGGTGGCTAGCGCGGCTTGATCTCGACCAGCCCCCCCGCCGGATGGTTGCTCAGCGCCACCGTGACGGGTAAAAATTGGGGGATAAGCGCCTCGAGCACGCTCAGGGAGGCGCTCAACTCGGGCGTGGTGAAGCGAGCGGGGCGGCCCGCCAGCGCCAGCGGGATCATCATGGCGCGGGCCAACTCTGGCTCAAAGGCGCTGTCCCCCCAGAAAAAATGGCTGAGGGTTGTAGCGGCATCGTCGGCCACCTCCGGCGGCTGCATCCCGCGATGGGTGATCGCCTCGAAGCCCGCCGACACCTGCTCGCACTGGAGCGACAGGAAGAGGCCGCTGCCCGGCCCCGGCGAGCGCACGCGCGCCACCTCGACCGTCATCGGCTGGATGGGGTCGCGCGCCAGGGCCCGCTCCAGCGCGCCGATCATCCCCTGGGCCACGCGCTCCTCCATGCGCGAGCTGAGGGCGGCCAGCACCCAGAGCCCAACGACATCGCCCCGCTCCATCCAATCGAGCGCGCCCGGCGCGGCGCGCCAGCCCCCCTCGACCAGCAGCGTCGTTTCGCCGCCGCCATCCGGGTACCAGCCCCAGCGCTCAATCTCGACCGCCGCGCTCATCCCCAGCGAGCCGAGCATCGGGGCGAGGGTCTCGCGCAGCCAGAAGGCACTGGGGGCGTGGGGCGTGGCATTGGCCCCCAGAAAGCGAACAAACGAGTCGCCCTCGGCGCGGGCCAGGGCGGGCAACAGCATCGTCAGGAGCGGGGTCACCGATTCCGGCGAGGGGCGGCCCGTGGCCGCGCCGGTGTCCACCAGAAACTCGCCAGCGCGGGGCTCGTGCGAGGGGACGAAGCGGAGCCGCTGCGACGCCACCGTGTCCCCCTTCACCTCCGCGCCGCAGAGGGCGGCGGCGGCGCGGAGCGCGGTCACGTGCAGGGGGGTGACGCCCTGCCCCGCGCGCTTGCCAGGCCCCACCAGCTCGAAGCCCTGGCCGGTGGCGGCGGAAAGCGCCAGGGCGCCGAGCAGCAGCGCGTCAAGGTTGGGGGCGTGCGCGGCATCCAAAAGGATCATGCTATGGCTTTCCGTGTTATACCCATTCCAGTTGGTAAGGGTGCAAAGGTATCCAGGGGCAATGGACAAAATTGCCCTACGCCTCTCGTAGGACAATTTTGCCCATTGTCCGCGTTACGGCGATCTAATACATAGGTACCCATCGGAATCGTTGTTAGTACCCCAGCGCGAGGCCGTCGGCGCGGCTCTCGGTGCCGCCCAGGAAGGTCTGATAGGGGGTGCGCCAGATAATCTGGCCGCGCCCGAAGGGGCCGGCGAGGGGGGGAATGGCAATCTCGTGGCCCAGCCCAACGAGCCCCTGGGCGATGGCCTGCGACACCCCATGCTCGAGCAGCACGCCGCGCCCCTGGGTGGCCTGCCAGCGCGGCGCGTCCAGGGCTGCCTGCGGGTTCATGCCCCACTCCACCGTGTTGAGCACTACCTGAACGTGCCCCTGCGCCTGCATGTGCCCCCCCATCACGCCGAAGGGGCCCACCGCCTCCCCCTGGCGGGTGAGAAAGCCGGGGATGATGGTGTGGAAGGGGCGCTTGCCGGGCGCGAGCACGTTGGGGTGGGCGGGGTCCAGGCTGAAGCCCGCGCCCCGATCTTGCAGGGCGATGCCCGTGCCCGGGACGACGATGCCGGAGCCGAAGCCCATATAGTTCGATTGGATGAAGCTGACCATCATGCCGTCGCGGTCGGCGGTGCACAGGTAGATGGTGCCGCCCGGCTGGGGCTCGCCCGCCGCGTGCGCCTGCGCCTCCCCCGTGAGACGCGCGCGGCGCGTGGCAGCGTACGCCTTCGCGAGGAGCGGCTCGGTGGGTACGGGCCCATGCTGCGGGTCGGCAATATAGCGATGGGCGTCGGCCAGGGCCAACTTCATAGCCTCGATCTGGAGGTGGTAGGCCTCGACCGACTCGCGCGCGAGCGCCGCCAGGTCAAAGCCTTCCAGGATGTTCAGGGCAATCAGCGCGGCCAGCCCCTGCCCGCTCGGCGGAATTTCCCACACCTCGTAGTCGCGGTAAGCCGTTTGGATCGGCGCCACCCACTCGCTGCGGTGCGCGGCCAGATCCTCGGCGGCGAGCAGCCCGCCGGTGGCCGCCGCAAAGGCAGCGATGGCGTCGGCCAGGTCGCCCTCGTAGAAGGCATCGCCGCCACTGGCCGCGATGCGGCGCAGCGTGTCCGCCATCTCCGCCGAGCGCCAAAGCTCGCCGGGGCGGGGCGCGCGCCCCTCGTGGGTGAAGGTGGCGTGCCAACCTGCAAACTCCGGCCCCCGCGCCGTGGCATAGGCGCGGGCGCTCTGCTGCCAGTTTTGCGCCACGAGGGGGGTGACGGCGTAGCCCTCCTCGGCTGCCTGGATGGCAGGGGCCAGCACTGCCTCGAAGGGCAGCCTACCGAAGCGATCATGGAGGTCGCGCCACGCGCGCGGGGCGCCGGGCACCGTCACCGGCAGCCAGCCGCGCGTCGGCATGCTGTCGTGCCCCAGCCCGCGCACATGCTCCGCCGTCAGCGCGGCGGGCGAGCGCCCCGAGCCGTTAAGCCCGTGCAGGCGGGCGCCGTCCCACACCAGGGCAAAGGCATCGCCCCCGATGCCGTTCGAGGTTGGCTCCACGACCGGCATCATGGCCGCCATGGCAACGGCGGCATCCGCCGCGCTGCCGCCCGCCTCCAGCATCGCCAGCCCGGCCCGCACGGCCAGTGGCTGCGTGGTGGCGGCCATCCCCTGCCGCCCCACGGCGGGCAGGCGGCGGGACAGATAGGGCAGGGAGAGGGAGGGCAGAGAAAGGCTCATCGCCACACCGTTGCGTATTTCTTGCGATACTTCATGTCGGCTTCCTCCTCGATCAACGCCAGGGCACTGTTGCGAATCGTCTCGTCGCCCGTGGCATCATACAGGTGGCGAAGGCTCTGGACGATGTCATAGCGAATCAGCGTCCCGTTCTTTTCGCCGCCGCTTTCCGCGAAGCGCCCGGCGAGGGCGGAAAGGACGAGCGCACGCTGTTCCTCGCCCGCCAGCCCGACCCGCCACAAGGATTGCAGGCTGTGCCGCGCGGTGACGAAGCGGGGGTCGCGCGTGAGCGCCAGCAGGGCGTCCCAGTCGCGGAAGATGCGCCGCTCCGGGTCGCTGCGGGCCAGGCGGCTGAGCAGTTGGGCGGCGACGGCCCGCCGGTGCGGGTCGCGGTGGCCCAGGTCGGCCACCAGCCCCTCCCACACCTCGTACGCCCACCCCACCGGCGCCTCGGTGGCCGCCAACAGGCGCATCAGTGCATCGTAGCGCACGGAACCCTCCGGCGCGTGCAGGTTGTCCAGGTCGGCTCGCGTACGCTCGTCCACAAAAGTCTCCTAGGGATGATCCTGGGCGGAAGGGCGCGGATCGGCGGAGCACTCTGTCAGCAGAACAATATCGAAGGGATCAAAGTGTTGCTCGGTCGCCACGTCGCAACGCTGCCGGAGTAGCGCCTGCATGGCCGAGGGGTGGCGGCTGTCAGTGAGCAGCCAGACACGAGGGCGCGCGTAAAGCTCTGCTACCGACGCAACGGCGACGACATGCTGCTCGCCCGGGACCCAGGCATCCGAGCGAGAAAACTCCCAATCCGACCCGTTGTAGCGAGGGGCGCTGTAGGGCATCTGCTCCGGCAGGTAAAAGCTCAACGCAGCGTCGAGGGAGTAATGGGTGCTCACAACAGCATCCTGGGGTTGGAGGTCGCGGCGCAGGGCGAGAACCGCCTCCCCCTCCGGGCTCTTCCCCGTGTGCCAGTAGCGGCTCAACCCCACCCCGCTGGCCGCGCCCCCTATGATACAGATGAGCACGCTCCATGCAACTATATCCACTTTTCGTGACTTTCGAAATAGACAATCCAGCCCAAAGCATACCAGAAGAAATAAAGCGGGCAGGACGATCAGGAAATGCTTGGCTTCAGACAAGGGAATATGAAGGCCCAATCCAGGGATCAACAGCCCCCAAACCAGTAGGTAAGGGTCCGAGCAGCGTGGGCCAGACCAGTAGGAAAACAAAGCCGGGTGATTTGAGCGGTCGGCTATACCAATCCCAGCCAGAAAAACCACCAACCCTAGCAGGGCATAGTGCCCCCAAAAGAATCCGAATCGAATCGGATCCCCCCCAAGCAAAGCCAGAACAAATTCCAACAGGCTGTTTCGGGATCCCTGGTGATTCGCGACTACCACGGGGGCCGCTTGAAGAAAAAAATAAAGGAGGGGCAGGCACAACAGGGCCAACGCCAGGCCGCAGGCTACCGTCTGTTTCCTCTGTCGCCGCACAAAAAACAGGTAAGCAAGCTGGGTGGCCACGAGCAAACCGTAGACGTAGCTGATGTGCAGCCCGCCCAACGACACAGCCATGTACCAGACCCACCCTCGCCACTCGCTCGGCCTGGCTGCAATCTTCTGTATTCCATAGATGGAGAGCGTAGCAAGCAGCGTCACCAGAGCGTTGGAGCGCGCCTCCTGGCTGAAAAAGATGTGCATGGGCGACACGGCGAACAAGAGGCTCCCCACTAGCGCAGCGACCCGCCCCACATGCTGGCGTGCAAGATGGTAGGTGAGCAGGACAGTGAGGCTGCCGGCCAGCACCGAGAGCCAGCGTACCCCGATCTCGCTGCGAAAGAGCCCAAAGCCGCTGGAAACCCACAGGAGCCCATAGGAAAGGGGCGGGTGCAGGTCACGCCTACTGTTGCGGAGGATCGTCTCGAGGCCATCCTGGGCAACCTGGAACCCGTAGATCTCATCAAACCATAGCGGAAGCTGACCCACCTGATAAAGCCGGAGAAAGATGGTCACGCCCGCCAAGAACAGAAAGATAAGGGCCGATTGACTCGCGGGGTCCGTGGCTGCCCCTCGCGGTAGCGTCCTGGCGGAGAGTCCTCGTGCGCCGTGGATAGAGCTTGTATATTTCATTTCATATAAAAGAGCAACGGGGCGCTCGGGGGCACGCCGTCATACCAGGTCGGACACGACCCCCAGCAGGGGTCGGGCGATGGCGATTCGATCGGCGCAGGGGAAGCGCGGGAACCCCGCGCCCCTAATGGCGGAAATGGCGCACGCCCGTGAAGGCCATCACCGCCTGCTGCTGGTTGGCGGCGGCGATAATCTCGTCGTCGCGCACGGAGCCGCCGGGCTGCACGATGGCCGTCACCCCCGCCCGGAGCGCCGCCTCCACCCCGTCCGCAAAGGGAAAGAAGGCGTCCGAGGCCAGGACGCTGCCCCGCGCCTGCTCGCCCGCCTTTTGCACGGCGAGCCCCACCGCATCCACGCGGCTCGGCTGGCCGGTGCCGATGCCCACCGTGGTAAAGCCGCCCTCCACCGCGCGCGCCAGCACGATGGCGTTGGACTTGACCCCCACGATCGCGCGCCACGCAAACGCCAGGGCCGCCCGCTCCGCCTCGGTGGGGGCTCGCTCGCTGACCACCTTCAGCGCACCCTCGGCCTCGGGGCGGTCACGATCCTGGACGATAAAGCCGCCCGGAATCGAGCGCACCTCCTGGTCGGCCCCGGTCAGGGCGGGCACCCGCAGCAGGCGGCGGTTCTTTTTGCCACGCAGGCGCGCCAGGGCAGCCTCCTCAAAGGCTGGCGCCAGGATGATCTCGGTGAAGATGTCGTCCAGGGCGGCGGCAAGCTCGTCTGTCACGGTGCGGTTGACGGCCACCACCCCGCCGAAGGCACTCACCGGGTCGCTGGCCAGGGCGTCCCGCCAGGCGCGAACCGGCGACTCGTTGGTCGCGATCCCGCAGGGGGAGGCATGCTTGACGATCACGACGGCGGGTCCCTCGAAGGGCTGGACGCTGGTCCAGGCCCCCTCCGCGTCGAGCCAGTTGGTGTAGCTCATCCCCTTGCCGTGCAACTGCTCGGCGTGGGCCAGCCCGCCCGCGCCCGCCGATCCGGTAAAGCGCGCCCTGCTGGTGCGGGTTCTCGCCGTAGCGCATGGTTTCGGCCAGCGTGGCGGGCAGCGACAGAGCCTCGGGAAAGGGCGCCTGCGCGCCATCCGCCAGGCGGGTGGAAAGAAAAGCGGAAATTGCCGCATCGTATCGGGCAGTCGAGCGGTAGGCGCGCAGGGCCAGGGCGGCCCGCGTGCCCTCGTCCACGTGGCCCTGCGTGCGAAGCTGTTGCAGCACCTCGGGGTAGTCGGCGGGGTCGGAGAGCACCGCCACATCGCGAAAGTTTTTGGCGGCGGCACGCAGCAGGGTCACCCCGCCGATGTCAATCTGCTCGATGGCCTCGTCCAGCGACACGCCTTCCTGCGCCACGGTTTCTTCAAAGGGGTAAAGGTTCACGGCGATCAACTCGATCTTCACGATCCCGTGATGGGCCAGTGCCTGCTCGTCCTCCGCCACGGCACGCCGCGCCAGCAGCCCGGCATGCACCATCGGGTGCAGGGTCTTGACGCGACCGTCCAGCATCTCGGGAAAGCCCGTCACCCGCTCGATGGGCGTGACCGGCACCCCCTCTGCCTCGAGCAGGCGCGCCGTGCCCCCCGTCGAGACGAGCTCGACCCCCAACTCGACCAGGCCGCGCGCCAGGGGCAGCAGCCCCGTCTTGTCGCTGACGCTCAACAGCGCTCGCTGAATCATCCTATCCTTCGCTTTCTGCGGTCGGGCGGGCCGGGGCCGCGTGCCGCCGCGCCAGTTCCGCCTCGATCTCGGCAAAGCGAATGCCATGATGGGCCAGGAGGACGAGCAGGTGGTAGACCAGATCGCTCGACTCGTAGACGATCTCGTCGCGCCGCTGGTTCTTGCTCGCGATGATCGTTTCCGCGCTTTCCTCGCCCAGCTTTTTTAAGATCTTGTCCTGCCCCTGCGTGAACAGGTAGGTGGTGTAGCTACCTTCCGGTAGCTCTGCCTGGCGCTGGGCGATGATCGCCTCCAGCCGCGCCAGGATGTGTGGGGTCAAATCGCCCATAGGTGCCTACTCGATGATTGCTTTGTTTGCATTGTAGCCCGGCCTCGCCTCCCGACAAGGGACCCTTACCGAAAACTGAGCGAGGCGCCGCCATCCACGACGAGCGTCTGGCCGCAGATCATCGCCGACTCGGGCGAGCAGAGAAAGGCAACGGCGTTGGCGATGTCTTCCGGCGTGGCCAGGCGCCCGCCGGGCGTGCGCTTGATCGCCTCGCTCAGCCATTCCTCGCCGCCGGTGAAGTGCAGCAGGGCATCGGTGGCGACGACCCCGCCGCTCACGGCGTTGGCGCGGATGTTGTGCGGCGCGAACTCCACAGCCAGGTAGCGGGTGATCGCCTCCGCCGCCGCCTTGGAGGTGCCGACCACCACGTACTCGGGCAGCACGAAGCGGGAGCCGAGGCTGGAGATGGCCACGATGGAGCCGCCCCCCCGCTTCTGCATGAGGGGCAGGGCGTATTGGGCGGCGAAGAGGTGCGCGCGGGCGTTGATGTTCAGGGTCCACTCCCACCCCTTCGGCTTCTGCTCCTCGATCGGGCGGTTGTAGCCGCTGGCCGCATTGTTGATCAGGATGTCCAGGCCGCCGAACTGCTCGTCCACCTCGCGGAACAACCCCTCCAGCGAGGCCAGGTCGCCCACGTCCGCCTTGGCCAGGTGAACGCGCCCCCCAAAGGCGGCGCAGGCCTCGGCGGTTTCCTCGGCAGGCTTGCGGTTGCGGAAAAAATTGATGACGACGTCCGCGCCCTCGCTTGCAAACTTCAGGGCGATTGCCCGCCCGATGCCCCGTCCGGAGCCGGTGACCAGCGCTGTCTTCCCCTCGAAACGCATCCTTGCTCTCCCTTTGCGGTAGCTCTCCGTCCCGCTACAATCCGAGACGCCGCTGTTTAACCCATCGCCAGTCATTTCAAGAGATTATCGCATGGACCCCCAAGTTGACCAACTGCGCGCCTTGATGGCGGGGCAGGGACTGGATGCCTTCCTGATCACTGACGAGAACAACCGTCGCTACCTGAGCGGCTTCACCGGCTCGTCCGGCGCGCTGCTGCTGGGGTACAGCACGGCGATCCTCGTCACCGACTTTCGCTATTACGAGCAGGCCGCCCAGCAGGCGCCCGGCTGGCAGCTGTGGAAGCAGACGCGCGACCTGGACGGCACCCTCGCGGAGCTACTGGCCTCGGAGCCGCCGCGGCGCGTGGGCTTTGAGGCGGACACGCTGGCCGTCGCCTCCTTCGAGCGCGTGAAGCGGGAGGCGCCCTCGTCCATCGAGTGGGTGCCCACGGAGGGGGTGGGGCGCGGCCTGCGCGCGGTCAAGCAGCCGGAGGAGGTGCAGCGGTTGCGAACGGCGCAGCACATAGCCGATCAGGCGGCAGCGCACCTGCCGCGCCTGATCCAGCCCGGCAAGCGGGAGCGCGAGGTGGCCTGGGCGCTGCACGGGCTCCTGCGCGAGCTAGGCGCGGACGACCCTGCCTTCGACATCACGGTGGCCAGCGGCGCCAACTCGGCGCTCCCCCACTACAAGGGGGGCGAGCGCATGATCGCGCATGGCGAGATCGTGCTGGTGGACTTTGGCGCCCGGGTGGGCGGCTACCGCAGCGACATGACCCGCACCTTTTTCACGGGTGATCCCCCAGAAAAGTACCGAGAGGTGTACGAGGTGGTGCTGGGCGCGATGCACGCCGCCGAGGCGGTGCTGCGGCCAGGGTTCAGCGCCCGCAAGAGCGACCAGATCGCCAGGGATTGGATCAGCGACCACGGCTACGGGGACTATTTTGGCCACAGCCTGGGGCATGGCGTGGGGCTGGAAATTCATGAGCTCCCCTCGCTTTCCTTCCGCGCGCCGGAGGAGGTGCGGCTGGAGGCGGGCAACGTGGTCACGGTGGAGCCGGGGATCTACCTGCCGGGGTGGGGCGGGGTCCGCATCGAGGATCTGGTGCTCATCACGGAAACGGGCATGGAGATTCTGAGCCACGCCCCGACGGACATAGACGAGTGGGCAAGGGGCCAGCAGTGAGATGATGGGATCCATCGCGGGCCTTCCTTCCCTCCGCCCCTTTCTGGTAGGGGCCGCCACGATGGAAGGGGTGGAGGGAGGGGTTCGGCTGGGGCTGGCGGGGGCGGACGAGGAAACGTACAGCGACAGCCAGTTGGATGATTTCCACGGGCGGGCGCGCGGGGAGTGGCTGTGGCGCCCCCCCGTACGGCTGACGCTGCGGGCGCGTTTCTCGCATCCGCCCGCAGGGCTGCGCGGCACAGCGGGCTTCGGCTGGTGGAATGCGCCCTTTGCGGAGGGGCGCGCGACGCAGGTGGAGGCGGGGCCGCAGGTGCTCTGGTTCTTTTTTGGTAGCCCGCCCAACAGCCTGGCGGCCACCCCGGGCTGGAGCGGAAACGGGTGGTTCGCGCAGGGGATGGACGTACCGACGCTTCCGGGCTGGCTGGTCAAGGCAGGCATGCTGGCCATGCGGCTGCCGCTGCTGAAGGGGCTGGCACGGCACGCGGCGGGCGGCGTCAGCCGCGCCGCCGAGCAGCCGCTTCCTGAGGTGGAGCTTACCCAATGGCACGAGTACGCCATCGAGTGGCGCGAGGAGCAGGCAGACTTCTGGGTGGATGGGCAGTGCGTCCTGCACTACCCCGCCCCGCCGCGCGGCCCGCTGGCCCTGGTGCTCTGGATGGACAATCAGTGGGCCACCGTGGCGGGGGAAGGCGGGCTACTGCCTGTCCCGCACACGCAATGGATGGACGTGGTTGATCTGACCGTCAGCCATTGACCGTTCCCCAACCCCTTCTGGAGGCGTCTATGCGTATTCTAGCTTTAACACCCGACCTGTTCTTTTCGACCCGCATCCAGAGCGCGCTAGAGCGGGCGGGCCATGCGGTGCGCCTGGTGGAAACGAGCGACGCGGAGGTTGTGGAAGAGGCCGTGTGGGAAAGCAACCCCGCGCTGGCCATCCTGGACATCGGGGCGACGGGCTGGGCGTGGGAATCGGTGCTGTCGCTGCTGCACGGGGCCGCCCCGGCGCTGCCCATCCTCGCCTTTGGCAGCCACATGAACGTGGACGCCACGCGGCAGGCGCAGGCCCTGGGCGCGACGCGCGTGGTGGCCAAGTCCGAGTTTGTGAACAACCTGCTCAACCTGGTGGAGCGCTATGGGGTAGACCCGGCGTGAGGGGGCCGAGGGAGCCAGCCAGCTTTTAAGCGCCCGAAACCCTTGACATCGCCCCACCAATCCACTATCTTGTTGCCGCGCACCATCGCCATGCGCTCGCCCGGAGCATTCCCTATGGATCAACCCACCAGAACCCTTCTCCCCTATCCGAAAGGGATCCTTGTGCCCGCACGCTGGCGAGTTATGTAAAGCCAAACATAGCACCGCTGGCCGTGGGCACCTTGATCGCCCACGGCCTTTTTTATTGTCCTGCCCCTGGCCGTGGGAACCCATCCCACGGTTTTTTTGTGGAAGCGGGCAGAAGGAAGAAGCAAGAGAGAATCATGAAGGTTTCGCTCAGGCAATACGGAGACTTGCTATACACCTATCTCCGACCGCAGCGGGGAAAGGCGATGCTGCTGGCGGCACTGCTGCTGGGCAGCATCGTCCTGCGACTGCTCGTCCCGCAGATTCTGCGCGCTTTCATTGACAGTGCCATCCAGGGTGCCGCCCCCCAGGCCCTGCTGCGCACTGCCCTGATCTTCCTGCTGGTGGCTCTCGTGAACCAGGGGCTATCGGCGCTGGCTACCTATGTCGGAACCGATGTGGGCTGGCGTGCCACGAACCTGCTGCGGGCCGATCTGGTGCACCATTGTCTCCGCCTGGACATGCCCTTCCACACGGGGCGCACGCCGGGCGAGTTGATCGAGCGGATTGATGGCGATGCCACGGCGCTGTCAAACTTTTTTTCCCAGTTCGTGGTTCAACTGGTGGGGAGCGTGCTGCTTTTGCTGGGGGCGCTGGGGGTGCTCTTCTATGAGGATTGGCGCGTGGGGCTGGCGCTTGCCCTCTTTTCAGGGCTGGCGGCCACCCTGCTCAACGCCACCCGCGACTTTGCAGTGCCGGCCACCATCGCCGAGCGGGAGGCCAGCGCCCAGGTGTTCGGCTTTCTGGAAGAGCGACTGGCCGGGCTGGACGACATTCGCGCCAACGGCGGCGGCGCCTATGCGGTGAGGCGCTTCCATGCGGTGCAGGGCGAGTTCTTCCAAAAGGGGCGGCGCGCGTGGCAGGCCCGCGGGAGCATGTGGCTGCTCACGATCGGGATGTTCGCCGTGGGCGACATTCTGGCCTTCGGGATGGGAATCTATCTGTTCCAGGCAGGGGTCGTGACCCTTGGCACGGTCTACCTGTTTTTCCAGTACAATGAAATCCTGCGCGTGCCCCTGGACCAGATCACGCAGCACATGCAGGAGCTCCAGCGGGCGGGCGCCAGCGTCGGGCGGATCGCTGAGTTGCGCGCCATCCCGCAGAGCATTCAGGATGGCGCGGGGCCAGCCCTTCCCGCTGGTCCGCTGGAGGTTCGCTTTGAGGGGGTCTCCTTCGCGTATGGCGAGCAGGAAAGAGCGCTGGACGACATCTGGCTGCAGTTGGAGGCGGGGAGCGTGACGGGGCTGCTGGGGCGCACCGGCAGCGGCAAGAGCACGCTCACGCGGCTGCTCCTCCGCCTGTACGATCCCACCGAGGGAACGATTCGGCTGGGCGGGGTGGAAACGCGCCAGGCGCGGCTGGCCGATCTGCGAGGGCGCGTCGGCATAGTGACGCAGGAGGTGCAACTGTTCCACGCTACGGTACGGGACAACCTGACCTTCTTCGATGAGCGCATCCCGGACGAGCGGCTGATGGGGGCCATCGAGGCACTGGGCCTCCGCGAATGGTTCCAGCGTCTTCCAGACGGGCTGGACACCGAGTTGGCGGCGGGGGGGGCGGGGCTTTCCGCGGGCGAGGCGCAGCTTCTGGCCTTCACGCGCGTCTTCCTGCAGGATCCCGGGCTGATCATCCTCGACGAGCCCTCGTCGCGGCTGGACCCCGCCACGGAGCGGCTGCTGGAGCGCGCCGTCACGCGGCTGCTGCACCAACGCACGGCCCTGATCATCGCTCACCGGCTGAGCACGGTCCAGCGGGCGGATCGAATCGTGGTGATGGAACAGGGGCGCATCGTCGAGCAGGGGGCGCGGGAGCGGCTTGCGCACGACCCCACCTCCCGCTTTGCGCGGCTGGTGCAAACCGCCCTGGAGTCGGCGGCGTAAGCAAGGCAAGGTATCTATGAGAGTGTGGCACATTGTCGGGCGGCTGCTGGGCTATAGGCCGTGGTTGTTCGCCATCAACTTCCTGGCGTGGGGGCTCTTTCACTCGTTGCCGGTGCTGCTGGGGCTGCTGGCCCGCGAAATCTTCGACGCCCTGGCAGGCGGGGCGGCAGCGGACTGGGACGCGTGGACGCTGCTCGCGCTCATGGTGGGGGTATGGGTTGGGCGCGTGGGGGCCTTCGCGGGGGCGTTTTATGCGTGGACTACCCTCTGGTTCACCCTGGAGGCGCTGCTGCGGCACAACCTTTTTGCCTGGTTGGTCGAGGGGCCGGGCGTGCGACGGTTGCCCGGCTCGGCGGGCGAGGCGATCAGCCGCTTCCGCGACGATGTGGAGGAGGTGCTGCACTATATCGAGGGGTGGGTGGACTTTGGGGGGCTGGCCCTGTTCGCCCTCCTCGCGCTAATCGTGATGGCGCAAATCAACCTGCTCATCACCGGCGTCATCCTGCTGCCCCTGGTGGCCATCATGCTCATCGCCAACCGCCTGACGGGCACCATCCGCCGCTACCGGCGCGCCAACCGCGAGGCCGCCGGGCGCGTCACCGACTTTATAGGGGAGATGTTCGGGGCGGTGCAAGCCGTCAAGGTTGCCGCGGCGGAAGAGACGAGCGTGGGGCGCATCCGGCAGTTGAACGAGGTGCGCCGCCGCGCCGCCATGCGGGACAGCCTGTTCACGGAAGTGCTGCGCTCGATCAATGCCAACATGGTGAACATCGGCACGGGGATCATCCTGCTGCTGGTCAGCCAGTCCATGCGCACGGGCAACTTCACGGTGGGTGATTTTGCCCTGTTCGTCGCTTTTCTGCCGCGCATCACCAACACCATGACCTTCTTCGGGGACATGATCGCCAGCCACAAGCGGGTGGGGGTCTCGATTGACCGGATGCTGGCCCTGCTGGATGGGGCATCGGAGTCAACCATCACCGAGCACGTGCCGCTCTATCTGACCACGCCCGCGCCCCCCGTGCCGCCACGCCACCCCCAGCCGGCTGATCGCCTGCAGGCGCTGACGGTGCGCGGCCTGAGCTACCAGTATCCCGGCTCGCAGCGGGGGGTGCGCGAGGTGGACCTTCTGCTGCCGCGGGGAAGCTTCACGGTGGTGACGGGGCGCATCGGCTCCGGCAAGACGACGCTGCTGCGGGTGCTGCTCGGCCTCCTCCCCCACGACGCGGGGGAAATTCGCTGGAATGAGGAGCGGGTCGCCGACCCCTCCTCCTTCATGGTCCCGCCGCGCGTCGCCTACACGGCGCAGGTGCCGCGCCTGTTCAGTGACACGCTGCGCGACAACATCCTCATGGGCCAGCCTGACGAGGGCACCCTGCTGGCGGACGCGCTCCGGCTGGCGGTGCTGGAGGAGGATGTGCAGACGATGGAGCAAGGGGTGGACTCGCTGGTCGGCCCGCGCGGGGTGAAGTTGTCCGGCGGGCAGATGCAGCGGGGGGCCGCGGCACGCATGCTCGCGCGCCACGCAGAGTTACTGGTGTTCGACGATCTGTCGAGCGCGCTGGACGTGGAAACGGAGCGCGTCCTGTGGGATAGGCTGGTGGGCCAACGGGAGGTCACGCTGCTGGTGGCCTCCCACCGTCGCGCCGCCCTGCGCCGGGCGGATCACATCCTCCTGCTCCAGGAGGGGCGCGTGACGGCGGAAGGGACGCTGGCGCACCTGCTCGCCACCTCCGAGGAGATGCGCCGCCTGTGGGAAAGCGCCGCCGAGCCGGAGGAGGCCACACCCCTTCCCGAGATGGGGTAAGGGGTGCGTACCATACATCATCAGCTGTTATACAAGAGGTTGCTTTGAGCACAGAGCCAGCCGTCCAAATCGAAGAATTGAGTAAGGTGTACACCGTGCCGGAGCGCGAGGCGGGGCTGCGCGCCTCGATCCAGAGCCTGGTGCGGCGCAGGCATCGCGAGGTGCGGGCGGTGGATCGGGTCAGCTTTGAGGTAGCGCCGGGCGAGATCGTCGGGTTTCTCGGCCCCAATGGCGCGGGCAAGACCACCACGCTGAAGATGCTGTCGGGGCTGCTTTACCCCAGCAGCGGCTCGGCGCGCGTGCTGGGCCATGTGCCCTCGCGCCGCGAAAAGGAGTTTCTGCGGCAGATCACCCTGGTGATGGGCAACCGGAACCAACTCGCGTGGGACATTCCCGCCATGGATTCCTTCGAGCTGCAACCGCGCCATCTATCGCATCCCGGAGGCCCAGTTTCGCCGCACGCGGGACGAGTTTATCGAGTTGCTCGACCTGGGGACCCTGGTGAACAAGCCGGTGCGCAACCTGTCGCTGGGCGAGCGCATGAAGATGGAGATCGTGGGCGCGCTCCTCCATCACCCGAAGGTGCTCTTTTTGGACGAGCCCACCATCGGGCTGGATGTTACGATGCAGAAGCGAATCCGCACCTTCGTGGCGGAGTACAACCGGCGCTATGGGGCGACGATCCTGCTGACCACGCACTACATGGCGGACGTGGAAGCGCTGTGCAAGCGCGTGGTGGTGATCCACCACGGCCACATCCTCTTCGATGGAGATCTGAGCCGCCTCACGGCGCAGGTGGCGGGCTACAAGACGCTCGGCATCACCCTGGAAGACCCGCTGGCTGACCTGTCCGCCTACGGCGAGGTGATCGGGCGGGAGGAGGGGAAGGTGCTGCTTCGGGTGCCCAAGGCGGACACGCCGCGCATCACGGCGCGCCTGCTGACCGATCTGCCCGTCACCGACCTGACCATCGAGAATCCCCCCATCGAGGATGTGATCGAGCGGGTGTTTGCGGACGAGGTGACGATTGACAGGTAACAGCCGGATCGCCCGCAGGAACAAGGGGGAGGCGCGATGCTATCCATCTATCTGAACAGCATGCGGCTCTCGGTGCTGGAGCAGTTTCAGTATCGGGTGTCGAACTACTTTTACATGATCGGCATGATCGCCGAGCCTGTGATTTACCTGGTGGTGTGGTCCACGGTGGCGAACGAGCAGGGGGGCACCGTGGGGGGGTACACGGCGGGGGAATTTGCGGCGTACTACATCGTGTGGACGCTGGTGCGCAACATGAACATCGTGCTGACCCCCTACGCATGGGAGTTTCGCATCCGGCGCGGTCAATTGTCCGGGATGCTGCTGCGCCCCGTTCACCCGATCCACTTCGACCTGGCCTACTTTGCGGGCTGGAAGTTTGTGGTGATCGTGATGTGGCTGCCAATCGCCGCTATCCTGGCTGCGGCGTTCAAGCCGACGCTCAGCCCCTCGCTGGGGGAGGTGGTCGCCTTTGCCGTGGCGCTGTGGGGCGGCTTCTTCGTGCGCTTCATGCTGCTCTGGGCGCTGGGGCTGCTCACCTTCTGGACCACCCGCGTCAGCGCGATCTTCGAGCTGTACTTTACGGCGGAACTGCTGCTGTCCGGGCGGCTGGTGCCCCTCTCCCTGCTGCCCGCCTGGGCACAGCGGCTGGCGGATGCGCTGCCCTTCCAGTGGGCCTTCGGCTTTCCCATCGAGGTCTTGATCGGCCAACTGTCCCCGGCAGAGGTGGCCGCGGGGCTGGCGATGCAGGCGGCCTGGACGCTGCTGGGGCTGCTGCTGGTGGCGCTGCTGTGGCGCAGCGGCGTGCGGCGCTATTCGGCTGTTGGCAACTGAGGAATCCCCCTATGAACATGTTCAGACTGACGTGGCTGTTTTTCCGCATCGGCGCGATGAACGAGCTTCAGTATCGCGTCAACTTCTTTGTGCAGTTGTTTCAATCGGTGCTTTCCCTGGGCACGGGGCTGGTGGCGCTGGCGCTGGTCTTCAGCCACACCGAGGCGCTTCGCGGCTGGTCGCAGCCGGAGCTCCTGGCGGTGATGGGGGTCCATATCTTGATGGGCGGCATCATCAAGACAGCCATCCAGCCAAACATGGAACGGCTGATGGCCGACGTACAGGAGGGCACGCTGGATTATGCGCTGACCAAGCCGGAAGATTCCCAGCTCCTCGTCAGCGTGCGGGAGGTGCGCGTCTGGCAGATGGTGGATATTCTGATGGGCTTCCTGGTGCTGCTCGTGGCCAGCAGGCAGATTCAAGCGCGGGTGGGGCCGGCGCAGGCGCTCGCCTTCGTGCTGGTGCTGCTGCTGGGCGGGCTGATGGTGTACAGCTTCTGGCTGATCGTCACGACGGGGGCCTTCTGGCTGGTGCGAATGGACAACGTGCTGGAACTGTTCCAAGGGATGTACCAGGCGGGGCGCTGGCCTGTCGGTGTCTACCCGACCTGGCTTCGCACTGGGCTGACCTTCCTGGTGCCGATTGCCTTTGCTGTCACCGTGCCCGCCGAGGCGCTGACCGGGCGGCTGACCGGGCAAACGCTGCTCGGCGCCCTGCTGCTGGCGGCTGGCGCTCCTGCTGGTGGCACGCGGGTGGTGGCGCTTCGGGCTGCGCTCCTATTCCGGCGCCTCGGCCTAGCGCGGCGCCCCCTCCCCGTTTGTCATCCTGGGGCGTGGGCACGCTGTCACAGGCTCGGGTTCCCGCGCCCCGCACAGGGAGAGGGTGGGCCTGCTCGCAAGAAATGTTCCCCATCTGGGAAAGAAATACCATCTCCATGCCCAACCCTGTTCAGGAAAGAACACCTCGTGACGGCGGTAGACAGCTTTCATCAACTCAGTTCAACGTTACCGATTGCATAACGCAATCAGAACCGCGCGGATGTGCCGCGTAAGGAAAGGAAGTGGCTATGGCTAAGCTCGTGTTCGGAATGAACCAGTCCCTGGACGGCTACGTCGACCATATGGCGTTTGCGCCAAGCCCCACGCTCTTCCGCCACTTCATCGAGGAGGCTCAGGGGCAGGCGGGCAGTGTGTACGGTCGCCAGATGTATGAGATCATGCGTTACTGGGACGACGATCATCCTGAATGGGATGCAGACGAACACGCCTTCGCGGCGGCGTGGCGGAACCAGCCGAAATGGGTCGTCTCGCGCTCGTTGAAGTCGGTCGGCCCCAACGCCACGCTTGTTGGGGATGATCTTGAGGGCGCGATCCGCGCGCTGAAGGCCGAGCGCGACGGGGAGATCGAAGTTGCTGGCCCGGACCTGGCGCAAAGCCTCACCGAACTTGGCCTGATCGATGAGTATCGCATCTACCTGCACCCCGTCGTGCTTGGTCACGGCAAGCCCTATTTCGCCGGACCCCGGCCGCCGCTCCGCCTTATGGCTCATGATCGGATTGGCGAGGATGTGATCAGGTTGACCTACGTTCCTGCTTAATCTTGTGGCTCGGTGGCGGCTGGCGCTTCGGGCTGCGCCCCTGTCCTTTTGTCATCCTGGGGCTGGGCAAGCTGTCACATGGTCGTGTTCCCGCGCCTCGCACGGAGAGAGGGAGCGCTGAAAAAAGTTGGAAGAGACGGCGCGATGGGTACAATTCCTGTACTGGCGAGAATGGCTCTCGCCTTTTACACTACAATGTTGAGGAGAGACGATGAGACGAGTTACATGGTTGAGCCTGCTGCTCCTGCTGATGCTGACCCTGGCCGCCTGCGGGGGCGGTGGGGACACGGGCGGATCGCAGGCCCCGGCGGACGAGGCGGCCCCCAGCGAGAGCGCGGGGGAGGAAGCGGCGGATGAGGCCCCGGCTGCGGAGGACGTTACCGTCCTGGGGCTGGACACGCTGAAGTACGAGCCGGCCGAACTGACAGCCGCGGCTGGGCAGACGCTCAACATCACGCTCGACAACGAGGGGGTGCTGGAGCACAACATCACCTGGGAAGAGGGCGATGTGCTGCTGGTGGCCGCCCCTCCGAGTGAGAGCGCCACGGCGAGCTACACCTTTGACGAGGCGGGCACCTACAACTTTTATTGCAGCGTTCTCGGCCACAAAGAGGCGGGAATGGTTGGTAGCGTGACGGTTCAGTAGAGCCCCGCAGTTTCCCCGTAGAGCGCCTCTTTCCCGAGGCGCTCTTTTTTTTGGCCCACTCCCTGCTGTGTTAGCGCTGGGGCCCTACCAGACGTTCAACCGCACGACGTGGGCTCTCATCACTTGGCTGGAGGGCGGCGCGAATGCTTGAAGCAGAAAGCCCCGCATCGGCCACACCCAACAAATTTCCCACAAGAACGGTTACTTTCTGATAGGCGGGTCATGCTGTATGCTTGACAACCGACCGATCGAGCGTACAAAAGGCAACCCCTGAGCGTGATGAGGAACGATGGCTGAGTTTTTACCGGTGGATGAGCAACTGAAGATTTTGATGGCGGGCACTGAATTTGGTGACCCGATGATGCGGGAGCGCATGGAGGCGGAACTTCGCGCGCGCCTGCAGGAGGGGCGCCCGCTGCGCGTCTACCTGGGCATTGACCCCACGGCGCCGGACATCCACCTGGGGCACACCGTGCCGCTGCGCAAGCTGCAGCAGTTCCAGGCACTGGGCCACGAGGTGACGGTGCTGATGGGCGATTTTACAGCGCGCATCGGCGACCCGTCCGACAAGGATCGCACGCGCCCGCAACTGACCGCCGAGCAGATCGGCGCGAACGTCCAGACCTACACCGATCAGGCCTTCAAGATTCTGGACCCGGACAAGACGCGAATTCGCTACAACTCCGAGTGGCTCGGCGGGATGGACTTTGCGGATGTGATCCGCCTCGCCAGCAACTTTACCGTGCAGCAGTTCCTGCAACGCGACAACTTTGAAAAACGGATGGGGCGGGGGGATGCAATCTTTCTGCACGAGTTCTTCTACGCCCTGATGCAGGGGTATGACGCCGTGGCGCAGGAGACGGACGTGCAGGTGGGGGGCACCGACCAGACCTTCAACATGCTGGCGGGCCGCACGCTCCAGGAGCGCGCGGGCCAGAAGCCCCACATCGCCCTCACCTTCGGGATGCTGCCCGGCACCGATGGGGTGCAGAAGATGTCCAAGAGCCTGGGGAATGCCATCGAGATTGACACGACCCCGGAAGACATGTACGGCAAGCTGATGTCCATTCCGGACGAGGCCATGCCGATCTTTCATCGCCTTATCACCGCCTACCACCCCACCGAGTTGGAGCGGTTGATCCAGGAAATCGAGCAGGGGGCGATCCACCCCCGCGACGCGAAGATGCGGCTCGCGCGCCACGTGACGGCTATCTTCCACGGCGAGGAGGGCGCGCAGAAGGGGGAGGAGCACTTTCGGCGCGTCTTCCAGCAGCAGCAGGTGCCGGACGAGATGCCGGAGCGCGTGATCGGGGAGCCCATCGGCCTGCTCACCCTGATGCATGAGGCAGGCTTCGTGCGGGGCACGGGCGAGGCGCGCCGCCTGGTGCAGCAGGGCGCTGTGAGCCTGGAGGAGGAGCGCCTTGCGGACCCTGAGCTGACTGTCCAGCCGGCCCCCCACGCGCGCGTGCTGCGCGTGGGCAAGCGCAAATTTTTACGGCTGTTACCCGCCCCCTCATAGGAGAGTCCCAATATTGACATTGCCCACATAATCGTTTACATAGTAAAAAGCTGACAACCTTCATGACAATCGCTAGAGAGGACCAACGATGCTCACACTCACCCTAGGTCAGGTCCGTTTGCAGGCGGACATTGGAACAAAGAAGACGCGATTCGTGCCGTCGGGCAACTGCTTGTGTCCAGCGGCTGCATTGAGCCCGGCTACATCGACAGTATGATGGGGCGCGAGGCGGTGGCGAACACCTTTCTTGGCCACGGGATCGCGATCCCGCACGGGTCTGCAGCAGCACCGCGAGTTGATCAAGCAGACCGGCATCGCGGTGTTGCAGGTGCCGGATGGCGTGACCTGGAACCCCGGCGAGAAGCGCGCGGCTGGTCGTCGGGATCGCCGCGCGCTCCGGCGAGCATATCGAGGTGCTGCGCCGCTTGACGCGCGTGCTGGCCGACGACGCGGCGGTGCAGCGGCTCAGCACAACCACCGACGCTACCGACATCATCGAGGCGCTGACCGGCGAGCGCCCCACCCCGCCCCCCGCCGTCGCCGATGTGCCCGCCGATTTCGAGCAGTCGTTCGAGGCGGTGCTGGAAAACGAGCATGGGCTGCACGCCCGCCCCGCCACCTTTTTGGTGGACGTCGCCAAACGGTTCGACGCGGAGGTTCAGGTGCGCCACGGCTCGCAGGTTGCCAATGGCAAGAGCCTGATCGCGCTGCTGCAACTGGGGGTCGAGAAGGGCAGCACGATGGTGATCTCCGCCGCCGGCCCCCAGGCCGAGGCGGCGATCCAGGCGCTGCAAGCTGCCATCGCCGAGGGGCTGGGCGAGGGGGACGACAGCCAGCAGGAAGAAGAGACCTCCAGCGGCGAGCACGACTGGACCCCGCGCGCGGTTGGCCTGGCGATCCCGGCATCTCCGCCTCGCCAGGGCTGGCGATCGGGCAGGTGCGCCACTACGTGCAGCAGGACATCGTGGTAGAAGATTACCCCTCCAACCCCACCACGGAGGGGAACAAATTGCAGGACGCGCTCGACATAGCGCGCGTGGAGTTGGACGCGCTCTACGAGGGCGTGAAGCAGCGCATGGGCTCCAACAAGGCAGCGATCTTCCGCGCCCACGCCGAGTTCCTCTACGACACGGCGCTGGTGCGCGACGCGGTTTCCACGATCTTCGACGGCCACAGCGCGGCATGGTCCTGGCAGCAGGCGATCAACCAGCGGGTGAGCCAGCTTCAAAAGCTGGACGACCCGGTGCTCGCCGGGCGCGCGGTGGACCTGAGCGATGTCGGGCAGCGGGTGCTCGGCCACCTCGTCGGCCAGGTGAGCGCGACCCCGCTCGCGGGGGACGCGCCGGTCATCCTCCTCGCCCACGACCTCGCCCCCTCCGACACGGCGGCGATGGACCCCGACAACATCCTCGGCTTCTGCACCGTCGTCGGCGGCCCCACCTCGCACACCGCCATCATGGCGCGCTCGCTCGACATCCCCGCGCTGGTGGCGGCGGGCGAGTCGCTGCTCAAGGTTCAGGATGGCACGCTGGCTATCCTCGATGGCTACCATGGCAGGCTCTACCTGAAGCCGAGCGAGGCGGACGTTGTCGCCGCGCGCGAGGTGCAGCGCCAGCTTGAGGTCGGGCGCGACGCCGCCCGCGCGAGCCGCTTCCAGCCCGCGACGACCACCGACGGCCATCGGATCGAGGTGGTAGCCAACATCAACCGCGCGGCGGGGGTGCCCCCGGCGGTGGAGGCGGGCGCGGAGGGGGTAGGGCTGATGCGCACCGAGTTCCTCTTCCTGGAGCGCGACAGCGCGCCGGACGAGGAGGAGCAGTTCGAGGCGTACCGCGCGATGGCGGAGGCGCTCGGCGGGCGACACGCTGATCATCCGCACCCTCGACATCGGCGGCGACAAAGAGGTGCCCTACCTCAACCTGCCGAAAGAGGACAACGCGTTTCTGGGCATTCGCGGCATCCGCCTCTGCCTGGTGCGCCCCGATCTGTTCATCCCCCAGCTGCGCGCCATCTACCGCGCGGCCACCTTTGGCCCCATCAAGATCATGTTCCCGATGATCTCGACCCTGGAAGATTGGACGCGCGCGCGCGACACGGCGGAGCAGGTGCGCAAGGAACTACACGCGCCGGAGGTGGAACTCGGCATCATGGTCGAGGTGCCGTCGGCGGTGCTGCTGGCCGACCATCTGGCAAAGGAAGTCGCCTTTTTCTCCGTCGGCACGAATGACCTGACCCAGTACCTGCTCGCGATGGACCGCCTGCACCCGCAGCTTGCCAAGCAGGCGGATGCGCTGCACCCCGCCGTGCTGCGCGCGATCGACCAGACGGTGCGCGCGGCGCAGAAGGAAGGCAAGTGGGTGGGGGTCTGCGGCGGGGTCGCAGGCGATCCCGAAGGGAGCACTGCTGCTGGCCGGGCTGGGCGTCACCGAGCTGAGCATGGCGGTGCCCAGCATCCCGGCGATCAAGGCGCATCTGCGCAGCCACTCGCTGGCTGAGATGCAGGCACTCGCGCAGAAAGCGCTCCAGTGCCGCACCGCCAAGGAGGTACGCGCCCTGTGAGTGCCTGCCCCTATCGCCACCATCACCCTGAACCCGGCGGTTGACCAGACCGTGGAGGTGCCCAACTTTCGGCTCGACAGCGTGAATCGCGGCCAGACCATGCACTTTCACGCGGGCGGCAAGGGCATCAACGTGGCCTCCTACCTGGCGGACTACGGGCTTGCCCACGGTGGTCACCGGCTTTCTGGGTGAGGACAACCCCTCTCTCTTCGAGGCGCTCTTCGCGAGCAAGGGGATCGCCGACCACTTCGTGCGCGTGCCGGGCCGCACGCGCACCGGGGTCAAGATTGTGGATGAGGTGGTCCAGCAAACCACCGACATCAACATGCCCGGCGCGCCCGCCTCGCCGGAGGCCATCGCCCGCCTGCTGGAGGTGGTGGACGAGCTGGCGCAGCAGTGCGAGTGGTTCGTGCTGGCGGGCAGCCTGCCGCCCGGTGCCCCGCCGGAGCTGTACGCCACGCTCACCGAGCGGCTGCGCGCGCAGGGCAAGCGCGTCGCGCTGGACACCAGCGGCCCGGCGCTACACGCCGGGCTGGCAGCGGGGCCAACCCTCGCCAAGCCCAACATCCACGAGTTGGAGCAGGTCACCGGCAGCGCCCTGGCAGGCAGCGCTGCCATCGAGCAGGCGGCGCGCGCCCTGATGGCCCAGTACGGGATCGAGCTGCTCGCCATCTCGATGGGCGCGGAGGGCGCGCTCATCGTGGATGGTACTGGCACGCTGCTGGCCGTGCCGCCGCCGGTCACCGTCGCCAGCACCGTGGGCGCGGGCGATGCGATGGTAGCGGGGCTGATCGCGGCGGCGGCGGAGGGGCTCGCCCTACCCGACGCGGCACGCCTGGCAACCGCCTTCGCGGTCAATACCATCACCCGCGTCGGTCCCAACCTTTCGCTCGCCCGACACGCTGCGCCAGTTGGCGGCGCAGGTAGCGGTCACGCGTCTCTCATGATCGCTTCCCAATCATCACAGGAGCAGGAGGCGTCTATGGCGAATATCTTAGGCGTAACAGCGTGCCCGACCGGCATCGCGCACACCTTCATGGCAGCGGAAGGGTTGCAGCGGGCCGCCTCGTCGATGGGCCATCAGGTCAAGGTCGAGACGCAGGGCTCAGTCGGGGCCGAGAACGTCCTGACCGCCGCCGAGACATCGCGCGCGCGGACGTGATCATCATCGCCGCCGACACGAAGGTGGACAAGAGCCGCTTTGCGGGCAAGACGGTCTACGAGACGAACAGCAAGGCGGCGATCAGCGATGGGGCGGCCGTGGTCCAGGCGGCGCTGGCACAGGCGGGGAGCGCCGCCAGCGCCCCGCTGCCAGCGCGCCGACGGGGCCGCGCCAAGATCGTGGCGGTGACCTCCTGCCCGACGGGCATCGCCCACACCTTCATGGCGGCCGAGGGGGTGGCCGGGCGGCGCGCGGGCGCTGGGCCACGAGGCCAAGGTGGAAACGCAGGGCTCGGTGGGGGCGGAGAACGTGCTGTCCACGCAGGACATCCGCGAGGCAGACGTGGTGATCATCGCCGCCGACACCAAGGTGGACCTGAGCCGCTTTGCGGGCAAGCGGGTCTACGAGACCTCGACCAAGGCAGCGATCCACGATGGGGCGGCAGTGGTACGGACGGCGCTGGCGGAGGCCCGCGTGGCGGGTGGCGCGGGCGGGGCGGCCGCGCACCGACCTTGCCGCCAGCGTGGAGCAGGCCAAGGCCGAGCGCTCGGCGGCCCGCACCGGCCCCTACAAGCACCTGATGACCGGCGTCTCCTACATGCTTCCCTTCGTCGTGGCGGGCGGCCTGCTGATCGCGCTCGGCTTTGCGTTCGGGGGCATCTACGCCTTTCGAAAACGAGGGTACCCTCGGGCTGGGCGCTGTTCCGCATCGGCGCCGACTCGGCCTTCGCGCTGATGGTGCCGATCCTGGCAGGCTTCATCGCCTTTTCCATCGCCGACCGACCAGGGCTCGTGCCGGGCATGGTGGGCGGGATGCTGGCCGCCAGCACGGGCGCCGGCTTTCTGGGCGGCATCATCGCCGGCTTTCTGGCGGGCTACATCACCGATTGGCTCAACCGGGTGATCCGCCTGCCGCGCACCCTGGCCGGGCTGAAGCCGGTGCTCATCCTGCCGCTGCTGGGCACCGCCATCGTCGGCCTGCTGATGCTCTTCGTCATCGGCGCCCCCGTCAGCGCCGCGCTGAACGCCCTCACCGCCTGGCTGACCAACATGCAGGACAGCAGCGCCCTGGTGCTGGGGCTCGATCCTGGGAGCGATGATGGCCTTTGACATGGGCGGGCCCGTCAACAAGTCTGCCTACGCCTTCGCCATTGGCCTGCTGGCCAGCGAGATCTACCAGCCGATGGCCGCCGTGATGGCCGCCGGCATGACCCCGCCGCTGGGGCTGGCGATCGCCTCCATGCTCTTCAAGAATCGCTTCACGGCGGACGAGCAGGAGGCGGGCAAGGCCGCGGCGGTGCTCGGCATCTCCTTCATCACGGAGGGGGCCATCCCCTTCGCCGCGCGCGACCCGCTGCGCGTCATCCCCTCGATCATGGTGGGCTCCGCCGTGACAGGCGCGCTCTCGATGGTGTTCGGCGCGGCCCTGCGCGTCCCGCACGGCGGCATCTTCGTGCTGCCCATCCCGAACGCCGTCACCAACCTGGTGCCCTACATCATCGCGATCGTGGTCGGCACCCTGGTCACCGTTGCCATGCTGTATGTCCTCAAGAAGCCGACGACCGACGTGGTGGTGCCAGAGCCACCCGCTGCAACCGCAACGACGGTCCCGGCCTGACGCAGGGCCGGGCGCTTAAAAGGGGGAAGGGGTTCCTTCCCTGCAAAGCATGCCTCCTTCGGGGGGCATGCTTTGTTTTTTGGCCCGTCCCCTGCTGTGTTGCTTCCATCGGTTCGTTCCTGGTAACAGCCACCAACGCGCCGCGTGCTGGGTGGGCGGGACGCCTGCTTCGGAAGGGCGAGCGTCCCAGCAGGCAAACCCGACTATTGACCTTCCAGGCGAGGCGCCCTGCCCCGACAGTCTTGATGAGGAAGCAGGCCAGGGATAAGGAGGCAACATGGCTTATATCGTTGGGCTGACTGCCAGTTCGGAGGGGATCGCGCAGGCCCTCCTGGCAACCGAGGCACTGCAGAGCGGGGCGGAGGGTCTGGGCCACGAGATTGCGGTCGAGACGCAGGAAGCCGTCGGCGTCAGGAACAAACTGTCCTCGGAGGAGATCGCACGGGCCGACGTGGTGATTGTTGCCGCCGACCGGGAGGTGGACACGCTCCGCTTTGCGGGAAAACGGGTGTGCACGGTCTCCCTTGAAGCGACGATCCGCGATGGCGCGGCGGTGGTGCGCACCGCCCTGGACGAGGCGCAGATTGAAGGCAGGCGGACGGTGGCGCGGCCAGGTCAGCTACCCTGGCAGCAAGAAGGCGCCGCGGGCAGCACGGTCAGGTTCCCGCGCCACGCCCTACAAGCATCTGCTGACGGGCGTCTCCTACATGCTCCCCTTCGTGGTGGGGGGCGGCCTGCTGATCGCCCTGAGCTTTGCGCTCGATGGCATCTATGCCGCCGAGAGCCGCGGGACGCTCGGCTGGGCGCTGGCGCAGATCGGCAATGGGGCTGCCTTCGCCATGATGATCCCGGTGCTGGCGGGCTTTATAGCCTTTTCCATAGCAGACCGACCGGGGCTCGCGCCAGGGATGGTGGGCGGGGCACTGGCCGCCAGCACGGGCGCCGGCTTTCTGGGTGGCATCATCGCTGGCTTTCTGGCGGGCTACACGACTCGCTGGTTGAATCGCACCATCCGCCTGCCGCGCACCCTCGCCGGGCTGAAGCCTGTGCTGATCCTGCCCCTGCTGGGCACCGCCATCGTCGGCCTGCTGATGCTCTTCGTCATCGGCGGCCCCGTGACAGCCATGCTGGACGCCCTGACAGCCTGGCTGACCACCATGCAAAACAGCGGCGCCCTGCTGCTGGGGCTCATCCTGGGCGCCGATGATGGCCTTTGACATGGGCGGCCCGGCGAACAAGGCAGCGTTCGCCTTTGCCATCGGCCTGCTGGACAGCGAGATTTACCAGCCGATGGCCGCCGTGATGGCGGCGGGCATGACCCCACCCCTGGGGCTGGCGCTCGCCTCCATGATGTTCAAGAATCGCTTTAGCGCGGACGAGCAGGAAGCGGGCAAGGCTGCGGCGGTGCTCGGCCTCTCCTTCATCACGGAGGGGGCCATCCCCTTCGCCGCCTGCGATCCGCTGCGCGTCATCCCCGCCATCATGGGGGGCTCCGCCGTGGCGGGGGCGCTCTCGATGGTGTCCGGCGCGGCCCTGCGTGTCCCGCACGGCGGCATCTTCGTGCTCTTCATCCCAGACGCCGTCAGCAACCTGCCAGGCTACATCGCTGCGATCGTGGTCGGCACCCTGGTCACCGTTGCCCTGCTGTATGGACTAAAAAAGCCGTCGGCGGAGGCCGTGATGGCAGAGCCACCCGCCGCGACCAGTGCCACGGTGGCTGCCTAGCACCCAGCGGTCCGGCGGGGCACCCCTCACATCTCGCCCTCCTCGTCGCCGTGATCGTGATCGAGAGTGGGATCGGCCATCATCTTCCCCATCATGCCGCTGTCCATGTCGCCCATCATGGTTGCGGCGTAGCGTCGCTGGGCGCGGCGCTCCTCGGCGGAAAGGAGCGCGGCGCAGGGCGTCCCGAAGCGCGGCAGCGGCAAACGGCAGGTGCGTGTCGCCCCGCGCCAGGATGTGCGAGCCATTCGTCATCCTCGTTTCAGGGTCAATCGGCGGCGCACCGCGCCGAGCGACAGCCTCTTCATCCACTCCCCATTGGGTAAACGAGCGCGCATTGCAGTAATGGCCGACGAAGGAGCGGCGGAAACGATCGGTGCTCCAGTTGGCCTTGCTGCGGTGAAGCACATGGCCGGCGAAAAAGACCACATCGCCCGCGTGGGCCTCGACGAGCAACTGCGGGTAGCGGTCGGCGATGCGCGCAAGATCGTTCTGCGAGTCGTCCGGGTTGCTCTCGCCCTGGATCGCACGGATATCCCCGAGGTGGCGGTCGCCGTGCCACCCACCCGTCGAAGGGGCGGGTAGACCGGCTCGTGCTGGCTGCCGGTCGCGAACCACATCGCGCCGTTGCGTTCGTCGCAGTCGTCAATGGCGATCCAGGCACCGCAGAGCGTGTCGGGAAACGTGGGGATGTAGAAGCTGTCCTGGTGCCAGCCCTGCCCCGGTTTGCCCGGTGGCTTGAGGAAGAGCATCGTCTGCAGGGCCAGCATGTCGGGGCCGATCAGCCCCTCCAGCACGTCGAGCACGCGCGGGTGGAGCAGGTAGCGCTCGTGTAGCTCAAGTTTGCGGTGCAACATATGGATGCGCAGAAAGTATTGCGCCTTCTCCTCCGGTGACAGGTGCGCGGGCGGCGCTTCGAGGCCCTGGACGGTGGCCCCCGTCTCCGTGCCAGGGTCGCGCTCCGCCATGGCTACCGCCTGCTCGGGCAGCCGCCCCTGCATCAGCTCTTCGGTGTGCTGGCGCAGCTCCTCGATCCCGTCGGGCGGCAACAGGCCGCGCACCACCAGAAACCCCTGCCGGCGAAAGGTGATGTACTCTTCCACGGAGACGGTGTAGCGCACGTCGCGCCGCTCGCCTGCCCCATCGTAGTATCCCATGCGTCGCTCCTCGCTTTCCACGCGTCGGTAGGCTCTGCGCCACGGCTGAACGCCACCGAGTATGCGTTACACACGAGAACAAGGCAATTGCCCTGGTGGAAGCACGCTACAGTCGCCGCAGGGCCCGGAAGATGCTCTTTCCAGCAGGCGCTTGCAGGCTCTTGGCAGCCACAGAGGTAGCCCCGACAGTAGAGCCACCGCATCCCACCAGAAAGGAGTTGGAATGGACACCCCCTTCAATGGTCTGGGCATGAGCCTGGGCGTTCTGCCCCGCCTCTCGAATGCCCAATCGCGCTCGATCAGCGCCGAGAACTTCACCGGGCGAAAAGGGCGAGGGCGGCATGGCCACCGAGGGCACCGGCGCGAGCCCCGCGCGCGAGCTCGGCCAGGGCTGGAAGGTCTCGCCCTGCATCAACATCCGGGCCGCGCGACACGTCACGCTGGCCGACATCGACGGCCCCGGCGCGATCCAGCACATCTGGCTGACGGTGCACCCGACCGCCTGGCGCACGCTCGTCCTGCGCATCTACTGGGACGGCGAGGAGACGCCCTCGGTCGAGATGCCGCTGGGCGACTTCTTCTGCAACGGCTGGGGCGTGCGCTGCAACGTCACCTCGCTGCCGGTCGCCGTCAACCCGGCGGGCGGCTTCAACAGCTACTGGGAGATGCCGTTCCGCAAGCGCGCCCGCATCACCCTGGAGAACCTGGCGCCGGACCGAGATTCACGGCTTCTACTACCAGATCGACTACACCCTGACCGACGTGCCCGACGACGCGGCCTACTTTCACGCGCAGTGGCGGCGCAGCAACCCGCTGCCGTACAAGGACGGTCCACACCCTGCTGGACGGCGTGCAGGGGCAGGGGCACTACGTCGGCACCTACCTCGCCTGGGGCGTCAACAACAACGGCTGGTGGGGCGAGGGCGAGATCAAGTTCTACATGGACGGCGACGGCGACGTGGCCGACCATCTGCGGCACCGGCACCGAAGACTACTTCGGCGGCGCCTGGAACTTCGAGCACCCCCAGGGGCAGTACGGCGTCTACTCGACGCCGTTCCTCGGGCTGCCGCAGGTCATCAAGCCGGACGGCCTCTACCGAGCGCAGCAGCGCTTTGGCATGTACCGCTGGCACGTCATGGACCCGATCCGCTTCGAGCAGGACCTGCGGGTGACGATCCAGGCGCTGGGCTGGCGCGCGTCACGTGGAAGGGCAGGGGCGCTACCTGCCGCTGCAGGACGACATCGCCTCGACGGCGTTCTGGTACCAGGCGGAGCCGCACGCCCCCTGGAATCGCCCACTCGACGCGGACGAGCTAGAGGTGATCTAGCTCGTCCGCCCTATGGCGCGGGGTTAGGATCGCTGAGCCGCGCCCGCCCTGCCACGCGACGGGTCGAATCGGGCGGGCGGCTCGCTACAGGTGGGCCAGAAGGCGCTGTCGAATGACGGGCGCGGGCTGCGCCCCGACGATGGTGTCCACCACGCGGCCGCCCTTGAAGACGAGCAGGGTGGGGATGGACATCACGTTGAAGCGCTGTGCGGTGCGCGGGTTCTCGTCTATGTTCAGCTTGGCGACGAGCGCGCGATCCCCCATCTCCTGGGCAAGCTTCTCGATGGCGGGCGCGATCATGCGGCAGGGGCCACACCACGCTGCCCAAAAATCCACCAGCACCGGGCGCGCGTCCCCCAGTGCCGCCGCAAAGGTCTCGTCGGTCAACTTGACGGGGGCACCAACACTGCTGAACGCGGGCGACGCGGCCTTTTCGGGAAGGCGAGGGGGGCGGTTGGCGAGCAGGGCTTCCGCACGCTCGCGCAGTTCCGCCTCATCGGGCAGCCCCTCGCTACGCTGCTGAACCTCGCCGCCGCGCAGCCAGAGCGTGGCGGGCAGGGCGCTCACCTGGAAGTGGCGCGCCCACTGGCGGTTCTCGTCCACCACGACCTGCACGACCCGCAGGCGGCCCGCGAACTCGCTGGCCAGGGCCTGCCACAGCGGCTGGATGGCCTGGCACTTGGCGAAGCGGGGCGTGCAAAAGAGCACCGCGACGGGCAGGTCGCTTTGGAGCACCCACCGCTCGAAGGTGCTATCGTTTACGGTAAGCGGCGTGTCGCCTGCTGGCATAGCTTCCTCCTCGTTTTCAAGGCTCCCCTCACCCTAGCACCACGCCATCACGCGCGGGGAGAGTAACGCGCATCTCGCCGTTGCTCACGGCGCCGACCTGCCCCGTGCCCAGGATCACTTTCAGGTGGACCCCATCATGAAAGTACGCCCCGACCGGCACCGACACCTCGGCTGCCTCCTCGCCCGCGTTCAGCAGGATCACCATCGTTTCGTCCGCATCGCGGCGTGCGAAGGCGTAGACCAATTCCTCGGCGTAAAGCTCGTAGTAGTGGCCGCGCCGGAGCACGCGGTGCGCGTGGCGCAGGGCGATCAGCTCCTTGACGTAGGCAAAGAGCTCCAGGTCCCACAGGCTGCGGTCGTGCCAGGGGAAGGTCCAGCGTGCATCTTTGTCCTGGTGCGGCTCCTCATAGGCATCGGTGCCCCGAATGCCAATCTCGTCCCCGTAATAAATCGAGGGCGCGCCAGGATAGGTCATTTGGAAGAGGGTGGCCAGGCGGATGGTCGCCTTGTCGCCGCGCGCCAGGCTGATGAGGCGGGAGGTGTCGTGGCTGTCCAGCAGGTTGAGTTGCACCTGGGTCACCTGCCAGTCGTACAGGTTGAGCAGTCGCTGGATGCGCTTGCCGAAGCCCGCCGCATCGGTAGCCGGGTAGGGGTCGTAGGAGCGCCCCTCCACCAGGGGCTCGCTGACGCGATCCTGCGCGGCAAAGGCGATGATGGCGGAGGTCCACTGGTAGTTCATCGTCGCGTCGAAGCGATCCCCCTGGAGCCACTCGCGCGCCTCGTGCCAGATTTCCCCTACGATGTAGGCCTCCGGGTTGACCGCCCGCACCCGCTGGCGGAACTCTTCCCAGAAGCCGGGGGTTTCAATCTCGGCGGCCACGTCCAACCGCCAGCCGTCAATCCCGTACTCGCGTATCCAATACTCGGCCACCTGCATGATGAACTCGCGGACCTGCGGGTTGTCCGTGTTGAACTTGGGCAGGGCGCGGTTGCCGACCCACGCCCTGTAGTTGGCAGGCCGATCGCCATCGTAGGGCGAGAGCGGCCACCCCTCGATGGTGAACCAGTCAACCCAGGCGGAGTTCGGCCCATTTTCCAGGATATCGTTGAACTGGAAGAAGCCGCGGCTGGCATGGTTAAAGACCCCATCCAACACCACGCGGATGTTGCGGGCGTGCGCCGCGTCCACCAGTTCGCCGCAGGGCCTCGTTGCCCCCCAGCAGGGGGTCCACCTGAAGTAGTCGTGCGTGTGGTAGCGGTGGTTGCTGGCCGACTGGAAGACCGGGGTGAAGTACACGGCATTGACCCCCAACTCGACCAGGTGATCCAGATGCTCCACCACCCCCAGCAGATCCCCGCCCTGGTAGCCCTCCTCCGGCGGCGGCTGATCCCAGGCAGTCAGGTTGGACGGCTTCTGCACGCGCTCGCTCTGGGCGAAGCGGTCGGGGAAAATCTGGTAGAACACGGCATCCTTGACCCACTCCGGCGTGTCAATGTGTACGTCCTGCTGCGCTACATCGCTCATGTTGGTGTATCCTCTTTGATGGCAAGCCAGACGCTGTTGCGGGCGGCAGAGCAATTTTTCGGCCCAGGGCTGGCGATCTCCCGCCGCCGCGAGGGGAATGGGGCGAAACAAAAACGCTGGTATTTTTTTGCTCGATAGCCCTTCTATTGTTGAGTAGCACCCCGGGCAGGAGCCCGCCGCTGCGCGAGGGAAGCTATACTGTCCATCGTTTTTAGTAAGGAACAGCCCATGAATTCTGTATCCCGACTCCTGATGGCCTTTGCGATTTTTCTGGTAGGGGCGGCGCTCGTGCCCTATGTAGGGCTGTCCAGCCAGGGCGCCACGTGGCAACGCTTTGCGGGTGCCTATGAGGATCAAGTCACGGTGACGCGCGCGGAGTACCGCTCGCAGGATCGTGAGCTACGCGTGCGGGCGGTCAGCACCAGTGCGGGCGCCCGCCTGACGGTATACGCCACCAACACGGGCCAGTTCATCGGCGCTGATGGAGCCGCACGGCGGCGGCGAGCATCGGCTGGAAACCACGGTGTCCCGCAACCCTGGGGTCATCACGGTGCGTAGCTCGATGGGCGGCGAGGCGACGGTGCTGGTGACGGGGGACAACCCGCCCACCGTAACCCCCGCCGTGACGGCAACGGCCACCCAGACACCGCGCCCCACCGTCACCGCCACGAGCACCACGCACCCTCCCGACCGTGCGCTCGGCGGCCATCATCCTGCGCGTGCGGCAGCGTGGCGGCACCAACGTGGTGCTAGGTGGCGTTGTGGTACGTGACGGCAACGGCGACCCCGTGCCGAATGCCAGCGTAAACGCCACCTGGACGCTGCCCAGCGGCAACACCCAGACCGGCAGCAGCAGCACCAATGACTCCGGCGTTGCCGTGTTCACCACCTTCGGGGGTAGCGGCGTCTACACGCTGACCGTCAACGGCATCGCCGCGCCCGGCTATGTCTTCGACGCAAGCAACAGCGTCCTGACGCGCAGCATCACTGCTCCCTGAGCGGGAAGCCAATAGAAGAGGGTGGGGGGCGGGTGCAGCGACGCACCGCCCCCCGCTTTGTTTTTCTTCCCTGGTGGGTCGCCAGCGAGGCAATCGGGCCGCCCCGCCTTTACGCCCGCTCCCCTTCTCTGCTATCATCCGCCCCCTATGGACACCATATCTTTTCAAGCAACGACTAGCTTATCAGATTCCGCGTGGGATGCGTTCGTCGCCGACGCACCGGGCGGAAATTTTTTGCAGACAGCAGCCTGGGGCAGGATCAAGGAGAGGTGGGGGTGGCGGGCGCGGCGCGTGACTGTGGGAGCGCCCCACCTTGCGCCCCTTGCGGGTGCGCAGGTGCTCTTCCGGCCGTTGCCGCTGGGCCGGAGCATGGCCTATGTGCCACGCGGCCCCATCGTGCAGGACGATGACCCGGCGCTCCTGGCGGCAATGCTGGAGGAGGTCCACCGGCTGTGCCGCGCCGAGGGTGCCCTGCTGCTGACGGTCGAGCCGCCCTGGCCCCTCCCTTCCGGGGGCATCGCCAGCCTGGACAGCCTGCGGCTTTCGCTCGGCTGCCACCACCGTTCAGCCAAGTGCCACCATCCTGCTGGACATTCGCCCCGACGAGGAGGCGATCCTGGCGCAGATGCACCAGAAGTGGCGCTACAACATTCGGCTGGCCGCGCGCAAGGAGGTGACGGTGCGGGTGGGCGGGGCCGCGGACTTCGATCTGTATGACAGCCTGTCCACCGTCACCGGGGAGCGGGACGCCTTCGCGACGCGCCCGCGCGGCTATTACGAGGATGTGTGGCGCACCTTCCAGCCGGAGCGCTCCCGCCTGTTCGTTGCAGAGTACCAGGGGCGCGCCCTGGCAGCCATCATCGTGGTGCGCGTGGGAAACACGGCGGTCTACCTGTACGGCGCTTCCTCCAACGAGGAGCGCAACCGGATGCCCAACCACGCCCTGCAATGGGAAGCGATCCGCTGGGCCAAAAGCGAGGGGTGCCAGGGGTATGATTTCTGGGGCATCCCGCCGGAGGTGCCGCTCGATGGGGAGGTCGAGGAGATCGGCGAGGGGGGGCTGTGGGGGGTGTTCCGCTTCAAGCAGGGCTTCGGGGGGAAGGTGGTGAAATATCCCGGCGCGTTTGACTTCCCCTACTCGCGGCTCGGCTATCTCGCCTACCAGCGATTCCAACAGCATTCAGGCCATTAGGCCATAGCCGTGTTCCCAGACAAAAGCGCCCCGCAGGATGAACCTGCGGGGCGCTTTGTTAGAAGACGGGTAGTTCAGTCGTCTACTCTTCCGTGGCTGCTTCCTCGTCCTCGATACCGGACATGAAGTAGATCAGGTCGGCGACGCGGCTGGAGTAGCCCCACTCGTTGTCATACCAGGTGACAACCTTGACCAGGTTGCCCCCGATGACCATCGTGGACAGCCCGTCCACCGTCGAGGAATTGGGGTTGCCGATATAGTCGCTGGAAACCAGGGGCTCGTCGCTGAAGCCGAGCACCTCGCCCATCCAGTCGTTGCCCTCGGAGGCGGAGCGCAGGGCGTTGTTCAGCTCCTCAACCGTGGTGTCACGGTCCAACTCGGCCACCACATCCACCACCGAGACGGTGGGCACCGGCACGCGGAACGCCATGCCGTCGAACTTGCCTTCCAGCTCCGGCACCACCAGGGCGACGGCCTTTGCGGCGCCCGTGGTCGTCGGGATGATGTTGATGGCCGCCGAGCGGGCGCGCCGCAGGTCCTTGTGGGCCAGGTCCAGGATGCGCTGGTCGTTGGTGTAGGCGTGGATGGTGGTCATCAGCGCGCGGCGGATGCCGAACGAATCGTTGAGAACCTTTGCCACCGGCGCAAGGCAGTTGGTGGTGCAGCTAGCATTCGAGATGATGTGGTGGGTCTCCGGATCGTACTCTTCCTCGTTCACGCCCAGGCAGATCGTCAGGTCTACCTTGGTGGCGGGCGCGCTGATGACTACCTTCTTCGCGCCTGCGGTCAGGTGTCCCTTTGCCTTCTGTCCATCCGTGAAGATTCCGGTGGACTCGATCACGATGTCTATCCCGAGGTCGCCCCACGGCAATTTGGCGGGGTCGCGCTCGGCAAAGCTCTTCAATTTCACACCGTCCACGTAGATATCCCCATCACGGACCTCCACCTCGCCGGGAAAGCGGCCGTAGGTGGAATCATACTTGAGCAGATGGGCATTTGTGTCCACATCCATCAAGTCATTGATGGCCTCAATATCAATCACGTCGCGGTACTTCTCGTAGATCGCCTTGAATACCTGGCGACCGATGCGTCCAAACCCGTTAATTCCTACTTTAATCTTTTCTGCCATCTGCAAGGCCTCCTTAAAAACGCGCGATGGATCTTGTCCAACAACCCATCAGCAATTGTACCACCCCCAAAAGAGGGAGCAAACCGCTGTGTGGGTCGCCACGACAGCGGGGCGGGGCTGTGCGCGCTCATGGCGGCTACAGGGCGCGCCCCAGCATCCTTCCTGAGCATAAGCTGTGCCATCTGGCAGTGGCTAGCCCAGTTCAACCTGTATCAAGCTGACAAGGCGCTGCAACCCCTGCCGGACCACCTCGGTTTCCGGGTGGCGCAGGATGACGATGCCGTCCCCCTCATAGCTACTGGAGGTTGGCTGCCCCAGTTCGGGCAACTTGCCGGCTACCACCAGCGAGCCAAGCTCCTGCTGGGCCTGCTCCACCCCGCGAATAGCCTTGATCCATCCCTGCCCCTGCCCGCGCAGGTAGGCGGCGCCGGCCGCATAGCGCCGTTGGGGCGGCTCAAAGGTGCCAAACACCATTAGCTCTGCCCACGCCCGAAGGCAATCAAAGTCGTGAGCAACCGACATCAGCGTGGTGAAGTGGGCCCCGGGCGGGCGGGCCGCGACCTCGGAGATGGCGAGCGTGCCATCGCGGCGGCGAAACCATTCCATGTGGCTCAGGCCGGTGCTCATGCCCAGCGCCCGCAGGGCACGCCGCCCCGCCAGGCGAATGTCATCGTAGCGCGGGTCGTCTACCTCGCGCGGCAGCACGACAGACCATTGGATCCACGGCGTGCGCAGGACCTCCAGCGGCGAGGGGTAGTAGTGGGTAAGCGAGTGCCAGAGCGGCTCGCCGTGGCGGGAAAAGGTTTCAAAGGAGTGCTCCTCCCCCGTGATAAACTCCTCGACCAGCAGCGGTTGATCCGGGGTCGGCTCCACGGCACGCAGCGCCTCCGCCAGCGAGGCCGCATCGTCCGCCCGAAAGGTGGCCTGCGACGCCGCGCCGGCCACGGGCTTCACGACCAGCGGGAAGCCTACCTCCTCCGCAAAGCGCCAAATGTCGGCGGCCTGCTCCGCACGCTGGTAGCGCGCCGCGGGGATGCCCGCCTCGCGGAAGCGTTGCTTCATGCGCGCCTTGTCGCGAAAGTTGAGCGCGGCCTCCACGCTCATCCCCTCGATTCCCAGCCGCTCCCGCGCCTCCGCCAGCGGCACCTGCAGCTGCTCCTGATGGGTGAACAGCCTATGGATCGGCCCCACCTGCCGCGCGAGTTGCTGGGCAGCGTCGAGCAGCTGGCCGCTGTCTAGCATGTTGTCCACCCGCCAGTGCGCGGCCAGCCGCTCCCGCACCGAGGGCGCCAGATCCTCCTGCGGGTCCGGGCTGATCACCGCCAGGCGCACCCCCGGCAGGGATGCCACCGCTTCCAGGTAACGCACAGTGTTTTCGGAAAACCACGGTGCTGCATAGATCACAGCAGTCATCTTCCCCTCCTCGTCGTTGTAGCAGGAGCCCCCGCGCCGCGCCCGCCCTGGCGAGCTTGTCGCGGCGAGCGTATCGTACCGCCAGCCGACCACCCGTCAAGCGGGCCGTTGCCTGCGTCGCCCTGTTTGGCCGATTGTCGCCTTTTCGTAAGATTGTCCGGCGTTCTTGTTATCGTTTCAAAACAAGCAAACAAGGAGCCGCCACTATGCGTGAGTGGGAAAGCTATCTGAAGCAGAATCAGAGCCGATTTCAGGAAGAGTTGCTGGCGTTGCTGCGCATCCCCAGCATTTCTGCGCTGCCAGCGCATGCGGACGATGTGCGCCGCGCCGCCGAGTGGGTGGCTGCGCGCTTGAGCGCGGCGGGGGTGCCAACGGTAGAGGTGATGGAAACCGGCGCGCATCCAGCGGTCTACGGGGAGTGGCTGCAACAGCCGGGGCTACCAACCGTTATCATCTACGGCCATTTTGACGTGCAGCCAACGGACCCGCTGGAGCTATGGGACACCCCCCCCTTCGAGCCGACCGTGCGCGACGGGCGCGTGGTGGCGCGGGGCGCCTCCGACAGCAAGCATAACGTGTTGCTGGCGATTGCAGCGGTGGAGGCGCTGCTGGCCACCGAAGGAGCCCTGCCCGTCAATGTTAAGTTTTTGTTCGAGGGGCAGGAGGAGATCGGCAGCCCGCAGATGCACACCTTTGTGACGGCGAATCGGGAGCGGCTGCGCTGCGACCTGGTGCTAAATTCGGACAGCCTCCAGTGGAGCGAGGAGGAGCCTGCCCTGCTGGTGGGGCTACGCGGGCTGTGCGCTGCCGAGATCGAGGTGCGCGGCGCGAGCAGCGACCTGCACTCGGGGCTGTACGGCGGCGCGGTGGCGAACCCCCTCCATGCCCTAGCGGCGCTGATCGCCTCGTTTCACAAGGCGGACGGCACCATCGCTGTGGAAGGCTTCTACGATGATGTGGTCACCCTGAGCGAGGAGGAGCGCACCCTGCTGGCGGCTGTGCCCTTTGATGAGGCTGAGTTTCTGGCGCAGATAGGGGCCCCGGCCCTGCATGGCGAGCCGGGCTTCAGCAGCTATGAGCGCTTGTGGGTGCGCCCCACCCTGGAAATCGTGGGGATGGGGGGCGGCTTTCAGGGCGAGGGGATCAAGACGGTGCTCCCCAGCAAGGCGCACGCGAAGCTTACCTGCCGCCTGGCGCCCGACCAGCAGCCGGCGCGCATCCTGGCCCTGCTGGAAGCGCATGTGGCGCGCCATGCGCCGCCCGGGGTGACGGTTGAGTTCCGCCCGCGCCCCGCCACCGGGCAGCCGTACGTGATGCCGCTGGAGCACCCGGGGAATGTGGCCGCGCGGCGCGTTCTGACGGAGCTGTATGGGCGCGAGCCTTACGTGATGCGCGTGGGGGGCAGCGTGCCAATCGTCAGCATCTTTTTCCGGGAGCTTGGCGCGCATTCCGTCTCGTTTGGCTTTGGCCTGCCCGACGAGCAGTTCCACGCCCCCAACGAGTTCGTGCGCCTCGCCAGCTTCGAGCGCGGCCAGACAGCGTTCGTGCGCCTGCTCCAGACGCTGGGGGAGCCCACCGCGGGCGACCAGGATGCCGATGGCTAGCAAGTGGGCAGACTGGTTAGTGTTCCTCATCCTGATAGGATGGGGAACCGCCCTGCTTGCTGGCATCGGGGTGCTCCAGCGCCCCCTGTTCGTGCCGGAGGCCCTCGCCCTTGGCGAGCCGCTGCGCGGCGTGCTCGTGGCCGGATGGATGCTCGCCGCCGCCACGGGGCTGGGGCGAACGCTGCTGCACCCCGTAGGGCTGGCCGAGCGGGAGGGGGAGCACTGGCTGGCTGCCGCGCTGCTGGGGATGGGCGCCCTGGGCAGCGGTTGGCTGCTGCTGGGGCTGCTGCGCCTGCCCCCCGCCCCGCTTGCCGCCCTGCTGCTCGCCCTGCCGCTCGGGCGCTTTTTGCGGGATCGCCCCCCCTTGCCCCGGCCCTCCCTGCCCCTTCCGGTCGGGCTGCTTCTCGCTGCGTTCGCCCTCCTTTCCGCGCTGGAGGCCCTCGCGCCGCCAACCGCCTTTGATGCGCTGCTGTACCACCTGCACCTCCCCGAGCTCTGGCTGCAAGGAGAAAGCTTCTTCCAGGCGCAAAAGGCTGCCCCTTTTTCTTTCCCGTTCTGGTCGAGGCGCTGCTTGTGCCGGCGATGCAACTGGGGGGGCCAAGCGCCGCCGCCCTGCTGGACTGGTGCTTTTTTCCGCTGGCGCTGGGGCTCCTCTGGGCGATCACCATGCGCTTCGTGCCCCAGGCCGATGCACCGCTCGTGTTTGGGGCTGGCGCTTTCTATCCAACTCTTTCCCGTGCTGGCGAGTTGGACTACACTGACATTGCCCTGGCCTGCTACCAGGTGGGAACAGTGTGGGCCCTGCTGCACTGGCGGGAGGGGGAGCAGCGCGGCTGGCTGTGGCTGGCTGCCGCCTTTACGGGCATGGCGATGGGGATCAAGTATCTGGCAGTTTTTACGCCGATGCTGGCGCTTGTCACGATTTTGTGGACGCGGCGGCGCGGTGCGCTGCCCGCGATGGTGCAGTTTGCCCTCATCGCGCTGGCAGTGGGGGCCCCCTCGTATGTGCGCAACTGGCTGGCAACCGGCAATCCTTTTTTCCCCTTTGCCCTGCCAAGCCGCTACTGGGACGAGTTTCGCGGCGCGAGGTACGCGGCGGCTGGCAGCGGCATCGGCTGGTCCCTGCGCGAGTGGCTGGCCGTGCCCTGGCTGACCACGCTGGGGCTGCGCGACACTTCCTATTACGATGCGCGCCCAGGGCCGCTCCTGGCCACCTTCTCTCCGCTGGGGCTCTGGTTCTGGCTGCGCGGGGCGGGCCAGAGCGCCGAGCGGCGCACCCTCGCCCTGCTCGGCAGCTTTGCGCTGGGCTATGGGCTGCTGTGGTTCGTGGGGGATCATCAATAGCGCCTCGCTCTGGCAGGGGCGCTTCCTGCTGACGCCGCTGCTCCTGCTCTGCCCGGTAGCCGCCTGGGGCATCCAGCAGGCGGCGCAGCTCGCCACCCCGCGCTTCTCGCCCGCGCGGCTGGGCCGCCTGTTGGTGGGGGTGTGGGCCGTGCTCGCCCTTTTTATTCATGGGGTGGCTTTTGCCCGCGCCGAGATTCCGGCGGTGCTGCTGGGCCATCAATCGCCAGCCGCCTGGCGCGAGGCGCGGCTGGGCGGCTACGAGCGCCTGGTCGAGCAGATGGGCGGGCTGGAGGCGGAGAGCCGCACCCTGCTGCTGGTCGAGCCGCGCTCCCTTGGGATGCCCCCAACCACCGAGGCGGACACGGTGCTCTACGAGTTTCCCTGGCGCCTCGCGCGCGCCCGCAACGACACGACGCGCCTTACCGCTGAGCTGTGCGTGGAGGGCTTCACCCACGCCGCGATTTACTGGCGCGGCGTGCGCTTCCTGAACGAGGAGGCGCGCGTCAACGCCCTGTCGGACGAGCAGCTACAGCTGCTGGAAACGTGGCGCGGCACGCACGAGCGGCTGTGGCTGGACCCGACGGGCAGCCACGAGTTGGTGCGGCTTCGCTGCCCCGCCGCCCCATGAAAGCCATGCGCCACCCTCTGTTTCCACTGCTCGCTGGGCTCTTCGGGGCCAGCCTCATCGTCCGCACGCTCACGGCGCTCACCCTGCCCCACGCCGGGTACTTTGATGCCTTTTATTATTACCACCTGGCCGTGAACATGGCGGAGGGGCGCGGGCTGGTGGAATCGGTGATCTGGAATTACCTCGATCACCCGACGCACCTGCCGCGACCGGGCAACCAGTACTGGATGCCCCTCACCAACTTTTGGGCGTGGCTCGGCATCGTGGTGGCGGGGGGTGGGCTGGGCCCCTGGCGGGCGGCCCAACTGCCCTTTATCGTGGGAAGCTCGTTCCTGCCGCCGCTGTCGGCGTGGCTGGCCTGGCGGTCCTGGCGTCGGCGCGACTGGGCCCTGTCGGCGGGGGTGCTCACCCTCTTTTCCGGCTTTTACTTTGTCTACTGGGTGGTGACCGACAGCTACACCCCCTTCGCCCTGGCGGTGGCGCTGGCGCTGCTAGCGCTCTGGAAAGCGCAAGGAGCGGAGGGAGGGCGCTGGTGGGTGGTAGCAGGCATCGGCGCGGGGCTCAGCCACCTGACGCGCGTGGACGGCGCCCTGCTGCTCCCCGTGATCGTGCTGCTGGCTGCGATGTCGGCGCAGCGCAGCCGCCCGCACGGGAAGACTCGCTTCGTCCGGCTGTTCTGGCGGCGGCGGCGGGGCTACCTGCTCATCATCGGCCGTGGTGGCTCCGGACTGGGCGTCACGGGGACCCCCTATCCCCGGCCGCGGGACCAGACGCTGTGGATGCAGAGCTACGATGGGATTTGGCCTATGGATCTCGACACTGACGCCCCCCGCTGTCTGGCCTGGGCGTCGGCCCCTAGGTGCGCTCCAAGAGTCCGCAGGGCGTGGTGTCGGGGCTCGCTCATCGGTCTGGGAGCACCCCAATTTTCCTCTTCCCTTCGTTCCCATCGCCCTCTGCGGCCGCGTCGGCACCTTGCCTCTTTCGCCCCTTCCTGCTCTACACCCTGCTCCCTGCTCGCGATGCCGCTAGGTGTTCACCTTCCCTGCCACGCGCGGCAGCCTGCTCCACTCCGCCGCGGCGCTGCTTGCACCTGGATGATGGCCTGGCCCCGGCAGGGATGGAGCGCACGGTGCGCTGGCTGGCAGCCCCGCCAAATCGCCGTGGCGCGGCGACCGCGCGTACTGCGGCAGCGGCTTTCTAGGGCTGGCGGTGCTAATCACCCTGTACCTGTACGCGACGGCCGTCTGGCTGCCACCACCCCCGACCGCCGTCGACCGCGCTGAGCGAGCGCGCGCCTGTACGAGGAAGTCGAGGGGTGGCTCGCCGCGCGCGCGGCGCAGGGCGAGCCATGCTTCGTTACCGATCCCGCCCACGGTACCCCGTGACGACGCGCCCGCCCTGTGACGCGACTGAGGGCCGACCGTGCTGCACACGCCGCGCGGAGGTCGGGGGCGCGCTGGTTCTTGCTGGATGCGGCTACAGGGAGGGAAACAGCGCCACGCCATGTATGCGGGAACTGCCGAGGCGAGCGACGAGCTAGCGGACCGGTGGCCACCTTGCAGGACCCGCTCGGTGACCCCACCATTGCTTTTCCGCTCGGGGGCGACGGACGCTGATCGATGCCCTGTGGCGCGCGTCCCGCTCCATGCGCTGGCCCCTGCTGCTGGGAGCGCTCCTCGCGATACTTTTGCCTGGTCCTGGCGATAGCAGCTACCGGCAGACCTGGCCTTCCCGCTGGACGATGCCTGGATTTCATCAGAGTTACGCGCGGACGGTGGCGGCGCAGCCGGGCGAATGGGCGTTGCCTGCCGGGCCAGCCAAGCAGCGGCAGCACGGCCCCCCTGTGGACGCTGCTGCTGGCGCCGGCGCACCTGCTGCCCCTGTCGCCCGTGCTGTGGGCCATAGCGCTCGGGCTGCTCGGCTGGGCGGCGACGGTGGGCTGGGCGGGGCGCTGGCATGGCAACTGTTCAAGGATCGCACCATTGCGCTGTGGGGCATGGCAGCGCTGGCGGCAGAGTGGCACCTGATGTGGGCGGCCCTCAGCGGCATGGAAATCACGCTCTTTGCGCGCTCGCGCTGGGGCTGCTTACCTGACCCTGGCCGGCCCCCGGCCCTGGCTGTGGGGGCTGCTGGGGGGGCTGCTGACGCTCACGCGCCCGGAAGGGCTGTGGTTGGTGGGGCTGCTGGCCGCGTATCGCGCGCGTCTACGTCCATGCGCAGGGGGCACGCTCACTGCGGCCCCTGGCGGCGTGGGGGGCGGGGCTGGCCATCGTGATAGCGCCGGTTGCCCTCTTCAACTGGCAGGTGAGCGAGCCATCTTTTCCCGAACACGCTTTATGCCAGCGGCAGGGTACGCCGCCCTGCTCGATGTTCCCCTGGTGCGCCGACTGCTGACACTGGCCTGGCAGCCCTGGATCGGCGGGCAGGCTCTGCTGCTGGTGGCCCTGCCCTGGCTGCCCTGGCGGCACTTCCGGGTTGCCCACTGGTTGCCCCTGCTGTGGGCGGCAGGCAGCTTGCTAATGTACGCCCTGCGCCTGCCCGTGACGTATGCAGCACGGACGCTACCTGATCCCGACCATCCCGATCTTCGTGCTGTATGGGGTGGCGGGCGGCACCATCGCGCTGCGGCGGGCGCGCGCCCTGCTGCGCCCGGCCCTGGCGGCGGGGCTGATCACCGGCTTTGCCCTGTTCGCGCTGCTCGGGGCGCTGGCCTACGCGCGCAACATCGCCTGGATCGAATGCGAGATGGGCAGCAGCGCACGCTGGGTGGCAGCGCACAGCGCACCTGGCACGCTGATTGCCGCGCATGACATAGGACGATTGGGGTACCTGACCCAGCGCCCCCTGCTGGACTTTGCCGGGCTGATTTCGCCGAAACCATCCCGCTTATCCGCGACGAGCGTGCCCTGCTCGACCTGGCGCAGCGGCGCGGGGCGCGGTACGTCGTTGCCTTTGCCGATTGGTATCCCACCCTGGCCGAGGACCCGCGCCTCACCCCGCGCTTCGCCACGACCTGCGCCCCCCTGGGCAACGCAGGCCAGCAGCCCATGACGGTCTATGAGCACACGACGCAGAGGCGCCTTGAATGGGAGCGTAGCGGGGCAGGCCCCCAGCCCGCGCTTCACAGAAAGGGAGGCTACCCTCTATAATTTGCAATAAAGATTGACGGTCTGGAAACGCGCGTGTTACTACTGAATCAGGTTGTCGGCCATCCCCCGCTCGTCCGTCCGCACGAATCGAACGAGTGCAACCAGAACTGTAAGAGGTGATTTTGTCGATTCTATGAAAGTGATGGTCGTTGAAGATCACCCTCTTTTCGCCAGGGGTTGAATCGAATCATTGATGCTGCCGCTGACATGCGAAATGATCGCGGAATTGGCCGATGGCGGAAAGATGATTCCAACGGTTCGACAGCACATACCAGATGTCGTGGTGATGGACGTGAACCTGCCACCCAAAACGGCCTTCAGGTCACGCGGGAGCTCAAGGCCCTGTTCCCCAGGTGGCGATCATCATCCTAACCGCTTACCACGACGAAGAGCAGATGTTCCATGCCATCCGCTCCGGGGCCTCGGCCTACTACGCCAAGGATACTCACCCCGATGTGCTGCTGAATGGCATCCGCCAGGTGGCGCTTGGCAACTATGTGATCCACGAAGAGGTGATGAGCGAGAATCGCATGGCGTCGTGGCTGCTGCGGCAGTTTGAGGAAATCTCGCCAAGTGGCGACCTGATGAACGAGGACATGTTTAACCCCCTCTCGCCGCGCGATGGAGGTCCTCGTGTTCATCACCAAGGGTTATTCCAACGAAGAGGTCGCCTACCGCCTGGGGATTAGCCGCCAGACCGTGAAAAACCACATGACCTCCATCCTGCGCAAGCTTGACGTGAACGATCGCACCCAGGCGGCGGTGTATCGCCCTACGCCACGGCTGGATTCGCCTGCAAGACACCGAATACGAAGGATAGTCGAGCGGTTGGCGGCTTCGATTCCAATCGAACGCCGCCTCTACCTCGCGCCCCACCATGGACAACAGAACAGACTTTTTAGATCTGCTCCGCCACTACCTGGAAAGTAGCCGGGACGAGACGGAGCGCGTCCAGCAGGAGTTGCGGGAAAATGACGAGCTGGTGCGGCAGGGCACGTCGGAGGTAGAGCGGCTGACCCAGCGCAACGGCCGGCTACGCAGCAAGCTGGCCGCAATGGAGAGCGACCTGGAGGCGCACTCGCGCAGTGAGATTCGATCCCTCTACCAGGCGGCGAGCGAGGCCCAACTCCGGCTGTTCATCATGCGCAATCGGGTGGAGCAGCTGCAGAGCAAGCAGCAGATCCTTGACGCGCCACCTCCAATCGCTGCAGGGTTCGCGTCCCCGGTCGCTCGATTCCTGCCCCTCCAAGGAGGCGCTGGCCCACCGCGAGCGGCGGCGGCGGCCACCGCCGGCGGCAAGGTCGAGCGCGGCGGCTTCTTCGCTGGCGCGCGTTATCGCCGCGCCGAAGAAGCAGCTCGCCCTGGCCCGAACAGTACACGATGGGCCGCGCAATCCCTGACCAACCTGATCCTGCAGGGCGGAGCTGTGCAGCGCCTCTTCGCGCAACCCGGACAGCGCGGCCAAGCTGGCCAACCTGAAGGCTTCCGCCGCCACCTTGCAGAAGATCCACAATATTATCTTTTCCAGAGCTACGCCCCATGATGTACTGGGACAACCTGGGGCTGGTGCCCACCATGCGCCGCTATGTGACAGCCTTTGAGGGCAGGACGGTATCAGCGTGCATGCCCGGTGACCGTCGGCAGGAGCGGCGCCTTGCCTCCCAGGTGGAAGTCTGCTGTTCCCGGGCGTGCAGGAGCTGTTGGACAACATCGTGCAGCATGCCGACACCTCCACGTGCAGCTCGTGATCAACACTCAGGAAAATGCAGTGATGGCGGTGGTCAAGGACGACGAAACGGGCTTTAACGTCGCCGAGGCGCTGTCGGACAACCGCACCAACCCATAGCGTCGGGGCTCGCCGCCTGCGCAACCAGGTGGAGATGCTCGGCGGCGCGGTTCAGTCGATGGCGCCGAGGTCGGGCGCGGGGCGCGCGCATCAGCGTCCACGTGCCCCTGCGGACCCTGCTCCCCCGTAGCGGCAGGCTGACAGCTGATGGAACTACAGAGCACCGCGCGCGGGGGATGTTTGCGATTTGGCAGCATCTTATGAGCAGGATTGCGTTGATAGGAAGAATGGGCCATCCGTTTGTGACACTTTTGCGATTCAAATAGGAGTACCCCCATAGCTATAATTCATTGCTCACGTTTACGTATGTAGATTTACGATGGTAAAAGATAGGACAACCGCTGGACCACTATGATCACACTCGCCGGCCCATACCGACCCTGCCCACCGGCCACCGCCCCGCGCGCGCTGGCGTCGTGGCGCTTGGGGGCAGAGCAT
>CAVRLZ010000025.1:0-42947 GCA_963721895.1 uncultured Chloroflexia bacterium | reverse complement strand
CACCAAGATGCGTCGGGCTCGGTGGCAAGCTGGTGAAAGAGGACACGCTGCTCGCTGCTATTTCTCAGATAGTCATCTGCTTCAGGGCCTAACTCGTCAGCAAGGGTTGCCACAGGGCCAGGTGCATGTAGAAAATTTCCCATAGCGTTGCCCCCACACTGTCGCGCCGCAGTTGGAGATCCCAGACACGCAGCGTTTCCAGGGCTGCGCTTACGCGCTCGTCCTCGCTGGAAAGCGTAGCAAGAAGGGGTTGGTAGCTGGCGGCCAACAGGGATTTGCTGTCCATGTGGATGCGAGCAAAGTCGTCAACGCCGATGCTTCCCTCCGATGCCAGGGTTTCCTCGATCATTTCCGTGATGCGCTGGGCGCGGTCGCCATTATCCCACTGAAGCTCCAACAGGTAAGGATAGCTGGCATCCACCACCGCATTGTTCGCTGTAACAATCCACCCCTGTTGCGGGTTGAAGGGGCCGGCATCTCCTCGAAGGGGACCCATCCCTCCCACTCGTACTCCCCCGTCCAGCCCGGTACCGGCAAGAGCCCATCCCCAGCACGGCGAATAGGGATCAGGCCCGGAAGCTGATAAGCAATGTTGCCCTCCACGTCGGCATAGACAAAGTTTTGTGAGGGCACGTCCCAGTACCGCAGGGCCTCCTGGAACTGCTCGTAGCTCTGCGCTGTGTCCAGCATGAGGACCGAACGCAGCAGGCGAGAGGGCTCCTGAGCGCTCCAGCGGAGGGCGAGGGGCTCGCTGGCGCCCTCCACCAGTTTTGTGATAAGCGGCCCATGATGCGTCTCGCGTACCTCGATCGTCACCGGTTGGCCGCCGTTCACATGGATCGTTTCCTGAAACACCTCCATCTCGCGCCAGGTCCCCTCAAACTCGTATTGATTCGGGTTGTCCGGGTTGATGCGCTCGATGAACAAATCCTGCACGTCCACGGTGCCGTTGGTCACCCCCCAGGCGATGTGCGCGTTGTGACCAATCACCACCCCCGGCACCCCTGCAAAGGAGAAGCCGGCCACGTCCCAGCCGGGGGCATGGAGCCCCACCTCGTACCCAGATCGAGGGCATCTGGATGCCCAGGTGCGGGTCGTCGGCCAGAAGCGGGGCACCCGTGTCGGTCCACTCGCCGCTGACCACCCAGTTGTTGCTACCGATCCCCTCGCCCGCCCCCAGCCAGCCGTGGGGGGCTGGCTGGCCGATCAGGGCGGTGCTGACGCGCGCCCAATCTACAAGCGGCGAGGCGGGCGGGGCGGAGGTCGGCGCGTCGCTGTTCCCCGGCACGATGACCGGACGATTTGCAGGGTAAAGGGGCAGCAGGGTGGCGGCGCGCTCCGCGCCGAGGGAGCGGGTGAGGCGAGCGCGCTCCAACTCGCTGTCCAGTTTCCGCTCAGATCGTCCGACATGACTACGCCCCAGCCAACCGTATCCAGGGGGGTCCACGGCTCGATCGGCCACGGCTCGTTAACCTGCTGCAGGATGGTGAGGTTTAACGAGAGGGCATCGCGGTTGCCCTCTATATAGGCATTGACACCCTGCGCTGTATGCCTCAAGGATGGCCATCGTTTCCGGCGAGTCCGCTTCGTAAGCAGCCAGGGTTTTCGCCGCGAGGCGATTCCATCCCATCGTGCGAATGAAGGTGTCGCTCTCGATGAGCGCCTCGCCCGCTATCTCGGACAGCCGTCCCGCACTGACGTGCCGCCAAAACTCCATCTGCCAGAAGCGATCCTGCGCGTGCACGTACCCCTGCGCAAAAAACAGGTCGTCCGCATTCGTGGCGTAGATCTGAGGGATACCGAACGCATCCCGATACACTTGGACCGTATCTTGCAGTCCCTGAAGTTGAAGGGTGCCGTCCGTCTGCGGGAAGGGGCCACGCACCACGTTGGCGAGGTAGAGGCCTCCCCCCATACCTGCTAAAAGCAGAACGATGAGGAGCCCAATCAGGGCAAGGCGAAGGCGACGCATAGTCCTCCCAGAAAGGTCGGCTGGTAGATCGAAGCGACACAGGTGGCAATGAGTGGCGCACGAATCAGAAACAAGGGGGAAACAAGGAAAGCAAGTGTAATGCTGAATGGTACCTGTGGCCAACTACCGTTTGGATAGTTCTGCTAAGTGGCTTTGTGCCCAATCCTATTGGGCCTTATAATCCTTAACCTGTCTGTGTCTAGCCTGGCGCTCGTTCAAGGTGACTCAGGGAGGCAATCGGTAATCCGCGCGTAAAACTTCTCCACATAGTCACGTGGTTCTGTGAGAAAGGAAACCCCCTTGAACAAAAAGGTAATGGTCGTTGATGACGACATAGGGGTGCAGGAAACACTAGAGGCGATATTGGAATTCGAGGGCTATGCTGTCACCTCTGCTCGCGACGGGATTGAAGCGCTCACCCTGCTCGAACGCGAAAGTTTTTCCCTCATCCTGCTTGATCTGATGATGCCCCGCATGGATGGCTATGCATTCGTGCAGGAACTGAAAGCAAGAGGGCTGCGTTCGGCGGTTCCGATTCTAATCTTGACAGCCGATGGGCGCGCCAAGCACAAAGCCGAAGCGATCGAGGCCGATGGCTATGTCGCCAAGCCATTCGAGTTGGTCAACTTGTTGGACGAGGTTGCAAGGCTGGTCGCCTCAGCCAATACCTAGTCGCGTTGGAAACAGATCCTTCCAACCAACTTAAGATGCTGAGCCGTCTGAAAGTAGCACGCTATGACTTCCCACAGTTCTGCCTTTGCCACACCCATCCCCCTCAACCGCGACACGTTCATGCGTCAATTGATTTCCAGCCTTGGACATCTGAACGAGAGCATCCTGGGCAGCGATATTGCGGGGGCCTACATCATGAATGTGGGCCTCTCGATGGGTGCCGCCATCGAGCAAGAGTACAAGGGCTTCTGGGAGATCACGCGTCCTTTCACGGTAGATGAATATGCTCATGTCATCGTAGACCTGAAGCAGCGTATCAATGGCAACTTTTCGCTGGTGGCCAAGGATGCGCAGAAGGTGGTGGTGAGAACCACCTCATGCCCCTTCGATGACTTCGTACGAAAGGCACCCTCGCTGTGCTTCATGACAAGCTCGGTATTCGGGGGCATCGCGGCTCGCAACTTTGGCTATGCCAAGGTAGCCCTACACCGACGCATTGCCTTGGGGGACCCCGGCTGCTATGTGACGGTATTTCTGGAGCAAACCCCAGATGCAAAGCACGCCATGGGACGGGAATATTTCCCCGATGAGACTCAGGCCAGTCCAGATATAGCAGAACAATTAAAATTGATGGACAGCCTGAGCCGCCTACGCCGCAAGTTGGGCGAGAGCGATTCCCGATGGGAAGAGGTAGTGCGTGGCGCAGCGGAGGCTATCACCGTGCTGTCGCCCGATCACACTATTGTGTTTGCGAATGCACGGTGGCGCGAGCTTTTGGGCGTAGAGGGAGAAGAATTGGTAGGGCATCAGTTGGAACGATTGATGCCGGAGGACGAGCAAGCAACCATCCATGCAAACATTGAACATCTGCTCACCGGGCAACGGTTCACGAACCAAAAATGGCGATTGCAGCATCGCAATGGCTCCTGGCGGTATGTGACAGCGAGTGCGGGGCCGATTCGCAATGAGCAGGGCGGGACCACCGGGGCGCTCGTGATCCTCCATGACATCACAGAGGAAACAGAGGCACAGCGAATAAAAGACCATTTTCTGACCAGTGCCTCACATGAGTTGCGCACCCCCGTTACGACGATCCGCGCTTTGACTGATTTGTTGCTGCGCACGCTGGAAAAGCAGGAGAGCATTCCAACCGATCTGCTCACGAAGCGTCTTTTGACCATTCGCCGTGAGGCGGATCGGCTAGCCTTCCTTGGCGTTGATCTGGTAGACGCGGCGCGCCTGCAGCGAGGGCGCCTGGAAATGAAGTTGACGGCTCATGATCTTAACGAGCTTGTGGCGGAGGCTGTCGTGCGGCAGCGCGAACTGCTAGACAGAATAAACATCCACACCCTTACCTTTCACGCTGCACCAGAGCCGTTGATGGTCCATATCGAACCGCAACGGATCCAGCAAGTGCTGGACAACCTTCTGAGCAATGCGGTCAAATACAGCCCCGACGGGGGAGAGATCGTCGTGAGGGCGGAACACAGGGAGATGGAGGCAGTTGTATCGGTTACCGACCCCGGCATCGGGATCCCCGTGCAGGACACGGAAAAAATTTTCACGCCCTTTTATCGCAGTTCCATTTCTACCTCACAGAACTATTCAGGGCTGGGACTGGGGCTGTATTTGAGCCGCGAGCTGGTGGAAGCCCACCAGGGAACGCTCGCGTTTCAAAGCATCGAGGGCGAGGGTAGCACCTTCATGCTGTCGTTACCCCTCCAGGGAGCAGAGCGCTAAAGCGGTCACCCCCACACGTCATTCAAGCAATTTTGTTGTGCCCCCTTGACATCACAAGAAAGTTTAGATTATACTAGGGCCAAGTTAAACGTTTAACACCCCCCGTAAACGTTTAATCGCTCCTGGTAGGTCTTCTGCCTGTCAGACAAGGAGCGCCATGAGCAAGGTGAGCATTCGCGACGTAGCCAAGGCAGCGGGCGTGTCCACTGCAACCGTTTCCTACGTGCTCAACGATAGCCGACCGGTTACCCCGTCAACACGGATGCGCGTGCTGGCAGCGGCTGACCAACTCGGCTATCGCCCGAATGTCACTGCACGCAGCTTGCAGGCCAACCGCACCTTTTTGATAGGCTACAGCTGGCGCCCCCTTCCAGCCCGGAACAGTAGCCCAATCCTGGATCGTTTTGTTCACAGTATGGGGCTGGCTGCCTATCGTGCGGGCTACCACCTGCTCGCCTTTCCTGCCCCCTCCGACCAGGACGAAGTGGATGTCTACCGCAACTTGGTGGCTACCAACAGAGTGGATGGAATCGTCCTGAGTGCCACCAACATAGAGGACCCGCGAGTTGCCTACTTGAGCACCACCCGGATACCCTTCGCCGCCTTTGGCCGCTCCGCCCATGATCAATATTACCCGTGGGTGGATGTGGACGGGCAGGCAGGGGTGCGCCTCGCCGTGGCCCACCTGGCTGAGCAGCAGCACACGCGCATTGGGATGCTGGCTTGGCCGAATGGATCGCAGTCGGGCGAAGATCGCTTCCAGGGCTACGTGAACGGCCTGACAAGCCTGGGGCTTCCGCAAAACGAGGCATGGGTGGTACACGTGAATCATGATGCCGTGGAGGGCTATCACGGAATGCAGCGCCTTCTGGCGCTACCCCCCAACGAGCGGCCCACAGCTGTCGTGTGCGTGAGCGATCTGGTGGCGATGGGAGCGATGAACGCTATACGGGAAGCGGGGATGCGGGTGGGGCCAGATATGGGGGTGGTTGGCTTCGATGACATGCCACTGGCAGAGCAATTGTCGCCGCCCCTCTCGACGATCCACCAACCCATTGATCGAATCGGGACGCTTGTTATAAGCCAACTCACGCAGCTTATCAACGAAGAATCCTTGCCCCCCGATGAGGCTCACCAGTTGCTCGCGCCAAGCCTGGTCGTGCGTCAGTCAAGTTTACGCTAGTTACCACCCTATCCTGCAAACAAACCTTTCAATGGAGAGTGGCCGTGACACTACGGGGCGTCATCTTTGATCTGGACGGTGTGCTGACCGATACAGCGGAATTTCACTTTCGTGGATGGCAACGTCTGGCGGATGAGGAGGGGTTAGCCTTTTCCCGCGAGAAAAATGAGCAGTTGCGCGGGATCTCGCGCCAGCGCTCGCTGGAATTGATCCTGGGGGAAACGCAGGTGGAGGCGGCGCACTTCGACGAGATGTTGGAGCGCAAGAATCGCTATTACACCGAGATGCTCCAGGAGATTTCTGATGAGCACCTGCTCCCAGGCATCGCATCCCTGCTGGACACGCTACGGGCACAAGGGCTCCGCCTTGCGGTCGGCTCCGCCTCGAAAAATGCGCGCACCGTGCTGGGGGCCCTGGGCATTCTGGGCTACTTCGATGTAGTAGCCGATGGGCACAGCGTGGGACAGGTCAAGCCCGCCCCGGACCTTTTTCTTTTTGCCGCGCGTGAGATGGGCCTCGCCCCGCACGAGTGCGTGGTGGTGGAAGATGCCGAAAGCGGCATTGACGCTGCGCTGACTGGCGGCTTTGCTACGGTCGGCATCGGCCCCGCCACGCGGGTGGGCCACGCCCATCTACGGCTCGACGACACGAGCAAGCTGACACTTTCCACCCTTCAGGCAGCCCTGGCCTATGCAGAAAGCTGGCGCGTGCGCGAGGAGGCGTGGCAACCCGCCGCCCTCCACCCCAAGGAAACCGTGTTTACCGTTGGGAACGGTCTCCTCTCCTCGCGGGGCGTCTTCGAGGAAGGCTTCCCAGGGGAGTGGCGCACCACCTTCGTCCACGGCATCTTCGATGACGTGCCCGTCTCTTTCACCGAACTGGCCAATGCGCCCGATTGGATAGCGCTTGACATTCGCCTGAATGGCGAGCGTTTTCAGCTAGATCAGGGAGAGCTACTCGAGTATGCGCGCGCGCTGGACCTGCGCTCCGGCCTGCTGACCCGCACCGTGCGCTGGCAAAGCCCGCAGGGCCACATCTCCCTGCTTCGCTTCGAGCGCTTTCTCAGCCACGCCCAGCGCAACCTGTTGGGCATCCGGCTGCAGATTACCCCCGAAAACTGGTCCGGCACGGTGGACGTGCGCGCCCCCCTCTTTGGGCATACAGACAATCAGGGGATCGCCCACTGGGTCCACGAGGGGCAGGGCGAGGAGGAAGGCAGCATCTGGCTGCACAGCCGCACGCGCCGCTCTGGCATGAGCGTGGCGCTAGCCAGCCGGATTCAGCGGGTGGACGGCGCGGCGACGACCGAGGCGTGGGACACGACGGGGCAGCCCACCCAGCGCCTTCGCGCCTCGACATCGGTGGGTAGCTCGGTGACCCTCACCAAACTGGTGACCCTGGTGGACAGCCGCCACGCTTCCGATCCGCCGACCCATGCAATCCGACTCCTGACAGAGGCGCTTCCCGTCCCCTTTGACGAGCACATCCGGCGCAGCCGTGCCAGTTGGGGGGAGCTGTGGCACAGCGCCGACGTAGAAATCGAGGGAGATGAGGAGGCACAGCTTGCCATCCGCTACAACATCTTCCAGATGCTGGGGGTAGGGCCCCAGGAGGAAGCGGACGACGTCAGCATCGGCGCCAAAACACTGAGCGGCTTCGGTTATCGCGGTCACGTGTTCTGGGACACCGAGCTGTTCATGCTGCCATTGTTCACCTTCACGCAGCCGGAGATCGCCCGAAACCTGTTGCTTTATCGCTACCGTCGGCTGGACGCCGCCCGCGAGAAAGCCCGCGCCAATGGCTTCGAGGGTGCCCAGTTCCCCTGGGAAAGCGCCGGCACAGGCGAGGAAGTAACGCCTACCTGGGTGCCCCACTTTGCGGACCGCACGAAGCTAGCCCGCGTGTGGACGGGTGACATCGAGATTCACATCACAGCCGATATTGCCTATGCCATCATCCAATACTGGCGCGCGACGGGCGACGATGCCTTCCTTCGCGATTTTGGTGCCGAGATGATCTTGAGCGGGGCGCTTTTCTGGGCTAGTCGTGCTGAATGGAATGACAAGGCAGGGCGCTACGAATTCAGCGATGTGATTGGCCCGGACGAGTACCATGATCATGTGAACAACAATGTATTCACCAATGCCATGGCTCGCTGGCACCTGGCAAGCGCGCTGGAGATGCTTCACTGGCTGGACACACACGCGCCCGAGCGGGCGGAAGCGCTACGTGGCCAGTTGGCCCTCAACGCGGAGCAACTGGCCCACTGGCAGGATGTGATCGAGCGGGTATGGATCTTGAACGATCCGGCCAGCGGCCTGATGGAGCAGTTTGAAGGATACTTCAAGCTGAACGACCCGGACCTGGCCACCTACGAGCCACGCACCCGATCCATGCACGAGATCTTGGGCATCGAGGGGGCAAACGAGGCACAGGTGATCAAGCAGCCCGATGTGTTGATGCTGCTGTTCCTGATGCGTGACCGTGTCTCGCCCGATCAAATCCGTGCCAACTGGGAGTATTACGACCCGCGCACGGATCACACCTACGGCTCCAGCCTCGGGCCGGCCATCACGGCCATCATGGCGTGCGAGATGCAGGACCCCGATCTGGCCTATGAGCATTTCATGCGCGCCGCCCGCGCGGACCTCTACGATGTGCGGGGCAATGCGGCCGATGGGATTCATGCGGCATCCGCCGGTGCGCTGTGGCAGGCTGTGACGATGGGCTTTGGCGGCCTGACGCTGGATGGCGAAGGATGGCGCGTGGAAGCGCGCCTGCCCGCCCACTGGCGTCGGCTGGCCTTCAGCTTCTTCTTTCACGGCGAGTTGCAGCGGATCGAGTTTGTCAACGAGCGTGCTGGGGGAAGCTGACAAGGATGCAAGGGAAAGGAGGTGGGGCCGCTCAATAGATGGCCGTAACACCAGTATCACTGATTCACACAGCTGTGTTCCTTTTCAAGGAGGAGAGAGTCATGAAGAGCCGAAAGTTGTTCTGGATGGTAAGCCTGCTACTGTTGGTGAGCCTGCTGCTCGCCGCCTGTGGCGGGGATGATGCGGACCAGGGGGGCGAGACGGGCGATGGCTCCGACGGCCCAGGCGAAATCGTCGCGACCGAAGTGAGTGATGCAACCGAGGACGAAGCGGGCGAGGACGAAGCGGGCGAGGACGGTGGCGAGATGGCCGCCGGCGGCGACTGCATGGGAATCGCTGTAGAGGAGGGCGCCACGGTGGTCTTCTCCGGATGGGGCGATGAGACCGAGCAGGGGGTCTACCGCGACTCGATCGAGCGCTTCAATGAAGTATGCCCCGGCGTGACGGTGGACTACCAGCCCGTCCCAGCCGACTTCCAGACGCAGATGAAGGCAGCCTTTGCAGGCGGCGAGGGGCCGGACGTGCTGTATGTAGACGACCAGTTGATGACCGCTTTGGGCCGCACGGGTCAGTTCATGGCCCTGGATGAGTATATGGGCCAGGCAGGCATCACCCGTGACGAGTTCATCCAACCGCTGCTCAGCGTGTTCACGCTGGATGGGCAAACCTACGCCCTACCAAAAGACTGGGGCACGCTCGGGCTGGTCTACCTGCCAGAGGTCTTCGAGGAGGCGGGCGTGGATGCCCCAACCGCCGATTGGACCTGGGATGACCTCGTAACGGCTGCCCAGGCTATCGCCGACAACACCGAGATGGGTGGCTTCTGCCAGGGGGCAGACTGGGCGCGCTTTGCCCCGTGGGCCTTTAGCCACGGCGCTAGCTTTGCCAGCGATGATGCCACGGCCGCCAGCCTGACCGACCCAGGCATCATCGAGGCAGCGCAAAAAATAGCGGACCTGAAGGAGAGCGGCGCGCTGGTCACGCCCGCCGATGTGGGCGCGGGCTGGTGTGGCGAGGCCATCGGCAAGAAGCTGACGGGCATGACGCTTGAAGGGGGCTGGATGGTCAACTTCATGCGCAATGATTATCCGGATGTGGAGTGGGCCGCGGTCCCCGTTCCGGCTGGCCCGCAGGGCGAGGCGGACGTGATCTTCACCAACGGCATCGGCGTGAACGCTGGGGCCGAGAACCCAGCCGCCGCCGCAGCCTTCGCCATTTTCCTGACGGGCCGCGACAACCAGGCCGCCATCGCCGAGACGGGCTTTGCCTATCCGGCTCGGGCCGATCAGCTCGAGCTCATCCAGGATGCAAACGACCAGGCAATCTCCGAGGGTGGCACCTATGACCTGACCCGCGTGGCCTTCTGGGGGCCAAACACGGGCCGCGTGAACGATGCGGTGAGCAAAGCGCTTGAGCGCATCTACCTCGGCGAGCAGGACGTTGAGGCTGCCTTCGGGCAGGCGCAGGAAGAAGCCCAGATGGCGTTGGACGAAGCAGGGCAGCAGTAATCAAGCTTCCGGGTGGGGGAGGGCCAAACCCTCCCCCACCCTTTTCCCCTGGCAGCAGCGATGCTCGTCACCTTCCACGGAGGAAGTTATGGCCGTCACATCCACGCCCGCCCGCCGCCCCATGAGTAGGCGCGAGCGCGAAGAAGCGCTTACGGCCTATCTGTTTCTTTCCCCTTATCTTCTTGTGACATTGGTGTTCACCGTCGGTATCATCGCGTTTGCCATCTATATCAGCTTTACCTCCTACAATCTGTTTCAACCGCCGCAATGGGTTGGCCTTCAAAATTACACGAACGCACTGACGGACACCACGCGCTTCATTCGTGCGCTGGTCAACGTCTTCTGGTACGTCCTCTTCGTGGTGCCGCTTCAAACGGCGGCGGCCCTGGCGCTGGCGCTCATCCTGAACGCCCCGGTCCGGGCACAGCAGGTGTTCCGCACCATCTTCTATGGTCCAAGCGTGACCTCTTCCGTGGTCATCTCGGCCATCTTCTTGTGGCTCTATCTGAAGACAGGGGTGATCAACTATGCCTTTGACCAGATATGGAGCCTGTTCGGTGCAGAGTGGCAGGCCATCGAGTGGCTGAACGACCCGCGGGGCCTCTTCCAGATTTTCGCGCAGGCGGTGGGCGGGGATATCCCTTCCACGCAATGGTATCTGCGCGGGCCGAGCGTGACCTGGATGGCCATCATGTTCATGAACATCTTCACCACTGCGCCGACCTTCATGATTATGTACCTGGCCGCGCTCCAGGACGTGCCCCCCACCCTGTATGAGGCGGCGTCGATTGACGGGGCAGATCGGCGGCAGCAGTTCTTCAATATCACCCTCCCCATGCTCCGCCCGATCACCCTGCTGATCGTGGTGCTTGGCACCATCGGCACCTTCCAGATCTTCGATCAGGTGCAGTTTTTAACGTCTGGGGGCCCGCTCAACACGACCCTCACCCCCGTCTACCTGGTATACGGCGAAGCCCTGGGGGTACTCGGGGGCGGAAGCCAGATTCGCATGGGCCTTGCCTCGGCCATGGCCTTCATCCTGGCAGTCATTATCTTCATCTTCACCTTTATCCAGCGCCGCTACATCGAGAGCGGGACCGAGCAGTACTGATCCGGGCAACTGCCCTACGACGGTAATTCATAGACAGGAGTCCATGATGGCATCCACTACTGCGGCACGCCCCGTTGCTCAGGCTGACTCCAGGCCCGCTCTTGGCAAGAGCATAGGCCTGGCGATTCGTTACGCCCTGATGATCCTGCTCGGTCTGCTCTTGTTCGCGCCCTTCATCCTCTCCTTTTTCGGGAGCTTCAAGACCAATTCCGAGATTATCGCTTATCCGCCCCAGCTACTACCGGAGGTGTGGCAGCTTCAAAACTGGCCACGCTTCTTCGCTACGGATGTGGGGGGCGAGGCACAGTTGGACGGGGCCGCTTCCATAGGGCTGATGGCAGGACTGTTCGTGACTTTTCTGACCTTCCTGCTCACGGGTCTTACCAGCGAGCTAAAGGGGGAGGGGCTATCCCGCTCGGCTGGGCTGGCTGTTAGCATCCTCGTTTCCCTGTTGGGCGGGGTCGCGTCCGCCTTCTACCTGACTGCCCGTGCCGAGGCCAGTAGCACCGAGGCCCTGTCGGTAGGCGTCGCCATCACGGTTCTGCTGCTGATCGCCGTGCTGCTGATCGCCATGTCCCGCCCCGATTGGTCGCGCGTGCTGATGGCGCTCGGCTGGAGCCTCGCCCTGGGCGTACTGGCGACACTCTTGTTTGAACAAATCGCCATGGCCCTGGGGGCTGGCCGCTTCTGGCGGTGGCTGTTCAATACGGCAGTGTTGGCCGTGATGAAGGCCTGCTTCCAACTGCTCTTTTGTGCGATGTCGGCTTACGCGTTTGCGCGCCTCCGCTTTCCTGGGCGGGACGCGCTCTTCGCGTTCATGCTTACCACGATGATGATTCCGGGTGCCGTGACGCTCGTGCCGGCCTACGTGCTGATGGCCAAGTTGGACTGGATCAATCGCGCCTACAGCCTCATCCTTCCAGGCATCATCTCGGCGGGCAGCATCTTTCTGCTGACGCAGTTTTTAAAGTCCGTGCCGCGCGATCTGGAAGAGGCTGCCTACATTGATGGGGCCTCCTACTTCCAGACCTTCAAGGATGTGATTTTGCCCCTGGCCCGCCCTGCGCTGTTGACTGTCTTTATCCTGCAGTTCCAAGGGATGTGGAACGATTACCTGGGCCCGCTACTGTACCTCCAACGCCGCGATATGTGGGTGCTGAATGTGGCGCTCAACATCTTCAAGGGGCAGTTCCGCGCCGAGCTCAACCTGCTGCTGGTTGCAGCGATCATCAATGCGGTACCCGTGCTAATCCTCTTCTTCCTCTTCAGCCGCTACTATATTGAGGGAGTGTCGTACGCGGGCGTGAAGGGGTAGTCTTTTTACAATCGTTTCGGGGCACGGAGGGTCATGATGGCAGAGTTGTCGTTGAGCGATATTCGGGCGCATCTGCTTCAGGCGTTTGGGCCAACCTTGCCGGGGGGGCGCGACGAGGGGATGGAGCGGATGACGGATGCGGTCGCCGATCTGGGCCATGATCGGGCCGGCGTGGAAGCGGCGCTTGCCGAGATGGTGGAAGCCGGGACGATTCGATACCTGAGTGAGCCCGTTGGTGGGGTGGGCGCGGGGATCGAGGGGGTGCTCGATGCCCCGTCGGCGTCCGATTTTGGGATGACCGACGGACGCCCGCCCCAGGGCGTGGTGGTCGCCTCGCAGCAGCATGGCAGCGGCTACTGGGATCTGTCGGGGGAGGGGTAAGCCCGTCGCGGCCCCGCACCATGGAGGAAACCGAGCGACTTGAGGTTCTCCGTCTGGATGGCGGCTTGCTCGGTGCGTTGCGCGCCGCCCTGGGCGGCTGGTGGCGCGAGGTGTTCGTCCTCACCGCGCTGAACCTGCTATGGGTCATCGCTTTCTTTTCCGTGATCTTGATGCCGCCCGCCACCGCTGCCATGTTCTACGTGGCGCGCCGCGTGCTAGCCGGCGACCCCTTCGTGGGCTGGCATAGCTTTGCAGAGCCCATCCGACGCCACTGGCGAGCGGCCCTCCGCTGGGGGCTGATCGTCTTCCTGGTGGGTGGGGTAGCCGCCGCCAACCTGTGGTTGTACCGCGATGCCCCCGGCTGGGGGTGGCGAACGATGCGATGGGTGTGGGCAACCATCCTGGTGCTGTGGCTCGCGCTCAACCTGTTTTTCTGGCCCTTCTGGTTCGCCGAGGATGGGGCGCATCGGACGCTGCGCGTCACGTGGCGCAACGCGGCAGCCTTTCTTGCAACCCACCCCCTGCCTGCCCTCCTTGTCACCGTGTTGGTGCTGCTCCTCGGCGGGGCAAGCGTCGTGCTGGGGGCGCCGCTCGGCCTGCTGTTCATGGCATGGACGGCCCTCCTTGCGACCGCTACCCTGGCCGCCCACCTCCCGCGCGAGATGCCACAAGAATAACCCTACCATGCTCCACCGCCAGACAACCCGCATCGTTGCCGACCCTCGCCGCGTGCTGGCGCGCCCGTTCGTGCCAGCGGATCCGTCACGCATCCGCCGCATTGCAGGGCGGGTGCTGGCGCTACCCGAAGCGGAAGCACTGGATGTGCTGGCCGGGGTGATGACCCAGTTCGCGCATCGCCACCGCAATTTCGAGCCCCTGCTGCGGGCGCACGCGGCGCTTGCCCTGGCCCACATCCCCCTGGAGCGCCCCATAAGCGACGCACGGCGGCTGCTGCTGGGGGCATATTTCACACACGAGTATTCGATTGAGGCGGCGGCGCTGTTCAACCCCTCCATCGTGCTTCATCCAGAGCAAGCGGGGGTGGGCGCGGGCGAGGCACGCGTGCTGCTCAGTTTCCGCGCGACGGGGGAGGGACATATCTCCTCGGTCGAATTTCGCGAGGGAACGCTGTCGCCCGAGGGGACGCTCCACGTGGAGGCCCCCTCCCCCTTCGCCATGCTGCCCCGCATGCAGGCCGCAGATGAGCTTGTCTTCCCCCATGATTCGGCGCTCTCCGAGCGGGTCATCTTCCCTATAACCGCCGACGAATCAAACGGAATCGAGGATGTGCGCTGGGTGCGGCTGGACGAGCCGGATGGCTCGCCGCGCTACCTGGGCACCTATACCGCCTACGACGGGAAGCATATTCAACCCAAGCTACTGGAAACTGCCGATTTCGTTACCTTTCGACAGCTTCCATTGAAGGGGGCCGCCGTGCGCAACAAGGGCTTTGCGCTCTTTCCCCGCCGCGTGGGGGGGCGCTACGCCATGCTGGGCCGACAGGACAACGAGAACAACTTTGTGATGTTTTCCGAGAGCGTGGACGTGTGGGAGGAGGCAACGCTGCTGCGCGGCCCCGCCACGCCGCACGAGTTTGTGCAGATTGGCAACAACGGCTCCCCCATTGAGACAACAGCGGGGTGGCTCGTCCTCACCCACGGGGTAGGCCCGATGCGCCAGTACACCCTGGGCGCGGACCTGTTGGCGCTTGATGACCCGACGCGCCTCATCGCTCGCCTGGAACAGCCACTGCTGGCTCCAAACGAGATGGAGCGCGAGGGGTATGTGCCCAACGTGGTGTATACCTGCGGCGCGCTTCTCCATAACGGGCTGCTGGTCATCCCCTATGCCATGTCCGACGCTGCCTGCGGGGTGGCTACTGTTCCGTTGGAGGCGTTGCTGAGGAAGATGGGTGTGAGCGAATGACAAGCAATGCAGCAGGGCTGGCTCGGCGGGTACTCTGGACAGTGAGCGTACTGATGCTGGGGCTGATGGCGTGCGGGCGGAGCCCGGCCACGCCGCCCCCTGCCCTCCCCACCGCAAGCGCGCCGAGCACCCGTCGCCACGCCGCAGGCCATGGCTACCCTCGCTGTGGCCCATTCCTATTCCTCCTTGCTGGAGCCGATCGTGGAGCGCGAGGGAGAGGTGACGCCCATCGAGGTTGGCGAGGGGCGCTTCCAGGGGGAGACAGGTGGGTTCACGGTGGCCTTCGGCACAGGTGTCCTGTCCGACGCCATCCTGGTAAGCCAGGCCGATACCAGCATCGCCCTGGCCCTGCGCCCCCTGGGCGCGGAGGCAAATCTGCTGAAAGGGGTGCAGCGCATCGAGCCGATGGAGGCGAGCCAGGGCAACGGCGTGCAGTTGTCAGGTCAGACCGAATGGGCCCGCTTTGTGATGGAACTTTACCTTTACCCGACGACGCCGGGCCTGCTGCGCTACCGCGTGCAGGTGGAGCCGCTCGGTCCGCCCCTCACCGGGCAGGTAGCGCCAGAGTGGCAGTGGGTAGACCCGACGACGGGCACCGAAGCAGCCGCAAACTATGAGGGATTTGCCGAGCGCGCCTCGTTCGCGGCGCCGATGATGTACGGCTTTTCCGAGACGATGGATGCCACACTGTTGTACTGGCTTGACCTGACTGCCCTGAATCCGTTCATCGAAGCTACCCATTATCAACCCGCCGCAACGGTGGATCGCAGCGGGCGCACCTTCGGCCACACGCTGACGCGGTCGGACCTGCAAAAACTGCAAGACAATACGACAGTCATACTTTATGACGGCTATCTGTCGCTTCGACCCAGCCGCCCGTCCAGCGAGAGCCAGATGTTCCTGGATTACCTGCAGCAGGCGGGCGACATCTATGACCTGATCGAGAAACCGCCTGTTCAACTCCCCGATTGGCAGGCCCTGGCCCAGGCTACCCTGCAAGATTTGGAGGACCCAGACACTTGGGTCGAATTGGAGGGCAAGCGCTTCTGGCGTGCCTATGTCTCCGACAGCCGCCAGAGCGCCGAGGCCATCACGCAGATTGACGTAGGGTTGGCAGCCGCCCGTTACGCGGCCCGCTTTGACGATGAGCAGGCAGGGCGCATCGCAAGCATGGCGGAGGCGACGCTGGAAGATTTTTACAACCCACAGTTCGGGCTGGTGCAGAACAGTGGCCCCCTCGCTGTCACAGGCAACCAGGGGCGCGGCGATACGTGGTACGAGCTAGGGCATGTCTTGAAACTGGCCGAATGGGGACAGTTGGGGAGCACCGTTGCCGCCGATATCGCGCAGCGCAGCGCGGAGGCCTGGATTGCCTATGCCCATGCGGTGGACTATCGCTTCCACCGCTTTTACAACTTTCCGGACCCCAACAACCCAGACGCGGCCTGGACGGGCAGCGAGCAGGAGCCGGACGTGGCGGGCGGCTATGCGTACTATATGCTCCTGCTCCACGAGCAGACAGGCGAGACGCGCTTTCTGGAAGAGGCACGTGCGGCAGTGGAGCGCCCTGGAGGGCAGGGGGTTCTTGCTTGCCTACGAGACGCACATCACCGCACAGGCAGCCGCAGCCTGCGCGCGCCTCTGGCAACTGACGGGGGAGGAACGATTTTTGGAACTGGCTTACGGTCCCATCGCCAACCTGCTGCGGCTGTCGTGGGTCTGGGAGGCAGACTATGGGCCCGCAGCGGAGGCGCGCACCTTCTGGGGGTTAAATCCCACGCAGCGCTCTGGCGTGATTACGCCCAAGGAGCAGTACGAGGCGTGGATTTATCTTGACGAGTTTCTGCGCCTCACGCACGGCGCTATAGACCCGACCGTGGAAAAGCTGGTAGCAGAATTTCTTCAGTATACGCTTGACACGCTCTCGTATACACTGCCGCCGGTGGGGCCCGCTGCGGCCATGACACAGTCGCCAGCCGCCTACCCTACGGTCATGAGAAATCGCCTGGACCTGCACATTCCACTGGAAGACATGAGGGATGGGTGGGGCACCTGGGGGGCCATCGGCCAGGAGGTGTACGGAGCGGGGATGGCGCCCACGCTGGCCGCCCTTGCCTATCGAGAGGTTAGCCCGGGTGTGACCCTGTACAGTGGCTACCCCGTCGTGGAAATCGAGGGAGGGCAGGTCACCCTGGCCGGTGCGCCCTCCTACATCACGCCCATCCAACTGTTCGGTGCCGCGCCATCCGCCCTGATTGCAGAGCCGTGCGGTGCCGCCCTGTGCGCAGAGGTAGAGGGCGGTGCCACCCTCATCGTTGACGCAGCGCCTCGTAGATAAGGATGGCGCCGGCCACGCTGGCGTTCAAGGAATCCACATTGCCGTGCATGGGCAGGCGGACCAGAAAATCGCAGCTTTCCGCTACCAGGCGGCCCAGGCCGCGCCCCTCCGCCCCCACGACGACCCCGAGCGGGCCACCCAGGTTCGCCTCGTGGTAGAGCTGCTCGCCCTCCATGTCCAGCCCCACGAACCAGAGGCCGCGTGCCTGCAATTGCTTGATGGTCTGCGTCAGGTTGGTGACCTGGGCGATGGGGAGGTAGTGGACGGCACCCGCACTGCTCTTGTACACGGTGGGGGTGACGCCAGCCGCCCGATGCGTGGGGATGATGGCCCCGTGCATGCCCGCCGATTCCGCCGTGCGCAGCAGAGCGCCAAAGTTGTGCACGTCCTGGATCCCATCGAGCAGCAGCAGAAAGGGCGCCTCCTCCCGTGACTCAGCCCGTGCCAGGATGCTCTCCACGGAGGCATAGCGAAACGGGGCCAGTTCGGCGACCACGCCCTGGTGGGTAGCGTCCGACTCGACCATGCGCTCCAGCGAGGGGCGCGACACCCACTCCACCCGTACCGCACGCTCCTCCGCTGCCTGCACGATCTCCTCGATGATGCTGCCCCGCTTCTGCCCATCCGCCAGCAGCACGCGCCGCACCTCCGCCCCGGAGCGCAGCGCTTCCAACACGGGATGTCGTCCGTAAATGCGCTCCGTCGCCATGTATCCCCCTGCGCCCTACCCTTGCGGCTCTGCCAATTTCCAGATCGTGCCGTCCGGCGTATCCTCGAGCGTGACGCCGAGCGCGGAAAGGTGATCGCGCACCTCGTCGGCGAGCGCCCACTGCTTGGCCTTGCGCAGCTTCCCGCGCACCTCGATGAGCAGGTCAATGAAGGGGGCAGCGCTGGCCGACACCGCTTCCGCAGTGCTTTCCAGGCGGAAGCCAAGCACCTGCAGCAACTCGCGCAGGCGTTGCTGCGCCAGCGCGAACGACGCCCCACCCGCCCCCCGGTCCCGTGCGCTGTTGAGCGCCCGCGCCAGCTCGAACAGGCCGCCCAACGCCAGGGCGCTGTTCAAGTCATCATCCATCGCAGCATAAAACTTCGTGACGCTCTCTTCGGCCACGACAGCCAGGGTTGCGTCCTCCTCCGTAGCGCCAGCACGGGGCGGCTGGAGCGCTGTGTGAAAGCGCTCCAATGCCCGCTCCGCGGCGGCAAAGCTTTCTTCGGTATAGGTGACCGGGCGGCGATAATGGCTGGACAGCACGAACAGGCGGAGCGCATCCGCCGGATGCTGCGCGAGGAAGCCCTGGATGGTAAAAAAGTTCTTCAAACTTTTGGACATCTTTTCGCCAGTTACCTGCAGCAGCCCATTGTGCAGCCAGTAGCGCACGAACGGCTCGCGCCCGGTGTAGCTCTCGCTCTGCGCGATCTCGTTCTCGTGGTGCGGGAACATCAGGTCCGCGCCCCCCCCGTGCAAGTCAATCTGCTCGCCGAGGTAGCGCAAACTCATAGCGGAGCACTCGATGTGCCAGCCAGGGCGCCCCTCGCCCCAGGGACTGCCCCACGATGGCTCGTCGGGCTTCGCCGCCTTCCACAGGGCAAAGTCCAGCGGATGCTCCTTTCGCTCCCGCTCCTCGCTGCTGACGCGGGCGCCCGCCTGCTGATCTTCCAGCTTGCGATTGGACAACTTGCCGTAGTCCTCGTCGCGCTGCACGCGGAAATACACGTCGCCCTGCGCGGCATAGGCAAACTCTTTTTCGATCAGGCGCTCGATCATCTCGATGATGGCCGGAATCTCGCGGCTGGCGTACGGGTAGACGTGGGCGCGCAGCACGTTCAGCGCATCCATGTCGGACAAAAATTCATCAATGTAGCGCGTGGTGATGGTATCCCACGCCTCGCCCGTCTCGTTGGCGCGATGGATGATTTTGTCCTCGACATCGGTGAAGTTTTGTACGTGGCGCACGCGAAAGCCGCGATGCTCCAGGTAGCGGCGCACCATGTCAAAGACAAGGTAGCTCATGCCGTGGCCAATGTGGGCACTGTCGTACACCGTGGGCCCGCAAATGTACATCTTGACTTCGCCGGGAATCGCAGGTTCAAACGGCTCTTTGGTGCGAGAAAGAGAGTTGTAGAGTTGAATCACGAAAAATCCTTGGGGGACGCCCCTGTTTCAAGAAATCTAACGACCGTTGGGCGACGCTGCTTGATCCACCATGTGGGCGAAGATCATGCGCCCGGCAACGGTTTGCAGGATGCGGGTCACCTCGACGGCACGCTTTTGCCCGATGACGGCCTCGGCATGCTCCACTACGACCATCGTGCCATCGTCCAGATAGCCCACCCCCTGCCCCTGCTCGCGACCGCTCTGGATGATCTCCACCTGGAAGCTTTCGCCGGGCAACAGCAGCGTCTTGATAGCGTTGGCGAGCTCGTTGATGTTGAGCACCTTCACGCCCTGAAGCTCGGCCACCTTGTTGAGGTTGTAATCGGTGGTCAAGATGCTGGCCTGCATGTCGCGGGCGAGCGCCACCAGTTTGGCATCCACCTCGCCCCCTCCCGACCCCTCGGCATCGCTGATCTGTAGCGGCGCGACGCTTTCTTTTTGAAGCTGGTTCAAGATCTCAAGGCCGCGCTTGCCACGATTGCGCCGCAGCGGATCGCGCGAGTCTGCTATATGCTGCAGCTCATTCAGCACGAAGCGGGGCACCAGCATCGTGCCCTCAATAAAGCCCGTCTGGGCAATGTCGGCGATTCGCCCGTCAATGATGACGCTGGTATCGAGCAGCACAAAGCGAGGGCCGCTGTCGCGCGGCTGAAAGCGGGCGTGCAGCAAGCTGAGCAGATCCCGCTCTCGCAGCACCATCACCTGGATGCCTGCATAGCCGAACACGAGGGCGGCCACGAAGGGCATTACCTGCCCCAGCACGCCAGGAAGTTGGGCGAGCGGCGGGGTCAGCAGGGCGGCAAGGAGCAGGCCAAGCAGCAGCCCCGCCCCCCCCGCGATCAACTGGTTGGCCGGAAGCTGGCGCACCTTGCGGTGAATCCAGGCAAAGGGCTGGGTGGTCAGGTAGGGCGTGAGCAGCAGGCCGAGCGCGGCACCCGCCAGCGAGAGAGAAAGGACGCCACGCATGACCTCTGCCTCGCTGACCGTCTGCCCTGCCAGGCTCGTGCCAAGCCTCCAACCTACTGAGGCGAGGACGATCATGCCCAGCAGACGCAGGAAAAACTGAAAGCTCATCGTGGCCTATCGCTCCTGATTGGCACCCGCATAGATTTGCCAATCATAGCATACAAGCCATCCCCTGACCAACGCTTCCCGGCCCTTCAAGAGCAAGATGGGTGTCAGGGTTTCAGCGCCAGGTGAAGCGCTTCCACCAGGGAGCGGACAGGGATAGCCTCGATCCCCTCAACTTGGATGGGACGGCGCCCGCTCTTGGGGACGATGCACTGGGTGAACCCAAGCTTGGCTGCTTCATTCAATCGCTTGTCGAGCTGTGCCACAGCGCGCAGCTCCCCCCCTAGCCCGATCTCGCCTATCAGCGCCAGGTCGCGGGGGATAGCCTTCTCGCGAAAGCTGGAGGTGATCGCGGCGGCGACGGCCAGATCGGCAGCTGGTTCGTTGATGTGCATGCCCCCCACCACGTTCACGAATACATCCTGGTTGTGCAATTGCAGCCCCACCCGCTTGCCCAAGACCGCAAGGAGCAGGTGCAGGCGGTTCAGGTCCACACCGTTTGCGGTGCGGCGTGGCTGGCTAAAAGCGCTCGTGGTCACCAACGACTGCATTTCCAGCAGGATGGGGCGCGTCCCCTCCAGCGTGACGGCCACGGCGGAGCCGGTGGCGCCCGCCTGATGCTCTGACAGGAAGGCCTCGCTGGGGTTGGGCACCTCGATCAGCCCCCCTTCCACCATCTCGAAGACCCCTACCTCGTTGGTGGAGCCAAAACGATTCTTTTGGGCACGCAGGAGGCGGAAGGTGTTGAAGCGATCCCCCTCCAGATAGAGCACCGTGTCAACGATATGCTCCAGCACGCGCGGCCCTGCGATGGCACCTTCCTTGGTCACATGACCGACCAGGAAGATAGGCAGGTTCTCCCCCTTCGCCAACTGCATCAGCCGCGCCGCGCTTTCCCGAACCTGCGAGATGCTGCCCGCGCTGGACGAAAGGTCTTGCAGGTAGACGGTCTGGATAGAGTCAATGATGACTGCCCGGGGGCGCAGGGTGTTGATGTGCTCGATGGCGATGTCCAAGTTGGTCTCGCTAAGCAGATACAAGTCTTTGTCCGCCGTACCCAGCCGCTCCGCACGCATCTTCACCTGGTACACGCTTTCCTCGCCAGACAGGTAGAGCACGGGCCCCGCCACCTCCGCCAGCATCCCCGCTACCTGGCTGAGCAAGGTAGACTTTCCGATTCCCGGGTCGCCCCCCACCAGCACCAGCGAGCCGGGGACTACCCCCCCGCCCAGCACGCGGGCAAACTCCGGCATGGGAAGGGGGATCCGCTCATAGGCGTTTGCCTCGATATCGCTCATCTTCAACGGCGGGTTGTTCCCCGCGACCATCGTTCCGGCCCGAGCCTGCCGCCCAAAGCCGATGGCACCTCCCGCTTTTTCTACCACTTCCTCCAGCGTGTTCCACTCCCCGCACTCGGCGCAGCGACCCGACCACTTGTGGTGCTCTTTGCCGCATTCGTTGCATATGTAAACCGATCGTGCCTTTGCCATGGTTCTCCTGCTCCTGCACTTATAACAATTGTATGGCAGATTGTAGCACCCCCCTGCGTCGAAAAGGGGGTGGAGCAACACAAAAGGGGCGTAGCCGATGGCTACGCCCCCTGAGGTGGTGTTGGCGGCTGGATATCCGAGCGCTACTCGTCGTCGCCGCTCAGGAAGAGCTCTTCTATCTCTTCCAGGTCGCTGTCCTCACTCATGGCAAGTTCCTCGGCGCGCTCGATGGCGTTGGCGCGGAAGGCAGCACCCGCCTCGGCCTCAAAGTCGAAGCCATCGCGCGACTCGTTGGCGGCCACATGAATCAGGTCGCCGGCGTTGTACTCACCGGACAGGAGCCCCTCGGAGATCGGATCAACGATCAGTTGCTGGATCACGCGGCGCAGGGGGCGTGCCCCAAAGTTGGGGTCGTAGCCCTTGTCCACCAGCACCTGCTTGGCCTCGGTGGAAAGCTCGATGGCAAGCTCCCGCTCATCCAGCAGCGACTTGAAGGTGTGGAACATGATGTCCACGATCTCGGTAATCTCGTCCTTGGTCAGCGACCGGAAGACAATCACGTTGTCCAGACGATTCAGGAATTCCGGGCGGAATCGGCGCTTCAGCTCATCGAGCACCTTTTCCTTCATCGCGTCGTAATCGCCCTGATTGGACTGGTCGCTATCGTTGCGGCGGAAGCCCAGCACCGCCTGGCGCTGAAGCAGGTCCGCGCCAACGTTCGAGGTCATCAGGATGATCGTGTTGCGGAAGTCCACCCGTCGTCCCTTGGCGTCGGCGAGGTTGCCATCTTCCAAGATCTGGAGGAGCATGTTGAAGGCTTCCGGATGGGCCTTCTCGATCTCATCCAGCAGGATGACCGAGTAGGGTCGGCGGCGCACCGCCTCAGTCAGTTGCCCGCCCTCCTCGTAGCCCACATAGCCCGGCGGCGAGCCGACGAGGCGGCTGACGTTGTGGCGCTCCATGAACTCGCTCATGTCGAGCTTGATAAGCGCCTCCGACGAGCCGAACATAAACTGGGCCAGGGCCTTGGCCAGTTCGGTCTTGCCAACCCCTGTCGGTCCCAGGAACATGAACGACCCGATGGGGCGGCGCGGATCCTTGAGCCCTGCCCGCGCCCGACGCACAGCCTTGGAAATGGCGACGATGGCCTCGTCCTGCCCTACCACGTGGTCGTGCAGTTCGCTTTCCATGCCGAGCAGGCGCTTGGTTTCTTCTTCCTGCATGTGGGAAAGGGGGATCCCCGTCCACATCGCCACCACTTCAGCAATGTCCTCCTTGGTGACGATGGGGCCGCGCGCGTTGCGCTCCTCCTCACGCAGGGCCTCGATCTTGGACTGCATCTCCAACTCGCGATCGCGCAGGTCGGCGGCCTCCTGGTAGCGGCGCGCCGCAAAGGCTTCTTCCTTGTCGCGGCGAATGGTGCTCAGCGCCTCCATCGTTGCCTTGAGCGGGCTGGTGCGCGGCACCTTGTACATGCGCACGCGGCTCGCGCCCTCGTCAATCAAGTCAATCGCCTTGTCTGGCATGTAGCGATCCGGCACGTAGCGTGCGGAAAGCAGGGCCGCCGCCTTGATGGCCTCGTCGCTGATTTCCAGGTTGTGGTGGGCCTCGTAGCGATCCTTGATGCCGCGCAGGATCTCGATTGTCTCTTCGATAGAAGGCTCAGGCACGTTGACTGGCTGGAAGCGTCGCTCCAGCGCGGCGTCCGATTCCACGTGCTTGCGATACTCGTCCAGCGTCGTCGCGCCGATGACCTGCAGCTCGCCGCGCGCGAGGGCTGGCTTCAAAATGTTGGCGGCGTCCACTGCCGAGCCTGCGGCGCCCGCCCCGACGAGCATGTGCACCTCGTCAATGAAGACGATGGCCTGCGTGCTCTTCAGTTCGTCCACTACCCGCTTGAGCCGCTCCTCGAATTGGCCACGATAAATCGTGCCCGCCACGAGCGAGCCGACATCGAGCATCCACAGGCGCTTGCCCTGCAGATTTTCGGGAACCTCGCCGTTGACGATCTGCTGCGCCAGCCCCTCGACGATGGCAGTCTTGCCCACCCCCGGCTCGCCAATCAGGGCAGGATTGTTCTTGGTACGGCGCGAAAGGATTTGAATCACGCGCTCGATCTCAGGCTGGCGCCCGATCACGGGGTCTAGCTTGCCCTGGCGCGCATCCTCCGTCAGGTCCACGCCCAGTTGGTCCATCAGTGGCGTCTTCTGGGCCTCGCTTTTACCCTTCGAAGCGGGCGACGACTCACGCGAGCCCGCCGTGGAAAGCTCCTGCTTCATCACGTCCTGGGTGCGGCGGCGGACGGTGTCCAGGCTGACGCCCAGGCTGGCGAGAACATCCGCGGCAATCCCGTTGCCCTCGCGTGCCAGCCCCAGCAGAAGATGCTCCGTGCCGATGTAGTGGTGACCCAGGCGGCGTGCTTCGTCCACCGCCAACTCGATCACCCGCTTGGTGCGCGGGGTCAGGCCGATGCGCCCCAACGTGGCACGTTTGCCCCGCCCCACAATGTCCTCGACGGCGGCGCGCACCTTGGTCAGGTCCACACCCAGATCCTTCAACACGCGCGCAGCCACCCCGTCGCCCTCGCGCACGAGACCGAGAAGAAGGTGCTCGGTGCCAATGTAGCCGTGATTCAATGCTTGCGCTTCTTCATTGGCGAGCGCGAGCACACGGCGGGCCTTTTTGGTAAAGCGGTCAAACTTGTTAGCCATGCCGGTTCGATCCTTTGTCTGCGACTATCATACGAACGCGGAGCGCGGAATGGGGCGAGCGGTCCAACCTCGGTTCCACCCTCTATCGGTAATTATAGCGCCCGGCAGCAAAATTCAGAATTAACTGCCCTCGTCCGTATCCGTGGCGGAATCCGACTCCATCTCGATGGGGTCTATTTCGCTCGTACGCAGGCTGAGGCCCAGCCGCTTGCGCTCCGGCTCCAGGCGCAGGATGGTGACACGAACGGTATCGCCCTCCTTGACCACCTCGCCCGGCTTGTCCACGTGCCCCTCTGACAATTCCGAGATGTGAATCAGCCCCTCAATCTCGGAATCGGCCACGCGGGCGAAGGCTCCGAACGAGGTCAGTTTGGTGATGACAGCTTCCAACTCTTCACCAACCGCGTGCTTGGAAACAAAATCGGTCCACGGCTCCGGCTGGAGGCGCTTCAGGCTGAGGCCGATGCGACGGCGCTCGCGGTCCACGTTCAGCACGTATACCTTGATGCGGTCGCCCACCTTGACCACCTCATTCGGGTGCTGAATGCGCCCCCAGGAAAGCTCGCTCACGTGGATGAGACCATCGGCGCCACCCAGGTCCACAAAGGCTCCAAATTCGGCCAGGCTAGAAACATCCCCCTCGAGCACCAATCCTTCCTGGAGGGAGTCGAGCAGCCGCTCCTTCTGGTCGCGCCGCCACTCGCGCTCGGCGGCACGCTCGCTCAGGATCAGCCGATTGCGCCGCCGATCCAGTTCCAGAACTTTGAACTTCAGCGAGCGACCCACCAGCGAGTTCAAGCGGCGCTGGTATTCGTCCTCCGACTCGCCGCCCTGCCGGCGCATGCTGGACACCTGCGAGGCAGGGACGAAGCCGCGGACCTGCCCCACATGTACGATCAGCCCACCCTTGTTGGCGCCCGTAACCTTAGCCTCAAAGATGCTTTGCTGGGCGTGGTGCTGCTCGGCAAATTCCCAATCCTCTTCGATTTTCGCACGAGTGATTGACAGGACAGGGTGTCCCTCGTCACTCTCGGTGCGAACCACAAACACGCGCAGGGTGGCGCCTTCCACGAGAACTTCTCGCTCCTCAGGGGTCAGTTTGTCCAGCTCTTTGCTGTCAACCACCCCCTCGGCTTTGGCGCCAACGTCAATCAGGACCTCGTGAGGTCGGACTTCCATAACGGTACCGCTGAGAATCTGTCCCGCGTACAAATTCTCGACATTCTTGTCATACTCTTCTAGCCAGTTCATCATAGATGGGCCGGCATCGTTCGACAGTTGTTGCTCAGCCATTCCCCGGATTCCTTACAAAATTAGCTCTTATGAGGCGAGACAGTTCAGCGGGCCGCGACAGCACCGCCGACCAATTGACTATTATAAATCTGACTGCCCTCGCATGCAATTCATTTTGCAAGGCAAGTTGGATTTCAACCAGTAGGGGGTCGGTCGGCTCACTTGACTAGAGCAATACATTCTATCTCGACCAAGGCTCCCAGGGGCAGCCCCGACCACGGCAACGGTGCTGCGGGCGGGGGGCGCATCGCCAAAGACGCTGGCATAGACGCGGTTCACCTCAGCAAAGTGTGCCATGTCTGTCAGAAAGATGGTGGTCTTGACGACCTGACCCAGCCCGCTACCCGCTGCCTCCAACACGGCGCGCAGGTTGGAAAGCGCCTGCTGGGCCTGCGTGCTTACGTCCCCGCCTATGAACTGGTTGGTTGCGGGGTCTATAGCGACCTGCCCGGATGCAAAGAGCCACTCTCCCGCCCGGATTGCCTGCGAGTACGGCCCCACCGCCCGTGGGGCGCTCTCGGTAAATACAACGGTTCGCTCGTGCATGGCTGTTTCCTTTCGTGGCTGGACGCTGTGTTGGACGTTGGCAGGAATGCTAACGTTGTATGGAAAGATGCGCCAATTCCTGACAGCGCACGACGCCCGTTTCTGGCCCCTTTCTTGCATTACGCCACGCCAACTACTCCGCCTCCCTCACAACCCAAACCCCCATGATTGCATCACCCCCTTCTAAACCGTCCCGTCGCCGCGTGCCACGCGGTAATTTTGTTGCCGAAGTCTGCTTTAACTACCAGATTCGCCGCCGCGCGGTGTGGGTGTTGGGGCTGCTCAGCGTCCTGTTTGTCCTGATGGTTGGACTGTTCAACGCGCAGGAGGGGATGCTCCCGTTCGACGAGCCGCTAACGCTTGCCACGCAGCAGGTGCGCGGCGGGGCATGGGAAGCGCTTTTCAAGGCAGTGGGCTTTGTTGGATACAGCCCCTGGAATGCCGTGGTGGCTGCCCTGCTCTGCATAGGCCTAGGGGCGTGGCTGGGGTGGCAGGTCGGGGCGTTTCTGGCAGGGTTGACCCTGATCCAGGGCGTGATAGGCATCCTGCTGAAGTTCCCTATCACGCGCGCCCGCCCGATGGAGACCGACTTGAACGCCCCGTTGGCTATCATCAAGGAATCGTCATTTCCGAGCGGCCACACCTCCATGTACGTCGTCCTGTTCGGGCTTCCCACCTACCTCCTCTGGCGACACTGTGCGCCCCGTTGGCTCACTTGGCTGGCCACCCTCTTGAGCGCTATCATGATTTTGCTTATAGGTCCGGCGCGCGTCAGCCTGGGCGCTCATTGGTGGAGCGATGTGGTAGGCGCGCACCTCCTCGGCTTCTGGGTCCTGCTCCTCGGCATCGAGTTTTATGAGCGGTGGCTGCTGCCGCGACTATCGTTGGGCGACCGCTGGCACATCCCCATCGATGAGTAACGACAGGTCTTGATTGCTGAGGGGCAAACAAAAAGAGCGCCAGACTATCCCTGGCGCTCTTTTTGTTTGGCAAGAAGAGGCACTAGCCGACGACGTTGACCAGGCGGCCCGCTATGTAGATAACCTTCTTCGGCGCGCGTCCCGCCAGCAACTCCTGGATGCGCTCGCTTTGCAGCGCCAACGCTCGCGCTTCCGGCTCGCCTATCTCCACGGAAGCGGAAATGCGGTCGCGCACCTTGCCGTTGTACTGGATGACCAACTCAAAGGTTTGCTCCTTCGTCTTGGAGGCATCGAACTCAGGCCAGGCCTGCCGGTGGATGGAGCCATCCTTGCCCCGCAGTGCCCACAATTCCTCTGTGATATGGGGGGCGACGGGCGCCAGCATGATCAGCAGGGCATCCAGGGCTTCCTTCCACACGGGCTCATGGATGACCGGGCTGGCGCGCCTATCGCGCAGGGTGTTGGAGAACTCCATCAGCGCAGCAATCGCGACGTTGAAGCTGAACCCTTCGTAGGCGGCCTGCACACGCTCGATGGTCTGATGCAGGGCACGTTCGACCTGCTCCACATCGGCGGCAGCGGACTGGCCCTCCCGCACGTCTGCGGGCGGCTGAGTCATCAGTGCCCACACGCGCCCATAAAAGCGGCTGATTCCCTCGATGCCCTTCATCGAGAAGGGCCCCCCCTGCTCCCACGGGCCGATGAACATCAGATATCCCCGGACCGTGTCCGCTCCATAGCGCTCGACCAATTCGTCCGGGTCCACCACGTTGCCCCGGCTCTTGGACATTTTTTGTGAGTCGGGACCCAGGATGATCCCCTGGTTGTACAGGCGGGGAAAGGGCTCATCAAAGTTTACCAGCCCCATGTCACGCATCACCTTGGTCCAGAAGCGCGAGTACAGCAGATGCATGACGGCATGCTCGGCACCACCCGTGTACTGATCCACTGGCAACCAGCCCTCAGCAGCCTCAGGATCGAAGGACCCTGCATCGTAGTGCGGGCTCAGATAACGATATTGATACCACGAGGAATCCACGAAGGTATCCATGGTGTCCGTCTCGCGCTCGGCTGCCCCACCGCATTGTGGGCAGGTGGTGTAACGGAAGGCCTCATGGAACTTCAAGGGTGATTCGCCGGTGGGCCTGAAATCCACCTCCATCGGCAACTCGACGGGCAATTGTTCATAGGGCACAGGCACCGTACCGCATACGTCGCAGTAGATCACCGGGATGGGCGTGCCCCAGTATCGCTGGCGGCCCACCAGCCAGTCACGCAGGCGATAGGTCACCGCAGGCTCGCCTGCGCCCGCCTGTTCCAGCATGCGGCCAACCGCTTCCTTGGCCTCATGCTCCGTGTCTGTCAGAGCGATGCCATATTCCTGCTGCTGGGGCTCGCCCCACTCCTGACGCGTGTACTTGCCCAGCGTAATCATGCCGGTCAATGGGCCGGAATTGACCATGCGCCCTGGTCCGGCATAGGCCTCCGTCAAGGCGTCGCCCTGCCCCCCCTGCATCGGAACAGTCACCTGGACGATGGGCAAAGCAAACTTGCTGGCAAACTCAAAGTCTCGTTGGTCACCGCCGGGGACGCCCATGATGGCGCCCGTGCCATAGCCCATCAGCACATAATCGGCGATCCAGACAGGGATTGGCTCGTCCGTCAACGGATTGAGCGCATAGCCCCCCGTAAAGACCCCCGTCTTCTCCTTGTCGGTAGCCATGCGCTCGATCTCGGTTTGGCGCACCGCCTGGGCGCGATAGTCCGCCACGGCCGCACGCTGTCCCTCCGAGACAATCCCCTCCACCAGCGGATGCTCCGGTGCCAGCACCATGAAGGTTACCCCGTAGACCGTGTCGGGGCGCGTGGTGAAGACCTCGATGCTCTGTCCATCAATGCCCTGCACGGGAAAGCGAATGGTGGCCCCGGTAGGAGCGTCCAATCCAGTTTTGCTGCATCAGCTTGATGCGCTCCGGCCAGGCCAACTGCTCCATGTCGGCCAGCAGTTGATCGGCATACTGGGTAATCCGGAACTTCCAATGCTGCAACTCCTTTTTGATGACGGGGGTGCCGCACCGATCACAGACACGATTTTCTCCCTTGACCTGCTCCCGCGCCAGGGTAGTGTTGCAGTTGGGGCACCAATCCACCGGGGCCAACTCGCGATACGCCAGGCCACGCTCCATGAACTTCAGGAAGAACCACTGGTTCCACTTGTAGTATTCCGGCTCGTGGGTAGACAGCTTGGCGCGCCAGTCTATGATGGTGCCCATACGCTTGATCTGGCGCGTCATATACTCAATATTGTCGCGAGTCCAGATGGCGGGGTGAATGTTGTTCTTGATCGCTGCGTTTTCGGCAGGCAGCCCAAAGGCATCGTAGCCAAAAGGGAAAAAGACGTTGAAGCCGCGCAGTTGCTTGTAGCGCGCAAAGATGTCCGGGCCGGTGTAGGCGTACCAGTGGCCCGTGTGCAGGTTGCCACTGGGATAAGGATACATGGTCAGGTTATAAAAATTGCGACTCGCGTCGTGCGAGTCCATGTCCGGCCTGTGACTTTCCTCCGAGGCCCATCGGGCCTGCCATTTGGGCTCGATGACCTTCGGGTCATACCCTTCCTTATGGGTTTCCCTGGCTTCGACCATAGCTGAATCCATAACTCTCCTCTTTCTGCGGGAACAAAAAAAAGCCCCCGTCCCCATGCAGGGACGAAGGCTTGAGCCTCGCGGTACCACCCTGTTTCCGCCCTAATGGGGCGGCACTCGTGGGCGCTGTATCGGGCGCACCCGGCGCGGCTAGGGAGAAACTCGAGGGTAGGCCGGAACGCCCCCTTCTCGCTTCTGCTATTCACCGCAACTGGCTCGCGGGCGAGTTCAGCGCGCTCCTGAGGGCGTGGGGCCGCCTTCCACTGTCGCGGCTCGCTGCAGGATTTGCTTACTACTCCCGTTCATCGCCTATTTTCGTTGCGGACAGGATACAAAAATCTGCAACGTTTGTCAACTGGTTGTTGAACTGCCGTTGATTTGACTCATGGCCAATTAAAAAGAGGCTCGGAAACATTCCGAACCTCTTAGGGAGTGGAGCCAGAGGGACTCGAACCCTCGACCTCGACACTGCCAGTGTCGCGCTCTCCCAACTGAGCTATGGCCCCTGACAAAGAAGATGGATGGAGCTGAGGGGACTCGAACCCCTGACCTATGCATTGCGAACGCATCGCTCTCCCAGCTGAGCTACAGCCCCTTGCCGCAACAGGGAGGAGTATAGCACGGGCAATAGAGGTGTCAAATTTTCTTCAAACAAGGGGAATCCGACGAGGTGCGAGCCTACCAATGCGGCAAGGGGTAGCCATTGTTTTTCAGCAGACGACGCGATTGACCTTTTTCGTTGTCTACCCGTATAATGCCCCTATTGTCAGGCTGAGTTACCCTGCCGCGTATGCCTATAGGGTGGGCAGGGGCAGTCGAGGCAATGAATCGTGAGTATTCAGCGCGAATTAGAGGAGGAGAGTGTATGAAGAAGTGGATAGTATCCCTGTTGTTGCTGCTTGCTATGGTGCTGGCAGCCTGTGGTGGCGCGAGTACGCCAACCACCGAGCCGGAGGACGAGGGCGCGGTAGTTGAAGCCACAGAGCCTGTGGAGGAGATGGAGCCGACTGAGGAGATGGAGCCCACCGAGGAGATGGAGCCCACCGAGGAGGCTGAGCCGACTGAGGAGATGGAGCCCACCGAGGAGGCCGAGCCGACTGAGGAGATGGAAGACGAAGAAGGCATGATGGGCGCCATCGAGACCGTCTGTCTGGTGACTGACCTGGGTAACGTGAACGACGGTACGTTCAACGAGTTTGCCTACACCGGCATGATGCAGGCGGTGGACGAGTTCGGCCTGGAAAGCAACTTCATCGAGACGCAGTCCGAGACGGACTACGAGCGCAATATTGACACCTGTGTCCAGGAAGGCTACGACGCCATCGTGACGGTAGGCTTCCTTATTGCGGATGCGACGCTTGCCGCAGCCGAAGCCACCCCGGAGATCATGTTCATCGGCGTGGACCAGTTCTTTGTCTCGCCGCCGGAAAACCTTGTTGGCATCCAGTACCGTGAGGATCAGGGAGGCTTCCTGGTAGGTGCCCTGGCCTGTATGCTGACCGAGACAGACGTAGTTGGCGGCGTGTACGGCATTGACATTCCGCCCGTGGTCAAGTTCCGCAACGGCTTCGAGAATGGCTGCCATTATGTCAATCCCGATGCCACGACGCTGGGCACCTATGTCCCCAGCTTCACTGACCCGGCGGCTGGTGCCTCCACGGCCGAGCAGCTCCTGGGCGAGGGCGCGGATGTGGTCTTTGGCGCAGGCGGCCCGACAGGCTCCGGCGGAATCCGCGCGGCGGCTGAGGCGGGTGCGTGGGTCATCGGTGTGGACCAGGACGAGTACAACACCACCTTCGGCGGCGGCGATGCGCCCGGCGCAGACCGCATCATTTCCAGCGCTGTAAAGCGTGTGGACCTGGGCGTGTACGACCAGATCAAGGGTCTGGTTGACATGAGCACGGAGTTGTGGTCGGGCGGCGGCCTTTACATCCTCGATGCTGCCAACGGCGGGATCACCTATGCCCCCTTCCATGACGCAGAGGGCTCCATCCCTGCTGAGGTAGCCGATCGGCTGGAGGAAATTCGGGAGATGCTGGCAGCGGGCGACCTGATGACTGGCGTTGACCCGGTGACGGGCGACGTGGTCGAGGACGAGATTCCCGAGGCTGTCCCCTTCGAGCCGTAGGGCGTTGAACGATGGCGTGTTGAATGGTGGCAGGCTGGACCCATCTGGCCTGCCACCGTTCACCCATTGCCGTCCCATCATCCCAAGAAGGAGTGCGTATGGCGTCAGTGGCCCCTGCCCTCGAAGTTCGCAACATCACCAAGCGCTTCCCCGGCGTTCTGGCGAACGATCATATCTCGTTCACGTTGATGCCCGGTGAGATCCACGCGCTACTGGGCGAGAACGGTGCAGGCAAGTCCACGCTGATGAATATCATCTACGGACTTTACCAACCAGACGAGGGCGAAATGCTCGTCAATGGCGCACCCGTTACGGTTCACAACCCGAACGATGCCATAGCCCTCGGCATCGGGATGGTACACCAGCATTTCATGCTGGTCCCCCCTCTTACCGTCACCGAGAACATTATCCTGGGCAACGAGGTGACCCGAGGACCCGTACTGGATCGCCGGCGTGCCGCCCAGCGCATTCGCAAACTGTCAGAGCAATATGGGCTAGAGGTGGACCCCGATGCCTACGTGCGCGACATCTCTGTGGGGCATCAGCAGCGGGTCGAGATTGTCAAAGCGCTATACCGCGGCGCGGACATCCTCATCCTCGATGAGCCCACAGCCGTGCTTACCCCGCAGGAGGCCGACGACCTTTTTCTTGTGATCCGTAGCCTGACGGAGCAGGGAAAGTCCATCATCTTTATCACGCATAAGCTGCGTGAGGTGCTGGCGATGGCGGATCGCATCACCGTGCTCCGTCACGGGCGCGTGGTGGGGAGCGCGCTGCCGCAGGAAGCCACGGAGGCCAGCCTTGCCTCCATGATGGTGGGGCGCAGCGTGGCACTGGTCGTGAACAAAGAAGCGTCCCAGCCTCGTGAGGCTATCCTGGATGTCCGCTCGCTGGTAGTCAGAGAAGATCGTGGGCTGGTCGCCGTGGAGGGCGTCACGCTGCAGGTGCGCGCCGGGGAAATCCTTGGCATCGCGGGCGTGCAAGGCAACGGTCAAACGGAACTGGTGGAGGCAATCGTCGGGCTGCGCCCCACCGTGTCAGGCAGCGTAACGATTCTAGGGCACGAGGTGGCCAACGCCTCACCCCGTCGAATCATCGAGTTGGGCGTGGCGCACATCCCGGAAGATCGGCAGGTAGACGGGCTGGTTGGTAGTTATCCTATCGCCGAGAACCTTGTGCTCAACACCTACTATCTTGACCCCTTCGCGCGCGGCATCCTGCTCGATGAAGACGCCATCAAGCGACAGGCAGAGCAGTTGGTGGAAAAGTTCGACGTTCGCACCCCCAGTGTAGATACTGCCGTTGGCAGCCTGTCGGGGGGCAACCAGCAGAAGGTAATCGTCGCGCGCGAGTTTTCCCGGCCAGTACGTCTGATTATCGCCTCCCAACCTACGCGCGGTATTGATGTGGGCTCAATCGAATTCATCCACAGCCAGTTGATCCTCCTTCGCGATCAGGGCGCAGCCGTGCTGCTCGTTTCCGCCGAGTTGGACGAGATTCTTGCCCTGGCTGATCGCATAGCTGTGATGTACCGCGGGCAACTCGTCGAGACCGTTGAACGGAGCGAGACGGATCGCGATCACCTGGGGCTATTGATGGCTGGTGCGAGGAGCGAAACCGAACTGGAGCACAAGATACATCTGCCAACGGTGACGGGATGAGCGATGGCTGCCTGCTAAGGATCCCCCTGCCCCCCATGCATCGAGGAATGCGTTCATGACTGAGCAAGCCGAGCCACCGCCCTTTGTCAACCCCTTCGCGCGAACGTGGCGCGGGCTTGCGCCCGTGACCATCCCGTTGTTGGCTCTTTTTACCGCCCTTCTGATTGGGGCGGTTGTTATTTTGATAGCCGGCAGGGATCCCATAGCCGCCTATCGCGCCCTGTTTCTGGGGGCACTTGGTGATACGAGGGCGCTCGCCAACAGCGTGGGCAAGAGCATTCCCTACATCATAGCAGGGCTCGCCGTCGCCTTGGGGTTCAAGACGGGGCTGTTCAACATCGGAGCGGAGGGGCAACTGTATGCGGGGGCGCTGCTGGCTGTCTGGCTCGGTTACACGCCAGCCTTGCAAGGGCTACCAATGGTAATACATCTGCCCATTGCCCTGCTCGGCGGGTTGGTGGGTGGGATGATCTGGGGGGCGATCCCTGGCTTCCTGAAGGCGCGAACGGGGGCGCATGAGGTCATCAACACTATCATGCTCAACTTTATAGCCTTACGGATGGCCGACTGGCTCATCAAGTCCAAGGAGCCCATCATCCTCTTGGACCCAAACTCCTCCGTTCCCCGTACGCCCGCCATGGCAGAAAGCGCACAACTCCCCCCGCTCATCCCCGGCACAGAATTACATTGGGGCATCTTTATAGCCCTGGCACTGGTCTTCTTCATCTGGTGGCTGCTGTACAAGACGACCATCGGCTTTGAGTTACGCACCGTCGGCACCAATCCCGACGCGGCACGCTATGCGGGAATGAGCGTGTCGCGGAATATCGTGCTGGCCATGTCCCTGAGCGGTGGGTTGGCGGGCATAGCGGGGGCAGTTGTGGTGATGGGGGGCCCTCACACACTGGCGCCTGGGCTCTTCGGCGGCATCGGCTTTGATGCGATTGCCATCGCCCTTCTTGCCAAGTCCTCCCCGTTCGGCATGATTCCCGCGGCGCTGCTGTGGGGCTCGCTGTTGAATGGTGCCAACTTGATGCAGCTTCGCGCGGGCCTCTCGATTGACCTGATCAAGATGGTCCAGGCGCTCATCATCATGTTTGTCGCCGCTGACCAGATCGTGCGCTACCTGTACCGGCTACGCGGCACGGAAGACGGGGCCGGGCCAAGCATCTTTGCACGGGGTTGGGGTGGGTAACCCTCTGATAACCGTTGGGTTGAGTCTACGATCGCAAGACCGAGGGGTGTGATGCTTAGACGACTGGAGCGGATCCACTATATTGCCATCACTGTCGGAGTGGTTGGCTTGTTATTGCTGCTGTGGCTGGCTGGGCGCTTTGCGCCCGATGAGATCACAACGCTTGCATTTGGCATCGGCAGGGAGGCCCCAGCACTAGTGGCGCCGGTTCGCTCCTTCCTGCTGCTGATGGGCGGTTACTATCTGGTGGCCGCGACCAGCGCCTTTTTCCCGCGGACGCGCCGCCTGGCGGGCGCAGCCCTGCTAATAGCGGGGCTGCTTCTGATTCCTGCGGTGCTTATCGCCAGCGCAGCGGGCAAGCAGACGAATGTCCTGACCATGCTTTCCGAGTCGCTGCGTCTGGCGACCCCCATCGCACTGGGGGCGCTGGCGGGGCTGTGGAGCGAGCGGTCGGGTGTGGTCAATATTGCGGTAGAGGGGATGATGCTGGCTGGGGCCTGCTTCGGCTTTACTGCATTCTTCTTCCTGGGCCCAGCAATGTCGAGCAGCAACCTGGCGCTCTTTCTATCGGTGCTGGTCGCCATCGGTACAGGCGGATTGATGGCCCTGCTCCACGGCTGGCTCTCGATCACCTTCAAGACGGACCAGATCGTGAGCGGCACCGTCATCAACATCCTGGCAATCGGCATCACTGCTTTTGTGCGGCGCCAATATCTGCTGAACAGCCGCGCGGGCCGTGTCACCCTGCCCACCATCGAGATTCCGCTGCTGTCCGATATTCCCATATTTGGGCCCGTGCTGTTCGAGCAGAAGCCGATCTTCCTCATGATGTTCGTCATCCTAGTGCTCAGCCATGTGGTACTCTTCTACACCACGTGGGGGCTGCGCACGCGTGCTGTCGGCGAGCACCCGAAGGCCGCCGACACGGTGGGTATCAATGTCAACCGGATGCGCTACGCCAACGTGCTGATTTCCGGGATGATCGCAGGGCTGGGGGGCGCGTGGTTCTCGCTGGAAACAGTGGGTGCATTCGATGATCTGATGACCAATGGGAAAGGCTTCATCGCCCTGGCAGCCTTGATCTTCGGCAAGTGGACCCCCTTCGGCGCCTTTGGAGGGGCGTTGCTCTTCGGCTTCTCAGAGGCACTTGGCACGCGCTTCCAACTCTTGAGCGTACCCGTGCCCAACCAGTTCCTCCAGATCCTTCCCTATGTGGTGACCATCGTGGTTACCAGTGGCCTGATTGGCCGTGCCATCTCGCCGGCAGCGATTGGCCAGCCCTATGAGAAAGGTCACTAGTCGCCCGCGGCGCGCCGCCTCACCTGCAAACGGGTTGCGATAGAGCCTGATCCTTCGATAGGCCCGCTCCCTGCTTTGACCTGCCCTCCCGCGCTACTACAATCGCCCGTATGAGGTATCTACACAACACTTGGCGTCTTCTGCTCGACAGTCGCGCGCCCTATTTTGCTGCCATCGCCTTACCTATCTTGTTGGGAAGTGCCCTGGCCTGGGGGAAAAGCGGCAAGCTCAATTTGGAAATGTTTGTGCTCTCTCTGCTGGCCGGTAGTTTCTTGCAGGCAGGGGCGAACATGACGAACGATTTCTTCGATCACAAGCGCCTGGGCGCGCAGGCATCGGGGACCTGGGCGCCGCCGCAGCAGGTGCTGCAGGGCGCGCTCGGCTTTGTAGTGGTTGGGACGATGGTGGGCCTCTACATTGCCCTGGCCACAGGCCCCCTCGTGCTGCTATTTGGCGCTGTCGGGATCGCAAGCAGCTATATCTACAGCGCGCCGCCCCTACGGCTGAGCGGCACGGGAGTCGGGGAACTGCTGGCAGGGTTGAATCTCGGGCTACTGACCACACTGGGCGCCTTCTATGTCCAGACACAGGTGCTGGATCGTACGGTGGTTTGGGCAGCGTTGCCCGTAGCACTGCTCATGACAGCCACGCTCGCATTGAACGGCTTTCGGCCAGCCAAGCTGGCAGCCAACCGCTCGCTGTGGGCACGGATGGGCGAGCAGCGAGCGGCCCTGGCCTACGGTGTACCTGCGCTGCTCGCCTTCGCCCTGCTCATCCTTGGGGTAGCGTTGGATGGTCTGCCTTCCGTTACGCTCCTGGGGCTGCTCGGTTTACCGATGGCTGCCATAGCGGTGGCGGGGGCCCAGTTTGGCCGCCTGCCGGTCGCCCTGCTCGGCGCCATCGGCGCCCATCTGAGCACGACCGGACTGTTGGGCGTGGCCTTCGTCATCCAGGGATTCGTCACACGCTGAGCGAGAAGTCACTCCAACTCCCCGCCAGAAGAGATTTCCTGGCGGGGAGTTGGAGTGATTGGACAGATTTCTGTGCTGAGGCCACTGAGGCCCCGGACGATGAACAGAAGGGGCGAGGTGCTTATAGCACCTCGCCCCTTCTGTTCATCGTATCACATAACGTCTACACACATTCCGGCACCGATTCTGACATGGGCTATTGCCCACGTCTGCGCTTATTCGCGCTCCTCGCTACCCTTGGTGATGAACTTGGGCATGACCACCCACAGGACGAACATGACAACGAAGGCGCCGATTCCGAATGCTGCTTCCATGAAAAAACTCCTTATAGTTGACGATGGTAACAACGACTGACCTACTCAGGGATGGCGTAGCTCAGTCCGAGCGCGCCATCCCCCTCACACCAATCTTAGAACGACTGTCCCTGCTTAATCGCCTGCAACCGGACTGGCAACAAACTGGATGTCCTGCCCGTAGGCTTCCACACCATGCTCGGTCACGTCTAGGCCACGCTCTTCCTCGTCCTTGGAGACGCGAAGCCCCATCATTGACTTGATGAAGGAAAAGATAAGGTAGCCCCCACCGAGCGCCCAGACGGTGATGACCAACGCCATCAGGGCCTGGATCAGGAACTGGTTGACATTCCCAGCAATCAGGCCGCTGACGCCTCCATAGCTACCGTCGGCGAAGATCCCAACCGCCAACAGCCCCCACAACCCGCATGCGCCATGCACCGATGAAGCACCGACCGGGTCGTCAATCTTGAGACGATTCTCGATAAAGCTTTCTGCGTAAATCAGGATGACGCCAGCGATGGCACCGATGATCACGGCTGCCCAGGGGGCCACCACGGCGCAAGGGGCGGTGATGCCCACCAGACCCGCCAGCATCCCGTTGCAGATCTTGCCCAAGTCCACCACGCCACGCGTGCGAAGCATGGTCAGATACATAGCGACAAAGCTACCTGCTGCACCCGCCAACAGGGTGTTGGCGACGATGACGGAAACGCGGAGGTCGCTGCCATTCAGCGTGCTGCCGCCGTTGAAGCCAATCCATCCGAAGATGAGGATGAGCGTTCCCAACGCCACATAGACCAGATTGTGACCGGGCATGGCGCGGGCCTTGCCATCCGGGCCGTACTTGCCCAGGCGAGGACCGACGAGCATGGCACCCATCAGGGCCACCCCACCCCCCAGGGCATGCACGACGCCTGACCCGGCAAAGTCATGTGCGCCCAGTTGTGCCAGCCAACCGCCGCCCCACACCCACTTGCCGTAGATGGGATAAAGCAGCGCACTGATAAGAAAGCTGTACGCCATGTAGGAGGTCACCTTGGTGCGCTCCGCCATCGCGCCGGAAACGATGGTGGCGGCAGTGGCCGCAAACACCATCTGGAAGACCCAGGAAAGAGAGGTGCTAACGTCATAGCTGTCGCCCAGCAAACCGAATCCGCTGAGCCCGATGAACGAGTTGGCCGCGCCCCCATCGCCGTACATGAAGGCATACCCAAAGGCCCAGAAGGCCAGCGCGGCGATTACAAAGTCCACCATGTTCTTGACAACGATGTTGACAGTGTTCTTTGCGCGTGCGAAACCTGCTTCCACCAGGAGGAAGCCAGCCTGCATGAAGAAGACGAGGGCTGACGCGACGAGCAACCATATGAACGTCAGGGGTGCGCCTGGGTCTGCTGCGAGCGTGTCGGCCCCGTTTGCGTCCTGGGCCAGCGCGGGAGATGCCACCAGCGCCCACAAGGCAAGTACCAGAACGCTGATTGGAAGCCTACGAGCTAATTTGCCTACCATATTTGATCCTCAGATTTTTGCGGTAAGGGGATTACTACGCTTGTTGCCGACATAACAAAGGGCGCGGGGTTAACGATGTCGTTGCGCCCGCGCCTTTGCATGTCTTAAATTGACCGACCTCATAGAAGATACATGAAGGACCCTATCCCACTCAACGGGTACTGTGCCTAAGCGCACCCCGCACCATTTGTGCATCCTGCACAAATGGTGCGGGGGTAGGGATAGCGCGCTGCACTCCAGGCGTAACAGGTTAGGTAACAAACGCTTCCTCGCGTTCGATGGACGGATGACGAGGTGCCTCAGTAGCAGGGGTGCGAAAGGCCAACCGCAGCAGAGGGGGCGTAACCATGGTGGTTGCAACAGCCATCACGATAGTGGCACTGAACAGAGCTTCATCCACTAGGCCGGCAGAGCGTGCCGCCACGGCCAGCACCAGGGCTACCTCGCCCCGTCCTACCATCCCCGCGCCAACTTGAAAGGCCAGCCGACGCTTGCAACCCGCCACCAGCCCGCCTGCCATGCACCCCACAATTTTTGAAAGGACGGCCACCAGGATGAACAAAGCAGTAAAGAGAGGAGCATTCCAGAGGCCGCTTGGCTCCGCATCAAGGCCCACCGAGACAAAGAAGATGGGAACAACGAAGGCATAGCCCATCGCTGGGATGCCCCGATGAACAATGTGCTCCTCGTCCGCATGGCGCGCCACCAGAACCCCCGCCAAGTAGGCACCCGTGATAGCCGCTACCCCACCGAGCATCTCCGCCGCCCAGGCATAAAGCAGCAGAAACCCAAGACCCAAGGCCAGCCACCCCTCGCGGTTGTGGAAACGGGAGTCCCATCGCACAATGATGGGCACTGCCCAATTACCAAACAGCCAGGCCAGGGGCAGAAAAAGGATCATCTTCGCCAGGGCCAGCCAGAGCGTGCCCTCGCCAACCAGGGCCAGCGCGACAGAAAAGATCGCTACCCCCAGCACATCATCAATCACCGCAGCCCCCAGGATCATGGAGCCCGCGCGCGAGCGAAGGTGTCCCATCTCCTTTAGCACTTGGGCTGAGATGCTAACGCTGGTCGCCGTGAGCACCACGCCCATAAAAAGCGCCTGCACGGGCGGAAGCCCAAAGGCACTTCCCAGGCCATACCCCCCCAGCAACGGCAGCACTACCCCGCCAACGGCGGTGAGCATCGCGCTTTTGCCCACGCGCCGCATTTCATGGGTGTCCGTCTCCAGCCCCGCAATAAACATCAGCACCAGCGCGCCCAGGGTCGCCAGAAAGTGAAGCGTCTCTGACGGGTGAACCCAGTTTAACAGCGCCGGCCCGAGGAGCAGGCCCAGGAGCAATTCGCCGAACACGGCGGGCAAACCCGCCCGCCGACTGGCGTGCCCGGCCAGGCGGCCACCAATCAAGAGACCCGCGATGGGTAACAACATAGCTATGGAATCGTGCATCGTAGCTCCTACAATATCCGCAAGATGGCTGATTCTGCCCAGGCGTCCATCGCCAGCACGCGCGCGTTCGGTTCGCACGTGGCGGAGGGTGAGTAACGCAAGGGGGGCCTACAGAAAAGAAAAAGCGGCCGGGATGGTTGCGGCCGCTTTGCCTCGTTGATTATAAAAGATTGGTGATGAGCAAACTTTGTGCGCCCTGTCCGAAACATGTGTCTCGGTTTTAGACATTGTGCCCAATCACGCCTCCTTTATCTGGATAGAATCGTGGGGGGAAATTGCCGGACGCCGCAACGGCGGGCGCCCAGGCGTGGTGTTTCTGGACAAATTACCCTACTCTTCTAGAATGCTGAAAAGAGTTCATCGGTACATGCTTTACTTTATCCCCTACCCCTACCGGCATCCTTGCCGCAGTAGACTTATAAGGACCTGAATGGCTGCACCACCCGCCCTTCCAACTGTTCGTATGATGAGCCGCATGGCCTTGCCGCTGGGCAGTCGGCTTTTGGCCGGGATGCTCGGGCTGGAGCGCCCGGTGCGCTGGGCGAGGGTGAGCGGGGTGCTCTCGCCCTTATTCCCCACCCTCAACAGTGACGAGGCCGCTTTCCTCGATCTGGCTGTCATCCGCGCCAACAACCCTTCGCTTACCTTAGCACGCATGGTAAGAGAACTAGGTAGGTTAGGGCTGGCAGCCATCGTCGTCGAGGGCCAGGTAGACAACGCGGCCATCCGTGAGGCAGAGCGTAGCAACTTGCCCCTCTTTGCGCTCCCAGAAGGCAGCGACCCCCAACGTGCCGCTCGAAATGTTATACGCTTGATTTCTGACCGTGAGGCCCAGGAGGAAGCGCAGGCCGCGGCGCTCTTTCGCCATCTTAGCCAGGGTGTTGCATCGGGATTGGGGCTAGGCGGGTTGGTCAAGCAGCTCCACCTGTTGGCAGGGCACGCTGTGCAGGTACGAAACCCAGCAGGCGATCTGCTGGCCCACGCCGGCAACGCACCCGCCCAAAGCAGCGAGCTTTCCTTTCCTCTAGTGGCAGGGGATATAACGCTGGGCCAACTCACCCTCCGCGATGGGGCGGCGGCTCTAGACGATTGGACACGCATCGCGCTGGAGCAGGGAGCGGCAGCGCTAACGTTGGAATTGTCCAAGATGGAAGCGGTAGATGCCGCGCGGGAGGGGGCGCAGGGCGGTTTCGTGAGTGCGCTGTTGACGAATGAAGAGGAAGCAGTCCTGGTTGCACGGGCGCGTGCGGCAGATTATGCGCTGGACGCCGCGCAATGGGCAGTGGTAATCGTGACCGATACAAAGCAGGTGGAGGAAAATGTCGTGCATGCCTGGCAGCGCCGTGCCGCCGCACACGCCGAAAAATTGGGGTGGCAAGTGCGCGCTGCCGTTACGCAGGAAGGCAGCGCAGGGCTAACCACGATGCCAGAAATCGAGCATCCTCAGTGGCGCATCACCCTTCTTATCTCAGGCGGGAGCGTCCTGTGGGAATCGAGCCGCAACCAGTTTTTGGATTATCTCCGTCAGGTGTGGAACGAAACCTCCCCCCTCTCACTGGCCGCCGGCGATCCAGGGCGCGGCATGGAGGGGCTGCGTCGCTCGCTCGCCCAGGCGCAGGACGCCCTGTCACTGGGTCTGCGCCTTTTTGGGGGCGGACGCTGTTATCTCCACCGCGACATGGGATTGTATAGGTTGTTACGCCACCTGCAGGGAACCGATGATCTGCGCTCGTTCCTAGATGACACCCTCTCCCTGCTTGAGGCGTACGACCGCGAGCACAGCACCGAACTCCTGGCGACGCTGGATGTCCTGCTGGCCCACGGGGGAAACATTAGTGCCACAGCCAAGGCTATGCACCTGCACCGCAACTCGCTAATTTATCGGCTAGAACGCATTCGCGATATTGCATCGTTGGACCCTGCAAAGCCCGAAGACGCCTTTGCCCTCAGGCTCGCTCTCATGCTTGCCCCGTTACGCTAGCAGCCGTCAAACTTGCTATCCGTAGCGGTAACGAGAGCCGTGAGTCAAGGCACCGCGCGTTCCTTGCCCACAACACAAAAGACTCGTGGGAATGTCGTTCCTACGAGTCTTTTGCGTTGGAAGAGGCGGAGGTTAGGGTGTACCCGTATTGCGAGCGTCGCCGTGACCCATAGGCCAGGCTAGCTCGCCGAAGCCAGCATGGTTAGATTCAAAGGTCCATAGGTAGCCACGCGCGGCGTCATCGAACATGCTCCCACCGACGGATATTTCTACATGCCCGTCCCCATCAGAATCCGCTATCGCGGGCGAGCCGGAAACGTTGTACATAGTGCGGGTTGGATACAGTTGTACCGTGCCATCGCTATTATAGATTTGGACATCCCAAATCAGCGAGAAGAGCACCTCCACATAGCCATCGTCGTCCAGATCAGCCAGGACGGGCGCAGCTAGGATCGGCCCATCATCGCCATACAAATTCTTCGGATGGACGGGCCAGCCGCTTACCGTTTGCCCGGTGTGGTGCCACGCATATACGCTACCGGAGCCTGGTTGCGAATCGTTGGCAAGGGTAGGATGGGCCGTCCCGATGACGATTTCGAGGTCGCCGTTACCA
>CAVRLZ010000024.1:0-13978 GCA_963721895.1 uncultured Chloroflexia bacterium | reverse complement strand
ACTAGCTCTGCTCCTCCCCGCGCGGGAGCCAGGGCCACGGGTCCACAAATTCCCCGGCTACCAGGGGGTCACCCAGTCCCCGCTGAAGGGGGCCCCCACGTGCACCTCCAGGTGAAGGTGCGGCCCGCGGCTGTAGCCCTCGTTTCCCTGCCGCCCGATCTGCTGCCCCGCCACCACAACGTCCCCCTCCACCACGCTGGCCTCGCTGTTGTGGCTGTACACCGAGTACACATTGTTGCCGTGGTGGATGACGATGGCGTGCGGCCCGCGGCACGCCCCCTTCTGCAGGCAGTAGAGCGCCCCCACGTGCACGACAGTGCCATCGTCCACCGCATAGATGGGGGGCTGCTGGCCGCCCACGCGATCCCCGCGCAGGTCCAGCCCCGTGTGCACCCCCCCCGGCTGGTAGCGGGCGGGCACGCCAAAGGGCTGGAGGATTCGATCGGGCATCGGCGAGAAGGGGGTAGCGTTGAAGACCAGGTCGCCGTTCAGCTCGACGAACTCGGGCAGCAGGCGCAACTGGTGCTCCACCTCGCCGAGCGCCTGCCGCGCCTCCCGCCCGCCCACCCACAGGTGGTTGTAGGAGGCGAGGGCTGGCCGGGAAAGGTGGGCCACCTCGGCGTTGTATACAGCCAACCCGCGTGCGCTGCGCTGAAGCTGGCTGTCCACCAACTCGCGCACCGCCGCAATCAGTTCCGCGTCGCCCCGCGAGCGCAGCGCCTCCTCCACGGCAGCCAGGTCGCTCTATCGTCTGCTCCAACAAAAGCTGCGCCCCCGCCTCGACCGTTCGCTGCCCGCTCGCCACCTCCGCCGCGGCGACTGTGGCATCCACAGCCGCGCGCAGTTCCGGCTCCGTCAGCGACACGCCGAGGGCAGCATCCAGCGCCCGCTGGTATGCGAAGCGCAGGGCGGCTGACTGATCGGGCGCGGCGGCGAGCGCCCCCGCCTGCGGCAGGGGGCCCAGCCCCTCCGGCTGAACCAGGAGCAGCTCCGCCTGGGCAAGCGCCGCCGCCAGCCGCTGCGCGAAGGCTTCCGGCTCGCTGGCGGCCTGGCTGCGGCTGAGGCCGTGGCGCAGCAGAAAGCGCGCCGCCGCCGCCACGTTGTTGTCGAAGCGCGCCGGGTCGGCGCGCAGGCCAATCGGCGCGCCGCTGACCCGCTCCGCCTGGACCGAGCTCAGCCACAGGAAGCGGCCGGCCCAGTCGAAGCCAAGCCCGCCATACTGCTCGATGGCCCGCAGGTCTTGAAGGTAGTCGGTGTGCTGCGGCGCGGCCCACCCGTTCCAGCCACGCGGGGTGATGCCCAACACCCCCTCCACCGCGCCAGCGTCGGTGGTGCGGCGCAGTTGGAAGCCGCCCCCGCCCTGCGCGGCCAGCAGGCGGAGCAGGTCCGCCGCGCACGTCGAAGAACTCTGCCACCTGCGCCACCGTGGTGCTCACGTACCCCGCCATCTCCTCCGGCATGGCGTCCAGCGAGGGAAAGCTTGCGGAACCGTAGCGTTCGACCAGCGTTTCTTCGGAAAGGAAGCGGGGGCGCGGGGTAGGCGTGACGAGGTTGCTCGTGCCGTCAGCGTTGCTCCCGTAGGGGAGCACCCTGACCAGCGGCGTGATGGTCGCGGGGGGAGAGCAGGAACGGTGGGGATGGGGGTAGCGGTAACGAGGCGCACCTGCGCCACGACGGTTTCCAGCACAGGCAGGGCTTCGCTGAAGGTCACAGGCCTCCCCTGGGACTCACCGCGGCCAAGCGCATCCCCACCAGGAGGAGGCCAACCGCCGCTACAACGCCTATCAATAGGAGGACGAACCAGCGAACCATACGACGCATGATCTTCTGCAGTAACTTTCCAGAGCGACGGGCAGGGAGCGCGGGGCAGCAGGCAGGAAATGGCTGGCAGCTACCCCATCGGGCCAGACGTTGGAAGATTGTACTCAGCAAGCGGCTATTGTTGAAACAAGATAGCACATCGGTCAGCCCACTACATGGATGGGGTTGGTCATGATCCAAGGCCCGCGGCGGTGCGCCTCGACGCGATAGTGCCCCGCCTCCCGACAATCGAAGCGCAGCGTCTGGCTCCTGGGCGCATGGGCCACGGGCGCCCCGTTGCAAATCAGCGTTAGCTCTGCTGGTTGCGGGCAAACAAATTCCAGCGTCACCCCCTGCCCCAGCGGCACCTCGTCGCCGCAGGTAGCCACCGGCGTCGCCCGCGCCCCGCACCGCCAGAAACGTGCTGCCCGCCGCATCGCCCTGCCCGCGGTTCGCCATGATGACGCGCCCGCGCCGCAGCGCCTCCCACACCTGTCGGGATGCCTCCTCAAACGAATCGCTGAGCGGCTCGTCAAGCTGGAGATAGTTTACCAGGCGCGCGAAGCAGTGGGCGTAGGAGTAGACCTCAAACTCCCACCCGAACCGTCGCACCTTTGTGGCATGCGCGTCTACGCCAAAGACCCCCGTGGGGCGCGCCCCCTCCGCCTGGAGCGCATCCCACCAGCGCAGGGTCTCAGCGGTCGGCCCCTTGAGGGCGCGGTGGGGGAAGAGCACGTTGGCGTACTTGCTGCGCGGCGTGTAATGCTCGATCCAGTCCGACATATAGTTCCACAGCTCGATGCCCGTGAAGCCGCGCAGCGCCCAATCGTCCCAGCGGTAGGGCTCAGTGTACTCGTTCGTCGCGCGCTCGTCGGGGTGCGCCACGATGCCGACCCCCCCGCGCCGCTGCACCTCGCGCACAAACTCGGCAGGGGGCAGATCGCGGGAAAATCAACTCGTCCACGTCCCCCACCAGAAAGTGGTTGCGGTCCGGCGTGATCTCGTAGCCGACCAGCGTCACCACCCCGTCGTGGATCCCCTGCTGCGCGCTGGCATCGCGGTTGTCGTGATCGGTGATCCAGATCCACCCCAGGCCGCACTGCTTCGCCGCGCGCACCAGGATCCGCCACGCTGCCCGTGCCATCGGAAAAGGTGGTGTGCATGTGGAGCGCGCCGACAGACTGATAAATCATGGCGAAGGCCTTTCATTGCGTATCAGGCAGGGGGCTGGCCGAGGCGCCCTCGCCGGGCATTCCAGGCCTACTGGCTGGCGCCAGCGTGGCGGTTCCGCCGCGCGACTGCCCGACGCGCGCCCGCTTCGGGAGGGTGATGAGCACCACCGCGGCGACGATGATGGCGGCCGCCACCATCATGGAGCGGGTCAGCGCCTCACCCGCAAAGGCCCACCCCAGCAATACGGCGACCACCGGATTCACGTAGGCGTAAGTGGCCACCTGCGCGGGGGTCGCCACCTGAATCAGCCAGACGTAAGCAGAAAAGGCTACCAGCGAGCCGAAGACGATCAGATAGCCCATGGCCAGCAGCGAGCGGAGCGAGATGGCCGCCGTGTCGAGCGCGGACCACTCCCCATCAGCGAGCCGACGATCACCAGCATCGCGCCGCCCGCCAGCATTTCCAGGGCCGTGCCCATGAGGGGCGAGGCCGGTAGCGGGGCATTCCTGGCGTAGACGGAGCCCGCCGCCCACGCGAGCGAGCCGACCAAGATGAGGACCATCGCCAGCAGGGAGGCACTGCTGGTCGTCAGGCCACTGGGGCCCACCAGGACAGCGATGCCCACCAGCCCCAGCCCCAGCCCCACGGCCACCTGTCCTGTGGGGCGCGGGCCGCGCGCGAGCCAGTGCAGCAGCACCATCCAGAGCGGGACGGTGGCGATCAGCAGCGCCGCCAGCCCGGAGGGTGCGTGCTGCTCGCCCCAGACGAGGGCGCCGTTGCCCCCCAGCAGCAGCAAGCCCCCCACGACGGCGGCTGCCTTCCAATTGGCGCGCGTGGGGGCCACCGCCCCGCGCGCCCGCAGGACGCCGTACGTCAGCGCCCCAGCAATCAAGAAGCGCACGCCCGCCATCAGCAGCGGGGGTATGGTCTCGATGGCGAAGTGGATAGCCAGATAGGTGGATCCCCAAATAATGTAAACCGCCGCGAAGGCCGCTATCAACCGCACGTTGAACCTATTCATCTTCTTTCTCCCCCCGGAGGGCTCCAGCGGCACCCGGGCACTTTCTTTCACTGTTGAGAGCACAATCGTGGTGCGAGTGGAGCGAACGGTGGGGCTGTCCCCGAAGCGCTCGCGCAGCAGGCGGCCCAGCGCTTCGGTGTCTGCCGCGCGCACCTTCACCAGGTAGCGATCTTCCCCTGCGATGTGGTGCACTTCCTGCACCTCCGGGATGGAGGCGAGAAGCGCCCCGTTTCCGGCGAGGCCAGCCGCTCCTCGGCGCGCACGAAGACGAAGGCCGGCCGCCCCGCCCCCAGGGCACGCGGGTTCAGCCGGGCCTCGTATCCCTGGATCACCCCGCGCCCTTCCAGCTTGCGCACGCGCTCCAGCGCCGCAGAGGGGGTCAACCCCACCTGCCGCGCCAGATCGGCGTTGGTGACTCGCCCATCCTCCTGCACGATCTTCAGTATAAGCTGGTCTATGCCATCTAACATTCGGTGTTTCTCCTATTTCACCGATTATAATTCAGTACCGCGACAAAATGAAGGGGGCAACGTTAGGCTGCGCGCGAGACGCAGGGAGGTGGTACGATGGAAACATAATAGCTAACCGCACGGGGGGAAAAGATGGACAAGCAAGGGGACGCGGGGGAAGAGGGGGGCTCGGTCGCTGCGAGTGGGCGCGGGCCGACCTCGATATCGCCTACCACGATCTCGAGTGGGGAGTGCCGGTCCACGACGATCGCGTGCTTTTCGAGTTTCTGATGCTCGAGGGTGCGCAGGCCGGCTTGAGCTGGTCCACGATTCTCAACAAGCGAGCGCCAACTACCGGCGCGCGTTCGCCGACTTCGATCCGGCGCGAGTCGCGCGGTTCGGCGACGCGAAGATTGCTCGTTTGCTCGAGGACCCCGGCATCGTTCGCAATCGCCTGAAGGTGGCGAGCGCCGTGTCCAATGCGCGGGCATTTCCTGGCGATTCAGAAAGAGTTCGGGTCCTTCGACGCCTATGTATGGCGCTTCGTGGAGGGCCCGCGCCAGAACGCGTGGCGTCGCCCGCGAAGGTCCCCGCACGCAGCCGAATCGGACGCCTTGAGCAAGGACTTGAGCGCGCGGCTTCCGCTTCGTGGGCACGACGATCTGCTACGCCTTCATGCAGGCGACGGGCCTCGTGAACGACCATCTGGCGGCCTGTTTCCGGCACGCGGCGCTCCGGAGGCGCTAGAACTGCGTCTTGCCCGTGAAGGTGAAGCCGCGAATGTGGAGCGATGGCACCAGCAGGGCGCCGCCAAAGGGATCGCTGAGCAGACGGCGCTCGGCGCTGATGGCCTCGACGCGCCCCAGGGCGTCCAGGTAGCTCTCGGTGAAGCGCAGGTTCTTGACGGGCGCGACAATCTCGCCAGTCCTCGATCAGGAAGGTGCCGTCGCGGGTCAGCCCGGTGACCAGGGTCTTCAGCGGGTGGACCACGCGCGTGTAATTGAAGCGCGTCACGAACAGGCCGCGCTTGACGCCGCGCACCGATTCCGCGCGCGGGGTCGTGCCCGGCTCCATCTGCAGGTGGGTGGGGATGGGCCCCCAGGTATTCGGGGCAGGCAGCGCATGGCCGGTGCTGCGGGGACCGGGCCGGGCGCGGCCCGGCGCGGTCCACGCCACGCCGCGCACCACCCCCTCCTCGATCAGCGTCAGCGGCTGGCGCGGCACCCCCTTCTCGTAATCAAAGGGGAGCGGGAGGGTGGCGCCGTCCAGGCGCCCTTCTCGCGGATCGTCCGCGTGGCGCCGGTCACCCGCTGGCGCAGGCGTGCCCGTGCACAGCTGCGCTGCTCCACGCCCCGCGCCGTTCAGCCCAGCACGCTCAGAAGCGCACCATACCCGCCACGGCGTACCACTCTCCAACCGACATCCCCCTCGCCCGCTCCACCTCTATCGGCTCGCGGCTGCGCAGCGCCGTCTGGATGGCCTCCCCGCCCAGGGCGTGGGTGTCCAGATGGTTCAGGTCCTGGTGCGCGGCGGCGGCGTAGCCGCTGCCCGAGTCGCTCATCACGACGGTGACAAAGGAGGGCCTTCGGTGCCACGGGTAGTAGACGAACAGATTGTTGGAGTTGGCGACGGCTAGCTCATGGACGGTGGTGCGCAGGGCACCGCTCGCCACACAATCCGCCTCGTGCGCGGCGCGCGTCACCCGGTCCACCCCCTCGCGCGGATGCGCGGGCTGGCGCTCGCGGTCGCCTCGGAAAAGCCGGGAACATCGGTTGGCCGGACAGGCTCGGGCAGCCCCGGCCACTCGGCATTTTCCGGCTGCGCCTGGGCCAGCTGGATCGCGCTCTCGATGGTGGCCTGCAGCGTCGAATGGGTCAGCGAGTTGGCGACGGAAACCCCCACCCGCGCCCCAACCACCACCCGCACCCGCACCTCGATGTTGCTCTCGGCCACGTTCTGGTGCACGTCGTTGTTGGCGAAGCGTGTGAGATGGTCGTCCGAGTCCAGAAAGACCATCTCGGTCTGGTCGGCGGGCGACATGGCCAGCACAAAGCGCGCCGCCTCGCGAAATTCTTCGATTCCTCGCATCGGTCCCTCCTAGTGGTTCGCTACTTCCCAGCACGCGGACGTTGCGGAAGCGGGCGGAGCCGCGCCGTGGCCGACGTGGCCAAGCTGGGAGGGTTGCCCCTTGCCGCAGTTGGGCAGCCCCCAGACCGTCCAGTCGTCGCAGATGGCATCGCACGAGTCCCAGAATTCAGGCGTGATCCCGGTGTAGATCGGGTCCTTGTACAGTTGGCCAAGCTTGCCGTCGCGAATCTCCCAGGCGACCTCGGTGCCGAACTGGAAGTTGAGCCGCTTGTCGTCAATGGTCCAGGAGCGGTTCATGTCCAGAAACAGGCCGCGCTCGGTATCGGCGATCATGTCTTCCAGCTTCCAGGCGCCCGGCAGCAGGTTGATGTTGGTCATGCGGATCAGCGGCATGCGGTTCCACTCGTTGGCGCGCATCGTCCCGTTGGAGCTTTCCGGCGCATCGGGCACCATGTGGTGAAGCTCCTGCGCGGTCTCGCGGCTGGTGAGGTAGCCGACGAAGCGCCCGTCGCGCACGATGTCGGTGCGACTGCGCGGGGACCCCCTCGTCGTCATAGCCAAAGGTGCCCAGTGCCGTGGGCGCCGTGGCGTCCGCCACGATGCTCACCACCTCCGAGCCGTACTGGAAACGGTACAGCTTGTCGGGGGTGAGGAAGGAGGTGCCCGCATAGGCAGCCTCGGTGCCAAAGACCCGATCCAGTTCGATGGGGTGGCCGCAACTCTCGTGCACCTGGAGCGCCACCTGCGGGCCGCTGATGATGACGTCGAAGGTGCCACCAGGGCAGGGAGCCGCGGTCAGCAGGGCGACTGCCTCGCTCGCCACGCGCTCGGCGTTGTCCAGCAGCCCCATCCCCTCGACAAACTCGTAGCCGCCGGTGACAAACTGCCCCCCAAAGCAGTTCGGGAAGGAGCGGCGCTGAAACTCCCCCTGCGCCGCCGCCATCGCCGCGATGCCTGCGCCGCTTTCCACCAGTGTCTGCTCGATAAAGGCACCCTGGCTGTTCGCGAAGAACTTGTGCTCGTGCTGGAAGGCCATCGTCCCCGTCGTGATGGCAATGCTCGGGACGGCGCGCATGCGGCGGTCCGCCTCCAGCAGAAGCTCGAGCTTGGTGGCGAGGGGGACGGCGAAGGGGTCCTGCTCGTGCGGCGTGGTGTACTGGCCGACCGTGGCGACGGGCGGGCCCAGCCGCACCGGCCCGCGACGGGGGGAGCGCACGATCGCGGACGCCCTGGCGACGGAAACCGCCTGGTCCACGACGCGCTCCACCTCCTCCATCTCGACGAGGTGGGAGGCCGCGAAGCCCCACGCCCCGTTTGACGAGCACGCGCACCCCGAACCCCTCGCTGCTCGTCTCCTCGACCGCCTCCACCCGCCCGTTCCGGACGATCAACCGCTGCGTGCGCCGCGTCGTCAGGCGCATGTCTGCGTATTCCGCGCGCGCCAGTTCCGCTCGGTTCATCGCGCGGTCCGTATACTCTTTCATAGCTCCTCCTTTGGGGTGCAGGGTCGCCGCGCGGGCAGGCGGGTTGCCGCGCAGGGGCAGGTGCCTGATCGGGCGATGGGCAGGCGGGCCAGGCCGCCTGCCCTGTTTGTCGGGCAAGTGGCGTGCCGTGAGTCGGCGGGGGGGCTACCCGCAGGCCAGGAGGACGGGGGGGGAATAGTGGATGAAGGCCCACCAGGCGCCGCAGGCGACCGGCTGGAATCAGCCCGCCCAGCCAGCCCAGTTGCAGGAAGCGGTCGAGCAGGATGACGCCGAAGAAGAGGCCCAGCAGCGGCAACTCGAGCCGCGCCGAGAAGTAGAACCAGCGTTCCGGCAAAAAGGCGTTGAGCACGCGCGCGCCGTCGAGCGGGCCGAAGGGGATCATGTTGAAGGCGGCCAGCGAGATGTTGAGCAGGAAGAAAAGCGAGGCGAAGTCGCCCCACGACACCAGCAGCGGGCCGATGCGCTCGGGCAGAAAGGGCAGCAGTTTGAGCTGGAGCGGGATGGCCACCAGCAGGGCCAGCACCAGGTTGACGATGGGCCCGGCGATGCCGACCACCCCCATCCCCACCTTGGGCGACACCCCCTTGAAGGCCAGGGGGTTGATGGGCACGGGCCGCCCCCACCCCAGCCCTACAAAGAGCATGAGCAGGGTGCCCCACTTTTCCAGGTGGGCCAGCGGGTTGAGCGTCAGCCTCCCCATCTCGCGGGAGGTGTCATCCCCCAGCATGGTCGCGGCGAGCGCGTGGGCCGCCTCGTGCAGGGTGAAGCTGATCAGAAAGGAGACGATCAGGTAGAGGAAGAGTACCGGGCTTTCAAGTCCAACTAAGAGCATGGGTAGTTTACACGATTCCAGGTTGAAGCAGGGCAGCAGGCGCCCCCCAACGGGCCGCCACGGGTTATGGTAGTCACATCGGCGGGCCGAGCGAAAAGGAGCAGCGCAACCCGCCGCCCCCCTCTCGCGTAGACTAGCCCAGGATTGACCTTCTGTTCCCGGCTTACCCTTCAAACGCTCATGGAAAGGACTTGCCCCATGTCACTGGACTACGAAATCATTGGCACCACGCTGCCCGTCGTCACGATCAACCTTTCACAGGGCGATCGCCTCTTCTCCTCCTCCGGCGGGATGAGCTGGATGACGGACGGGGTCGAGATGGAAACGAACACGGGGGGCGGGCTGGGCAAGATGTTCAAGCGCGCGCTTTCCGGCGAGTCGCTCTTTATCGTGGACTACTTTGGCGCAGGGCGAGGTGGCCTTCGCTGCGGAGTTTCCGGGCAAGATCGTTGACCTTTCCCTGGAAGCGGGGCAGAGCCTGATCGTCCAGAAGGATTCTTTCATGTGCGCGGAAAAAGGCGTGGATCTCGACATGCACTTTCGCCGCAAGCTGGGCGCCGGCCTCTTCGGCGGCGAGGGCTTCGTCCTGCAGCGACTGACGGGGCCGGGCAGGTGTTCGTCAACTTCGACGGCGAGATCGTCGAGAAGCGCCTCGCCCCCGGCGAAACCCTGCGCGTGGACACCGGCCACGTCGCCATGTTCGAGCCGAGCGTCCAGTTCGACGTGCAGATGGTGCGCGGCTTCAAGAACATCCTCCTCGGCGGCGAGGGGCTTTTCCTGGCCACGCTGAGGGGACCTGGGCGTGTGTGGCTTCAAACAATGCCCATGTTGAAGCTCGCCCAGAAGATCGCCCAGTTCATGCCCCAGGCCGGCGGCAGCGGGCAGAGCGGCGGCGGCAACATCAACCTGGGGCAACTGTTCGGCGGGGAGTAGCAGGCTGCGGCTTCAAGGCATGGGGGCTGGCATTCCTCTAGCTGGCAGCACTCGCAGCACCGCCATCGGGGTGCGGGGGCAGCCCTTCCTCCAGGTAGAGGCTGCTGCCTGAGTGCCAGGCCGCGAGAAGGTGGGGCAGCCGCGCGGCGCCTTTTGGGGGCAGGAGGGCTGCGGCGAGGGGGGCAGGGTAGAAGGCCCACGCCGCCAACTCGTCGGGGGGCAGGGCGATGGCGGCGATCTGGGCAGGGGTGAGGGTGCCGCCCGCGAAGATGAAGTGCAGGGCGGGCGGCGCCCCGTCGTGCCCGCGGCGGTGATCCACAGCGAGCAGCCGCGTGCAGGGGAGCGCAAGGCCCTAGCTCCTCGTACACCTCCCGCACGCAGCCCGCGTGGGGCGACTCGCCAGCCTCGACGTGGCCGCCGGGCATCAGCCAGCTTGCCCGATAGGTGGGCTTGACGAGCAGGATCGCCCCCGCCTCGTTCAGGCAGAGCGCCGCGGCGAGGAGGCGGTGCGGGGGCTCCATCCGGCTGTGGCTACCCGACCAGGGCGGGCAGTTCAGGGGCGAGCCGAGAGCCGCCCACCATCTCTTGTAGGGTGCGCTTGCTCGCCACGCGCGGGAAGGGGTGGTCGAGCGGCCCGCAGCCGAGGAACGGGCAAAGCTTGTCCCACCCTTCGCCCTCGAAGAGGTTGAGCAGGAGCAGGTCGTCGGGGCGGTGGCGAAAATAGTGCAGGACGGCCTCGTGGTGGCGATCGTAGACGTAGGCCAGCCGCTCGCGGCTGAACGTGTAAGTGCCATAAACCGCGGCGCGCAGGAAGCGGCGCATCTTGAGCTTGGCTGTCTCCTCCGGCTGCTCGCTGTAGACGGGCTTCTCGTGCCAGTGGCGCTCCATCGCGTCCAGCCATGCCTCCTTGTCGCGCAGCGTCAGGATAAACTTGCTGCCGGGGAAGGCGCTGTCGAGTTGCGCGTAGAAGCCCGCGCCGATGATGTCGGTCAGCCCGTCGAAGCCACAGGCGCCCAGGGTGGAAAGACGATACTGCCCCGTGACCAACTCGTGAAAGGTAATCTCGTCCGTGGGGTAGTGGGCGACCGTATAGCCCAGAATGTCGAGCGCACTGGTCAGGCTCTTGGTGCCGGTGCGGCTCAAGCCGACGCCAAAGACCTTCTCGCGCCGCGCCGCGAGGCCCGCGCCGTGGGCGCGGTGCATCGTGTCGAGCTCCGCGTGCGTCAGGGCCTCCTTCTCGGTCAGCCCCAGGATCGCCATCTCGCGGGTTGCCACCTGCGGTAGCTCAGCGATGTAGGCGGCGACCTGCTGCGGGCTCCCATCGGGGGGCATCGCGCGGCGCGTGTGGGCCACGGCATGGCGCGCCACAGCAAAGTCAAGGTCGTCGGTGGGCCACTGCCCCATGATGCGGTCCAGTTTGATACGCTGCTCGGGGGTACGGCTGCGGAGCTCGCGCAGGGCGTACTTGGCGAAGATGTCAGCGTACCACTGGCCGAAGTCGTGGAAGATGCAGAAGGGGGCAACGGCCTTGCCCAGCCCTGCACGTTCCAGGGCCAGGTGGCGAAGGTAGGACTCGGGGCGCAGGATGTACTTCATCTCGTCGCCGCGCACCGACACCTGGCGCATCCCCTCCAGCACGTCCATGCGGGTGATATGGACCCCCGCGTGCAGGCGACCGCGAAAGCGATCCAGCACGTAGCAGTCCACGTAGGGCTCGTCGTTGCGCTCCAGGAAGGGGCGCATGTCTTCCATGATCAGGCAGTCCGCATCAACGAAGACCACAACATCCGCAGCGATGGGGAGGGTCAACATCTGCTGGACCGTCTTCCAAAAGGGGCGAACCTGCTCCAGGCGGTGGATGCGCTGCGGGGCGATGTGGCGCACGGCCAACTCCAGTGCCGCCTCGGCGGTGCGCTCGCCTACCGAACGAAACACCAGTTCAATCCGCTTCATCGTCCCACCTCATCTCCTCGTTCCATGCCCCGGCCATCTGCTCGAACAGGTCCGCCTCGGCGGGCTCTAGCTCCTGTCGCCAGCGCAGGTCCAGCCGGATCGCCAGGGGGTGGTCGGCGTAATAGACATTATTGTGCGAGAGGTGGACCAGCGGGTTCTCGATCTGCTGGGCGCGGTTGACCAGAAAGTGCGTGCCCATGTTGCCTGCGATGGGGTGCTGCTCGTGCGCGTAGTAGCGCAGCATGGCGGGCTGGTAGTCCAGCCCCAGGCGCTCACAGAGCGCCCCTATCACCCGCTCAGGCTCCGAAGCCAACTCCTCGTACCGCACCTTGGCTCTTGGTCCCAGGAAAGGTGTCATACAGGCGACAAGTCTGCTCGATCTGTGCCTGCCAGCGTGCGATCTGTACGGTGGCAGGGATGTCGGGCCGCTTGCGGCGGCGGGAGTTCAGCACCGCCCGCCCGTCCCGCTGCAGGAATAGCAGCGTCGGCTGCCCGCCCTGTGCCGCGACGATGGCCGACTGCTGCGCGATCCACTCGGTGTTCTTGGCCGAATCCACGATGGTGGCCCTGCCCGACGCAAGGGAAAGGGCCTCATACAGGTCGGGCGCCGCGGTGGTCGCCAGGGCCGACCAGATGGAACAATCGGGGCCGCAGCGGCGGCACAGCCGCTTTGGCCCCGATTGATACTTTTTGATCTCGCCCCCATAAAAGACAGCCGAATGGCTGCCCAGGATGAGGCCAAGCAGCGTGGAGCCGGAGTGGCCGGCCCCTGCAATAAAACAGACCTGCTGGTTGTGTCGCTGTCCCATCTTTGCTCGATTGAGGGCTTGAAGATGGGCGCAAGCATAACGGCTCTTTGGCGAATGATCAACTCGGACGATGCACCTATCGAGCAGGGGCGGTCAAGCTTCGGATGGCCCCCCTGCATCGTCGCTCCGCCCTCAGCGGGCCCCCCTGCCCGTGCGCCGACCACGTCGGTCACCGTCCTGACGACCCTGCGCGCGGGTGGATTGTCCGTCGGATGAAACGTCCGCCAGCAGGTCGTTTTCCAGCGGGGCGGGGGCGCCGCTTACCGCGGGAGCAGGCACGCCCTGCGTGGTGGCAAGCATGGTGTATCCGAAGTTGCCGAGCGCAATCGTCGCCCCCAGCAGCAGGGCGCCCAGCCCCAGGGCGCTTTGACGGTTGTTCATGATGGGTTCTCCTGTTTGAATGTCACTTTTACTACAGCGCTTGGTTGCTCTACTCTGGCAGGGCGGCAGCCACGGTCAGCGGCTGCTGCCCTGCACGGTGGTAGCCCGTACAAACTGGATACCGGCCAGCATGGCACCCAGCATGGACAGGATAAAGAGGAGCATCGCTGGGTCCTCGATGCTGTGCGGGCCAAAATCGCGAATGTAGGGCACGACCAGCGTGGCTGCCCCCGTGCAGGCAAGGCCGCCCAGCAGGGGGAGCGCCGCCTGCCCAGGGCCCGATCCCCAGGGGGTGCCTGGCACGCGCGAGCGGAGGTAGCCGGCAAGCACCCTGTCGGCGCCCAAGGTTCTCCCTGCATTCGCCGCCAGCAGCGTTCCCTGAATCAGGATGTAGAACGCCGAGGGGTTGACCACCCCTGCCAGCACAAAGTTCAAGTTCATGAAGAGGCCCCCCAGCAGGGCCAGGTTGGTCAGGACCCCTGCCATGATGGCGATGCCCGCCAGCAGTTCCCCGACGGCAACGATCCAGCTCAGCGCAAGCGCCTGGGGGGCAAACACCTGGGTCATCAGCGTCTCGTAAAAGGGGAAGTAGACCCTGCCGGCGCCTAGCTGCGCCTGAAAGAAGCCCAGCAGTGTGTCCCCTGACCCCCACAGCGGGTCCATCACTTTCTCGACACCGGCGCGCAGCCAGCCCAGGCCGATGAAGAGGCGCATCGGCAGCAGCAGGGCGTTGCTCAGCAACAACTCCGCTTCCAGCCACGCCCAGAGTCGCCCCCCGTACGACCGGGCGGCTTCCCATTTCTGCATCATAGACAATCTCCTTCGTGAGCTAGCAAGGCTGACAGGTAGCTCCCGACGCTGCGGGGCCGAACGCTCTGTCCGGAAAAGGATGGGGGGCGGCTTTGCCTGTGGACCGGCGGGGTGTCCTATGGGGTATCCCCCAGCGTCGGGGTGGCACCGCTGTCGGGCTTGCTAGGGTTGGATGTGACAGAGGAAGAGAATAGGGGGCAAGTGTTCACAATTTGTTAGGAACTCGTGGAGAAATGATGTGGTTT
>CAVRLZ010000023.1:0-11692 GCA_963721895.1 uncultured Chloroflexia bacterium | reverse complement strand
GATTTCGTAGTCCAGTGACATGGGGCAAGTCCTTTCTATAAACGTTTGAAGGGTAAGCCGGGAACGGAAGGTCAATCCTGGGCTAGTCTACGCGAGAGGGGGGCGTCGGGTTGCGCTGCTCCTTTTCGCTCGGCCCGCCTCATGCGCCGACCATAACCCGTGGTGGCCCGTCTCGGGCGCCTGCTGCCCTGCTTCAACCTGGAATTGTGTAAATCACCCATGCTCTTAGTTGGACTTGAAAGCCCGGTAACTCTCCTCGACCTGATCGTCTCCTTTCTGATCAGCTTCACCCTGCACGAGGCGGCCGACGCCCTCGCCGCGACCATCCTGGGGATGACACCTCCCGCGAGATGGGCAGGCTGACGCTGGACCCGCTGGCCGACCTGGAAGTGGGGCACCCTGCTCATGCTTTTTGTAGGGCTGGGTCGGGGTGGCCTGTGCCCATCAACCCCCTGGCCTTCAAGGGGGTGTCGCCCAAGGTGGGGATGGGGGTGGTCGGCATCGCTGGGCCCATCGTCAACCTGGTGCTGGCCCTGCTGGTGGCCATCCCGCTCCAGCTCAAACTGCTGCCCTTTTTGCCCGAGCGCATCGGCCCCCTGCTGGTGTCGTGGGACTTCGCCTCTGTTTCTTCCTGCTCAACATCTCGCTGGCCGCCTTCAACATGATCCCCTTCGGCCTGCTTCAATGGCCTGTGCGTCACGCTTTTTGCTGGGAACCATGGTCTCATTGGCGCGGCTCGAGTTGCCGCTGCTGGGCTCTTTTTCGGCGTCATCCTGCTCCAACTGCTTCCTGCACGGGCTGGCTGGGTGGGGCTGATTCAGCCGGTCGCCTGCGGTGCCTGGTGGGCCTTCATCCGACCATCCCCCCCGCTCCCTGGCCTGCGGATAAACCCCCCGCCGACTCGCGGCACGCCACTTGCCCGACAAGCAGGGCAGGCGGCCTGGCCCGCCTGCCCATCGCCCATCAGGCACCTGCCCCTGCGCGGAACCCGCCTGCCCGCGCGGCGACCCTGCACCCTAAGGAGGAGGAGCTATGAAAGAGTATACGGACCGCGCGATGAACCAGCGGAACTGGCGCGCGCGGAGTACGCGGACATGCGCCTGACGACGCGGCGCACGCAGCGGTTGATCGTCCGAAACGGTGGGTGGAGGCGGTCGAGGAGACCAGCAGCGAGGGGTTTGGGGTGCGCGTGCTCGTCAACGGGGCGTGGGGCTTCGCGGCCTCCCACCTCGTCGAGATGGAGGAGGTCGAGCGCGTCGTGGACCAAGCCGGTTCCCGTCGCCAGGGCGTCCGCGATCGTGCGCTCCCCCCGTCGCGGGCCGGGCGCGGCTGGGCCCGCCCGTCGCCACGGTCGGCCAGTACACCACGCCGCACGAGCAGGACCCCTTCGCCGTCCCCCTCGCCACCAAGCTCGACAGCTTCTGCTGGAGGCGGATCGCCGCATGCGCGCCGTCCCGAGCATCGCCATCACGACCGGGACGATGGCAACCTTCCAGCACGAGCACAAGTTCTTCGCGAACAGCCAGGGTGCCTTCATCGAGCAGACACTGGTGGAAAGCGGCGCAGGCATCGCGGCGATGGCGGCGGCGCAGGGGGAGTTTCAGCGCCTTCCCGAACTGCTTTGGGGGGCAATTTGTCACCGGCGGCTACGAGTTCGTCGAGGGGATGGGGCTGCTCTGAACGCCGAGCGCGTGGCGAGCGAGGCGGTCGCCCTGCTGACCGCGGCTCCCTGCCCTGGTGGCACCTTCGACGTCATCATCAGCGGCCCGCAGATGGCGCTCGAGGTGCACGAGAGTTGCGGCCACCCCATCGAACTGGATCGGGTCTTTGGCACCGAGGCCGCCGATGCGGGCACCTCCTTCCTCACCCCCGAGAGTGGCACCGTTTCCAGTACGGCTCCGAGGTCGTGAGCATCGTGGCCGACGCCACGGCACCCACGGCGCTGGGCACCTTTGGCTATGACGACGAGGGGGTCCCCGCGCAGTGCACCGACATCGTGCGCGACGGGCGCTTCGTCGGCTACCTCACCAGCCGCGAGACCGCGCAGGAGCTTCACCACATGGTGCCCGATGCGCCGGAAAGCTCCAACGGGACGATGCGCGCCAACGAGTGGGCAACCGCCTGCCGCTGATCCGCATGACCAACATCAACCTGCTGCCGGGCGCCTGGAAGCTGGAAGACTTGATAGCCGATACCGAGCGCGGCCTGTTTCTGGACATGAACCGCTCCTGGTCCATCGACGACAAGCGGCTCAACTTTCAGTTCGGCACCGAGGTTGCTTACGAGATCCGCGACGGCAAGCTTGGCCAACTGTACAAGGACCCGATCTACACCGGCATCACCCCCGAATTTTGGAACTCGTGCGATGCCATTCGTGACGACGATGCTGTGGGGGCTGCCCAACTGCGGCAAGGGGCAACCCTCCCAGCTTGGCCACGTCGGCCACGGCGAGCTCTGCCCGCTTCCGGACGTCTCTGGCGTGCTGGAGCAGAGCGAACGACTAGGAGGGACCTATGCGAGGAATCGAAGAATATCGCGATGCAGCGCGCTTTGTGCTTGCCATGTCGCCCGCCGACGCAGACGAGGCCGGTCTTTCTGGACTCGGACTACCACCTGACGCGCTTTGCCAACAACGAGGTGCACCAGAACGTGGCCGAGACCAACATCGAGGTGCGCGTGCGCGTGGTGGTTGGGGCGCGGGTGGGGGTTTCCGTCGCCAACTCGCTGACCCATTTGACGCTGCCTGCAGGCCACGATCCAGAGCGCTATCGAGCTGGCCCAGGCGCAGCCGGAAAATGCCGAGTGGCCGGGGCTGCCCGAGCCTGTCCGGCCAACCGATGTTCCCGGCTTTTCCGAGGCGACTGCGAGCGCCAGCCCGCGCATCCGCGCCGAGGGGGTGGACCGGGTGACGCGCGCCGCGCACGAGGCGGATTGCGTGGCGAGCGGTGCCCTGCGCACCACCGTCCATGAGCTAGCCGTCGCCAACTCCAACAATCTGTTCGTCTACTACCCGGTGGACCGAGGCCTCCTTCGTCACCGTCGTGATGAGCGTACGGGCAGCGGCTACGCCGCCGCCGCGCACCAGGACCTTAACCATCTGGACACCCACGCCCTGGGCGAGGAGGCCATCCAGACAGCGCTGCGCAGCCGCGAGCCGATAGAGGTGGAGCGGGCCAGCTGGATGTCGTGCTGGACAGTTACGCCGTGGCGGACATGGTGCGCTTCCTGAGCGTGCTGGGGCTGAACGGCGCGGCGCTGGTGGAGCAGCGCAGCTTTGCCAACGGCCGCCTGGGCGAGCGGGTGACCGGCGCCGACGTGACGATCCGCGACGATGGGCTGGACCAGCCTGCCACCCTCCCGCTCCCCTTCGATTATGAAGGGGGCGCCGCGCCAGCCGCTGACGCTGATCGAGGAGGGGTGGTGCGCGGTGTGGCGTGGGACCGCGCCTGGGCCGCGCGTGCCGGAACCCGCAGCACCGGCCATGCACTGCCGGCCCCCAACACTGGGCCCCATCCCTACCCACCTACAGATGGAGCCGGGCACGACCCCCCGCGCGGAGCTGGCGGCCCGTGGCGTCAAGCGTGGCCTGTTCGTGACGCGCTTCAATTACACGCGCGTGGTCCACCCGCTGAAGACCCTGGTCACCGGGCTGACCCGTGATGGCACCTTCCTGATCGAGGATGGCGAGATTGTCGCGCCCGTCAAGAACCTGCGCTTCACCGAGAGCTACCTGTACGTCCTGGGGCGCGTCGAGGCCATCAGCGCCGAGCGCCGCCTGCTCAGCGACCCCTTCGGCGGCGCCCTGCTGGTGCCATCGCTCCACATGGCGGCTTCACCTTCACGGGCAAGACGCAGTCTCAGCGCCCCCGCAGCGCCGCGTGCCGGAAGCAGGGAACAACATGGTCGTTCACCATGCCCGTCGCCTGCATGAAGGCGTAGCAGATCGTCGGGCCTATAAAGCGAAAGCCGCGCGCGCGAAGCTCCTTGCTCATGGCCTCTGATTTGGCTGTCTGCGCGGCAGCTCCGCCAGCGTCTGCCACTGGTTTTGCCGGGGGAGCCCCCCACGAAGCCCCAGATGTAGCGGTCAAAGCTGCCCCACTCGCGCTGCACCGCCAGGTAGGCGCGCGCGTTGCCGATCGCCGCGGCGATCTTCAGGCGATTGCGCACGATGCCGGCGTCGGCGAGGAGAGACGCGACCTTCGCCTCGTCGTAGCGCGCCATCTTCTCCGGATCGAAGCCGTCGAACGCGCGGCGATAGTTCTCGCGCTTCCTCAGGATCGTGATCCAGGAGAGCCCCGCCTGCGCCCCCTCGAGATTCAACATCTCGAAGAGGTGCCGCTCGTCGCGCGAAGGCACGCCCCACTCGGTGTCGTGGTACGCCACCATCAGGTCGGCCCTCGCCGACTCGCAGCGACCGACCCCCCCTCGTCCCCCTCTTCCCCTTGCTTGCCCATCTTTTCCCTCCGTGCGGTTGCCTATTGTTCCTATCCGTACCACCTCCTTGCGTCTCCACGCGCAGCGTAACGTTGCCCCTTGATTTTGTCGCGGTACTGAATTATAATCGGTGAAATAGGAGTAAACACCGAATGTTAGATGGCATAGACCAGCTTATACTGAAGATCGTGCAGGAGGATGGGCGAGTCACCAACGCCGATCTGGCGCGGCAGGTGGGGTTGACCCCCTCTGCGGTCGCTGGAGCGCGTGCGCAAGCTGGAAGGGCGCGGGGTGATCCAGGGATACGAGGCCCGGCTGAACCCGCGTGCCCTGGGGGCGGGGCTGCTGGCCTTCGTCTTCGTGCGCGCCGAGGAGCGGCTGGCCTCGCCGGAAACGGGGCGCTTTCTCGCCTCCATCCCGGAGGTGCAGGAAGTGCACCACATCGCAGGGGAAGATCGCTACCTGGTGAAGGTGCGCGTGGCAGACACCGAAGCGCTGGGCCGCCTGCTGCGCGAGCGCTTCGGGGACAGCCCCACCGTTCGCTCCACTCGCACCACGATTGTGCTCTCAACAGTGAAAGAAAGTGCCCGGGTGCCGCTGGAGCACTTCCGGGGGGAGAAAGAAGATGAATAGGTTCAACGTGCGGTTGATAGCGGCCTTCGCGGCGGTTTACATTATTTGGGGATCCACCTATCTGGCTATCCACTTCGCCATCGAGACCATACCCCCGCTGCTGATGGCGGGCGTGCGCTTCTTGATTGCTGGGGCGCTGACGTACGGCGTCCTGCGGGCGCGCGGGGCGGTGGCCCCCACGCGCGCCAATTGGAAGGCAGCCGCCGTCGTGGGGGGCTTGCTGCTGCTGGGGGGCAACGGCGCCCTCGTCTGGGGCGAGCAAGTACGTACCCTCCGGGCTGGCGGCGCTGCTGATCGCCACCGTCCCGCTCTGGATGGTGCTGCTGCACTGGCTCGCGCGCGGCCCGCGCCCCACAGGACAGGTGGCCGTGGGGCTGGGGCTGGGGCTGGTGGGCATCGCTGTCCTGGTGGGCCCCAGTGGCCTGACGACCAGCAGTGCCTCCCTGCTGGCGATGGTCCTCATCTTGGTCGGCTCGCTCGCCGTGGGCGGCGGGCTCCGTCTACGCCAGGAATGCCCCGCTACCGGCCTCGCCCCTCATGGGCACGGCCCTGGAAATGCTGGCGGGCGGCGCGATGCTGGTGATCGTCGGCTCGCTGATCGGGGAGTGGTCCGCGCTCGACACGGCGGCCATCTCGCTCCGCTCGCTGCTGGCCATGGGCTATCTGATCGTCTTCGGCTCGCTGGTAGCCTTTTCTGCTTACGTCTGGCTGATTCAGGTGGCGACCCCCGCGCAGGTGGCCACTTACGCCTACGTGAATCCGGTGGTCGCCGTATTGCTGGGGTGGGCCTTTGCGGGTGAGGCGCTGACCCGCTCCATGATGGTGGCCGCCGCCATCATCGTTGCTGCGGTGGTGCTCATCACCCTCCCGAAGCGGGCGCGCGTCAGGCAGTCGCGCGGCGGAACCGCCACGCTGGCGCCGGTTGCCTCGATGCCCGGCGAGGGCGCCTGAGCCAGCCCCCTGCCTGATACGCAAGAAAGGCCTTCGCCATGATTTATCAGTCTGTCGGCGCGCTCCACATGCACACCACCTTTTCCGATGGCACGGGCAGCGTGGCGGACCTGGTGCGCGCGGCTAAGCAGTGCGGCCTGGGGTGGATCTGGATCACCGATCACGACAACCGCGATGCCAGCGTGCAGGAGGGAATCCACGACGGGGTGGTGACCCTGGTCGGCTACGAGATCACGCCGGACCGCAACCACTTTCTGGTGGGGGACGTGGACGAGTTGATTTCCCGCGATCTGCCCCCTGCCGAGTTCGTGCGCGAGGTGCAGCGGCGCGGGGGGGTCGGCATCGTGGCGCACCCCGACGAGCGCGCGACGAACGAGTACACCGAGCCCTACCGCTGGGACGATTGGGCGCTGCGCGGCTTCACGGGCATCGAGCTGTGGAACTATATGTCCGATTGGATCGAGCATTACACGCCGCGCAGCAAGTACGCCAACGTGCTCTTCCCCAACCGCGCTCTCAAGGGACCCACCGCGGAGACGCTGCGCTGGTGGGATGCACTTCAGGAGGAGGGGGCGCGCCCCACGGGGGTCTTTGGCGTAGACGCCCATGCCACAAAGGTGCGACGCTTCGGGTGGGAGTTTGAGGTCTACTCCTATGCCCACTGCTTTGCGCGCCTGGTAAACTATCTCCAACTTGACGAGCCGCTCAGCGATTCGTTTGAGCAGGCATCCCGACAGGTGTGGGAGGCGCTGCGGCGCGGGCGCGTCATCATGGCGAACCGCGGGCAGGGCGATGCGGCGGGCAGCACGTTTCTGGCGGTGCGGGGTGCGGGCGACGCGGTGGCTACCTGCGGCGACGAGGTGCCGCTGGGGCAGGGGGTGACGCTGGAATTTGTTTGCCCGCAGCCGGCAGAGCTAACGCTGATTTGCAATGGGGCGCCCGTGGCCCATGCGCCCAGGAGCCAGACGCTGCGCTTTGATTGTCGGGAGGCGGGGCACTATCGCGTCGAGGCGCACCGTCGCGGGCTGTGGATCATGACCAACCCCATCCATGTAGTGGACTGACCGATGTGCTATCTTGTTTCAACAATAGCCGCTTGCTGAGTACAATCTTCCAACGTCGGCCCGATGGGGTAGCTGCCAGCCATTTCCTGCCTGCTGCCCCGCGCTCCCTGCCCGTCGCTCTGGAAAGTTACTGCAGAAGCTCATGCGTCGTATGGTTCGCTGGTTCGTCCTCGTATTGATAGGCGTTGTAGCGGCGGTTGGCCTCCTCCTGGTGGGGATGCGCTTTTCCCCCTTGCTTTGCGGGGAGGTCTGTCAGCCTCAGGAAGCCCTGCCTGTGCTGGAAACCGTCGTGGCGCAGGTGCGCCTCGTTACCACTACCCCCATCCCCACCGTTCCTGCTACTCCCCCCGCGACCATCACGCCGCTGGTCAGGGTGCTCCCCTACGGGAGCAACGCTGACGGCACGAGCAACCTGGTCACGCCTACCCCGCGCCCCCGCTTCCTCTCCGAAGAAACCCTGGTCGAACGCTACGGTTCCACAAGCTTTCCCTCGGTGGACGCCATGCCGGAGGAGATGGCGGGGTACGTGAGCACCACGGTGGCGCAGGTGGCAGAGTTCTTCGACGTGCGCGAGGCGGACCTGCTCCGCCTGCTGGCCGCGCAGGGCGGGGGCGGCTTCCAACTGCGCCGCACCACCGACGCTGGCGCGGTGGAGGGGGTGTTGGGCATCACCCCGCGTGGCTGGAACGGGTGGGCCGCGCCGCAGCACACCGACTACCTTCAAGACCTGCGGGCCATCGAGCAGTATGGCGGGCTTGGCTTCGACTGGGCCGGCCGCTTCGTGTGGCTGAGCTCGGTCCAGGCGGAGCGGGTCAGCGGCGCGCCGATTGGCCTGCGCGCCGACCCGGCGCGCTTCGACAACAACGTGGCGGCGGCGGCGCGCTTTCTGCTGCGCCACGGCCTCAGCCGCAGCCAGGCCGCCAGCGAGCCGGAAGCCTTCGCGCAGCGGCTGGCGGCGGCGCTTGCCCAGGCGGAGCTGCTCCTGGTTCAGCCGGAGGGGCTGGGCCCCCTGCCGCAGGCGGGGGCGCTCGCCGCCGCGCCCGATCAGTCAGCCGCCCTGCGCTTCGCATACCAGCGGGCGCTGGATGCTGCCCTCGGCGTGTCGCTGACGGAGCCGGAACTGCGCGCGGCTGTGGATGCCACAGTCGCCGCGGCGGAGGTGGCGAGCGGGCAGCGAACGGTCGAGGCGGGGGCGCAGCTTTTGTTGGAGCAGACGATAGAGCAGTTTTTGGCAGTGGGCAACGCGGCGGACGAGGCGGGGCGGACCCTACCCTGGCCCTTCGTCCTGACCCCCGAAGAGGTGGCCGTGCAGCGGCTGGCGGTGCAGGCCACCGGGCACACCCTGTCCCGCTGGGAGCTTCGGGCGCTGTGGGAGGACGAGGAGGGCGACCTGGCTGCCGTGGAGGAGGCGCTGCGCTCGCGGGGCGACGCGGAACTGATTGCGGCGGTGCGCGAGTTGGTGGACAGCCAGCTTCAGCGCAGCGCACGCGGGTTGGCTGTATACAACGCCGAGGTGGCCCACCTTTCCCGGCCAGCCCTCGCCTCCTACAACCACCTGTGGGTGGGCGGGCGGGAGGCGCGGCAGGCGCTCGGCGAGGTGGAGCACCAGTTGCGCCTGCTGCCCGAGTTCGTCGAGCTGAACGGCGACCTGGTCTTCAACGCTACCCCCTTCTCGCCGATGCCCGATCGAATCCTCCAGCCCTTTGGCGTGCCCGCCCGCTACCAGCCGGGGGGGGTGCACACGGGGCTGGACCTGCGCGGGGATCGCGTGGGCGGCCAGCAGCCCCCCATCTATGCGGTGGACGATGGCACTGTCGTGCACGTGGGGGCGCTCTACTGCCTGCAGAAGGGGGCGTGCCGCGGGCCGCACGCCATCGTCATCCACCACGGCAACAATGTGTACTCGGTGTACAGCCACAACAGCGAGGCCAGCGTGGTGGAGGGGGACGTTGTGGTGGCGGGGCAGCAGATCGGGCGGCAGGGAAACGAGGGCTACAGCCGCGGGCCGCACCTTCACCTGGAGGTGCACGTGGGGGCCCCCTTCAGCGGGGACTGGGTGACCCCCTGGTACGCCGGGGAATTTGTGGACCCGTGGCCCTGGCTCCCGCGCGGGGAGGAGCAGAGCTAGTGCTCCCCCTGGTCGAGCAGCCCGCCCTCATAGCTTTCTGACACGAGCAGCTCCAACTTATCCGCGGTGTGGAGGCGAGTGCCCTTGCGCGGTGGGGGCACGCGCAGCGGCGCAGGGTGAGCAGGCCAATCTGGTTGCGCACCGTCACGGCCAGCGAGAAGATTGCTCTGCATGATGCGCATGGGCATCGCCAGTGCGATCACTATCTGCTCGGTATCCGACGCATCATCTACACCACCCACGCCGTGGAGGCCGTCAATTGCTCGCTACGCAAGATTCTCAAGACCCGTGGCACCTTGCCCTCCGACGAGGACCTCCTCAAACTGCTCTGGCCCTGCGCAACATCACTAAAGGGTGGCCCATGCCGGTCTTGCACGGAAGCAAGCCCTCAATCAGGTCGCCATCCTCTTAAGGCGAGGCCAGAGAGAAGTATTAAACATCATACATTACGGATTGAGTTCTGTACGAGAGCTCCGGGGGCTCCTTATAGACTGAGAGCGGCTTCTGGACAACCCTATCCTTCCAGATGATAGAAGCCTGGAAAGGGTTTCTGCCCAACGTTTCGTTGGGCAGAGTCTGTTTACTTGTCGCCCTTTAGGTAGAATGAAGCGTTCCGGCGGTCTGCGCACTCAATTGACTGCGATTGTGACGGATGAGTCTGAGGAAACGCCGACTCAGCAAACGCAGACTCCAAAGCGCGATACAACCACTCACCGCAGCAAGCATCGGGATCACCAGCAAGTGGAGTGGCCACCGCGATCCGACGAGGTGCAAAGGGGTGCGCACTTCGAGTTGCCTGGCCATGTGCATAGCGATTGGCACATCGTGCGTCGCGGCAAGATCCTGCAATGCCAGGGTAAAGGCATATGTGGGCGCCTGGTCATCTTGCAGAAGGGTGACCTGAACTCCAGCACTGGCCGGCTCGGCCCGTAGATCCTCCACCGCCTGTCTGGCACCATCACCACCGGGCACGAGCACCCGATCCATAGCCGACAGGGTATGCGCTTGCCCGCGCGGGATAATCTGTAGGCCATGCTGGGAGACTATGGCGGGCACGGCGGCTACGGTGGTAGTTTGATTGGTTGATGACAACTGATAAGCTTCGACCACGGCAGCCAGATCGGCTTCGCCAACCCCATCATACAGCCAGACAGCGGTATGGCGCTTGGGCCAAGTAAAAGCGAGATTCAACCAGATGGTACTATCTACGAGTTCGGTCGTATATTGCGGCAGGCGCGGATTCGTTACCCAGGGGGATGGAGGATAGTGTAAGGCTCGGGCGACCTTGTCCGCAACGGCCTGCCCATCCCGGCGTGCCAGGAGATACAGCGTTGCATCAACACCAGAGGTGATCCCGCCCGTGGTCAAGAGCGTGTCAGAGGCGATATAGCGCTCACCACGCTGCCATGTGACGGTAGGGTAGGCGCGTTCAAACGCATCAATGTCCCCCCAGTGGGTCGTGACCGTTTTGCCATCAATCAGTCCGCTTGCTGCCAACACTTCGGCGCCAGCACACCACGAGAACAAGAGCGTCTGCCCATGACCATGCTGCCGGAGCCAATCGAGCACCGGCACGTTCTCAGCCGACTCAATATCGAGTATGGCCGGAACGACGATGATGTCCGGACTATGATGAAGCTGGGCCGCAAGCTCCTCGAACGAGAACTGGGGCATGACATCCACGCCGCCGGCCAGCGTTCGCAAGTCGCGTGACGCAGCAACCGCGTAAACATTATAGGCGCCTGATTCGGCGAACATGGCGTAGGGCGTCAGGAAATCTGTAGCTTCGGTGCGTGTGTTGCCCAGCAGAATCGCAACAGTTGGTTTGCCAGCATCATAGGCAGGAGTTGGCCCGAGGACGACCGCCGTAGCCGACGCCTCCGGAGGGGGCGCCATGATGATTCCTGCCGACCTGATGATGCCAATATAGCCAGCAAGCGCAACCGCCAAGAGGGCTGAAAGCGTGTAGCCAATGGTCCAGAGTATCCTTTTCATTAGAGAAGTCTCCTTTGTCACAGTAGGGGTTGCCGATGGATGGGCGCGTCCTGATTGCATCAAATTGATCATGGGTTGCATGGTAGGTAGTTCGAGTGACGGGGTGCATCTCGTCTGAGGCACCCCAGGCTGATAGGTGGTCCGTGTGCGGGTGGCGCGCCCTGCCCGCTCAGATGACAGCGACTTCGATGAGCAGCGTACAAATACAAAGCGTGGCGCTGACGCTGATGGCGCGCCTGAGTGGTTTCGTGCCGACATACCAGGAGAGGTCCGGCCAGCGCAGCACCGCACCAAACACGCCGCCTGCCAGCAGTCCGACGCCGACAAGCCAGATCGCCTCGGGAATGACGACTTCATCGAGTGGCAGCGATACGAGTGCGAAAGCCGCTACTGCTGTGCCAAAGCTGGTAATCAGCGCCCAGCGGTCGTGGGCAACCCACCGGCTCTGCGCCCTGGTCCAGGGTGCGCCCGCCCGAATCACGAAGGC
>CAVRLZ010000022.1:0-44441 GCA_963721895.1 uncultured Chloroflexia bacterium | reverse complement strand
GAACCACCCCTGTCAAAAGATGTGGGTAATAAGAGGTAGCACTACCTGGCCGCGAGCTTGCCATAATAGACCTGGGTGTCATACTCCATCCGCACCTGCCCCTCCTGCTGCTGCTCGTGGAACAGGCGCTCCAGTTCAGCCAGCATCGGCAGGTGGTTCGGGTGGTCCGGCGCGGGCGTGTACGAGGAGGAGAGCAGGCGGCCCTTCAGCCCCTCCCACTCAAAGTCTTGATGGGAAGGGAAGGTGGCGACGGCCCACCCCGGCCCAAACCATCGGGCGAGTGCCTCCTCGCTCACGTTCGTGTGGGTGACCTGCTCGTAATCGGTGCCAAAGCGCTGGAGCAGTTGCTCGTAGCCCTCCAAAAAGGGGGTCGAGCCCATCCGGCCGGTCGTTCCACACCAGCACCACCCACCCGCCAGGGCGGAGGATGCGCACAAATTCCTCCCTGGCTCGCTCGCGGTCGAACCAGTGAAAGGCCTGCCCGGCTGTCACAAAGTCTACGCTGCCTGACGGCAGCGTCGTCGCCTCTGCCGTCGCGGCGACACTGGTGAAGCGCGGGTAGCCGGCCAGCAGCCGCTCCGCCGCCGCGCGCATGGCCTCGTTCGGCTCCACGCCGAAAAGCGGATTTCCGTTTGCCAGAAATATCTCGCTCAAGATCCCGTGCCCGAGCCCACATCCGCGACCACCGCATCGGGCGTTAGGCCGCACGCCTCCCTCAGCCGTTCTAGGAGCGCCGCCGGATAGCCTGGGCGCGAGCGGATGTACGCCTCCACTCGGTTGGAAAATCGTTGGGTTGAGTCGGTCATAGACGCTCCTGTGGCGATGGACAAGGATAAGGGGTGCCCCGAGCATAGCAGCAGGGAACAAGCAAGTCGAATGCTCGCAGCGGCGCACCCCATCGGAGCCGAGGCCATATCCGCCCCTTTTCACCGCCGCCGGCTTCGGGTACACTTGTGCTAATCCCACCCTGCTCCTGCGTCCCTTCTCGCCCATGACCGCTGCCCAACTACGACAACAGCTAACCGATTACTTCAGCGACGGCGAACTGCGCGACCTGTGCTTTGACCTGGGCATAGACTATGAGTCTTTGCCCGGCACGCACAAGGGGGAGCGCGCGCGCGAGCTTATCCTGCACATGGAGCGCCGCCGCGACACGGAGCGCCTGCTGCAGGCCTGCCGCCGCCTGCGCCCGGCCCTGGAGTGGCCCCCGCTCGACCCCGCGCCGGGGGGCGCCATGCCTGCCGGCGATGAGGGGTGGCGCGGGCTGGTGGCGGGGCGTGGGGGGGATGTGATCGTTGGGCAGGTGGGGGCGAATGCCCGAAATGTTGCCATCGGGAAAGGGATCACCCAGCAGGGGGGCGACCCCTCTGCCCCAGCGGACGAGCGGCAGGCGATTCAGGAGCAGTTTGCCGCGCTGAGCGCCACGCTCCGCGCCCTGCGCCCCTCGCTGGACCCTGCCATCGCGATGATGGCTGACTTCCAGTTGCCGCTGCTCCACGCCGAGTTGGCGCGCGCCGAGGGCGACCCGCCGCCGAGCAGCAGCACCGTCGTGCAGGTGGGCAGTTGGTTGCTGGCCCATGTGCCCGCCCTGCGCGCCGACCTGGCTCGCCTCGTGGCGCTGCCCGCCACGCGCCGCTTGCTGGAGCGAGCGGGGGCGGAGGCAGTGCGCTGGGCGACGGCGACCTTTGGCCCTGATTCCGCCTAGCCGCCCCCTCCCAGGAGAAACGCCGCGTGGCAACCATTCCCCCGCCCCCACCCGACCCCCCTTCCGGCGATGTGATAGTCGGGCAGGTTGGCGAGGGGGCGCGCGGGGTGGCCGTCGGCAAGAACATCATCCAGATCGAGCGCTTCATTCTCCCGCTCTGGCTGTGGGCCTTGCTGCTCCTCCTGCCGCTGCTGCTGGCCTTGCTGGCGTGGTGGGCGCTCGTGCCCTCGCGCATGCCGGACGACACCTTCAACGTGGCGGTGGCTACCTTTGGCGAGGGGGAGGAGGGCACGGTGCGCCCCGCCGCGCGCGCCGCACGCTGGAGCCGCCAGGTGGCAGAAACCCTGCAGCGCGAAAACAGCGCCTTCACCGCCGCCTCCTCCACCAACCAGGGCGTAACGATCTGGCACGATGGCATGCGCGCCTGGCAGAAGCGCGCCTCGGTCGGCGCCCCGCTCGGCACGGCGGCGGAGCGGGAGCAGGCGGTGGAAGCCGCCGCCGCGCGGCTGAACGCGGACGTGGTCATCTATGGGGAGATGGACGGGCCGACGCGCCTGGCGCTGCGCTTCTACATCACCCCCGCTGGCCGCGCCGAGAGCGCCGCCACCCTCGCCTATCTGGAAGCGGCCACCAGCGGCCATTACCACTTTGGCGAGCCCGTGCGCGTGCCCAACGACCCGTCCAGCGCAAGCTCGCGCCTGCCGGAGCGCGCCCGCTCCCTCTTTCGCCTGCTGCTCGGCCTGCGCGAGGATCGCGTGGGGGAGCCGCGTGACGTGCTACAGGTGCTGGGGCCCCTGCTCGGACCCCTCGCCTGCCCCGCCGACGCCCGGCGAGGGCAGCGAGTTCCAGGACTTTTTGCTGGGCAAGGCCGCCTTGACGCTGCATCAGGAGGCGGAGGCGCAGCTTGCCTTCGAGCGGGCCATCGCCGGCAACCCCGGCTACGTTCCGGCGCTGATTGGCGCGGGCACCGTCCACCACGAGCGCGCCCAATGCCTGCTGGCGCGCACGCCGCCCGATCTTGCGGGCGCCGAGCCGGAGATTGGGGCGGCCATCGCTCGATACGAGAGGGCGCTTGCCGCCGCCCCGCCGGAGGAGGGCAGCCTGCCGCGCGCCATCTCGGCGGTTGCCCTGGGCTCCGCCTACCGCCTTCAGGGCTATAGCTGGCTGGCCCGCGGCGACTATGGCGCGGCGGAGCAATGGCTGAGCGATGGCGCGACGGTCATCGAGGGGGGCCTGCCCCCCCTGGCGGGGGCGGGCGAGTATCGGCTGGCGGGGCAGGGCTACGCACTGCTTGGCTCCCTCTACGATCTGCGCGCCTGGGTGGGCGATGCCCAGAATCAGCCCTCTAACAGCGAGGCGCACCGCCAGGCCGCGCGCGATGCCTACGCCGCCTGCGTCGCCCTGAGCGGCGAGGGCGACCCGTCGCGTGAGTTCGACGCATTTCTTGAAGAAGAGATTATCGCCCGCGTGTGCCAACCCGCGCTTGACGGCGAGCCCCCTTCCGCCGCAGCCCCACTCTGTGAGTAGGGGGGCCTTACCCGCGGCGCACCGTTTGAGGAGAACCCACGATGAGCGGACAACTGCGTGTAGGGCTTATGATGGTACTGCTCGCCATGTCGCTGCTGGCGGGGTGTGGCGACGAGCCTGGGGGGCTGGCTGAGCTACCCGATCCTACCGCCACGCAAAGGGCTGCCTCCCCCGCGCCCGTGGCCACGGCTACCAGGGTGCCCCCCACCCCCCCAGCACGTGCCACCGAGCCCCCGCCTTCGGCTACCCCCCTGCTGGATGTGCCTATCGAGCCGGCTGCCACCGCGCCCGCTGCCACCGAGCCCCCAACTCGGGCCGCGGCGACATCGGCTCAGCCCTCCGCCACAGCGAGCCGACCCTCCGCCACGGCGCTCCCACCTTCGGCCACCGCCCTGGCGGTGCCGCCGCTAGCCTTCATCCCTGGCGTCTTTCCGCTGCCCATCTGCGACCGCCTGTTTGGCGGAGGGGTGCTGGCACCCGTCGTCGGCTCCATTACGCCGGAAGGGGTGCTGCTTTTTCAGGACAGGGTGCTCCTGCAGGCTGCCGTCTGGTTCCCACACAGCTGCGAGGAGGAGGTTTCTGTCATCCAGCCAGATGGCACCAACATCCGAAGCGTGAGCTGGACCATCACCGGGCCGGACGGAATCCCCCATTACATCCATACCGAGAATGCATGGCCCTACTGCCTGTTTGGCGGCAGCACCACCACCTGTGACCCCCTCTGGGATTTTACGGCCAACAACTGCGAGTGGCCGGATGGGGTCACCTTCGAGCCGAGCGGCGTCGTGGCCGTCGAGGGGGCCCATTCGTTACAGATAGATCTGCTCAGCAGCAGCGGCGAGGCGGAAACCTGGTTCAGCCCTGTCTTTTTCCTTGATTTTTCCGATGGCCACCCCTGCTCCCCATGAGCCGCTTCCCCATTGTCCTTTTTTCCTTATAGCGGCTAAGCTTACGCTGAGTATTCTGCACTCGTCCATCATCCATCACGCATCATCGCTACCCTATGTCTCCATCACCCAGCCGTTCCGGCGTGTCCCGTGGCCTGCTCATGGCCATCGGCGGCGCCGAGGACAAAGTTAACGACCGTGCCGTGCTGAGCCGCTTTGTCCAGGAGGCGGGCGGGCCGAACGCGCGCATCGCCATCTTCCCCACCGGCTCGCAACTCGCTGACACCGGCCAGCGATATGCCAACCTTTTCCTCGATCTGGAAGCAGACGAGGCCCACGTCATCGAGATTCGCGATCGCGAGGATGCGCTCCAGCACGCGCAGGCCATCAGCGGGCTACTCGAAGACATGACAGGGGTCTTCTTCGCGGGGGGAAATCAGCTGCGACTGTCCACGGTCCTCGGCGGCACCGACATCGTTCGCACGCTGCGCCGCCGCCACGCGGCCGGGGCGGTGGTGGCAGGCACCAGCGCGGGCGCCTCCCTCCTTTCCGAGCACATGATAGCCTTCGGGCAATCCGGCCCCGCCCTGAACCATGCGATGGTCACCCTGGTGCCAGGGCTGGGGCTGACCAACCGCGTTGTTGTAGACCAGCATTTCCGCGAGCGGGATCGCCTGGGGCGGCTGCTGACCGCCCTCACCTATAACCCCTTCATGATAGGGCTAGGCGTGGACGAGAACACCGCCGCCCTGATTGACGCAGCGAACCGCGTCCACGTGATAGGCACCGGCGCCGTCACCGTCGCTGACGCCGCCGCCAGCTCCTGGACCAACGCGGACCGCATCATCCACCTCCAGGCTCCCCTGGCGATCCTGGGGATCTCCGTGCACATCCTCACCCCAGGCTGCACCTTTGATCTGGACCAGCGCCGCGCCTTTCCGCCGGGCTCTGCCGCAGGGGAAGGGATCACCCCTTAAAAAGGTACAGCAGTACTCGTTATTAATTTACTATCTTGGTCAATTGCTATATTATAGATACCTATTGCGTTGGGTCTCCTATTTGGCTGCTGCAAGATTGTCTAGGCGAAGCGTAAGCCCCTCATTACACATTTCTGCTTATAGATAGGGCGCTGATCAAGTGTTGACCTGTGAGGGAGAGGCAAAGTCGAGAGGTAAATAATTCTACAATCTGGTTGCGTCTGCATTTTATAGACGCGTCTTTTTGTGGTGTCATAATGTTGGACTTATGGCTAAAGGCAAAGACATGAACACGGATCCAATCTTACAGGCAATGAAGGGCCTGTCTGAGAAGTTATCTGACATGCAGCACGATGCGGAGGCATCGGCGCAGTCGGCCAATCTTGCTGAGCGGCTGAACGAGGCTTGCTCTGCCCTGGACAGAATCAAGTACTTGTACAGCGAGCAACGGCTCCAGGGATCGCTTGCTCGCCAGGAGGAATCCCACCTGGCAGCGATTATTGAATCGTCGTCCGATGCGATCAAGAGCCAGTCGCTCGACGGGATCATCTTGACCTGGAACCGTGGGGCAGAGCGTCTTGTACGGCTATCCTCGGGAAGAAGTGATTGGGGGGTCCGCCAGAATCCTGATAACGTCTGAGCAGGCGGGAGAAGAAGCTGAACTGATAAATCGCATTAAAGCCGGGGAGCGGGTCGAAAACTTTGAAACGATGCGGCTTCACAAAGAGGGGCATAGTCTGGATGTCTCCCTCACCGTTTCCCCCATCCTGGATGACAAGGGCGAGCTTAAGGGCATCGCCACCATTGCCCGCGACATTTCCGAGCGCAAGCAATTGGAGCGCACGCTGGAGCAGTATGCAGCGCAACTGGCCCGCAACAATCGCGAGTTGAAGGACTTCGCCTATGTGGCCTCCCACGACCTCCAGGAGCCGCTTCGGAAGATTCAGGCATTTTCTGACCGCCTCCGCAGCAAGTACCATGAGACGCTAGGGCCGGAGGGGCAGGATTATCTGGATCGCCTTCATGCGGCAGCCCAACGCATGCAGGTGCTTATCCAGGACCTCCTCTCGCTTGTCCAGGATTGCCACCGCCGGCCAGCCGTTCGTCGAGGTGGACCTGGAGGCGGAAGCGCGTCAGGTATGGTCCGACCTGATGATGGCTGTTGAAGAGGCTGAGGCCGAGCTGGAGATTGAAGCCCTGCCAACGATCGAGGCAGACCCCTCGCAGGTGCGGCAAGTTGTTTCAAAACCTGTTCAGCAATGCTATAAAGTTTCGCCGTACCGATAGGCCGCTCCGGCTCCAGGTGGGGGCCACGCGGCTTCCGGCTGACATCGGTCCTCCAACTCCACGTGCGGGACAATGGCATCGGGTTCGAGAGCCGGTTCGCGGAACGCGTGTTTGCCCCCTTTGAACGGCTTCATGGGCGGAGCGAGTACCCTGGAACCGGCATCGGCCTTACCATCTGTCAGCGTATTGCGGAGCGCCACGGTGGAACCATCAGTGCGTCGAGCGAGTTGGGGCAAGGGGCTACCTTTACCATCACCCTGCCTGTACGGCAAAGTTAGGAGCGGTTACTTATGGCTCAATCTTCGTCCATCCTTATCCTCATGGCCGATGATGACCCGGATGATCAAATGCTTGCAAAAGACGCACTGGAGGAAAGCCGCGTTCGCAACGAGCTTCGCCTTGTTGACGACGGCGAGCAGTTGATAGACTACTTGAAGCACCAGGGCAAGTATGCAGACCCCGACTCCTCCCCCCGCCCCGGGCTGATCCTGCTGGACCTGAACATGCCGCGCATGGACGGACGGGAAGCGCTCTCGCTCATCAAGGCGGATGCTTCCTTGCGGCGCATCCCGGTGGTAATATTGACCACCTCTCGTGTCGGAGGAAGACATCGTGCGCTCCTATGACCTGGGGGTCAATTCGTTCATTACCAAGCCCGTAACCTTTGAAGGCCTTGTAGAAGTGATGAAAGCATTTGGGCGCTACTGGATTGATATTGTAGAGCTCCCTTCCGATATAGATCTGAAGCAGGGACACCATGAGCGTGCAGCCGATCTGGCAGTACAATATTCTGCTCGTCGAGGATGACGAGGACTACCAGTTTCTGGTACGCTCGATGCTGCGCGACATTCGCGGGACGCGCTACGAGTTGCGGTGCGCCTCCAGCTACGAGGAAGGGCTGGCCGCCCTGTACGACCAGAGCTATCACGTGTGCCTGCTCGACTACCATCTGGGGGGGCACAGCGGGCTGGAACTGCTGGAAAGGGCGCAGGCGTCCGGGCTGGAGGGCCCCTTCCTGCTGCTGACGGCCCATGCCGACCGCTCGCTGGACGTTCAGGCGATGCAGAGCGGGGCGGTGGACTATCTTGTAAAGATGGACCTCACCCCTGCCCTGCTGGAGCGGGCCATCCGCTACGCCGTGGAGCGCCAGCGCAGCCTCGAGTCGTTGCGCGCCAGCGAGCGGCGCTTTCGTGCCCTGATCGAGAACTCCAACGACCCCATCCTCCTGATTGATGGGGCTGGGCAGCCCTCTTGTATGCCAGCCCCCCTGCCTCCCAGATTCTAGGCTACACCCATGAGGAATATCTAGCACTCAACGGGCTGGAATATGTTCATCCCGAGGATCGTCAAGCCGCGATGGGGGTTCTCCTCAGGGTAACGGAGGCACCGGGGGAAGCCCTGTGCCGTGGCGCTATCGGGCGATTCACAAGGATGGCTCGACGGTATGGCTTGAGGGCACCGGCACCAACATGCTGCATGTGCCGGAGGTGGGGGCCATCGTCGTCAACTACCGCGACATCACGGCTCGCATGCAGGCAGAGGAGCAGATTCGCTTCCAGGCGCACCTGCTCGACTGCGTGAGCCAGTCCGTCATTGCCACCAACCTGCAGGGGCAAATTCTTTATTGGAACAGTGGCGCCGAAGCCCTGTACGGCTGGCAGGGCCAGGAGGTGTTGGGGGAGATCATCACGAGCATCATCCCCACTGAAACGACGCCGGAAGAAAGCCTCGAGCGCTTTGCGCGCCTCCGTTCAGGGCAGAGTACGGCAGACGAGATGCGGCTGTATCGGCGCGATGGCTCCCCCGTCTATGTGCACGTCACGGCCTCACCGATCACCGATGAGGAGGGGGAACTCATCGGGATCGTTGGCATCTCGCATGATATTACCGCGCGCAGGCGGGCAGACGATCAAATCCGTTTTCAGGCGCATCTGCTCGACAGCGTGGGCCAGGCCGTGATTGCGACGGACCTGGAAGGGCACATCCTGTACTGGAATCGCTTCGCCGAAACGATGTATGGCTGGTCAGCCGAGGAGGTGGTTGGCCGCAACATCGTGGGGGTCACGACCAACGAGGCGACCACCGAGCAGGCCAGGCAAATCATGGCGCAGCTGGCAAAGGGAGAAACCTGGCAGGGCGAGTTCCCTGTCACGCGGCGCGATGGCACCCTGTTCCCCGCCCTGGTCAGCAATTCCCCTATCTTGAGCGAAGACGGGGAGCTGATGGGGATCATCGGGGTGTCGGCGGACATGAGCAAGGTCAAGGCAGCCGAGGCGCACCTGCACCACCTGGAAAGGATGCATCATGTCTTATTCGAGACGATGGCGCAGGGCGTGATCTATCAGGACGCCGAGAGTGTCATCATCTCCGCCAACCCGGCCGCCGAGCGCGTTCTTGGGCTAAGCCTGGATCAGATGCAGGGTCGGGCCGCTTCCGATATCCGCTGGCAGGCTATGAGCGAGGATGGCTCCCCGCTACCAAACGAGCAGCTTCCAAGCTCCGTGGCGCTCCGCACCGGCCAGCCGGTGAGAAAGGTGATGGCGGTCTTCAACCCGGTCATGGAGATGCAGCGCTGGCTAGAGGTCAGCTCCATCCCCCAGTTTCGCGAGGGTGAAGAGCGCCCCTATCAGGTCTTCAATACCTTCTCCGACATCACCGACCGCCAGCGGCATGAGCAGGAACTGGAAGCGATGGTGACCATCAGTGCCGCGCTGCGCGCCGCCAGCAGCCGCGCCGAGCTTTTGGAACAGTTTCTGGAGCATGTGATGACCATCCTGCAGGCGGAGGGGGTTGCGTCCGTCCGGCTCGACTCGGAAACCAACGAGCTGGAGGTGGAGATGGCCCTTGGCCTATGGGGGGACGCTCAAGGCTTTCGTAGCCCTCCCAGCGTGCCGAGCCTCACCAGCAAGGTGATGGACAGCCAGCAGCCTTACCTCAACAACAATATCTTTGCTGAGGGGCGATTAATCAACGCTGCCATGCCGCTGCTCGGGGAGCTGCAGGCGGTCATCATAGCGCCCCTGATTGCCGAGGAGCAAGCCATTGGCGCGCTGTGGGTGGGGCGGCATATGCCTTTTAGCCCCCATGACCTCCAATTGATCACCGCTGTGGTGGAAATCGCTGCCAGCGCGATCAATCGCCAGGCCCTGCACCAACAGACCGAGCAGCACCTGGCGCGCCTGACAATCCTGCGAAACATTGACCAGGCTATCACCAGCAGCCTTGATGTGCGTTTGGTTCTGGACGTGCTCCTCAGCCATACCCTGGAGCATATGGGGGCCGATGCTGCCACGGTTTTGCTTTACAACTCGCAGTCCCTGACCCTCGGCTATGGAGCCTCACGCGGATTCCACTCCAATCGGATTCGCCACAGCACGATTCGCCTGGGGCAGGGGATGGTGGGGCAGGCCGCCCTGGAACGCCGCCTTTGTCGGTGACGGACCTGCGCGAGGTGCGGGATCAGCTGGTGCGCCCCTTCCTGCTGACGGAAGAGGGGTTCCTCAGCTATTACATGGTGCCGTTGGTGGCGAAGGGGCAGCTCCAGGGGGTGCTGGAGCTGTTCCATCGCGACATCTTCCGCGCCAACGAGGAATGGTTTACGTTTGTGGAAACGCTTGCGGGGCAGGCGGCCATCGCCATCGAGAGCGTGGGGCTGTTTGAAAGCCTGCAGCGCTCCAACACACAGCTGGCGCTGGCCTACGATGCCACGATCGAGGGCTGGTCGCGCGCCCTGGACCTGCGGGACGAGGAGACGGAGGGGCACTCGCTGCGCGTCACCGAGATGACCGTGCGCTTGGCCCGCACCATGGGGATCAGCGAGGCCGAGATTCTCCACATCCGGCGCGGGGCCCTGCTCCATGACATCGGCAAGATGGGCGTGCCCGACCGCATCCTGCACAAGCCGGGGTCGCTGGACGAAGTGGAGTGGGAACACATGAAGCGCCATGCCACCTATGGGTACGAGATGCTCGCGCCCATCTTGTTTTTACGCCCCGCGCTCGACATTCCCTACTGCCACCACGAGAAGTGGGATGGCACGGGCTACCCCCGTGGCTTGAAGGGGGAAGGGATCCCCCTGGCAGCACGCATCTTCGCGCTGGTGGACGTGTGGGACGCCCTCACCAGCAATCGCCCCTATCGCCCCGCCTGGTCCCGCGAACGCACCCGCGAGCACATCCAGGAGCAAGCCGGGCGACATTTCGACCCGCGCATCACCTCAATCTTCCTCACGATGCTGGACAACATGCGTGACGGGGAAGGGTGATTCAACAAGAATCACCCTCTCGAGTTGTCTATCCCTCCCTGTCCAGCACCAGAGCGACGTTGTTAAACTGCCGCGAGTCGGGCCCGCGACGACCCGATGCATAGGTAGCCGTCGGAATCGCCGTTAGCGTCCTCCACGTCCGATGCGGGTACTACCCCCTCAAGTTTCCAGTCCATGCACCTGCCTCTCTGTTTGGGGTGACGGTGCTGTCTGTCGCGCCGCCTTTGCGGGGGCCTACTCAGCGCTTCCGTGATCCTAGAGCGGAGCGACGCCCCCATCTCCCCTCCTGCTGATACGCTCCTTGCAGAGCGTGCTTGGCTTCCCTCTATCGCTGGGCCAGAGGCGCACTTGCCAGGCCGCGCACGATGCCTGCGCGGCTTGCGTTGCCCTCAGCGCCCGCGTGCGCCAACCCACACTTGGCGGCGAGCCCTCTTCCGCCGCAGGTCCACCGTGTGGGTCGCTGCTGCCGCCAACCGTTGGCCCCAGAATGATGATCGAATTATCCGCCTTACAGGCTCCCCTGGCGATCCTGGAGATCTCCGCATAGGCCCTGACCCCAGCATGGGCCTTTTAACCCGGCACAGCGCCGCTCCATTCAACCGGGCTCTGCCGCACGGGGAGGGTTCGATCGCTAGAAAGGTATGCAAGTACTTACTAGGGTTTACTATCTTATTCAATTGCTGTACTATAATTGCGAGGAGTTGCGCAGGTGGGGAAAGAGCCCGACGGCTTTCTCCCCCCAAGTCAGTTTGAAGCGTGTGACTCCCAATCTATATCGCATGGGCTCCCCTCCATCTCTCCTGCAACGTTCTCTGAGGCGAAGCGTAACCCCCCAAATCAGCAGGTGACGAGCGGCCAGGGTCATGAAGATGAATCGCTTTGCGCTCATACCAATTCCGGTTAGTGAGATTGCAACGGTGTCCAAGGGGCAATTTGCAAAATTGCCCTCGCCCCTCGGCATTATTGCCCGGTACGACCCAATGCATAGTTACCCTTCGGAATCGGTATCAAAGACGTACCCTTTCCTGTCCTCTTTCATCGCTTCATACCCATTCCGGTTGGTGAGGTTGGTTGCAAAGGTAGCCACGGGCAATGGACAAAATTGCCCTACGCCCCTCGTAGGACAATTTTATAAATTGTCCGCGCTACGACGACCCAACCCCTAGTTACCCATCGGAATCGGTATAACTTGAGGGTTAAATTCGTTCATTACCAAGCCTGTACCCTTTGAAGACTTGGTAGAAGTGATGAAAGGGTTTGGGCACTACTGGCTTGAAATTGCGGAGTTATGCTCTGAGATAGAGTGAAGCAGGGACACCATGAACATGCAGCCAATCAGGCAGTACAACGTCCTGCTCGTTGACGACGACGAGGACTACCAGTTTCTGGTACGCTCGATGCTGGAGGACGTTCGCGGGACGCGCTACGAGGTGCAGTGCGCCTCCAGTTACGAGGAAGGGCTGGCTGCCCTGTACGACCAGAGCTATCACGTGTGCCTGCTCGACTACCAGCTGCGTGGGCGCAGCGGGCTGGACTTGCTGGAAAAGGCGCAGGCGTCCGGGCTGGAGGGCCCCTTCCTGCTGCTGACAGCCCATGGCGACCGCTCGCTGGACTTTCAGGCCATGCAGGGCGGGGCGATGGACTACCTTGTAAAGATGGACCTTACCCCTGACCTGCTGGAGCGAGCCATTCGCTACGCCGTGGAGCGCCAGCGCAGCATCGAGTCGGTGCGCGCCAGCGAGCGGCGCTTTCGTGCGCTGATCGAGAACTCCAACGACCCCATCCTCCTGATTGATGGGGAGGCAGCCCTGTTGTATGCCAGCCCCCCCGCCTCCCAGATTCTGGGCTACACCCATGAAGAATACCTAGCGCGCAACGGGCTTGAATATGTTCATCCCGAGGATCGGCAGGCGGCCATGGGGGCTCTCCTACGGATGACGGAGGCGCCGGGACAAGCTGTGTCGTGGCGCTATCGGGCGATTCACAAGGATGGCTCTGCTATGTGGTTTGAGGGCAGCGGCACCAATAGGCTGCATGTGCCGGAGGTGGGGGCCATCGTCGTCAACTACCGCGACATCACGGCTCGCATGCAGGCAGAGGAGGAGATTCGCTTTCAGGCGCACCTGCTCGACTGTGTGAGCCAGTCCGTCATTGCCGTCAATCTGGAGGGGCAAATTCTCTATTGGAACAGGGGCGCCGAAGCCCTGTACGGCTGGGAGGGCTGGGAGGTGTTGGGGCAGCTCATTACGAGTATCGTTCCCAGCGAAGCAACGCCGGAAGAAAGCGTCGAGCGCTTAACACGCCTCCGCTCGGGGCAGAGTACCGTAGAACAGATGCGGCTGCATCGGCGCGATGGCTCCCCCATCTATGTGCATGCTGTGGCGTCCCCGATCACCGATGAGGAGGGAGGACTGATCGGGATCGTTGGCGTCTCGTATGATATTACCGCGCGCGAGCAGGCAGACGATCGAATCCGCTTCCAGGCGCATCTGCTCGACAGCGTGGGCCAGGCTGTGATTGCGACGGACCTGGCGGGGCAAATCCTGTACTGGAATCGCTTCGCCGAAACGCTGTATGGCTGGTCAGCCGAGGAGGTGGTTGGCCGCAACATCGTGGGGGTCACGACCAACGAGGCGACCGTCGAGCAGGCCAGGCAAATCATGGCGCAGCTGGCGAAGGGAGAAACCTGGCAGGGCGAGTTCCCTGTCACGCGGCGCGATGGCACCCTGTTCCCCGCCCTGGTCAGCAATTCCCCCATCTTGAGCCAAGAGGGGGAGCTGATGGGGATCATCGGGGTGTCGGCGGACATGACCAAGGTCAAAGAAGCCGAGGCGCACCTGCACCACCTGGAAAGGATGCACCATAGCCTCTTCGAGACGATGACGCAGGGCGTGGTGTACCAGGACGCCGAGAGCGTCATCCTCACCGCCAACCCGGCCGCCGAGCGCGTTCTTGGGCTAAGCCTGGATCAGATGCAGGGGCGGGCCGCTTCCGATATCCGTTGGCACGCTATGAAGGAGGATGGCTCCCCCCTATCAGACGAGCACTTTCCAAGCGCCGTGGCGCTCCGCACCGGCCAGCCGGTGGAAAAGGTGATGGGGATCTTCAACCCGGTCATGGGGATGCAGCGTTGGCTGGAAGTCAGCGCCATCCCCCAGTTTCGCGAGGGCGAAGAGCGCCCCTATCAGGTCTTCAACACCTTCTCCGACATCACCGACCGCCAGCAGCATGAGCGGGAACTGGAAGCGATGGTGACCATCAGTGCCGCGCTGCGCGTCGCCAGCAGCCGCGCTGAGCTCGTGGAACAGTTTCTGGAGCATGTGATGACGATCGTGCAGGCGGACGGGGTCGCGTCGGTCCGGCTCGACCCGGAAACGAACGAGCTAAAGGTGGAGATGGCCCTCGGCCTATGGGGCGACGCTCAGGGCTTTCGTAGCCCCCCTGGCGCGCCGAGCCTCACCAGCAAGGTGATGGACAGCCAGCAGCCCTATCTGAACAACGACATCTTTTCCGAGGGGCGCTTGATCAACGCTGCCATGCCGCTGCTTGGGGAGCTGCAGGCGGTCATCATAGCGCCCCTGATTGCCGAGGAGCAAGCCATTGGCGCGCTGTGGGTGGGGCGGCATGTGCCCTTCAGCCCGCATGATCTCCAACTGATCACCGCTGTGGTGGAAATCGCCGCCAGCGCTATCAATCGCCAAACGCTGCACCAAAAGACCGAGCAGCACGTGGCGCGCCTGACAATCCTGCGAAACATTGACCAGGCTATCACCAGCAGCCTTGATGTGCGTTTGGTCCTGGACGTGCTCCTCAGCCATACCCTGGACCATATGGGGGCCGATGCCGCCACCGTCCTGCTTTACAACCCGCAGTCCCTGACCCTCGGCTACGGGGCCTCACGCGGATTTTACTCCAATCGGATTCGCCACAGCACGATTCGCCTGGGGCAGGGGATCATGGGGGAGGCCGCCCTGGAACGTAGACCCCTGCTAGTGACGGACCTGCGCGAGGTGCGGGATCAGCTGGCGCGCCCCTTCCTGCTGACGGAAGAGGGGTTCCTCAGCTATCACATGGTGCCGTTGGTGGCGAAGGGGCAGCTCCAGGGGGTGCTGGAGTTGTTCCATCGCAACATCTTCCGCGCCAGCGAGGAATGGTTTACGTTTGTGGAAACGCTTGGAGGGCAGGCGGCCATCGCCATCGAGAGCGTGGGGCTGTTTGAAAGCTTGCAGCGCTCCAACATGCAGCTGGCGCTGGCCTACGACGCCACGATCGAGGGCTGGTCGCGCGCCCTGGACCTGCGGGACGAGGAGACGGAGGGGCACTCGCTGCGCGTCACCGAGATGACTGTGCGCTTGGCGCGCGCCATGGGGATCAGCGAGGCTGACATGCTGCACATCCGGCGCGGGGCCCTGCTCCACGACATTGGCAAGATGGGCGTGCCCGACCGCATCCTTCACAAGCCTGGGTCGCTGGACGAAGTGGAGTGGGAACACATGAAGCGCCATGCCACGTTTGGCTACGAGATGCTCGCGCCCATCCCGTTTTTGCGCCCCGCGCTCGACATTCCCTACTGCCACCACGAGAAGTGGGATGGCACGGGCTACCCCCGAGGCTTGAAGGGGGAAGAGATTCCCCTGGCAGCACGCATCTTCGCGCTGGTGGACGTGTGGGATGCCCTCACCAGCAATCGCCCCTATCGCCCCGCCTGGTCCCCTGAACGCACCCGCGAGCACATCCAGGCGCAAGCGGGGCGACATTTCGACCCGCGCATCACCCCAATTTTCCTCGGGATGCTCCACAGCATCCGTAAGGAGGAAGCTTGATGCTTGCGCGGCTACCCCTCCCTGTCCAGCACCAGGGCGACATTGTTGAACTGCCGTGAGTCGGGCCCGCTTTGCAGGGAGGCGGCGATGCCGGGCAGCTGGGTCAAGGGGTGGATCAGCTGGTGCGCCTCCTCGTGAAGGGGCCAGTGGCTCCAGCTTCCCGTTGGCTCGCGCCGGGCGGTGGCGAAGGTGATGACCAGTCGCCCGCCGGGCGCGAGCTGGGCGGCTAGCTGCTGGAGGGTGGCGCGGCGGGAGGGCCAGAAGTAGATCGTATGGATGCTCAACAGCTTGCTGGCCCACCCTGCCCGCAGCGGGAGGGCCCCCATGTCGGCGCGGAGCAAGGAAAGGCGCCCCTGCCCCAGCGCCGCACGGTTTCGATGCGCCGCGGCGCGGAGCATGGTGGCCGACAGGTCCAGCCCTATGGCACGCAGGGTCGGACAGTGCGAGAGGGCCAGCGACAGCGCGTGTCCCGCGCCACAGCCGAGCTCGAGCAGGCGATCTGAGCGCTGGAGCGCCAGCAGGCCGAGGCTCCACACGGTTTCCGGCGCGTGCTGCTGCCCCATGCGCTCCCCGACCAGCCGCCCGGCCCAGCCCGTGGGGTAGCGGTGCTGGCGATCCACGTAGTGGGTCCAGGCGGCTCGGAGGGAGGGGAGCATGCTCAGGCGCTTTCTGGCTTTTCCTGCACCGTCCAACTGTTGCCATCGGGATCATCGAAAAAGAAGAAGCTGTTCCAGGGACCGCCCTTCCCCTCCTTCCAGACCCCCTCTTCTACGTGTCGGATCGTGCTGATGGCCACCCCCCTGCCCGTTAGCTCCGCCCACGCTGCCTCGATGTCCGAGACAACCAACTGCAGCCCCTTCAGCGAGCCAGGCACCGAGTCCACCAGGCCGGTGCCGATGGTGACGGAGCATGCCGAGCCAGGGGGGGTGAGCTGCACGACGCGAAAGTGCTCATTGGGCCTGTGGTCCACATCCACGACGAAGCCCACCTGCTCGCTGTAAAAGTGCTTGGAACGGTCCACGTCCGATACGGGTACTACCACCACTTCGAGTTTCCAGTCCATGCGCCTGCCTTTTTGTTGGGGGGTGACGGTGCTGTCGCGCCGCCTCTGGGGGTGTAATCAACGCTCCCATCATACCAGAGGGGAGCGACACGATCCTTATAGCGCCATGCACCATCCATGATGCGCCCCCGCAGGACGTGCCGGCTCCCCCTTATTGCTGGGCCATCGGTCTGTATGATGGCGCAGCAGGGGCGTGGTGGGAAACGATGGGCAGGTACAGGCGGCGTTGTTCGGGCGGCTCGGTGGCGGTCGGGCTGACGGTGGCGGAAGGGGGCACCGTCACCGTGGCGGATGGGGTGGGGCTCGCCGTTGGGCTGACGGTGGCGGGCTGCGCGGTCGGGCTGGCGGTAGCGGATGGCGTGCGACTCGCGGTCGGGCTGGCCGTAGCGGATGAGGTGGGGCTGATAGTAGCGGATGGCGTGCGGCTCGCGGTCGGGCTCGCGGTCGGGCTGGCCGTAGCGGATGGCGTGCGGCTCGCGGTCGGGCTGGCGGTCGACTGGCGGTCGAGCTCGCGGTGGGGCTGGCCGTAGCGGATGGCGTGAGGATGGGCGTGGCGCTCGGCGAGACGGTGGGCGTGGGGGTGACGGGCTCGCACGGATTGTGCGCCGTCAAGGTTTGCCAGGGGCTCGAGTAATCATCGTAGGAGCGGCCCACCGCCCACAACTCGCCGGTGGGCGCCGCGGCGACCCCGTTCCACTCGCTGTTAAAGAAACTCCCGTTTGGGTCGCTGGCAATCTGCCAACTGGCCCCGTCCCAGCGGAGCGAGAGGGTGTTCGATGGTGCAGTGGGAAAGTTTTTGACATGGAAGTTGCCTACTGCCCACACCTCGCCATCTGGAGTCGTGGTCACTGCGTTCAAGATGTTGTAGCCATTGTTGGAGCCATTGGGGCTGGGCATGTGGCTCCATGCGCTGCCGTCCCACTTCATCACCAGCGTCCTATAGGTAGCCCCGCCATCGTTGGAATAATAGCCCACCGCATAGACCTCGTCCGGCCCCAGGGCGACTATCCCGTTCAACCCGCTTGTGTAGACACTGGGGGGCGTGGGGATGGGGACCTGCGACCAGCTGCTGCCATCCCAGTGCATGCTGATCGCCTGCCTGCTGACCCCGTCGGCATAGCGCGAGCCGACCACCCACACATCGTCGGTGGCGATGGCGGCTGCGTCCTCGATCGAGAAGTAGCCGGAGAAATTGTTGGGCAGGCTCGGAACCAACTCCCACTCGACGCCATCCCAATGCAGGGTGACGGTGTTGTGCGTGGCATGGACCTGGCCGATGGCCCAGATATCGTCCGGCGCCACCGCCGCCACGGCGTGTAGCTCGTTCGAGGTGTGGGTCTGGTTCGGGCTGGGGATCACTGTCCACTCGCTCCCGTTCCACTGCTCGATGAGGGTGCGGGGTTCCCCCAGATAGTAGTAGCCAACCGCCCACACGTTGTCGGTGGCGAGCGCCACCACGTCCGTCAGGTAGCTTCCGGGTTCCGGGCTGGGGCTGGGCACGTAAGACCAGGCGCTGCCATCCCAGTGCATCGTCAGGGTTTCATCGGGCGTGAGGGCGAAGTCGAACATGTAGCCGACCGCCCACACATCGTCTGCGGCAACCGCCGAAACGGACTCCAGCAGGTTACTGCTTCGCGGGTTGGGGCTGAACACTCGCTCCCAGACCAACCCACAGGGGAAGGACGCCGCCGACAGCCCTTGCCCGCCCCCGCCCAGCAGGGCCAGCAGGGCCAGGGGCAGGGTCAGCAGCAAGAGCCGTTCGCCCATCCGCAGTCGCTTCCATCGTGCTATCCCATGTCGCATGGTGCCTGGCCTCCAAGGTTGTATCCTGTGATCGTGATTGCATGCAGGATACAAGAACGCCAGGCGCGAGGATTGATACCAGCGGCTTGCCCTGGGTTGCAAGCCGCTGGGTGGGCCAGCGACAACGGATCAGCGCCCGGCGGGCTCGGGGGCGGTGGCGACGAATGGCAGGAACAGTTGGGGCGAGTTGTCCGTCACGCGATACAGCGTGCCGCCAAAGCTGGCAACGTACAGTTCGCCCGCAGCGTCCTCGCCAAAGGTGCTCAGGTTTTCCCCGCTTTCCTCGAGCGTGTCCGCGATCTCCCACGTTCCGCCCGCGTTGCTCAGGCTCCACACGGTGCCTTCCACAAAGTCGGCAAAGATATACAGGCCGTAAAGTTGGGGGTAGCGGCTGCCTCGGTACACGAAGCCACCCGTCACCGAGCGGCCCTGGCTGTGGTCATACTCAAAGATGGGGGCGGTGTATTGCTCCATCGGAAGGCAACCGCTCGTGTTGTAACCGTGGTTGCCCTCGTAGCAGCGCCAGCCAAAGTTGGCACCGCCGACCCCCGCCTCCACGTAGTCAATCTCTTCCCAGGCGCCCTGCCCCACGTCGCCGACGTACAAATCGCCCGTGGCGCGGTCAAAGCTGAAGCGCCAGGGGTTGCGTAGCCCCAGGGCCCAGATTTCGCCGCGCGCGCCCGCCTGCCCGACAAATGGGTTGTCGGCGGGAATCTCGTATCCGACGCCGTCGGCCACGTCCACGTCAATCCGCAACAGCTTGCCCAGCAGGGTGTCGAGCGACTGCGCGTTGTTGAGCGGGTCGCCGCTGCTGCCCCCGTCGCCCAGCGCAAGGGTCAGGTAGCCATCCGGCCCGAACGCCATGTCGCCGCCGTTATGGTTGCCGAAGGGCTGCTCGACCGTCAGGACAACCTGCTCGCTGTCGGGGTCCGCGTGATTCGGGTCGGCACCGCTGACCTGGAAGCGCGACACGATGGTGTCGCCCGGCGTGGTGATGTCGGTGTCCGTGTAGTTCACATAAAAGTACCCGTTCTCGGCAAAATTCGGGTGGAAGACGAGGCCCAGCAGCCCCTGCTCCGGCTCGTCAGAGCCAACCCGCTCCGTAAGATCAAGGAAAGGGTGGGACAGCACGGTGCCGTCGGCTGCCACGATGCGGATGGTGCCCTCCCGCTCGGCGACGAACAGGCGCTCGTCGCCCGCCGACGCTATGTCAGTCGGCTCGGCAAAGCCCGAGGCAAAGGGCAGCAGGGCGAGGGTCGGCGCGGAGGCCCCCCGCGGCGCCGCGCTTGCCTGGCGGCCCGCCGGCAAGCTGAGGCCAGCCACGATGAGGGGGAGGAGGATGACGATCATCCATAAGAGGTGTCGGCTACGAGGCATGGCTACAGTCCTTCATGGGTCAGAAAAAGAAAAACGAAGGGATCATCCCGCGATCCCTTCGTTTATAGTGACCTTTTTTGCCCGACACACCAAAAGCTGCCCTGTCACGCCTCGTTGGGGTCTCCGATGTGCTGCGCGGGGTAAAAGCGCGCGTGCTTGGCACCCGCCTCCTGGCAGATGCGCACCCCCTCCGCCCCCTGCCCCTCGTCGGCCAGCTGCACGATGATGGCGACCTCGCCCGGCGCCAGCCCCGCGTCGTTCTCATCGCCGGGGGCCTCCGGCGCTTCCTTCACGAAGCGTTGGATGGGGTCGTGGCCTGTCAGGGAAAGATGGGCCAACTGGGCAAGCGCGCTGTCGGCGCTGGCTGCATCGGGAAAATGGGCGGTCAGCACGGCGGCATAGGTGCGGCCCACGCTCTCGCTCAGATCGGCCTCCGGCTCCCCGTGCGGTTGCTTGTACTCCGCGGGCGGCATATCGCTCTCCACGACAGTGCCCTCCTCGATCAATGTCTGACCCGCGCTCTGACCGTAGCGTTGTTCCTCATCCGGTGGTACCACATCCATGATTCTGCCTCCTGAAGGGTGCGCCATGCGTTCATTGATAGAACAAATCCTGCATGAATCGTGCCCCCGCCCCACCACCCCCCGCATCGCATCGGCCCTGCCCGTCGCGTCCCCAAGGGATGCTGCGCGATCTCCCCGTCCCCAAGGGATGCTGCGCAATCTCCTCGTTTGCCGTTGCTTCCTGTCCCAAAGGGATGCTGCGCAATCTCCTTGTCTCCTTGTCTCCTTGTCTCGCCGTTCCCACTCACGGCCACCACCGCCCCACATCCTGAATCGCCTCGAAGATACCCCCAGCCGCCTGCGGCGCCTCATCGCCTGCCAGCGCCAGGGCAACGGGAAGCAGCGCAGCAAGGTTGTCCAGAAACGCGGGGCGCGGGTTTCCCGCCAGCCCGCGTAGCGCTCTCCTGCCACAGCGGAACTCCAGCCCGAGGCTCCTGTTGCGCGTAGCAGGCAACGGTTGGCGCTAGCGCGCGCAGGGCATCCGCGCGATGCTGCTCATCCCCGATGGCGCACACCGCCGCCAGCGCCTCCCCTAGCAGATCCTTCGGCAAGTGCGGAGCCAGTCCGCTCCAGACACGAGCGCGAGACCACTCCCACTTGATGGCGCGCACCGCCGCCAGCGCCTCTTCCATTACGCGCGCCCGCTCCCCCTCCGGCAGGTGCGGCGCCAGACCGCTCAAGGCCTCCGCGCGATGCTGCTCATCCCCGATGGCGCGCGCCGCCGCCAGCGCCTCCCCTAGCAGCCCTTCCGGCAGATGCGGGGCCAGTCCGCTTAAGGCCTCCGCACGATGCTGCTCATCCCCGATGGCGCGCGCCGCCGCCAGCGCCTCCCCAGCAGGCCCTCCGGCAGGTGCGGCGCCAGACCGCTCAAGGCCTCGGCGCGAGACCCCTCATGCCCGATGGCGCGCGCTACCGCCAGCGCCTCCCCTATCATCTTCTCCGGTAGGTGCGGGGCCAACTCGTTTAAGGCCTCAGCGCGAAACCACTCCCACCCGATGGCGCGCACCGCTGCCAGCGCCTCCTCTAGCAGGCCCTCGGGCAGGTGTGGCACCAGACCGCTCAAGGCCTCGGCGCGAGACTCCTCAGGCTCGATGGCGCGCGCCGCCGCCAGCGCCTCCCCTATCATCTTCTCCGGTAGGTGCGGGGCCAACTCGTTCAAGGCCTCAGCGCGAGACCACTCATCCCCGATGGCGCACGCCGCCGCCAGCGCCTCCCCTATCATCTTCTCCGGTAGGTGCGGGGCCAACTCGTTCAAGGCCTCAGCGCGAAACCTCTCCCACCCGATGGCGCGCACCGCTGCCAGTGCCTCCCTCTAGCAGGCCCTCCGGCAGGTGTGGCACCAGACCGCTCAAGACCTCGGCGCGAGACCACTCATCCCCGATAGTGTGCGCCGCCGCCAGTGCTTCCTCTAGCAGTTTCTTCGGCAGGCATGGAGCTAGCGCCTTCAAAGCCTCCGCACGATGCCACTCATCCCCGATGGCGCGCGCGGCGGCCAGTGCCTTCCCTAGCAGCTCCTCCGGCAGGTGCGGGGTGAGTCCGCTCAAGATACGAACGCGAAACCTTTCATCCCCAATGGTGCGCGCCGCCGCCAGCGCCTCTCCTAGCAGCACCTTCGGAAGATGCGGGGCCAATCCGTTCCAGGCACGAGCGCGAAACCACTTCCACTCGATGGTGCGCACCGCCGCCGCCAGCGCCTCTCCTACCACGCGCGCTCGCTCCCCCTCCGCCAGGTACGGTATCAGCCAACTCAAAGCTTCAGCGCGAGACCACTCCCCCTCGATGGCGCGCACCGCTGCCAGCATCTCTCCCACCACGTGCGCCCGCTCCCCCTCCGGTAGGTGCGGTACCAGCCAACTCAAAGCTTCAGCGTGAGCCCCTTCATCCCCGATGACGCGCGCCGCCAGCACCTCTCCCACCAGTGCGCCCGCTCCCCCTCCGGTAGGTGCGGTACCAGCCGACTCAAAGCTTCAGCGCGAGCCCCCTCATACCCGATGACGCGCGCTACCGCCAGTGCCTCTCCCACCACGCGCGCCCGCTCTTCCTGCGGCAGGTGTGGTGCTAACCTGCACAAGGCTGCGGCGCGAGATCCCTCATCCCTGATGGCATGTGCTGCCGCCAGTGCCTCTTCCACCACGCGCGCCCGCTCTTCCTGCGGCAGGTGTGGTGCTAACCTGCACAAGGCTGCGGCGCGAGACCCCTCATCCCTGATGGCATGTGTTGCCGCCAGTGCCTCTCCCACCACGCGCGCCCGCTCCCCCTCCGGCAGGTACGGTACCATCCCGCTCAAGGCATCAGCGCGATACCGCTCATCCCTGATGGCGCACGCCACTGTCAGCGCCTCCCCCAACAGCTTCTCTGGCAGGTGCGGCGCCATGCCACTCAAAGTTTCAGTGCGAGACCCCTCATCCCCGATGGCGCGCGCCGCCGCCAGCGCCTCGCCTAGCAGCCCCTCGGGCAGGTGCGAGGCTAGCCCGCTTAAGGCACGAGCGCGATACCGCTCGTCCCCGATGGCGCGCGCCGTCGCCAGTGCCTCCCCCAGCACCCTGTCTCGCAGCCGCTCCGGCAGGTGCGGTGCTAGCTCGCTCAAGGCACGAGCGCGAGACCACTCCCACTTGATGGCGCTTGCCGCCGCCAGCGCCTCCCCTAGCAGCCGCTCCGGCAGGTGTGGCGCCAGTCCGCTCAAGGCATTGGCGCGATACCCCTCATTCTCTATGGCGCGCGCCGCCGCCAGTGCTTCGCCAAGAAGGGTCTCAGGCAGGTGCGGCGCGAGGGCGGCCAGCGATTGGGCGCGTTGCTCGTCCGTTGGCGTACCGCGCGCGATCACGAGCGCTTGAACCGGTTCCAGCAGCTGATGCTGGACCATCTGCGCGAGAAGGGCAGGCGGGATGTTGGCGTTCAGCGCGGCGACACTGGCGTGGCAAAGGGCGCAGCGCACCTGCATGGCGAGGGCCTCCGCCTGACCCGCTTTCTTCCGCAGCGCCGCGTCAAGCGCCGCGTCAGCCCGCTGCCAGGCGCGCGCTACGTCGTTGGAGGAAGCCGCAGTGGGTGCCTTCCAGTGCCTCCCACGCGCGCATCCACCCCTCGCTCACCAGGGCGTAGAAGGCGCTGTCGGGCGCATGGGTGTGTTCCAGGTGTGCGCGGCGTAGAATTGCAGGGCATAGGGTGTGGCCTCCGGTGGCGCAAGGGTCTTGTCGTTCAGCGCCTCGAGCGTGCGGCGGCCAAGCTCGACGAAGCGCGCCTCCCAGCGCGCCTGCTCGGGAGTGGTCATCTGGCCGTGGAAGAAGTAGCCCAGTTTGGGGTGACTGAAGGCATAGCCCGAGCCCTGCGCTGCCCGTCGCCCACTACGAAGCGGGCCAGCGGGTCGAGTGTTTCCCGGAGCAGCCAGGAGTCCATCTCCACTCCGCAGGGGCAAGCGCCAGCAACGTTTCTCTGCTCCAGCGACCCGCGCGCGGTGGCCAGCAGATTGAGCACGGGCGCACGCTCCGCTCCTCCATCGGTTGCTTGTCTCCCCAGAGGGCCCGCTGGTCGTCCCACCAACGCTGAAAGAAGGCGGGGTAGCCAGGACGGAGGGTGCCCAACGCTTCGGGAGAGAGCGAGACGCCCCCTGCTTGGCGTGGGGCAGCAGGGCCTCCACATACAGGCGCACCAGCAGTGGGTCCCCCTCGCTCAGGCGGACAAGCTCACTGACGATGTCTACGCGGGTTGCCAGCGCATCAAGAGGGGTTGCCCATGCGGTGCAGCACGTCCCGCACCCCCTCTGCGGTGAGGAGAGGAAGCGGGAGGCTGCGGGCGTGGGCCGTATGCTCCCAGCCCAGGCGGCGCCGCCAGCCGCGCTCGTCCACGTCGCCTACCAGAAAGCGCGCGGAAACGAGGGCGCGCACGCCGGGTGGCGGCTGTAAAGGGAAGAGGTCTGGACCCGCCTTCCAGTCCGCCGCCTCGTCCAGCCCGTCTAGCAGGACGACGAGCGGCCTGCCATCCGGCGGCGTGCCGCTCAAAAAGCTCTGGCAGACGCCGCGCCACTGCTCCGGGAAAGGCTGGCCCACTGGACCGGCTCGCCATACACCTCCCCCAGCTGGGCGGCGAGGGCAGTGAAGATGACGCCAGCAAGCGCCGTGTTGAAGCGGAGGCTGATGGGGACAAAGACGACATGGGCCTCGCCACGCTGGAGCAGCGCTGCGCCCAACGCACCAGCAGCGCGGACTTGCCGCGCCCTGCCTCGGCTGCCATCAGGGCATAGGGGGGCGCATCCGGGTCGGCCAGCCACGCGTCCAGCGCCGCCAGCGCCGTATCGCGCCCGCCAAAGGGCACACGCTGCTTCTCGGTGCCCAGGTACTCGCCCAGGAAATTCCGGATGCGCCCCTGAAAATCCACGGGAGCAGCCCCACCCCCTCCGTCAGCACTGCGACCGTCCGCGCCACCGTCTCTGCTGAATACTCTAGCCGGTCGAGCTTGCTCACGAGGAGAGCGGTGGCGCGACGCTGCTCCTCCAGGCGGGCCAGCATCTCCGCCTGCGCCGCCGTCGCGCTATCGGTGCTGCCGCCACGGCGCGCACCATCTCCGTCACCGTGCGCTCGTACAGCTCCCGCTTGTGCTGGCCCAGGTCGCGCGTCAGCAGGGGCCGCTGCGCCGTGTCCGCGCGGATCAGCTCGCGGGCCAGGGCGTCCGCATTCAGGTGGTGCGCCGCCAGCCGCTCCGGGGTCAGCGACGCATGGGCCAGCGTCGCCTCCGCCGCCGCCACAATCGCCGCGCGCGCCCCCTCGTCCACCGCCGCGAAGTCCGAGGCCAGGGCCTGGGCCACCTGCTCCGCCATCGCCCGCGCATGCCGTCGCCGCCGCTGCGACGCCCCCTTGGTAGCCAACCCAATCAGATCGCCCTGCGCGTCGCTGGTCAGGTTTTCATTACCCGTCCACAGCCCCACGCACGCCTTGGCCACCGCGCCCAGCAGCGCCGACGCCAGACCGCTCTCCAAGCCAGCCATAGCCCCCCATCCTTTCCCCCAACCCAAAGCAGACCCCTAGCCTACCACACCATGACCCTCGCGCAAACAACATTCGGCGATGCAGGGGCGTGATGTGGGCGGGGCCGGCGGCCACCCGTCTTCTTGCGCCTACTCGCTGTCCACACAAAAACCCGCTGGGCCTGGCCCACCCGCTGTGTTCCCTGTGTGACAGGTAGCGCAGGCGCGGTGTAGGGGCGGGGCCGGCGGCCACCGACACCGGGACGCGCACCGCCGCCCTTTCCGCGGCCTCGCCCGCCGCGTCCATCGCACCACCGACCCCCTTTCGCGCGCCCGCTGCCCACGAAAACCGCTAGGCATGGGGGCGTTGGGGGCGGGTTGGCAGGCGGGGCGGCGCCCTGTGTGCCAGGCGGGTTCGCGGTGGACAGCAGGCGGGTGAGGCCGCGCGAGGGACGCGGGCGTGTGTGCCAGGAGGGTTCCGCGCTGGCCCCACCCCTGTGGGTCGGTCAGTCCAATGGGCAGGGTGGTTCCACGCGCTGCCCGATGCCCCCCGCCTCTTTCGATCTAGCGTCGTCACGATGGAGCATGCGAATGAAGGGGCGGGCGCCCCTCTACGCGGCGATGCGAACCGCCGCTCGCGCGTCCACAGGGCTTCTCAAAAGTCATAAGGGGTGAAGGAGAAGCTGAAGGGCGGAATCAGGATGAGCGGCAAAGGAGCGGATTTGGGCGGCCATGTTACGGACACCGAGGCGGTCCATGAGAGCCAGAATGGTGTTGTTAAAGGTGGCGAGGACCTGAGGGACGTGACCGGAACAGACCAAGGAGGCGTCCTCGCGCAAGGTGACATCCCGCCGCCAGTGGACGCGGTTCTCCAGATGCCAATGGGCGCGTACTAATTGAAGCAAGCGCGCCGGACCCGCCACGGAGGCAGGTAAACTGGTCAAGCCGACCACGGTTTCGGTGGTGGTCTTGCCATGGCGCGTGATCTGACGTTCCAGTTGGAAGACTTGGCTGACCACGGGCCAGGTTGGCGCGAGATAGCTATTGAGTTCCTGACTGACGCGGATGTGGCGCACCTCCAAGCGGCCATGGCCTTTGTCAAGGGTGGCGGCGGGCTGTTCAGGCAACCAGGGGCGGGGCGCTTCACTAAACAAGACTCGGATCGCCTCGTGCAAGGTGCGTTGGTTGCGTTTGGCGATTAACAGGTAATCGCCGCCTAAGCCTAGCAGATGATGACACCACTCCGTTTGCGTATGCAGCGCGTCGGCTGTCACTACACAGCCCGCCAAGTCCAAGCCTGCTACCAGCTCATACGCCGCCGCTTGCTCATGCCCTTTGCCCGCTACCATCGCTTGGCGCACCATCACCTGCCGTTCGACATCATACAAGCCGACCACATGCTGCGCCGCTTGGGCGCTGACACCCTGCCGATGGCTGCCTCGCAATGTTTTGCCGTCAAGAGCCAGATGGCGCGCACCCGGCTGCTCCGCCGCCACGGTCGGCTCGCCCGCCACGGGCGTCGCTCCTAACAAGCAGGCGGCTAGGAGGCGATTGAGCTCCGCTACCGACACCTGCTCACAGTGGTAGCGGTAGGTATTGGCGCACGGCAGCCCCCTTTCCGGTAGCGGCAGTTGCGTGCGTAACCACTCCGCCCGCAGGCGCGCCCACTGCGCGATACCACTCAACGTCTGCTCCCCCGCCAGTTTGGCTAACAGCAAGATCGTCAACACTGCCGCCATTTCGTAGCGCCGTCCCCGCTGCGCCCGCCCATCCGGCACCGCTTGTAACGCCGCGTACAGGCTACCTGCCGCCACCTCTCCCCCCTCCATCGGTATCTCGATCTCGCTGACCACTGTGCTATACTCCATGCTGAACCTTTCGTTGGTTTCTGGTTGGTTTGAGCACCGCCATTTTACCAACGAAAGGTTTTTTGGCCTCTTCCCCCTACCCCCTGACTTTTGAGAAGCCCTGGCGCGTCCAGGGTAGGGCTTGACTTCCCTCATGGCGCTTTCTATTATCAACCGATACCGATGGGTACCTATGCACGAGGGCGACGTAGCGCGGGGACAATTTACAAAATTGTCCTACAAGGGGCGTAGGGCAATTTTGCAAAATTGCTTGATGGGTACCTATGCACCCTGTCCATGTGCATGGGAGGGGGGCAGGCGATGGCAACGGTGAAAGGGGTACCCTGTGACCACAGTCACGGAACGTCTAAAGATCAGTGAGGCAACTCGCCCGGTTGCCGTACACATTGCGGATGGTAAGATTTGGGTGACCCTTCAAGATGGGCGAACCATTGCCAATCCCCTGGCATGGCATCCCTGGCTTGCCGGGGCGTCACCGGCGGCGGCAGCCCATGTGGAGTTGGACGCCCTGAGCGTTTATTGGCCCGACCTCGACGAAGGGCTAGACATTGAGGGCATGCTGCGAGGAATCCACTCCGAAGGCACTGGTTGCCCCCACGCTTCGTAGGCGGCGTATCTGGCATAGATTCCCTTTCCCCGCTCGATTTGCCACCCCCCCCTCCACGATGCCACCGCGACGGTAGGGGCAGACCTGTGTGTCTGCCCGCCCCCCGACGATCCAGCGCCAGCGCGATGGAACGATGGAGCGTGCGGGGGACAGGCCGGCGAGGCCGCGCGAGGGGCGATGGTGTGTCTGCGAGAGGGGTTCCACGCTGGTCCCACCCCTACGGGTCGGTCAGCCCAATGGTCAGGGTGGTGGGCAGACGCGGTGTAGGGGCGGGGCCGGCGGCCACCGACACCGGGATGCGCACCGCTGTCCTTTCCGCGGCCTCGCCCGCCGCATCCATCGCACCGCCCGCCTCCTTACGCGCACCGCCGCCCCATGTCCCCCGCCTCTTTGCTTTCCCACCCCGCCCGTTGGCCGCGCCGCCCGCCGTTAAAACGGCGGGCTAGCCGAGCGTGTCCTCCGGACACACGGCACCCTGCCCAGCAAGCCGTACAACCCCGGAGGGGTTGGCTCCCCCTAGCCGGGGATTTCAATCCCCGGCGGCATTGGTTCCGCAATGGGACAGGCCGGCGAGGCCGCGCGAGGGGCGGTGCCCTGTTTGCCAGGTCGGTTCGCGCCGCCCCCGCCCGATAGCAGGCAAAGAACTTGCTCTGCAACACCCATCAACCGTCGCCACACAGTTCCCTATCTTGCTCCATGATTCCCCACCTGCTTGACGCTGCCCTGCGCGCGGCGCACCTGAAACGAACGCCCCGCACGGGCTGGCAGCAGCGCGGGGCGCCCCTGGGCGGGCAGGCGGAAAACGTGGCGGCGCACAGCTACGGCGTCGTCTTCCTGACGATGCTGCTGCTGGACCTGGACGAGCGCGCGCTGGATTGCGAGTTGGCCCTCCGCATGGCGATCCTGCACGATCTGCCGGAAAGCCTGGTCGGTGATTGGCCTGCCACCATCAGCCGCTTCCTCCCGCGGGAAGCCAAGCACGAGGCCGAGCGCGCCGCGCTGGAAGAAATTGTGGAAGGGCTGCCGATGGCCGATCGCTACCGCGCCATCTGGGCGCAGCACGCCGGCCCTGCACCGGAGGCGCGGTTGGTCAAGGATGCGGACCTGCTGGATATGATGATTCAGGCATTCGTCTACGAGCAGGCCGGGCAGCGAAACCTTGACGATTTTTGGGGCAATCTCTCCATCGAACGATTCAGCACGCCCGCCGCGCGCGCGCTGTTCGCCGAACTGCTGGCGCGGCGGGCCGCCCTGTACGACCGTGCGCCCCTTGGCTAACACTCAAAAGCAACTCAAAGCGGGCGGTTGGTCCCCTGGTAGGACCAGCCCAACGCCAGCCCAACGCTCACCAATTCCAAACTTCGAAATTTCAAATTCCATGACCCACCTTCACATTTTATGGCCCACCACCTGGGAATCCTACGAGCTGCTCGACTCCGGCGGCGGACAGCGGCTGGAGCGGTATGGGCCCTACACCCTGGTTCGCCCGGAGCCGAACGCCCTGTGGCGCCCGCGCCGCCCCCCCAGCGAGTGGGAGGGTGCCGACGCCCACTTTGTCGGGAGCGAGGAGGGGGCGCGGTGGTCGCGCCGCGAGTCGCTGGCCGAGCCGTGGGCTGTGCCGTGGGGGGCGCTGCAGTTCGAGGTGCGGCTGACCCCGTTCAAGCACACCGGGCTGTTCCCCGAGCAGGCAGTGAATTGGGGCTGGTGCGCCGAGCAGATTCGGGCGCGCGGCCCTGGCGTGCGGGTGCTGAATTTGTTCGGCTATACCGGCGCGGCTACCCTCTCTGCCGCGCAGGCGGGGGCGCGCGTCACCCACGTGGACGCCTCGCGCCCGGCCATGGGGTGGGCACGCTCGAACCAGCAGCACTCCGGCCTGGAGGCGCTGCCCATTCGCTGGCTCGTTGACGACGTGGTCAAGTTTGTGAAGCGGGAGCTGCGGCGCGGCTCCCGCTATGAGGGCATTATCCTGGACCCCCCCGCCTTTGGGCGCGGGCCAAAGGGAGAAATTTGGCGCTTCAGCGACAACTTTCCGGCGCTGATCGAGGAGGTGGCGGCGCTGCTCAGCGAGGAGGCGCTCTTCCTGCTGGTCAACGCCTACGCCATCACCGAGAGCGCCTTGGTCCTGCACAACCTGCTCGCCGATGCGCTGGCCCCGCGCGCGGGGACGCTGGAAGCGGGCGAGCTCGCCCTGCGGGAAAGCGGCCCGGCGGGTCGCCTCCTGCCCACCTCCCTGTTTGCGCGCTGGTCCTCGGTGGCGTGAGGGCGGGCGCACCCTGATCATGCGAGGCAACATCTGACTATGCCCAACAACCAATGGCGAAAGCAGCAGGGCAAAGACCGATTCTTCCGGCAGGCCAAGGAGGATGGCTATCGGGCGCGCTCTGCCTACAAGCTCCAGGGGATCAACGAAAAGTTCCGGCTGCTGCGCCCGGGGCAGCGGGTGCTGGACATCGGCGCGGCCCCCGGAAGCTGGAGCCAGATGGCGAGCGAGTTGGTAGGAGCAGGGGGGAAGGTCGTGGCGGTGGATTTGCAGCCGATCCAGCCCCTGGCAGGCGTGACGATCCTCCAGGGCGACATTCGCGAGCCAGCCCTCTTTGCTCAGATTCAGGCAGCGGCGGGCGGCGAGTTCTTTGATGTGGTGCTGTCGGACATCGCGCCGAACACCACCGGCATCACCGTCACCGACCACGCGCGCTCCATCGAGCTTAGCCTCTTCGCGCTCTCGGTGGCGCTTCGGACGCTGCGAAAGGGGGGGCATTTTGTGACCAAGGTGTTCACCGGCGAAGACTTTGACGATCTGCTTGCCCTCACCCGCCGTTTTTTCCAGCGCGCCAGCCCATTCGATCCGGAAGCGACCCGCAAGGAGAGCAAAGAAACCTTTATAGTCGCCAGCACCCTGCGCGCCCGCAGCGTGCTGGACCCCGCCCTGGGCCTTGCCGCCCTGCTGGCCGCGGAAGCCGACCCGCTTTGAGCGCCCAGCCGCCCATGATCAGCAGCACGCAAAATGCGCTCATCAAGCAGGTGCGCCGCCTGCGCCGCGACCGGCGCGCCCGCGAGGCGGAAGGCCTGTTCCTAGTCGAGGGGATTCAGGGGGTGGTGGCCGCGCTGGAGCACGGTGCCCCTGTCCAGGCAGTCATCTATGCGCCGGAGCGACTCAGCAGCGAGGTGGCGCACGGGGCGATCCGGGAGGCCATGGCGCGCGGCATCCGCTGCGAGGCGGTGGCCGCCTCCCTCTTCGACACCCTTTCGGAGCGCGACAACCCGGTGGGGCTGCTGGCCCTGGTGGCGCGCCGCCTTGCCGCGCTGGACGGGGTGCGCGCCACCCCCGCGATGCTGCTGGTTGCCTTGCATGAGATCGGCGACCCTGGCAACCTGGGCACCATCCTCCGCACGGTGGATGGGGTGGGGGGGGATGGGCTGGTGCTGGTGGGGCGCACGGTGGACCCCTTTCACCCCGCTGCGGTGAAGGCGAGCGCTGGCACCTTCTTTCGCGTGCCCCTCTTCGCCGTGGGGGGGCTGGCTGAGCTACGCCAGTGGTGCGAGGCGGAGGGGGTGGCCCTGGTCGCCACATCGGACCAAGCCCCTGTCTCCTACTGGTCCGTCGTTTATCCGAGCCCCCTGCTGCTCCTGATGGGCAGCGAGGCACACGGCTTGCCCGCCGAGCAACTGGCCACGCTCCCGCTCAGCGTGCGCATCCCCATGCAGGGCAGTGCCGACTCGCTGAATGTGGGGGTGGCAACCGCCCTGCTGCTGTACGAGGTGCGCCGCCAGCGCACCCTCTAGGAGCCGACCTTGCCGCACGGACAATTACCAAAGGCGCGCATCCCGCGCTACAATGTACCGACGATAGGGACCTTCGGCGTACAGTGGGGTACTTTATCCAGGGCGCGTTCTTTTTGAACGCGCTTTTTTCGAGAGCCGCCTTTTTCGCTACCGTGATTCATGGTGGCTGGGGATGCGCTGGGGCATGCGTTGGCGCTGGCCCTGCCTCCCTTCTGGCTGCTTCGGCATGCGTTCGAGCGCGCTGGCTTTCCCCTTTTCGGAGGTACCATGGCCCCGCCCACACATGAAGACGATGTCCATCACGTCGCGCCAGATGCCGCGCAGGGTGCCCAGACGCACAGGGGCGACCCCCAGGAAGAGCGGGCGAGGCACACGCGGCTGGAAACGGAGCGCGAGCGCTTCTTTTCCCTCTCGATTGACATGCTTGCCTACCTGGACGAGCGCGGCCGCCTGAAGGAAGCGAACCCGGCGTGGGAGGCAACGCTTGGCTACAGCCGCGACCAGTTGCTGGCGCTTCCCTTTGTGTCGCTGGTCCATCCGCTGGACCAGGGGCGGATGGCGGGGCATTTTCAAAGGCTGCTGCTAGGGCCTCCCGCCGCTTCGTTCGAGCTGCGCATGCGGACTGCCCGGGGGGCCTATCGCTGGATCGCCTGGAACATCACCCCGTTTCTGGAGGAGGGGCTGCTCTACGCGATTGGTCGGGATGTGCACGACGCCAAGATCACCGAGCGGGCGCTGCGCGAGGCGGGGGACGAGCTTGAAAAGCGCGTGCAGGAGCGCACGGCGGAATTGAAGGCCATCAACGAGGAGCTTCAATCGTTCACCTACATCGTTTCCCACGACCTGCGTGCGCCGCTCGTGAACCTCAAGGGCTTTGCCTCGGAGCTGCGCGGGGCGATGCTTGAAGCGCAGAGCGTGCTGGAGCCCCTATTGCCAGGGCTAGCCGAGCCGACGCGCCGCGTGGTGGCAGACACCTTCGACAAGGAGGCGCCCGAAGCCTTCGGCTTCATTGATGCCGCCGTCACGCGGATGGAAAACCTGATAGCCGCCCTGCTGAAGCTGTCGCGCCTGGGGCGGCGCGAGTTCAACTTTGAGCTGCTCGACATGAACGGGCTCGTGCAGGATGTGCTCGACTCGCTGGCGCACCAGATCGAGCAGAAGCAGGTGGGTGTGTATGTAGGGCCGTTGCCCTGGATTGTGGCGGATCGTGTGTCGGTGGAGCAGATTATAGGGAACCTGCTCTCGAATGCCGTGCTCTACCTTGACCCGACGCGGCGCGGCCTGATCCAGATCAATGGGGAGGATACCCCCACGGACACCGTCTTTCATGTGGAGGACAACGGGCGCGGCATCGCGGAAACCGACCTGCCCAAGGTGTTTGAACCGTTTCGCCGGATTGGAAAACCAGAGGTGCCAGGCGAAGGCATGGGCCTGGCCTTCGTGCAGACCCTGGTACGGCGCCACGGGGGTCGTATTGTTTGTAAGTCAGAGTTAGGGGCGGGCACGACCTTCTCATTCACGATCTCGCGCCGCCTCTCGCAAGGAGGACAACATGAGGGCACCACAACCGATGACCATCCTGCTGGTGGAGGATGACCCAGGGCACGCACGCTTGATCGAGCGAAACCTGCGTCGTACCAACAGCACTGCCGACATTTTTATCCTGCATGATGGGCAGCAGGCGCTGGACTTTGTCTTCGGGGAAGGCTCGTTCGCCGGACATACCCCGCCGCGCCCCCTCCTCATGCTGCTCGATCTGAATTTGCCCATGCTCGATGGCTACCAGGTGCTGCGACGGGTGAAGCAGAACCCACGTACCCGTCACATCCCCGTCGTCGTGCTGACCACCACGGACGACCCGCGCGAGGTTTTCACCTGCTATGAACTTGGCTGCAACTGGTATCTGACCAAGCCAGTGGAATACACGCAGTTCTCGGAAATGATTCGCCAGCTTGGCCAGTTCCTTTTGTCGGGGACGATTTCCGAGGGCTAGAGCGGTTCGGCGCTTCTAACTTTTGAACGAAGGTACGAAGTGGGGGCACTTGTTGCATAGGTTACAAAAGCCATTCATTTTGTACGCAGTGAACGAGATGGTTGGCTGGCTGTCATCCGGGATTCCCACGCGCCCTACGGTGCCTTCTGGATTTTATGAACCCTACCCGCATTCTTTACATGGAAGACGATGCTGGGGCGGCCCGCCTCTTCCAAAAAACAATGGCTCGCCTGGGCTATCAAGTGGACCTTGCTCGGGATGGGGAGGCGGGGCTGGCGGCCATGCAAGAGGCGGCCTATGACCTGATCGTCGTAGACCATCACATGCCCGCCTACGATGGATTGGAGGTGATCCGTCGGCTGGCGGCGCGTGGCGCTTTTCCGCCGCTGATCATGATTACCGGCGGCGGCGATGAGAAGGTAGCCGTGGAGGCGATGAAGCTGGGCGCCAGCGATTACATGGTCAAGGAGGGCGCCTACCTGGACCTGCTCCCCACGGTGATTGGGCAGGTGTTTCGCCAGCGCCAACTGGAGGCGGAGCGCGAGGCGGCGCTGGCGGCGCTGCACGAGCGCAGCCGCAACCTGGCGCTCCTCAATCGCATAGGGAATGCGCTGACGGCGACGCTGGAGCTGGACGCTGTGTTGCAGCGGCTGCTGGCGGGCGCGAGCGAGTTGGTGAGCGCGCCGGAAAGCGCCGTCTGGCTGTACGAGGAGGAGGGCGCGGGGCTGCGCTGCGTGGCCCGCCTGCGCGAGGGGGTCACTCTCGACTGCGCCGGGCAGGGGGTGGCCGAGGAGGCGGGGTTGATCGCGCGGGTGGCTGCCCGCGGCACAAGCGCTTTAGAAGAATTGAACGAGGGGGCAAGCGACCCTGATACGCTCTGCTCCAGGCTGGGCGTGCCGCTGCGCGCCCGCGACCAGGTGATAGGGGTGCTGGAGGTATGCGCGAGGCACCCTGGCGCTTTTGACGAGGACACGCGCGCCCTGGTGGAAACGCTGGGGGCCCAGGCGGCCAGTGCCATAGACAACGCGCGCCTCTTTGCAGAGGTGCAGCGGCTCGCTGTCACCGATGCGCTGACCGGCCTGCGAAACCGGCGCTCCTTCTTTGAACTGGCCGAGCGGGAGTTTGATAGGGCTCACCGCTACAACCGTCCGCTCGTCGCTCTCATGCTCGACATTGATCATTTCAAGCGTGTAAATGACACCTACGGCCACGCTGTGGGGGACGAGGTGCTGCACGCTGTGGCGCAGTACTGCCAGCAGAACATCCGCGAGATTGACATTCTGGGGCGGTACGGCGGTGAGGAGTTTGCAGTCATCTTGCCGGAAACGGAGCTACCCGTCGCCTATCAGGTAGCGGAGCGGCTACGCGAGTCCATAGCGCTTTACCGGATCCCGGTGACGGGCGGTGTGCTGTCGGTCACCGCCAGCCTCGGGCTGAGCCAGGCGACGGAAGCAACCGAAACCCTGGCAGAAGTGATAGGGCGGGCCGATGCGGCGCTGTATGCTGCCAAGCAGGCAGGGCGCAACCAGGTGGCCATCGTTCCACACGAGCGCTTGCTCCGGGCATGAGGGGCAGCGTAGTCCTTTGACCCAACGCTGGCTAGTCCTTCCGGACTATGCGCTGGGGGCGGCCCATCTTGTGGCGTAGAAGTTGCAAGGCAGGGGGCACACTTCGTTGGGATGTGCTCAAGGAATGTACTTGCGCTTTGGACGCCGCTTTACTGCCACTTCCCATACGGGCTACCCGATGACCCCCGCGGCGCGCCCCCCTCGCTTTCGGCGGCTTCGTGCGCTCCTTGCGAACGAGCAGCGGCGGCACCGTGCTCTTCTGTTCCTGGGGCTCGGCACGATGGCGGCGGTTTCCGCGATGGCCTTCCTCGCCGATCGCTTTCAGTACTTACCGTTCGATCTGAGTGCTACCACTTACCTTCAGCGTGTTCGCATCACGCCTTTCCGCACGCTGATGGGGGCCCTCTCGTTCGCTGGCTATTATCCGTGGAGCCCGCTCGTCGTCATGGGGGCGTGCCTGTTGGTGGGGATTCGGTTGGGCTGGCGCGATGGGGCCTACCTCCTCTTTATTACAGCGGTGCAGGGGGGGGTCAACCACTTGATCAAGACGGCCATTGGCCGCCCGCGACCTGCGGATACAGTGGCAGAGATATTTTTGCCGCACGCCGGGATGTCTTTCCCCAGCGGCCATGTGATGTTGTACACTGTGCTGTTCGGGTTCCTCTTTTTCCTGGCCTGGACGCGCATGAGGCGCGGCTGGCTGCGCGCCCTGCTGCTGGGGGTGGCGGTCGTGCTGGTGCTGGGGGTGGGGCCGTCGCGCATCTACCTGGGGGCGCACTGGCTCAGCGATGTGGTTGCAGGGCATCTTATAGGGATCATCCTGCTGCTGCTGGCCATCGAGGGATACGTGAAGTTTGTGGTTCGCCCGCTCCCGGCAACGGCCTGATGGTTCCTGTCTGTTTCGACGCTTCTCAGGCTGCTCGCCTGTCCGTGATGCACCCGCATGAGGCCAACTGATGGAAATTTTAATCCTGGATGACGACCCGCTGGTGCGGGAGCTGCTGCAGATGGCGCTTGAAGACGAGGGGCACCATATTCTGGAAGCTACCGATGGGCAGCAGGCGTGGACCCTCCTTAACGAGCGCCCTGTGCAATTGCTGATTACCGACTGGATGCTGCCTACCGTGCAGGGGCCAGAGCTGATCAAGCGCATACGAGGGGGGAATTTTTCCCGCTACATCTACATCGTCCTCCTCACAGCGCGCACGAGCAAGAAGGATGTGCTGGCCGGGCTGGCGGCGGGCGCGGACGATTACCTGACCAAGCCCTTCGATGTGGACGAGATGCGGGCGCGCATCGCCATCGGACGGCGCATCCTGGAGCTGGAAACGCGGCTGCGGCGGGCGCTGGATCGGGCGAATCGGCTGGCAACCTGGGACAGTGTGACCAACCTGCTAAACCGCCCCACCATCATGCGCCATGCGAAGGTGGAATTGAGCCGCGCGCGGCGCACGGGCAGCACGATGTGCCTGATGATGCTGGACATTGACTTTTTCAAGAGCGTCAACGACCAGCATGGCCACCTGGTGGGCGATCAGGTGCTGCGGGCGGCGCGCCAAGATCATGAAGCAGAGCATTCGCCCCTATGATCTGGTGGGGCGCTGGGGGGGCGAGGAGTTCATGATGGTGCTGCCCGAAACCACGCTGGAGCAGGCAGCCGACATTGCCGAGCGCGTGCGGAACCAGGTTCAAGCGACCCCCATCGCCCTGCCGGGCGGCAAGTCGCTCGCGATTACGGCGAGCCTGGGGGTGAGCCAATCCACACCCGGGATGGTGGAGCCGCTGGACCGCCTGCTGAACAAGGCGGATGAAGCCCTTTACCGCGCCAAGCACTCGGGCCGCAATCAGGTGTGCCTGCAAGGGGAGTGAGCGGGCAGGCAGCCGCTACGCTTTTTTACCACAGCAACAGCGCGGCTTCCATCGTCAGCCCGGGGCCGAAGGCCATGATGATCCCATGCTCGCCGGGCTGGGGCGAGCGGGCGTGCTGAATCTCGTCCAGCACGAAGAGGATGGTGGCGCTGGACATGTTGCCGCACTCGCGCAGGACTGTAAAGCTGGGTTCCATTACGTCATCGGCCAGGTCCAGGCTCTCCTGAAGGTGGTCCAAAATTCTGGCGCCGCCCGGATGGATGCCCCAGTGGCGGATACTGTTCGGGGTGAGCCCGTTGCGCGTCAGCAGGGGCTCCAGCAGCCCCGCGATGTTGGCCGCCAGCACGTTCGGGACATAGGAACTCATGTACATACGAAAGCCTTCGTCGGTCACCTGGAAGCTCATGTCCTCGAAGGTCTGATAGTCGCAGCGCGTCTCGTTGTCCAGCACGCGCGGGCGGGTGGCCCCGCTGGCAGCGTCGTCCGGGTGGCTGCTCACCACGACGGCGGAGGCCCCGTCGGCGAACAGCGCCGAGGAGATGATCGTCTCGCGGCTCTCGTCCCGCTGCATGTGCAGGGAGCCTAGCTCGACGCAGAGCACCAGGGCACGGCTGCCGGGGCGCGCCATCACCGAGGTCAGCGCGCGGTTAATCCCCGGAAAAGCCCCGTAGCAGCCCATCGAGCCGATGACGGTGCGGCGCAGGTTGGGGCGCATCGCCAATTCCCCGGCGATGCGCAGGTCCAGCCCAGGCGTGTCCAGCCCTGTGCAGGATACGACGATCAGGTCGTCTATCTCCTGCGGGCTCAGCGCGGCGCGTTCCAGGGCCCGCTCGACTGCCATTCTGCCCAACGGCACTGCCTCTGCAACATAGCGCCCGTTGCGCTCTGCGGTGCTGCGCGGCTGGGACCAGTAGGCGGGCATGTCCTCGATGACGATGTGGCGCTGCGCGATGCGTGCGCTTTCAAATACCACGCGCGTCAGGCGCGTGTTGACCCCGGGGAACAGCGACGTGTAGCGCTCCAGCAACTCCTGCTGGGTGTAACGATACGCGGGTAGGGCTGTTCCGATGCTGGCGAGCGTGGGGAACTCCATGATTATGGTCTCTTTCAGGCGAAGGCCCGTGTTTGGCCGGGCCCTGGCAGGTCTGAACGGTAGGCAAAAGCCACCGGGAATTTGAGGGAGTGATAGGCCTCTCCTGTGAAGGAGAGGGTAAAGCAACAATTGTGCAACCGCGCCATCCTGTTCGCCGCATCGGGTCGCGTGCCGCCAGTTGACAGGCTGTAGACCTTTGATACAATCGCACCTGAAACCAGAAACGAGCAACCTGACCCATGTCCCTGTGCGCCCTCCCAACGTCCCCCCGCATGCTTGGCGGATTTTTCACCTTGCGTGGGACGAGTGCGCCTATCGGCAGAACGTTATGGTAAAGTTGCGCTAGCAGGAAGCATCTTTGAACAGAAAGCCACAGGCGCCGCCCTGTGGCTTTTTTGTTTGGCCCGCCGGGCGCGCGCCCCCACGGAAGGAGACGCTGATGACGGTTATCGTAAATGTAGCAGGGATTGGCAAAACGTTCGGTGGCATCCATCACATTCTGGATGATTGCTCGCTGGAAATTCAAAAGGGGCGCAGGCTGGGGATGGTGGGGCCCAACGGCGCGGGCAAGTCCACCCTGTTCCGCCTGATCGCCGGGCACGAGACGCCGGATCGCGGGAGCATCTGGCGCCACCCCGGGCTTAGCATAGGGTACCTGGCGCAGGAGCCCCTGTTCGATGGCTCGCAAAGCCTGCTGGACAGCGCGTTGGAGGCGAGCGGGACGCTGCGCGATTTGAACCATGCCCTTCAGCTGGCAGAGGAGCAGATGGCCGATCCCGCCGTGTACGAGAACGAGGAGCGGCTGGCGCGCACCATGCAGCGCTACGAGCGGCTGCTTGCCCAGTATGAGGCGGCCGGGGGCCTGGGGTACCGCAGCCGAGTGGAGGGGACGCTGCGCGCCTTCGGCTTTACGGAGGCCCAGTTTGGGGATCGGGTGGGGGTGTTGTCGGGCGGGCAACGCAAGCTGCTGGGGCTCACGCAGCTTCTGGTGGCGCGGCCGGATTTGTTGCTGCTTGACGAACCGGACAACCACCTGGACGTGCGCGGCAAGCGCGAGCTGGAGCGGCTGATCAGCGATTATCCCGGCACGGTGCTGATCATCTCGCACGACCGCTACCTGCTGGATGTGGTAGCGGATGGCATCGTAGAGGTAGATCAGGGACGGGCTACCTTCTGGCATGGGAACTATTCCCAGTTCGCCTTCGAGAAGAATGTGATGGTGCAGTCGCAGCTCAAGGCTTATGCGGTGCAGCAGCGCGAGATTCAGCGCATGGAAACTTCTATTCGGCGCTTGATCTCCTGGTCGCGCAACGGGGACCTGGAGGCTACCTACAAGCGGGCGATGGCCATGCAGAAGCGGCTGGACCGCATAGAGCGGATGGAGCGCCCCAAAACGGAGACGCGCACGATGGCCCTCTCGCTTCGTGGGGGGCGCGGCAGCGACAAGGCGCTGGAGGTGCGCGGGCTGTGGAAGGTGTTCGAGGGGCAAGAAGGGGCGGAGAGGGCCCTGTTTACGGAGGCGGAGCTTGTCGTGTGGAGCGGCGAGGTGGTGGGGCTGGTGGGGGCCAACGGGGTGGGGAAGAGCGTGTTGTTCCGGCTCATCCTGGGGGAGCTGGAGCCGACGGCGGGCGAGATTCGCATAGGGCCCAGCAGCCACGTGGCCTACTATTCGCAGGCGCACGAGACGCTGAATTACGACAATTCGGTGGTGGAGGAAATCCGCAAGTTAAAGCCGATGTATGAGGGGGAGGCCTACAGCTTCCTGGGGCGCTTCTTGTTCGACAAGAATGCGGCGCAAAAGCCGGTGCGCGCGCTGAGCGGTGGCGAGAAGAGTCGCTTGCAGTTCGCCAAGCTCATGCTGACCCCTGCGACCTTCCTTTTGCTGGATGAGCCGACGAACAATCTGGATATCCCGAGCGTGGAGGCGCTCGAGCGGGTGATCGAGAGTTATGAGGGGACTGTCTTTTTGATTTCCCATGACCGCTATTTTCTGGATAGCGTCGCTACCCGAATCGTGGAGCTTGCGGACGGCGAGCTGCATTCTTATCCTGGCAACTGGCAAAGTTATCTGGAGGCGAAGCAGCGGCTGGAAATCAAGTGAGCGGTGCGGGCGGGAGGTGCCGGCAAAGGAAAAGCGCGCCCCGTGTGAACAGGGCGCGCTTCCTAAGGGGGTGGGGAAGAGGTCGGATCAGGCGGCGATCTGCTCGCACTGCTGGAGCGCCGCTTCAAAGCGCTGCGTCATGGAAGCTTTGGGGAGGGCCCCCACCACCCGCTCTACTTCCTGACCCTTGTAGAAGAAGATCAGGGTGGGAATGCCCATGATGCCATACTGCCCCGGCGTCTCACGGTTCTCGTCGGTGTTTAATTTGGCAACCTCAAGGCGCCCCTCATACTCGGCCGCCAGCTTCTTTCAAGATGGGGGCCACCATGCGGCACGGGCCGCACCACGGTGCCCAAAAGTCCACCACAGTGGGCAGGTTGTTGTCTAGTACCTCTTGCTGGAAGGTGCGGTCGCTGACCTCGAACGGCTCGTTGCGTGCGCGTCATCTGCGTCTCCTATCGTTGTCTGCCGGCTACCGAACTCCATCGCTCTACTATAAAGCAGTAAGCTTGCCAGGATGGAGGGAGGGTGCGCCGGAGCGGACAATGCCCCAACAGCGCGGGGGCCGTTGCGGCTTTGCCTGGCTCTGCGCTAAAATCCCTGGCAGGAGGGACAATGAGGACACGAGTGGTATTCATGGGTACCCCCGATTTTGCGGTACCGTCGCTGGAGGCGGTGGCGGCATTGCCCGGGGTGGAGGTGGTGTGCGTGGTGACGCAGCCGGACCGGCGGGCGGGGCGGGGGCAGCAGCTTCAGCCCTCCCCCGTCAAGGCGCGCGCGCGCGCGATGGGGATGCTGGTGTGGGCGCCGGATAGCCTCAAACATGCAGAGGAGCAAGCGCGCTTGCGTGCGCTGGCGCCCGATGTATTGGTGGTGGTGGCGTATGGGGAAATCTTGCGGCGAGCGGTGCTGGAAATCCCCGCGCACGGGGCATTGAACGTGCATGCCAGCCTGTTGCCCCGCCACCGCGGGGCCGCCCCCATCGTGGGCGCGCTCCTGGCAGGGGATGAGGAAACAGGCGTGACGGTCATGCTGATGGACAGGGGGATGGACACCGGCCCTATCCTTGCCACGCGCACGCTGTCCGTCCGCCCGGCGCACACGCGGGACACGCTGACGGAGGAACTGGCGCGGCTAGGGGCGGGGCTGCTGGCCGAAACGCTGCCCCGCTGGTTGGCGGGCCAGATCGTGCCGCAGCCGCAGCCGACCGAGGGGGCCACCTACACCCGCCTCATCCGCAAGGAAGATGGCCAGCTTGACTGGAGCCGACCCCGCCCGCGAGCTGGCCAATCAGGTGCGCGCCTTCGACCCCTGGCCCGGGACGAGTGCCGTGTGGGAGGACAAGCCGCTGAAGGTGCTGGCGGCGGCTGTGTGGGCTGGGGAGGGGGGAGTGCCGCCGTCGGCGCCACCGGGCACCGTGGCGCGTGTGGGCAACGAGGTGCTCGTGGCCACGGGGCAGGGGTGGCTGGCGCTGCGGCGCCTGCAGCTTGCTGGCGAAAAGCCGGTGGACGCTGAGCAGTTTGTCAATGGCTATCCCACCTTTGTCGGGGCGCTGCTGGGGCCATGAGGGGGGAGTTGTGGGCCGTGGACCTGGGGATGATCCCCTATGCGGAGGCACTGGCGCTCCAACATCGGTTGGTGGCGGCGAAAAAGACAGGGGCGCTGGAAGCGGAGCTTCTGCTCTTGTTGGAGCACCCCCCTGTGATCACGCTGGGGCGGCGGGGCGATGAGGGAAACGTGCTGGCCCCCCCGGAGCTGTTGGCGGCGCGCGGCATCGAGGTGCATAGGGTGGAGCGCGGCGGCGACGTGACCTATCACGGGCCGGGCCAGTTGGTGGGCTACCCGATCGTGAGCCTGCGCCATCTGCCCAACCGCAAGGACGTGGGACGCTTTGTTTGGACGCTGCAGGAGGCGATCATCCGCACGGTGGCCCATGCGGACATTTCTGCCGAGCGCATCGAGAAGGTGATCGGCGTCTGGGTGCGCGCCCCTGCCCCCTCGCTCGATGGGTTGGGGCTGCCAGGGGACGAGCACGCTGCGTTGAGCAAGCTGGTAGCCGCCCACGCAGATCGGAAGATTGCCGCCATCGGCGCGCGCGTGGAGGGGTGGGTCTCGTTCCATGGCTTCGCGCTGAACGTGTCCACCGACCTGAGCGACTTTGCCCTGATCGTTCCCTGCGGCCTGGAAGATGAGCGTTACCTCGATCGAGCTAGAGGCAGGGCGCGCCCTCCCTATGGGTGCCGTGAAGCACACGCTCGCCACCAGCTTGCGGCCTGTGGGCTTCGCCCTGCGCTGGCAGGGGCAGGAGCCCCTCGCAGCCTGGCTGTGAGCGGGTCGGTGCGGGACGAAGGTCCCGCGCTAGAGGGGCCGGGGGTGCTGGAGACGCAGGTGGGGGAGCGTAGTATTCTGTCGTCAGTAAGCGGCGGTCGACACGCACGGCAGCTTACGCAGCCAATTTCATAGCTTGACCAGTGGATGTGATGATCTTGATGGCGTATTTGGACGCCTAGCCATCAAGGGAGCAAGTGGCGTAACCGGCCCTGGAAGATGTGCCCCCCCTGCGGGTCTCCTCGGTTGTCTAGTTGATGTGGCAAGGCGCTGGTCGGCTCCTACCTTTGTGAAAGGAGGGCCCTCCTATTCGAATGATTCCATAGGAAACAACCCAGCGTCTTTTTTGTTTGGCCCAACGGTCGCACAGCGGGCCCGTGCCTACCATCAACCACTCACTAAACTGAAGCTTTCAAGGAGTCTTACACATGGCGATCCCCCCTTTTCCTACGACAAGTCCTTCGCCGTCTTGACCCTGGTCGCGCTGCTGCTGTTGACCCTGGCCGCCTCCGCCTTTGCCGATGATCTGAGTGGCGCCTCCACCATCACGGGTGGCAGTCCTGAGCCTTCGGCGCCACTGACGCTCCCTCGCTGAGCGTCACGCTGGACGGCACCAACAAGACGCCGACCGACACCTTCGACATTAACCTCAACGATGCGCGCGGCACCGGCGCTGGCTGGAGCCTGCACATCACCTCGACCACCTTCGAGTCGGCGGACGGGCAAGACGCTGTCCAACGGCGCCGCCTCGATCACCGGGCGTAACGGTGGCCTGTGATGAGGCACCCTGCACGGCGCCCACCAACAGCACCTCTATGCGGTGGCCATTCCGGCGACGACACGATTGCCCCGACGGGTCAAGTTCTTCAGCGCGGCAGCCGACACGGGCATGGGCGACTTTACCCTGACCCCCACCATCCAGGTGGCCGTGCCCGCCAATGCCTACGCTGGCGAGTACGAGAGCACCATCACCATCACCAACGCTACCGGTCCGTGAGCCAAGCGGTGGGCGGTGCCAGGACTTCCTGGCACCCCCCACCCCTGTTTGACGGACACTCCCATCCCCCTTACCCTGCTTGAAGAGGAACCCCCGCTCATGAATCGCTTGACCCGTCTGGTTGGAAGCTTGCTGCTGGCCGCCCTGCTGGCCGTGCTGGGGCAGGGGGGCGCGCGCGCGGAGCAGTCCGCCACGCCAGCCGCCTCGTTTAGCTTGAGTCCGGTGCGCTACGATGCGGCGCGGCCGGTGACCCAGTCCTATTTTGTGTATGAGGCCGCGCCGGGCAGGTGATCGCCAACGAGGTGCGCGTGGTGAACGACGGCACGGCACCGGGCACGGTGCGGCTGTATGCGGTAGACGCGACCACCGGGGTGACGAGCGGGGTGGTTTATCCGAGCAGCGCGGAGGCGCGCACGCAGGTGGGCAGTTGGATCAGCCTGGGGGCGACCGAACTGACGCTCGCGCCGGGCGAGGAGCGCCTGGTAACCTTTGAGGTACGGGTGCCGCAGGCGGCCACGGCGGGCCAGTATGTGGGCGGGCTGGTGGCGGAGGACGTGACCCTGTATGGCACGCAGGACGAGAGCGCGCTGCAGATCCGCCTGCAAAACCGCACGGTGGTGGCGGTGCAGGTCAACCTGCCCGGCGCCGTGGAGGAGGCACTGCGCATCACGGGGGTGTCGGTAGTGATCGAGCAGGGGTACCAGAAGCTGCTGGTGGGGCTGGCCAACGAGGGCAACCAGATGCTGAAGCCGCGCGGCACGATTGTGGTGACCGACGAGGCGGGGCAGGAGCTCCAGCGGCTGACCCCCCAGTTGGACACGATCTTGCCCGGCACGACGATCGAGTACCCGCTGCTCGTGGAGCGGCAGGCGCTGGGGGCGGGGCAGTACCGCGCGATGCTGGAGTTCGAGTATGGGTCGGAGCGAGCAGTCACGAGCTACGAGAGCCCGGTGACGGTGACGACGGAGCATATCGCGCAGATTTACGAGGCAGCGCAGCAG
>CAVRLZ010000021.1:0-171450 GCA_963721895.1 uncultured Chloroflexia bacterium | reverse complement strand
CTGGGCAACGCAGGCCAGCAACCCATGACGGTCTATGAGTTACACGACGCAGAGGCGCCTTGAATGGGTAGCGTAGCGGGGCAGGCCCCCAGCCCGCGCTTCACAGAAAGGGAGGCTACCCTCTATAATTTGCAATAAAGATTGACGGTCTGGAAACGGGCGTGTTATACTGAATCAGGTTGTCGGCCATCCCCCGCTCGTCCGTCCGCACGAATCGAACGAGTGCAACCAGAACTGTAAGAGGTGATTTTGTGGATTCTATGGAAGTGATGGTCGTTGAAGATCACCCTCTTTTTCGCCAGGGGTTGAATCGAATCATTGATGCTGCCGCTGATATGCAAATGATCGCGGAATTGGCCGATGGCGGAGAGGTGATTCCAACGGTTCGACAGCACATACCAGATGTCGTGGTGATGGACGTGAACCTGCCCACCCAAAACGGCCTTCAGGTCACGCGGGAGCTCAAGGCCCTGTTTCCCCAGGTGGCGATCATTATCCTGACCGCTTACCACGACGAAGAGCAGATGTTCCATGCCATCCGCTCCGGTGCCTCGGCCTACTACGCCAAGGATATTCACCCCGATGTGCTGCTGAATGGCATCCGCCAGGTGGCGCTTGGCAGCTATGTGATCCACGAAGAGGTGATGAGCGAGAATCGCATGGCGTCGTGGCTGCTGCGGCAGTTCGAGGAAATCTCGCCAAGTGGCGACCTGATGAACGAGGACATGTTTAACCCCCTCTCGCCGCGCGAGATGGAGATCCTCGTGTTCATCACCAAGGGTTATTCCAACAAAGAGGTGGCCTACCGCCTGGGGATTAGCCGCCAGACCGTGAAAAACCACATGACCTCCATCCTGCGCAAGCTTGACGTGAACGATCGCACCCAGGCGGCGGTGTACGCCCTACGCCACGGCTGGATTCGCCTGCAAGACACCAAATACGAAGGATAGTCGAGCGGTTGGCGGCTTCGATTCCAATCGAACGCCGCCTCTACCTCGCGCCCCACCATGGACAACAGAACAGACTTTTTAGATCTGCTCCGCCACTACCTGGAAAGTAGCCGGGACGAGACGGAGCGCGTCCAGCAGGAGTTGCGGGAAAATGACGAGCTGGTGCGGCAGGGCACGTCGGAGGTAGAGCGGCTGACCCAGCGCAACAGCCAGCTACGCAGCAAGCTGGCCGCGATGGAGGGCGACCTGGAGGCGCACTCGCGCAGCGAGATTCGATCCCTCTACCAGGCGGCGAGCGAGGCCCAACTTCGGCTGTTCATCATGCGCAATCGGGTGGAGCAGCTGCAGAGCAAGCAGCAGATCCTGACGCGCCACCTCCAATCGCTGCAAGGGTTCGCGTCACTGGTCCAATTCCTCCCCTCCAAGGAGGCGCTGGCCCACCGCGAGACGGCGGCGGCGGCCACCGCCAGCAGCAAGGTCAGCGCGGCGGCTTCTTCGCTGGCGCGCGTTATCGCCGCGCAGGAAGAAGAGCGGCTCGCCCTGGCCCGACAGGTACACGATGGGCCCGCGCAATCCCTGACCAACCTGATCCTGCAGGCGGAGCTGTGCGAGCGCCTCTTCGCGCGCGACCCGGAGCAGGCGCGGCAGGAGCTAGCCAACCTGAAGGGCTTTGCCGCCGCCACCTTCCAGAAGATCCGCGATTTTATCTTTGAGCTACGCCCCATGATGCTGGACGACCTGGGGCTGGTGCCCACCATGCGCCGCTATGTGACAGCCTTTGAGGGCAGGACGGGGGTCAGCGTGCATGCCCAGTATATAGGGCAGGAGCGGCGCCTTGCCTCCCAGGTAGAAATCTTGCTGTTCCGGGGCGTGCAGGAGCTGTTGAACAACGTCGTGCAGCACGCCGACGCCTCCCACGTGCAGCTGGTGATCAACCTTCAGGGAAATCCAGTGATGGCGGTGGTGGAGGACGACGGAACGGGCTTTAACGTGGCAGAGGCGCTGTCGGACAACCGCGCGACCCATAGCGTGGGGCTGACCGCCCTGCGCGACCGGGTGGAGATGCTCGGCGGCGCGGTTCAGTTCGATAGCACGGTGGGGCGGGGCACGCGCATCAGCGTCCGCGTGCCCCTACCGGACCCTGCTCCCACCGTAGCGGCAGGCTGACAGCTGATGGATACAACAGAGCACCCCCACCGTGGGGGTGTTTTTCGTTTGGCAGCATCTTATCAAGCAGGATTTGGTTGATAGGAAGATTGGGCCATCCGTTTGTGACAGTTTCGTTAGAATAGGGGTACCCCCATTAAGCTATGATTCATTGCTCACGTTTAGTATAATTACGATGTTAAAAGATAGGACAACCGCTGGACCACTATGATCACACCTCGCCCGCCCCATACCGACCCTGCTCCCCCACCGGGCCAGCCGCCCCGCGCGCGCTGGCGTCGTGGCTCTTGGGGGCAGAGCATGGTTGAATTCGCGCTTACCGTTCCCGATCCTGATCCTGCTGGCGTTCGGCATCATTGATGTGGGGCGAATCATCCAGGCGCAGGTGACGGTCAACCACTCCGCGCGCGAGGCGGTGCGCTTCGCCGTGACGGGGCGGCAGATCCAGGATGGGGCGGGCACCTATATCCCGCGCGTCACCTCGATCAAGGAGACGGCGCGGGGCGCCCTGGTGGGGCTGCCCCTGGCCGACGGGGTGTCCCGCCGCGCCATGGGCTTTTACCAGGTGGATGTGAACCCGGTTACGGGCGGGGCACCGGGCCAGATTGTCGAGGTCTACGTCTACTACAACGTGGTGATGCTCACCCCGCCGCTGCGCGCCATCGTGCCCCAAATTCTGGTGCGCGGCTTCGAGCGTGGCATCAGCGAGGATTGGGGGGCGGTCCAGAGCATTGATCGCTCGAACCTGCCGCCCACGCCGATTGCCCTGGCAACGTGGACGCCCGACCTGCCCACCAACACGCCCACCAACACGCCTACCAACACGCCGACTAATACACCGACCAATACACCGACGCCGAGCAACACGCCGACGCCGAGCAACACGCCGACGCCGAGCAACACGCCGACGCCGAGCAACACGCCCACCCAGACTCGCACACCCACCCAGACGAGCACGCCTACTCAAACACCGACGATTACCCGCACGCCGAGCAACACGCCCATCCCGCTGGCCACCAACACGCGCACCCCAACGAGTACGCCCGTGCCATCGCCCACCCGGACGGGCACTGCAACCAGGACGCCCACCATAACCCTTACGCCGAGCCGGACGCCCACCCAGGCACCGTCCATGCACCTTGCTTCGACGGCGGGCACGCCCGACGACATTGGCGGCGACAAGTGGCGGGCACGGTTGGAAATCGGCATTCACAATGGCAGCCACGTTGCGCTTCAGGACGCTACGGTGACGGTTTCCTGGGAAATCAATGGTGTCCCGACCACTAAGACCTGCAAGACAAACGGCAGCGGACTTTGTGACCTAGACACCGGGGACAACATTCCCACGACGCAGCCGAGCATCCTGCTCACCATCACCAACGTGACCCACGACACCCAGGTCTACCAGCCGGGCAGCAACGATGTCCCGAACACTGTCATCGTCTACCTCTTCGGCTCTTCCGCCACCAGCACGCCCACCCCGGCCCCGGCCATGCACCTGGCTTCAACGTCGGGCACGCCTGACGACATCGGCGGCGACAAGTGGCGGGCACGGTTGGCAATCGGCGTTCACAATGCCAGCCACGTTGCGCTCCAGGACGCCACGGTGACGGTTTCCTGGGAAATCAATGGTGTCCCGACCACTAAGACCTGCAAGACAAGCGGCAGCGGACTTTGTAGCTTAGACACCGGGGACAACATTCCCACGACGCAGCCGAGCATCCTGCTCACCATCACCAACGTGACCCACGACACCCAGGTCTACCAGCCGGGCAGCAACGATGTCCCGAACACTGTCATCGTCTACCTCTTCGGCTCTTCCGCTACCAGCACGCCCACCCCGCCCCCGTCCATGCACCTTGGCTCGCTAACCGGCCTGCCCAAGCGGACGGGTGGCGACAAATGGGAAGCGGAGGTGACGATACGCATCCATACCGCCTCCCACGGCGCGCTCCAGAGCGCCACCATTACCGGGGTGTGGAGCAACGGCTACACGGGAACAAAAACCTGCAACACGGACAGCAGCGGCACCTGCACCATCGCCACGGGGGACAACATTCTAAACGAGCAAAACACTGTGCAGTTCACTGTTACCAACGTGACGCATGGGACGTACAGCTACCAGCCCTCCAGCAACGATGTGGGGACAACGATCACCGTTTATCGCTTGGGCGCCCCCACCAGCACGCCGACGGCGGGGCCGAGCCCTACCCTCACCCCCACCCCAAGCGTCACGCCGACCCCCGCACCGGAACTGCAGGTGGATGTGTACGCGCTGAAGGAGACGGACAGCCAGGGGGTGCTCGATGTGGTAGCCGTGGTGCAGGACGCCAACACGGGCGACTTCGTCTCAGGCGCCAGCGTCTTTGCGCAGGTGGATGAGGGGAGCCGCCACTGGGAAGGATTCCTCCAGGAGATCCCCAGCCTGCCGGGTTACTACACCGTCTGTGATGTAGGCTCGTTCATACGTATTGGGGATGTATTCGTGAGTGCGCTCGCTAGCCGCACCGGCTACCAGAACGGAACGGGCACCGGCGCGGCGCAGCAGGGCACCCTGCCACCCAGTTATTGTCCATAAAAGTGGCCAGGGGGCCGCATCGGATGCGCCCCCTGGCAGACAGGAAAGTAGTGAGCTGATGAAAACTCGCCCCATAAAAGCGCCTGCACCACGGACCTCTGCGTCAGGGCAGGGCCTCGTCGAGATGGCCCTGGTGCTGCCCGTCCTGATCGTCCTGCTGAGCGTGATCCTGGAGGGCGGGCTGGCCATCAACGCCTGGCTGCGCGTCAACACGGCGGCGCGCGACGGCACCCGCTTTGCCATGGATGGGGCCACCAATGCCGAGATTGGGCAGTTGATCCTGGAAAAATTGAGCGAGCTCGATCAAAGCCGGATGGACATCTATCTGGTCAAGAGCAGGACGAACAGCGGCGGCGTCATCATCCCGAGTGAGTGGGACAACGACAACGTGTATCATCTACACGGTAGCGGCGCCGCCGAGCCCAACGTTTCCCGCGTCACCATCCAACAACGATTGGGCACGGGGGGCACAGCCGCCTCGCGCAATATCTCGGTCACCATCGTCGAGGTGGATTACCGCTACCTGCCACAGTTCATGCGCCTGGTGACCGGCGCGCTGGAAATTCCGATGTCAAGCTACGCCATTGTCCAACAGTATTGAGTAAAACGATGCAACACGATTTTGTGGGTCCTGAGTCCTCCCTACCCGCCGCGCCAAGCCAGGAAGCCGGGCAGACCCTGCTGCTGGTTGCCCTGATGATGGTGACGCTGCTGCTTTTTGTGGGGCTAGGGGTGGATGTGGCCAACCTGATGGCGCGGCGCGCGAAGCTTCAAAGCGCTGTGGACACCTCCGCCCTGTCTGCGGTCCAGATGCTGGTGGGCAACGCCCCCACCTCCCCGCAGATCAAGGCAGAGCAGATTATGGAAGCGAACGGAATCCCCCTCTCCTCGCTGTCGCAGCCGCTGGAGGTGACGCTTCCGGTGGCCCAGCAGGTGCGGGTGCGCGCGGTCGAGCGCGTGGAAACCTATTTTATCCGGCTGCTCCCTGCCTTCGCCCGGGTGGACATCTCAGCAGAGGCCATCGCCGACGTCAACAACTACGCCGAGATTCTTGCCAAGCCCTACGGGGTGCCAGGGGTTGTCAATGAGTTGAATCTGATGGTGTGGGGCCGCGAGAGCCACCGCGGGACGGGCGATGCCTACTCGCCCCACACCATTGACGGGCTGATCACCAATCCCGAGTACAGCCAGTTGCCCTACGGTTACCTGTTCCGCGTTGATGTCCCGTCGAACTACCCCGACGTCACCGGCACCACGCTTTTGACCCTTGAAATTTTCGATGCAGATTCTTACAATCGTCCAGGGGCACCCCCTACCTATTCGCCGCCCCTGACTGCCGACGAGTTTGCCAGCTGTAGCAACCCACAGCTTCCATCCGGCACCTGTACGACAGGGGGCAGCAACGCCGACACCGGCCTGAAACTGAACGCCTTCTCGTCCGGTAAGCCTGCCTTCTGGCGCGTGGATGAGTACCGACGCACCTACTCGCGCACAGCCGATTACAACGACGCCTATGCAACCACCACCCAATACACGCTGTGGCACTTCGATACGAATATTACCAGCGCCTTTGGTGATCCAACTGTGCTATCGGATCAGTCAGGGGGCGCTTACCTGTCGCGCTACACCATCAAAACGAGCCAGACCGTCCCGACCGACCTGCGGTGGTATCAGCCTGCGGGCTTCCAAGTGGACCTCAACAACTTTGCTACCGAGGCCACCGGCGGCTGGTACTTTTATCTGTACGTCCGGGGGACCGCCGGCTCCAGCGAGAACAACTACGACCTGCGTGCGGGCCCGCCGCAGCCCTACAGCTGCGCGACCCCCACGGAGGACCACTGTTATGTAAACCAGCTTTACTGGGATAACCTGGACCCCAGCGCAGTGCTGTGGGAAACAGGCGGCGCCCAGGTCTATGCCAAGCGGGCCCTGCCGCTCAACCTGGACACGGGGGCGAGCTTTCCGCTGGTCTTTGCCCAGTTGAGCAAATTTGCCTCCGGCCAGACGCTCGGGGTGCGCCACTTCGATCAGGACTGCCACAGCGGCTGTGGCGCGGCCCAGCGGTATCAGATGCAGCTATGTGGCTGCTCGGATTTGTCGAATGACGCCTGTTGGGTTGACATCGCCCAGGGAGCCGTAGGCCCGGACAACGGCTGGCGCTACAACACCAATCCGGATCCAGAGCCAGTACGGATTCCTGCTGAAGGAACGGCTCAATACAATCTCTTTTTCGGCGTAGGCGGCACCTGCGACACCTCCTGGCTGCGCCTGTATCGGCACCGTTCGGCCTCACAGGACACGACCGTGTGGGAGCTTCCCTTCTTCCGCCCGCGCATCGTGCGCTAGGCGCGCCGGTTCCTGCTTGGAGTGCCGGGCGCTCCCGTCCATCCAACCTCGATCCTTAGGACTATCTTCCCCTAGAAACATCCTGATGATCCCCTACAATATGCTTGTTGTTCCAGCAAGGAGAGTGTGTTATGCGTGCGGGCGGAAGAATCTTGATGATCTTTGGTGTCGTGCTGGGTATCATCGCTGCGGCTGCGACCTTTATCATCCTACGAGAAACCACCCCCCCTGCCGGTGAGGCGGGCGGGGCGCCGTTGGTCGAAAGCTCGACTGTCCTGGTGGCCTATCAGACGATTGAGCCCTGGCAGGAGATTCCGGTGGATGCGGTTGGCCCGGCCGAGTACCCCAACCCCATCCCGGCAGATGCGGTGCTGGGCGAGATGACTACAGAAAATCCGGATGGCACCGCCCTGCCCGTCTCGGGGGTCGAGTACATCCAGGGCAAAATTTCCAACACGCGCATTTATCCGGGGCAGGTGATCGTCACCACGCAATTGCTAGACAAACAGCTGGAAGAGCAGCGCCTGGGGCTGGGCAGCAACCTCAGCTACATCATTCCCGATGGGCAAGTGGCTATCGCCATCCCGATTGACCAGATTTCCAGCGTGGCGGGCGCCCTGCGCGCGGGCGATCAAGTGGACATCATAGCGACCATCAGCCTGGGGGTTGGCGGGGACCCAAACGCCGAAACCGAATCGGTCACGCAATACCTGATGCAGAAGGTGCCCGTGCTCCGCGTCGGCCCGTGGACGGTCACCGAGGATGACAGCCAGGAGTCCGTGGGCGGCATCGTCACCGTGGTGGTCGAGCCGCAGCAGGCGCTGGAAATCAAGCGCATCCGCGATTCCGCCAGCTTCGAGTTTGTCCTTCGCTCCATCACCGATGATAGCGACTTTACGACCCAGCCAGTGAACGACCAATATCTGATTGACCGGTATAACCTTGCACCATGACAGCCTATTCCAGTGGCGTACCATCTTGCAGCCAACACAACGTGCCGCTTCTAACGGCTGATCGCAGGGACATAGCAGGGGATGGCCCGCCCCTCCCTCGCTTTGACCTGCCTGCTACGCCAGGGGTGCTTGTTTCATGAGTCAGGAAATAATCCGCGTGATGCTGGTGGACGATATCGCCGACCTGCGCCGCAACATGGAAAAGCTTCTTCTGCTTGAAGAAGACATCAAAGTGGTCGGCTCCGCGGGAAGCGGCGAGGAGGGGATCGAGCTTGCCCGGCAACTGCGCCCCGATGTGGTCATCATGGACATCAACATGCCTGGCATTGACGGCATCAGCGCTGCGGAAATTTTGACGCGCGAGCTGCCGGGCATCCAGATCATCATGATGAGCGTGCAGGGCGAGGCGGATTACATGCGCCGCTCGATGCTGGCAGGGGCGCGCGAGTTCCTCATCAAGCCCTCCTCGACAGAGGAGATCGTTACCAGCATCCGCCGCGTCTACAACCTCAGCCGGATGCAGCGCAGCCAGCTGCAGGCGGCGCCAGCAGGCGCCCCCGCCGGCCAGCCCGCCAGCGCGGCGCAGGCCAAGCCCAGCCAGCGCGACGGGAACATCGTGGCCGTTTTTGGCGCTAAGGGGGGGGTGGGCACCAGCAGCGTTGCCGCCAATCTGGCGATTGCGCTCCGCCAGCAGCGCCCAGACATTGCGGTGGCGATGGTTGATGGCAACACGGAGTTTGGCGATCTGACGGTCCTGCTCAACCTGACCGCCAACCGAACCATCATTGATCTGCTCAGCGCCGAGGAGTTGGACCCGCAGTTTATCCAGGAAATGTTTATCTCCCATTCCAGCGGGATCCAGGTCATCCCTGGCTCCCCGCCTACCGAGTCGGAGCTGGTGTCGCCCCGTCAAATCAAGCGGCTCATCGGGGCGCTGCGCGAGCAGTTCGATTGGGTCATCTTTGACACGCGCCCCACCTTTGGCGAGCCGATCCTGACCATCCTGGACGATGCCGACGCGGTGGTGCTGGTCACCACGCCGGAAATTCCGGCCATCCGCAACGCGCGCCTGTTTTTCGAGGTGACGGACCGCCTCGACTATGGCAAGGACAAGGTGAAGCTGGTCGTGAACAAGCACGAGCCGCAGGGGGCCGTCAGCTCCCAGGCGATCCAGAACAGCATCAAGCATCCCATCGCCGTCGAGCTGCCGCGCGACGATCGTCTCGCCGGCACAGCCATCCAGCAGGGGATGCCCGTCACGATCAGCAACCCGCGCAGCCCGCTGGCGATGGCCCACACCAAGCTGGCGCGCTCCATGATGGGGCTGCAAGAGCTTCCGCAGGAAGCGGAAAAGAAAGCCGCCAATAAAACTGCTGAACCCGCAAAGAAACAATCCCTGATTGCCAGATTGTTCGGTCGGTAAGTTTCACCCCACGGGAAACGAGGAGTTCACCATGAGTTTGTTACGCCGCATTGAAGGTCGCCAGGATGCCACCCCGCCACCCAACGGAGGGGAAACCACCTCGCTCCGCAAGCTGGAAGAGGTGCGCTTGCGCCGCCAGGCAGTGGGGCCCGCGCGGGACACGATGTCCGATTTGAAGGCCCAGATCCAAAATCGGCTCATCGCCGAGTTGGACCCTCGGATGGACCTGTCCCACCAGGATGAGGTCCGCCAGGTTATCCGCGAGATGTTCGACAATTTTCTCAAGCAGGAGTCGCTGGTGCTGACGCGCCAGCAGCGAACCGCCCTGTTCGAGCAAGTCATCGCGGAAATTCTGGGGCTGGGGCCGATCCAGACGCTGCTGGACGACCCGGAAATCACGGAAATCATGGTGAACGGGCCGGATCGGATCTATGTGGAAAAGCGGGGCAAGCTGCTGCTTTCCGATGTGCGCTTTGACAACAACGACCATGTCTTTCGCATCATTGACCGCATCGTCTCGCCCATCGGGCGGCGCGTGGACGAAGCAACCCCCTATGTGGACGCCCGCCTGATGGATGGCTCGCGCGTCAATATCGTCATCCCGCCGCTCGCGATTCGTGGCCCCACCGTCACGATCCGTAAGTTTTTCAAGGAGCGGCTGCAGGGGGAAGATTTGATCCGCTTCGGCTCTGTCACGCCGGAGGGCATGGAATTCTTGAAGGGGTGCGTCGAGGGACGGTTGAACGTGGTCATCTCGGGGGGCACAGGCTCCGGCAAGACCACCCTGCTCAACGTCCTCTCGGGCTTTATCCCCAGCGATGAGCGCATCGTGACTGTAGAAAACGCGGCTGAGCTTCAACTGCACCAGGATCATGTGGTGACGCTGGAAAGCCGCCCCCCCAACATCGAGGGACGGGGGGAAGTCACGATCCAGCAGTTGGTCATCAACTGCTTGCGCATGCGCCCGGACCGCATCGTCGTGGGTGAGATTCGCGGGGGCGAGGCACTGGATATGCTACAGGCGATGAACACGGGTCATGATGGCTCGCTGACCACGGCGCACTCCAACGGCCCGCGCGACACGCTGAGCCGCATCGAGACGATGAGCCTGATGGCAGGCATGGACCTGCCCCTGCGCGCCATCCGCGAGCAGATTTCCAGCGCGGTGGACCTGGTTGTTCACCAGGAGCGCTTCCGCGATGGCTCGCGCCGGATCGTCTCGATTGCCGAGGTGCAGGGGATGGAGGGCGACGTGATCACGGTGGCTGAAATCTTCGCATTCCAGCAGACGGGGTACGAGAACGGCAAGGTGATTGGTCGGCTGCACCCCACCGGCCTGCGACCGAAATTCATGGAGCGGCTGGAAGCGCACAACATCTCGCTGCCCCCCAACATTTTTGGCTCGCGCCGCTTCAGCTAGAAGCGGCGCCCTGTCTTTGAATCGCTGACTGCAAGGGGTATCCACCCATGACTATCTATGCCGTCCCTGGCCTGTTGGCCATCGCCATCTCGCTGTTTTTCGCCGGCCTGGCGCGTTGGCTGTCCGTGCAGGGCGAGCAGATTGATGATCGCCTGGAGCGCTATGGCAGCCGCGAGGAGTACACGTTCCTGACAGGGGACGAGCACATCACGGTGTACGGCGATGCACCGGCAGCGACCGGCGGCTTTTTGAGCCGCTGGTTGGAAAAGCGCGCTTCCCGCGATGAGAAGGGGAGCAACGCCCTGCGGAACGAGCTGGCGCGCGCGGACCTGAAGCTCAAGGTCTCCGAGTGGCAGATGTTCCAACTGTTGTCGGTGCTGGTCACGCTGCTGCTGGGCTATTTTATCTTTCGCAGCATCATCCTGGCGCCGCTGATGGGGCTGCTGGGCTTTGTCCTGCCGCGCTTCTACCTGCGCCGTCGCCAGAACCAGCGGCTCGCCGCGTTCAACGATATGCTGTCGGACGCCATCGTGATGCTGTCCAACTCCCTGCGCGCGGGATACAGCTTCCTGCAAAGCATGGAGGTGCTCAGCCAGGAGATGCCGGACCCGATTGCCGGGGAGTTCTCGCGCGTGGTGCGCGAGGTGGGGCTCGGCCTGAGCCAGCAGGCGGCGCTGGCCAACCTGTATCGCCGCATCCCCAGCGAAGACCTGGACATGATGGTGACCGCCGTCAACGTCCAGCAGGAGGTCGGCGGCAACCTGGCGGAAATTTTGGACACGCTCGCCCATACCATCCGCGAGCGCGTCCGCATCCAGGGGGAGATTCGGGTGCTGGTGGCCCAGGGGATGCTGTCCGGCAACGTGATCACCTTTTTGCCCGTCGCCCTCTCCATCTTTCTCTTTCTTACCAATCGCCCCTACATCTCGCGGCTGTACACCGAGCAGTGTGGCTGGATCATGATCGGCACCGCGGTGCTGATGATGGTCATGGGCTTTTTCGCCATACAGAATCTCGTCAAGATTGAAGTCTGAGCGAGGGAGATAGCGCACCATGGAACTTTTAATTGCCGCACTGGCGGGAAGTGCCGTCGCGATGCTCATGATAGGCATGGGCCTGCTGCGCACGGTGCCGAACGACCTGTCCGACCGACTGGATCGCTACGGCACGCGCGACGAGCCCGTCACGCTGGAAGAGGTCGAGCTCCAGGAGCCTTTTTATGATCGCGTCGTCAAGCCGATCATCGAGCGCACCTCCCGCATGGCCGTGCGCTTTGCCCCCAACCGCTCGCTGCAGCAGACCGAGCTGAAGCTGTCCCGCGCAGGGAACCCGAACGGCTGGAACGCTCCGGATTTCTGGGGGGTGCGTGGCTTGGGCGCGATGATTGCGGGAGGGCTGCCCTTCGTCCTCTTCCTTTCCGCTGGCATGCCAACCGTGCGCCTGATTGGCATGACCTCGCTGTTCATGATGCTCGGCTTTTACATGCCGAACGTCTGGCTGGACCGCAAGATTCGGGCGCGCCAGCACAACATCCAGAAATCGTTGCCCGATGCGCTCGACATGCTGACGGTCAGCGTGGAAGCGGGGCTGGGCTTCGACGCGGCGCTGCAGCGCGTGGCCGACAAGTGGGACAACGAGCTCACGCGCGCCTTTGACCGCGTGGTTCACGAGATGCGCATCGGGCGCACGCGGCGCGAGGCGCTGCGGGACATGGCCGCGCGGATTGATGTGGACGACGTGACCGCCTTTATTGCAGCCGTGCTCCAAGCTGACCAGTTGGGCGTCAGCATGGCGAAGGTGCTCCGCATCCAGAGCGAGCAGATGCGCATCCGGCGGCGGCAGCGTGCAGAAGAGCAGGCGCAGAAGGCCCCCATCAAGATTCTCTTCCCTATGGTGTTCCTTATCTTCCCCTCGCTCTTTATCGTGCTGCTCGGCCCGGCCATGCTGATTCTCAAAGATTCGTTCTAGGGCTGCGGCTGCCGATGCGCGTACACAACGTGACCCGCGACACGAGCCTGGCCACGCACGTCCAGCGCGCCCGCAGCTATGGGGCACGGCTGAAGGGGCTGATGTTCCTGCCATCGCTGCCGCCGGGGCAGGGGCTGCTGCTGGAGGGGGACAGCTCGATTCACACCTTCTTCATGCGCTTTCCTATTGATGTGCTCTACCTGGACGGACAGGGGACGATCTTGCGGGCGGTGGCAGCGATGCCGCCCAACCGCATTGGCCCCCTCTTCACGCGGGGATGCCGCTCCGTCCTTGAACTGCCGGCGGGAACGATTGCCCGCTCCCAGAGCCAAGTGGGGGACCACCTCGCCCTGCTTGACGCGCCCTAGTGCCAAAAGTGACCGCCTGTTTGGCGGCGAGGCCGCTCGCCCCGCCGCCCTGATTCGCCCCAGCGCCCCCTACCCCTCCCCCACCGTGCCAGCACCCTTTTACGATCACGCCCGCCGCCTGTGGCGGTTGCTGGACGACCTTCTCTTTCCGTCCCACTGCGTCGCCTGCCAGCGGCCCGGCGAGCTTTTCTGCGCTGCCTGTGAGGCACGGGTGGCGCGCTTTGCTGAGCCGCGCTGCCCCCGCTGCGATTTGCCGATGGAGGGCAGCGTCCACTGCGGCGCCCGCGCCCGCGCCGGCTCGGCCCTTGATGGCCTGCGCGTGGTAGGCCCGCACGCGGAGCCGCTGCGCGGGGCCATCCACGCGCTGAAATATGACGGGTACGCCGCGCTTGCGGCGCCGCTGGGCGCCCTGCTGGCCAGTCGCTGGCAGGAGCGGCCCGGCGCGGCCATTCAGGGGCTCCTGCCGGTCCCGCTCCACCCCGACCGACAGAAGGCACGAGGCTTCAACCAATCGGCCCTGCTGGCCAGGGCGATGGCGGGCCCGCTCAACGTCCCGCTTCGCGATGACCTGCTATGGCGCGAGCGGGCCACCCTGCCGCAGGTGGGGCTTTCTCCGAAAGAGCGGCTGGACAATGTGGCGGGGGCCTTCCGGGCAGCGCCAGGTGCCAGCGGGCGGCAGTTGGCTGCTGGTGGATGATGTGTGCACCACGGGCGCCACGCTGGAGGCCAGCGCGGCGGCCCTGCGCCATGCGGGCGCACGCGCGGTGTGGGCCATCACGCTCGCCCGCCCCTATAATTGACGCTGAGGGTGGCGGTTGCTAGGATATGGTTTGTCCCATGCTTGCCGCAGTGGGCGGCAAGCCAACCCTGGAGGGAGCGCTATGCATCTTAACGTTCATGGTCACAATCTGGAGGTCAACCAGTCCGTTCAGGATTATGTAGAGCGAAAGATTGGCCGTCTGGATCGCTATCTGCCCACACTGTCCGAGGGACGCGTAGACATTCGCGAGCAGGCTGCGCGTGTTGCAAATGAGCGCTTCGTGGTGCAGGTAACGCTCCGCGACAGCCACGGCACCATCCTGCGCGGGGAAGAGCGCGCGGGGGAGGTCTTCGCCGCCATTGATCAGGTCGAAAACAAGCTGCAGCGCCAGATCAGCCGCTTCAAGGGCAAGCGCAAGGATCGCTACCAGCGCCAGCCCGCCCCCGATGGGCGCGGCGCGGGGCTTCCGTTCGACGCCGAGGAGGAGGCGCAAGAGGAGGAGGACGAGACGGAGATTGTCCGCGTCAAGCGCTTCCCGATGGCGCCGATGGGGGCGGAGGAGGCCATCGAACAGATGGAACTGCTGGGCCACACCTTTTTTGTCTATTACGATGGCACGAGCGGCAACGTGAGCGTGGTGTATCGGCGCAGCGATGGCAACTACGGCTTGATTATCCCCGAGCTTATCTGATCGAAAGCGCAGGAACGAACAAGGGGGCGGCCCACATGGGCCGCCCCCTTGATGTTATGGTTTGTCGTGCCGCCTTCGGGCGGGCCGTAGCCCCCCAGCCTCCCCACTCTGATCTGCCATCTCTATCAGGCGCGTGCTCTCCCCCGGCCCCTCACCCGTCCAACTGGCGTGCGGGGGCCTGCGGGTCGCCAGGGATCTCCCACAGGGGGTACCAGCGTGCGGGGTCGGTTTCGAGCGGGAGGTAGGGAGCCATGATGCTCTTCAGGCGCATCTCGAGGGTTTGATCACGGGTGCGGTTGGGGCGCGGGGCGAAGGGATAGTAGTGCCCGCGCTTGAAGTTGAAGAGCCAGAAAAAGGTGCCTTCATCATCCCCCGCGAACTGGAAGGCAGCCGACAGCAGCGAGCGGCCAAAGTCGTGTTCTTCCAGGGTGCTGCTGGCAAGATGCATCGTCGCGACGAGGTCTTCAAAGTCCTCATCATAGAAGAGCAGCCACAGGTAGTTGTACTCATCCTTGACGCGCTCGACCCGCGTGCCCGTTGTTTCCGCCCCCAGGCGGACGAGCGCTTGAATCTCCTCGTCGAGCCGCCCAAACATGGAAGATTCGACGTTGCGAAACGCAAGCGCGGCGAAGCCGGTGGTGCGGATGCCAAGCCGCGCCTCCTGCTCCACCAGGGCATTGCTGATGGCAAAGAGCGGCTTGGACACGGCGGGCGCGGGGGCCGTGCCGCGCCCGAGGATAGCGTTGATCAGGTCACGAAGTGCTGTGAGCATGACGCCTAGCGGTAGCTTTCCATCTGCTGGGCGAGGCGGTCCAGGTAGGCAATGCGCTTTTCCATGGAAGGGTGCGTGCTAAACAGTTCCAGCACGCTCTGCTTCACGTCCGCCGGGACTATGAAGAAGGCATTCAACCCTTCCATCTCGCGCAGGTCGCGCTGTGGCACGTAGCGCATCGAGCCGGAAATCTTGACCAGGGCGCTTTGCAGGGCGGCGGGCGAGCCGGTGAGCAGGGCCGCGCCCCGATCGGCTGCATACTCGCGATAGCGGGACAGCGCCCGGATCAAAAAGAAGCTGACGATCCAGACGACGATCGAGGCAACAAAGAAGAGGGCAAAGCTGTTCCCCTCATCGCGCCCGCGGCGCCGCCCCATGCCGCCCCACATGCCCCAGCGCATCGTGAACTGCGCCACGGTGGCAAAGAAGGAGGCGATGGTGATGACCATCACGTCGCGATTCTTGACGTGCGCCAACTCGTGCGCCAGCACGGCTTCCAGCTCCGCAGGCTCCAGCACTTCCAGCAGCCCCGTGGTCACCGCGACGGCGGAGTGCGACGGGCTGCGCCCGGTGGCGAAGGCGTTGGCAACGGCGCTCTGGATGATGGTGACCTTCGGCTTTGGCAGGTCTGCCGCCTGCACGAGGCGGTCTATCATGGCGTGAAGCGCGGGCGCCTCGGCGGGGGACACCTCTTTGGCCCCAGCGGAGGCCAGCACCAGCTTGTCGCTGAAGAAATATTGCACGCCCAGCAGGAGCATGGCCACCCCGAAGATGGTGACGCTGTCTGCCCCGGCCGCAAACATCGCCGCCATGAACCCCAGGTACACCAGCACCAGCAGGCCAATCGTTGTCGCCATGCGCAGTTGGAGGCCGATGTCGCCCCCATACCATTTTTGTTTCATCATCCTTCTCCGATTCCAGCGGTCGCGTGGCGGGCTGGGGCAATCACCATCCCTGGCCAGGCGCGCCGTCACACATCACTGCTTTACGCAAGGAGCTTGCTACCGGTTGCAGGCGGCGCGCCCCTTACCAGCGTGCCTCCCAATGGCGGCGGGCGCGCGTCATCGCCTCCACGTGGCTGGTGGGGCAATCCACAGGCCGCCCGAGCAGGGCGCGCGCGACGACTGTGCCATCGCGGGGCCAGGCCAGCTCTGCCTGGGCGCCGCCCGCCGCGACGGGGGGATGAAGCAGCGTCTCGGGGTTCAGGCCGTGCGCCATGGCGACTAGCACGTCCACAGCCTCGGCGTCGCGCTGCGGCGGGTCGGAGGCCAGGCGCGCCGCCGCCTGCACCGCCGCAGCGATTAGCTCCGTGTAGCGCCCGCCATGATGGAGCGTCACGCTGCTCGCATCGAAGCGCAGCGGCCACTCGGAGGGGATGGCCGCCAGCGAGAGCGCAAGCGCCCGCGTGAGGGAAAAGGCGCGCCACGCCTCTGGAAAGGCACGCAGCGGCTCGAGCCGCGCCACGAGCCGCTCGCGCGCCTGCCCGGCACTGCTCCGGTAGCCTATCACGTGATCGGCCTGCACCGCCTCCGCCGAGCGACGGGGCCATTCCTCGCCAAAATGGGTGCTCGCCATCAAGGTCTCGGTGGGGTCGAACAGCAGCGCCCACAGGGCAGGGGCGTAGGGCTCATGGTCGAACAGGATGGTCCACTGGCGCGAGGGGCGCCAGACCGACAGCACGGTTTTCAACTCAGCCATAAGCTCCGGTCCGTAAGGTAGTGAGATAGAAAATACACGGGTTGCTTATCCCTGATAGGGACGCAGCAGCGTTGTGCCCCGCTGGTTCATGGCCAGGGCGCGCCGCTCTGCCTCGGCCAGGATGCGCGCCTCGTCCAGCGTGACCAGGTGCCGATCCCGCATCAGCCATCGCCCGTCCACCATCGAGTGGACGATGTCGCCGCTGCCCGCCGCGTACAGCACGTTCCCGATCAGCGAGAGGCGGGGCTGAAGGTGGGGGCGGCGGCAATCGAGCACGATCAGGTCAGCCGCCGCGCCGGCACGCAGAACGCCACTGGTGGGGAAGCCCAGCGCCCGCGCGCCGTGGGTGGTGGCCAGGCGCAGGGGCAAATCGCCCGCAAGCAGGGTGGCGTCGCGATGATGCAGCTTTTGCATCAGGGCGGCGAGTTGCGCTTCTTCCAGCATCGCCAGGTTGTTGTTCGAGCCGGGCCCGTCGGTGCCCAGGGCAACGGGAATGCCGCGCGCCAGCATGGCAGGCACGGGCGTCACCCCCATCCCTAGCTTCATGTGGCACTGCGGGCATTGTACGGGCACTACCCCCTTTTCGGCGAAGATCGCGATGTCATCCTCGCTCACGGCGATGCAGTGGGCCGCGAGGGTAGGCACGTCGAAGAGCCCCAGATCGTTCAGGTGCTGCACGGGGCTCTTGCCATGCGTGGCGAGCGATACCTCGACCTGCTCGTCCGATTCGGCCAGGTGGATGTGGATGCCGAGCGATTCCTGCCGTGCCACCTCCGCCACCTCGCGAAGAAACTCGGGCGGGCAGATGTAGGGCGAGTGCGGACCGAGCACGGTGCGGATGCGACCGTCCGCCGCCCCCTGAAAGTGCAGGGCCCATTCCACGCTGTCCTCGAAGGAGAGGGAGACCTCCTGCCCTGTCCCGAAGACAGCCGTCGCCAGCAGGGCCTTCAGCCCCGCCTGCTCGACTACCTCCGCCACGCGGTGCATGTAAAAATAATGGTCGGCAAAGCCCACGGTGCCGCTGCGGATCATCTCGGCGGCGGCCAGCATGGCCCCCCAGTACACATCCTCCTCGGTGAGGCCGCTTTCCGCCACCCATATCTTCTCGTTGAACCAGCGAGCCAGGGGAAGGTCGTCGCCGATGGAGCGGGTAAAGGTCATCGGGGCATGGGTGTGCGCGTTCCAAAAGCCCGGCATGACGAGGTGGTCGGTCAGGTCGAGCGTCTCGTCCGCCGCCCAGCCCTCGGGCGCCGCCCCCACCTGCACGATCTGCTTGCCCTCGATGGCGATGTCCACGGCGCGCAGCACTTCGTCCGCGCCCTCCAGCGTGATCGCATCCACGTTCTTTAAAAGGATTCGAGTCGATCTCACCCCTGTATGCTCCCTATGCTTCAGCCCCTTATCTTTACCTATCCTCCCCCTTTGGGCAAGCGCGCCCCCCTTGCCGTGGCGGTGGCCCCCGCCCCGCAGACGCTTGCCCCGCTCGGGGAAAGATCGCGGCGCGGCCCGCCGTGCTTCCCCTGCCGCCTATTCCCATCTGCCGTGAACGCTCGCGAGATAGTTGACTTTCAGGAAGCTTCTTACTACCATATGGAGGCGTCACCGCTGCTTTCTCTTCGCCTTACGCACCGTCAGCCACGCTTTCATTAAACCCCTTCCATCCGCACAACGCACGTGCCACGCCGATACATTTTCGACCTTTTTTTAACATGCCTGTTTGACATCGGACGGGCAAGGAGCTACCACCTTGGTGCAAAAAGCAAGCAGTGCATTGCCCATCTGGAGCGAGGACGATCGGCTGTGCGGCCAGTGCAGCCGCCACATGGCCGAGGCCAGTGACTGGTTGTGCCATAGCTGCCGGGAGTCGCTGGAGGCAGATTGGAAGCGACTGATGGGCGAGGTGTCCCCCCACCACGCCCTTCGCAAGGCGGCAGAAAAGTCTGCTGCGCTTTCCTTCGCCTGACATCCTTTTTTGGCGCTACCGACAAAAAGACCGTCGCCCCCACGACGGTCTTTTTGTATGCCCCCATCACCGGGGAGGGCGACGAGCCTCCGCTTTCAGCGTCCCCCCGTCAGGTCGGGCAGGGGGATGGCATAGTCGAGCGGGAGGAGCGGCTGGCCGGTTGGCTGCACGCGCACCGGCACCTGCAACCGCACCTGCTGGATCAGGCAGAGCGCCTCGGTGGCTGCCTCGCAGTAGTAGATAGCCAGGTCGGCTGTGAGCAGGGTTTCCCCCTCCCGAAAGGAGGCCGGTAGCTCCAGGGGGAAGGTCGGCTCCAGGATGGAGCGGTCCGCATCCGGCGCCAGGACGATGGCTGCCCCCTCCGTCTGCCACGCCATCGAGAAGGGGGCCAGCCCGTTGATCTTGTAGCCGCTCGGGAGCGCCACATCCAGCCGCACGCTCCCCTCCCCCTGCCCTACCGTGAGCGGGGGCAGCACGACCAACTCGCCGCGAAAGGGAGCCTCCTCGGCGGTGGGCAGCAGCCGCTCGATGCCGGTCAGCACGAGCGTGCTGGCGTCGCCCGTCGCCAGGTTCAGCAGGCGGATGCTGTGGTTGTTGGTGTCGGCCACATACAGCGTGCCACCGGCGATGTCCAGCCCGCCCGGCTCGTAAAAGAGGGGATTGGGCCCGTCCCGCCAGCCCGCCCCATCGCCCGCCAGGGTGCGCGCCTCGCGCGTGGCGGGGTCTACGATCTTGATCTTGCTGTTGTAGGTGTCCGCCACGTAGATCAGCCCCTCGTGCGCCACCACCCCGAGCGGGTGCTGCAGGCGCGCCTCCGCCCCGACGCCATCCTGATCCCCGAAATCGAAGAGGCCGGTGCCCACGAGCGTGCCCACGTCCGGCGGGTCGCCCAGGGTGGCGTAGCGAATGGCGCTCGCCTCCGAATCGGCAAAGTAGAGCCGCTCGGTGGCCGGGTCATAGGTCAGGCCGCTAGGCTGGTTCAGCGCGGCGTAGGGCGGCACCCCATTGATGAGCGCTTCCCGCCCGGAGCCGACCCAGGGGCCAATGAGCCCGCTGGAAAGGGTCATCACCCAAAGCTGGTGCGAGCCCGCCATCGCCACGAACAACTCGTCGCCCACCACTGTTACATCCCAGGGGGAGTTGAGCGCGACCTCCGGGCCCAGGCCGCTCTCGCCCGGATAGCGCCGCGGCTGCTCGCCGGTGCCCGCAATCGTCTCGACGGTGCCCGCGCCCAGCTCCACGCGGCGCAGGGCGTGGTTGCCGGTATCGGCCACATAGAGCGTCGTGCCCGCCGCATCCAACGCGAGGCCCTGCGGGTGGAAGAATTGGGCGGTGCGGAAGGTGCCATCGGCGAAGCCGCCCTCCCCCGCCCCGATCAACGCCTGCACCTGGCCGGACGACAGATCGGCCACGACTATGCGATTGTGGTTCGTATCTGCTATAAAGAGCCGGTTGCTTGCCGAATCGGCCAGCACCTTGCCGGGAAAGGAGAGCACCGTCTCGGGCAGGCCCTCCCGCTCCAGTTTGAGGGGGAGCGGCGTGCGGTCGAGCGCGCCCTGGGCGTCGAACTCCTCCACCAGCCCGCCGATGACGCGATCAAATGGCTCGAAGATGCCCTCGCCGCTGTGGCTCCCCACCACGTTGCCCGCCGGATCAATGAGCACCAGCGTGGGCCATGCCTGCGCGCCGTAGCGCTCCCACACCTCGAAGTTTTGATCGTTGATGACGGGGTGCTCCAACTCGTAGCGCAGAATAATCTGGCGAATGTTTTCGCTTTCCCGCTCGTTGGCAAACTTGGCCGAGTGCACGCCGATCACCACCAACTCGTTCGGGTACTTTTCCTCGAGCCGCTTCAAGTCGGGGATAATGTGCATGCAGTTGATACAGCCGTAGGTCCAAAAATCGAGCAGGACCACCTTGCCCCGCAACTGCTCCAGGGGGAGGGGGCGCGCCGTGTTCAGCCACTCGACATCCGAGGGGAACGGGGGCGCGGGCGTGTCGCCCGCAAAGGAGGGGCGCGGCGCGGCGGGGGCGGCAGCGGCTTCGGTAGCGGAAGGCGCGGCCACGGGCTCCCCCGCAGTGGCAGTGGCGGCTTCGGTGGCGACGGCCTCGGTGGAGGAAGGCGCGGCCACGGGCTCCCCCGCCGCTGCCGCAACCGTGGGCGAGGAAGCTATCCCACTCTCGGTAGCGCCATCCGGGCTGGGGGTGGCACCGTCGTTGAGGCTCCCGTCGCCACAGGCGGGCAGGAATAGGGCAAGGAGTAGCAGGAATAATAACAGATACGGCCTGGACATGGGGTATTCTTTCTTTCTCGCGTGTCTGCATGGATGGTAGTCGCGGGGGAGCGGGTTGTAAATCTGGGCCGCCGGGGAAGACGCGAGGGACGCATGCCCCCTCACCCAGGAAAGGATGAAGACGCATGGACTGGCATACGGTTGTTCGCGTGGCAGATCACGTCTACCAGATAGCTGAGCCGTTCGGCGAGGTGGAACCGCGCGTGGGGGTGGCGACGGTCAACATGTACCTGGTGATTGGGGAGGAGCGGGCCGCCCTGATAGACAGCGGCATGGGCATCGGCGACCTGGCCGGCACGGTGCGTGCCCTGACCTCGTTGCCCTGCGTGGTGCTCAACACCCACTCCCATTGGGATCACGTCGGGGCGAACCACGCCTTTGCCGACGCCGCCATCCATCACGCGGAAGCCGCCCTGCTTGCCCGGAGCGAGAATGTTACCTGGATGCGGGAAGCCATGCAGGCGCCACGCGCCCGCGCCGCCCTGCCGCCCGGCTTTGACCCGGCCACCTATCACATCGAGCCGCCGCCCCCGACCCGCATCCTGAAGGATGGCGACACGGTGGGGTTGGGTGGCTGCGTGCTGCGCGTCCTGCACACGCCGGGCCACTCCCCCGGCCACGTGGCCTTTCTGGAGGAAGCCAGCGGCCTGCTCTTCACGGGCGACACGGCCTATCGCGGGCCGCTCTTTGCCTGCTTCAATGGGAGCAATGCTTCGGATTTCGCACAGAGCGTGCAGCGCCTCGCCACCCTATCGGGGGTGCGGCTCCTCTGCCCGGGGCACAACGATCTGATTTCCTCGGCAGGTTGGTTGGGTACACTAGCCGACGGGGTCGAGCAGGCGATGTCGGGGCAGGCGCCCAGCCACATGCGCGGCGGCCTGATCCCCGCGCGGGAGTACCCCTTCGCGGACTTCTCCCTCTGCCTGCCTACCGACTTCGCCGCGCCTGGGCAATGCTAGCGATTGGCCCCCGTAGGGCGATCAACGCCCCTGGGGGTTATGAAGTGCTCTTGGGGTGATCGCGCCGCCGAGGGTCACACAGGGCGAATGGTGGATGACCGAACAAGTCAGGGGAGCAGATCGAAGGCTGGAACGTGGCGCGGGCGGATCAGGCGGAAGTGACGTTGATCGAGGGTCAGGAGGCGTACAATGCGTAAACGTTCGGCCATGGCCACTATGACAGCATCCACATAGTCAACCGGTGCATCGTGGTACTTCCAGAATGATCTCTGCTGCCCGAGTGTAGTCCTCCGCCTCAGGGGCGATCAACTGCATAGCGGTGCCAGACAGGGTGGTAACAAAATCGGCCACGGCTAACGGGCCGACATCGCGCAGGAGAAGGTAGGCCACCTCTGTTGTCGCGGGAATGGGCAAGAAGATAGGTTCAGCGATGGAACGGACAGCCCGCACGACTGCTTGATGCTGTGCCTCTGAACGATTTAAAAAGGCATAGAGAAAGCCACTATCAATCAGGACGGCCATGGGCATGGAGTCCGTAGATCGGGCTTATTTCAGCTTCCAAGATCTCTTCAATGCGCTCCGCGCTGTCCCCCGGCCCGCCCTCATAGCGACCAGCCAGGTCGAGCAACCCGGTTGGTGCTGCGTGCGAAGTCGTCAGCGATTCGAGAGCCCGGTCGAGGAGCCATCGGGCCAGACGGAGTTGTTCGGGGATGGGAAGGGTAAGTAAGGTCTGTTGAAGCTCTTGGCTGTCAACTGCCATCGCTCTCTCCTGTGCTTTCACCGTGGCAAACCGTATCGTCATTGTAGCACAAAGACGGCAGGGCGAGACAACCACCGGAATGCCCCGATCCGCATCCTGCCGTTGCTACCCTCCATGGTGCTGGCCACCCGTTCCGCATGGGATCACGTCGGAGCAAACCACGCTTTACTGGTGACACGGCCTATCGCGGGCCGCTGTTTGTGCCTGCTTCAGCGGAAGCTCCACTCCCGCCTTTGCACGGAGCGTGGAGCGGCTGGCCTCCCTCCCTAGCGTGCGAGAGCTATGCCAGAGTCCCAAGGAGTCCATCCCTCCGACATGGTTAGAGGAGCGGGCTGTGGGCGTCGAGGCGCCAGTGGCCGATCAAACGATCAGCCACGGACGCGGCGGCCCGATTCCCGCGCGGGAGTACCCCTTCGCGGACTTCTCCCTCTGCCTGCCTACCGACTTCGCCGCGCCTGGGAACGCTAATCCGCTCGGCGCGCACAGGGCGATGGACGCAGCCAGGCGCTCCGAGCAGGCCACCTTACCCTGAGGCAGTGACCCGCTCGTTCTACGCTTCGAATGGTACCTGGGCCCCCCGCCCACTCCCGGCGGCTGCTCGGGCGAAAGGCGGAGGCGGCTAGGGGGCCTGTACGACCGCAGTCGCGCTACCCCCGCGGTTGCTGCGAACCTCGATCGTTTGAGGGTTCGATGGCGATGAGTACTGATTGTAGAAGGTGCCATCGCCCAGATGGAGCATGTCGCCATAGTACCCTCCGGCAGCGCTATAGACCGTCAGCGTCGCGGTTGGGTCGGTGCTTGTGGCATGGACAGTCAGCACCCCATAGGGCGTTCGCTTCCACGTTGCCTGGGTGACTACCACCGTGTCGGGGGCGGGTGTCGTGACTATGAAGTCGGACGAGAGTGACTCGTTACCCGCGCCGTCCGTGGAGCGAACGCGGTAGTGATAGGTGGTAGCCGGCGTCAATCCAGACACCTCTACCATGTGGTTGGTCACGAGCTCCGGATCAAGGGGCGTCACCGAGCCGTAATCGGGGGTTGTGCCGTACTCGACCTGGCTGGTCGCGCCCTCGTCGGTGCTCCAGGTGATGGTAGTCCGATTGTAGTGCGTATCGCTGGCGGTCACGTTGGAGATCACCGGAGGCTGCGTTTCACCTGTGCCGCCGGCGATCGGTTCAGTCGTCAGGCGATAGGCAGCGTAGGGTGCTGCCGTGATGAAGTTGGAGTAGACGACGACCGCCTGGTTTCCCAGGCCGGCGACGGAAGGGCGAATCTCAGGCACGTGCATTGGCCGCGATTGGGAACCCATCGGGATCGAGGACCGAGCCGAGCGCGCTCAGGCGCGTGGCGAAGATGTCGCTGACCGGTTTGTCCCACAGGATTTCAATGTTGCGATAGTCCTCATACGTTACGACATACTGCGTGCCATTCCACGCCACGTCGGGCAGCAACTGGATATTGTGCGCCGCGGTCACCTGGATCGTAGCCTGCATAGTGCCGTCCGGTAGAATGCGCCGTGCCCAGAGGTCGCCATTACGTGCCAGACCGCCAGCGCCCCCCCACTGCCCTGGGCGACAACGGGGCTCATCGCAAAGTCCGTCCGGTCCAGCGCGATCCGTGTCGAAGGTTCGCCCGCCAGCGTCACGAACGTACCGAGAATCTCCGAGCGCGGGTTATCGTGCGTCGGCATGCGCTCATAAACCACCACGAAACGGTCGCCGACGGGTGCCACCGAGGCGGCCGTCGCGAAACTATCGCCCACCTGGAGCTGGCTCGGATCCAGCGTCGCGCCATCGGAGGCCCGCACGCGCATAGAGTAGACCCCCTGAAACTCGTGGAACGGGGAATATATACCGACCACGAGGAAGGTGTCACCGATGGCCGCGACATCCGGTGAGCGGCCGTTCATAATCAGTATGGGGGCCGCATCGAGGAAAGTGCCATCGGGCAGCAGTCGTCGCCCGTAGATATCGCCCCCGCTCGACCAGACGATGAAGTACATCGAGCCATTCCAGGCGACCGCCGGACTGACACCCTCCCCGACGAAGAACGGTTCCTGGTCAATCGCGTTGCCCTGCGCGTCGAGTCGCTGGCCCTTGAGCGAGGAATCACCGGAGACACGGCTCTCGAAGACGGTCAGATAGCCATCGCTGCTGGCGACGAGGTCGGGGTTCATCTGGGCGGGGGCGCCCAGCGAGATGACATCGGGCGGCCTCACGCTTCCGTCCTGGGCAATCTGGGCCGTATAGATGTTGTCCGCGCCCACCGCGTCGCCGCTCCAATCGGTCCAGATGACGAGGGCACTGCCCAGGCCGGCCGCGGTGATGGAGGGTGGGTTGGAGGCCGCGTTGGTCAGGCTCACGTCCGCGCGGAGCACCAAGGTCCCGCGCAGGGTAACCGCTGCGTAGCGGAGCGAGGCGGTAAAGTCACTGTAATCATCCCAGACGACCACAAACTTGCGCCCGTCCCAGGCCACATCCGGGGTCGGGTAGGAGCCTATGGTGGTGCCCGAAATATCAATCCCTCTCGGGTCCAGGACTGCACCGCCGTGCGATACCCGCGATCCAAAGACGCGCGCACCACTCCCATGGCGTGCGTCGTGCCAGGCCACGAAAAAGTGGGTGCCATTGGACGCGACCGCCGGGCGGTATTGATAGTTAACGGCGTTGCTGATTGTGAACGGCTCGGGGTCCAGTGGCTGGAGCTCTGGTGTGAAGCGTTGCCCGAGAATGTTGGTGCTGGAGCCCGTCAGGGCGGACCACACGAGGAGGAACTCGTCCCCCGCGAAGGCCAGATCCCACTGGTAGGGATAGATACCGAAGTCTGGCTGGAAGAGGGGCACGCCACCCGGGTCCAGAATAGAGCCATCCGGCGCGATTCGTGCGCCGCGCAGTTCGAAGTAAGACCCCTGATCGAACCAGACAGCAACCCAGTTCGTGCCATCGCTGGAAAGCGTCACTGACCCTTCATTGATGTCGTCACTGCTCTCGATAATGATCGGTTCAGGGTCGAGGACGACGCCCGCCGGCGAGACCCGTGCCCCCACCACATCGTCGGTATACGAAAAATCCGCCACGCGGCGAGTGGTCCAGGCAACCAGCCAGTTCTGGCCGTTCCAGGCCACATCCGGTGCTGACTGGTCCCAGCGGGCCTGAGAGACAACAATCGGGGTCGTGTCTATCAGTTTGCCCCGCGCGTCGAGGCGCGCGGCGTAAATATCGGCCAGGGTCTGGCCACCCGGGTCCCCACTGTCGGGGTAGTAATCCTGGTTGAAGCCCGTCGGATTGACGCGCTGATCAACCCAGACGGCGAGATAGCCGTTATTGCCCTTCGTGATGACCGGCGCGTTTTGCACCCCATAGGCGGGGCCGATGACCCGATCTCCGGGCAGGGGGCCGCCGGCGGCGGAGGCGACCGGTACCGGACTGACGACCGCGCCGGGTCCTATTCCGGCGAGGCACACAACAATGATGAAGAACCCCCACAAGGATGCGCGAAACCGCACGGTGATATCCTTTCCTGTAATGCGACGCAGAAGAGTGTTGGACGCTATTGATCAAGAGTGCCCTCACGACATCCCATGAGGTTCACTCACCCCACACTTTGACGAGAGCACCCCACAGATGCCGTCCTGGTGGTCAGTCGGCATCTGCCGTAACATAGGCGTTGCCCTTACAGCCACGATCTGGGCGGAACGTGACTGGGAATCAGCACTGGTGATCTTACTCCTGAGAGACAACGCCACGAGTTGCCCGAGGGCGAGCGGCGACAGTCGTCACACTTTCATCGTTGCAGACCAGTACCTGAACAAGAGAGCCGCAAGCAGAAGCATAAATACACCCCCGATGCGCGCCATCTGATCGGGCGCTCTCGATGCTGACCACCACGGAAGGGAACCATAGCCTCCTTCCTGAGGAACAAGGTCCGTTTCCCTACTTCTCCCCTGTCATGTTGAGCGGCCGCTCCGGACCACCCGTATTGGGCATGCAACCAGCGAAACATCTCTCCTGGCCTGTCTCATTGACTCAGCCATGCACAGATTCTTCCCTATCTTCATTCCTCATGATGACGCGGGGGAGCGCCCAGTCAGAATGACAGGGAAGGGGCGCCGGGTTTCTCGCTGCATGGAGGTGGCCCCGCCGCCTGGTGGCTCCTGAGAAATACCCCCGTTTCTGGCCGCACTTGTGGCGGCTCCGCTGCCTGGGGGATTCAGAATGACAGCCTTCATGACTATTGCTACTATGCTAACCGGGATCGGTCTCAGCTCAGAATAAGTCCACTTCAGAACGGGATAGCAGAAACGCTATTTTCTACGAAATCCTGTGTTGGCACAATCAATCGGTGCCTTGCTTGCCGAATACTCAGCACTTTTTGTCGTGGACAGGGATCCGAAGTCCTGAAGCGTCCCTGACGTTGGTCATATGGGGTTTCCGGGTAGAATTGCAAGGGGGCGGGTAATGGATGAAGGTGAATCACACAATCTATGCCGACTGTTCTGAGAGAAGCAGGCTTTGACTTTATGATCTATACCCATGACCACCTCCCTGAACATGTCCATGTTCATAAGGCGGGAGATGAAGTGATCTTGGACCTTGGTAGTGAACGGACACCCATAAGCATCCGTGAAGTAATCGGTATGTCTCGAAGCGAAACGAGGCGTGCCATCCGGATTGCCGAGACGCATCAGCAGTATCTGCTCGCGAAGTGGAGGGAAATTCATGAGTAATCATTCCATGACCGATGAGGCGTTCGACCAGCAATATCGCACCGGGAAGCAGCGCGGGGAAGAGCGGCTCCAAAACGCGGTGCGCGCTATGTCCGCTTCGTATGATCCGGTGTCGCGGCGGGTCATGGTGGAACTGGCCAATCAGTGCGTGTTCATCTTTCCTGTGGCCCTTGCCCAGGGACTGCATGATGCGCCCGATGAGGCACTGGCCGACATCCGGCTGCTCTCACACGGTCTAACGCTCGACTGGCCTCGTCTGGACGTGCAGTTTGCGTTGGAAGGGTTGCTGGCGGGTCAGTTTGGAACAAACCAGTGGATGAATGATCTCGCTTCTCGACCGCAAGGGAAGCATCCCAAGCAGGCGAGGCGGGTAGCGGGCTGAGGCGCAAGGCGGAGCGTTGAACAGCTATCGGAGCCCCCACGCAGAAAGTGAGCTATCATGCGCGCCCGCGGGGGAGTGGCTTTGTGGTTGACAGCGTGGATTCCGTGAGGCACTCGCGGCGCGCCTCGTGGCGGACCTGCGGGCGGGGCGAGGGCGGCGTGCTGAGCCAGCACGACGGGAGGCATGCCCCGCGTCACACGCTCTGCTCGCGACTTTCTTCGCGCAGCACCACGCCCTGCGTTCCATCCACCAGCAGCGGCTCCCCCTCGCGCAGGAGGGCGAGCAGGCCGGGGATGCCAAAGACGGCGGGCAGGGCATACTCGCGCGCCACCACGGCACCGTGGGACAGTTGGCCGCCGCGCTCGGTCACCAGCCCCGCGACGGTGCCAAAGATGGGGGTCCAGCCGGGGTCGGGGCTGCTGGTGACGAGGATGTCGCCCGGCTGAAGGCGCCCCAACTCGCTCGGATCGGCGATCAGCCGCGCCGGGCCGCGGGCCACCCCGGGGCTGACCGCGCGCCCCTGGAGCGCCGCCCCGCCGGAGGAAAGGCGGATGGGCGCGCGGCCCCGCAGAAAGTCAGGGTAGTGCCAGCCGGGTGCCTGCCGTGCCTGCGCGCGCAGGCGGCGCAGCCGCTCCATCCGCGCGGCGGGGCGCTCCGGCTCCGGGTCGCCAGCCAACAACTCGTCCCAGGTCATGCCGAAGACATCCTCTGCCTCGGCCAGCAGGCCCTGCTGCTGCCACCACGCGCCCAGATGAAGGGCTACCCGCCGCTGCAGGGCCAGCAGCTGCTGCCAGTGGAAGCGCTGTGCCTCCCGCAGGCGCAGGTACTCGCAGGCAAGCGCGACGAGGGGCCGCAGCAGCAGGGCCACCCGCCCCTGCGCCTGTGGCGGCGCCTCCTGCTCCCCCATGCTGCCCGCCGCCCGTACCGCCTGCAGGAAGCGGAGGAAGGCGGGCACATCCGCCTCCCAGGGGGGGTCGTAGAGGTCCAACGAGAAGAAGCGGTGGCCGTATGTCTCCAGAAAGCGCTGGATGGCAGGCGGCAGCGGGAGGGGGGGATCCGACTCGAGCAGGGCGGTGAGGGTGCCAGGCTCCAGGCGCGCCACCAGGGCACCGAGCTCACGGTTCATCTGCCCGGTGATCGTCTCGACCCCGGCGGCGAGGCGCGCGGCGCGGGCCGCCCCCTCCTGCGGGCCAAAGCGCAGCGCCAGGGCCCGCCGCAACAGCGAGTAGCCCACATCGGCGTACAGCAGGCTCCAGCGGTGCAGCGTCAGCAGCTCGTCTGCCAGGGCATTGCTCTCGCGGAGGAGCGCCCTGGCGGCAGCGGTGGGGTCGGCGTGGCGCGCCAACTGCCGCTCCGCGAAGCGCAGGCGAATCATGGCGGCTGCCTGCCGCTGCTCGTGGCGCGCCCAGGCCTGCGGGTTGTGCCAGGGCGAGGCAGCGTGGAACTCGGTTCGCAACAGCCGGAGCGCATTCCTGATCAGGTGCGGGCCGTAGGTCGGCCAGCGGGGGGCATGGCGCAGCGAAAGGTCCCCCTGGGGAAAGAAGCGCGCCGCATCGTCCGGGAGGAGGGCATCGGGGAAGAGCTTGTACAGGCGCTGCCACGCTTCCACGCGGCTGTAGGGGTGGCCGCGCCACAGCTTGAGCAGGGGGCCCTCCATCTGGCCCACGCCGAGCAACTCCAACGAGGCGCGCAGGGCCAGTCGCTCCATGGGCATCTCGACCAGGGACCAGCCCAGCGGCGAGACCGGCTGCGTGAAGCGCTCGTTCAGGAAGGCGGCGGTCCACAAAAAGGGGTCGTCGGGCAGGTGCGTCGTGAACCAGGGGTCGGGCGAGGCGGTGATGGGCCGCGATTGCAGCAGCCAGGGCTGCGCGCCCTCGAAGGCCCACTCCACATCCTGCGGCGCGCCAAACAGCTTGCTCGCGTGTGCCACCAGGGCAGCCAGGGTGGCCAACTGCCCCGCATCGAGGAGCGGCTCCTGCGGGCGAGTGCCGCTTTCCGGGCCGAGGGCGGGGAACACCCAGCGCTGCGGCTCCGCCGTGCCGCTCACCAGGGCCTCGCCCAGCCCGGGCACGGCCTCCACCACCAGAACCTCTTCCCCCGTGATGGGGTGGCGCGCGAACGCCACCCCCGCCACGGTGGCGCTCACCTGCCGTTGAACCAGCACGGCCACCGCACCGCGCGCCACCCCGGCCCGCTCGCGGTAGGCCAGCGCCGCCTCGGACTCTGCGGAGGCCCACACGCGCCGAACGGCGGCGAGCAGGTCGGCCCGCTCCCCCACGCCGAGGACGCTTTCCTGCACGCCTGCAAAGGAGGCCCCCACCAGGTCTTCCGCGATGGCGGAGGAGCGAACCGCCACGAGCCCGGGCACCAGGCGCAACTCGTCAAAGGCGGCGAGGAGCGCGTCACGCACCGGCTCGCTCAGCCCTTCGGCAAAGGCCTCGGCGCTCAGCACAAAGGCGGCGGGCACCGGCAGCCCCTCCTGCTGCAAGCGCGCCAGCCGCGCCGCCTTCGGGCCGACCAGGCTCTCATCCTGCGCCTGGGGGTCATCGAGCCAGACGATGAAGGGCGGCACCGGCTAGGCTCTTACAAAGACGCGGTAGGCCCAGGGCGCCAGGGTTAGCTCGGTGGCGGCGTCCAGGGTGACGCGCTCCCCCGCAAAGTAGTCCTCGTAGCTGCCGTGATACAGCGCCTCCTGAAAGGTCACCCGCTGCGGCTCGCCGGAAAAATTGAGCACCACGAAGAGCTTGTCCTGCTCGTTCTGCCGGACGAAGCTGAGCACGAGCGTGGGCACGCTGTTGGGCACATGGATCATGCGGGCCCCCCAGGGCGCGTTCCACAGGGCACTGTTCGCCTTGCGGAGCACGAAGAGGGACTTGTACAACTCGCCCAGGGGGTGGTCACGCCACTCGATGGGGTCGCGCTCGAAGAAGGCCAGGCGGCGGGCGTTGCCCGCTTCCTGCCCGTTGTAGATGAGCGGGAAGCCCTCGCCGACGACGGACAGCACGATGGCCGCCTCCAGCCCGTCACCGAACTGCTCGAACTCGGTCCCCTCCCACGCGTTCTTGTCGTGGTTGCTGACGAAGGTCATCCGCATCGCCTCGGGCGGGAAGGCCTTCTCGTTCCAGGAGTAGTAGACGAAGAGGGCGGTCACGTCGGCGGTGCCCATCGTGATGCGGTGCACCGTATCGTTCCAACTCCAACTGTACGTCATGTCGAACGCTTCCGCGTGCAGGTCGCGCGATTCCCACTCGGCCAGCATGAAGACTGGCTTGATGGCGTCCAACTCGCGCCGGACCTGATTCCAAAAGTCAGTCGGCACGAAGCCGGCGACATCGCAGCGATAGCCATCAATGCCTACCTCGCGCACCCAGTAGGTGAGGGCCTCGGTCATGTACTGGCGCACCGCTGGCAGGCTGTAGTCAAGATCAATGATGTCCGCCCAATCCCACCAGGGGGTCGGGCGAAAATCTCCCTTCCAGTCGCGCACGTACCACTCCGGGTGCGTTTCCACCAGGTTGCTGTCCCACGCCGTGTGGTTGGCCACCCAGTCGAGGATGACATAGAGCCCCAGGGCGTGCGCCTGCTGCACAAAGTGCTTCAGGTCGTCCAGCGTGCCAAACTCCGGGTTCACGCCGTAGTAGTCCTTGACGGCATAGGGGCTGCCAAGCGGCCCCTTGCGATTGACCTCGCCGATGGGATGAACAGGCATCAGCCAGAGGATGTCTGCGCCAAGCTCTTTCAGGCGGGGCAGATGGCTCTCGGCTGCCCGAAAGGTGCCCTCCTCGGTAAACTGCCGCGTGTTGATCTGGTAGATCGTCGCCTTCTTGCTCCACTCGGGGTGCTTCAGCTTCACGTAGGGGTCCGGCTGATACGGGTTGGATCCGGTCATGGGTAAAGTTCTCCGTGTCCCTGACAAGGGGCCAGGGCTGCCGTCAGGGTAGATGAATGGGTGCGGTTGACGACGGCTTGCCTCCTCACGCGAGGCGAAGGCGCGCCAGGGAGGCATGGGCCGCGCCCCCGCTGATGTCGGGCACTATCTGCAATTCGAGCAGGGTGACGCCGCGCAGCTCAACGCCATACGATTCAAGTTGGCGCGAGGCGCTGGGGCTGAAATTCCACTGCTGCCGGACGATCTCGTGGAAGGGGGGTGCCCCGTCCGCTGACCAGCGAAGCACGAACTCCTGGGTGCGCGCCTGCTCGCCTTCCACAATTTCCAGCAAGATCTGGCTGATGGCTGTGGGCTGATCGAAGCGCAGGCGGATCGTCTGCGCGCCAGGCTGGGCCGCGCGCCAGCCAGCCCCCTCTGGGGGCAGCAGGGCCGCCTCGATGGGGAACCCCTCCGCTTCCGAGGTGACCTCGACCGCGGCCACCTCTTCAAGGTTCAACCACGCCCCATCGCGCGCTGTCACGCCATCGGACGCTGACTCAAGAATCTTTTTTCGCATGGGGGCCCCTCCTGAGGGTTGTCGGTTTCAAGTCTAGCTGGGGAGCGGCTTGAGCAGCCGTCCCTGGACGGCCCCAAGCTCGAGGGTGCCATCCAGGGTCACGGGGCTGTCGGCGAGCAGGTCCACGAAGCGGCCCGTCAGCGCGGGGTGGCTCAGCGTCGTGGCCGCGGGGGCGCGGTTGAGGGCGACGAGGAGCTCGTGCTCATCGCGCCGGTGGCGGCCCAGGTACTGCTCGGCTGATACAAGAAGCGTCTCGCGCCGGGCGGGCCGCATGGCTGGCTCGGCCTGCCGAACCGCCGCCAGCCGCTGGTAAAAGGCCAGCAGGTGGCGTTGCCCCTCGGACCACGCCCACGCCATCGGCTCCCGCGAGACCTCCAGCCCGTACCCGTCGGCCTTGCCATGCAACTGGGGCAGGCCGATCTCGGTGCCGTAGTAGAGGAGCGGCGGGTGGGGGAGGGTGTACAGGAAGAGCGATGCCAGCCGCAGCGCTGCCTCCGCATCGCCCATCGCCCGGAAGGCAAAGCGGTCCATGTCGTGGTTGTCCAGGAACACGGGCCGCGAGAAGCGGTCGGGGGGCGGGAAAAAGGCGTCGTGGTCGTGCAGGAAATGATCGAGCCAGGCCAGGTCGCGGCTGCGATGGGCAAAGACGTTGCGCAACGCTTCCCCCAGGTGAAAGTCCAGCACGCCGTCCAGAAAACCCATGTACCCCATCATGCTGTCGGGCGCGTCCACCACCTCCCCGAAGCACCAGGCGTCCGGCTTGGTGCGCTTGACCGCGCGCCAAAAAGAGGCCCAGAAGGCGTGGCTAGGCCCGTGTGCGTAGTCCAGCCGGTAACCATCCACGTCCAGGTCGCGCAGCCACATCTCGGCGGCGCCTATCAGATAATCGCGCACGGCAGGATGGTCCGTGTCCAGCTCGGGCATGGTGGGCACGCTGAAGAAGGAGCGATAGCCGTGGGGGGGGTGCTTGGCGTCTATCCAGAACCACTCGCCCGCCTCCCCATCCGGCTCCGCCAGGGCCTGGCGGAAGCGCGGATGCTCGGACGAGACATGATTGCACACAAAGTCCAGCAGCACCCGCAGGCCGAGCGCATGGGCGCGCTGGACCAACTCTTTCAAATCCGCCTTGCTGCCCAGGCGCGGCTCGACTGCATAGTAGTCGGTTGCGTCGTAGCCGTGGTAGGAGGGGCTGGGAAAGAGCGGGGAAAGCCAGATGCAGGTAGCGCCCAGGGCGGCGATGTGCTCCAGGTGGCGGGTCACGCCGCGCAGCGTGCCCCCATGAAAGGCGTCGAGCGGGGCGGCGGGCCAGGGCTCGTCGTCGCTGCGCGCAAAGCGATCGAGGAAGATCTGGTAGATGACGGCATCCTGCGCCCACTGGGGCGGGGCGAAGCTATCAATGGAGAGCGCGAAGGCTGTGCCGCCGGGCGGGCGGGCGGGCGGGGCCGCTTCCGCGCCGTGGACGAGCAGATGCTCCACCACGCGTTGCGGGTCGGGCCAATCCGCCGCCTGCCAGGGGCCGCCAAGCTCCCGCCCCTCGATCCTATAGTGCATCAGCGTCCCCTCCACCAGCCCCGGCACCTGTGCTTGCCACTCGGTGACGTAGCCCCAGGCGGCAGTGCTCCAGGAGCGGCGCATCGGCTCGAAGGCTATCTGGCTGCTTTCCATGCCCGGCGCCTCGCCATCGGTGGTGTAGCGGACGACCACCTCATGGGCCGCAAAGTCCTCGCCGCTCGTGACCAGCAGCAGGAAGGGTTCACCGGGCGATGGATCAAGCGGCAGCGTGCGGGCGCGATGCTGTAGCCCCCTGGCCTGCGCCCGCGCATGGGTCAGCTTGAGCAGGTCCGTGGAAAATGTGCCGAATATGTGATCTTCCATAGGCTTGTGACCTCCTCGGTGGGGAAAGGCAACGAAAACCGCCAGGATGGGGAGAGCCAGGGAGGGGTGTTCTACGCTTTCCCTGGCAGGCCAGCATCCTGGCGGTTCGTCTAAGCGGACGAGGAAGCTAGCCCTTGACCGAGCCGGCCGTGAGGCCGCCCACGATCTGATCCTGCAGGGCTATGTAGATGGCGACGATGGGGAAGGCACCGATCACGGCACCCGCCGCGAAGACGCCCCACTGCGCCGTGAATTGGGTAGCGATAAAGCGGTACAACCCCACCATGAAGGTGTACTGCTCCGCCCTCTGGAGAATCACGCTGGCGAGCAGGAAGTCGCTGAAGGTGCCGATGAAGGTCAAGATCGCGATGACCGCGAGGATGGGCCGCACCAGCGGGAAGATAATGCGCCAGAAGATCTGCCAGTCCGACGCGCCGTCCACCTTGGCCGACTCGTCCAACTCGCGCGGGACGGAGTCAAAGAAGCCCTTCATCAACCAGACGTTCAGCCCCATCGTCCCGCCGAGGTAGATGAGGATCAGGCCGCCGTGCGTCCCCACCGAGAGGAAGGGGATATAGGTGCCTAGCTCCAGCAGCAGCAGGAAGAGCGAGACGAGCGACAGCAGGTTCGGGAAGACCTGCACCAGCACGAGCGACAGCAGCAGGTTGCGCCGCCCCTTGAAGCGGAAGCGCGAGAAGGCATAGGCCGCGAAGGAGGTGATGACCACCGCCAGCACCGTCGTGATGGTGGAAATCTTGATCGAGTTCCACAGCCAACGCGGGAAGGGATTGATCGGATCGCTCCACAAGCGTTCGTAGTTCGCGAAGGAGGCGTTCGTCGGGATGATACCCTGGCTCGTCAGGCGCCCGGATGGGTCCAGCGAGGCAGAGATGATCATGAGGACCGGGTAGAGCGCGAAGGCGACGGCCAGAAAGGAGAGGAAGTAGCTGAGCGCCAGCCCTGCCCGCCGCTGCTGCGTGATGGACATCCCCTCTTTGCGACGCACGGGTACCGATTGGCTAGACATTTTCAGAAACCTCCTCCAGCATCTTGGTGTAGCGGAATTGGAAGAACGTGATCGAGGCTACCATCAGGAAGATGAAAATAGTGATCGCCGATGCAAATCCGTAGTCTCGCCCCGCGACCCCCAAAGGCCAGACGGTAGGTGTAGCTGATCAGGATGTCGGTATGCCCCGCCGGCACCGGCGAGCCCGAGATGGGGGGGCCCCTTCGGCGTACAGGAAGATGATGTTGAAGTTGTTCAGGTTGAAGGCGAAGGAGGAGATGAGCAGCGGGCCCAACGACACGAGGATCATCGGGACCGTCATTCCCCAGAACTGCTGCCAGGCGTTCGCCCCGTCCACCGACGCTGCCTCGTAGATGTCCGAGGGCACCGCCGCCAGTGCGCCACTGCTGATGAGCATCATGTACGGGTAGCCGAGCCAGAGATTCACTAGCAGGATGCCTACCTTCGCCATGGTGGGGTCTGCAAACCATTGGGGCGCGATGCCGAAGGCGTTGCTCAAAAAGGCATTGATGGGCCCGAACTGCGGGTTGAGCAAACCGCGCCACATCAGGACGGTGATGACGCCGGGGATGGCGTAGGGGATGATCAGGATGGAGCGAATAAGCTTGCGACCCCGCAGCCCCGGATTGTTAAAGGCGAGCGCCAGCCCCAACCCCAGCGAGAAGGTGATCAACACGGACAGAAAGGCGAAGGCGAAGGTCCACACGAAGATGCGGATAAAGGGGCCACGAAGGGCAGGGCTGGTAAAGACACGTTGGAAGTTCGTCAAGCCAACGAGGGTACGATAGCCAGGGGCCAGGTTCTCGCCTGCATCCGATGTGAAAAATCCTGTCTCGTCATCGGCCCGGTAGACGGTGCCCGTTTGCTGATCGGTCAGGTTATCGCTGCCCTCATCATAGATGTAGCGCGCCTCAAAGGAAGAGGCGAGCGTGGGGCGCTGCGGGTTCAGCTGCACGACCTCGGGCGCCTGGCCAAAGTTGAGGCCACCTAGCGAGCGGATCACCTGGCCCAGTTCCCGTCGGGGAACCCGGCTGTAGACGCCTATCTGCTCTGGCACCCCCTCGTCATCCACGGTGCCCACATCGGCGGTATCCGCAAGTGTCTGGATGGGGGCATTCGGCTGGGCAAAGAATTGAGCCCCCTCATCGTTCTGGAGCAGGAGCGCGTACTCCCCTGCCGCCGTGCGGTAGGCCACCCAGTCGTAGCTGATGGCATTTTCTGAAAGAAAGGTGGTTTGTAGGAGCCGCCCAACTGTCTGCTGCTTGGTGAGCAGGTGCCCCTCGCCGTAGTTGGTAAAGGCAACGTAGACAGTGAAGAGGATGGGGTAAAACACCATCAAGATAAGGAGGGCCAAGCCGGGGGCCATCCAGCGCAGCGGGTAAAGGTCTTCCCGCAGAAAGATAGCATTGATTAGGATCGTGACAGCGGCGAGGACAAAGGCTAGGGGATAGATGCCGTCGCGCACCATCGAAAAGATGAGCCAGACAGCGAATGTGTCTATGACCGCTAACCCGAGGAGTCTTAAAGCGTAGTTCGACGCTGTACCGGAAAAGGTGGGCAGCGCCCCCCCTGTCCGGGTCTGCTTCACTTCGGTCGCCATTGATGCACCTCCAAGCGTTGTCGGGACGCCTAAACGAAGGGAATGTTTCTACTTAGCACGAGCCAGACAATCCCCCTGCCATCGTGGGAGATGTCTGGCTCGTATTCCTTCCTGGCTTAGCCCTGGCCGTGGGTGCTACTGGCCCGAGATAAGGGTGCGAATCTGCTCGGCTGCGGTCTGGAACGCCGTTGTGGCATCCTCACTGCCCTGGACTACCAGGGTCTGTGCGTTCGACCAGGCGTCCCACACGGAGGCCATCTCCGGAATCGCTGGCATCGGCGTGGCATTCTCGCCCGCCGCCGCGAAGCCCGCGAGGCTCTCGTCATCCATCTGCGCTTCCAACACGGGCAGGAAGGCAGAGGGGCGACCCGCGCCGTCAGCCAACTGCTGCATCACTTCCTCGGTCGCGACAAACTCGGTGAGGAAGAGCTGCGCCTCGATCTGTCCCTCTCCAAAGGCGTTCACCATGAAGCCCTGCGCGCCCAGGAAGGGGCGGCCCGGCTCGGTGCCAGCCGGAATGGCGCTGATGCCATAGGGCACGCCAGACTCGTTGAGGCGCTCCAGCGCCCACGGGCCGGTGATGATGAAGGCGGCATCGCCCTGCTCGAAGAGAGCATGGTAGATGTCGTAGTCACTGCCGGGCAGGTAAAGGCCCGCATCCCGCATCTCAGACAGGAAGTTGGCTGCCTCGAGCGAGCCCTCCGAGTCAATCATCACGTCGTCGGGGTTAAAGCTCCCATCGTCGGCGCGACCAAAGACATCGCCACCGAAGGAGGTCTGGATCGGGTAGAAGTGGTAGGGGTCCGCCTCACGCTGCGGGAAGCACTGCGTCACCTCGTCGCCGAGCTCCTCACAGATCTGGAGCACTTCTTCCCAGGTCTCCGGGGCCTCGGGCACGAGCTCCGTGTTGCGGAAAAACGCGATGTTCTCCGTGGCAACCGGCATGCCGTACAGCTCGCCCTCGTAGGTGAAGGCCTCAATGGCCACCGGCGCAAACTGGTCGTCCAGGCCCGCAAGGTCCACGGGGGAAACGAGGCCGTTGGCCACGAGCTGGCCCAGCCAGTCGTGGGCGCCGATGATCAGGTCAGGGCCCTCGCCAGCGGGGGCGGCGATCACGAAGTCCTCGCGGGGGGAGGCAGGCTGCTCGACCACCACGGGGATGCCGAACTCGTCCTCAAACGCGCCCACGATCTCGGTCAGCAGCGGGGCGCGGGCGTCGTCCGCCCAGATCAGGATGCCGCCCTCAGGGCGCTGACCTAGCTCCTGCTCCTCGCCCTCGGCGGGCTCTTCCTCGGCGGGCTCTTCCTCGGCAGGCTCTTCCTCCACCATCTCTTCAGTGGGTTCTTCCTCTACCATCTCCTCGGTGGGCTCGGCCTCAGCGGGCTCTTCCTCCACCATCTCCTCGGTGGGCTCGGCCATCTCTTCAGCCGGAGCGGGTTCCTCGGCGGTGCTGTCATCAGCCGCGCCGCCGCCACAGGCAGCGAGCAACAGGCTCAGGGTCAGCATGAGGATTACAAACAGGGTAAGTTGTCTTTGCTTCACGTTTCTCCTCCTTGCAGAGAATTGTGAGAGAACGGCGGCAGCGAGCGTGGGACGCTCAGCCACTGTCCAGTCCAACGATAAATGGTACGACCCATCAGCAGCGCGTCGTGGCTGCTATGCCGGGCAACGTGGGGTGTGCCCTGATTGTGATTGTTCGCCCAGAGAGACCCTGCGGGGAGCCAGGTGAGTTGGGGCTCCGGGGGGGCTATCTTAGCCTTCGTCCTCTGGCACGAATGGCCCGCATGGCGGGCCCATCAGCCCTCCTGCGAGAGCTCCATCATTGTACAGCCATGACAGGGTGTTGAGCAATGATGACCGCTGCTTGCCTGAGCAACTACTGGGCCAGAACGAAGCCGCTCGCCCCTCAGGCCGCGTGAGCGCGAAAGGCAGAGGAACGATCAGCGACCTGTCGGCCATGCAGGGAAGCCAACAGCGGCAAACTATACGGTATAGGCTCATCGCTTGTCAATCACCAAAAAAAAGATGTTTACGTTAACAACGGGAAGAGGCGGCGGTAACCCTCCAGAAAGGGGCAAAAGCCAGCGCCGCAGCACAAGTTGCCCTCCTGATACAACTCCGCTATGGTGCACCGTGCTATCGTTGCCCATCCCTGTTGGATGCCCATGCCCACCCGACGCGCCTGGACCTTGTTGGCCCTGACCCTCCTCTTCTACGTGCTGGCAAACCAGACGCAGACGGGGTGGCTGTACCTGATGTCCAACGGCTTGTTGGGGCTGCTGGGCGTGCTGTTTGTGTACTCGTGGCGCTCGCTGGCGCCGCTGGAGGGGGAATGGACGGTTGGGGCGGTTGGGGCGCCCGCGCGCGAGGTGCCCCTGTTCCGCGAGGATGATCCCATCGAGGTGACGCTGCGCGTGGTGAACCACGGCGGGCGGGTGGTGGCGGCGGTGCGCGGCGTGGCCCCCCTCCCCTTTGCCCCACCGGAAGAGCAGGCGCAGCCCTTCTTTGTCCCGCTCCTGATGCCCGGCCAGTCAGTCAGCCTGCGGCTCACCACCCACTGCGACCGGCGCGGCCTCCACAGGTGGGAGGGGCTTCCCCTTCAATCGTCGGGTCCGTTCGGGCTCTTTCGCACACAGCGGACCCTGGGGGCGGCGGGCGACCTGCTGGTCTATCCCGCCTATTCGCCGCTGACGCGCCGTCGCTGGATGGAGGGGCTGGCGTTGCCGCAGCGGCAAGCGGCGCGCGCGGGCGCGGGCAGCGAGGTCATCGGGGTGCGGGAGTATCGCCCCGGCGACCCGCCCCGCCTGGTGCATTGGCCCAGCAGCGCGCGGAGCGGACGGCTGATCGTGAAAGAGTTGGCAGGAAGAAGAGCAGCCCACCGTCGCGGTGGCGCTGGATTTGTTTGCCCACCCGGGCGCCGAGACAGGCAAACATTCACCCTTCGAGACGGCGGTGCGCATCGCCGCCTCGCTGGGGCACAGCGCCACCGAGCAAGGGATCCCCTTCCGCCTCATCGCCTCCAGCCCGACCTGGAGCCCGCCGCCCACCCCCCTGAGCGACTGGGCCAGTCCAGAGCCTGCTGGCCCGCGTGGCGCAGGATGGGGCCGAGCCCTTTGAGCTGTTGCTGCGCCGAGCCGGGGCGGTGCCGATGCTGGTCGCCCTGCTCTCCTCCCCCGATCAGGCGACGATCAGTGCCCTGCAGGGACTGGCGCGGCGGGGCACGCGCGTGCTGGCGATAGCCATCACGCCGGAGGGGGAGCCTGCCCCCGTCCCTCTCCCCCAGGGCGACGGATCGCTGCGGGCGTTGACGGTTGGCCCGCATACCTGGGCAACAACCTTGAACGGGGAAGGGAGAGCACGGACAAAGTGAGGGAATTGCGGATGGATCAAATGTATTTTACAATGGATTTGTTCCTCTGAATGGTTGTGTCGCCTCGATACCATTACCCAAGGAGAATCCTGCTATGCGTCGGTCAGTGTCGAAGTTTCAACTTGCCGTGTTGGTCGTCTGCTTGTCGCTCGTGACCATGGGGTCCGTGCAGGCTGCTGGTGGTAATACAGTAGATGTGATTAACGACGAGTTTATCCCGCCCTCGACGATGATCACAACCGGAGACACGGTTACCTGGACGAGGGTGGAAGGGTTCCACAACGTTCGGTCTGATGATGGAAGCTGGGGCAACGATCCGAGTGGCTCCTGGACCACCTTCACCCACACCTTCACCGCACCGGGCACCTACGAGTACTACTGCGAGATTCACAGCGACCCGGAAGGCGTTCCCGGCGAGGACATGAATGGCGTGGTAATCGTTCAGGCCCCGACAGCGGTCAGTGTAGGGAATATTGCCGCAGGCGAGTCGTCAAAGAACGGGCTGGCTGCTGTAGGAGTGGGCCTGCTGGGCCTCAGCCTGCTGGCCGGGCAGCGCCTGTTCCGCCGTGCGTAGTAGCTGACTTTACAAGATGTAAAGCGACCCAGCCCCATCTTGACAGGGGGCTGGGTCGCTTTGCGTTGCGGCGAGGCGTTAGCTGCCAAACACGACAGGGCGGCTGTTGTAGAGCACGCCGACGATTTGAAACCAGGGCGGCGCGTCGGGCGGCGCCTGCTCGATGCGCATGCCGAGATGCTCCATCACCCTGCGCGAGGGCAGGTTGCTGGACTCTGTGGTAGCCACGATGCGGCGAAGCTGAAGCGTCCCGAAGGCGAAGGCGATCAGCGCGCGGGCGGCCTCGGTGGCGTAGCCGCGTCGTTGGTAGGCGCTGTCCACCGTCCAGTACAGCCCTACCTCCGGCCAGTAGTAGGGCTGCGGCTCCGCTTCGCCAACGTGGCGGAACGAGGCGAGCATCCCGAAGGGCATCAGCAGCGGCACCAGCCCGCAGACGCCAATCAGCCTATCGTCCTCCTTCAGGACTATAGCACGGTCGCCATAGGGGGGCTGGGCCAGAGCGGCAAGCTGCTGGTAGTTGAGGACGGACCACTGCAACCATGCTCGCCGCTCCTCCAGCGTGCCCGCCTCCATCTCCCCCTCCTGATCCAAAAACTGATGAAGCGCCCCCAGGTCGTCAGGAACGAAGGGGCGAATCCGTAGGCGCTCGCTCTCGAGCGTCGGCATCTGAAGGGTCATCGGTGTCGTCCTCCGTTTCAGGCGCGTCGTCAGAGGTTGCTTCTGGGGCGGCTGCCTCGCTCAGAAAGTCGTCCGCCGTGGTCTCGGGGGCTATCTCCGTGTCGGATGCGTCGTCAGCGGTTGCCCCTGTGGGGGCCAGGGCCTCGCTCGGCGCGTCGTCCGCCTTGGCGGGGGCGGCTACGGCTTCCGGCTCGGCGGGGCTGGCGGCGGGCGCTGGCGGCGCCTCCTCCACTGGAAGCGGGATGGCGGGCTGGAGGGTCTGGCCGCCCGTGATTCTGTCAAGCGGGGGCAGGAAGTAATCGCGGACCACCACCTCCCAACTCATGCGCGTGCTCAACTGGTAGCCCTCCTCCAGCAGGGTGGCGGCGCTTTCCGCAGTGCGCGGCAGCCGCTCAATGATACGGCGCGCCACCTGATCGGCCACCATCCCCTCCACGGCATCGCGCGCGCCCCGCCCGATGGAGAGGGCCCCGTCCAGGCCGCCGTGCCCCACCCAGTCCGGCAGGAAGAGATAATCCCCCACCACCACGTTTGGCAGATCCATCCCCCCTGCGTCCCGGATAAAGCCTATGCAGCCGCAGGCGGTGCTGACCACGCAGAGCGCCCCGAACGAGAGGGGCTCCACCTGCGCGATGCCGAAGGGCTCGTAGATGGATTGGCCAAATTCCACATCCGCCCCGTAGCGCAAGTCCTTGAATTCCATCTCGGCGGGCATGCGCTCGCCGCAGCGGTCACGGCTCCAGCCGAACTGGTTGATGAAGACGGCGCGCGTGGCACGGGCCGTGCGGTTGAACGCCTCGATCATCTGGTAGTACTCCCACTCGTAAGCGATCAAGTCGCCGTTGTCCGCGCGGTGTTGCAGCGGCCACCCGTACTCCTGCTCCCAGCGGAAGACATCCTCGCTGCGCCGCCCGGCGGGGCGAACGCTGCTCAGCAGATAGTAAATCGCCGTTTCCCCGCGCTGTGCCAAAAACTCATCCAGCCGCTCCAGCACGCGCAGGTCGCGCCAGATGCCCTTGCTGGGCACCAGCCGCGTCACATGGGTGAAGACCCAGCTTGGGATAAACCCATGCAGGTTCAGCGCGTAGCGCTGCAGCAGCGCCTTGCTGTGCCACTTCTCGTCCGAGGTCAGGCGCGTGCTGGGCACCCCGTTGTAGACGATGTCCAGCGTGCGACCCCGTGCGCTGGGCTCCATGAAGAGCAGTTCTTCTTTGACCAGATCGCCCACCGCAAAGATGCCTTCCAGCCCCATCGAGCCGCGAAGCAGGGCATGCTTGAAGAAGTCGCTGTAATCCCCAAAGACCTGCTCCATGGAAAGGCCGTACTGATTCGCGAGGCGCATGGCATTGTAGAAGCGCAGGTCGTGCCCCTCGTGCCCCTCGACGATGGCGCGGACGGTGGCTGTCTCGTGGGCGTAGAAGATGGTGCGGAATTGTCCGGGGCGCTGCTGCTGGGCCGCAAAAAGCGCGGGCAACCCCAGCCATTCGTGGGCCAGGAAGAAGGCGGGCTGCTCCGCCGCGCCCACCAGGGCGAGCAGGGCGGCGATGGACGCGGGGGCGGCATGGAGGGTGGGGACAAACTCTGGCTCCGACTCGTAGCGGCCTATGTGCATGCCGTGCCACTGGTAAAGCCACCCCTTCAAGTCGTTGACGGGGCCTATGTAGGCGCGGTTGGCATCCACCAGCAGCACCTCGTGCTCCGCGCTGCCGAAGCGGCGCGTGCCGTAGAGGATCGAGACGTTGTAGCTGCACCTGCACGTCGTGAAAGGCAGTGGCCAGCGCATCGGGCACCTGCTGGATGCCCTCGCCCGCATTGTAAAGGATGGTAAAGCGATTGCGCGGCGCGCGCAGCCGCTCGTTTTCCAGCCCGTCCCAGGTATCATAGGGGCCGAGCAGCACAGTCCGCTCGACCGCCTCATTGTACGCCTGGCTGCCCAACAGGCCATCCAGCACGGCCCCGATGCCCCCCACTTTGACAGCGGCCTCGTGCGTCGCGTGAACCATCAGCTTGATCATGCCCCAACCTCCTGTGTCGGTAGTCCAACGGTGGTGATGCGTCTTTGCTTTCAGCAACGGATGTGCTGCAAGAAAATGCCTGCGGTTTCTCAGGGAATCACTAGCTCTGCCGGGGCATGCTCGATCGCGGGCGGCAGGGGCAGCCCCTTTAGCCGGAGGAGCCAGCGGGGCAGATCACGGGCGGCGAGCACCTCCCAGCTAAAAAGCTCCTCCAGTTGCGCCGGTGCGTATAGCTCGCGCATGGTATCGAACCAGCGAAGGCCGTCGGTGCGCTGATAGTGCCAGAACTCCATCCCCACCATCTCCTCCCGCCAGTCAAAATCAGGCGTCTCGTAGGAGGAGATGCGCGTCCAGCCCTCGTCCTGGGCCAGGCGGGTGAAGTCCACGTAATAACCGGGCACATGGAGGAGCCGCACCCCGCCCTCGCCGGGCGCCAACTCGCGCCGCGCCCGGGGCGAGTAGTCCCAGGGGGTCTCGATCAGCGGCTCGCCACAGCTACCGTCCTGCACGGGGCAGCGCAACCATATCCGCCAATAGACATCCTGCCGCCAATCCTCGCGCACGATTTCCAGCCAGGTCTGCCCATCGTAGAAGCCCAGCGAGAGCAGGGTATCCACGGCACGCCCAGACTTGTGCCAGGACAGGTAGTCACTGGCTGCTGTGGAAAAGTCAACCGGGCGCAGCACCTCGCTCACGGTTCCCAGGTAATCGTCGCCCAACTCCTCCGCCACGCGGGCCCGCAGCCGCAGGAAAGAATCCACCACCCGCCCGCTGATAAGGGGGAGCGGGGTGTCCAGATCGTCCAGCCGCACAATCTCGCCCGACTCGATCTGCGGGGCGGAAGCCGGGAGCGCCACGAGCGGCAGGAGGCGTGCCTGCATCCGCGCGTCGTCGGGCTGCCCCAGGCCAGGTCGCCCAGTGCGCTCGTCGGCCCGTTCAGCAGGCGCGGCTCCCCCCCGCCAGCGGACGGGTGTACAGCAAATCCCCCGCGAGACGCCGCTCCACCCATGCCACCTGCTTGCCGTCCGGGGAGAGGGCTGGCGCTTACCACAGCACTGCTCCACGAAAAAGGTGGGTCCGCGTCCTGCGCGTCCGCCTGGAGGGGACGCAGCACGCGGGCCCGCCCCTCCACCGAGAGGGCCAGCATCCCGCCGGAGGGCAACGGCATGGGCGCCCGCTCGTCGCGGTCGGGGCTGTCGGTCAGGCGCTCGGCGCTTCCGTCCCGCAGGGTCGAGGCGGGCGATGTCGTGCGTGCGCCCTGCCGTGGTGACATAGAGCAGGTGGCGGGCATCTTCCCAGCGAGGCTCGAAGCCGAGGGCGGGCGCGTCCGGGGTCAGGTTCGTCTCGGTGCCGCTCGCCACATCCAGCAGGAAGATATCCAGCTCACCGTCCCGCGCCGAGGCGAAGGCTATCTGCTCGCCGTCCGGGCTCCAGGCCGGCCACCCGTCAAAATGCGGGTCGCGGGTCAGGCGGCGCTCCTCGCCGGTGCGAAGGTCTAACGTGTACAAATCCCAGTTTCGGTCGCGCCGCGCGGCATAGGCCAGCATCTGCCCGTCGGGGTGCCAGGCGGGCCACCGCTCGTCCTCGGGGGTGCTGGTCAGCCGCTGCCAGGGCGCGCCCGCCGCAGGCATGGCCCACAGGTCGGCCTGCCCCTCGGTGCGCCGCGACGCCACCAGCCACCCTTCCCCCTCCCCCTGTGCGTGCGCCGTGGGGCCGGGCATCAGCACGACCAGGGCCAGAGCTATAAAGAGTAAACGTAGGTTCATGGGCGCGATTATAACCCATCCTCGTGAAACTTCCACCCCGTACGCTCATCCAACGGGGAGGGGGCTCCGCGCGTCAGTCTCGTTGGGGTGCTAATTGATACATCCTTGCAAGAAGTGTTAGAATACAAGAAAGCAGCCAGTGCGGGATAGATCAAGTGGCTGCCCGTTGCTCCTGTCTAGCCCTACGAGGTTCCAGTCTTGCGCGCATCATCGTCAAACCCGCGGCGCCGCCTGAGCCGCTCGATGCCCTGGCAGCTTCCTGCCGTCCTGGTATTGGGCGCGTGTGCCATGCTCTTCGCCATCTGGCAGCCGCCCCTTATCCGCAGCAGCCGCGCCCAGGCGTTGGCCGAGGAGGGTGCGCACCCCCACCGTGCCCTCCGGCGCGCCGGAGATGGCGCTCACCGATGTGGCCGCCCCCCCACCCCGTCGCCCTCGCCCCCCATCGCGACAGAACCTCCGACGCCCGCCAACGCGACGGCTTCTGCCACGCTAGGGCTGACGGGCGATCCGCTGGACGACCCCACTGTCGGCAGCAGCCGCCTGGAGCGCGCCAACCGGATCACCCTGCTGCTGCTCGGCACCGATGGGCGCGACGAGGAGGATGGGCCCCCGCGCACCGATCTGATGATCGTGGCCGTGTTGGACCGCAAGGCGCAGCGTGCGACGATGGTCTCGATCCCGCGCGACCTCTGGGTGCCGATCCCCGACTATGGGGAGGGCAAGGCCAACACCGCCTACTTCCTAGGGTCGCTGGAAGATCGCGGCACGGAACTGGCGCGGGAAACGGTGGAGGCGCTCTTCGATCTGCCGATTGACCACACGATCCAGATAGACTTTAACGGCTTCCGCACGCTCGTGGATCAGATGGGCGGGGTGGAGCTTGACGTGCCAGAAGCCATTGACGACCCGCAGTACCCCGACGGCAACTACGGCACCATCCACCTGCAGATTCCGGCGGGACCCCAGCAGATGGACGGCGAGACCGCCCTCCGCTACGCGCGGACGCGGTACGGCGGCCTGGATCAGGATCGCTCGGTGCGGCAGCAGAGCGTGCTGCTGGCCATCCGCGAGCGCGCGCTCCAGCCCGCACAGCTTGCCAACGCCCCCTTCCTGCTCCGCACCGCGTACCGCACCATCGAGAGCGATTTGTCCCTGGGGGACCTGTTCGCCCTGGCGCGGCTGGGGCGCGGCCTGGAGGGAAGCGACATCACGATGCACACGCTCCAGGCCGACAGCGGCCTGGTGTGGCCGATACTGACCTGGAACGGCCAGGACGCGCTGATGTATGATGCCCGTATCCTCCGGCAGACCGTTGAGGGGTGGATCCAGGGCAGGCCGTGAGCGGCTACCGGCGGCGCGGCACGCGCTCCCACAGCGTTGACTGGCGCCCGCGCAGGTAGCGATAAAGCCCCGTCAGCGCTGCCAGGTTGCTGCTGACCAGGAAGAAGGGCAGGTAGAGCAGCCTTGCCCAGCTTGCCCCGCCGCTCCACGCGCCCCCCGAGCCACGCCGCGACGTAAAACAGCGCCTGCAGCAGGAGCATCGCCCAATTAAATGGGGCGGTCAGGCGGCGCAGCGAGGGGCGGGCGCTGTGCGGATGGCGCAGCGCGCCGCGCACGTTCGCCAGCAGGGCACCGATCATCGCCAGGGGGACGAGCGGGCGCAGAAACTTGTGCGAGAGCACCTGCCACACGGCGAGCGGGTCGTGTCACGGGCAACAGGTCGCGTGCCAGGGCAAGCGCCTGGTAGCGCCCTGCGACGATGCGCGCCCGCCGCGCCCGCTCGTCCCGCGCCGAGGGGGAGACGCGCTCGTAGGAGCGCGCGCGCGGGGCATAGACGACGCGGTGCCCGCGGCGAATCAGGTGCATCGCCATGTAAAAATCGTCGTTGATGATCCCGTCTGGCGGGGACTCGAAGAGGGAGCGCCGGATGGCAAAGATTTCCCCGGCCACCCCCGCGCAGGAGCCGAGCCGCGTTTCCTGCTGCTTGATGTAGGACTCGTACTTCCAGTACAGCCCCTCTGACTCCCCCAGTGCCCCATCCTGCCCCAGGATCACCTTCGCCCCGCTCACCGCGCCCACCGCCGGGATCGGCAAAGGGCAGCACGAGTTCCCTCAAGGCCGAGCGTATCGTACAAGTTGTTCGCGTCGGAAAAAACCACGATGTCGCCGCGGGCGTGCGGCATGGCGCGGTTGATCGCTGCCATCTTGCCGCGTCGCGGGGGGCTGAAGCACAGTTCGACCCCCTGCCCCGCGTAGCCGCGCACGACCTCCGGGGTCCTGTCACTGGAGCCGTCCGCTGTCACCAAAAGTTGCAGCCGCTCCGGGGGGTAGTCGAGCGCCAGGCAGTTGTCCAGCTTTTCGGCGATGACCGCCTCCTCGTTGTAGGCGGCAATCAGCAGGGTCACGGTGGGCAGGGGGGTGGGAGGAAAGGTGGGGCTGGGGCGCAGGCGGGCGGCGAGGGCCAGCAGCAGGGGGTAGCCCGCATAGGTGTACAGGATGCTGCCGACGCTGAGCCAGAAAAGAAGAGCCATAAAGGGTCCTGCCGCCTAAAGGGCCCGCGCCCGGACAGGGCGATCCGAGCGAAGGGGCGGGGCGGGCCGTTGCGGGGCGCCGCGCCTACCCAGCATGCCCTCCGCAGACTCGGCAGGCTGCCAGCGCCACACGAGCCGGAAGCTGGTAGGAGTGCAATCCGGCAGGCCCATGCCCACCACCTGATCGGAGTGCTTTGGATCATCGCCGGCCCAGGCCACGTAGGGGCCCGGCCCGCGCGCGGGCGGGTAGCAGGCGGTGAGGGGGTAGCGGCTCCACTCCGCCCCGCCCGAGGAGGTCAGCGCCTCGTTGCCATCCGGCCAGGCGACGTGCCAGGGCTCCCCTGCCAGAATCGCGCCGCTTTGATCCAGCAGGCGACCCCACACTGCCGCTTCCTCGGCGGACGGGGCTGCCTCCACCACGGCGCTTTCCAGCCGCCAGCAGCCGCTGGCGCACTCGGAGGCGGGGTACAGGAAGACGCCCAATGATTCCAGGGCGGGGTCCCACGCGCCACCGCCCTCCCCTGGCGCCTCCTCGCCACCACCGCCACCGCTGCCCGCCTGGGCACTGGCCGGGCCCCACGCCAGGCCCATCCCCAGCCACACGGCTAGCAGGAGCAGCCATCCCTGTTTCCGCACCATTCGGTGTTCTCCCCTCCGGCACGAGCGCCGTGCGATCCATCTGTCTCTATAGCTTCTACCAGCAATGCTTGTGCCCTAGCCATACGGGTTCTACGGGCGGCGGATCGTCAATCGTGCGGCAGTTCAATCACGAAGCGGTTGCCCGCCCCTGGCCCCCCTTCCACCCAGACGCGCCCGCCGTGCTGCTGCACCACGCTCTGCACGATGGCCAGCCCCAGCCCGCTACCGACCGTCCCCTCGCTGGTGCGCCCCCGGAAAAAGCGCTCGAACAGGCGCGGCTGCTCGTCCGGGGGGATGCCTGGGCCGCTGTCCCGCACCCAAAGACGGAGCGCGCCCTCCGCCGCATCGGCCCCCACCTCGATCTGCCCGCCGGAGAGGGTAAACTTTAAAGCATTGTCCAGGAGGTTGGTGAGCGCCACTTCCAGGCGCGCGCGGTCCCCGCGTAGCGAGAGCGGGAGCGGCGGCGCACAAATGGCAAGGCTGATGTTCTTTTCATGGGCAAGGGGGCGAAAGGGAGCGGCTGTGCTGGCCAGCAACTCACCCACGTCGTGGTCGGCTGGCTCGAGTGCCACCAGCCCCGCGTCCAGCCGTGACAGGTTCAGTAGGTTCTGGGTGACCCAGCGGAGACGATCAAGCTGGAGTGCACTTTCTGCCAGAAATTCCGCTCGCGCCGCAGAATCCTCGGCGGCGGGGCCCTGCAGCAACTCGTTGAAGGTGGTCAGCGCCGTCAGGGGGGTGCGGAGCTCGTGCGAGGCATCCGCCACAAAGGCTCGCAGGGCATCGCGCTCGGCGGCGAGCGCCTGGAAGCTTGCCTGGAGCGCCGCCGCCATGCCGTTGAATTGAGCGGCCAGACTCCCAATCTCGCCGCCACTGCTGACCTCCGCCCGCGCGGACAGATCCCCCTCGCTCATGCGCGTGGCTGCGGCGGTCAGGCCGAGCAGGGGTGCCGTCAGGCCGCGGCTCACGACGAGGCCGACGAGCACCGCTATGCCGATTGCTCCGGAGGCCGCCCACAGGAAAGCGCGGCGGATGGCCGCCAGGGCCCCACCGCTCCAATCTTTCTCCAGGCTGACCTCAACGGCCCCCAGGGTGCGGTTTCCCCTAACGATGCGGGCGGCGACGACGTGGGCGGCAGGCAGTGGCTCTGCTCGGGTGGAGGGTTCTATGGGAACAAAGAGAGCACCCGCCTGGACCGCCTGCACTGCCCTTTCTTCAAAGGAAAGCCTATGACCCCACATCTCATCGAAGCGACGAACCACCGTGAGGCTGCTGCCGGGCGGCAGCGCCTGAAAGGTGCCCTCCGCCAACAGGCCCGACAGCAGCAGCTCCTCGCGGGGCGAAGCGATCCAGACAAACTCGTCCCCGCTGGACGGGGGGCCAGAATCGGCCAGCAGCAGCCCCCCTGCATCCATGATCCGCACGCGGGAGCGCCCCACAAAGGAAGCGGTGTGCGCCAACTCCTGCAGGCCGATACGGCTGGGCGCGGGCCAGAGCAGGCCCACGGCACGGTTGGCGACCGCCTCCGCATTGGCAACAAGCGTCAGCCGTTGCTGGGTGGCGGCCTGGCGCTCCACAAGGGTAAGCGCGAGGCTGCCCATCACCCCCAGGGCAAGCAGGATAAGGAGCACATAGCTGCTAACAAGCCGCCAGCGAATCGAGTGAGTCATGGGTGTATCGGCTTTCTCTCAGGTGCTCTCCCCTTCAAGGGCAGGCGTGACATCGAATGGGTCGGCGGGAAAGAGGAAGGGGCGGGCATCGGGTAGCTCCCAATCTGGGTGGGGCAGGTGGAAGCGAAAATGCCGCTCGATCGTGCCGCCATCGGTATCGTTCCGCCGCAGGAAACCCGACCCCCCAACGCCGAGGTACGGCTCCCCGACGCGCTCCGGGTGCTCGCCAAGCGTGACGGTGACGCTTGTCTGCGCCCCATCGCGCCACACGGTCAGGGCAAGCGCCTCACCGGGGCGGCGCGCGGCCACGGCGTCGCGCAGATCATGCACGCCCGCCACCGGCTCTCCCTCGATGGCGATGACCACCTCGCCCCGCTCCAGCCCCGCCGCGGCGGCGGGCCCACCCGCCTCGACGGCGCCCAGGATGATCCCCTGTTCGACCCCCTCGGGCAGGGCAAGCATCAGGCTGTCTTCAAAGGCAGGCGGCAGGTTGTCCCCATGCAGGAAGAGGCGATCCCCCCTGTCGCTATAGTGCACCCCCAGGAAGGGCTGCCCCGCCTCGTCCGGATGCTCGGCAAGCGTCACCGTCACCTGCACCGCCTCGCCCGCGCGCTCGATGTCCAGCGCCACGGCATCGCCGGGCTGCCTCGCAGCTATCAACTCTGCCAACGGATGCTCCGCACCCACCGTCTGCCCATCCACCGCGACAATCCAATCGCCCACCTGCAAGCCTGCCTCGGCGGCGGGGCTGTCCGGCACGACCTCCCTGATCAGCGCATCGCCCATCGGGAAGTCCAGGTGTATCTCGTCCCGCCCGCTACAGCAGGCGATCAGCCCCGCGTAGGGCTGCTCGCCCCGCTCCCCCAATGTCACGGTGAGCGTGCGCGGCTCGTCGCCGTGGCGCACCTCCAGCACCACCTCATCGCCCACGTCGGCTGCGCGAATCAGCCGCCGCAGGTCGCTCGGGCTCGCCACGGCCTTGCCCCCCACGGTCAGCAAAATGTCGCCGCGCGTCACGCCCGCCTGTGCCGCCGGGCCATCCGCCTCCACCGCCACGATGACGATCCCCTCGTCAGCCGCATCAGTGGCCCGCCTGGGCCGCCTGGGCCGGCGCCACAAGGCGCTGGACGACGCCCGTCAGCGTGTCCCCCAGGGCCGTGCCCAGCCCGAAGGTGAACAGTAGCACCCCGATCACGACCACCGCTCTGATTGCTCGGCTCATCCCCGTCTCCTTTCGCAATGCCAATGGGTACGTTCCCATTTCAGCACAAGCGGATTGCGATACCGTTGTGGCAGGGTTACGGGAACGTAACACAAGGATGCGATAGGCCCTCACCGCTCAAACTTGTACCCGACGCCGCGCACCGTCACGAGCCACCGCGGGTCGGCGGGGGTGCTTTCCAGCTTTTCGCGCAGGCGGCGCATGTGCACATCCACGGTGCGCTCGTTGCCAATCTCGCTGTCGTAGCCCCAGATCGCCTCGATGAGGGCATCGCGACTGAAGGGGCGGTCGGGGTGGCTCGCCAGAAAGTGCAGCAGGCGAAACTCGGTGGGGGTCAGCAGGATCGGCTCCCCCTGCCGCCACACCTGCAAGCGTGACGCATCCAGTTCAATCTCACCGAAGCGCAGGCGCTCGTCGTGGGGCTGGGCCAGGTCGCCATAGGCACGCCGAAGCAGGGCCCGGATGCGGGCTACCAACTCGCGCAGGCTGTAGGGCTTGACCATGTAATCGTCCGCGCCCAGTTCCAGGCCGAGCACCTTGTCCACCTCCTCGTCGCGCGCGGTCAGCATCAGGATCGGCTCGTGCCGCCCCTCGGCACGCAGGCGGCGGCACACGTCAAAGCCGTTGCCATCGGGCAGGCGCACGTCGAGCAGGATGAGCGCCGGATGCTCGCTGTGTGCCAGCCGGAGTGCCTGCTGGGCGCTTTCCGCGCGCAGCACCACGAAGCCCTCCTGCGTCAACCCGTATTCCAGGCCGCGCGCCACCGCGCGATCGTCCTCCACGATGAGTAGTCGTTCGCCTGCCATGCTCCCTCCTTCAAATCACGATGCGATATGGTAGCGTTGGCCGACGCTAGACCCAAGCGGAAAATCAGTTTGCCCGATTCTCAACCCCCTTGACAACGGGGTGCCAATTGGATTATTCTTTAGCTGATAGGTAAGCGGTTTCCTAATCAGGTTAAGCGGTTACCTATCCAGGTAGCGAAGGGTAAATGGAACGGCGACGTGCTGTTTGCCTGTTACAACGATGGCCAAACATGTATGCGTCGGAAAAGCAGGCTCAGTTGACCACCACGATTTACGACGTGGCAAAAGAAGCGGGCGTCTCCACCGCCACCGTTTCCAAAGTGCTTTCCGGCCAGCCCTACGTGTCCGCGAAGACACGTGCCAGAGTGATGGCCACCGTAGAGCGCCTTCAGTTCGTTCCCAACGTGGCTGCCCGGGGGCTGGCTGGCGCGCGCACCTATATTATCGGGGTAGTGGTTTCGTACGAGCCCGAGTATCTCTTTGCAGACCCTCACCTCCTGCGCATCCTTCAAGGCGCTACCGAAGTAGCCACCGCCCATGACTGTGCCCTCTTGCTCTCTCCCGCCCGCTCGCAGGAGGATCGGCTATCAGCCTACCAACGCCTGCTGGGCCAGCAGTACGTGGATGGCGCCCTCATTGATGGGAGTCTGGGTTCAGAAGGATTATCGCTCTTGCGCGGGCGGGGCTATCCCGTGGTGGCGATTGGCCATAGCCATCAAGCTTCCTGCGTCCATAGCGACGATCGTGGCGGGGCGCGGATAATCACCGAGCACCTGATCGGCCTGGGCCATCGCCGCATCGGCCTGATCAGCGGCCCGATCTCCGATCAACTGGTGACGCAGGCTCGCTATGCGGGCCACCGCGAGGCTATGGAGGCGGCATCGCTCCCCTTCGACGAGGAGCGCCTGGTGTATGGCACCTTCCGCAGCACCTCCGGTTTTGAAGGGGCAGAAAAATTGATGGCCGCGACGGAAGCGCCCACTGCCCTCTTCGCGTTCAACGATCGCATGGCATTTGGTGCGATTCGATGGCTTCGCGCACAGGGGTTACGCGTTCCGGAGGATGTATCGGTCGTGGGGTTTGACGATATCCCCAACGCTGCCACCTTTGATCCCCCCTTGACCACCATCCGCCAGCTATCGCTGGAGCAGGGTCGGCAGGCCGCGACGCTGCTGTTTGAGCAGATACAGGGCAACGCGCCCAACGAGCGCCAGGAAGTGGCCCTTCCTACCGAGTTGGTGCTCCGACACTCCACAGCCCCCCCGAAAGGAGGGTAGCCGCCCGTTCCGACTGACGACGGCTCTCGCAGGCTGGCACCTGACAGGATGGCAATCTGATCCGCCAGTGTGACGCCCGGTGCGTCTGGTGCGACCCGACACGTTCCCTGACTCTTATTCGAAAACTTGACTCGCGGAGGAGAAACGATGCAACGACGATCATCACGATGGGCATGGCTGCCCATCGCCCTGCTCATAATGGCCCTTGCCCTGATGGCTTGCGGCGGCAGTACGGAGACCGAGGCCCCCAGCAGCCCCCCCACTGAAGCAGCCAGCGAAGAGGTGGCTGCGCCTACGGAGGAGGCAGAGGAAGAGATGGCTGAGCCTACGGAGGAGGCAGAGGAAGAGATGGCGGGGGGCGAAGAGGTGATGCTACGCTGGCGCACCCGACCCGACAACCAGGCCGAGATTGATGTTTACCAGAATGTCAGCGACATGATTGACGAGGAGATGGATGGCCTCGCCCTGTCGTACGAGCCAGGCGGAAGCGAGACCTCCAGCTATCAGGACGTGCTCAAAACAGAGATTGCTGCTGGCACCGCCCCAGACGTCTTCTGGATTCCGGGCACGGACGTAGCCGATTTCGCGACGCGCGGCCTGATCATGGACATGCGCTCGCTAGCGGAAGCCGACGCGGAGTACAGCGACGAAGACTTTTACCCGGGCCCCATGTTCCACCTGACCTTCAACCCGGAAACAAGCAACACGGGCGAAGCGTTGTGGGGTCTCCCGCGCGACGTGTCTACCTTCGCCCTGTATCTGAACCTTGACCTGATCGAAGAGGCAGGGGCGCCAGACCCGCGCGAGCTGGCAGCCAATGGCGAGTGGAACTGGGACACCTTCCTTGAAGTGGCCCAGGCCGTAAGTGCGCTCGGCGGAGAGGTGCGCGGGTACGGCCAGAACGCCTGGTGGGGACCCTACGGCTACTGGCTGAACGCAGCGGGCGGCAACTTTTACAACGAGGATCGCACAGCCTGCGCGCTGGACAGCGAAGAGGCGCTGCAAGGGCTGGAATTCGAGCGAGCCATCTATCAAGAGTACGATGTGGCTGTTCCGTATGGCGAAGACTCCGAGCCGCCCTTCCTCGCCGGCCAGGTTGGGATGTTCCAGAATGGTCGCTGGGCCACACCAGGGGTGCGGGCGAGCGCTGACTTCAACTGGGATGTCGTGAAGCTTCCGGACGGGCCTGCCGGACCCAGCAACTGGTTGTTCTGGGGTGCCTACGTGGTGAATGCGAACACAGAGCACCCGGAGGAAGCCTGGGCGTTGGTCCGCGCCCTGACGCGCGCGGACGTGCAGGCGAGCATCAGCGAGTTGGGGGCGAACATTCCCAGCCGCGTCAGCGAGGAGGCCATTGATGCCTTCCTGGCTTACACGCCGCCGGAAAACAATTCGGCTTTCGTGGAAGGGCTGTCGGAGGGCCCCCAAACCGAAGGGCCCCTGTGGGCTGGAAGTTGGCCGGAGTTTGATGCGGTGATGGGGCCGGCGGTTTCTGCCGTGCTGACCGGCGAAACCAGCATCGAAGACTTTGCTGCAAGCATCTGCGACGAAGCCAACGCTCGGGCCTTTACTCAGTAACGATAGCGGTGCAGGGGTCGGGGGGCGTGTTCCCCCCGACCCTGTTCCCTTACGCTTCAACAGGTACAAGATGACTGAGTCGCTCTCAACGACGAGACAGATCCCTCAGCGCCCCAGCGGAGCCGAGCGCTGGATCCCGCTTGCAATCGTTTGGCAAGGGCTTGTGGGGGTGGCCGGGCTCGCCCTGGCTGGCCTGCTGATTCGCGACGGGGGCGCGGCGGGGGGTGGCATCGTGCGCCCGGTTTTGGCCCTGATCCTCGTAGCGGGGGGCCTTGCCTGCCTGCTATCCATTCCCCTGTTGCAGCGACGACGGCATTTGGGTCGCCTCGTGGCAGTGGTCGTAAACTATCTTGCCTTTCTGGCGGCGTTTCTTCTCACCCTGCATCGGGCCGGGGTCTTTCTGGCGCTCGATAGCCTGGCCGACACCTTCGCGCGCGGGCTCCCCTGGCTTTTGCTGGTTGGCTGCGGGTGGTGGGTGTTGAGCAGCCAGAGCGCAGAAAGTAAGGGCAGTGCTTCCACCGCCTCACTGCTCCGTCAGGTGGGCCAGGGCCTGGTTGTCGCGGGCGTGGCGCTCTTCCTGTTTGCCGTGGGCTTGCTGCCTGCCCTTGCCGCCCTGGCGCGAACCCTGATCGCGCAGCCTGGCCTCTTGGGGCTTCTCGTTGGTACTGTGCTGTTTGGCACGGCAACGTGGTTCTGGTGGCAGGCTGGTACGGGGCTACTCTTTAATGCCACCATCGGGCAGACCGAGATGCTCAGCGGCTACCTGCTGCTTTCCCCTAACCTGCTCGGCTTTGGGATATTTTTTGCCGGCCCCCTGCTGTTTTCGCTGTACGTGAGCTTTACCGAATGGTCAGCCTTTGGCTCGCCGGATTGGATAGGCGTTGCCAACTATCGAGAGATTTTAGGGCTGGACTTTGCCTCGCTGGCTCACCCCGCTCAACGCGCCAATGAGGTGCTGGCCCCGCGCTTCATCGAACTGACGCGCGTTTCCCTGCTGGGCAACTCGTACGTTGTGGGGGCGCAGGACAAGTTGTTCTGGATCGCCCTGCGCAACACCTTCACCTTCGCCCTGATGGTGGTGCCGCTCAGCGTGCTGCCGGCGCTCGTGCTTGCAAACATTTTGAACAGCAAGATTCCAGGGATGCGCTTTTTCCGGGCTCTTTACTTTCTGCCAAGCGTGGCCGCCGTTGTCGGCATCGCAGTCATCTGGAACTGGTTGTATAACTCAACGGTTGGTTTTATCAACTACGGCATCACCCAACTGGTGACGCTGTTGAACACCCTGCCCGGGGCCATGCTGGTGGACCCCCAGATACGCTGGCTGTCGAACAGCGACACCGCCCTGTTCGCCATCGTCATCATGTCAGCGTGGCGCATCGTTGGCTTCAACACTGTCCTGTTTCTGGCGGGCCTTCAGGGAATCCCTAAGGATATCTATGAGGCCGCCGAGGTAGACGGCTCAGACCGCTGGCGCACGTTTATAAGCATCACGGTTCCGCTTCTTGGCCCCACCACCTTCTTTGTAACCACCACCACCATCATCCAGGCCCTGCAGTTGTTCGATGAAGTGTTCGTGCTGATGAACCCACCAGCAGGCCCGAACAACGCCACGCTCTCGGCTGTTTTATACCTGTATCAAAATGGCTTCCAGCGCTTCAACCTGGGCTATGCCTCTGCTGTGGCCTGGACGCTGTTCATCGTCATCTTCCTGGTTACGCTGGTGCAGTTTCGTATCCAACGGACAAGTAGCGCTGTGGATTAGCGCCTGCCCGCAGTGCGACGGATGCCCAGGCTGTTGGCGCATCCCTACCCCATCATTCAAAAAGGGAGAAGGCCCCCATGCGCGGCTCATCGGCTCGCCGCTACGCAGAATATTCGCTGGTATACCTGCTGCTCGGCAGTGTGGCTTTCTTTATGATCTTCCCCTTCCTCTACATGTTTCTGACCTCGTTGAAGAACTCGAAAGATGTCTTCAACTACCCGCCGCGCCTTCTTCCTTACACGCAGGAAACTGTGCAGGCAGGGGGGGAGGAAGCCCCGTTGTTCTTGATGGAGGTGGAGGGGCAACGGCGGCAGATGGCGCTTGTGGAGCGGGGCGTCAAGATCGGCGTCTATGCGGACCCCAACGATCTTTCCAACGAGGTCGAACGACAGAACAACGAGGTGCGCCCCACCGGCGGGTTCATGGACCCGCAGACTGTGGTGATCAACGGCGAGGAGCAAAAGCTCTTTGATGTCGAGGTGGCGGGCGAGATTGTCCCGATGGTCCTCACCCGCGAGACGACCCTGGGTCGCTTTGTGGACCCGCAAAACCCAGAGGTAGAGATGCTCGGCAACGTGCGGCTCAGCGAGCCTATCGAGCGCGTTGAGTTTCACGCAGAAAATTACGCAGAGGTCTTAGAGCTTCAAAGCCTCGACCGTAGCCTCACCAACACGATCCTTGTCACGATCCTGGTCGTCGTGGGGCAGGTGGTGACCTCGGTGCTTGGGGGCTATGCGTTTGCCCGCCTCCGCTTCCCGGGCCGCGATCAGTTGTTCGTTTTGTACCTCGGCACCGTGATGATCCCGTTCGTGGTGCTCATCATCCCCATGTACCAACTGATGGTGCTGATCGGCTGGGTGGATCGGATCGCCGCTCTGGTCATCCCCTGGATTTTCACAGCTTATGGCACGTTTCTCATGCGCCAGTTCTTTTTAAGCATCCCGCGAGAACTGGAAGAGGCAGCGTTGATTGACGGTGCCTCACGGCTGGGCATCCTATGGCGAATCATCGTGCCCATGTCCATGCCTGCCATCGCCACCCAGGCAACCTTCACCTTCCTGTATGCCTGGAACAGCTTTATCTGGCCCCTGGTGGTCATCAACACCGGCAACACGAACAACCACGTGCTGACCCTGGCGCTCAATGTGCTGAAGGGGCGCGCGGCCGAGAGCCCAAACCTTGTCATGGCAGGGGCAGCCATCGCCGTGTTGCCCCCGATGCTCATCTTCGTCTTTGCGCAACGCTATTTTGTGGAAAGCGTGGCAAGCTCGGGTGTCAAGGGGTAGCGTTGCCCCCTGCCCACGCCGCGCAAAGAGCCGGAGCGGGGGCCACGGCCAGGAGGAGCGTCAGGGGGCGTCAGCGCCCTCTTCCAGCCGATGCAAGAGAGCCAGCATGGTACACTCTTCCGGGTGCAGCCCTTCGAGCGCCTCGACCTCCCCCTCCAGCAGCCCTGCCAGGGTGCCATCGAGGTAGCAGTCGAGCACGTGGGGGTGGATGTAGTAGTTTCGGCAGACGGTGCGCGTGTTGCCCAACTGCTCGGCCACCGTGTCCACTACCTGCACCACGTTCTGCTTGCGCTGTGCGTCATCCTCGCACGGCTGGCAGGCTTGCAGGGTGGCGATGGCGAGGACTGTCCCCGCCCAGGTACGAAAGTCCTTCGCCGTGAAATCCTCGCCGGTGACCTCCCGCAGAAAGTCGTTCACCTCGCCAGAGCCGATGCGGTGGCGCTGTCCGTCCTCGTCCAGGTACTGAAAGAGATCGTAGCCGGGCAGATCGCGGCACGCCTTCACCACCCGCGCCAACCGGCGGTCTGACAGGTCCACCGCGTGCTGCTTGCCGCTCTTGCCCGTAAACTCGAAGTGAACGGTAGTGCCTGAAACCTCCACATGCTTGTCGCGCAGGGTGGTCAGCCCATAGTGCTGGTTGCTCCGCGCGTACTCGCGGTTGCCCACGCGAATGAGGGTGGCCTCGAGCAGGGCCACGACGGTGGCCAGCACCTTCTCGCGCGGAAGCCCCTGCCGCCGCAGTTCCTTGTCCACGCGCGCGCGCAGGGCGGGCAGGGCGGCGCCAAAGACAACCATGCGGTGAAACTTGGTGGCGTTCCGCGCCTGACGCCAGCGAGGGTGGTAGCGATACTGCTTGCGCCCCTTCTCGTCGCGCCCCGTCGCCAAAAGGTGGCCCTTCGGGTTCGGGCAAATCCACACCTCCGTCCAGGCGGGCGGGATCGCCAGGGCAGCGATGCGCTTGAGCTCTGCCTCATCGTCCAGCCCCTCACCGTCCGGCCCGATATAGGCAAAGCCCTCGTCGCGCGGCTCGCGCCGGATGCCGGGCATCCCATCGTTCACGTACCGCAACCCCGCCTGCCGCGCCGACTGTTCCGGCTCTGGCCTCACCGACTCCGTCATCTGTGCCTCTCGCTTCTACCCCTCGGGCTCTTTTTCATGGCAGCCGATCCCTCCAAGCAATGGCAATGCCCGCAGCAGGGAACGTGCGTGCGCGGGGCGGTGTACTTCTGGTACAACGAGTGTCAACGAAAGGGGTGGTCAGGATGAGGAAAGTGGGACGGGCAATGGTGATGGTGGGGCTGGCACTGGTGCTGCTGGTCGGGAGCACGTGGGCGGGGGGCGCAGCAGCCATCGTGCTGGACGAGTTGCCGACGGAGGTGCGGGCGGGCGAGCCGCTGCATCTGACCTTCACGGTGTGGCAGCATGGGCGCCACCGCGTGGACGAGTTTGACGGGGTTGACTTGCAGCCCCTGCTCGTCGCCACGCATCAGGAGACGGGCGAGAGGGTGCAGGCGCAGGGCTACAAGGCCGAGAACACAGAGGTCGGTCACTTTTCGGTGGATGTCACCTTCCCCACGGCGGGAACCTGGGAGTGGAAGATTCTTCCGGAGCCCTTTGCCCTGCTCAACGAGTTTGTGCCGCTGACCGTGCTGGAAGCGGCGCCCGCCGCCACCAGCAGTGCGCCGACCGCAGGGGCAACGGGGCTGGCGGCGGCAGAGCCGCGCCTCCTGCTGCGCCTTGGCGGGGCCATGCTGCTGGGGCTGGCGCTGGTGGTCGCCGTCACGCAGCGGCGGCGACAGGCGGCGCCGCAGGGCGTAACCGTTTTGCAGCCCTAACCATGCTCGCGGCGCCGCCCCGCGGCTGGGGCGGCGCCGCGACAGGAGTGCTTCTTATGAAAGCTACAATTGCTTTGGCCCTGGCGGGGGCAACCTTTCTGCTGCTCTCATTCCTGCCCTGGCCCAGCCGCGCCCCGCAGGCGACGGGCGCCACCAGCACGCCGATTGCCGCAGGGGACCCCGTGCGCGGCCAGCATCTTTTCGTGGCCAAGGGGTGCATGTCGTGCCACCGCCACGACGACGCGAACCCAAGCAGCCCGACGAGCTACTTTGGGGACGGGAGTGCCCCCATCCTCACTGACTATTCCAACGATCCAGCGTTTCTGCGGCAATGGCTGGCGGACCCCGCCGCGATTCGCCCCGGCACCGTCATGCCGGACCTGGAGTTGGACGAGGCGGAGATCGAGGCGCTGATTGCGTTCCTGAACGCCCCGTAAGGCTCACAGGACGGAAATCGGGTCCACGTCCACCTCCCAGCCGATGCCAGGGGGCACCTCCTGGACGAGGGCGCGTGCATGGGCGCCGCGCACGAGGAGTTGCCAGCGATAGCGACCCCGCAGGCGCCCAAAAAAGGAGGGTGCCGGCCCCAGCACGTCGGTGCCGGGCAGGCCAAGCTGGGCGCAGCGCAGGCGCAACTGCTCAGCCAGCTTGTGCGCTTGCTCCTCGGCGGTGCGCGCCGAGGCATCGCTGTAAACAAGCTTCACCAGGTCTGTGAAGGGGGGGTAGGCGTTCTCGCGCCGAAAGGCAATCTCGCGCCGGTAAAACTCGTGGAAGTTGTGGCGGCTCGCGCTCTGGATGGCATAGTGCAGGGGGGCGTAGCTTTGAAAGATGACGCGGCCGCCCAGCGAACTTCGTCCGGCCCGCCCCGCTACCTGCGTGAGCAGCTGAAAGGCGCGCTCGCCACTGCGAAAGTCGGGCAGGTGCAGCGCGGTATCCGCCGAGATCACGCCGACGAGCGTCACCAGGGGCAGGTCCAGCCCCTTGGCGATCATCTGGGTGCCCACCAGGATGTCCGCCTTGCCGCCTGCAAAGTGCGCCAGCAGCCGCGCGTGGGCGCCCTTCCCGCGCGCGGTATCGCGGTCCCACCGCATGACGCGCGCCTCCGGGAAGCGCTGCATCACCGCCTCCTCCACCTGCTGCGTGCCCACCCCAAAGTGCTTCACGCGCGGGCTGAGGCAGGACGGGCAAAGCTGCGCCGCCGCCGCTGTGGCGTTGCACTGATGACAAAGCAGGTAGGGCAGGCCGCGATGGGAGGACAGGGGCACGTCGCACTGCTCGCACTCCTGCACCCAGCCGCAGTCTCGGCACATCACAAAGCTGTACGCGCCGCGCCGGTTCAAAAAGAGGATGGCCTGCTGCTGCGCCGCCAGAACGTCTTCCAGCGCCAATTGGAGCTCGCGGGAAAAGATGGAGTGGTTGCCCATGCGCAGTTCCTGGCGCATGTCAACGACCTGCACGGGCACGATGGGCTGCAGGGGGTCGCGGCGGCGCTTCGGCTCCCCCCCGGCTGCCTGCTCCAGCTGCGCCACCACCCGCTGCCCCATCTCCAAAAGCCGGTAGTGCCCCCGCTCCACGCGAAAGTAGCTTTCAAGCGAGGGGGTGGCCGAGCCGAGGATCACCGTCGCGCCCGTCAGGGCGGCGAGCCGCTCCGCCACGTCGCGCACCTGGTACTGCGGGAAGCGGTACCCCGGCAGGTGCCCCTGCTTGTAGGTCCACTCGTGCTCCTCGTCCACCACGATCAGCCCCAGCCGCGGCACCGGCGCGAAGAGGGCCGAGCGCGAGCCGATGGCGACCTGCGCGCGCCCGTCGCGCAGGCGCCGCCACTCGTCGTAGCGCTCCCCTTCGGAAAGCTGAGAATGCTGGAGGGCAATCAGTTCGCCGAAGCGGGAGCCAAAGCGCGCGATGGTCTGCGGGGTAAGCGCGATTTCCGGCACGAGCACGATGGCCTGCTCGCCGCGTGCCAGCGTCTCGGCCACCGCCCGCAGGTAAATTTCCGTCTTGCCGGAGCCTGTGACCCCATGCAGCAGGAACACCTGCCCGCCCGCCCCGCTGCCCCGCGCGCGCTCAAGCTCCGCCCAGACAGCCGCCTGCTCCGGCGTGAAGGGGGGGGGCGTGGTGGGGGGGATCACCCGATCCGCCAGCGGGTTTCGCAGCACTTCCCTGGCCTCCGCGCGCACGATGCCGCGCTCGGCCAGAACCTCCAGATGATGCGACTTGGCGCCCGTGGCCGCGTAAATGTCCCCCGCCGTGACCTCGCCCGGCTGCTGCTGCAGGAAGGTCACGATGGCGCGGTACATCTCGCTGCCCCGCCACTCATCGAGCAGCGGGGTGACGCGATAGGGGGGCAGCAGCAGGCGCGCGCGCTCCGCCCCCGCCTCAACCAGCCGCAGGTGGCCGCGCGTGGCCAACGCATCCAGGGTACGCTGCCCAATCCCTGCCTGCCGCAGCGAGCGCAGGGGGAGGGGCGCCTCCGGCGGCCAGCCATCCACCCAGGCGAGCGCCTCCTGCTGCGCGCTGGACAGCGTATCGGCCTCCTCCGGCCACGCACGCTGCACGAAGGTTCCCCCCTCCAGGCGCAGCAGGTGCCTGTCCGCCAGGGCAACCACCTGCGCGGGCGTGGCGCCGGTGCCCTGGCTGAGCGCTTTGAGGGTCATCGCCCCGCCATGCGCCGCCAGATGCTCCACAACATCCGCCTGCCGCGACGCGTGCCCCAGCGTGGCAAAGGCAGCCGTCAGGGCTTCCCCCTCGGCCAGCAGACAGACGAAGCGCTCCGTGCGCGGTCGAACACCGGGCGGCTTTGCCACGGTCACGGTGCGGAGCAGGTCGGCGCGCAGCAGGTCGCTCACCGCGCGGCGGGCCGAGCCCTCGCCACCGAGCACCTCGGCCACCAGTTTGTAGGTGCTTTCCCCTCCCTGCGCCTCCAGCCAGCCCAGCACGCGGCGCGCATCGGTGGTCAGCGGCTCCTGCACCGAGCGGCGGGTGCGCCGCACCAATCGCTCGGTGCTTTGCAGCACCCCCGGCGGCAGCAGGAGCAGGAGCGTGTCCCACAGGGGCGCCAGGTAGCGCTCGCTCATCCAGCGTGCCAGTTCGATGCTGGCCGGCTGGAGGAAGGGCTCGGCCTGGGCGATTGCCTGGATGGGGCGCGTGCTGGCAATGGGGGCCTGCTCCTCGAAACCGAGGAGCAGCCCCTGCCGCTCCTCCGCGCCGAAGGGCACCCAGAGCAACTGGCCCGGCAGCAACTGCTCGGACAGTTCGGGGGGCACCAGGTAGTGATAGGCACGAAAGAGGGGGTTGTCCGAGGCGCGCGTGTGTGCCGCGGCGGCCGCCACACGCGCCAGCATGCCCATCTTTTGACGGGCGCTGATGTCCACCGCAACAACGGCGAAGGTGGGACGAAACGTCTCGCTCATGGGAGGGGGGCGGCACGATGGCCGATGCGCCGGGCGGGGCGAGTCGGGCTGGCTAACGGGTGGGGAGCGGAGCGAGAGGAAGCGCGAGCCAGAGGCCCGCAGCGAGCACCGCCAGACCAAACAGGGCCACCAGCAAGGGGGGCAGCGCAGCCCGACGCTCCACGACGCGCCCGAAGGGAGGCTGGGGGATGGCCTGGAGGAGGTACGTTGGGGCAAGCACCCATCCGAGGACGAAGCCCGTCACGAGGCCGCCCATGTGCCCCCAGTTGTCAATGCCGGGAATCGAGATTCCAAGAAAAAGGTTCACCCCAATCAGGCCGAGCAGGCTGCGCAACTGCTGCCCGCCCCGCTCGCCGAATAGCTCGCGGTTGCGCAGGAAAAAAGCTGCCAGCGTGCCGATGATGCCAAAGATCGCGCCACTGGCTCCGGCGGAGATAGCCGGAACGAAGGCGAAGCTTGCGAGCGAGCCAAACAGGCCCGACAGCAGGTAGATGATGGCAAAGCGCGCCGTCCCAAAGAGGCTTTCTACCTCCTTACCGAAGGAAAACAAGGCATACTGGTTGAAGAGCAGGTGCGTGATGCCGATGTGGAGGAAGAGGGGCGTCAGCAGCCGCCAGAACTCGCCCTGCTTGATCCCCAGGTTGGATTTGGCCCCAAACAAAATCAAGGTTGGCCCGTCGGCCCCCCCCAACAGGGCAGGCATGAAGCCCGTCTGGGCGGCGGCGCTCAACAGCAGGAAGAGCAGGACGTTCAGCACCAGGATCACCTGCGTTAGCCAGGCGCGGTGCAGGGGCAGGGCAAAGGAGTGGGGGCGGGAGGGCGCGGCCAGCGTGGCGTCTTCCATTACAGCACAATCTGTCGCTGGTGGGTGCGGCACTTTTCCGCACTGATGATGGAAAGAATCTTGTGAACCGCCTCGTCCAGGCGATTCGCCTCGTTGGCCACCACATAGTCGAACTCGTCAATGCGGCGGATCTCCTCGCGCGCCGTGGCGATGCGCAGTTTTAGCTGGCCAGACTCCTCCGTCTTGCGCTCGCGCAGCCGCTCCACGAGCGATTCCTCGCTTTCGGCAATCAGGAAGATAAAGACGGCATCCGGCACCAGGCGACGGATGGTCGCCGCGCCCTGCACGTCCACGCGCATGATCACATCCTTGCCGCTGGCGAGCGCCTCGCGCACCTGCTGCTTGGGGATGCCCTTGTAATCGCCATAGACGACCGCGTGCTCCAGCAGTTCGCCCTGTTCCATCATGTCAGCAAATTCGGCCTTGCTGACAAAAAAATAATCCTTGCCATGCACCTCGCGTCTCGCGGCGCGGGCGCGTGGTAGCGGTCACCACAAAGTGAAAGTTGCAGTTCAACTCGCGCAGCCGCTGGAGCGTTGCGTCCTTGCCGACCCCGGATGGCCCCGAGATGACGAACAGGAGCGGGTTCAGGGGCCGCTTGTAAATGTCCTCGAACGGTTCTCGCACCTGCATCGGCTAACTGACTCCTTGTTGCGGAAGCGTGCGCCAGCGGTTGATCAGCGTGTCGGGCTGGAGGGCCGCCAGCGTAATGTGGCCGGTCGCATGCACGATGACAGCCTTGGTCTTGCGACCATAGGTCATGTTGATGATGCGATTCTGCCCCTCCGCCTCGCGGATCATGCGTCGAACCGGGGCAGAGTCGGGGTTCAAGACGGCAATGATGCTGTTGGCATCAACATATCCACTAAATCCCACATGCAAGAAATTGGCAGCCACGGGGTTCCGCTCCTCGTTCTATCGAAGGGGGCTTGATCTCAGAAAGTTTCTTCGTTATGCTCAAATAGCGTCCGGCTGGCGGCGTGCAGGCACACAAGCGCTCGTGGCGCTACCGCAAGGGTCCTGCTGACACCCCATGCGAGAGATGCAAAGTTTGTGCCCCTGAGTATAATGGTCGCGAATCATAGCACAGAAGCGGGGAAGGCTGAAGGCGCCCGGCGCCCCCCGCACCCTTTGGAGCAAGCACATCTTATGCCTATCTACGAATACCAATGCCCCGCCTGTGGCAGGCGCGGCAGCCGACTGCAAAAGATCAGTGATCCGAGCGTGCCCGACTGCCCACGCTGCGGCACTACCATGCAAAAGTTGATCAGCAAGGTAGCGTTCCTTGCCGGGGAGGAATCGCGCATGGAGAAGATGGCGGACCCGTCATCGTGGGGCGATTTTGACGAGAACGACCCGCGCTCGCTGGGGCGCATGATGCGCAAGATGGGCCAGGAGATGGGGGAAGATTTGGGGGACGAGTTCCGCGAGGTGGTGGACCGCCTGGAAGCGGGCGAGGACCCGGAGGCCATCGAGGCGGAGCTACCCGACATGGGGATGGGGGGCATGGGGGGCCCGGGGGGGCCCGGCGGCGGCGGCGGAGATTGGCTGGACTAGGCAGCCTCAGGTGGCCGGCGCCCCCACCAGCAGGTCCAGCAGGTGCGCGCGCAATGCCTGTTGGACCTGCGGCGGCGGCGGCGACGCATCCACGATGCGCCAACGCTGCGGCTCCTCGCGGGCAAGCGTCAGGTAGCCCTCCCGAACGCGCTGATGAAAGGGCAGACGCAGGTCATCCATCCGGTTCCATTCCGCGCCCTGCCCGCTGGCATCCCGTCGCCGCCGAAGCCCCTCGGCGGGGTCCAGGTCCAGCAGCAGGGTTCGGTGGGGCACGAGCCCGCCGGTCGCGAAGTGGGTGATGGCGCGCAGCAGGTCCAACGGCAGGCCGTGGCCGAAGCCCTGGTAGGCCAGCGTCGAATCGTAGAAGCGATCGCACAGCACCACCTGCCCCGCCGCCAGGGCGGGGCGAATGCGCTGGCGTACCAGTTGGGCGCGCGAGGCGCTGAAGAGTAGCCCTTCCGCCTCCGGCACCAGTGAGTGGTTTTCCATGCCCATCAGGATGCCGCGAATTTGATCCCCGATGGCCGTCCCCCCGGGCTCGCGCGTTATGTCAACGGCATACCCCTGCCCCTTCAACCAGGCGGCCAGATGGGCGATTTGCGTCGTTTTTCCGCTTCCCTCGGGTCCCTCAAAGGTTATGAGCATGGTTGACCCGTTCCCACAAACGGCTAGGATTGAGGGGAATCTCGAGCACCTCAAGGCCGGTTGAACGCAGGGCGTCCTCCAGGGCCTGGGCATATAGCGGCCCGACAGGGATAGCCCCCGCCTCGCCCGCCCCCTTGATGCCAAGCGGGTTAAGGGGCGAGGGGGTCTCCTCATGCCCTATCTCGATGTGCGGCACATCGGTAGCGGTGGGCAAGAGGTAGTCCATAAAGGAGGCGTTCAGCAACTGCCCGTGCTCGTCATAGGCCAACTGCTCGAACCAGGCATTGCCGATGCCCTGCGCCACGCCGCCCTGCACCTGCCCCTCGACAATCATGGGGTTGATCTGCGGGCCGCAATCGTGGACCGCCACATAGCGCAAAATCTTCAGGTCGAAGGTTTCCGGGTCCACCTCTACGATCATGGCGTGGGCCCCGCTCGCCGTGGCCCCCATCTCCGGGCCAAAGTAGGCGGTAGCCTCCAGGCCGGGCACCGTGCCGGGGCGCACCGCGCCGCGCATCGGGTTGGCGGCGGCGGCCAAAAGGGCCAGACTCACGCGGGCATCGGGCGCGCCCCGCACCTGGGCGTAGCCGTCCACCAGTTCGATGTCTGCCTCGCTGGCCTCCAGCAGGTGCGCGGCCTGCTGCAGGGCCTTCTCGCGCACCATCTGGGCAGCAGAAAAGATGGCGGAGCCGGCGACCACGGCCCCCCGACTGGCGAAGGTTCCGGCCCCCCAGCCGAACTGTGCAGTGTCCCCCGTTACGACATAGACCGCCTGAACGGGAATCCCCAGGGCATCCGCGACAATCTGCGCGAAGCTTGTATAGTGCCCCTGCCCCTGCGTGCCGATGCCTGTCACCACCGTCACCTTGCCCGACGTTTCCACCTGCACGCGCGCCCCCTCGTACGGGCCGATGCCTGTCCCTTCCACGTACATCACAAGGCCAATCCCAACGTGCCGCCCCTCGGCCCGCAGGCGCGGCTGCTCGGTCTGGCGGAACTCCGTCCAGCCAATCATCTGCATGGCCTTGTCCAGGACCGGCTCGTAGTTGCCGCTGTCGTAGGTGAGCTGGGTAAAGTCCTGGAAGATAATCTCGTTGCACCAGGGGAACTGATCGGGCGGGATGAGGTTGCGCCGTCGAATCTCTGTCGGGTCCAGCCCCAACTCGCGCGCGGCCAAATCAAGGAGCCGCTCCATGACAAAGACCCCATGCTGCCGCCCCGCCCCGCGATAGGGGGTGACCACTGTCTTGTTGGTGAAAAGGGCGCGGAACTCTGTATAGTAGTGGGGCACCACGTAGGGGCCGAGCAGGGTGCACTGGGTGTTGAGCGGCACGGTGAGGCCATAGGGCACGTAGGCGCCCGTGTCGTGGAGGAAGAGGTCCCGCACGCCCAGAATCTTCCCGTCGCGGGTCAGGGCCATCGCGGAATCGTGCACTTGCCCGCGCTCGTGCGTCATCGCGTAAAAGTTTTCCAGCCGATCCTCTATCCACTTGACCGGCCTGCCCAGTTGGATGGCGGCCCAGGGAACCAGCGTTTCTTCCGGGTAAAACATCATGATCTTGGGGCCAAAGCCCCCCCCTATAAAGGGGGCGATGACCTGCACCTGGCGCTCGGAGAGGTCGAACATGGCGGCCAGGCCATTGCGGATGGGGATGGGGGCCTGGGTCGAGTCCCAGACGGTCAGTTGGCGGGAGATGGGGTCGAAGCGGGCAACGACGCCGCGCGCTTCCATCGGCGCGGCGGTGCCGCGATCGTACAGGAAGCGTCGCTCGATGACCAGATCCGCCGCCGCGAGCGCGCTGTCCCAATCGCCCTTGCGCTGGATCACGTGCGCGGCCACGTTGGAGCCCACGTCCTCGTGCACCAGGGCACTGTTCGGCTCCAGCGCTGCTTCTAGCTCTACCACGGCGGGCAGCGGATCGTACTCTACCAGGATCATCTCCGCCGCATCCTCAGCAAGGTAGCGGCTTTCGGCCACCACCATCACGATGGGCTCGCCCACAAAGCGCACCTTGCCGCGCGCCAGTTGGCCAGCGGTGCGCTGGTTGAAGAGCACATACTCGGCGGGGGGGGGCGGCACGAGGAGCGGCGACGGCTGCCAAAAATCGCCCAGGTCGGCGGCTGTGTAAACGGCCACCACGCCGGGCATCGCGCGCGCCTCCTCAACGTCCACCGCCACCAGGCGCGCATGGGCGTAATCGCTGCGCTTGAAGGCAGCGTGCAGCATGCCCGGGATGTGAACGTCGTCCACGAACTGGGCGCGCCCCGTCAAAAGCTGCGGATCCTCGTTGCGCGGGACGCGCTGACCAAAGGTTCGGGTGGTCATAGCCCCCCCTCGCTGGCGGGGATGACCCGCTGGACCGCTTCCACGATTTTCTGGTACCCGGTGCAGCGACACAGGTTTCCAGACAGGGCGTCACGAATCTGCGCTTCATTCGGGTTGGGCGTCTCGTCGAGGAAGGCGATCAGCGTCATCAGGATGCCGGGCGTGCAAAAGCCACATTGCAAACCATGGGCATCCCGAAATGCCTGCTGGAGCGGGTGCAGGGTTGTAGGCCCGGGGGCGAGGCTCTCGACTGTACGAAGCGTGTGCCCATCGGCCTGCACGGCAAAGAGCAGGCAGGAGCGCACCGGCGTCCCGTCGAAAAGGACGGTGCACGCGCCGCAGACACCATGCTCGCAGCCGACGTGGGTGCCAGTCAGCCCCAGGTCGTGGCGCAGAAAGTCGCTCAACAACAGCCGCCCCTCGACATGACGAGAGTGGGGCTGCTCGTTGACGGTAAGGGTGATGGAGTGAGTCATAGGAACCTCGCAGCCTTACGGGTGGGTCTCGGTGGCCTGCTCCGCTCGTGCCGCCGCGCGGGCAAGCGTTCGCCGCGCCAGCACCTTCGCAAGATGCAGGCGATAGGCGGCGGTCGCGTGGATGTCGTTCGGCGGATCTATGTCCCGCGCCACGCTCTCGGCGGCTGCACGGATCGCCTCGGGGGTGGGCCGCACGCCGCGCAGAAGGGCAGCGACGGTTGGGGCTTCAACCGGGGCGTCACCTACAGAAAAAAATGCTAGCCTGCACGCCGCAACGGTCCCATCGCCCGCCAGGGTGATGAGCGCCGCCGCGCCTGCCATCGCGTAGTCGCCGTGGCGCCGCGCCACCTCCTCGAAGGCGGTGCCGGTCGCCTCGGGCAGGGGGGGGATGACAACCTCGACAAGCAGTTCGTCCGGCAGCAGGGCCGTCTCGAAGAGCCCCAGGAAAAAGTCGCGGGCGGCAATCCAGCGGGTGCCGCGCGTGCTCTGGGCGCACAGACGCATATCCAGCACCAGTGCCACCGCAGGCAGTTCGGCGGCGGGGTCCGCGTGGGCCAGCGAGCCGCCGAAGGTGCCGCGATTGCGAATCTGGGAGTGGGCGATGTGTGGCATGGTCTCGGCCACGAGCGGGGCGCAAGCGGCCACGAGCGGGCTGCGCTCCAGAGCGCGTTGCCGCGTCATCGCACCGATGCGGAGCCCGCCCGTCGGCTGCTCACGGATGCCAAACAACGGGCCCAGCGAGTTCAGGTCTATCAGCACGGCAGGGCGTGCCAGGCGGAAGTTCATGGCGGGGACGAGGCTTTGCCCGCCAGCCAGGGGCTTTGCCTCATCCCCATGCTCCGCCAGCAGCGCAAGCGCTTCGTCCACGGTGCCCGGGGCGTGGTAAAGGAAGGGGGGTGGTTTCATGGGATGGCCTGCCCTAGGTCCATGCAACGGCCCGGCAAAACGCGGCCTCGCCCCCCTTGAACATCCAGGGGAACGCCGCCAGCGTGATCCGCCGATTGTGCAGGGCCGGATCCCCAATCTGTCCGCCCAGGTTTTCCACGTGGAAGCAGTCGTGCGGGAACAGGGCGTTGTGCGTCAGTTGGTAGGCCTCCTGGGGGAATAGCTCTTCGACATGCTCGGCGCCGAACTTTTCTTCCACCTGGCGGCGCACCCGCTGCCAATGCTCCAACCCGCCACGCCCAAGAAAGCGCCCGATGGGCAGGTTCATAGGGTGGTCCGTGGAAATCATGTCCACCGCCCACAAATGGATCTTTTTTTCCAAAAGCCAGGGCACCAAGCTGTGGTGCGGCCCCGGATGGCGGTGGATGTACTTTTCTTCGTCGGGCGACTCGCCAAACTGCGCGAAGCGGTGCCAGCCCGTGTGGATGAAGAGGATGTCGCCCTCGCGCACCTCCGCCCGCGCCTCAATGTCCGCCGGCCGGAAGAGGTCCAACTCGTCCAGCATGTCGCTCAGGTCCACGATCACCCCTTCCCCATACAGCCACTGGAGCGGGAGTTGGTCAATCGTCTTGCCCGCCGTTACAAAGTGGCGCGGCGCGTCCAGGTGGGTGCCCATGTGGTTCGAGGTCATGATGTACTGCGCGTTGACCCCATGCTCCGCCTTGCGCTTGATGTACTTCACCTCGAAGGGGGGATAAAATGGCCAGAACGGCGCGTCCTGGTTCAACGGTTGGGACAGGTCGTAGATCGTCTGCATGATCCCTCCTGGGGGAAAGGGGCAGCCGGAAAGGCTGCCCTGTGTGGGGGCTCAGTCGTCATATCCGTACTGTTCAGCGAAGGCGAGCAAGGCCTCCTCAAAGACAGAAAGCGGCGGGCGCACCAGCCCCGCCCCAATCTGCCCGACACCCGCCTCTTTGTGGGCGATGCCGGTGTTCACGCGCGGCGTGATGCCGTACTCGACCACCTTGCGGATGTCAATGCCAACCGGGCTCCCCCGAAAGTCGAGCGAGGGGATGGTGAAACTGGGGTGCTCGTGCTCGGTGATCTCGTACATTTCCAGCGTGGCGTGCAGGGCGTCTTTGGGCGTGCCGCTGACAAAGGTGACGATAGCAGGTGCGGCGGCCATGGCAAACGCGCCAATCCCCGCCGTCTCGGTGATGGTGCTATCCCCGATGTCTGCATTGGCATCGTCCGCCGTGAAAGCCAGGAAAGTAAAGCCCGCGCGGAACCTGCGCGGGCGCCGTGAACCAGCGCGCGCCGAGGCCGCTCACGCGGATGCCAAAGTCCGTGCCATTGCGCGCCATCGTCGAGACGAGGGTGCTTTCCGGCACGTCGTGCGCGGCATCCGCCATGATCTTGCAGGCGCCCATCACCGGGTTGAGCACCGCCAGGGCGTTGTCCCCCAGGGCGCGCAGCACCTCCGCGGCTGTGTTCGGGTCGCGCGCGGTACGGGCGATGTGGGGCGCGAGCGCCTTCAGGTAAAGGAGCGAGGCCGCCTTGTTGCGGTTGTGCCCCTCGTCCCCCATGTGCAGCGCCTCGGACAGGAGGGCGCGCATGTCAAGGCCGCCGCTCGCCTCGATAGCCAGGGCGAGAGTGGGCGCGAGGGTCTCTTCCATCCAGCGCAGCCGCGCCTGCACATCCTCGCCAAAGGCGCCGTAGCGCAAAACTCGCCCGTACCCTTCGTTCAGGTTTGAAAAGGCCAGGTTGCCGTGGGTCGCGATTTTCCAGCACGTAGACGCTCATGGAGGGGGAAATCACCCCTGCCATGGGCCCGACCGCGCCATGATGGTGGCAAGGCTCAAACAGCACCTCGCCCCGCTCGACCAGGGCGCGGGCCTCCTCTTCCCCCGCCGCGCGCCCCTCAAAGATCAGGGCCCCGATCACCGCGCCGCGCAGCGGCCCGGACATGCGCTCCCACTCGATGGGCGGGCCGGCGTGGAGAATCAGGTTATCGGCCATCCCCGGAATTGCCTCGCGCGCCTTGGCCAGCGCAACGAGCACGGGCCGCGCCTCCACCATGCGCGTCACTGCTTCTTTGTTTGCTTGGCCGATAGTCATCTTGTTCTTCCCCGGGGTATCGTATCTGTCAGGGCGGTATCCTACCAACGCATGGGCATTCCTACCAATCGGTAGCGTTTGCGGGACGAGCACGGTGGGCCCTGCCTACCTGGCCCCTGCCCGCTTCCCGCCTGTTCCCATATCACAACTGCTGGCTATACATATTTTGACAAGGGTACCCAACTCTTCTATAATCGTCTGGAGCAACTTCCCATTTTATCAACCACCGCCAGCGGGAATTTCAGCATGCTGGAACCTCCGTTGGTGCGCACTGGTTAGCCGCTGTCAATTTATAGACAAAACTGCCCAAGCGACGCGTCGCGCCATACTGTGACGCGTTTTTGCTTCAAAATCGGTTTACGATTGTTGGGTGGGGACTCGGATTTCTCCTGTATCGTCTGGGTGGAAATTCCGGGTCCTTGTCGTGAAGAGGTAAGGCAGCCCATCCGGGCTGTTCCTCCGACAGTAAAGCGTATAGGCGGCTAACCCGATTCCGATGGCAGTCGGAGGAGAGACATTTTCACGTGAAAGAATTCGCAGGCGCGCAGCAAGACAAAGAAACTTCCCTTATGTGGGAGTATCTGAACCAGGAGCAGTACGATTACCAGCGTCCGGAGCGCGGAGAGATCCGCAAGGGCATCGTGCTGCGAAAGGACCCGCACGAGATCATCGTGGACATCGGCGTGAAGCTGGATGCTGCGGTGACGACGGAAGATTTGTCCAAACTGGACCCTGGCGAGGTGGACGGGATTGAGGTGGGCGACGAGATCGCCGTCTACATCCTCAACCCCGAACACGAGGACGGCCGCGTGCTCGCCTCGATCAACATGGCGAAGAGCCAGGAAGATTGGGACGAGGCCGAGCGCTTGATGGAGTCAGGCGAAATCTTCGAGGCGCGGGTGGAAGGGCACAACAAGGGCGGTCTTATCGCGAATGTGGGACGGCTACGCGGCTTTATCCCTGCCTCTCAGGTGACTGGCCTCACGCAGCGCTCCGATGGCGAGGACCGCACCGACCAGTTGGAGCGCATGGTCGGCAAGCAGCTCAAGATGAAGGTGATCGAGGTCAACCAGAAGCGCCGCCGCCTGATCCTGTCGGAGCGGGCCGCGATGCGCGAGTGGCGCGCGGGCAGCAAGCAGCGGCTGCTGGACGAACTGCAGTCGGGCGAGATTCGCAAGGGCGTCGTGACCAACCTGATGAACTTTGGTGCCTTTGTGGACCTTGGCGGGGCGGATGGCCTGGTTCACATCAGCGAGCTCGCCTGGCACCGCGTGAAGCATCCGAAGGATGTGGTCGAGGTGGGCCAGGAGGTCGAGGTCTTCGTCCTCAGCGTGGATCGTGACGAGGAGCGCATCGCGCTGAGCATGAAGCGCCTGCAGGACGATCCGTGGTCCCAGGTCAGCAAGAAGTACTCGGTCAGCGACGTGGTGGAGGGCGAGATCACGAACCTCACGGACTTCGGCGCGTTCGCGCGCATCGAGGCGGGTGTGGAAGGGTTGATCCACATCTCCGAGCTGTCCGAGGACAAGGTGACCCACCCCCGCGAGTTGGTCCATCGCGGTCAGCGGCTCACGCTGCGCATCATCAGCATTGACACCGAGCGCCAGCGCATCGGCCTGAGCCTCAAGCGCGCCCCGCAGCCGTTGGCGGAGGAAGGCGAGGAGGGCGAGGAGAGTACCTTCGAGCGTGAGGACACCCCGCAGCCGTTGGCGGAAGAGGGCGGCTTCGAGCGCGAGGACAGCAGCGAGGAGGCGGAAGCCGGGCTGGCACCGCAGGACGCCGAGCCGACCGACCTCACATTTGACGCAGGCGACGAGGGCGAGCCCCTCCCCGTTGGCATGGGCGAGTCGGACGCCTAGCAGGGCAGCCGTGCCACGGAACCATATATGTCGAAACCAGAAGGGGGGTGAGACCGCATGGCAGTAAAGATCAGACCCGGTGAGAGCCAGGATCAGTTGCTCAAGCGCTTCCGCAAGGAGGTGGCGACGGCCCGCATTCTAAGCACCTATCGCAAAAAGCGCTGGTTCGTTTCCAACAGCGAGTTGCGCCGCAAGGCCAAGAAGAAGGCTGTGCGCAAGGCCCAGCAGAAACCAGGACCGAGCAACACCTAGTTCGATCCCCGGCATACAAACGTCCCTCCACAAGAGGGGCGTTTGTTTTCTTAGCCTCGGCACGGTGTGGCTGGTAGTACCACGGCAGAGCACCCATTGCGCTACCACCTCGTGCGTAGGCCCAATGTTTGCCTGTTTGTGTAGTTCGGTCTATAATAGGAGTCGAATTAGCACTCTCGCGCATGGAGAAGTGGGGCCCCCCCCACTTTTCTGCTTGTAAGGCCCAACTTATTGAATCGGCGTAGCGTAGGAAGAGGGCGGAGGACGCATGCGAAGCAATGAGTTCATGATGGCGCTGAACGCACTGTGCCATGAAAAAGAAATCAGCAAAGAGGTGGTTCTGGATGCCATCGAAACGGCGCTCCAGACAGCCTATCGCCGTGATTTCGATCACGAGCCAAATGTCTCGGTGGAGATGAACCGCACGACGGGCGATGCGCGCGTGTACGTTGAGTGGCGCGTGGTGGAAACAGTTGAAAACGAGAGTGCGGAAATGACGGTGGAGGAAGCCCGCAAGAAGTACGGCGCGCAGGTGTCGGAGGGCGAGGTGGTGAGGGAGGAGCGAACCCCTCAAAACTTTGGCCGCATCGCCGCGCAGACCGCAAAGCAGGTCATCCTCCAGCGCATTCGCGAGGCGGAGCGCGACAAGACCTTTTCGGAGTTCCGCGAGCGCGAGAACGAAATTTTGATGGGCGTCGTGCAGAGCGTGGACAGCAAGACGGGCGCGGTCCGCCTGAGCCTGGGCAAGGCGGAGGCAGTGCTGCCACGCAGCGAGCAGCTTCCGGGTGAAAAGTACCGGGTCGGCCAGCGCGTGCGCGGGTATGTGGCGGAGGTGAGCAAGGGCAACAAGGGCCCGCAGATCACGCTCAGCCGCACCCACCGGCAGATGCTGCGTCGCCTGATGGAGCTGGAAGTGCCAGAAATTGCCAACGGCACCGTGGAAATTCGTGCCATCGCGCGCGAGCCAGGGGCCCGCTCAAAGGTGGCCGTGGCAGCGCTCCAGGCGGGCATTGACCCGGTCGGCGCCTGCGTCGGCATGAAGGGGACTCGCATCCAGAGCATCGTGAACGAGCTGAACAACGAGAAGATTGATGTGGTGCAGTGGAGCCCGGATGTGGCAACCTACATCTCCAACTCGCTCAGCCCGGCGAAGGTCATGGATGCCTTCCTGGAAGAGGGGAACGAGGAGGGCAAGACTGCCATCGTCGTTGTCCCGGACAAGCAACTCTCGCTCGCCATCGGCAAAGAAGGGCAGAACGCCCGCCTGGCGGCCAAGCTGACCGGCTGGCGCATTGACATCAAGAGCGCCAGCGAGGCGGCGGAGGAGCGGGTTCGCCTGGCCGAGCGCGAGGCGCGCCGCCGCGAAGAAGAGGGACGCCGCCGCGCCGAGGAAGAGACGCGCCTGGCTGCGGCGCGCGCCCTGCTGGCAGAAGCGGAAGCGGCTGCCTCCGAGATGGACGAGGAGGAGCTATCCCCGATCTCCGAGGCAGACCTGATCGCCTATGGGGGAACGGCTGTAGCGGAGCCTGCGGAGGCCGATGCCGCGCCGCTCACGGAGCAGCCGCGTCCGGCAGGGGCGCAGCCCGTGCAGCCCATCCAGCCTGTGCAGCCCGTCGCCCCCGTGCAACCGCCTGCCGCAGCGCAGCCGACAGCGCAGCCCGCGCCGACGCAGCCTGGCCCATCGGCGCAGCCGCGTGCTGAGCCGAAGGCAGAGCCTGCTGTGGCCCAACCCAAGCCACAGCCTGCGCCGCAGCCTCGGCCACAACCGGTAGTCGAGCAGCCGTTGGAAGATTTTGAAGAGGAAGAGGACGAGGACGAGACGCCGCTTCCGGCCAAGTCCAAGACCCCCATGATCTTCTACACGCTCAACGAGCGCGGTGAGGCCGAATCGCTGGACGACACAGTCGAGCGACAGCGCCAGCAGAAGAAAAAGAAGAAGGGCAAGACGAAAGGCGCACGCGAGGAGAAGCGCGACGAGCGCTTCACGCCCCCCGAAGCCGCACGCAAGGATCAGGGCAAATCGCGCCGATCCCGCCGCCCCTGGAGTCCGGACGATAACTGGTAAGCGGTAACGCCGACAAGGGGCAGAGCGCGTTGGGCCGCGCCCTGCCCTTTTTTGGCCCCTACCCTCGGACAGGCCGACATCTTATGAAAAGCAAACGACAGCCCGTGCGGACCTGCGTCGCTTGCCGTCAGCCGCGCGGCAAGCGAGAGTTGATGCGCATCGTGCGCACGCCAGATGGGACGGTCGTTGTGGACCCGACAGGTAAGGCAAAGGGGCGCGGGGCCTACCTGTGCACGGACCCCGCCTGTTGGGAAAAGGCGCTCAAACGGCGGACGCTGGACCATGCGCTGAAAACGACGTTAGACGAGGAGGCGCTCCGGCAGCTGCGCGAGCACGCTGCCACGTTGGAGAGCGCTTGAGAGCAGGGCATTCCCATTCACATCTCACCTCAAGGTCGCGCTATGACTACGTGAGCCACACCGGGGCAACTCATCCGAGCGCTGTTCGAGACGATCCTCACGCTGCATGCCTCCCTGCCCCCGCCGTAGCGGGGTAGCGGACGCCAGCATTTGCGATTTCTGGCTCGTCCTGGCGAACGACGGTGGGACGCGATCCGGTTCAAACAAGGAGAAGGGTATATGAGCAAGATGATACATCTGGACGGACCATTAACCGTCCGCGAGTTGTCGGAGCAAATGGAAACCAGCCCCATCGCCGTCATCAAGGCATTGATGAGCATGGGCGTCATGGCGAACATTAACCAATCGCTCGATACGGACACGGCAACACTCGTGGCGGAGGAGATGGGCTTTTCGATCCAGGAGCCAGAGCCCATCGCGCCACCTGAGCCGGAGCCGGACCCTGTCGCTGCCACCGAGAGTGGCCCCGACCGACTTGCGCTGTATCGCGACGAGCCGAACAACACCCTGGTTTCCCGCCCCCCGGTGGTGACGATCCTGGGCCATGTTGACCACGGCAAGACCACCCTGCTCGACGCCATCCGCAACACGCGCGTGGTCGCCACCGAGGCGGGCGGCATCACGCAGCACATCGGGGCCTACCAGGTAAACAAGGAAGGGCGCGACATCACCTTCATTGACACGCCAGGCCACCAGGCATTCACCGCCATGCGGGCGCGTGGGGCAGCAGGGGCTGACGTGGCGGTGCTGGTCGTCGCAGCCGACGACGGCATGATGCCCCAGACCTACGAGGCCCTGGACCACATCCGCGCGGCGGGTGCGCCCGTGATCGTCGCGCTGAACAAGGTGGACCGCGACAACGCCAACGTAGAGCGCGTGTACAGCCAACTGTCCGATGTGGGGCTGATCCCCGAGGCCTATGGGGGCGATACCCCGGTGGTCCACACCTCGGCCCTGCGCCGCCAGGGGATTGACGAGTTGCTGGACTACATCCTGATTGTCAACGATTTGCACCAGAGCGAGATCGTCGCCAATCCCGGGCGCGCGGCGCAGGGGGTGGTGGTCGAGGGCGTGGTGGATCCGCGACGTGGCGTGGTGGCAACTTTGCTGGTTCAGAATGGGACGCTCCGGCAGGGGGATAGCCTGGTAGTGGGCATGGTGGCGGGACGCGTGCGAGCCATGTTTGATTGGCAGGGCAAGCGCGTGAAGGAAGCCGGACCGAGCACCCCCACCCAGGTACTCGGCCTATCGGATGTGCCACGCGCCGGGGATCGCTTTGAAGTGGTCAGCACCGATCGCGAGGCACGCGCCATTGCCGAGACCCGCCAGGATGCGCGCCAGGAGCGCGCCCCCAGCCGCATCACCCTGGAAGATGTGTATCGCCAGCTTCAGTCCGGCGAGGTGAAGTCGCTCAATGTGGTGCTCAAGGCGGACGTAGATGGCTCGCTCGAGCCGATTGTCAACTCGCTTCGGGAGTTGAACAACGAAGAGGTGCAGATCAAGGTCCTTCGGCAAAGCACGGGGCTGATTACCGAGAATGATGTGATGCTGGCAACGGCCTCGGACGCGATCATCCTGGGGTTTGGCGTGGAAACGGATCGCCCCGCCCGCGAGCGTGCCGACGCCGAGGGTATCGAGATTCGCCTTTATACCATCATCTATCAGCTTCTGGAAGACATGCAACGCGCCGTACGGGGCATGCTCGCGCCGGTCTACGAGCCGAAGACGCAGGGCCGCGCGGAAGTGCGCCAGCTGTTCAACATCAGCCGCTTCGGCAAAATCGCCGGATGCTACGTGCTGGACGGGCGCATCCTCCGCAACAGCCGGGCGCGGTTGATCCGGCGCAACCAGATGGTGTGGGAGGGCGAACTGGGAACGCTGCGCCGCTTCCAGGAAGATGTGCGCGAGGTCAATCAGGGCTTCGAGTGCGGCATCTCGCTGGAGGGGTACAACGACATCCAGGAAGGCGACCTGATCGAGAGCTACACGATGGAGCGTGTCTTCTAGTCTAGCCCACCCGTAAGGGCCATGGCCCTTTCCCTGCTTTGACAGATGGATGAGGCGAGGCGAAGCCCCCTGGACTGCCATGCGCCTCGCCTTCCGTTTGTCGCCAGAAGGAGGATCCATCATGACCCGTCGTCAAGAGCAGCTAAACAGCCGAATCATCGAGATTTTGAACACGGTTCTCCAAACCGAGATGCAGGACCCGCGCCTACAAATGGTGACGCTGACACGCGTTCAAGTGAATCGGGACGCCTCGCACGCCACGTTGTACTTTATCTCCTCGGATGAAGACTTCGAGGCGCGGGAAGTGGAAGGCGCGATGACCCGCGCGAAGGGCTATTTCCGCAGCGTCCTGGCGGAAGCGATGGACCTGCGCTACACGCCCGATCTGAGCTTTCGCTGGGACCATGCCTACGAGGAAAGCGAGCGGGTCCTGGCCCTCTTCGACGAGATAGCCGAGGAGCGCGATCGGAACCCACCCCAGATAGACGAGGACGCAGGGGCGGATGAGTAGCGCTTCCTGGGACGAGGTGGCCGCTCACCTGAGCGCCGCCCGCCGCCCGCTGATTTTCAGCCACGTGGGCCCTGACGGGGATGCCTTCGGCTCCGCGCTAGGGCTCATGTGGCTGTTGCGTGCCCAGGGAAAGGCGGCGGAGGTCTCCTTCGAGGACCCCCTGCTCGACACCTTTCGCTTTCTTCCCGGCTCTGAGCAGGTGGCAGACCGGCCGATGGGCGACCATGACCTGCTGGTTGCTGTGGATGGGTCGGATGGGGAACGCTACGGCAGGCACTTTTCCGCTGCCCTCCACGACCCCGCGCGCCCGCCCGTGATCTGCATTGACCATCACAAGACCAACACGCGCTTTGCCGACGTCAACTGGGTGGACAGCCAATTTGCGGCGACTGCCCACATGATCTATCACCTGGCGGTGCAGGGTGGCTGGCCCATCAACGCCGAGGCAGCCACCTGCCTCGCTACGGGCTGTGTCACCGATACCAACGCCTTTTCGACTGACCACACCACCCCCGCCGTGCTGGAGGCCGTGGCAGACTTGATGAGACACGGGGCGTCGCTCGGGGAAATCGTGCGCTATGGGATGCACCTGCGTAGCGCGGCGGATGCGCTTTTGTGGGGGCGAATCTTGTCTACCCTCCAGATCGAGGAGGGGGTAGCGTGGGCGGTCAGCCGTCAGGCAGACCGCCAGGCCCTGGATGCCAGCGAGAGCGATGGGAGCGGCATCTCCAATTTCCTCCGCAACATCGTTGGGGTGGGGATCGGCATCCTCTTCACCGAGGTGGAGCCCTCGCTGGTGCGGGTGTCGCTGCGATCGTTGCCCGCCTATGATGTGAGCCATGTGGCGCTTGCCTTTGGCGGCGGTGGCCACGCGCAGGCATCGGGCGCGACGCTCACCCTGCCGCTAGACGAGGCGATTGAGCAGGTGGTGCAAGCCGCCCAGGCTGTCGTCCGCAGCACCCCCCCCGCTTCAGCACTGCCCGCCTGATGGATGGTATCCTCGTCATTGACAAGCCGCTGGGGCTTACCTCGCACGATGTGGTGGCCCGCGTGCGACGGGCCGCGCGCACCAAGAAGGTGGGCCACGCCGGCACGCTGGACCCCCTCGCCACGGGGGTGCTGGTGCTGGCCCTGGGGCGCGCCACGCGCACCATCGAGTTTTTGACCGATCACCCCAAGCGCTACCACGCTCGCGTCCGGCTGGGGCAGGCCACGACCACCTTCGATGCGGAGGGCGAGGTGCTGACCGACCATACCGGCCCGCTCCCGTCGCGGGATGCCGTGGAGGCGGCGCTTGAGCCCTTTCGGGGTGATGGCCTGCAGGTCCCGCCGCTCTTCTCAGCGATCAAGCAGGGGGGGGAGGCGCTTTACAAAAAAGCGCGGCGGGGCGAAAGCGTAGAGGTGCCCGCGCGCCCCGTGACGATCTTCCAGTTAACGCTGAGCGCGTGGGAGCCGCCGGAGGTGGCGCTGGACGTTTTTTGCTCGAAGGGCACCTACATCCGCTCGCTGGCCCATGATCTGGGCGAGGCGCTCGGGGTGGGCGCGCACCTGAGCGCCCTGCAGCGCCTGTCAAGCGGTCCCTTTACCCTGGATCAGGCTCATTCCCTGGATGCGATCATGGCGGCGACCCCGCAGCAGATCGAAGCCATGCTGCTCCCTGTGGGGGCAGGGCTGGAAACATTGCCCACGCTCGTGCTGAGCCCCGCGGAGATGGAGACTGTCCGCTTTGGGCGCTCGCTCGCCACCCCATTGGGGGAGGGCACCGTCCGCGCCCTGGACGAGCAGGGAGCACCTCGTCGCCATCCTGCACTGGCGCCCGGGGCGCGGCTGGCATCCAGAAAAGGTCTTTTGATGCAGATTCTTCGTGACGAGCTGAGCGCCTTTCAGGGCGAGACGGTGCTGACCATCGGTAAGTTCGATGGCATCCACCGAGCGCACCGGCTGTTGATCGAGCGGATCAACGAGCGCGCGGCAGCGCTGGGGGTCCAAAGCGGCGTGGTGACCTTTGACCCGCATCCCGCCGCCGTGTTGAACCCGGAGGGGCCGCCCCCCCTGCTGACCACCCCGGAAGACAAAGCCGCCCTGCTCCAGGAAGCCGGGGTGGAGCTGCTCGTCTTCCTGACCTTTAACCGCGAGTTGATGCAGACGCGCGCCGCGTCGTTTCTGGAGCGCTTGCACGTGAACCTCCGCCCCCGCGAGTTGTGGGTGGGCGAAGATTTCGCCATGGGCTACAAGCGGGAGGGAAACGTTGAGTTTATCCGCGCCTGGGGGGCGCCGCGCGGCATAGCGGTGCACACGCTCCCCCTCGTGCAAGCGGAGGACGAGGCGATCAGCGGCTCCCGCATCCGGGCGCTGCTGGCGGCGGGCGAGATCGCACAGGCCACCCACCTGCTGGGTCGCCCGCCCAGCGTGCGCGGCGTGGTACAGCGGGGGGATCAACGCGGGCGCACCATAGGATTTCCGACTGCGAACATCTTACCCCTAGCGAGCTATGCCTTGCCTGCCAATGGGGTCTATGCCACGCGTACCCTGCTGCCCAGCGGGGAAAGTCGTGCCGAGCGTGACCAACGTGGGCACCCGCCCCACCTTTGATGGGCAGCGGCGGCAGGTTGAGAGCCATCTGTTCGATTGGAGCGGCGACCTGTACGAGCAGCCCATCACGATTCAATTTCTTCATCGCCTTCGCGACGAGCGCCGCTTTTCGGGCATTGATGCCCTGCTCGCGCAGATCCAGGCGGACGCCGCCGAGGCCAGGCGCCTGCTTGCCGTGCCGTGACGAGCCGATAGTCGGCCTTCTGTTCCCTACTATAACCCGTGATAGAAACGAAATAGCCATGCAAAAAGAACTTGTAATGTACGGACGCTCCTTCTCGTGCAGCGATCAGGCGCGCGCGATTGCCTTTTTGTCCCAGATGAATGTGCCCTACCGCTTTGTAGACATCAGCCGGGACACCGCCGCGGCGCATCATCTGCTGGAGTGGGTAGGCCACCTGAGCGTGCCCACGCTCGTCATCGCCCAGCCTGGCGATCGGTTGCCGATTAGCGAGCCGGCCCCCCTGGACCCCACGCGCCGCACCCGCGGACAGCATCGGGGCACGATGATCACGGAGCCAGACAACAGCCAGTTGGAAGGCTTCCTCCGCGAGCATCACCTGCTGTGAAAGAGGGGCGGGCCAGACATTCCATCTAGCCTGCCTCCCAAACGCCGTCTGCCGCGACGTGCCATCCCCCATCGCAGTGCGGGCAACGCCAGCCGGGCGCTTCCGCGTCCGGCGCAGGCAGGCCCTTGCCGCAACGGGGGCAGCGCAGGGCTGCCTGCCAGGCACCACTCAAGCCGCGCCCCGCGCTCGCCGCGCCCACTTTTCGAGCGAAGATCAGATCGTAAATTTCTTGCCAGGGGCGCGTGCCCACCTCCACCAGCCCGAGCGAGACAAGAAACGCCTCAAACGCCTCGGGGGAATCAGTGTGCCCCGGCATCAGCCGCGCATCGCTGCCGATGCGGTTGGTCACGATTAGCCAGCCGCCGGGGCGCAACACGCGCACCATTTCCCGCAGGGCGGCCCGCCGATCGGGCATGAACTCCAGCGCCTCCAGGGAGGTCACGGCGTCAAAGAGGGCATCATCGAAGGGGAGGGGCACGGCAGGGTGGTGGAGGAAGGTGGCGCGCCCGGCATAGGGTGCGCTCTTGCGCGCCGCCTCGGCCAGCATGCGGCGGCTTAGATCAACGCCGACAAGCTCGCCCCCATAAAAGGGGATCGTCAGGAGCGCCAGGGGCAACCGTGCCGTGCCGGTTGCAACATCCAGCACGAGCGAGCGAGGGCCTGACTGCTCCTCCAGGCGGGTAAAGAGCGGGTTGCCCAGGAAGGCTGCTTCGTCGAGGGGGTCGTACTGCTTGACCCCGTCGTAGGTCGGCGCCCCCCAGTCGTAAAGCCAGCGCACGGCGCGCGAGCCAAGAAAGCTCCCCTCGCCGATCCAGACAATCCAGTAGCCCAGCAGCCCCACGATAATCGCGAGCGCCACGCAGAACAGGAGCGCTACCTGCCATGAGATCACGGGGAAACCGCGCCCCCATGCTGGGCGGGACAGCATGGGAGGGGCACGGTGGCGCCGTGCCCCTCCCAGCCATCAGCCCTACCGTTATTCTTTTGGCGGTGAGACGGGAATCTCACGCCCGCCCTCCTCGTCATCGTCGTCACGGTACACCTCATCCTCGATGCCCAGGTCGGCTGCCAGGTCGGCGAACAGGTTGCTGCGGCTTTCCGCTGCCGCCCGCCGCGGTGGCGCAGCAGGCAGATCCTCGAGGGGATCCAGGGTCAGCGGGGGCACTGGCGCATCCACTCGGGGCCGGGCAGGGAACGATTGGGTGCCCCCCCTCGTCAGGATGGCTGCCCCCAGCGCCCATACGCCCAGCACCGGAGCCACCACCCAGCCCAACACGGGAATCATGCCGAGCGCGCCTGACACCACCACCAACCCGCCCGAGCCGATGGCTGCGGCAGCAGCAGGGCGGGGCGAGCGCACATCAGCGGCCCGCAGCAGGCGATCCCCGAAGAAGAGGCCCAGACCGATCCATCCAAAGACCCAGGCGGCGGCTGTCCCCGCCATGAGGAGTAGGGCCAGCGGGATGCCGATGAGCGTAATCACCATGATCACCCCGGCAATCATCAGGGCGGGCAGGGCCAGGCAGCCAACCCCTATGCTGGCAGCCGGTGCCTCCCCCGCCGCCTGCCCCACGCGGCGAACCTGCTCCGGCAAGAAGAGGGCCAGAACCATCCCGAGGATGCCAAAGGCTATGGTTTGAAGGACTGTGGTAAAGATAGTCCCTATCACGCCAAAGATACGATCCGCAGCGGTGGGAGGCGCCATGCCGAGGACGGCGGGGGGCTCGGGGCGCTCTGGCTCGCCTGGAGGGGGCGCAGGCTCGCTCGGTCGGGCGATCTCGGGGTCCTGGTCGGCGGTGCCGCCCATGACGAAGGTCTCGCCACGAATATCCCCCGCTCCCCTCGCACCACCGTGCCCCCAAAGGTCGCCAGGTCGCCTTCCACAATGCCATCGAGGTAGAGCGTGCCGCCGAACAGGGCAACCTCTCCATCTACCGTTGCCCCCTCCTCGATCGTCATGCTGCCACCGAACACAGCAAGATCGCCATCAAGGGTTTCCCCGCTCTGCAGGGTATCCGAGCCGCCGAACACGGCCCGATCCCCATCGGAATGGGACACACAGCCGACTATCACAAGCGCAGCCAGCAGGAGCATGGCCACTGCAAAGGTACGTATCCATCGTTTCATCTTGAGTCTCCCCCTCTTCCTTCCAACATCAATCATTCTCTCCGTCTCGCGAGGCGGCGGGGGAAGCAGTGCATCCTTCCTCCGTCCCTTCTCTTGCAGTACGCACGACAAGCAGGCAGGTTGCACCCAGGCTGCTGCGCTTGGACCCCCCTCAGCGCCACACAAACTTGGAAGTTGGAACAGCGTGCGCTATAATTCTTCCATGGTGCAGGAACCAAGGGTACTCTATCCTATATGAAGAGGCGCAGTCGCCGCTCGATTGCGCCTCTTTGTTTTCAAAGGAGGCGCGATGGGACATTATGCTATCGTCCGCGTGATCAACAATTGGGTGGTCAAGGTCGTAACGACCGCTGAGTTCCTCCAGGAGCGGTCGGCGCGCGAGTGGGCCAAGCGGCGCCACGTGGACGGCCACCGATTGCAACTGATCTCGGCACCGCAGCGCATAGCGGTCCCGATTGGCAAGACTATCCGCCGCCCCGATGACTGGACCCATATCGCCGCCTGAGCTTCAAGGGGCCCCCGCAAGGGGGCCCTTTTTGTTTTGTGCGGGCCCGCGCGGCCCCAGGCTGCCGTGAAAGGGCTGGCCTATTAGCCGAACGGCAGGCGCCTTTCCTGGTATCCCTGAGAGGAAATCCGTAGATTTCGACTTCCCCATCGTGTTTTGACAAATCCAGCGTTCGGCATATAATACGTACTCGTTGACTACCTCAACGAGTAACAGCGCTTGACGGCACATCCCCCTTACCAGTAGGGGTTGTGTAGCTCCCCCACCCATGGTGGGGTTTTTCTTGGGGCGTGAGTGTGCCCCGCGAGCCCGGCCAAGCTTTCCCGAGGAGTTGTATGGACGGTAGCAGTCCCAACGTGGTTGCGCGACGCAAGGCGTCCACCGCTGCGCTGTGACCCACCGTGTCCTAGAGATGTGAGGCACCCCCTGCCGCCATCTGCAAGACCGGCCCACATCGCTCGATGTGCGGCCTTTTTTTTGGCCCCACGCTTCGCCCCCACCCCCCACGCCTAACCCTGCGCGCGTTAGGGCATAGCCCAACGCTCGCGACCCTGCCGACTGAGCAGTCCTTTGGGTCTGCCACGACAGGCTGTTCGCTGCGCGCATGGGTTCGGGGGTCGCGCAACCCGACAACCGCTTATTGAGCCCTTCAGCAAGGTTCGTCTCAGTCGCTGCTCCGTCCTTTACGGCGAGCGACCGTCCTGCCCACGCGGCAGGAGCTTCTAGCATGGAATTGGTTCCATGCGCCATCACTCGCCCTCGCCGGGCGCTCTGCGGAGCACCCGGTCGGGGATTCCCGGAAAGGGGTAATGGTTACGATGCAGACGTACGCTCAATATCTGCAAGGCCGATACGAGATTGCCAGCGAGGGGGTGCTGGCAGACTTTATCACCCGACGCGATGGCCGCCTTCTTCTGGGCGACCAGATAGACTTGAACGAGCTCGCGGAGCGCTACGGCGCCCCGCTGGAAGTGGTGTACACGCCACAGATTCGTGCTCAGATCACTCGGATGTTGGGCTACGCTGCCCAGGCAAAGGAGGTGGCGGGCTATCCCGCCCCCTTTCGTTACGCCTATGCCACAAAGGCCAACTTTGCGGCAGAAGCGGTGCGGGCGGCGCTGAAGGCGGGCGCCCACTACGAGACGAGCGCGGCGGCAGACGTGGAAGTGGCACACATGCTGTGGCAGGAGGGGGTGCTCCCCACGGACCGCTTTATCTTTGCGAACGGCTCGAAGGAGCCGCACTACCTGGCGGCCATCCTGAAACTTCGCCTGGCGGGCAACGCGAACATCATCCCGGTGCTGGACGACCTGGACGAATTTCAAACCCTGCAGCACAGCCACATCCCGTTCCGCTTTGGCGTGCGCGAGCGCGCGGCGGGCAACCGTGACGGGTCGCACTACGGCAACGATCGCTTCGGGCTGACGGGCGAGGAGATCGAGTTTGTCGGCGAGGCCCTGGCCGGGGGTCGCCACTCGCTCGTGCTGTATCATGCCATGATCGGCAGCCAGGTGGAGGACCGCGACCATTTCATAGCCATGCTTCGCCAGTCGGTGGAAAACTACGCGCGGCTGCGCCAGCGGTTTCCCTCGCTGCGCTTCTTCAACTTCGGTGGGGGGGTGCCAACGAGCGGCTACGATCTGGGCTTCCAGTTCGATTACGCCACCTTCTTGACCGACCTGATGCAGACCGTCAAGGAGACATGCGAGCGCTTCGATGTGCCGGCGCCGGAGCTGATCGGCGAGTTCGGACGATATACGGTAGCAAACCATAGCGTGCAACTGCTCGAGGTCGGCCAGGTCAAGGCGGGCGAGGGCGGCGCGCCGGACTGGTACCTTCTCAATGGCTCGATGATGGTGAGCGCGCCCGACAGCGTGCTGGTAGATCAGGAATTTGTGGTGCTGCCCCTTGACGGCTGGGAGCGCCCCGCCTGCGAGGTGCGCTTCGGGGGACGACGCACCTGCGACAGCGACGATGTGTACCCGCGCCCCCATCGCCCGGCCCTGGTGCTGCCGGAGCGGGGGAAGGGGATGGTGGTGGCCGTGTGTGGGGTGGGCGCCTACCAGAGCATGATTTCCGGGCGCGGCGGCGCGCATCACTGCCTGTCCCCCGAGGCGCGCCGAATCGTGATCGAGGAGATCAACGGCCAGTTGCGGGTGACGGAAACCCCCCAACAAAGCCTGGAGGAAATCATGCGCCTGATCGGCTACGCGGCGCCACGCCCGGCCAGCACGCCGGCCGCGCCGCGCTATCTGCCCGCCTACGAGGAGCGGGCCGCACGGATCCCCGCCCCGCCGGGCCGCGCGGCCGCCCCCCGCACGCGCCACCAGAGCAGCCCGCGCTCGGCGGCCCTGCCCCGCGTGGCCATAGCGCAGTAATCGTTCCCTGCCAGCAAGAGGACCGCTCCCCACTAGGAGAGCGGTCTTCTTTGCGTTGGCACAAGGACGCGCTGTCGAGTGTGCCAACTTATCCTACTTGCCGATGTACTCTTGCTCCTGTATCATTGTTCGTAGTAAGAATAGCCCATCGAGCCAATGCTTTCCGCTTCCAGATCGTGTTGGGTGCGTCGTGGATAAAGGAATGACTGAAGAAAACAGAGTGCTGTACTCCCTCCTAAAAAGTGCTCTTTCGACTCAGGAAAGCCATCCCCTCCCCGCCCCCTTTTCCGCCGAGACAATAAATTGGCAGCGGCTCTTTCACCTCGCGGAAGACCATGGGGTATCGCCCCTGCTCTACGACCAGTTGCGCCGATGGGCTGACCTTCCTGCGGCCTTGCAGCTTCCCCCTCCTATCCTCGCGCAGTTCAAAAAGTCCTACATCCATCACATCGTCAAAAGCAAGGGAACCCAGAGCGTCCTTGCCCATGTTCTGCGCTTTGCCCAGGCACATGAGATTCCCATCATGCTACTCAAGGGCGCAGCCTATGGGGCGACGGTGTATGAGCAGCCCTGGTACACCATCTCGGCGGACGTGGACCTGCTCGTCGGCAAGCGTGAGGATGAACTGGCTGGAGGCAAAGCGCAGGCGATCAAGAACCATCTGGATGCGTTCAACGCGCAGCAGGTCGAGTTTTCCCTCAACCTCGAGTACGAGTTTTACGAGCATCATGACCTGACGATGAACGGGGTGTTGCCGGTGGACTGGGCGCGCGTGTGGGCCGACGCGCGCCCGATTTCTTATCTGGGCAGCCTGGCACACGTGATGTCAGCAGAGGACATGCTCCTCGCGGCGACCATCAACGCCTGCCGCAAGCGATACCTTCGGCTTCGCTCGATCTTCGATATCGGGGCCATCCTCCATCGCTTTCCCTCGCTCGACTGGTCAAAGGTTCGGGACAAAGCGCTGAGCTACCGCTGCAATACGATCAGCTACGCCGCTCTGATGATGGCAGACAAAACAATCGGCCTCCGGCTACCTGAGCATCTGGAAGAGTTGTTGGAGATCCGTCCGGCGCGCCGCACGCTTTTGGAGCAAGCCATGCGGCTCATCCTGACCCATCAGCCGCTCTCGTTGATGGCCGAAGAAGAACGAAAGACCCTCTGGAACCGTCGGCTCAGTTGGACCCTACTCCTTACCTATCTTTCCTATAGTCCCGACCTGTTGTGGCCGAAGGTGAGCCACACCCTCCAGGACCGTCATCGCAAGGTGGCCGTGCACCCATTGGCCAACAAGATGCCTCACCTGCCTTCCTGATCAACCACCATCCAGGGCTCGAGCCTGATTTTATCACTTGGAGTTTCCATGACTCGTCACCAGACGTTCCGCATCAATGCCCCTGACGTCGCCCACGAACTGGTTGAGGGCGAAGTCGTCATTGTGAACCTTGCTAGCGGGGCATACTACAGTTCCGAGGGGACTGGCGCGATCTTGTGGGAGATGGTGGAGAAGGGGGTACCGCGCGACGAGATGGTGCGACAGCTGCAAGCGCGCTATGCAGGGGATGAGAAAATCGAGCGAGAGGTGGATCTCCTGCTGGAGCTCCTGCTGCAGGAAAAGCTGATAGTTCCCGAAACACGTACCCCGGGGGCCTATACAATGCCCGCCCTTGATGGCTCCGGCGTGTTCGCGTCACCCCTTTTCCACAAGTACACAGACATGGAAGATTTGCTCGTGCTGGACCCCATCCACGAGGTGGAGCAGGAAGCAGGGTGGCCCCACACTGCCGACAATTCGTGACGAGCCGCTCATGACCATGACCCCCGCCGAACGCGATCAACTCGCTTACTTCAACCTTGTCCAGGAGGGATTTGAGCGAGCGGGGGAGGCGGCGGGCGTGGTGGAACGAGACTTTGCCATCGCCGAGCAGACCCTCCGCCTGCGCTTTGCCGGCCCTGCCCTGGTTGAGGGGCTCAGCCGCGCCTTTGCCCACCTGGCAGTCGAGCCCCACGGCGACCCAGACTTCACTGTTTGCATCTGGGATTCGCGCTCTACCGGTGCGCCCCTGCCTCTCCTGATTGACACGATGGTTGAGTTTATTCGCCGCAACCGCTGGGAGGCGCTTGGCGAGCAGCATACCATCAAACGGTACCACGGGGAGCGCATCCGCACCCTCTTTCACTTTGGGCCTCACATCTTGATGGCGCTGGATCAAGAGCGCGCCATGGCTACCTATTGGCTGGAAGATGCCGCCACCCTTCCCTATTACGAAAAGGGGTATCCTCTCTCGCGGCTGCTGAACTGGTGGCTGGAGAAAGCCCCGCTGCAACTGATCCATGCCGCTGCCGTGGGGACCCCCGAGGGGGCCGTGCTGCTGCCTGGCAAATCGGGCTCTGGCAAGAGCACGACGACGCTCACCTGCCTTCAATCTTCCCTCTTCCTGCTGAGCGACGACACCACGTTGGTGCGCTGCGACCCCACCCCCCACGCCTATTCCCTGTTTAGCACCGCGAAGGTGCTGACGCAGGACAAGTTTCGCCGCCTCCCCTTCCTTGCAGGGCACGCATCCAACCCACACCACGCGCCCGACGAGAAGGCGCTCTTCTTCCTGAATGAGCACTTTCCAGAGCGACTGCTGCGCGCCGCCCCGCTGCGCGCCATCCTGGTGCCCCACATCACGGGCGAGCCAGACAGCAGGGTGACGCCCGCGAGCCGCGGGGAGGCCCTGCTGGCCCTCGGGCCGAGCACGCTCCTGCAACTGCCCAACGCGGGGCAAAAGGCATTCACGATGCTGTCGGCGCTTGTGCGGCGGCTCCCCTGCTACCGGCTCGAGCTAGGGACCGATATGGAACAAATCCCCCTCGTCATCGCCCGCCTGCTCGCCGGATTGTCTGCGTGATGGCGAGCCACCCGTCCCCTGACGGCCCTGCGGCGCGCGAGTTCGCGCTCGCTTATCTGTGGATGCAGCGCGGGAAGCGGGGGCGGGCGATGGAAGGCTTTCAGCGGGCGCTTGAGTTGGACCCCGCCCACCTGGATGCCGCCACGGGGCTTGCCCAGGCGCTCATGGACGAGGAAAGACTCGATGAGGCGCTCGCATCGCTGGAAAGGGGACTGCTTCACCACCCCAACAGTGCCTTCCTGCACAAACAACTCATCACAGCCCTGGATCGGCGGGACGGCCCCGACGCTGCCTACGAGCGATACGGCCTGCATCGGGCCCACGACCGCCCCATCCACATCGTACCGGGGGAACTCCTCTGCTGTACGGTGCTCCGCAACGAGCGACAGCGTTTGCCCTTCTTTTTGCGATACTATCGCGCCCAGGGCGTCACACGCTTCCTGATGGTGGACAACGGCTCGACCGACGGCACGGGTGCATACCTGCTGGAGCAACCCGACGTCCTGCTGTGGCAATCCGATTACTCCTTCAATCAGGCCAATTTTGGCTCCGTCTGGTTCGAGTTGCTGCTGAGACGATACGGGCGCGATCACTGGTGCGTGATGGTGGATGCGGACGAGTTTCTCGTGTTCCCTAATTGCGAGAACCGCTCGCTGCGCGCCCTGTGCCACACCCTCACCCAGCAGGGCAAGCGCGTCTTTCCTGCCATCCTACTGGAGATGTACAGCGACCGCCCACTGGAAGAGACAGTCTATCACGAGGGAGCGGACCCCCTGGAGGTGTGTTCCTACTTCGACCGACGCTTTTTCCACAGCCGCCACGAGCAGGGTGGCCCCTATCACAATCAGCCCGCCTACTTCGGCGGGGTCCGCGAGCGCGTCTTTGGGTCGAGCGGTGCCTACTACCTCAGCAAGGTGCCGCTCCTCCGATACGACCTGGATTGCCTGCTCGCCGGCGGCCAGCACTGGACCAATCTGTCAAACAATTTGATAGCGCGAAGCAGCGGCGCCCTCTTGCACTTCAAGTTTTTTGCCACCTTCCCTCGCTATGTGGCATCAGAGGTGGCGCGTGGGGAGCATTACGGCGATGCTATGCAATACCGCGAGTATGCAAGGCACTTCCAGGAACAACGCACCCTGACCCTCTATGACCCGGAGGAATCGGTTCGCTATGTGAATAGCCAGCAGTTGGTAGAGCTGGGGATCATGAACAGCGACGCGAAGGAGGCCGCGCCGCCCCCCCCTGCCTCTCTCGCAGATGGCATACCGCCGATCCACCCCCTGCCCCCTGGCGCAGAAAGTCCCTTCTGGTCGGTGATGCTCACCCTCTACGACAGGCTCCACTCCGTAGAAAGAGCGCTCGCCAGCGTGCTGGCGCAGGCCCCCGCGCCCTCCGAGATGCAGATCACCGTCGTGATGGATGGGGGCGCGGGGGAGCCCGTCGCGCAGGCGGTGCGCGACCTGGTGCAACGCGTGGGGGGCGAGCGCGTAACCTTGCACCGCTGCGAGACGCGGCTGGGCCACCCGGAGATTTTCAATGAATGTCTTCGTCAGGCGCGTGGCCGCTGGATTCATATCCTGCACGATGATGACTGCGTGGCGCCGGGCTTCTACGAGGCGCTACGCCGTGGCATCGAAGCGTCCCCATCGGTGGGCGCAGCCTTTTGCCGCCATACGCTGGTGAGCGCGGCAGGCGAGCGGTGGACCACCTACCTGGAGCGGGAAAGCGCCGGCATCCTGGAGGGGTGGTTGCCGCGCATCGCCACGTTGTGCAGGATGCGCTTCTCGGCCTCGGTGGTGCGGCGGAGTGCCTACGAGGCGGTGGGGGGCTATACCGCGCAGGTCGGCTCCGCCTTCGACTGGGAAATGTGGCAGCGGCTCGCTGTCTCTTACCCCGTCTGGTATGAGCCGCAGGTGCTCGCCACCCTTTCCCACGATGGCACTTCAGAAACGGAGCGCGTTCGGCTCACGGGGCAGCAGGTTGAGGACAGCTTCAAGGTCATCCTCTTCGCACAACACTACCTGCCGCCAGAGCAGGCCGCACAGTTGGCGGAACGGGCGCGATGGCGCATCATGCAGCTTGCCCTGCACCTGGCCGATCAGCAGTGGGAGGCGGGCGAGCCAGCCGCCGCGCTCACCAATATTCAAGCCGTCCTCCATCACTGCGAGTCGGAAAAGGTGCTTCCCGCCATCGCCCTCTTCCTGAAAAAGCTTCAACCCGCATGAGCCAGTCAAGCAACCCCGCTACCAGCGTCGCCAGCCAGCTAAAGTTGGCAACCGTATGGCAGCGCCGCCAGCAGTGGGAGCGTGCCGAGGCATGTTGCCGCGCCGCCCTGGCGCTCGATCCAGACAGCGCCGCCGCCTACCAGAAACTCGCCGAGCTATCCCTGCTACAGGGTCAGGTGCGCGACGCGCTTCAGCATCTCGATCAGGCGATCGCGCGCGACCCCACCGATAGGTATCACCTGAGCAGGGAGTTGCTGCGGCAGTTATTGAAGATGGTACCCTTCCATTCCAGAGAAGCCCCCTCGCTCGACCTGCCAAGCAACCCCCTGGGCAAGATCAATCTGAACAATCAGAAAACGTTTGATGCGCACCGCAGTGGCTGGCGCGTGGCGATCGAGGCCCTAGCCCCCTTGCACAACGAGGCAGGGGTGCTCTTTGACGGATTCATCGAGAACAATTTCGCGTGGCAGCACAAGGTCGAGGGGGTGCGCCCGCCACACGTGTTGTTCAAGATGCAGCAGGAAGGCACCTTTGCCGCGTTGGCAACCTCGGAAGAGAAGGGAATCATCCCTTATAACGAACCGTGGATCGGCGTGGTGCACAACCCGCCGATGATGCCGCACTGGTTTCGCTACCAGGATTCCCCCCAGACCATCTTCGCCAAATCGGTCTGGCAGCGCAGCCTGGAGCATTGTATAGGATTGATAGTTCTCTCGGAGTACATGGCCGACTGGCTGCGGGAGCAGGTGCCCGTGCCCGTTTCAACCCTCTATCACCCCACCGATATGGAAGTAGAGCGCTTCCAGATGGACGCCTTTCTGGCAAACCCGGAGAAAAAAGTTGTACAGGTGGGGTGGTGGCTGCGCCGGCTGAGCGCTATCTATGAGTTGCCCATCCCCCAGAGCAATCCGCTGGGCTATCGGAAACTTCGCCTTGTGCCCCACTTCGCCCCCAAGTCAGATGATTATCTGAAGCAGTTGATGGAGCAGGAGCGGGAGGCCGAGGGGACGCTCCTGCAGCCGGCATACGAGACAAATACCTTTGAGATGCAGCATCTTCCGAATGATGCTTACGACGCCCTGCTCGCCCGCAACATCCCCTTCGCGTGGCTGTACGACAGCAGTGCCAACACGCTGGTCATCGAGTGCATCGCGCGCGCCACACCGCTGCTGATCAACCCTCTGCCTGCCATCGTGGAATACCTTGGCCCTGATTACCCCTTTTATTTTACGACGCTGGACGAAGCGGCGGAGAAAGCGCTCGACCTGGATTTGATCGAGGCCACCCATCGCTACCTGTTAACCTTCCCCCTGCGCGCCCGCCTGGAACCAACGTACTTCATGGAATCCTTCCGCACGAGCGAGGTGTACCAGTGCATAGGCTAGGCGGCGCGTCTGCGGCTATGGCGGCGGAGGCTGAGCGCCGCTTTCGCCTGGGGCAGGTCTGGCTGCAGCGTGGGCAGGCGGCGCAGGCACTCGACCACTACCGCGCCGCCATGTCCCTGCACCCGGAGAGGCAGATCTATGCGCTAAAGCTTGCCGAACTTTTGACGGAGCAGGGTCACCTGGCGGAGGCGATGAGCACCTGCCAGGCGGGGCTGGCCATTGAATCGCCCGAGACGCCCATGCAGAGGAAGTTGCACGCCTTGTTGGGCTGGCTGATTGGCCAGACCACCCCGACGGGGGCGGACGCGCCAGCCGCGAGCAGATCATCAGGGGAGGCCCCCCCACTCAACGGGGTCGCTGCCGTGCGACCCGCCTCCCCCACCGTCCGGCCTAAGGCACGACATCTCCTGGTATACACCGACAGTGATGGCTTTATGGGCGGGGTCGCCCAGTGCAACCACCTGCTGATCTCAGCCCTGGTGGAAGCGGGCCACCGCGTCACCTGCGCCCGACCCCGCCACCCTGAGCCTATCTCCCTACCGGGCGATTCTATCTGGTTGAAGCCGGACAATCTTTACGATCTTTCCCAGCCTGGGCACACCTTGACGGATCCGACAGAAGCAGGCGCCGTCTTTGACGAGGTAGGGCCGGACTTGATCGTCTTTGCCGACGGGGCGCCCATGTCGAACCTGAAAGCAAAGGAGGTGGCCCGGAAAAGAAATATTCCGTATATCGTCATCGTCCATTGCGTGGCCGCTACATGGGCCAGGCAGTACAGCCAGTATCTGCCCGACATCGCAGCAGGCTACGCTGGGGCGGAGGCGGTGGTCGCCGTCTCGCAGGCGAACCTCCTGCTGCTGCAGGAGCATTTCGGCCTGCCCAGGGAGAAAGGGCAGGTCATCCTGAACGGGCGGCCCGACCTCTTTTTCCAGCCACAACAGCCGGACGTGCGGCAGCGGATGCGTGCGTCGCTGGGGGCGCTTTCAAACGAGCAGGTGGTCTGCCTGACGGTGGGGCGCTTGGAAGGCGTCAAGGGCTATCACTACCTGTTGGACGCCATCTGGCGCCTGCGCGCCCGCCCCGTCTGGCCACAACTCATCTTCTGGTGGTGCGGCGTCGGAACCCTGGAACCACAGATAAGAGAGCATATCGAGAAGATGGGGGCAACGGAGCAGGTGCGCCTGCTGGGTGCACGGACGGATGTCGCTGCGCTGTTGGACGCGGCGGACCTGTTCATCCTTCCCTCTCAATTCGAGGGGATGCCGCTAGCTGTGGTGGAAGCAATGGCGAAGGGGGTACCCGTGATCGCCACCTCGGTGAGCGGCACTCCCGAGGCCCTTGGCGCAGCGGGGCATCTGCTGCCCGACCCCGCGCTCAGCCGGGCTGACCTTGTCCAGGCCCTCGTGGGGGCCATCGAGGCCCTGGCGACCGACGCCCCGCGACGCCAGGCCCTGGGGGCCGCAGGGCACGAGCGCGCCAAACAGTGTTTTACAGTGCCCACGATGACGAGCCAGTACCTCAGCCTCCTCGACGCCGTGTTGCTCCACTCCGGCTGAGCGCTTTATTTCCGCGCTTTATTTCCTCCCTCTGTTCCACGCACCCTCTTCCTGAGCGAGCGCGCCCGCGCTCGGTAGGAGAAGGGAAAGCGAACGGAAGGTCACAGCAGGATCACCCCATGCAGAAGACGCCCCACCACGCAGACGGAGCAGGGTCCGACCTGGCAGAGACGGTTACGGTGATCATCCCTGTCTTCAATGGCGCTCGCTTTCTGGCTGGCGCTCTCAACAACGTCCTCGCCTGTGGCTACCCATCGCTGGAAATCATCGTGGTGGACGATGGCTCAACAGATGGCACGGCCCAGGTTGCTGCCGGGTTTGGCGAGCGGGTACGTCTCCTCCAGCAGCGAAACGCGGGACCTGCCGCCGCGCGCAATCGCGGTATCCAGGCCGCGCGCACGAGGCTTGTCACCTTTCTGGACGTAGACGATCGCTGGCCAGCCGAGAGGGTACAGGAGCACGCTGGCTATCTTGCAGCCCACCCGGAGATGGCCCTCGTGCAGGGGCGCATCCAGCGACTGCAGCACGTCCCGAGCGCGGCGACCCTTCAGGAGGAGGCAGAGCCAGCGGAGTGGCGCGCCTCGCTCGATCCTTACTACTTTGTGAATTTGGGGAGCGCCACCTTTTGGCGCGCCACCTTCGAGCGCGTCGGACTCTTCAACGAGGCGTTGCGCTTCAACGAGGACACCGACTGGTTCTTTCGTGCCTGGGAGCTCCGCACGCCAAAAGCCCTGCTGCCGCAAGTCGCTCTCTTCTACCGATTGCACGCCTGGAATATGACCCACGCCTACGCCGACTCTGGGGATAGCGTGGCTCGCCTGTTTGCGCTTCATCTCGCTCGACAGCGCGCGCACCGGGGGAAAAGCAGCGGTACGACGGGCACGATTCGGGAGCTAGCAGCCTACATAGGGTGGGACAGCCTGGCCGCAGCGGAGCGTGCGAGCCAGAAAGTTTCCTCATGATAAAAGCACCCTTGCCCCATCGCTCGCTATCCCGGGTGCGCCAAATGCTGGCACAGGGTCGCTGGGCGTATGAGGTCTGCTGGCGCACCAACCGTGCCCTGGTGGTGGCGCTCACCACGCTCGGACTCGTGCAGGGGCTGTTGCCCGCGGGAATCGCCTGGGCTGCCCGCTCCCTGATCAATAGCGTCGCGGCCTACCAGGGGGGCAACCAGGCGATGCTCCTTTCGATTCAGCTCTGGCTGGCAGTCAGCTGTGGGCTGACGGTTTTGCTGGCACTGGGCGGGGCTGCGCAAAAGTATGTGCGACATCGCCTGCAGGACGAGTTGAACCTGTATATGTCCTTCGAGGTGCTTTCCCACGCGGCCAAACTGGAGTTTCGCCACTTCGAGGATCCCGCCTTTCAGGACATCATGGAGCGGGCGCGCTCTACGCCCGCCGACCGAGCTGCCTATCTGGTTTCGTTGCTATTGACCACGATGATGAATTTGTTGCAGGCCATCAGCCTGCTGCTCATCCTTGTCATCATCGAGCCGATCATCCTGCTTTTGCTGACCGTAATCGGCCTTCCTTACCTCCTCTTTCACCTGCGTCTGGCCCAACGCCGCTTTGAAGAGGAGCAGAAGCGCGTGGTAAAACAACGCTGGACGCACTACTACAACTGGCATCTGACAAGCCCGGATGCCGTGGGGGAAGCAAAGTTGCTGAACCTGGCGCCCTTGTTCCTGCAACGCTTCCGGGCGATTCTTGAGGGGTACCGGACCGCCAACCGACGCTTTTACCGCTTCGAGGTGGTGGGCACCGCGCTCTTTGCCCTGTTTTCGTCGCTGGCGGTCTACTATGCTTTTCTGCAAGCCGTGTACGCCGTGCTTAGCGGCGCGCTGACGCTTGGCGATGTGGCCATCTACGGCGCGACAGCCACACGATTGCGAGGCGTCACGGAAGACACGATCGGGCACCTCAGTGCGCTACGTTGGCAGGTGCTGCACATCACGAACGTGACAAATTTTCTGGCGATCCCGACGGGAACACAGCTAAAGGGTTCCGCCAGCCTGAGCGAGTTCAAGGGCGCTATTACCTTCAACGACGTTTGCTTCAGCTACCCCGGCACGCAGAAGCCGGTGCTGCAAGAGCTGACGCTGCATATCGAGGCGGGCGAAACCGTCGCCCTGGTGGGCGAGAATGGGGCTGGCAAAACAACACTGGTCAAGTTGATAGCGCGCCTCTATGATGTAGACGGGGGCAGCATCGAACTAGACGGGGTGGACGTGCGATCCCTGGCGCCCGAGGCCATTCAGCGCCACCTCGCCTTTGTCTTTCAGCAGTTTGGGCGCTACGAGGCATCGGTCAGCGACAACATCGCCTACGGATCATGGGAGACACTCCTCGATCAGCGACCCGAGGTAGAAAAGATCGCTGAGCAAGCGGGCCTCCACGATCTGATCGAGGCCATGCCGAACGGCTACGATACCAAGCTGGGCCGCGTGTTCGGCGAGACTACGCTTTCCGGTGGGCAGTGGCAGCGCATCGCCATTGCCCGCGCGCTCGCCCGCAACGCCTCGATCCTGGTGCTGGACGAGCCCACAGCCAGCCTGGACGTGCGCGCCGAGTACGAGCTCTTTCAGCGCTTCAAGGAGCTAGCGGCCGGGCGCACCACCCTGCTTATCTCCCATCGCTTTTCCACAGTTCGCATGGCCGATCGAATCATCGTGCTGGAGCAGGGCCGCATCATCGAGCAGGGGGACCATCACACCCTCATGGCCCAGGATGGGCACTACGCTGCCCTGTACCGAATCTACCAGCAGCAGATGGACCCTACACCGGAAAGAGGTTGACCGATGCCCCACCCGCTTGTCAGCGTCGTCATCGCTGTCTACAACGGTGCCGCCTACCTGGGCGAGGCCATCGAGAGCGTGCTGGCGCAAGATTACTCGCCTATCGAGATCATCGTGGTAGACGATGGCTCGACGGATGAGACACCTGCTGTCTGCGGGCGTTTTCCCACGCTTCGCTATCACTACCAGGCGAATCAGGGGAGCGCCATCGCCCGAAATGCTGGGGTCGCCCTGGCACAGGGGGAGTATCTCGCCTTTCTGGACCATGACGACCTGTGGCTGCCCGAAAAGACGAGCCGCCAGGTTGCTGCCCTGCAGGCCTTGCCTGGGGTGGACATTGTTTTCTCAGAGATGGAGCAGTTCTTTACGCCGGAACTGGCAGACAGCCTGCGGCAACGCTTCCGGCTGCCGGAGGGGCAGAAGGGGGAAGGTGCCACCAGTGCAACCCTGCTGCGGCGTGACACCTTTCAGGCGACCGGCGGTTTTGATCCGAGCTTTACCTTTGTGAGCTTTCCGGCATGGTACATGCGCGTGACGGCGGCCGGGCTCCGACCGTATACGCTGCCGGAGGTCCTTGTGCGGCGACGGGTGCACGGGGGCAACCAGGGGGTTTATCGCAAGCAGGATCGGTTCGAGTACGCGCGCGCCCTCCGCCAAAGGTTAACCCTGCTCCGAGCGCAGGAAGCGCCCGAATGAGCTTGCTTTCTGCGGACGATCATCTTCTGCTTCGGGCCACCTTCGGCGCGGCGGCGGAGGCCCCCCATCACTGGTCCCGCTGGCTCGCCCTGCATCCGCTGGACGAGGTGAACGCAGAGGCATACGACCTGCTGCCACGGCTTTACCATGCGCTGAACGAGGGGGGGGGCACGGCACCGGAGATGCCGCGCCTGAAGGGCATCTACCGCCGAACCTGGTATACGAACCAGCTTCATCTTTCCCAGCTACGCGCCCTGCTGCAACCGCTGAGCGACCGAGGCATCGGCCTGTCTGGGCGCCACCGGCTCCTTCTCACAACGCCGGAAAGCATGGGGCTGGTGGCGCCGGAAACGATTGACCTGTGGGTCCATCCCGAGGAGGTGCTGGCCGTCGTGCGGCAGGCGGAGCAGTCTTGGCTACTCGCCGGCTCGTCGCCTGTACGATGCCTCCGCAGCCCATTTCGTGCGCTACCATCACATGCTCTGGCTTCATGGCCCCGCGGGGCAAAAGCTTTTGCTCCGCTGGCAGATGGCGCCCCATTCGCCCTACGACATTCTGGGGGCACAGGCGCGCGCCGCCTCGCTTCAGGGCATCCCGCTCCTGCTGCTCGCCCCCGCACACGCCCTCCTCGATCTGGCGCTGCCGCGCCCTGACATGAGCCTGCTGCAGCGCGTGGGGGATGCGTTGTTTGTTTGTACGAGCGAGACCGTTGAGTGGGACGAGGTGGCGCGAGCGGCGGGGGCGCTGCGCCTGGGGGGGAGCCTGCACGTCCTGCTGGAAGCGATGCAGGCGGCGGTGCCGGGGGTCGTGCCGGACACTTTTCTGAAGACAAGGAGGGAGATGAAGGGGCAGTCGGAGCACGCTACCTACTTTGAGGCGGCGGGGGTACGGGAAAAGAGTGGCTTTCTCTGGGCTGCCTATCGGCGCGCGTGCCCGGCAGGGGGCCCGGGCCGGCCTAGCCCGGCAGGCTTCGTGCGCTACTGCCAGGCGCGATGGCGGCTCCGCTCCCCCTGGGCAATCCTCCCCTTTGTGGCAAGGGAAGTGCGGGGTCGGAGGGAAAACAGCTTATAGGGTGATGAGGCCGCTCCGGGCACCGCGGCTCACGGCCTCGGTCCGGCTGGCCACGCCCAGCTTGGAAAAGATCGAGGAGAGATGGAACTTGACGGTGTGCTCGCTGATGTCAAGCTGGCGCGCGATCAGCTTGTTGGGCAGCCCGCGGCCCAGCAGTTCCAGCACCTCGTGCTCCCGCTCGGTGAGCGGCTCGGCCTCTTCGTCGGGTGCTGGGGAGACGGAGATCAGCGCGTCGGCCAGGGCGCGCGGCAGCGCCACCAGCCCGTGGGCCACCGCTTCGATGGTGGCGACAAGGGAGGGGGCGTCCGCCGTGGTCGGGGCGATCCCCCAGGCGCTCAGCGGCATGTCGCGCAGGGCGGCTATCCGCTGGCCCCCGTCGGCCAGCAGGACGAGCGCCAGCGAGCCATCGGCGGGCACGGCGCGTGCGGCTTCGGCAACGAGTGTCTCGTCCGCCAAAAGGAGCACCTCCGCCCCGCGCGGCTCCGCTGCAAAGTCGTGCAGGGTGCCCGCCTCGCCCACGATGCGCAGCTCGCTTTCCTGCAGCATCACGCGCAGGCCCACGCGCATGGCTGCGGCAGGGGCGACTATAAAAACGCGCGTCACGCCCGCTGCGCCCCCTCTGCCCCTGCTACCTGTTGCTGCGCCAGCCAGTCGCTTGCCACGTGGCTGGGGATCGAGATCGCCAGATCGCCGCCAAAGATCATGGAATTGATGCCGACCACCGCGCCGCACGCATCGAGCAGCGGCCCGCCGGAGTTGCCGGGGGCGAGCGCCACATTGGAGCGAATATAAGGGCTATACCGCTCGGTGCCGCGCAGGGCCACGACCCCCAACGCGCTGACGATGCCTGCCGTGACCACGCAACGATGCCCCCACGGGTGCCCGATCGCCGCCACCCAATCCCCCACGCGCAGGCGGGATGAATCGCCCACGCGGGCGGTGGGCAGCGAGTGCGCGTCCACCCTCACGAGCGCCAGGTCCAGCGCCGCCTCATGGGCGATCAGGCTACCCGGCACGAGCCGATTGTCCGGCAGCAGCACCTGCAGGGCGCGCCCGGCACCCGCCACCACGTGGTAATTGGTCAAGATAGCGCCGTCCGCGCTCCAGATGATGCCTGCCCCCGCCCCGCGCCCGCCGCTCGAGATCTGCACCACGCTTGCCTTCGACTTTTCAGCGAGGCGGCTGATGCCCTCCGACACGATTGCCCCAAAACTCATCGCTGGCTCCTTCGGTTACGGGGCGCGCAGGGCGCACTCCCGTGGAATCTACGTCCCTGCGCGCCCGTCTGTCTGCTCCGGGGTCCCCGTTATGCTACTTTTTCTCGCCGATTTCCAGCGACACGGTTTGCAGAACCCCCGCGCGCAGCACCTCGGCGGGAACGTGCGTGCCAACGCGGTTGCCCGTCAGCAGCACCTGCAGGTCGGAGGTATCGGCTAGCGCTTCGCCATCCATCGAGAGGAGCAGGTCCCCCAGCAGCAGGCCACTGCGCGCCGCGGGGCTCTCTTCTTCCACGCGGACCACCAGCAGGCCGGTGCGCTGCGTGCGCCCGCTACGGACAGCCTCCGGCAGGGGGACGGGCTGGCTGCTGATGCCCAGGAAGCCACGGCGGATCCGCCCGGTCGTCGCCAGCGCCTCCGCGATGCCCCAGGCCACCGGCGCAGGGATGGCCAGGGTCACCCCGCTGACCAGGCCGGTTGTCAGGATGCCGAGCACCTCGCCGCCCGCGCCCACCAGGGGCCCCCCGGAAAAGCCGGGGTAGGGGATGGCATCGGTGCGGATGTAGCGCTCCAGCATGGCGCCGCGCCCGGTGCGCAGCGGCCCGCCCACGGCGCTCACGATGCCGAGGCTCGCCATCGGCCCATCGTCATAGGGCCGCCCCACGGCCAGGGCCAGCTGTCCGACCCGCACCGACCCCGCGACGGTAGCGGGGGTCAGGTTCAGCCCCTCCACCCGCAGCACGGCCAGGTCGCTGGCCGGGTCGCGCCCGGCAAAGGTGGCGGCGATGCTCCGCCCGTCATGCGTGGCGACGGTCAGGTCCTCCTCGCGCTCCACCACATGGTCTGCCGTGACCACCAGATTTTCACCAAAGACGACGCCGCTCGCCGCCTGGCGGGGGCGCCCATTCACCTGCACCAACGACGCGCCGATGCGCTCTACCGCATCCGCCATCGCGCGGGACAACTCATTGAGAACATTCGCTTCATCTGCCATCAGCCTTGCCTTTCGCTCCCTGATCGAGGATGGATCGGGGGACGCTCCCCCGTGTCTCGCTCGTCTGCCTATACTGTACCGCTTTCAGGGCGGCGCGGCATCGCCTGTTCGGGCAGCCGATGGCCTGAACGAATGGGTAGGCGGCGCTACCACTCAACGACAGGGGGAAGGTGGCGGGCCTGCTCGATCCAGGACGCCACCCACTCTGCCGGGGGGGGCGCGATGTCGCTGCGAAGCCGGGCGGCCTCGCGGAGGCGATCAAAGAGATCCGCCGCCGCCTCGGTGGCAAGCTGGGCGCTGCTGGTGATGCCAACGGTGTCCAGCAATTGCACCTCCTTGGGGCCCACCCCGTAGAGGCGCAGCAGGTCAGCCTCGTGGCTCCAGCGGCGCAGTTGGGTGGCTGTCAGGCGGGTGCTTTCCAGCCGCTGGCGGCCCTCGGGGGTGGCCGTGGCGGCCAGCAGGTCGCTCACCGTCTCGACGCCCATCTCGCGCAGCCGCTGGGCAGACTTTTCCCCCACGCCGTGGAGGGCCTGGACGGGGGTGAAGCCCCCCAGATCCGCCCCAACGCCCGCCGGCCGCGCTGACAGGGCCAGCACCGCCGCGCGTAGCTGCTCGATCTCCTCGCGCACCTCCTCGCCCACCGTCAGGTACAGGTCCTCACGCAGGGCGGCGAGCGCCTCCTGCCAGCCTTCGCCCGACGCCGAGCGGCCCCCGCGCTCGGCGGCCTCCGCCGCTTCCACGCGCAATTCTTCCAGCTCCATGCGGAGCATGGTCTGCTGCTCGTCCAGCGCGCCAACGCGGCTGTCCAGCTTGGCAAACTCCGCCTCGACCGCCGTTATTAACTGCTCGAAGCGGCGCGCCTGGGCTTCGTCCGGCGGCTCGGCTGCCCCAGCCAGCGCACGCGGCGGGTCCCCCTCGTAGCGCAACCGCCCGCTACGATCCTGCCCCGTCTCGCCCGTGTGGCGGTGGGCCAGGGAGGGGGCGCGCCGGGCAAAGGAGCCATCCACCTGCCAGCCGCCGGGCCCACGCTGGACGCGCGCCAGCGGGATCGCCTCGTCATCGCGGGGGGGCGCCGGCAGCCAGAGCACTTCCACGCTGTCCCGCTCGCGCAGGGGCTGATTGGCCTCGTCCCGCTCGTCCACCAGCAGCACATGGCGCAGGCAAAGCCAGAGAGGGCCCCCCTCATCGGGCAGGGGCAGGGGCAGGGTGCTTTCCAGCGCGACCGACTGCCCCGCCCCGTCAAAGGCCAGGCCCGGCGAGAGGTACAGCAGCCGCCGCTCGGGGTCGGCCCGCAGGTCAAAGCCATAAAAGATGAAGCCGGTGCCCAACGCCAGCCGCAGGTGGCGGAGCGCCTCCATCACCGTCTCGTAGAAGTGCGCCAGTTGCCGCGCGTCTACAGGGTGGCCGGGGGAAAAGGGGTGCGGGCCATGGGAACAAGGTCCTTGGAGGAAAGAGGCAGCGAGAAAGCGGGATGAAGCGGGACGAATGGTAGAAGAAATCACCATGCCTGACAACCGGAGGGAAGCCGAACGGGCCTTCCTCCTCCGCTTTTGGCACCGCTCGTGCTTGCCCCCATCATCCCGCAGTGATGAATCCGGAGCGGCCCTACCATGAGCGACACGCCTGAGTATCTTTATATTTTGACGGCATCGGCTGACTTTCTTGATGCAGCGGTGCGGGAGGTGCGCCGCGCGGCCCCCAAACTGCGCTGGATGGGCAAGATGGGAACCGAGATGGTGCTTGTCGGCTCGTCAAAGGATATGGCGGCCCTGCACAGCGCGCTCCTGCAAAACGCGCCAATCTTCCTGCGCCACATCGTGCCTGCCCAGCAGCGTGTGCCCCTGAGCGGCGAGCGGGCCGATGACCTGGAGGCCCTGGCGCGGGCTGCGATGGCGATTGTGGGCGAGGGTCTTTTGGAAAAGGAAGATCGCTTTTCTGTGCAGGCGCGGGTCGTTTCCGCCCCTGGCAGCGAGCGGCCCTATTCCCCCTACGCCATCGCCGACGCCATCGCCCCGCGCGTGGTAGAGGCCACGGGCGCAACGATGGATGTACGCCACCCGGAAATCGTCGTGTCGGTGCTGGCGACAGCAGAGGAAGGCTTTGTCGGCATCTCGCCGGTCGAGTTCAATCGCAGCGATTGGGCGGGCGGCGAGCGGCGCTTTCGACGCGAGGCGGGGCAACTGTCGCGCGCGGAGTTCAAGCTGCTCGAGGCCCTCGACCTGTTCGGCGTTGCCCTGCCGCAGCAGGGCGATGCACTGGACCTGGGCGCGGCGCCCGGCGGCTGGACGCGGCTCCTGCGCCTGGCGGGGCTGCGCGTGACGGCGGTGGACCCCGCCGCGCTAGACCCCTCGGTGGTCCGCGATGGGCGCGTGGAGCACGTGCGGCGCTACGCCGAGGAGTGGCTGGCGGCCGCCGTGGCAGCAGGGCAAAAATACGATGTGGTGCTGAACGACATACGGATGGACGCGCGCGATGCGGCGCGCCTGATGGTCCAGGCGGCGCCCCTGCTCCATCGGGACGCCTTTGCCCTGCTCACCCTCAAGCTGCCGGGCGTGGACGCCCCTGGCATGGACGCAGTCGCCATCGCCCATCAAGCCCTGGCCGAGCTGGGCACTCGCTATCGCACGGTCCGTGCCCGCCAGCTATTTCACAATCGCAACGAGGTCATGGTTCTGCTGGCACCGTGACAGGAACATTGCAGAAAAGGCGCACCATGCCCTACCGACCGATTACCGAGGACGAGCTTCCCCTGCTCATAGAAATTGGCGAGCGCTCGTTCCGCTTCGATGCGACCGGCCTGCGTGCGGAGCTGGCGGCGGGGCGGTATCGCTACGATTGGACGATGGGGCGCGTGTGGGAGGACGAGGCGCGCGGCCCGGTGTCGGTCATGTGGCTGTTTGAGCGACCCGTCACGGTGGGCGGGCGCGAGCTGGCCGCGGGGCTGATTGGCATGGTGGGCGTGCCCGCCGAGCAGCGGCGGCGCGGCTACGCCAACCGGATGCTCGCCGGGGCCCTGGCGGAGATGCGCGAGCGCGAGTTGCCCCTCTCCCTCCTCTTCCCCTACTCCATCCCCTTTTACAACGGCTCGGTTACGGGGTGGTCAGCTACGTCTGGTCGCTGGAGTTTCCGCTGCGGGAGCTGCTCGACTTTGACGAGATGATGCAGGTGCGCCGCATGACGGCGGAAGATCTGCCCGCCATGCAGCGCTTGTTCGAGCGCGAGCGACTGCGCCACAACGGCTGGGTGGGGCGCACCGAGTGGGAGTGGCGGGAAAACGTGGTGGAGGCGCTGGGTCGCTCGGAATGGCCTGGCAAGGTGGAGGGCGCGATCGTGCCGGGGGAAGCGGGCGAGGTGGAGGGCTATCTCCTCTACACGCTGGCCCCCAGCGAGCGGGCGAGCATGACGGCGCGCAAAGATAGGGCTGTGGAAATTTTGGAATGGGTCAGCGGCGGCGCGCCCGCCTGGCGTGCCCTGGCCGGCTTTGTGGCGGCGCAGCGTGCCCAGGCGGAGTTGGTGCGCTATACAGCGCCCGCAGGCTTCCCCCTCCTCCATGCGCTGCGCGAGCGCGAGACCTTCCGCGACCGACGCACCACAGAGTTCGCCTTTCGCGACACCCTTTCGCTGGGCGCGGGGCTGATGGGGCGCATCGTCCACCTGGAAAAAGCCCTGAGCCAGCGTGGCTACCCGGCGGCGGCACGCGGGGAATGCGTGGTGGGCATGTACGATCCCCTCCTCCCCGCGAACGGGAGGCCGCTTCGCTTGCAAATCGAGGATGGGCACGCAACGGTAACGGAAACGGAGCGCTCCCCCACCGCCCGCGCCGATGCCCTGACCTGGTCGGAGCTTTACGCGGGGGCCCTTTCCCCCCAGGACGCCCGCACCCTGGGGCGACTGGATACCGATGATGCCACTGCCGCCTTTTTGACTGTCGCCCTCCAGGGGGAGCCGTGGTTTGTGCCACGGGCTGACTGGTTTTAAAGCAAGGAGCATGGAGCATGAGCCCGTGGTTGGAGGCATGTCAGAGGGTGGCGCACGAGGCTGCGTTGGCGGAGGCCCGCGACCGGGCAGGGTGGGCGGCGGATGACCCGCGCGTGCCGCCCTTCGTGTACCGGTGGGAGCATGTGAGGCAGGTGGCGCGCAACGCGCGATGGCTGCTGGGGCAGGTGGCGGCGGATGACGAGGTGCTGCTGGCCGCAAGCTGGCTCCACGATGCCCGCAAGCAGGAGCGGCAGCACGCCGCGCGCGGGGCAGAGTTCGCGCGCGACTTTTTGCCAACCACCGACTTTCCCGCGCACAAGATCGAGGCGGTGGCGGGGGCGATCGCGCAGCACGAGGGGCTGTGGCGGGCGGCAGAGGGATGGCAGGAAAGCGAGCCGTTCCGCCCCGCGCCGCCCCTCCAGCCCATCGAGGCGGCGCTCCTGTGGGATGCGGACAAGCTTTCGAAGATGGGCCCCATCTCCCTGCTTCACGTGCTGCCCTATGAGGTGGGCCAACACGCCCGCAAACAAACCACCCTCACCACCGAGACGCTCCTCCAGCGCAACCGGCGGTGGATGGACACGATGGCGCCGCGCCTCCTCGCCAGCTTCAACACCCTGGCCGCACAGCGGCGGGGCCTTCGACTGTACGCGGCGCTGGAGCTATTCTGGCTGACCGCGGAGGAGGAGCTAGGCGATCCGTCGCCCGACGGTCAGGCGGGCTCCTCCACCACCTCCACCTGATACTCACGCTGGTCGTGCTCCCCATCGTCCAGCCATCGGAAAGCGAAGCGGACGGGCGCCTGCTGCTCCGCGCCTATGGGAATGTCCACCCACTCGATGCCCAGGGCCGTGCCGGTGGCGCGGGCCTGCTGCTCGTCCTGCCACTCGTTGGTCGTCCAGTGCAGGTGAAAGGGCGCGGGCGCCTGGATGCGCAGGGTCCACCCGCGTGCCACCGTGCGCGAGTGGCGGTTCGGCTTCCAAATTTCCAGCTTTGGATGGTCGCGGGTACCCAGATATCGCTCGGCCACAGCGGGCAGAAAATCGAAGACCTGGCCATCGGCGACGGAGCGGAGCAGTTTGATGTATTCAGCGTGCGCCCACATGAGCGGCATGGCCGCGCCGGTGGGCCGCCCAAAGAAAAGGTGCTTGTCGGGCAGGTCCTCCTCGTCCCACAGTTGCTCGGACAGCACGCCGATGGCGTGGCCGAAGCGCTCCATCGCCCGGATCAGGGGCTGCACCGGGCGGCCCGCCGCGAGCTCGTAGTGGGCACGCTCGCCCGTGAGCAGGGGCCACACGCGCCCCTTTCCCCACCCCTCGAACGCACCGCCATCCGGCTTCTGGCCATAGCCATCGTGGTTGTAACGGCGCCAGCAGGGGCCAAAGGGGGTCTCGACCTTCAGCACGGCATCCACCACGCGCAGCGAATCCTGGATGAGCGGGTCATCCGGCGCGCGGATGCCGTAGCGCACCAGTTCCAGGAAGCCCGCGTCCACGATCTCCTTGCCGGGAAACTCGGCCCGCGCATCGGGCGGGCGATTGGCGATGCGGAGCGTGCCCTGGTTGGGGTTCTCGTTCGGCGTGCGCTCGTCCGGGTCCACGGGGTGGATGCGGATAAAGTGGCGCGGAATCTCGGGGACAAGGGTGCCCTCGGTCGTCACCGTCCACGCCTCGATGTGGCACTCCAGAAAGTCGGCATACTCCTGGACGAATCGCGCGCTGTCCGGGTCGCCGCGCTCGCGCATCATGCAGGCGGTGCAGGTCAGTGCGGCGATCACGGCAGCCAGGGTCGAGGGCGAGTAGCCGCTCGCCTCCTCCCATCGCTCCTGCGGGGTGGCGGGGCCGCGCCGGATCAAAAAGCCCGCCGCGCGGCGCATCATGGGGTAGGGATCGAAGTGCTGGAGGGCATCCAGGCAGTGCAGCCGCCACGCCAGCAGGATCGGGAAGGCCACCTCGTCCAATTGGACGCCGCGCCAGTAGGGCTCGCCGTTGACCCAGAAGTTCTGGGGAAAGCCCCCATCGTCCTCCTGTGCGATGGCGAGGTAGATCAGCGAGCGCAGGGGGGTGGAGGTATTGCCGGTCGCAATCAGCCCCATGGCGCTGTTCACCATGTCGCGCGTCCACACCAGGTGGTACCCGCCATCGCCCTCCTCATCGTCCTTTACCTCGCCCCAGGGAATGCTGAGCGAGGCGATCATCGCGCCCGGATAGCGCTTGTCCTCGTGCGCCAGCAGCAGGCTGTGGCTTCGATGGTACAGCCCGCCCCCATCCTCGGATGCCTCCTCCAGCGCCGGCTGATGGTCGCAGGCACGCTGCCACTGGTCCAGAAAGCGCTCGCGATGCGCGTCGTAGGGGATGCTCAACGATTGGAAGAGGGTGGTCACCACGTGGTGAAAGGTCTGGCCAAAGGCCAGGGCCAGGGTCCACTCCTGGCTCTCCGTCAGATCCAACTCCCCCATCAGGGCGATGTTGCCATCGAGCGCGCAGTCATACTCCCAATCCATCTGGAAGTTGTCGTGCAGGTCGGTCCAGCCATCGTTCACCCCCACATACCCAGCCGAGGCACGCGCCAGCGGCACCGAGGCGCTGAGCGCCATCCACGTATCGCCCTTGTGCGCCAGCAGGAGGCGCCGCTCGTCCACGCTCACCACCTCGCCCGTGTTCCCGGCCCCGCCCACGTTCAGGTGGGGCGCGCACAACACGAAGACACGCAGGGTGGCGAGCAGGTCGGGCTCGGCCTCCAGCCGCGTGCGCACCAACAAGCAGGGCTCGTGGGGGTCGGCGATGATCTCCTTGACCAGGCGGTAGCGGTCGTCCGGGCCGCGGTTGATCATGCGCACGCCCAGCGAGTGCTCCGACAGGGGCTCCACCTCGGTCGAGCAGTCGCGCCGCTCGTCATGGACGAAGGTCTCGCCGTCGGTGATCAGGTATTGAAGGTCCCGCACCTGGGGACGGTCAATGGTGGGATAGTAAATCTCGGTGATCAGGCCGCGGGACAGGGTGTACCAGAGCGCGCTCGAGGTGGCATAGGCAGTTCCGACAGCATCCTTGTCCCCGCGCGTCCAGCGCGGCTCCACCCCGGGGCCGCCAGGCGCGGGTTGCTTGCAGCTATGTTGGTAAAGAGTCAAGCGCCGAACCTTTCATGAGAGTCAAATGGTGTTGTAAAGTGTCTGGGCCACGGCTGAGGCTGTCGGCCCAAGCGAGGCTAAATCGAGCGTCCCGCCGGATCCCTCGTCCTTGCTCGCCTTGTGCGGGTCTTCCCTCAGCAACAAGGTAGCTGCCTTCTAATGGAGGAAATAGATGAAGTTGGGACAATGAGGGGAGGTGGAGTCCAGGCCTGGGGGCCACGGCCCGCCTGAAGGCGGAACTACAAACCACGGCATGCACCGCCAGTCCACTCTTTCTATCTAACCCCTCCCGTGCAGCACAAACGCTTGACAGAGTCTTCCTTAACAGGGGTTGATCGCCTTCAGCCTCATCGCCCAACCACCTGCGCAAGAGCCATGCCCCCGCCGCGCCCAGCCCCACCGCCCCGGCGACCTCACCAGGGTACCGCCGCGCCAATCGCCATCCAGGCATTCCCTTTGTGGGCCACCAGCAGCAGTTTCTCATCAACAGCAATCACTTCGCCATGGTTTCCGGCCCCGCCCACATGTATGCGGTTGCAGGTTAACAGCAACGGAACGGGGGGGGTTCTGAAGGCACCAGGCGGCGGGGCCGCCTTCATGCAGCGAGAAACCTTGCGCCCCTCCCCTTGTCATTCCGAACGGCCGCGCCGCCGCAGCCGCTTCGGGAATGGCACCAGTGAGGAATCTCGCAAGGCTCATTCATGGACCCTGGCAAGGCGAGATTTCTCGCTACGCTCATTCCCGATGGGGGTGCGGGGCGCACCCACTCGAAATGACATTGTTTTTCTTTGGTATTCAAGGCCCCAGGCGGCGGGCCGCCTTCGTACAACGAAAAACTCCCTGCCCCTCCCCTGTCATTCCGACCCCTTCCTTGCGTCAGGCAGGCTCACGCTCCCCCACGTCACCATGAGGAATGAGGCCAGGGAAGAATCTGTGCACGGCTGATTCATTGAGCTATGCCAGGAGCAGCATGTTTCGCTGGTAGCTCTTCTCATCATTCCACACACCTCCTTCTCACTTACTCACAAATCATGACCATGTTTTGCCCTGCATTCCCCTAATCCAGGTGGCCCGGAGCGCCCACTCACATGGCAGGGACGGCAGGGAAACGGACCTCGTTTCCCAGGAACAGACGGGAATCGCCAGGCATCCCCGTGTGTTATGAGTCCTTCGCGCTACCCCTTGATTGCGCTGTGCAAGGGGTGGCAATCGTAGGCAAGGGCGGGCGAGGAGAGCATCCGGGTCAGGGTGTGGGGAGTGAGGAGGATGATTTCCGTGGGGCTGGCGGCGGGGGTGGGGGAGAAAGGCGAGGGTGGCGAAAAGGAGGAGGAGGATGCCAAAGCTGGCGACGAGCAGGCGGTGGCCCCGGTGCAGCCAGCGCAGTTTGTGTTCGACGGTGGCCTCAGTAGCCGTCGGCGCGGATGCGCTGCCAGGCGAGGGGGCTGAGGTCGTCCAGGTCGGCGCCGAGGCGGGGGCGGGGGATGAAGACGCGGGTGGCGCAGGTGAGGCTGGCGAGCCAGAGGGCAACGGGCAGGAGGAAAGGTAGCAAAAGCCACGGGCTTACCTGCGCGCGCACGTCGCTGAAGGCGCTGCCTCCAGGCCGCCAGGCGTACTCGCCGAAGCGATGGCGAAGTCGCAGAGCGTCTGCAGGGTGCCGGTGAGCGTAACGAGTTGCTTGGCGGCCTCCTCCACACGCTCCAGCTCTTTGACGGGCGCCTCGATTGCCCACCCTTGCGCCGACTGCTCCGCCACGCTGACGATCTGCCGCTGCTGCTCGGGGGAGGGCGGGCGCCCGCCTACGACGAGCGGGGGTGGGGAGGGTGGCTCTTGCGCGCCCATCTAGGGTCTCCGTCCCTGGACCACCGGCACGTCCCCCTGCGCTCCAATGACATCATCCCCCAGGACGAGGAAACGCACGTCCCGAGGTATTGGGGGATCGTGATCACGTTGGCGTGCCCCCGCTCCTGCAGTAGCGGAGCGTCTCCTTGCTGCCCGTGGAGAGCAGGGGGATATCCTGCACCTGGACGATGAGCCCTAGCGGCTCATCGTCCCTGCACTCCTCATGGTAGCACTTGAAGGCCAATCGCTGGTCGCGCATAGCATTTCCTCGGTTATCTGTCATGGCCATCGGTGGGTTACGCATCCTCCCCCAGCGCCTCCTGCAGCGCGCGCCACATGCCCACGCGAAAGGCTCCTCCAGCCCCGATGCGTCCGCCGCCTCGCCGCGCAGGGCGGCAGATTCGAGCACCGCGCAGGAAGGCGGCAATGCGCCGTCGCCCTCGTCGGGAACGCTGGGCCTGAAGGGTGAGCGAGCTGGCGGCGAAGTCCTGGCGCTGCGCGGTGGTGCCCTGGCGGAGCAGGGCGATCACCTGCTGCAAGAGTTCGGCGCATGCCGCTCGTCGATGCGGATCGCTCCCGGTGGCTTCGTCGTCGCCCTGCTGCCTCGTCCTGCCGCCTGCACGGCCGCCTGACGGAGCTCGTCAAAGGCGGCGACGATGCCGAGGGCGCGCTGCAGCCGCCGGCCAGAGGCCGAGCGGTGCAACTCGATGGTGCGGCGCGCGCCGTCGTCCTGCTGCGCGGCGAGGAGCTGCTCGAGCAGCGCGTCCGCCTCGTCGCTCAGCAGGTCCGGGGTGGCCTCGACGATGCGCCGCGACTCGCCCCAGTTGGGGGCCTGGATAAAGGCGATGAGCGTGTCGAGGAGAGGGTCGCGGCCAACGGGCACGGGCGGCGCCGCCTGCCCGCCGGTCAATTCCTGCCACGCCGACTGGAACGCCTCCTCCCCCATCTCGGAGCGAAGGTTGCCGAGGTTTCGCAGTACCACATCGCGGGAGGGAGAGCGGAGGCGCTCGAAGATGGCGAGGGCCTGGAACATATACGCCACGGCGGCCCGATGGTCGCCCTCCTGCCTCGCCAGCATCCCCAACTGGTGCAGGGTGATGGCGCGCCCGCCCTGGTCCCCTAGCCGCTCCTTGATCTCAAGACTCGCCCCGTACTGCCGCCGCGCCTCCGCGTAGTCCCCCTGGGCCTGCGCGATCATCCCCAACTGGTGCAGGGTGCCGGCGCGCCCGCCCTGGTCCCCCAGCCGCTCGAAGATCGCCAGCCCCCCCCGTACTGCCGCCGCGCCTCCGCGTAGTCCCCCTGGGCATAAGCGATATTCCCCAACGCGTGCAGGGTGATGGCGCGCCCGCCCTGGTCCCCCAGCCGCTCGAAGATCGCCAGCACTCTCCCCGTACTGCCGCCGCGCCTCCGCGTAGTCCCCCTGGGCATAAGCGATATTCCCCAACTGGCCGCAGGGTGCTGGCGCGCCCGCCCTGGTCCCCCAGCCGCTCGAAGATCGCCAGCACCTCCCCGTACTGCCGCCGCGCCTCCGCGTAGTCCCCCTGGGCCTGCGCGATATTCCCCAACTGGTGCAGGTGCTGGCGCGCCCGCCCTGGTCCCCCAGCCGCTCGAAGATCGCCAGCACCTCCCCGTACTGCCGCCGCGCCTCCGCGTACGTCCCCCTGGTCCTGCGCGATCATCCCCAACTGGTGCAGGGTGCTGGCGCGCCCGCCCTGGTCCCCCAGCCGCTCCGAAGATCGCCAGCACTCTCCCCGTACTGCCGCCGCGCCTCCGCGTAGTCGCCCTGATTCTGCGCGATGACTCCGAGGTGCTGTCTAGCCCCCGCCACGAGCCGCTCGGGTGCATGTCGGATCGTCTCGTCGCAGAGGGCGCGCCACACGTCGTACAGGCCGAAGCGGTCCAGTGTCTCTCCAAGATCGAGTGCAATCCCGCCCGCGCGCTCGGCGGCGCCCGCGGCGGCGAAGAGGCGGTGCGCCTCCAGCGCATCGGCCAGATCGTGGCTCGTGTCGACGTAGTCCCAGTACCACTCGCCAGCCTGCTCCTGCGCCACTCGCCTCGCCTCGTCGTCCAGCAGGTGTGCGCGTAGGCTGGCGGTAAGGCTGTGCAGGCGGTAGTGGCCCTTCATGGGCATCGCAGCGCAGCAGGGCCCAGTCGAGCAGGGGCTGCCACGCCGCGCGCGATGCCTGGACAGCCACTCTCGATGCGCCTGCAGCGGCACGGGGCGGCGCAGAGACGCTGAGCTGGCCCAGCAGGGCGCGGCTCGGCTCTGGCAGGCGGGCGCACGGTGGCATCCAGCGCGGCGAATTCGACCACCTGCGCGCGCACCGCCTCCCACTCGCGCTGGCTACGCTGCGCCGCCGCTCCCGGGTGACGCGCCCCTGGATGTCCCGCACCAGCGCGTCCAGATGCACGCCCGCCGCGTCGCTGCTGAGGAGGTCATAGACGTAGGGCAGGCCGCCGAACTGGCCACGACAGCTCTTCCCGCACCGCCTCCCCCAGCCCGGCGAGGGCCGGGTGGCGCGCGATCAGCTCGCGGATCTCGTAGCCGCTCAGGTCGTCCAGCGGCAGCGAAAGGAGGCTCGACTGGAACTTGCCATCCTCCACCAGCCCCTGGACGGTGTAGCGCCCCGTCACCAGCACGCGCCCGCCCCGCAGGTTGCGGAGGAGCCGCTGCAAGAAGCCCCGCAGCGCGTCGTCGGCCAGGTGCGCTCCTCGGTCTGCACGCTTTCCAGGTTGTCCACCACCAGGAGCAGCGGCCCGGCGCCGTTCAGCGCCTCCACCGCCGCATCCATCTTCGCCCCCACGCTCAGGCCGGGTCGGGCAGCGCGCCCGGTCAGCAGGCCGGGCGCGCCGCGCCGCGCCAGCCACTCGCCGATCTGCTGCAGCCACAGCTCAATGCCCTGGTAGCCCCGGCAGGAGAGGGTGAGCGCGCCACGGTAGCGCGCGCCGTAGCGGGCCACCGCCTGCGCGGCGAGGGTGCTCTTGCCCACGCCGCCCGGCCCGGTAATCAGCGCCAGGACGGGGCCGCGCCCCGGCGCGCTTTCCAGCATGGCGCGCAGGTGGCGCAGCTCCCGCTGCCGCCCCACGAAAACGCCCGCGGGCGCGGGTAGGTCGGCGGCGGCGCCGCGCTGCTCCAGGCGGGGTCCGGCTCGCCGGGCGGGGTGGCGGAGTCGAGCAGGGGGGCAAGGCCGCCCGCCGTGGCGTGGAGGAGGGGGGAGGCCCAGTCGGGGCGGCCCGCGTCCCGGAGCGCCTGCCGCACCTCCCAGGCGGCCTCGGCCAGCCCCAGCCCGGCGCTGAGGCTCGGTGTAGAGCATCTCGCTGGCGCGCTGGCTGGAGTCGTAGCTGAGCTTCGCCTGCTGCGCCAGCACCACGGGGATGCCCGCGCCGACCAGCGCCTGCGCCACGCCGCCCCACTCGCTGCGGGCGTTGCTGCGCCCGGTGTCGCAGCTATGGAGGAAAGACGGCGCGCAGGTCGCGCGGGCGCAGCAGGTCGGCCAGCCGCGCGTCGGAAACGAGGGTCCGGCTGGCCGCGCTCGTCCTCCCACTCCACGTAGCCGCCCGTTCCCTCCCGGTAGCCACCATACCCCACAAAGTGCAGCACGTGCGGTCGGAAGCGGAGCAGGGTCTGCCGCACCTGCCGCTCGGTGGCAATCTCCTCCACCAGCAGGTGGAGTTGCCCCGCCTCGCGCATCTCCCGCGTTGCCGCCTCGACAATGGCGCGCTCGCTTTCCACGTCCACGCGGTGCCCCTCGTCCGCGTTCGGCGGCGCGGCGATCAGCAGGAGCACCCGCAGCGGCGGCTTGATGGGGGTCGGTTCGTCGCCCCCTGGCGTCAGCCGCACCAGCGGGCGGCGCAGCGCCACGAAGCCGCTCCCCTCGCTTGCCTGCGGGTCGCGCAGCAGCTCCCAGGGCAGCGGGGTCAGCGTCGGGGGCAGCAGCAGGTGGAGCGGCGCGGTGCCCGCCCGCAGCGCCCCCGCCAGCGCGGCCTGCGGCTCGACCCCTCATCGGGCAGTAGCGCCCGCCACAGCCGCGTGCCGACCTCACTCACCAGCGCCGCCGGGCCCATCTGGCCCGATGGGTCCCCTCTCCCCACCATCACCGGCTCCAGCGACGCAGCAGGTCGCCCAGTGCCACATCCGTTTCCGGGCGAAACTCAATCCCATACCGTTGCTCACCCCAGGCCACGGCAAAGCGGCCCGGTCGGTGCAGCCGACTCCAAACGAAGCTCAAGCAAAGGCGCGGGCATCGGGCCTCCAAACCAATCCAATGATGCCCGATTGTATCACAGGCGCGTACCACCGGGCGAGGAGAGGGGTTTGTGATTTCATCGCCAAAGAGCCAGAGGCCGATGCCGAGCAGCGATTTCCCCCGTACCCATGCATCGCCTCCCCTACCTCCCCTGCCGTCAACCCCAGACCCTGAGGGTTTGGGAAACCCTCAGGGTCTCTTCCGTTCCGACGTATCCCCTCCCCTGCTTGCGTATTGAAGAGCGAGATGCTTCGCTCCGCTGCTGAGAAACAAGGCCCGTTTCCCTGCCCCTTCCCTGTCATGTTGAGCGGCTGCTCCGGGCCAGGTGCATCGAGAATGGAGCCAGCGAAACATCTCTCCTGGCATAGCGCATTGACTCAGCCTTGCACAGATTCTTCCCTGGCTTCATTCCTTATGGTGACGCGGAGGAGCGGCCGGTCCTGAGAATGACAAGGGCTGTTTCCCTGCCCCTCCCCTGTAAGGAAGGGGTCCTGAGAAACAAGGTCCGTTTCCCTGCCCCTCCCCTGTCATGTTGAGTGGGCGCTCCGGGCCACAAGCATCAGGCATGCAACTAGCGAAACATCTCTCCTGGCATAGCTCAATGATTCAGCCTTGCACAGATTCTTCCCTGGCTTCATTCCTCATGGTGACGCGGGGGAGCGCCCGGTCAGAATGACAGGGAAGGGGCACGGAGTTTTTCGTTGCACGAAGGCGGCCTCGCTGCCTGGGGCCTTCCTGATGACATGCAGGTGTCATCCCCGTACGAAGGCGGCCTACCGCCCGGACTCTCGGAATCACAGGGAAGGGGCATGGATTTCTCCTTGCAGGAAGGCGCTACCGCTGCCTGGGAGTCTCAGCATGACAAATCAACAAAGTCTCGTTGTAGTGATAGGAAGCACTAGAAAGCTCTTGATCGGATTTGGATCTCTGTCGCTCATCTGCCCTCTCCTTCATGCATCAGGAGTTTCCTCTCCCAGCCACTTGCGCAAGAGCCACACTGCCCCGGCGCCCAGCCCCACCGCCCCGGCGACCCCTGCCAGGTATTGCAGGGCATGCAGGGGGATCACGATTGGCTCCGGGGGGCGGTCGCCGCGCGGCTCCTCGGTGCGACGGATGCGCCACAGGATGCCGGTGTCCTTCTGCATGCGCAGGCCACCCGCCTCGGGGGCAATCTCGATCTCGCCCCAATCCACCACATACAGCGCCCCATCCGGCCCAAACTCGCAGTGGGACGGGCGCTCGAAGCCCTCGTGCGGCAGTTTGGACGCTGGGCCGGCTATGTGGTTGACCGCAAAATCCACCACGCGGCGCGTGCGCATGTCCACGCGCACCACCTTGAAGCCTGCGGGGGTCATGATCTGCGTGGTGATGGGCGCGATATCGCCGAACAGCGCCACAAAGGCATCGCCGTAAAAGCCGAAGCGCTCGTCGCTGCAGAACGCCACCCCGTTGGCCCCGGTGTGCGCCTCGAACGAGACGAGCGGCAGGGGCGGCTGAGGGTCGGGGTGCTCTGCCAGGACCGGCGCGCGCCCCTGCCCCTTGCTCTCGTCCCCCCAGTACGGGTCGTCCAGCCGAATGCCCGACGCAAAATCCGGCCAGCCATACCAACGGCCCTGCTCGATCTGGTAAAAGTCGTCCAGGTCGCCCACGATGTAGCGCCCGCCGCGGTCGTCCGAGCCGTGCTCGGTGACAAAGAGGCGCCCGTCCGGGTGAAACGCTATGCCGTACGGGTTGCGCAGCCCCCACGCCACCAGTTCCAGGTCGCTCCCGTCGGGGTTGCAGCGCAGCACCGAGCCATTGCAGCGGACCTTCCCCTCGATGCGTTGCCCCGCCTCGGTTTCGGTGCCAAAGGGCACAAACGCCCCGCTGCGCACCGTTTCCGTCACCGAGCCGAGCACGTTGCGGTACTCATAGTTGTTCCCCACAAGCGTGATGTCGCCGCCGGGCACGTCGTGGAACTGCGGGAACTTGGGAAGCCATTCATAGCCAAAGTTGTCAGCGCCCACCACCCCCAGGTTCGTGGCCGTGCCCACCCCGAAGTACAGCTTGCCATCTGGCCCCACAACTGGGTAATTCGCCTGATGGTCGCCCAGCCCGGGCAACCCCGTCACGATGTCCTCCATCGTGCCATCTGGCCCAACGCGCGACAGGGTATCCGTGTTCATGAGATAGAGGGAGCCCTGGTGCCAGCAGGCGCCGGTCACCGCCCCTGTCTTGATCCAACGCTCCTCGGGCAGGGTGAAGAAGGGCTCCCACTCGCCGGTTTCCACGTTGACCTTGAGCACGCGGGGCACCGACTCCACCTTGTGCCCCGCCTCGGAAACGTAGCAGGCGCCATCGTCGCCAAAGGTGCAGTGCACGGGCGCGTTGAAGCCGGTCGCCACCACCTCGGCGCGGTACCCCTGCGGGAGCAGGATGTCCTCGGGGTTGTGGCCGCGGGGCGCATCCCTATCAATCTTGATCTTTTTGAGGTAGGGGATGATGGGCGCGTAGGCATAGGCCAGCCAGTCGGGGATCGTCGGCATCAGAACCTCCTCGCTTGCGACAAACGGTTGAACATAAGACAGGCTGAAGGGCGGGAACGGCTACCCCTCCCCGATTCGGAGGGCGCCGATGCTGGCAACAAACGCAAGCGCCGCCGCCACGAACAAGGCGTTGTACCCATTGCCGGGGGCAGACGGTTGGTAGCATCCACCAGGGGGCCAAACAGGCCGGCGGCGGCGGCAGCCCCTGCGGTGCCGAAGTTGGCAAGGCCAAAAAAGCGGCCTGCCTCGTCCGGCGGCGCAAGATCGGCGGTGAGCGCCCAATTTGCACTGGCAAAGGCGGCGGAGCCGAGCGAAAGGAGCGAGCCGAAGAGGCCGATCTCCCACCTGCTGTCTGCCACGATGAGCAGCAGCACCCCCGCCGCGCTCAAGATCGCCCCCACGCGCATCAGCGGCACGCGCCCCCAGCGGTCCGCTGCCCAGCCTGCTGGCAGGGCGGCCAGAACCGTCACCAGTGCCAGCACTGCCAGCAACCCCGCTGCCTCCTCCGACGCGCGCTCCGCGCTCAGGCCGAGGCGCTCTGCCACGAACAGGAGCAGGAAGCGCCCGACGGCATAGGTGCCCAGCAGGAACAAAAAGCGGGACAGCACGAGCGCGACGAAGGGCCGTTGCCCCCGCAAGTCCAGCCGGAAGGCCTCGCGCAGCGGCAGGGCGGATGGGGCGGGAAGGGGAGCAGGCCGCTCCGGAACCAGCAAGAGGGTAAGCGCCAACGTGACCGCGAGCACGACCCCGATGAGCAGCAGGGCCTGGCTGCCTTGCCCCTCCCCCAGCAACTCGCCGAGCAGCACGAAGCCGAGCATGGCGCCCGCCAGATCCATGAAGCCCTTCATGCCGGAAGCAGTGCCGCGCGCCTCGCGGGGGACCAGGTCCGGCAGAAAGCCCTGCTGCGCCGCCTGCGCGACGCTCGCCGCCACCTGCACCAGGAGGTAGCCGACGAACAGGCCCGCCACGCTGGCGGGCACTGGCGTAGATCGCCAGTGCACCCAACGTAAGCATCGTACCCAGCGCCAGGGCGCCGCGCCGCCCGATTCGCCCGCGCCAGCGGTCGCTCCACAGCCCCGCAATCGGCTGCACGAGCATCCCCGCGAGCAACCCCGCAAACGTCATCAAGCCCAGCGTGGTGGCTGCCGCCCCCTCGTCCACCGCCCCAAGCAACTGGTTCGGCAGCACGAGGGTGTTGATCCCATCGAACAACAGGCTCAAGGCGAGCCAGAAGACGCTGATCCCAACCAGAAGCCGAATCCGACCCATAACGCTCCATCGAACGCGGGCTACCCTCGCGCCCGCTTGTGGCGTGGACTGTGCTTTGTTGCACCGTTGGAAGCAATAGTCGCACCCTGGTTTCGCTACGCTTCTGGGCTCGCGCCCCTCTATCCTCCGCCTGATCGCACACTGTCTGGACTGCCCATGCCCCCATCCTCCCGATTCGCGCCCAGCGCGCCGCTCAACCCGACGGCCCTGCCCGTTGCCGACATCCTGCAAGTGTATCAGCCGCCCTTCGAGCTTACATCGGACATGCTGATCGTGTTCGCCCTGGCCCGAACGGCGCCCCTCCGCTCCCACTTTCCCGAGGTGCCGCTGCTTTCGGTGGCAGGGAGAACGCCCCTGGTGATGTGGTTCAGCCGAATCCGAAAGATTGTTTACCGACATGAGGGGGAGAGACGGCAGTTGGGGGGCGATGAAGCGGTGCTGTACCACGAGTTGAACGTGGTGGCCCTGCTGCGCGCGCGTGCGTTCTTTGTGCCCGCCATTCGCGCCACCAGCGGCCTGACCATCCAAATCGGCCACCGCTACGGGATGCCGAAGGCCCCAGGGACCATGACCCTGGACGGGGGGGAGCGGCTGTTCCACTCAGCGCTCACCGATGGGGCCGAACAAAGCTTCGTGCGCGCGCGCCTCTTCGGGCGGGGGCGGGCGCTCGGGCGCCTGCTCGCTCGCGTGTGGCCACAGCGCATCTGGCCCGCCCGCTTCCCGGATGGGCGCGAGGTGCGCCCGCAATTGCTGGCCACGCCATGCGTGCGCCCGGCACTGGTGCAAGGGGGCCAGCTTGCCCTGCCGGTGCCCTGGCTTCCTGAGCCCCTCCTCCTGCTGCCCCTCAGCCTCTACCTGCCCGATCAGGTGATGCGCCTGCCCCCACCGCCCGATGCTTGACCAGCCCTTCCCTTCCACCTACACTCTGCGCCACTGAACGCAGACGGGCCGCACGCCGCATCGGGCGGGACATTTCTGGGAAGGGCCATGCTGGCAACGACACTGGCCGGGGTGAAGCTGCGCAACCCCCTCGTACTGGCGAGCGGGATCATCGGCACCTCGGCCTCGCTGCTGGCGCGCGCGGCGGAGGCGGGCGCGGGCGCGGTGACCGCCAAGAGCGCGGGCCCGCATCCCACGCGTGGGCCATCGCAACCCCATCTGCTTCGATTGGGGGCAGGGGCTCATCAATGCGGTGGGGCTGCCCAACCCGGCGCGGCGCACGAGGCGACGCTGCTGGCGGAGGCGCGCCGCGCGCTCCAGCCGCGTCCAGACCCCGCTGATTGCCTCGATCTTCGCGGGCACGCCGGAGCAGTTCGCGCAGGTGGCCGGCCTGGTCCTCCAGGCACAGCCGGACATCCTGGAGCTGAACATCTCCTGCCCCAACGTCCATGACGACTTTGGCGAGCCCTTTGCAGCCAGTTGTGCGGGCGCGGCCAGCGTGACGGCGGCGGTGAAGCCGCTATGCGTGGCGGCGGGCGTGCCGCTCTTCGTCAAGGTGGCGCCCAACGTGCCCAACATCGGGCGCATCGCGGCGGATGCGGTGGCGGCGGGCGCGGATGGCATCACCGCCATCAACACGATGCCCGGCATGGTCATTGACATCGAGAGCGGCAAGCCGATCCTGACCAACCGTAGCGGCGGCCTGAGCGGCCCGGCCCTCAAGCCCATCGCCGTGCGCTGCGTCTTCGAGATTGCCGAGGCGGTGCCCGGCATCCCCATCATCGGCACGGGCGGGGTGAGCAGCGGCGCCGACGCCATCGAGATGATCATGGCGGGCGCGAGCGCGGTCGGCGTGGGAAGCGCGGTCTACTATCGCGGGGTGAGCGCGCTGAGGGAGATCGGCGACGAGATGGAAGCAGTGGCTCGCGGCGCGCGGCGTCGTCTCGCTGGACGAGATTCGCGGCCTGGCCCTGCCCCACTGACACGGTCGAGACATCCAGATCAATGATGCAGCAGTCCATGGCAGCACCGTCGCCCGGCCCGTGGGGCGCTTTGCCCGCACCCCGCAGACGCTGCGCGTGCGGGAGATCATCGACGAAAATTACCGGATCAAGACCTTCATCTTCGAGGGGGAGATGCCCGACGCGCAGCCCGGCCAATTCGTCATGGCCTGGCTGCCCCGCCTCGACGAGAAACCCTTCTCGCTGGCCGACAACATCCCGCTCGACGCTGACCGTCGCGGCGGTGGGGCGCTTCTCCGCGGCGATGCACGCGCTGAAGGTGGGCGACACCGTCTGGTTTCGGGGCCCCTTCGGGCGCCCTTCGAGGCGCTCGGGCGGCGACCCCTGCTGGTGGGCGGTGGCTATGGGGTAGCGCCGCTGGCGTGGCTGGCGAGCGAGCAGCGAGCGCGGGGGCCAGCACCCGCTGGTCGTCATCGGCGGGCGCAGCAAGGCGGACATTATCGGCGTGGACAGAGTTCGACGCGATGAATGTGCCGGTGCTGATCAGCCACCAACGACGGCACGCGCGGCGAGCGGGGGCTGGCCACCCAGCCCGTCGAGCGCGCCTGCTGGACAAATCGCGAGGCGGACAGCCTCTTTCGCCGTCGGCCCGCACGGGATGCTCCACGCGCTGGAGGCGCTGCGCGATCCGCCACGGGGTGCCCGCGCAACTCTCCTGGGAGGCCTACATGGGCTGCGCCATCGGCCTGTGCGGCATGTGCGAGCACGAGGACGGCTCCCTTCTCTGCGTGGAAGGCCCCGTTCGAAGCGTGCCCCTGCCCCAGCGTACGGGAGCGTTACGGCAGGGATAAGCCCCTCCGCAAAACAACGTCACTGCTTTCAATTCTCAACTTTATTTTTTCAAAGCAAAGGCAAGAGTCTTATGACAACGAGGGTTCTCCCCCGCAGCGAGGTAGCTGTGGAACACACGTGGGACGCGACGAGCGTTTACCCCTCTGACGAGGCGTGGGCGGAAGAATTGAAGTCGGCCAGTGCGCGCCTGGCAGAGGCTGCACAGTTCCAGGGGCGGCTGAGCGAGGGTCCAGAAACGCTGCTAGCATGGTTAAGCTTTAGCGATGATCTGACTCGCCTCGTCGGCCACCTGTATGTCTATGCCAACATGTTTAGCGCGGTGGACACCGCCGACCAGGCTGCCCAGAGCAAGAGCGATCAGGTGACCAGCCTGTTCGGGCTCGCGGCGGCGGCGATCGCCTTTGCCGAGCCCGAGCTGCTGGCGCTGGGCAGAGAGACGCTGCAGCAATGGGGCGAGGAGGAGGCCGCGCTTGCGACCCTACCAACATTACTTTGATGATCTGTTCCGTCGTCAGGCGCATGTGCGCTCGGCGGAGGTCGAGGAGGTGCTTGGGCTGGCGCAGGACAGCCTGATCACGGCTTCCAATACGGCGGAGCTACTGGTCAACGGGGAGCTTCCCTTCCAGCCCGCGCGCTCCAGCCAGGGCGACACGATCCCCGTCACGCAGGGCACCATTGACGCCCTGGTGATGAACCCCGATCGCGAGGTGCGCCGCACCGCCTGGGAGAACTACGCCGATGGCTACCTGGCGTTCAAGAACACCCTTGCCAACAATCTGACGGTCTCGGTCAAGCACGATGTGTTCTACGCTCGCGCGCGGCGCTACCGCTCCGCCCTGGAGGCCTCGCTGGGGGCGAACAACATTCCGGCCGAGGTCTTCCACAACCTGATCGAGACCTACCGCCGCAACTTGCCGACCTGGCACCGCTACTGGGCCATGCGCCGCCACGCGCTGGGCTACGAGACGCTGCATCCCTACGACATCAAGGCCCCGCTCGCCCAGCAAAAGCCAGCGATCCCCTATGAGCAGTCGGTGGAGTGGGTCTGCCAGGGGATGGAGCCGCTGGGCGAGGCGTATGTCGAGACGGTGCGCCGCGGCTGCCTCGAGCAGCGCTGGGTGGACATTTACCCCAACCGCGGCAAGCGGCAGGGGGCCTTCTCCAGCGGATGGCAGGGCACCTATCCCTTCATCTTCATGAACTATACAGATGATCTGGAAAGCATGAGCACCCTGGCGCACGAGCTAGGTCACTCGATGCACTCCTACTATGCCTGGCAAAACCAGCCGATGGTCTATGGCGACTACTCGCTCTTTGTGGCGGAGGTGGCCTCCAACTTCAATCAGGCCCTGGTGCGCGCGCACCTGCTGGCCGAGAGCACGGACCGCGACTTTCAAATTGCCGTGATCGAAGAGGCGATGTCCAACTTCCACCGCTACTTCTTCATCATGCCCACGCTGGCCCGCTTTGAGCTGGAAATGCACGAGCGCGTGGAGCGGGGCGAGGGAATCACCGCCGACAGCTTGAACGACTTGATGGCGGATCTTTTCCAGGAGGGCTACGGCGACGAGGTGGTGGTGGACCGCGAACGGGTCGGAATCACCTGGGCGCAGTTTAGCCATCTGTATTCTGGCTTTTATGTCTACCAGTACGCGACGGGTATCTCTGCCGCGCACGCCCTGGCCGCGCGCGTGCTGTCGGGCGAGCGCGGGGCAGCAGACAGCTATCTGGCTTTCCTGAGCGCAGGGGGATCCCTCTACCCGCTTGAGGCGCTCCAACGGGCGGGGGTGGACATGACCACGCCTGAGCCGGTGGAAACCACCTTTGGCGTGCTCAGCGGCTACGTGGACCAACTGGAGGCCCTGGTAGAGCAGCAGGGCGGTTAAGCCTGCCGCCCCGTCGCCCGATCAGCGAAGGCGAATGCGGGCCACCCATTTGACCTGGCGGAGCGCGTCGTCCCGCTCGCTAGGGACAATCAGGCGGACGAGACCCTGCTCGCGGGTGAGCGGCGCGCCATCCACCGTGTAGGCCAGCAGCATGGGGCCGGCTGGATCGGGCTGAAGTAGTTCCTCGACCAGCACGCGGTTCCCGAAACCATCGGCGCTGAGCACCTCCACCTGCGAGCAGGGGGTGGCGCCCGCCTGGCTCTGGATCAGGTCGAGCAGGCGTGCCCCGCCAAACGCAAAGGGGCCCGAGGTTCCGTGCCCCGTGCTGACGATCAAACAGTTCGACACCACGGTGAGGGGCAACGCACGCAGGGCTGCAACGCTGACCGCTACCTCCGTCCCGTCCGGACGCTCGAGCACGAAGCCCGGATCGCCCGCCGGGGGCTCGAGATTGGGATCGTGGGCGTGCGGGCGAAGCGGGTCGTGAGGAGGGTGCATGAGCGTCGGCGCCTAGGAGTCAGTTCAGAATTTGGATGGTGTCCAGATAGCGGTTGTACCCCACCGCTATCGCGTCACGATCGCGCACAAAGTCGCCCTGCATAGGCCTGGCGCAGGGCAGGCTCGGCGTCGGCGAAGGGACTCTGCTGCGCCGCCGCCGCACGATAGCCGAAGTGGTAGGCATCGTGAAAGGTGGCGAAGTCCGCCCCCGCATGGTCGGCGTGGTAGCGCTCAAAAAAGCGGAGTTCGTCCTGGTGAAGGCTTTCTGTCTGCGCCAGCACCATGCGAATCTCCGCCGCCTCGTCGTCCGGCACCTCTACCGAGAGCAGCACGGCGCGCTCGTCTTCCAGGGTGGCTGCCAATCGCCGCGCCACATCCTGCTCTACGCCTGCGTCCACCAGGGACGCCACCACGCCGCCCGTTGCCCCGCCCGCCAGGGCCCCAATCAGCGTGCCAAAAAGCGGCCCCGCGGCCACCAGAGGGCCAAACGGCGTCGCCATCGCAGCGACCGCTGTAATCATGCCCGCCAGCGTGCCCAGCAGTGCCCCTTCCGAGGCGCTCATGTCGTCAAGGTCCATGGCATCGGGGGCCTGAAAGTTACCGCTCACCCCCTCTTTGGTCAAAAAGCCTATCTGCTCTTCCGCTACGCCCGCCGCGCGCAGTGCCTCGACGGCGTCATTGGCCGCAGGCAGGCTGTCAAAGTGTCGAATAATGGTTGCCATCTTCCCCTCCTTGTGTGACTGTTCTACAGCAGTCCTCGCTTTACCCCTGTGAGCGCGTGGCTCCGGCATCGCCGTCCAAGGGTAGCCGCTTTGCGCGCACCACGCAAAGGGGGCGCACCTTTGGCGCGCCCCCTCCTTGTCTCGGCCCGTTCCCCCTGCTGGATCAATCCCCCATGCCCATCGCGCCGCTCGGTTGGCGGACACGCGCGGCAGGGCGCGGCAGCAGCAGCATCGCCAGAGCAGCGGAAAAGAGGAAGAAGAGCCCGGCCACCGCAAAGCTTGCCTGCAGCGTGAACCAGGAGGCAACCGTCATGCCGATAAGCGGGGCCACCATGCGCGCCGCGGAATCCATGCTGGCATCAATCCCGTACACCGTGCCCTGCCCGCCCTTCGGCGAGGTGCTGGCAAGCAGTGCGCCGATGCTGGGGGCGATGGCACCGTTGGCAATCCCCGATACCACGGCCAGCGCAATCAGGGCAGGGATCGAGTGGACCCCCAGAAAGAGCAGGAAAGTCAGGCCGGAGGCCACGCACCCGCCCACCAGGACGGGGCGATAGCCGATCCGGTCGCCCAGGGCGCCAAAGCGAATCGCACTGAGCGTGCTCGCCGCAGCCGTGATGGCAGTGAACAGCCCCGCCACCGTGGCCACGCGCCCGCTGCTGTCCATCATCGAAGCGACGAACAGCGGCGCGACAGGGAGGATCACCGCGGCAGCCAGGCGCACCGTAAACTTCACGCTGTACAGGCCGGCCATCCCGTCAGTGGTGAGCACCCGCTTCCACGCGGCCAGCATGGAGGGGGCCTGGCCAGCCGCCTCGGCGCGAATGGCCTCGCGATCTTCTACCACCCACAGCCGCACTGCAATCCAGGCGACGACCAGCAGCAGGCCTGTCACCTTGAAGGTGGCGTGGAAGCCGAACTGATCCGCCATCAGCCCCCCAATCAGCGGCCCGACCGCCGCCCCCGACCATACAGCCGTCTGCATGAGCCCGAGCGACCAGCCCGCCCGCGAGCGCGGCGTGCTGGCCGCGACCAGCGCGTTGGCCGCGCTGATCACCCCCGTGATGGCACCCTGAAGGGCGCGCAGGAGCGTCAATTCCTCAGCACTGCGGGCATAGCCCATGCAGCGTCAACAAGATAGCGCCGCCAATCAGGGCACGCTCCACCATCAACTTGCGCCCGACGCGGTCCGCCAGCGCCCCCCAGATAGGGGCCATGATCCCCATGGTGAACGCCTGGGCGCTGAACACCATCCCCGACCAAAACGCCACCGAGCCCATTGTCCGGACCCCCAACTCTTCCACGTAAAGGGGAAGAAAGGGGAAAATAACCGAGAAGCCTACGACTGAGAGCAATTGCGCGACAAACAAGATGTACAGGTTGCGCTTCCACTGCTCCAACGAGGCGAGCCTCGTTTGAATCCTTGCCATCATCGTTCCGACTATCCTTCCATCTATCTATAGCTATAGGACGGCAACCGTGTCGGCCCGCTCGATGAGGCGAGTCGGGGCGCAGCGGTCACCCTCGTATCCTTATTTTGCCATACTAACAGTTAGATGCAAAAACAGTGCCACGAAAAATCTGCTGAGGAGCGTCGTCAGCCTGCTACAAGTCGTCCTGGTCAAAGTCCTCAAAGAGGTGGCGGAGTTCCTCTTCCCACACCGCATCAAGAGGCTCAAAGGGCGACTCGTTGAACGAGTCAGAGATACGCTTCAAAAAGTCCCGCACCCCCAGTTCCGGGGCGGCACTGTCCATCTCTTCCACCCGCTCCCTCACCACGCGAACCAACTCCTTGCTTTTTTCCTCCAGGTCCGCCAGGTCCAGGTTCAGCTTGAGCATGTGGTTGATCCGCCGCATGATGCCGAGCCACGCCACAAAATCGTTTTCCAGACGGATGCTGCTGCCCATCTCCGCTGAGGTGCCAAAGTCGTAGGTGGGCGCAAAGCCGTAGAAAGAGACATACTCCAGACCCATGTCGCCCGCGCGGCGGCACAGATAGGAGCCGATGCTGGCCCCGCCACGATAGTCTGACAGCTCGACTACCAGTTGATCCAACTCTTCCCGTAGCTCGTGCAGGCTGTAGATGGAGGAGATCATGCGCTCCTTGTCATAGGGAACCTCCGCGTAGACGCCGCCCAGGCCGATGATGCGCCTGACGCCCAGGGTGGTGGCCGCTTCCAGAAAGGTGGCCGCGTAGCGCTCCACATCCAGGTGCGGCTCGTCCCCTATGAAAAAGATCATCCCGCGCCGCTCGTCCCCCGCGTAATACAGTTCGTTTCGCCGCGTTTCCAGGGAGATGGGATAGCCCTCATTGAAGCGCACGGTCGGGCGGACCAGATCGTGCGTGCCCGGAATTTGAAAGAGGTAAAAGCCATCCGGGCGGATAGAGCCGATGCGCCGCGCCTTGGTCTGCTGGATCAAGTACTGAGGGAGCCCCGACGAGATGGAGCCTGCGTCCGCCCACTGCCGCCAGCCCGCTATCATGTACAGTTCTGCCGCGTCGGGGCGCTCGGTAATCTCGAGTGCGTCTGCCATTGCTCGTTGCCTTTCCGTTAAAGGGTGTGGGGCCCGACTGTCTGCTGGGATTTGCCGATGGTCAAGAGCATAGGCGATTCAGGCGTAGCGACAATTCTGGCTGGCCATAGCGCCTATGGTACGGTCCATGCTCCACTGAAGCAGTGATCAAAATTCCCAAGCGCGCCGCCGCGCCCCAGCTTAAGAAAGAACTGTTCCGATGGATACCCCGGTTGACACCCCCTCCCCAACGTTTGAATCGTTAGGGCTCAGCGAGCCGCTCTTGCGCGCCATTAGCGAGGTAGGCTACGAGGCCCCAACGCCTATTCAGGAAAAGACTATCCCCCCCCTGCTTGCGGGCCGAGACCTGATTGGGCAGGCGCAGACGGGCACGGGCAAGACCGCTGCCTTCGCCCTGCCCATGCTGGAGCGGCTGGAGATAGGGCGCACGGAGGTGCAGGTGCTGGTGCTGGCGCCCACGCGCGAGCTCGCCCTCCAGGTGGCTGAGGCCATCCATACCTATTCCAAACATTTGGGGCGCGTCCACGTGCTGCCCGTGTATGGCGGGCAGGGCATCGTTGCCCAATTCAAGCGCCTGTCGCAGGGGGTGCACATTGTCGTGGGGACGCCGGGCCGCGTGATGGACCACCTGCGGCGCGGCACGCTCAGCTTTGAAGCCCTGCGCATGGTGGTGCTCGACGAGGCGGACGAGATGCTGCGCATGGGCTTTATCGAGGACGTGGACTGGATTTTGTCGCAGGCACCGGAAAAGGTGCAGACTGCCCTCTTTTCCGCCACCATGCCCAACGAGATTCGCCGCATCGCCGACCGCTACCTTGAAAAGCCCTTCACCGTCCATATCGAGCGCAAGACGCTTACCGTCCCCACCATCGAGCAACGGTACATCCAGGTGTCGGAGCGGAGCAAGGCCGATGCCCTGACCCGCATCCTGGAGGTGGAGCAGCCGGAAGCGGTACTCATCTTTACCCACACCAAGATCGGCGCGGCGGACCTGGCAGAAAAGTTGCAGGCGCGAGGGTATGCCGCCGAAGCGATGCACGGCGACATGAGCCAGCGGGAGCGGGAAAGCGTCATCAACCGCCTGCGGCGCGGGCAGGTGGAAATCGTGGTGGCCACGGATGTGGCGGCGCGCGGGTGGGACGTGGAGCAGATTACCCATGTGGTCAACTATGACATTCCGTCCGATGTGGAATCGTATGTCCACCGCATCGGGCGGACGGGGCGCGCCGGACGGGAGGGCGTGGCGATTCTGTTCGTCACCCCCCGCCAACAGCGCCTGCTGCGCGAGATTGAGCGCTACACGCGACAGCGCATCGAGCCTATGAAGATGCCCTCGACGGCAGATGTGGCGGCGCGCCGCATGGCTGCCTTTAAAGAGGAGATTCTTCGCACCGTGCGCGGGCACGACCTGGACCCCTACCTGATTCTTGTAGAGGAGCTCGCGGAAGAAAGCGGCTGCGACATGGCGGAGATTGCCGCGGCGGCGGCCCGCCTGGCCCGTGGGGACAAGCCGCTCACGGTGACGCTGGAGCCGGAACCCGAGCAGGCACCGCGTACCGATGATGGGATGGTCCGCCTGTTCATTGACGCGGGGCGCCAGAACGGGGTCCGCCCCAGCGATCTGGTGGGCGCCATCGCCAACGAGGCAGGGGTGCCGGGCAAGTCCATAGGCGCCATTGACATCTATGATCGCTTCGCCTTCGTGGACATCCCCGCACAATACAGCCAGCAGGTTTTGGAGCGCATGGGCCGCACCTCCATCCGGCACCGTGACACCACGATCCGCCTCGCCACCCCGCGCGACGAGGCGCCGCGCTCCTCTTCCAGTTCCAGCGCGGAAGAGCCCCGTTCGAGAGAAAGCAAAAAACCCTTTCAAAAGGGCGGAAAGGGCGAGTTCAAGCGAGGGCCGCGGCGGCGAGACCCATGACAGGCGCCCAACGCATGAAGCGGGAGGCGTGCTCCCGCTTCATGCTCAAGGCGTCCGGCGGCGTCCGGGTTATGGCAGAAAGGTGAAGGTGCTCGTCGCGCTTTCCCATATCTCTTCAAGGTCCGGCATCGCTTCCGGCAGGGCCGCGTCAACCGGGTAGGCGGTCAGCACGACAAGCGTCTGCCCCTGCGGGATGTAGGCGATGCGCGAGCCAAAGCGCCCCGGGAGCCCCTCGACGATCTCGGCGGGCTGTCCGCCAATCGTGGCGGGGGTGCGAGTGAGCGAGACCCCCGCAAAGTTGGCTGCCATCTCATCCAGGGTGCTCGCCAGGGTTGCCCCCTCGGCCAGCGGTTCCGTGTTGACCAGCAGGGTTGCCGCCACCGGCTCCGGCCCCTCGCTCAGCGCCGGGCCCACCAGGCTTACGCCGCTCATCGTCTCCGGTGCCTGCATCTGGAAGCGATCCGGATACAGGAAGCAGAAGGAGCCGGATGGGTCCTCGTACAGCGCCTGCCCCTCGGCGGGCACGGGGCAGCCGAGGGAGGAGGTGCCCTCCTCGGTGGGCATCGCATTGTCGGTGCTCAGGGTAAAGGTGCCGATGACCCCATTCACGTTGACCGTATACTCGCCCGCAGGAAGCCCCGCCACCTCCAGGGGCACGGTTTCATCCAGCCCCTTGAGGATCATCGTACAGGCACCCTGGGCCGGGCGCAGGGTGGGGAGGGTGACGAAGAAGGTGTTGCCTTCGAGCCGCTGGGTGATCTCCCCCAGTTCCGTGCAGCCCGTCGCCCAGGGTGCCCCGCACGCCCACGTGAACCTGCACGGGGAACGATTCGAGGATGCGAATGTCAATACTTTCTACAGTTGCCTCGCCGACGATCATTTCCCCCGCCGGGGAAGCCGCAGGCTCCACGGTCGGCGTTGGGTCGTCCGAGCTCACGGGGGCGTTGGGGTCCGAGCCGGGCGCATTGTCCGGCCCCACGGCGCCGCCACAGCCCACCAGCGCCAGAAGCAAAAGGAAGAGGAGGGTTATCTGTCTCATAGTGTCGTTACCTCGCTTGTTCGATCCAGTCAATCCGTCCTTGATAAAACGCCAAATCGCGGCTCAGTGTTCCATCGGGACGCTACCGAGGACTTTAGCAGGGATAGCAAGCTGTTATCCTGCGGATGCTGAACGATGCCATCCTTCTTCCCCACCCAACTGAAACGCTACCGAGGTGACCATGACGATCCAGGGGCTGCACCACATCACGCTGGTCTGTGCGGAGGCACAGCGCACCGTCGACTTTTACACCCAGGTGCTGGGGCTGCGGCTCGTCAAGCAGACCGTCAACTTTGACGATCCGTGCAGCTATCACCTGTACTTCGGCGACGAGCGCGGCTCGCCCGGCTCGGCGATCACCTTCTTCGAGTGGCGCGCGGCCCCGCGCGGCCGCCGGGGCATCGGCGGCACCCATCACTTCGCGCTGGAGGTGGAGGACGACAGCGGGCTGCTGCAGTGGAAGCGCCGTCTGACCGACCTCGGCCTGGAGGTGGAGGGACCCTCGACCGGCACTACTTTCACTCGATCTACTTCCAACGACCCGGACGGGACGATTCTTGAGATCGCCACGCGCGGGCCGGGCTGGACGCTGGACGAAGCGCCGGACGCGATAGGCAGCGACTATCGCGAGCCGCCCGCCGAGATGATGGTCGGCAACCGCGACGAGGCGCGCATTGCGGCGGAGACGTGGCCCGAGCCGGTGGCTGCCATCCATCCGGCGATGGCGCTCCGCCACGGGATGCACCACATCACCGCCATCGGCAGCGACATCCAGCGCACCCATGCCTTCTTCGGCGAGCTGCTGGGGATGCGGCGCGTCAAGATGACCTCCAACTTTGACGACCCCACCTCGGCGCACTGGTACTGGGGCGCGGGCGACGGGCGGCCGGGCACGCTCGTCACCTACTTCGAGCGCGACCCCGGCGCGTGCGCCGCGCCGAGATGGGCACCGGCCAGACCCACCACTTCGCGCTGGCGGTGGACGATGAGGCCACCCAACTCCTGTTCCGCGAGCGGTTGCTGGCCGCCGGGCTGCCCGTCTCCCCCGTGATGGACCGGGTCTATTTCAAGAGTATCTATACGCGCGACCCCGACGGCCACATCGTCGAACTGGCGACGGCGGGGCCGGGCTTCGGGGTGGACGAGGAGGAGGCAAGGCTCGGGGAGCAGTTGATGCTGCCGCCCTGGCTGGAATCGCGCCGCACCGCTATCGTTAACGGCCTGGCACCCCTGCGCGTGGGCGCGTGACAGCCCGACTGGCGCCGCTACCAGAAACGACCTCGACTTGACCCATTCTTTCTCACCCTTCAGGAGCGAGCATGACCCCCCAAGCTGACCCCCACGCGGCCCAGCCGGTGCTCACCCAGGGCGCGCCGCTGGATCAGGCCAGGGCCGCGATGATCCTGGTGCATGGCCGCGGCGCCAGCGCGCGGGACATCCTTATCGCTGGTGCCGGAACTTCATCATGACGGGTTCGCCTACCTCGCCCCCCAGGCGGCGGGCAGCAGCTGGTACCCGCAAAGCTTCCTCGCGCCCCTGGCCCAGAACGAGCCCTGGCTTTCCTCGGCCCTGGCCCGCCTGGGGTCGCTCGTGGCACAGGTGGAAGCGGCAGGCATCCCCGCCGAGCGGCTGATCCTGCTCGGCTTCTCGCAGGGCGCCTGCCTCGCATCGGAGTGGATGGCGCGGCACGCGCGGCGCTACGGCGGCCTCGCCGCGCTGAGCGGCGGGCTGATTGGGCCCGAGGGCACCCCGCGCCTCTACGAGGGCTCGCTGGCGGGCACGCCTGCTTTCCTGGGCTGCAGCGATGTGGACTTTCACATCCCCGCAACCCGCGTCCGCGAGACGGCCCAGGTGCTCCAGGGGTTGGGCGCGCAGGTGACGGCGCGCCTTTACCCCGGGATGGGCCACACCATCAACCAGGACGAGATCGAGGCGGTGCAGGCGTTGATGAAGGCAGTGGCGAGCTGAGGGGCTGTCGGTTTGGGCGATGGCGTGCCGACAATCGCGCCAAAGCTGGCAAAAAATATTGACGAACTGCCCCCTTTCTGCTAGGATTCGCGCCGTTTGGCGGGGGCGAGAGCTTTATTCGTGCGGAGGCGCGCCGATCGGCACCGCAGGATGAAGCGCATCGCCCCTTCTTGCTGCACTCCAACCTGACGCGAGGTATTGATATGGACGCATTCCAGCAGATCGTTGACCTGTTTCTACATTTGGATGAGCATCTGGAAGCGATCATCCGCTCGTACGGCACCCTGACCTATGGGCTGCTCTTCTTGATAATCTTTCTGGAAACCGGCCTGGTGGTGACCCCCTTTCTGCCCGGAGATTCGCTGCTCTTCGCGGCGGGTACCTTTGCAGGGGTAGGCGCCATGAATGTATGGCTCTTGTTTGGGCTACTCTTTGTCGCTGCGGTGCTGGGCGATACGGTGAACTACTGGATCGGCCACAAAGTCGGGCCAAGGGTCTTTGAGCGAGAAAACCGCTTCATCAAGCGGGAATACCTCACGCGGACCGAGGCCTTCTATGCCAAGCATGGCGGCAAGGCCATCGTGCTGGCGCGCTTTGTCCCCATCGTGCGAACGTTCGCCCCCTTCGTGGCGGGGGTGGGGCGCATGGACTACGGGCGCTTTCTGTTTTATAACGTCCTGGGCGGCTTGATCTGGACGGCCATCTTCATCTTCCTGGGCTACTTCTTCGGGAATATCCCTGTGGTGCGCGAAAACTTCCACCTGCTGATTCCGGTCATCATCGTGTTCTCGGTGGTGCCCATGGTGATCGAGTTCCTCCAGCATCGAAGCCGCAAGCCCGTGGTGCAGGCCACCCAGGCGGCTGACTGACGAGCCTCCCAGCGCTCGTATGCCCCCACCGTCTCACTGTAGCCAGCGGGGGTATACGAGCGATTCGATCGCGAAGAGCGGTTGCCCCTGCCCGGCCCGTTCCGTGCCTGTCGAGACCATCGGTACCCGAGCGTTGCACCCCCACCGTTGGTTACCACCTGCGCCGTCACGCCCTCCCTTTTTCTGCCCGCCCCCACGAGGGGCCTTAGCCGTTCAAGGGGCTCCCTTACTTGTGAGGATGCTCACAGCAAAGGAGCCGCGGTGGCGCTACACTTACCATAGCCCGCACTGAGCCAAGCGATGAAGGGGGCGGCTGCACCCGGCCCGTCATGGAGGAAGATGCTAGACAAGCTCTTGCGTGGGCCAAAAGAAGTCCTGCTATCGCCCGTAGCGATGGTCATCCCGCCCGTCGTCAGCCCGCTCCTCATCACCTGGGCTGGGTTCGCGCTGGGCCTGGTCGCACTGGCTATGATTTGGCGCGGGTGGTACGGGCTGGGCTTGCTGTTCTGGTCCCTCAACCGCCTGTTCGACGGGTTGGACGGCACCTTCGCGCGCGTCACGCAGCAGCAGAGCGACTTTGGCGGCTATCTGGACATCCTGCTCGACATGGCGATGTATGCAGGGGTGCCCGCTGCCCTGGCAATCGGGGTCGGTACGGCCCCTGCCTATCTGAGCCTGACCCTGCTGCTGGTCAGCTTTTACCTGAACGGTGGCTCCTGGATGTACCTGGCGGCTATCCTGGAAAAGCGCCACAGCGGGGCTGCCGCGCAAGGCGAGATGACGACGGTCACCATGCCCGGCGGCTTGCTAGGGGGCACAGAAACGTTCGTCTTCTTTGTCCTCTTCCTGCTATTTCCTGGGGCGCTCGTCCCGCTCTTCCTCATCATGGCCTTCTTGACGCTCGTCACCGCGACGCAGCGAGTGTGGTGGGCGTCCCGCGCGCTGTTGTAAGAACGCCCTGATAGGGTTACTGTTCCCTTCTCCCAAAGGAGTTTCTGCTCTTGACTGCTCCAAACCGATGGCAAATCGGCTGCCTCTTGCTTTTTCTTTTGCTGGTGAGTGGCTGCGCCGCTCAGCCGGGCGCGGCCCCTGCGCCAGCCGAGGCTGAACCAGGCTCGGCCAATGCCTTGAACGTCGAAGAGTGGGACAGCGTGCTGGAGGCGGCCCGCGGCTCGACGGTGACCTGGTATCTGTGGGGGGGGTCGGAAAGCATCAACGCCTTTGTGGATACCGTGTATGGCAAGCCGCTGAAAGAGCGCTATGACATCACGCTCCAACGGGTGCCGCTCAGCGACACCGTGGAAGCTGTCAACCAGGTGCTCAGCGAAAAGGAAGCCGGGCGCGACCCGGGCGCGGTGGACCTTATCTGGATCAACGGCGAGAACTTTGCCTCCCTCAAGCAGGCCGAGATGCTGTACGGCGGCTGGCCGCGCCTGCTGCCCAATGGCGCCCTGGTGAACTGGGACAATGCGGCGGTCAACCTGGACTTTGGGGAGCCGGTCGAGGGGCTGGAAAGCCCCTGGTCGTCGGCGCAGTTTCAGTTCATCTATGATTCGGCGCGGATGGATGCCAGCGAGCTTCCTCGCTCCTACGCCGCGCTAGCCGAGTGGGCCTGCGCCCACCCGGGCCGCTTCACCTACATCGCGCCTGGGCCCGGCGGCTTTCAGGGCACCCGCTTCATCAAGGGAGCACTGTTCGAGCTTAGCGGGGGGGCGGAGCAGTGGCTCGTTTACGACGAGGCGCTGTGGGAGCAGTGGGCGCCTGTGCTGTGGGAGTATCTGAACGAGTTGAAGCCCTGCCTGTGGCGCGAGGGAGAAAGCTACCCGCCGGACGAGAATGCCCTGCACAGCTTGTTCGCCAACCAGGAGGTAGATTTTTCCATCACGCAGGCCATTGCCGGGGCCGGACCGCTGATCGAGCAGGGGCTGCTCCCGCCGACCGCGCGCGCCTTTGTCTTTGACGATTACATGATCGGCGATTTCAACTATGTGGCCATCCCCTCGAACGCGCCGAACAAGGCGGCGGCCCTGGTGCTGGCCAACCTGATCCTGGAACCGGCGCTGCAGGCAGAGCAGATTTTGCCGGAAAATGGCTTTGGCCTGGGCTACGGCATTGATGTCACCCGCGTCACCGATCCCGAGGCAAAGGAAGCCCTGGCAAATGCCGCGGCCCAGCTTGGCGAAAGCGCGACGCCCGCCGCCGACCTGGCCAACGCCCTGGTCGGTGATTCCGCTGCCCCCTATCAGGACCTTGTCGAGGAAGGGTGGCGCCAGAACCTGCTGGTGTCACCGTAGCGGATGATTTTGCGCCGGCTCGCCCCTGCCTTCTCGCTCGCCCCTGCCCTGCTGCTGGTGGGGGTGTTGTTCGGGGCAAGCCTGCTCTACGGGCTGGCGCAGAGCCTAGGGCTACCTGACCATCATCGGCGAGCGCACGCTGAGCCTCAGCGCCTATCACACGGTGCTGGTCGGGCCGTCCCTGGCCGCCCAGGAGTTCTGGCCCTCGCTCGCCTTCTCGTTCTGGGTGAGCCTCGCCGCCACCGTGCTGGCGGCGGCGGGTGCCCTGGGGATCGCCGTGCTGCTGACCCAGCGTGGGCAGCCAACGAGCAGGAGCCTGCTGCTGCTCCACCTTAACCTTGCCATCCCCCACCTGGTATGGGCCATCGCGCTCGCGCTGCTTCTCTCGCAAAGCGGGCTGCTGGCACGCCTCGCCGCCGCAATCGGTTTGATTCAGGGGCCAGCCGCTTTCCCCGTGCTGGTGCGCGACCGATACGGCATCGGTATTATCCTGCACTACGTCACAAAAGAGATCCCTTTCCTGACCCTGCTCGTGCTCGCCGTGCTGCGCAGCCACACGAGCGATTACAACCTGGTTGCGTCAAACCTGGGGGCGAGCGGCTGGCAGAGCATGCGCTATGTCACCCTGCCTATGGTGTTCCCGGCGCTGGCGGTCGGCTCGCTGATGGTCTTTGCGCTGGTGTTCGGGGCCTACGAGGTGCCGGCGGTGCTCGGTGTGCCCTTCCCGCGCATGCTTGCCTCGCTGGCGCTTTCTTTCTTTCAAGATTCCAATCTCCTCCGTCGTTCCGAGGCGATGGCCGTCAGCGCCATCATGGCTGGCCTGGTCATCGTCGTGGCAATCGTTGGGCATACCCTGCATGAGCGACGCTAGCCGCGCGGCGCCGGTCCGGGGGCGCTCCCTCATCATGGGGGGCGTGTATGGGATGCTGCTCCTGCCCATCCTGGGGCTGCTGCTCCATGCGCTCACCACCCACTGGTTCTACCCGCACCTTGTTCCAAGCGAGTGGACCCTGGAGCCGCTGCTGCGGCAGCTTGGCGCCCCCTCCACCCGGGCGGCCCTGGGGCTGAGCGTCCAGATCGCCCTGGCCGCGAGCCTGCTCTCCCTGGTGATCGGGTTTCCCGCGGCGCGCACGCTGGGCACAGCCTCCTTCCCTGGCAAGGGGCTGGTCACGCTGCTGCTGTTCCTGCCCACCATCGTTCCGCCCGTCGCCACCGGCATGGGGCTCAACATCTTGTTTCTGCGGGCGGGGCTGGCCGGGAGCATGGCCGGGGTCATCCTGGTCCACCTGATTCCGGTCCTCCCCTACACCATCTTCACGCTGACCAGTCTCTTCGCGCGGTACGACCCGCACTATGAGTATCAGGCGATGGTGCTGGGCGCGGGCCGGGCACGCGTGTTCCTGACGGTGACGCTGCCGCTGATTTTGCCGGGCGTCGTGGTGGCGCTCCTGTTTGCGTTCCTCGTCTCGTGGAGCCAGTACCTGCTGACGCTACTGATTGGCGGGGGGCGCGTGATCACCCTGCCGCTGCTGCTCTTCTCGGCAGTCGCTGGCGGCAACCCGACGACCACCGCTGTCCAATCGCTGCTATTCATCGCCCCGCCCATCCTGGTGATCGCCCTGACAGCGCACTCCCTGAGCCTGGAATCGCTGCACCCGCACCGGGGGCAGTTCTAACATGAGCGCCATCTCGCTGGAAGGCCTGCAGCAAGCGCTACCCGCGCCAGCCGCAGCCCGCCCTGGCAAACCTTTCGCTGGAAATTGCCGAGGGGGAGTTGGTGGCGCTGTTAGGGCCGTCCGGCAGCGGCAAGTCCACCGTGCTGAAATTGATAGCGGGCATCGAGCAGCCAGAGCAGGGCGACATTCGGCTGGACGGGCAAAGCATCCTGCGGGTGCCCGCCAACCAGCGTGGCGCGGTGCTGATGTTTCAAAAGGCCTACCTCTTCCCCTTCTTGAATGTGGCTGACAACATCGCCTTCGGGCTCAAGGTGAAGAAGGTCAACCGCGCCACGCGGGCTTCCGAGGTGGCGCGGATGCTCGACCTGATAGGGCTGCCCGGCATCGAGCGGCGCTTTCCGGCCCAGTTATCGGGCGGCGAGCAGCAGCGGGTGGCGCTGGCGAGGGCCCTGGTCACCCACCCACGGGTGTTGATGCTGGACGAGCCGCTGAGCAGCCTGGACACCGCGGTACGCCAGTCGCTGCAGGAGGCGATCCGGGAAATCCAGCGGCGCGTCGGCATCACAACGCTGCTGGTCACCCATGATCTGAGCGAGGCGATGACCATGTCCGACCGGACCGCCCTGCTGCTGGGCGGGCATATCGTGGCCTGCGAGCCGCCCGCGCGCCTTTTCCAGCGCCCGCCCACGCGGGCCGCCGCCCAGTTTATGGGAGTCTCGACTTTTTTCCGAGGGCGCGTCCGGGCAGGGCATCTGGAAAGCGCGGTTGGCTGCTTGTGTGTGGGCGGCCCGCCCCCCGCTACCAGCGAGGCCACCTTTGCCATTCGCCCCGAGCATGTGCTGCTGCAGCGCGAGCCGGGGCCCAACACCTTGCCGGGCGTCATCCGCGATGTGATCTTCAAGGGCGAGGGCAGCGAGTTCCGCGTGACGGTGGGGGACGGGATGGAGGTGCGCGCCCGCCTCTTTCATCCGTGCGCCACCCTGGCGCCGGGCGAGCCCCTGTTCGTTCATTTTCCGGCAGCGCACCTGTTCGAAGTGCAGGAGGACGAGCCGTGATCCTGATCATTGGGGCGGGCGCGGCAGGGTTGGCGATGGCCTACGAATTGGGCCAACGGGGGATCCATAATCAGGTGGTGGAACGGGGCGAAATCGGCCATACGTGGGGGCAGCACTACGACAGCCTTCGCCTTCACACGCTCAAGGAGGTGTCGGCCCTGCCCGGGCTACCGATGCCGCGCGACTACCCTCGCTTCCCCTCGGCGGAGCAGGTCCAGCACTACCTTCAGCGCTACGCTGCCCACTTTGCATTGAACGTGCAGCCCCACACCGAGGTGCTGGCAACGCATCGAGAGGCCGATGGCTGGCGCGTGACCACCTCCGCAGGCGAGTACTTTGCCACCGCCCTGGTGCTCGCCACCGGAATCTGGAGCACGCCCTACTGCCCGCCCTTTGAGGGCGAAAGCACCTTCGGCGGCGCCATCCTTCATGCGAGCCAGTACCAGAACGCCGCCCCGTTTCGCGGCCAGCGGGTGCTGGTGGTGGGCACCGGCAACAGCGGCAGCGAGATGGCTGTGGAATTGAGCGAGGGCGGCGCAAAGGTTGGGTTGTCGGTGCGCGGGGGATCTGTGTTTGTGCCCTACCCCCGCTCGGCATGGCTCATGCGGGCGGCGGCGTGGTTCTTCCGCCACGCGCCGCCGCCGGTGGGCGAAGCCCTGCTGCGGCGGATCCGCCGCGATTTTGCTTCCGTCGGCCTGCCCCTGCCCAACCGCCCCCTGCTGGAGGCCTACCCCGTGGTCGGCTTCGAGCTGCCGGAAGCGGTGGCGGCGGGCCAGGTGCGCCGCTTCGGCGACATCGAGCGTTTCGTGCCAGGGGGGGTGCGCTTTTGCGACGGGCGCGAGGCATCGTTCGACACCGTTATTCTGGCGACGGGGTATCGCCCCACTGTGCAACTTGCGCGGGGGTCGCTGATCCTGGACGAGCGCGGGCGCCCCCGCGTGGATGGCCGCTGGCGCTCGGTGGTGGACCCACGCCTGATCTGCGTCGGCTTCCATTACCCCGCGACGGAAGGGTGGCTCCAGGCTATCGGTCGGGTGGCGCAGGAGGCGGCTGAGGGGATTGCTGCGCTGCTTCCAGCTTATCGAGCAGGGTCTTCCGCATCAGCCAGGCAGTGAGCCAGGGGGCAAGCGTGCCCAGGATCGCCAGGAGGCGGTTCGCCACGCCGGGGATGAGGCGGCGACGGCGGCGCCCCACCGCCCGAAAGATCTCGTCCGCCAGCCGTTCCGGGGCCATGCGGCGATGCTCGTTGCGGTTGTCCGGGCTGTAGCGGCGGGCGTGGGCGGTGCGGGTCGGGCCGGGAAAGACGGTCAGCACGTGAAGGTCGCGGCGCGCGGCGGCAAGGCTGCGCGCGTAGGCCGCCAGACCATCCTTGGACGCGGCATACACTGCCGCGCCAGGGTAGCTTACAAAATGAGAGAGGGACGAGATAAAAACCACAGTGCCGCCCGCCCCGAGTTGCCCCTGCCGCAGCAGGGCCGCCGTGAGGAGGAGGGGCACTTCCAGGTTGACGGTCAGCACGGCCTGCTGCTGGGCAAGCTCCGAGCGGGCGAAGGGGCCAACCGCGCTGATGCCTGCATTGTGGATCAGCACGTCAATCGGCCCGTCAGCCGCAAGCTGCGCAGGCAGGGCATCCAGCGACGCGGCATCGGCCAGATTGGCGAGGACGAATCGCACCGTGCCACCGGCATCACGGATCTCCGCTGCGGTTTGCGCGGCCCGCGCCGCGTCACGATCAAGGCCGGTGACGCGCCACCCCGCCGCGGCAAAGCGGCGGGCCAACGCCCGCCCGATGCCGTCGGCGGCGCCTGTAATGAGGACGTGCTTCATCGAGGGATCAGCCATGCAGCCGCCACCACAGCAGCCCCAGTGCCCGCAGGAGCCGATTGCCCACCCCCAGGGTCACGGTGGGGTGGCCCCGCTCGACGGCGCGCACGATCTGGGCGGCGACCCGCTCCGGCGGTGCATACAAGCGGCGCGCCAGGGGGCCCGGCGGCGCGCCTACCTTGTCGTGCATGGCGGTTCGGGTAGCGCCAGGGTGAATCACCTGGACCCGCACGCGCCCGCGCTGTTCGATGCGCAGGTTGGAGGCAAAGCTATCCAGGGCCGCCTTGCTCGCCGCGTACACGGCGTAGCGCGGCGCGGGCAAGGCCGAGGCAACCGAACTGATGAACACCAACTGGCCGTCGGCTCGTTCGACAAGGGGCAGCAGGGCGTGGGTCAGGGCGATGGGCGCCCGCAGGTTGACGGCCAGAAGCGAGCGGACGCTTTCTGCCGGCTGCTGATCCAGGGGGCCGTAGTGGCCGATCCCCGCGTTGTGCAGCACAACATCCAGCCGCTCGATGGCCTGCGCCTGAAGGAAGGCCAGCAGGGGCGTTGCGCAATCGGGCCCTGCCAGATCAATCTGGCAGTAGCTGTGCGGGCTGAAAAGAGAGGGGTCCAGCCCGAGGAGCGCGCGCCGTCCGACCAGGACGAGCCGCGCCCCCCGCGCCTGATAGGCGCGCGCGAGCGCCAGCCCGATGCCATCTGTCGCGCCGGTAATCAGCACGGTTGTCATGGGCGCCCTGCGACGACAATCTCGCTGGGAAAGCCGCGTTGGACCACGACCTGCCGCGCCAGGAGCGAGAAGCCCGACGCCTGCACCCTGTCGGCCAGTTGCACCGGGCGGCAGCCACCGAGCGAGGCGGGGGCCAGGCGGAAGCGTGCTCGCCACAGGGCAACAAAGGCTCGGCTCAGCGGGTCGGCACCCTCGGTCAGGGAGACCAGGACCATCCGCCCGCCGGGGGCAAGCACGCGGTAAAACTCGCGTAGGGCGAGCAGGATGTCAGCATCGGGCAGCAGGTCGAGCAGGTAGGCAGAAAAGAGCCGATCGAAGGCACCCGCCGCAAAGGGCAGTGCCACGGCATCCCCCTGGCAGAGCGGCAGGGGGGCCCGCCGCCGAATCTGCTCCAGCAGGCCCATGGAAAGATCAAGCCCGACGAGGGCCCCCTGCTCGCCCACCGCGGCGGCGAGCGCCTGGTGATCCCGTCCCGCGCCCACGCCGACGTGCAGGACGCGAGATGTCGTCGTCACGGAAAGCGACCGGAGCGCGGTCGCCTTGGCCTGGGCCTCGTAGCGCTCGGCTCGCTCCAACGTTGGGGCTGCACTATCGTAAAAGCGACGTACCGCCGCACGCGAGAGGGTGTAGGAGGTCATGCGCGGAGTATAGCACCGCGCAGAAAGGAAGCGGAAAGATGGAAGGCGAGATACCGGCAGAGCAGGCCCGATCGGAGGACGGCTTTTTTCAGGCGCACTGGCAAAAACTGCTAGCGGCTGTTGTCTGGGCTGCCATCGCTGGCGGCGTGCTGTTCTTTATGTGGCGCAACGGGCTGGGCGCCACCGACCTGCTGCGCGAGTTGGTGGCCCTGATGCAGACCCCAGCAGGCCCGCTGATTTATATAGCCATCTACGCAGCACGACCGCTCCTGTTCTTCTCGGCAGTGGTGCTGACGCTCGCTTCTGGCGCCCTCTTTGGCCCCTTATGGGGAATATTCTACACTCTGGTGGGAAGCAACCTGTCGGCGGCGGTTGCCTACGGCATGGGGCGCGTGCTGGGCGGTGGCCTCCTTGCCAAGTCCAAAGAAAGCGGCACGTTACAGCGCTACACCGAGCGCATGCAGGCCAACAGCTTCGAGACTACCCTGGTGATGCGCTTTATCTTCCTGCCCTACGACCTGGTCAGCTATCTGGCGGGCTTCCTGCGCATCAGTTTTCGCTCTTTTATCCTAGCGACCGCGCTCGGCTCGCTCCCTGGCACCATCTCTTTTGTGCTGGCCGGGGCCTCCCTGCGGGTCGAGGAGCTCTTCGAGCCGGGCGCGCGCCCCTCGCTTGATCCCTGGACCCTTGCCATCTCCGTCCTTCTCTTCCTCGTCAGCCTGGGCCTGTCGCGCGTGCTACGGCGGCGCGACCCCGCTTCCAATGGAGAAACTTCCCATGAATGAGACAACTCAGCGTTACGATGTGGCCATCATCGGCTCGGGCATCGGCGGCTCGACCCTTGCGGCCATTTTGGCGCGGCAGGGCATGAAGGTTGTGGTCTTTGAGGCCAGCACGCACCCCAAGTTCGCGGTGGGCGAATCCATGATCCTGGAAACCTCCGAGACGATGCGCGCCATGGCATCGCTGTTCGATGTGCCGGAGCTCGCCTATTTCAGCTCGGAGCACTATTTTCCGCAGATTGGCACCTCCCACGGGGTCAAACGACACTTCAGCTATCTCCACCACGTCGAGGGGACGCCCCACAACCCCGCCCATTCGCTGCAGGCGGTCATCCCCAAGCAACCGCACGGTCACGAGTTGCATCTCCACCGGCAGGACAGCGACTACCTGCTGACCACGATTGCCATTGCGCGGGGCGCAACCGTCCTGCAAAACACCCCTGTCAAGGAAATCGAGATAGCGGACGATGGGGTCACCATCGTGACGGCCAAGGGGGAGCGATACGAGGCCGCCTATGTGGTGGACGCGGGCGGCTTCCGCTCGCTGCTGGCCGATCAGTTCGGCCTGCGGAGCCGTGACCTCCAGGCACACTCGCGCACCCTGTTCACGCACATGGTCGAGGTGCCATGCTTCAACAGCGTCGGCCCCTCGCGGGAGCATTACGGCATCCCGTTCCGCTTTTCGGAAGGAACCCTTCACCACATCTTTCGGGGCGGCTGGCTGTGGGTCATCCCCTTCAACAACCATCCCCGCGCCAGCAATCCCATCGTCAGCGTGGGGCTGCAACTGGACCCGCGCCTGTATCCAGCGAACCTTGATTTGACGCCGGAAGAGGAGTTTTACGACTGGCTCGAGGGCTACCCCAGCATTCGACCCCAATTTCGCGATGCCCGAGCCGTGCGCGGCTGGGTCCGCACCGAGCGACTCCAGTACACCTCCACCCGCGTCGTAGGGGATCGCTTCAGCCTGCTCGGCCACGCGGCGGGCTTTATAGATCCGCTCTACTCCAAGGGGCTGTACACCACGCTGATGAGCGTGTCGCTGCTGGCCCACCTGCTGCTGGACGCGCATCAAGCGGGGGATTACTCGGCTGCCCGCTTCCAGCCGCTGGAAACGCTCACCCAATCCTACGTGCGCTCGAACGATAGGCTGGTCGCCAATTCCTTTAAGTCATGGGGCCACTACGATTTGTGGAACGTCTACTCAATCGTCTGGCTGCTGGGGGCGTACCTGGAATACGTGATGCTCCTCAGCCTGCGCGGCCAATCGAGCGACCGCCATGCCTACTTTGAGCGAGCGAAGGATTTGAAGCTGGTGGGGGGCGGTTTTGAAGGCTTCGATCTGCTGGCCGCCCAGGTGGACGAGATCGTGGAAGCCACCGACCCGGACGATGAGGCCGCCGTGGCGAAGGCCGTGGCCAAAATCCGCGCGCTCTACGCTGACTTTCCCTGGATGCCCCTGGCCTACAAGCATCTGCTGGCGGGCAAGAATCACCTGCCCGCGCAAAAGTTCCGCCTCAGCCTCTTTGACAAGGAAGAGGGGTTCATGGGCAGTGGTCCCTACCGCGCCCACTTTTTTGGCGAGCACTCGATGCGTGAACTGGCAGGGTTCGCCGCGGAGGACGCCCTCCGTTATTCCAGCGTCGCCCTGCGGGTCCGCAAGCGGCTCGAGTTCACGCGCGCCCTGCGGCGGCGCTGACGGGTCGGCGCACGGCGCCCCCATAGCAATATTCCGCCTGTCAGCCCACGCGCTGCCACTCGTGGCGGCGCGACGGCATTTCTGGCTGCTGGCAAGACGGATCAAGAAAGGAAGCTTGACAATGAGCCACCTACCAGACAGCTACGACGCTATCGTGATCGGGGCAGGGTCCGGCGGCTTTACCGTAGCCATCGGGCTGTCCAACCTGGGGCACCGCGTGGCCGTGGTGGAAGGACGATGGGTCGGCGGGGATTGCACCAACGTCGGCTGTGTCCCATCCAAAACGTTGATCCATGAGGCGAGCGAGCGGGAGGGACGGGCGGAGAGCGCGGCGGCCTTTGCCACCGTGCAGCGCAAGCGCGACCACCTGCGCGACGAGGAGACCGAGCAACTACAGGCCATCCCCAACCTTGATCTGATCTTCGGGTGGGCGCGCTTCCTCGGCCCGCACCGCCTCCGCATCGAGTTGGAGGAGGGCGGCACGCGGGACATTTCGGCGGAGTCCATCGTCATCGCCACCGGCTCGCGCCCGCGCACCCTCCCCATTCCAGGGCTTCCCGACGAGCGCATCCTGACCAACGAGACAATCTTTGACCTGGAGCAGGCCCCGCGCCACCTGGCCATCATCGGCTCCGGCCCGGTCGGGATGGAGATGGCGAGTGCCTTCGAGAAGCTAGGCAGCCGCGTCACGATTGTCACGCGGGACGAGCGAGTGCTCGCAAAGGGCGCGGCGGAAGCGTCCCAGGTGCTTCAGCGTGCCCTGGAGGAGCGGGGAATCGCCATCTACTATGGGGCGAGCGCTGAGCGCTATGAGGAGGCGAGCGAGACGCTTCACCTCCGGGCAGGCGGAAAAGCTGTGGCCATTGCAGGCGTGGATCGGGTGCTGCTGGCGATTGGGCGCGAGCTTAGCCTGGACACCCTCGATCTGGAGCAGGCAGGGGTGGCGTACGACGCGAAAAAGGGCATCCCGACCACCCGATACACCCGCACGAACGTGCCGCACATCTTCGCCATCGGCGACGTCAATCCCTCATCGCACTTCACCCACTCGGCCAACGCGCAGGGCCGCCGCGCCACGCAACGCATCGCGCTCCCTTTCCTGCCAGCCTTCGCCAGCGAGCCGCTTTATCCCGCTGCCATCTATACGGACCCGGAGGTGGCGTCCGTGGGGCTCACCCCAGACGAGGTGGCGGAGCGCTACCACCCGCGGGTGGTGATCCGGATTCGAATCGAGATGAAGGATCTGGACCGTGGCTATACGGACGGGGTCGAGCATGGCTTTGTCATGGTAGAGGCCGTCCGCTTGACGGGGCACATCCTCGGTGCGACCATCGTGGGGCCGCACGCCGCCGACATGCTGAGCCTCTTCACCCTGGCCATCACCGAGGGGCTGTCGCTGTACAAGATTTATGGGATCGTCTTTCCCTACCCCACCTACTCTGAGGGCATCAAGAAAGCGGCAGACGAGTTTATGCGCGCCACGCTCCCGAACCTCAAGCAGGAGGTGGGCACCTATCTCCGCTACCGTCTGATTCGCCCGTCCCGCGCTTCCCAAAAGCGCCACCCCTCTTCCGCCCCAACCCAATGAGCCAGGCCATGTCCCGGTTGCAGGGCTGGCCCTTTCAGAAAACAAAATCCTATGAGCGACAAAGTTATCTACTCGATGATCGGCGTGGGCAAGCTGTACCCGCCGAACAAGCAGGTGCTAAAAGACATTTACCTCTCCTATTTTTATGGCGCGAAGATCGGCGTGCTCGGCCTGAATGGCTCGGGCAAGAGCACCCTGCTGCGCATCATGGCGGGGCGGGAATCGGAGTTCCAGGGCGAGACGGTGATCGCGCCGGGCTACTCCGTGGGCTATCTGGAGCAGGAGCCGCGGCTGGACGAGTCGAAGACGGTGCGCCAGATCGTAGAGGAGGGCGCGCAGGAGACCGTTGACGCCCTGCGCGAGTTCGATGAGATCAACCTGCGCTTCGGCGAGGCGTTGACCGATGACGAGATGGACAAATTGATCCACCGGCAGGGCGAGGTGCAGGAAAAACTGGATCGCCTGGACGCGTGGGACCTGGACAGCCGCCTGGAACTGGCGATGGATGCCCTGCGTTGCCCCCCAGGGGAAACCTCGGTTTCCGTGCTTTCCGGCGGTGAGCGCCGCCGGGTGGCGCTGTGCCGCCTGCTCCTGCAGCACCCGGACATCCTGCTGCTGGACGAGCCTACCAACCACCTGGACGCCGAGTCGGTGGCCTGGCTGGAGCAGCACCTGCAGCAGTACCCGGGCACCGTCATTGCGGTGACGCACGACCGCTACTTTCTGGACAACGTGGCGGGCTGGATTCTGGAGTTGGATCGAGGCCACGGCATCCCGTGGAAGGGCAACTATTCCTCCTGGCTGGAGCAGAAGCAGGAGCGGCTGGCCAACGAGGAAAAATCGGACCGCCAGCGGCAGCGCACGCTGGAGCGCGAGTTGGAATGGATTCGCATGTCGCCCCGCGCGCGCCAGGCCAAAAGCAAGGCACGCGTCAGCGCATACAACCGCCTGCTGGAGCAGGACGGGCAGCGCACGCGGGAAGAGCTTGAAATCTTCATCCCGCCCGGCCCGCGCCTGGGGGACGTGGTCGTCCACGCGAAGGGGGTGGCGAAAAGCTTTGGGGATCGGCTGCTGGTGGAAAACATGACCTTCGACATTCCGCCGGGGGCCATCGTCGGCGTGGTGGGGCCGAACGGCGCGGGCAAGACCACCCTCTTTCGGATGATCGTGGGGCAGGAGCAGCCCGAGGCGGGCGAGTTCACGCTGGGCGAGACGGTCAAACTGGCCTACGTGGACCAGAGCCGCGATACGCTGGAGGCGGACAAGAGCGTCTGGGAAGAAATTTCCAACGGACAGGATCAAATCTCGCTGGGCAGTCGGTTGGTCAACTCGCGCGCCTACGTGGCCCGCTTCAACTTTGCTGGGGCGGATCAGCAAAAGCGGGTTGGGGCGCTTTCCGGCGGCGAGCGCAACCGGGTCCACCTGGCGAAGATGCTGCGCAGCGGCGCGAACCTGCTGCTGCTGGACGAGCCGACCAACGACCTGGATGTGAACACCCTGCGCGCCCTGGAAGAAGCGCTAGAGCATTTTGGCGGCTCGGCCATCGTTATCTCCCACGACCGATGGTTTCTGGATCGCGTGGCGACGCACATTCTGGCATTCGAGGGCAACAGCCAGGTGCGTCTGGCAGCAGGGCAGTTACAGTGACTACGAGGAAGCACGCCGAAAGCGGCTGGGGGCCGATGCTGAGCACCCGCACCGCATCTCCTACAAGCCACTGGTGCGGAATTAACCCGGCGGTCATTCACGGAAAGGATTGGAGCAGCCATGGCCGAGGCGGAAGCATTTGATGTGATAGTGATTGGCGCCGGGCAGGCAGGGGGGCCGCTGGCACAGGCCTTTGCCAAGAAGGGGCGCAACGTTGCCATCATCGAGCGGGAGCACGTAGGGGGCACCTGCGTGAACGAGGGGTGCACCCCCACCAAAACGATGATTGCGAGCGCGCGCGTGGCCTACCTGGCGCGCCGCTCAGCAGACTACGGGGTGCACACTGGCTCGGTGCGGGTCAATCTGGAGGAGGTGCGCGCGCGCAAGCGCGAGATTGTGGAAGACTTCCGCTCGAGCGGCCACAAGGGGCTGGTGGAGGCCGACCACGTGAAGCTCCTGATGGGGGAGGCGAGCTTTACCGACAAAACAACAGTCGAGGTTGCGCTGAACGAGGGGGGGAGCCGAACGCTCACAGCCCCCACCATCATCCTCAACACCGGCGCGCGGCCCCAGCAACCGCCCATCAAGGGCTTGGAGCAGGTGCGCTGGCTCGATTCGACCACCGTCATGGAATTGGCTGAGGTACCGGAGCATTTGATCGTGCTGGGGGGTGGCTACATCGGGCTGGAGTTCGGGCAGATGTTCCGGCGCTTCGGCAGCGAGGTGACCATCGTGCAGCGCGACGGCCAACTGCTGGGCCGCGAGGACAAGGATGTGGCCGATGAGGTGGCAACGATCCTGCGCGACGATGGCATCCGCATCCTGCTCAAGGCCGATGCTACCGAGGTAGAGGAGGCGGACGGGCGGTTGCACCTGCGCGTCAAGACCGCCGAGGGGGAAGAGACGGTGACGGGCAGCCACCTGCTGGTGGCCGCCGGGCGCGTGCCCAACACCGATCGCCTGAACCTGCCAGCAGCCGGGGTCGAGACGGACAAGCGCGGCTTTATCTGCACGAATGATCGGCTTGAAACATCGGTGCCCGGCATCTACGCGCTGGGCGATGTGAAGGGCGGCCCCGCCTTCACTCACATTTCCTACGATGATTTTCGCATCGCCCGCGCCAACCTGGTGGAGGGCGACGAGCAGAGCATAGAGGGCCGCCCGGTCCCCTACACCGTGTTCATTGACCCGCAACTGGGGCGCGTGGGGATAAGCGAGCAGGAGGCGCGCGAGCGGGGCCGCCCCTTTCGCGTGGCCAAGCTCCCGATGAGCAGCGTGGCGCGGGCCATCGAGACAGGGGAAACGCGCGGCTTCATGAAGGCCATCGTGGACGGGGAAAGCGACCAGATTCTTGGTTGTGCCATCCTGGGCCTGGAGGGTGGCGAGATCATGTCGGTGATTCAGGTGGCCATGATGGGCAAGCTCCCCTATACGGCCCTGCGCGACGGCGTCTTTGCCCATCCTACCCTTGCCGAATCGTTAAACAACCTGTTCACGCAGCTAGAAGAGAGCCCGAAGGAAGCGAACCCCTCCTCGACCACCGAGCAGGAATGAGCGGACAGGGTGACGCCACCCGTGGCACAGCCCTTGCTTAACAGTACAACAGATAATTCCTGCGCGTTGGGGGACGCGCGATTCAAACAATGGCTCGACTCCGGGGGGAAGTCGAGCCACTGTTTTTTTATAGCCCCTATGTTACATCGTCAGAAGAATGAGATTGTCACCAGCCATGAGCAATATCACTTTGAAGTCGGCTGAGGAGCCGCTGGAAAAAGCCCTGGGCCAGGAGGGAAGCGAGTGGCTCGAGCGCTACGCGCGCTTTGGCTACATGTCCAAGGGGGTCGTCTATCTGACAACTGGCGTTTTGGCCACGCAGGCTGCCCTCACCCTGCGTCGCGCCCCAGAAACCTCCCAAGCACTTGTTTCCATATCGACCCAGCGCTTCGGAACCCTCCTGCTGAGCGTCATCCTCGTGGGGCTGATCGGCTACGTGCTCTGGCGCCTCGCCATGGCCCTGCTGGACCCGGAGGGTAAGGGCACGCGATGCCAAAGGGCTGCTTCAGCGCGGTGGCTACCTGGTAAGCAGCTTATTTTACGGAAGCCTTGCCTACACAGCCTTCGAGATTTTGCTGCATGGGCGCAGCACGAGCGGCGAAGGAACCGAGGATTGGACAGCCTGGCTGCTCACCCAGCCCTACGGGGAATGGCTCATGGGGGCGGGCGGCCTCCTCGTGATTGGGGTAGGGCTGGAAGAAGCCTCGCGCGGCTGGCGCGGCACCTTCCACGACTATTGTGACTTTGATGCCCTGGGCTCCTCCCTGGCGCGTTGGGCCTCCGCGGCGGGACGCTATGGCCTGCTGGCCCGCGGCTTTCTTTACGGGCTGGTGGGCGCCCTGCTGGTGCAGGCGGCGCTCGAGTATGACCCCGGTGCGGTAGAAGGTCTTGGCAGTGCCCTGCTCTGGCTGGAGGAGCAGCCCTTTGGCCCCTGGGTGCTCCTTCTGGTGGCTGTAGGGCTCTTTGCCTACGGTCTGTTTGCCATCGCTGAGGGGCGCTGCCGTCGCATAGGCGCCTAGCAGCCGCTACCCCCCGCTCCCTCGGCGCAACCGGTCACGGCGCGAAGAGTTACCAACTTTTCGCTTCAGTGATATACTGGTTGCGCCTCTCGGTATCCCCGACGCAGGCCATTCACCTCAACCCTAGACTGGGGCAGCGCTGCCCTTCTTTTCTTCCTCATCGGTACCCGGCGCACGCACGCTCGAACGCTTCAAGGATTGAACGTTCAGGCGTTTTTCATGTGCCACGACTATGGAGATTTCAATGGCTCAAAGACGAATCGGAATTTTGACGGGCGGCGGTGACGTTCCGGGGTTGAACGTCGCGATCAAGGCAGTGGTGAACCGCGCGCAAGACAAGAATATCGAGGTACTTGGCCTGCGGCGCGGCTGGTACGGCCCGCTGGGCATTGACCCCGATTCACCAGAAACGATCGAGGCACTCACCATGCCGCTCGATTCGCGGCGGGTGCGGACGATTGACCGCACGGGCGGCACCATCCTGCACAGCTCGCGCACCAACCCCAGCCGCGTGAAGCCGGGGGATGTGCCCTCGTTCGTGCGCGAGGAGGATCAGGTGCCGACGGCGGACGGGCGCGTGGATTGCACCCGCCACGTGCTGCGCGTCCTCGACAAGCTCGGCATCGAGGCCCTCATCCCCATCGGCGGCGACGACACGCTGAGCTACGCGGCACGCCTGCATCAGGAAGATTTTCAGGCGGTGGCGATCCCCAAGACGATGGACAACGATGTGTTCGGGACCGACTACTGCATAGGCTTTTCCACGGCCGTCACCCGCTCCGTGGATGCGATCACCGCAATCCGCACCTCCATCGGCTCTCACGAGCGCATCGGAGTGGTGGAACTGTTCGGGCGAAATTCCGGCGAGACCTCCCTCTTCGCCGCCTATCTGGCTGACGTGAACCGCTCGGTCATCTCGGAAGTGCCCTTCGACATGGACAAGCTTTACAACTTCCTGATCGAGGACCGCGAGCGCAACCCCTCCCATTATGCGGTGCTGACCATCTCCGAGGGGGCGCACCTGCAGGGCGGCTCGATCGTGCAGAGCGGCGAGGCGGACGCTTACGGCCATCAGAAGCTTGGCGGCATCGGCTCGCTCGTGGCGGAGGAGATCAAGCGGCGTGGGGTAAATGTGGTGTACCAGCAGTTGGCCTACGTGATGCGTTCCGGCGCGCCCGACTCGCTGGATCGCATGGTGGCCGTCTCCTTCGGCAATCTCGCGCTGGATCAGATCGCGATGGGCCACACGGGGCGCATGGTGGCCCTCCAGCAGGGTATCTACACGACGGTCCCGCTCGACATGGTGATTGCCGGAAAGAAGCGCGTGGACGTAACGGCCCTGTACGACAAGGACACCTATCGCCCCCGCGTGCGCGACATGCTGGGCAAGCCGATGTTCCTGTACTAAAACCTCGCCCTAGCTCGCATCGTCCACTGCCTGCAGGGCGGCCAGCCACCCCTGCAGGGCGGGCGGCAGCGCGGGGGCCCTCTCCTGATGGTGGGCGATGAGGCGCACCGTGTCGGGGTGGCTGCCGGCACGGCGCGCCAACTCCGCCCCGAGCGCGGGGTGGTGGTAGGCGCGGGCGAGGGGCGCGAGCCACCCCTGCGCGTCAGGCGCGAGCCGAGCCAGAAGGCGCGGCGCGCCCCGCTTGAGCAGCACGACAAGCGTCCGGTGGAAAAGAGACACCCCGGGCGCTTTTCCTATGTCGTGAAGGAGGGCCGCCTGGAGCAATCGCTCGTCGGCGTGCCCCTGCGCCGCCAGGGTGCGCGCCACGTGGATGGCATGCGCCTGATCGCCCGCCTGCTGCGCGAAGAAAAGCGCCTGTTGGGCGGGCGACAGCCGCCCGCGCGCCCAGGCGGCCTCTTCAGCGGAGGGGCGGCGGCGCAACCAGTGCCACACCTGGGTGACGCGGTAGGGCAGCGCAAGGGGCAGCAGCCACAGCACCCCCGCTGCCAGAAGCAGGGCCACGTGGCCCAACATGGGACGCACCCTTCTCCCTTATATCCCCGTGAAAAGCTGGGTGAGAAAGCGAATCGGCACGCCGAGGACCTTCCACATCAGGCTTTCCCCCAGCAGCCGCTGGATCAAGAAGAGGTCAACCAGCAGGAAGACGATAAGCGCCTGCGGGTACTGGGCGTTGTAGGCCGCGAGCCGACGACCGTAGGGGTCCGGCAGCAGCCCCGCGACGACCGAGGAGCCGTCGAGGGGCGAGAGCGGCAGCATGTTGAAGACCGCCAGCAGCACGTTGATCGAAACAATCGTGAAGAGCACGCGCGGGAGGTAGAACCATTCCGGGCCAATGTCCAACTGCGCCGCGAGGCCAAGGCGGAACAGCAGGCCGAACGCAAAGGCCAGGATGATGTTGGCGATAGGCCCCGCTATGGAAACCCAGAGCCGCTGTCGCGGGTCCCAGATGCGGTGCTGCACCGGCTTGCCCCAGCCAAAGCCCACCAGGAAGAGAAGCAGGGTGCCCCACATGGTCATGTGGGCCAGCGGGTTAAGCGTCACGCGCCCCTGCTGGAGGGGCGTCATGTCGCCCATCTGATAAGCAACGTAGGCATGCGCAAACTCGTGGAAGGTGATGCCCAGCACAAATGCCACCACCGACGCAAGGATGGTATTCGGGTCCATTAACCCCATAGTGGTTCAGTACTCTCTAAAGAATCAGGTAGGAAGCTCGGCAAGAGAGTATACCACTCGATGAGGGATTATGCCCCGTGCGCCGCGGGATGGACGGGCAGCACCTTCCCCTCGCGCGCGGCATCCAGGGCCGAGAGAACAAGGTGCAGGTCATCAAAGGCCTCACGCGGGGTGACGCGCAGGGGGCTGCCCGTGCGCTTGTGCTCGGAAAAGTCCAGAAACTCGTTGTAATACCCATTGCCTGCGTTTTCAAATGTCTGCGCCGGCTGTTCCCCGTCAGCGGTCAGATGGCGAATCTGCCCGTCTGTGAGGATGAGCGTCCCCTCCGTCCCGTAGCAACGCGCCTCGAAAAAGCCGGTTTCGCCCTCTTCCTCAAACGCTGTGTAAGAAAAGGCGTACTGCCCAATCAGGCCGCTTTCAAACTGAAGGGTGAACAGCGCATTGTCCACCCCCCTGTAGTCCTCGGCAGAGGAGGCCACGGCGCCGCTCACCTGGGAGACGGCCCCGCCCAACACGTGAAAGGCCGCCATGTGGTGCACCCCATTGTCCAGCAGCGGGCCGCCGCGATGGCCCCCCTCCTGCCGCCACGCCGTGCCAGCAAAGCCGCCTAAGTCCGGCTCGTTATGGCTGATGCTCTGCATCCGAATCATGTAGGGACGCCCAATCTTGCCCTCGTCTAGCATCTGGCGAGCGCGGCGCAGGTCGTCGCGGTATCGAAAGTTTTCCAAAATCTGGATAGACACCCCGTAACGCTCCGCCAGGTCGAGGAATTGCTCCGCCTCCTCCATGTTCTGCCCGACGGGCTTCTCACACAGCACGTCCAGCCCGGCGCGGGCGGCGGCCTCTGCCCCCTCGTACAGCAGATTGATGGGTAGCGACACGAGCACAGCGTCCAGGTTGTCCCGCTCTGCGTCAATCATTTCCTTGAAGTCGTGGTAGAAGGTGTCGCAGCCTACCAGGCCACCTGTCTCTTCCAGCGATTCGTCCGAGGTAGCGGCCAGGGCCACGATCTTGTATCGCTCCCCCAGCGCTTTCAAGGCAGGCCAATGCAGGTCCCGCACGGCTATCCCCGCACCCGCCACACCTAAACGAATGGTCATTGCGCTCTCGTCTGCCATAATCTCTCCTCTTCGTTCATCAACTTTCCCTCTAAGGAGCAATGGCTATGCCATACCCCCCACCCCTGTCCTGGAGTCGGCACGGCTGCCCCTCGGTTCACCTCCGTCCCTCTTGGGACAGGACAGCCCCTTGCAGGAAGGGGTGACCGAATGGGCAGAAGCCTCTGGGCGCGATTGAAGGCCCGACGATGGGTGCTGATGGGAACCCTGCTGCTTCTTCTGCTGCTCGCATGGGTCAGCAGCAGCGAAGAGCCGCGGGTGTGGTCGGTTCGGAACACGCTGGAGTATCGGCTGCTGACGGCGTGGTGGGGGTGGGTGGGCGAGCCACAGCGCGGCGCGCCAGGCTCCCTGAGCGGGACGGTGAGCGATGCGAGGGGCGAGGCCATCGCGGGGGCCGAGGTGCTGGTGGCCCGCTGGGACGGCACTGCGTACCACGCGCAGAGCGGTACGGATGGGCGCTTCCAGATCAATGGGGTTCCGGCGGGCGAGTATCGCCCGATCGCGCAGGCGACGGGCTACGCCCCCCAGGTGCTAGGCCATGGCTGGCGCCGCGTGGCGGTGCGCGCCGAGGAGAACACATCGCTGCGGGTCGTGCTTCGTGAGGAGCCCCCGCTCGCCCCGGCCCCTGGCCGCGATCTGGTCATCGGGGAGCCGCTCCCTGTGCGCTGCACCTCCCCCCTGGAAAGCCAGGCGGTGCGGCGGGCTATCTCGTTCGACAGCGGCGGGACCCCCAGCCAGCCCGTGTTCCTCTACACCCCCGCCGCCGCACCCGCAGCGCCGGCAGCAACCCTGCTGGCGGTCTATCCAGGGCCAACCGAAACATGGGAATGCACCAGCGTGCCGCTGGCGGAGGCGGGCTACGCTGTCATCGCCGCCGGGCCCGCCTACAGCCTGAATTTGGAAAAGGACGTGGAGGAGTTGGAGCGGCTGCTAGGCTTCGTGCGGGCAGGGATGCTGCCGCAGGCAGATGGCGAGCGCGTGGCCGCCCTGGGGGGGAGTTACAGCGCCATCCTTGTCCAGCGCCTCGTGCAGCGCGATCCCGCGCTGGATGCAGTAGTGTTGCTGGGCCCGCCCACCGATCTGTTCGATATGCGGCAAGGCTTTGAATCGAAGCGCTTTGTGCCGCCCTTTGGCCTGGACCGCGTGCTGGTCGCCCTGGGGCTGCCGGACCGTGCGCCCCTTCGGTACTGGCGCTATTCGGCTGCCTACCATGTGCACTCGGCCATGCCGCCAACGGCTATCTTCCACAGCTATCAGGACGAGATCGTGCCCTTCCAGCAGAGCGAGCGCCTGGCCGAGGCCCTGGATGCCGCAGGCGTGGCTTACGAATTGCACCTGTTTGATGGGGCAACCCACTATCTTCTGGAAGGGGGCGAGCAGGCGCTCGAAATTTATAGCCTGACGCTGGACTTTTTGCAGCGGTTTCTGGCATAACACGCCTGCACCCAGGAAAGGACTTTTATGGATTCTTCATGGATCACAACCTCGTGGACCGCCGTGATGATGGTCATGTTGACGGGGACGGTTATCTATCTGTACATCATCGCCCTCACCCAACTCATGGGGCTGCGTAGCTTCGCCAAGATGGCGAGCTTCGATTTCGCGATGACCGTCGCCATTGGCTCGCTTATCGCCACCACTCTCGCAACCAAGGAGCCCCCCCTCTTGCAGTCGCTGGTGGCGATTGGCTCCCTGTTTCTGCTGCAATTTGTGGTTGCGCTCGTGCGGGTGCACCTGCCTGCCGCGCAAACGTTGCTGGACAACACCCCGTTGCTCCTGATGGCAGGGGAAGAAATGCTACATGACAACTTAAAGGCTGCCCGCGTGACGGAAAGCGAGCTCCGGGCCAAGCTGCGTGCGGCCAACGTGCTGGACATGCAGCAGGTGCGGGCCGTGGTGATGGAAACCACGGGCGACATCTCCGTGATGAAGGGGGACCCGGACGGCACGCCCCTCGACCTGGCCTTGCTGCAAGGGGTGAAGGGACGCGAGCGCCTGATGGCGCAGCGGGCCCCTTGAGAGCACAGCAGGCGCCCCTCCCTGACGAGCCCGCCAGCCTGCATCACTCGCTCAACGGCGATTGGAGGGTAGGCCGCGTGCCGCCGCAGCCGCTCGGCTTTGCTGGCGACGACCGGGCCGCTGTGCAGGCGTGGCTGCCCGCGACGGTGCCGGGCAACATCCATGCCGACCTGATGCGGGCCGGGCAGCTGCCCAACCTTTACACGGCTGATGGGATCGAGAAGGCGGGCTGGGTAGACGACTTTGATTGGTGGCTGGAGCGAGAGGTGACCCTTCTACTCCAGCCGGGCGAGCGTGCCTGGCTCCATGCCGAGCATGTGGACTACATAGCGACTATCTGGCTAGACGACCAGCTGCTGGGCCATCACGAGGGCGCGTTCGACAGTGCCCTCTTCGAGCTCACGCCCCACCTTGATGCGGATGGGGAACTGCATGTCTATCGCGTCGCGGTGCGGCTGTGGGGCGCCGCCCGGTGGCCCCAGCCCGCGTGGGGCCTGTGGGAGCGGTTAATCACCCCCCTGACACGCCTGATCTTGCCTGGCAAGGCCAGCCTGCGCCCCTTTCATCCGCGCCTGCGCCGCCTGCGCCCCCCCGTGCAGGCAGGCTGGGATTTTGCGCCCGCGCTCGCCGCCATCGGCGTGTGGGGCGCTGTGTGGGTGGAGGTCGCACGGGCGATCCGGATCGCAGAGGTTCGCATCGGCGATTGGGACTTTGACGACGAGCCAGGGGGCGAGTGCGCCCGCTCCACCCTCACGCTGTGCCTGGACGCGGCGGTGGCTGGCTTGGTCACCCTCCACCTGGCCTGGGTGTCGGACAATGGGCAGAGCGAGGGAGCCGAAACGCATCCTGCTCTGGCCCTAGCTGAGGGCCAAAGCGAGCATCGGCTACCGCTGTGCATCCCCGCCGCGCAACGCTGGCACCCATGGGAGCAGGGGATACCTACCCTCTACCGTCTGACCGTCGAGGCGCGCCAGCAGGGGGTCGTGTGCGCCCGACAGACGGTGCGCTTCGGCATCCGAACGCTACAGTGGGAAGGCATGCGGCTCCGCGTGAACGGGCGGCCCTGCTTCGTGCGCGGGGTGAACTGGGTGCCAGCCGATATCCTTCCCGGCACGGTGCCGCGCGAGCGCTACCGCGCCCTGCTTGGCATGGCGCGCGAGCGTGGCGTCAACATGCTGAGGGTTTGGGGCGGCGGGGGGGGCGAGCGGCGCGAGTTCTACGAGACGTGCGACGAGATGGGGTTGCTTGTCTGGCAAGAGTTTCCCTTTGCCTGCGCCTTTCTGGATCACTTTCCCCGCGACGAGGCCTTCCTGCAACAGGCAGAGCAGCAGGCCGATGCCCTGGTGCGCGCCTTGCGCCACCATCCGTCGCTGGTGATCTGGTGCGCGGGCAACGAGTTCTCCTACCACCGGAACCGCGCCCTGGTGGACCGCCTGGGGGCCGCCGTACGGGCTGCGGACAGCCGCCCCTTCTTGCCGCCTTCCCCCGGCGCAAACGACCGCCACAACTGGCACGTGTGGCATGGGCGCGCGCCGCTCCGGCACTATGCGCGGGAAACCATCCCTTTCCTCAGCGAGTTTGGCCTGCAGGCCCCGCCCCCTCTGTCATCCCTTGAACGGTTTCTGCCAGCTCACGAACGTTGGCCACTGGGGGCCGCCTGGGTTCGCCATCACGCCGACCTGGAAAAACTGCGGCTTTACGCCCAGCCTGCCGAGGGGGGGTCCCCCGACACCCTGGCGACGTTCGTCGCCGCCAGCCAGGCCGCTCAGGCACGGGGCCTGCAGGTGGCCATCGAGCGCATGCGCCGCCGCAAGGCGGCAGGCGCGGGGGGCGTCATGGTGTGGCAGTGGAACGAGCCCTGGCCCTCCATCAGTTGGGCACTCGTGGATTTCTTCGGTGCCCCCAAGCCTGCGGCGGAGGGGCTACGCGACTGGTACAACCCGATCCTGCTATCCCTGGAGTGGGAAGCGCCGCGCGCAGGCAAGCCGCCCGACGAGCAGGGTGCCACCCTCTGGGCCATCAACGATCTGTCAACCTCCGTTGGACCATGCGAGGCACGGCTGCTGGACCCGGAAGGGAAAACGCTATGGAGCGCCCTGCTGACCCTGCCGCCCCACAGCGCCCGCCCGGTTGAGCATCTCACCCTGCCTCACACCCGCACGCCACTCCGCCTGGAATTGTGGCAGGCGGGCGCCCTGGTAGCGCAGAACGAGTGTTATGCTGTCTTGCCAGGCCCTCAGCGTCGCTCTTGGCGAGCCAGCCTGTACCGCACCCTGGCGGAGTGGGTCATGCGCTGGTAAAGCCCCCACGAGTCTCACTCGCAAAAACAAGGGCTACCCTGGTTCGACCAGGGTAGCCCTTGCTAGTTGGTTACGGGAAACTGGGCTACTGGCCCAGCCCATCCCTTAGCGGCTGAATACTTCCAGCTCCGCCACGCGCACCGTCTCGTCCTGGGCCGACCCGTTCGGGCAGTTCGACACGTTGAGCGGGTCAGCATCTTCCACATGGAACGCGGGGTTGCCCGTGCACTGGTTGCTCAGCACGCGCAGCATGACATGCGTCGCCTGAACATCCGGGGTGTCGAAGGTGCGGATGATCAGGTCCGGCGCGGTCGGGCGCGGCGCGCTACCGGGAAATGCATCGGCCGGACTCGTGTAAAGCAGGGTGAACTGGCCAGGCAGGTCACAAGTAACCCCCGCCTGTTCACGGCAGGTGAGAATCTCGAAACTGCGCAGGGCGGTGAAGCGATTCTGGGCAGCCGTGTCACCCTCTGGATCGCTGGCATTGGTGGGCCGCAGAAGGGCACTCACGCGCATGCTCCGAAGGGTGCGCTGCGCGTTGAGGTCCACGATCACCGCGGCGCCCGCCACGCTCGGCACGCGGCCCGTGCGCGCCCAGTTGGTAGCTTCGGTGTCATCAATCAGCGCAGCAAGGTTGCGATCACGATCCACGTTGCCCGTCGTTAAACCGTTACCCGTGATCGTCGCGCCATTGGTGACGGACGCCCAGTTGCGCTGAATCACACGCTTCAGGCTGGCGACCCCCACTACCACCGGCATTGATGGTGTAAGTAAACCGATGGAGGCCGAAGCCCGGTGCCTGCATCAAGAATTCGTAGGTGCCTGGGACAAAGCGGACCCTGTCGGAAAGCGGCGTGTTCGGGTCAGTATCGGCGATTGGCGTCGCACGAGCCTCGTACTTGCCTACATATATCTTGACATTGGGGACGAGGGGGCCGGTTGATGTGCCCTCGAGGGGCTTGAACACAAGCTGTACCTCATCGCTCTGCGCGGGCGACTCGAAGTTGGGCACTGGCTCGTTGTCTTCGGCCCCGTTGCTGGAAGCGTTGAGGCCCATGCCACGGCGGGCAAAGCCCAGCCACAGTTCGGTCTGGTTCGCGCCATCGAACAGCATCATGTCAGCGGCCAGGTAGGCATCACGGGCGTCCAACATGCTTACGCTCGGCGGCATCAGCAGCCACGCATCGAAGACGATCTGCATCCAACGACGGTTGCCGGGGCAATGCTCCACAGGCTCGCCGTCGGCGCAATGGCGCTGCTCGACCTCGCTGGAGGCAGAGTGCTCGCCATTGTACTTCTCGATGAGGAGTTGGCGGATCGCGTAGTTGGTGGCGCTCCAAATCTCACCGTCGGCATGGACCTGCGGCCCCGTCATGTCGTAGCCTACGTCGCTGTAGTTCAGCGGGCTGGTGGCCATGTTGTAATTGCGGATGCCGGAATTGGGATTGCCGGTCACATACCCACCGACCACGAAGCTGGAAGGCTCGTTCAGCGGCACGTAGCTGTACTCGTTCAGGTACTCAGCGGCCGTCAGGTCCGCCCAGCTCTCGCCCATCGCGCCAGCCTGGAGGCCGGTCAGGTTCGAGTCGGGGCCGCCCACCATGCGATTGGAGATCAGGTGGGTGTACTCGTGGCCAATCACAGACATGTCGTAGTCACCATCCACACACGGCGCATAGAAGGCCCCGGCAATCGGCTGCCAGAGATACATGTTGGTAATCGGCGGAATCCCGTCCTGCAAGGTAACCTGATTCGCATTGTCGCGGCCCAGGTAGCTTGGCGCCCCACCGCTCACCGCACCGGCCTGGACGTTGCCTGTCTCGGCGTCGTTCTGCTGAGAGGGAGGCGTGTTGCCAAAGTTGTTGGCCTGAGCATTGTAGGTTTCTTCTTTGAAGCCCAGGCGATAGGACCAGTCATGCATCCGGTTGTGCGCCACGAACAGGTTCACCGTCGCCGCGTCCCGGTCATTGGCCTGCGGGCTAGCAAAGACTGTCGGGTTGCAGTCGCTCTCGTACCACTGGTTGGTCCAGGGGTAGTCGTAGACGCGGGTCGGGCTGACGGGGCGATACTGCTCGGCGGGCGTCAGAGGGCTGGCCCAAGACGTTGCTGAGATAGCCGAGTTCCCGATCGTGGTGTCGTTAGGGGTTTCCGTGAGGGTGTTGTAATCCCACGGGTAGCGCGCCGCCGCGTTGCGCAGGCCAACATCGCATTCCTCGATGGTCTGCGGGCCGTCCGGCGTGTAAATTTGGCGCGTCCAACAACCGAGGATGCGGCTGTCGGTGGTGGAGTAATCCTGCGGCGGGTTGGAGGTAAAGTACCGCCACATCGGGTTGTACAGGTCCGCCTCCACTAGCGGCGAATCGTCGGTCGTAAAGGTGCCCACATACTGCTCGAGCACGACCGGCGGGGCCGACTCGTAGGGACAAACTTGAACCCTGTAAAGGCCAGCCTCTACCCCACCGGCTGGCGTATAAACGATAGCCTCCGGGCTGGTGGCCGTGTCCTGGCTGGCTACCACGTCAGCACCCTGGTAGAGATAAAGGACGATGTCGTTGGCTGCCAGGACAGTGGTGGCCGAGACTACGATGCGGGTGGTTCCCTCTGGTACATCAAAGTCGTGGAAGGGACCGCATTCCTCGGTATAGGTACCCGTGAAGGTCTCGGTCACTGGGACAAACTGGCTCGATGCCTTCGAGGCGATGTGGTCATCCGCTGCATGGTTCAGGCGGCTCTGGCGGAAAAGGACATTGCCGCTTACTGCGTCCACATACAGCGTATAGGCCGCGTCACCGCCGCCCAGCATGTTGACCACGTTGACTTCAAAGACAGGGCGGGGCGCACTGCCAGGCATGGGCAGTGCCCGCAGGCGTGCCCGCTGTGGATGCGAGAAGCCTACTACATCGAACACTGTCCAATCGTACTCGGTGCGTACGTTGGAAACCTGAGCGAGGGAAACCGGAAGTTCCACGTTGGTGGCGCCGGCCAACCAGGCTTGCACAGGCGTCAGCACGGCGACGGGCGGCGTGACCTGGTTACCCGTAATGGAGGAGGAAACATAGGCGATGTTCCCGTCCTTGATCGCGACGGTCAGCATTCCATCCTGCACCGCTGCCAGATCCCCGAAGCGCTGGCGGAACAACACCACGTGTCCACCGCTCTCCTCAAGGGCAATATCGCTCACCAGTTCCAGCCGGGTGACCGACTGGCTCGTGAGTCGGAATAAGTTGCGGTTGGCGCGAACCCACTCGCGCGCGGCGATGGCAGGCTCCCCGCTCAGCCCAGTCGCCAGAAAATCACCGTACTTGATCAGCGAGTGCGGCGTCCCGAAGCGATTCCAGCGTGCCGTGGCCCCCATCGCAGAGACCATGTTGAGCTGAGAGGCTGAAGGGTTGACTACAGCCGTACGCGTGTCAAAATCTGGCAAAGCTGCGTGAAGATCCTCAAGCTCAGGAATCTCCACAATGTTGGCTCCTTCACCCTGAGCCCCAACGGGCGTGCTCTGGGTGAGGAAAAAACTACACAGTACCCCTACAAGAAGGGAAAGGACCAGGAGACCTCTACGTGACATTATGCCTACTCCTTTTGGAAAGAGAATATACGGTACGGCGCCACATCCCTGTCATCCGACCACGCTGCCTTCGACTCTCTGCAAAAACAAACGTCACCCAAGCATTAGCCGACTGTGGGATAGATGCCCCCAGTCCTTTCAAAAAATACATAAATCGCAGGGCAATTCGGCAACTTGTACGGAAAATACGTGCCCACCCGCGATCTATGACGAAACGTCGAGGACACAGTGGGCTGCCTCTCCCCAGGGCAGAGGGTTGTAGTCCCTCTGCCCATCCGGCGGTTAAGGAAAGGGAGCGCCGCACATAAAGGCCCGTTGTAGGGTTAGCAGGTTCAGGCCTCAGGCATAAAACGTGCCAACCTTATGCAAAAACGGGGCCGATATTTCGCTATACTGCGGCATGATAAGGTCCTGCTGGTGACTGGTACCCAACAGGCAAACGAATAGAATGGTCCATCAAGCTGTGTCCCTATCGGCCACGGCGGTCAAGCGGCTCAGAACGAGGAATCAAATCGAGTATGGCGCAGGATACAGTTGTTGTGATGGGGAATGTGGTGGCGGATGTGGTGGCGTGGCCGGTGGATGAGGTGCCACGCACGGGCTCGCTCCACCCCGAATCCATCTCTTTTCATGCTGGCGGCTGCGCGGGCAACACGGCGACCGTGCTGGCCCGTCTGGGGGCGAAGGTGCGCCTGGTGGCCTGCGTCGGGCAAGATGCGTTCGGCGCCACGCTGCTGGAAGGCTGGCAGCGGGCGGGCGTGGACACCTCGCTCGTCACCCAGGCAGCGGACGACAGGACGGGCGTGACCGTCGTGCTGGTAGACAGCCAGGGGGAGCGACGCTTTATCTCTACGCCCGCTGCCAACCACCGCCTGACGACGGAAGCGTTGCCGTCATCAGCGCTGGACGACGCCTTCGCCCTGCACATCGGCGGCTTCTTCGCGGTGCCGGGGCTGGAAGATGGCACCCTCCCTGCTCGCCTGGCCGAGGCACGCAGCCGAGGGGTCCTGACCACGCTGGACCCGATTGGCGGCTCCGCGCGCGAGCGACGAAACTTTCTCTTCCCGCTCCTCCCCCACCTGGATGTGCTGCTGCTCAACGAGGACGAGGGGCAGAAGATCACAGACGAGCATGAGCCCGCCGCCATGCTGGACTTTTTGCTGGCGCATGGCGTGGGGAGCATCATCCTCAAGCAGGGGCAGGCAGGGTGCGCCTCCGTTGGCACCTTCGGCAGCTACCACCTACCTGCCTTCCCCGTGACCTGTGTGGACAGCACGGGGGCGGGGGATGCCTTTGTGGCTGCGCTTCTGGCCGCCCTGGCGCGCGGCGACCGCTTTGAAGATGCCCTGCGCTGGGCCAGCGCGGCGGGCGCGGCCACTGTCCAGGCACTTGGTGCAACGGGCGCCTGGCGGGGCTGGGGCGATCTGGCGCAGGTGGTTCGCCCCGGCCAGTGAGCAACTACCCTTTCGCCTTTCCGGCTGCCCGAGTACAATCGAAACGACGCGTTCCCCCCGTGCTTCAACTGCTCAGCCGTCTATGAGGAGGAATGCCATGGTGCACGGCACCTTGTACGATCAGCTTGGTGTCCCCCCCACCGCGCCTCCGCAGGAGTTGGCAGCGACCATCGAGGCGCGGCTGGCCGGGGCAACGGAGGAGGAGCGGGAAACGCTGCGGCTGGCTCGCGCAACGCTTCTGGACCCAGACAGCCGCGAGTCCTATGATCGGCTGCACGGCTTGCGCGGCCCCCTTTCGCCGCAGGAGGGCGCGGCCCTTCTGGCCGGGCAACGGGAAGCACTCGCCGCGAGCGAGCGGCGGCTGGCTGAGACAAGCGTCTGGGCCGAGGTGTGGTTCACCCTGTACCTCACGCTGGTAGCCCTCATCATCTGCGTGTGGCTCCTCAGCCTGCGCCTCCTCGTACCCGCCTTGCTGGACGAGGCGATATTCTTCATCGAGATGACAGGCTGGCCCCTCCCGCCCGCTTGGCTCAGTGGCATGGTGCTGACGGTGCCCTTTGCGATGTTGGCTTTCCTTGCCCTCTACATCTTCGACCGCGCGACGCAGATGGCCGCGCGCATGGCCATGCTGCTTGTCCTGGTGGGCGCAGCCCTCCTACTGGGAATTCAAACCATCAGCCGAACGCAACTTGTTGCGGGGACTGGCGTTCTAGGCGCCTTTCTGCTGCTATTCCCCCTCAGCCTCGCAATCATGCGCTGGATTGGCCAGCAAGATCTGGACAGCATGCTGCCGGGCTCGAGGCGCCGTCGGTGAGCATGCACGTCGCCATCACAGCGCCATTCTGGGGGCGACCTGCGACCGGCAGCGGGCAATACCTCCATCGCCTTGTCGAGGAACTGACCCAGCAGGGGCCCGCCCTGCGGGTTACCCTGATCGGGGATGCTGCCGCCGCCCGCCGCGCCCCGCCACCGCCCGGCGTGGGCTGGCACGTGGCGCCCACCCCATTCGACGGGCGGCGCGACGAATCTTGCCAAGCTGTGGTTCGAACAGGTGGCCGCGCCGCGCGCCGCCGCCGCCCTGGGAGCCGATTTGCTGCACGTGCCCTACTTTGCCCCGCCCCTGGCATGTGGCGTGCAATGTGCTGTTACCATCCACGATCTGATCCCGATGCTGTTGCCCGCCTACCGCGGCAGTGCGCTGGTGCGCGGCTACACAGCCCTTGCCGCGCGGGCCGCCCAGCGATCTGGGGCGATCCTGGCGGATAGCGAGGCCTCGCGGCGCGACATCCTGCGTCTCCTGGATGTACCCCCGCAGCGGGTCACAACGGTTTACCTGGCCGCTGACACAACCTTCCGCCCCCAGTCTGCCGAGGCCATCGCCGCCACCCGGGAAAAATACAACCTGCCGGAACAGTTCGTGCTGTTTCTTGGCGGGTTTGACGCGCGCAAAAATGTACCCCTGCTCGTTGAGGCGACCGCGCAGAGCAAAGGGGCGTGGCCACTGGTCATCGCCGGGCGCCTGCCTGCGCGCGACACGGCGTTCTCGCCAGACCCGCGCCGCCTGGTGGCCGAGCGTGGCCTGGCGGATCGCGTGCGCTTCACCGGCTGGGTGGATGAGGCCGACAAAGCGCCCCTGCTGGCTGCGGCATCGCTCTTTGTCTTTCCCTCAGCCTATGAAGGATTCGGGCTGCCCATCCTGGAAGCAATGGCTTGCGGCACTGCGACGCTCACGACCAACGTTTCCAGCCTGCCAGAGCTAGCGGGGGAGGCGGCGCGGCTGGTCCCGCCGAATGACCTGGTTGCCCTGCGGGACGCCCTGGATGAACTGATGGCGGAGCCGAGTGCCCGTGCAGACTTGGCGGCGCGCGGGCCCGCGCAGGCGGCGCGCTTTTCCTGGCAACGGTGCGCCCAAGAAACGATGGAGATCTACCGCTCCCTTCAGCACCCCTAAGCGAGACAGCGGGTGGCAGATGGTCCACCCCCTCGTTCTACAGAACTGACTTTATGGCACTTTCTATTCATCCCTTGACCCCTGACGATCATGCAGAAGTATTGGCGGTAGCACGGCTGCTAGCCACTTGGTTCCAGCCGCTCGACCAGATGGCTCTGGCCATTGACCTGCGCGAGCATGAGGGGCTTGTGGCGCGCCGTAACGGGCAGATAGTGGCCTTCCTGACCTACCATCAGACGGGCGATCAGCGAGCCGAGCTTTCCTGGCTCGGCGTGTCGCCAGACGCCCACGGTCAGGGGATAGGGGGACTGCTGCTCGGCGCGCTAGAGGCCCTCCTCAGCCGCAAGGGGCTCCGTCAGCTTCACCTGCACACGGTCCCCTCGGACACCAACTCGGCCTTCGGCCCAACCAATGATTTTTATAGGCAGCGCGGCTACCAGATTCGGCGGCGCGAGGAAAACTTTTATGCCTTCGGGCGACCAGGGATCTTGCTGACAAAAGAATTGGCTACCCCGGACGATACCGCCCCGCCCCATTCTTCCCCAGATAGCGGCACATGAACGTTCTATATCTTTCCAAGGCGCTGGTAGTGGGCGCTTACCAGAGCAAGATGGAGGCGCTTGCCCAGGAAACGGGGGGGCGGCTGACAGCCGCCGTCCCTCCCTCCTGGAAGGACGAGCGGGGCAAAATGCTTCTGGAACGGGCTCACACGCAGGGCTACGATCTGCGCGTGCTGCCGATTGTGCTGAACGGTTCGTTTCACGGTCATTTTTACCCGACGCTGGGCCGGTTGCTCGACGAGGTAAAGCCGGACCTGCTGCATATAGACGAAGAAGCCTACAACCTGGCAGCCTTTCTGGCAGGCTGGCAGGCGCATCGGCGGCAAATCCCTTTTCTGTTTTTCAGCTGGCAAAATCTTCTGCGCCACTACCCCCCCCCCTTCCGCTGGATGGAGCAGTGGGTGTTCCGGCATGCCGCGCACGCCATCGCCGGAAACGAAGAGGCGCGCGCCGTGTTGCTGCGCAAGGGGTACGGTGGCCCCATTACGGTCCTCCCCCAGTTCGGGGTGGATGAGCAACACTTCCGGCAACGCCCGCGCACCCCCCAGCAAGCGTCCCCCCTCGTGGTGGGCTATGCTGGGCGGCTGGTGGAGGAAAAGGGGGTCCACCTGCTGCTCGAAGCGCTGTCCGGGCTAGACACCGTGGGCGCGTGGCGCTGCGAGGTGCGAGGGAGCGGCCCCGCACAGGCAGCCCTGGAGGCGCAGGCGGCTGCGCTCGGTATCCAGGCGAAGGTGGCCTTTCACCCGCCCCTGCCCTCGACAGCGATGGCAGACTTTTACCAGGCTGTAGACATCCTGGTGCTGCCATCGCTCACGCGCCCCCATTGGAAGGAGCAGTTTGGGCGCGTGCTGATCGAGGCTATGGCATCGGGCAGCGTCGTGGTCGGCAGCGACAGCGGCGAGATTCCCCAGGTCATCGGCAGCGCAGGGCTGGTCGTACCGGAAGGCGATGCCGTTGCGCTGCGCCATGCGCTGCGCCTCCTCCTCACCGACGCCCCGCTCCGCCGCGGCCTCGCCCAGGCGGGGCGAGAGCGCGTCATCGCCCACTTCACCCAGCGTGCCATCGCGCGGCGGACGGCGGAGGTATACCGGACGGTCATGAGCGTTGCCTGAGTCGTTTCCGATTTACCCTGTCCCCCCGTATAATGCGCCTTTATGAGTCATAAACGAACAAGACAGGCAGGGCAACCGCTTATCGGGCTGAACGCACAATTGTGGACGTTGGGAGAGAGCTACCGCAGCGCGGGCATCTCAACGTACATCTTCCAACTGCTGCGGCACCTTCCCGCTGTGAGCGATTTTGCCTATACAGCCTGGACGAGCGAGCGTGGGGGCGACCTGGGGCGGATCGAGCGACGGGTGACCCCCCTGCCCACCCATCGCCCCCCGGTACGGATCGTCTGGGAGCAGCTGCTTCAACCCTATGCCCTGGCCACGACGCGCCCCGCCCTCCTGCACGGCCTTGCCTTCGTGCTCCCGCTCTGGCTTTCCGTCCCGGGGGTGGTCACCATCTACGATCTTACCTTCCTGCATCTGCCCGAGGCATTCCGCCCCATGAACCGACTGTACCTGCGCACGATGACTACCGTAAGCGCACGGCGCGCGTCCCACGTATGTGCCATCGCGGAGCACGGTAGGCAGGACATCGCGCGCCATCTGGGGATACCGCTTGATCGGATCACGGTGGTCTACCCGGGCCTGCACCCGCGCTTTGCCACACCGCCGCGCGCCGAGGCGGTCAGCGCCTTCCGCACGCGACTGGGGCTGCCGGAGCGCTTCCTCCTCTTCCTGGGCACGTTGGAGCCGCGCAAAAATTTGCCGGCGCTCCTTCGCGCCTTTGCCCGCGTGCGGGCGCGCGTGCCGGGGGTGGCCCTGGTGCTGGCGGGCGGCAAGGGGTGGGGCTTCGAGGAGATCTTTGCGGAGGTAGAGCGATTGGGGCTAAGCGATTCGGTGCACTTCCCTGGCTTCGTGCCCTCGGAAGAAGTGCCGCTCTGGTATGCAGCCGCTGAGGGATTTGTCTACCCCAGCCGCTACGAGGGCTTCGGCCTGCCACCCCTGGAGGCGATGGCCTGTGGCACCCCCGTCGTGGCCAGCAATGCTGCCAGCCTCGGCGAGGTCGTGGGGCAGGCAGGATGGACAGTGGCACCGGACGATGAAGCCGCATTGGAAGAGGCCCTGGTGTCGCTGCTGAGCGATGCGAACGAGCGTGCCGTCAGGCGAGAGCAGGGGCTGCAGCAGGCGGCGCGCTTCTCTTGGGCGACGAGTGCTGCTGTCCAGGCAGAGGTTTATAGCCGCGTGCTGGGCGCGCCGCCTGGGGCAGGCTACCCATCATGAAAGAGCACCGCCGCCCGGAAAACAACCCGGCTGATCTGCTCCTGCCGCCCCGCTCGCTTCTGGTGCCCCGCCGTGGCGAAGCGGGCGGGCTGAAGGGGTGGTGGCAGCACCTCCTCGAGGGGAAAAAGTTGCGCTGGCTGCTGCTGGCGCAGGACACCCTGTTGATCGTCCTGGCCTTCTGGTTGGCCTGGTGGGCGCGCTACGAGCAGAACCTCGGGGGGGTGGTAGAAATTCGCAACTACGTGCCCTTTGCAAGCTATCTGCCGATACTCGTCGTGCTCGCTGCGCTGACGCTGGTCAACCTGCAGCTGGAGGGTTTGTATCAAAGGCGGCGTGGGGCCACCTGGTTTGATGAGGTGTACGGCATCCTCAACGCCACCACCCGCAGCATCTTGCTCGTCATCGTCTTCTTCTTCTTTTACCGCCCCTATTCCTTTTCGCGCCTGATCTTTGCCTACTCCGGGGGGTTGACGCTGCTTCTGCTTGCGACGGCGCGGCTGCTGCTGCGCTGGTGGCTGCGTACCCTCCAACGCGAGGGGATCGGCGTGACGCGCGTCTTGATCGTGGGGGGGGGCGAGGCGGGGCGCACGCTGATGCGCCACATTGTGGCGCAGCCAGAGCTAGGGTACGAGGTGATAGGCTTTGTGGACGATGAACCGGGGCGCCAGCAAGACCTTGGCCGATTCAAGGCCCTGGGCAAGACCGATCAACTGCCGTATCTGGTGCGCACGCAGCATGTGGACCGGGTCATCATCACGCTGCCGTGGCAGTATCATCGCAAGATCATGCAGATCATGGAGCAGTGCGAGCAGCAGGCTGTGCAATCGCGGCTGGTGCCCGATCTCTTCCAATTGTCCCTCACCCAGGTACGATTGGACGAGATCAAGGGCGTGCCGCTGATTGCGATGAAGGAGCCGGTCATCAAGGGGGCCAATCTGGCCTTCAAGCGTTTCGTTGACATCTCGATAAGCGGGATAGTGCTGCTGCTGTTCAGCCCCGTCATCTTGCTCATCGCCCTCGCCATCAAGCTGGATTCACCGGGCCCCGTGCTCTTCGAGCAGGCCCGCGTGGGGCGCGGCGGCAAGTTGTTCACCATCCACAAGTTCCGCTCCATGCGGGTTGGGGCCGACCAGGAGGTAGAGACCCTGGCCGCCCTGAATGAGGCGGATGGCCCCCTGTTCAAGATTCGTAACGACCCGCGCGTGACGCGCGTGGGCCGCATCCTCCGCAAGTTGAGCCTGGATGAACTACCTCAATTGATCAACGTGCTCAAGGGGGAGATGAGCCTGATCGGCCCGCGCCCGGCCCTGCCGAATGAGGTAGCCCAATACGAAGAGTGGCACCACAAGCGGCTGGAGGTGGCGCCCGGGCTGACGGGGCTATGGCAGGTCAGCGGGCGCAGCAATGTGACCTTTGACGAGATGATGCTGCTGGATGTCTACTATACCGAGCAATGGTCCCCCATGCTGGACACCATGATCCTGCTCCGAACCGTGCCCAGCGTACTGTTTCAGCGTGGGGCCTATTGAAGCAGAGCGCTACAGCTCATCAAGCGAGACCAGGCCATGCTGCAACGAGTAGATGGCAGCCTGGGTTCGATTGTGGATGTCAAGCTTCTGGAAGATAAAGGACAGTTGGTTCTTGATGGTCTTTTCCGAAAGATTGAGGGCCTGCCCAATTTCCTGGTTGGTGTCCCCGGCTGCGACCCGCTTCAAGATGTCTATCTCGCGATCATCGAGGGAAGCAAGCCCGCCGACGCGCGGCCCACCCGTGCTAAGTTGGCGGAAGGTTTGCAGCACGCGTTGGGTCATCGAAGGGTCCAGCAGCACGTCGCCCGCAGCAGCCCGCTCCACCGCCTCGATTAGCAGGGAGACGTCCGAGTCTTTGGTGTAGTACGCACGTGCGCCATTCTTGATGGCCTCGAACACATAGTCGTCCTGCTTGGACATGGTGAGGATAACGATGGCGGGCGGACGCACCTGCTGCATCATGTGGCGTGTGGCACGCACCCCATCCATGCGAGGCATGTGGACATCCATCACGACCACATCTGGCTCCAACTGGGCAGACATCTTGTACGCTTCTTCCCCATTCTCCGCCTCCCCAACCACCTCGATATGCGCGCAGGACGACAGAACATGGCGGATGCCCTGTCGAAACATCGTGTGATCGTCAGCCAGTAACACTCGAATTGTCATGTCTCACCTCTGCCTATGAACAACTGCTACTTGAGCCTTCGGCTGATACACACCCTTGCCACGGCGTGCCCCTAAGCCTCTTCAACCTGCCAAGTTACAGCAAGTATAAAGGAGTTGGAGCGCTGATTCAATTGGACTTTTATCCTTATTCTGCCCGGTCAAAGCTACCCGTCCACCACCGCCAGAGCTTCGCCATCCCAGCGAAATAGCAACACGTCCCCTTTGCCCTGCCCGACATGATTCAGCGCAACAAGCTGCGTCTCGCGGCCACTGGCGTGGCGTACCAGTCGGCGCGCCGCCCGATGCATATGCCCCACCAGATGGAGGCGCGGCTGCAAGGTGTCCAGCAGCAGGCGCGACGGCGCATTGCCAAAGGGCCCCATCAGGCCACGCGGCCAATCGTGCGTGAGCAGGATGTCCGCCGGGCCCGCCTGAAGGAGCCGCTCAACATGGGGCTGGCGGAAATAAGTGGGCTCTTTGAGCATGGTCTTGCGGCTGGCCCAGCCCTCTGGAATTTCTAGGTCGTAACGGGTCCGGCTGTAAATGCCGCTGAGACCAGCGATGCGGAGCCGGCGCGCGCTCGACGATGCCCGCGCGGCCCATATAGCGAATGCCCGGGGCAAGCTCTCCCCCCTCTGGCAAACTCTCGAGCCATTGGTAGGGCTCATGGTTGCCGCCTATAAAGTAGAGCTCCGCTGGGTAGCGCAGGTCGCCGCTCAGCACGCGATGGAATGTGCCAAGCTTGTGTCGCCGCTCCGGTCCGGGCATGCATTCGAGGTCAGCACATCGCGCACTGGCTCAAAGTCGCCAACCTGCAGCACAAAGGCCAGGGGGCTGCCAAGCCGCTCCTGTAGCTGCTCCAAGCGCTGAATCAGCGCCGCATGATCCCCGTGAATGTCACCGGCGGCCGCAAAATAAATAGGGGTCATCCTGTGCTCGATCCGCTGAAAGCAAAAAGCGGAGCCCTGTGCTCCGCTTCGCTTGCTCTATCAGGCAATCCCATCAATAGTGGGAAACCACGGGGGTCCCGATTTCGGCCCAGTTGTAGAACCACGCCGCGTCCGTGTTGCGCAGGTTCACGCAGCCGTGGCTCATCGGCTGGCCAAAGTTGTTGTGCCAGTAGGTCCCATGGATGCCATACCCCCGGTAAAAGTACATCGTGTAGGGTA